>CACGXV010000013.1 GCA_902577075.1 uncultured Pelagibacteraceae bacterium | reverse complement strand
CACATCACATGGCAGCGATGTGGCCTGAAACTGAGGCAATTGCAGAAGAAGGTTTAGTTGCTTTTGCATGCACATCTTATAAACCAGCTGTTGCACCTGCGGGATCTATCAAACCTTTATTTGGTACAAATCCTATTTCATTTGCTTGGCCTAGAAAAAGTAAACCTCCAGTAGTTTATGATATGGCAACAGCATCTATGGCAATGGGCGAAGTTCAAGTTGCAAAAAGGGAAGGTCACAAAGTTCCATTAGGCACTGGATTAACAAAAGATGGAAAGGAAACAACTGATCCAGCTGAAATAGCAGATGGGGGTGTTTTATTGCCTTTTGGCGGCTATAAAGGCTCAGGGATAGCGATGATGGTCGAATTGCTTGCTGGAGCCCTTGTTGGAGATAATTTTAGTTATGAGACGGCTGAGAAGGATAATAATGATGGCGGTCCACCAAGTGGTGGAGAGTTCATTTTAGCAATATCTCCAGAAAAATTATCAAATTCTGATTGGGACACACACTCCTCAAAGTTTTTTGAAAAAATGAAATCAATGGGGGATGTTAGACTTCCTGGTGAAAGAAGACATAAAAATAGATTAGATAAAGGACCAAGACATATAAATGAAGACTTGGTTAATAAAATTAAATCTTTAAGTTAATTCTAATTCAATAGGGGTGTGATCAGAAGGTTTCTCTCTACCTCTTGGATATTTATTAATTTTAACATCCTTAATATTTTTTAATAATGAATTGGTTATTAAGAAGTGATCAATCCTCATACCATTATTTTTTTGCCAAGCTCCACTTGTGTAATCCCAAAAAGTATACTCTTCTTTATCAGGATAGATATATCGAAATGCATCATGAAATCCTAAATTATACATTTCTCTTAATTTCTTTCTAATTTCTATTCTATACAATGCATCGTTTTCATACCCTTTAGGATCATGAACATCTTCAGCAGAGGGAATAATATTAAAATCACCTGCAATGATTATATTTTCATTTGTTTTTAAAAGAGATTTCAATTTTTTTATTAAACTATCTAACCAATATAATTTATAATCATATTTCTCAGTATCTACTGGATTTCCATTTGGAGTATAAATATTTATTAGTTTAATTACTTTTGATTTATATTTTATATCGGCTGTAATTATTCTTGATTGTTTATTTTTATCTTTAAAAATATCTTTTTGAATATTATCTAATTTTTTTTTTGAAAGTATTGCAACACCGTTATAACTTTTTTGCCCAAATACATAACTTTCATATTTGATTTTTTTAACATCATCATAAGGATAAGTTTCATCTTGAGTTTTAATTTCCTGGACTAATACCACGTCAGGATCAAATTTTTTTAAGTATTCTTGAACGTTTAATATTCTTGCCCTAATGGAATTTACATTCCAAGAGCTAATAATCATTAAAGAGAAAATGAAACACCACAACCGCAAGATGATTTGCTTTGTGGGTTATTAATTTTAAATTGGTCTCCAATTAATTCTTTTACAAAATCTATTTCTGATCCTTTTAAAAGGTCAGCTGAGGTTTTATCTATTAAAATATTATCCTGTCTTAAGTCGTCATCTTGAGGGTTTTTATCAAATGAAAAATCGTACTGAAACCCTGAGCATCCACCACCTTTGATAGCGATTCTAAAAAAAGAACCTTCATCCTTAGATGACAGTAGGTTATTTATTTGTTTTAATGCATTATCTGTAAATTTAATTTCTTTAATCATTATTTATCACTGTTATTACTAATATAATTAATATTTGCCAATTTTAAAGAATGAATAATTGCTCAAAATTAGGTTCTTTTAGATCACGTGGTCGCTTAATAAAAGAGCCAAATAATAAGTTTAGAACTCCATTTCAAAGAGATAGAGATAGAATTATTCACTCAGCTTCATTTAGAAGGTTAAAACATAAGACTCAGGTATTTGTAAACACAGATGGAGATCACTATAGAACAAGAATAACTCACTCAATGGAGGTTGCTCAAATTGCTCGATCAATATCAAGATATCTCAATTTAAATGATGATTTAGTTGAAACACTTAGTTTAGCTCATGATATGGGGCATGCTCCCTTTGGACACGCTGGTGAGGACGCTTTAAACGCGTCAATGATTAATCATGGTGGCTTTGATCATAACCTTCAAACTTTAAGAATTGTAATGTTTATTGAAAATAAATACTTAAAATTCAAGGGTCTAAATTTAACGATAGAAACTTTAGATGGTCTTTTAAAACATAATGGACCTATCAATAATACTGATCACTTAGATACAATAATTGGACTTAAAAATTTTAAAAATAAAATAGATTTTAAAAAGAATTCATCTTTAGAAGCTCAAATTGCAGCTATATCTGATGACATAGCCTATAATAATCATGATATTCAAGATGGAATAAAAGCAAAACTATTTTCACTAAATCAATTATGTGAAATTAATTTTTTTAAAGAAATTTATAAATCTTATAAGACAAAAGTTAAAAATTCTAACAGAGATATTATT
>CACGXV010000012.1 GCA_902577075.1 uncultured Pelagibacteraceae bacterium | reverse complement strand
CTCCAATTAATATACTTGAACCATCTTCAGTAACTGAAATTGTAGTAACTTCTGACTCTGTGAAACTACGAATTATTATTGTATTACTTGATTTTTCAATTTCTGATAAGAACACTGAACCATCACTTAATCCTGTAAAAATTGCATTTTCATTTGGGAATGGTTCAACAAATGTTACTAATTTATTTCCAACAAAAGGAAGACAAATTGGTTGACGACCCTCTGGACCAATTCCATCAAACGGCCAACAAACCGCATCGTTAGAACCAGATGTTACTAAAAATTTTGTATCATGAACAAAGGCAAAACTCTTAACTTTTGCACCATAGCCAGACATTGTAGAATCAGTTTTATCTTTTAAGCGCCAAAAATGAAGTTGATTCTCTTGCATTGAAGTTACTAAATATCTTTCATCTGGACTAAAAATGACCTTATTATGAGAGCCTTTCCATAATAAATTAGATGATTTCCACTTGTTGCTATAATCTTTTTTCCAAAGAGTGACACCACCGTATCGAGAAACTGCTAATCTTCTTCCTTTTGAGTCAAATGCTACACCACCAATAGTGCTCTCATGTTCTAATATTTTTGGTTCTTTTCTGCCTGCCATCCACAGGTAAACGTTATTTCCAGACGTGCAAACCAAACTTCCATTATTTGCTGTAACATGATCAACCCAACGAGAACCAAAATTTGCAATTTCGCTTATTTCTCCATTCAGAGAAATTCTTAAAAACCTTCCGTCATCTCCACCAGTTATAATATCATCACCATCTTTTGAAATACAAAGAACAATACCATTATGTGCTTTTATGGGTTCTGAGCTTTGTCCTGCTTTAAATATTCTTATAGTGCCATCCCCAAATCCAACAGCAATAGAATTACCTATCACTACTGAATTAATAACTGGAATTCCGAGTCTTAATTCTTTTCCTCTATTTTCAAATTTTGTTTTATTTAACTCTGGGAACTTGTTCAGATCAGCTTTCATGCCGATTTACAATTTTCAAATCCCTCTTTCAAATTCATATTCTCAAGATTTCGACCAATAAAAACTAGTCTAGAGCTTCGTACTTTTCCTTCTGGCCATTTACCCATAGGCGAGGCATCCATAAGCATGTGTACTCCTTGAAATACATATCGATCACTTTCTCCTTTAAAATCGAGAATTCCCTTAGTTCTCAGTATATCTTGACCCTTTGTCTGTAAAAGCTTGCTGAACCAATCTTGAAACTTTTCCATATCTAAAGGGGTATCAGAGACAAACGATAAGCTAGTTACATCATCATCATGCTCATGATCATGGTCTGACTCTAGAAAATCAGGTTCAACTTCTAAAACTCGTTTTAAACTAAATGCATCAAGATTAAGAATTTCATTTAATGATACTCCACATTTAGTAGTATTAATGATTTTTGCAAAAGGATTAATTTTTCTTATTCTTTCTTTGACTGCTTCTAAACCACTTTCGTCAACAAGATCTATTTTATTTAACAACACAACATCAGCAAAAGCGATTTGTTCCTCAGCTTCATGGTGATCAGTTAGTTGAGAACTTAAATGAACAGCATCTGCAACGGTAACAATCGCATCTAACTTTGTTCGATCAGCAACATCTTGGTCGACAAAAAAAGTTTGTGCAACTGGGGCTGGGTCAGCTAATCCAGTAGTTTCTACAATAATTGCATCTAATTTATCTGCTCTTTTCATAAGGCCACTTAAAATTCTGATTAGATCACCTCTGACAGTGCAGCATATGCACCCATTATTCATCTCAAACACTTCTTCATCAGCATCTACAACTAAATCATTATCTATACCTTGTTCGCCAAATTCATTAACGATTACGGCATACTTTTTACCGTGCTGTTCGGTTAGGATTCTATTCAATAAAGTGGTTTTGCCTGCACCAAGAAAACCTGTCAAAACAGTAACTGGAACTTGTTTGTTAGTGTCCATTAAATAGTTAACAACCTTTAAATGATGCTGACATGTTTCTTATTAGATCAAAATATAAATTTTTACCTGGTTTTAAAGTTGCTCCTAGAGGATCTACAACACCAGTTTTTATATTCATATCTTTTGCAACTGCTTTAATGATGTCAGGATTAAACTGAGGCTCTGAAAATACGCAAGCAACATTATCATGCTCAATGATTTCTCTAATTTCTGCTAATTGCTCTGCGCCAGGCATTACATCAGTATTGACTGTGAAAGCGCCTAATATATTTACATTAAATCGTTCTTCAAAATATTGATATGCATCATGAAAAACTATTGAGGCTACGCTTTGATTTAATTCAGACTTAACGTCAGCTGTAAGTTTATCTATATCTTTTAAAGCTTTATTTAAATTATTTTTGTATTTAGATGCATTTTTTGAATCATTTTCTATTAAATGTTCAGTCATCTCTTTTAATATAGCGCTTGCATTAATTGGATCTAACCAAATGTGTGGATCAAATTCACCATGGTGGTGTCCTTCGTGTCCATCATGATCATCGTGGTCGTCATGACCATCATCTTTTTTAGCATGGTCGTCATGATCGTGATCATCGTGATCATCTTTTTTCTTATGTCCGTGGTCGTCATGATCATCTTTTTTCTTATGTCCATGATCGTCGTGGTCATCATGATCATCATGGTCACCAAAAATATTTCTTTCTCTAAATTTTAATTTAACAATACCTTTTGCATCCATTAGTTCAATCTTGTCTGCCTTCTTAGCTATTGAGTTTAATGGTTTTTCTAAAAAATTTTCTAAATCCTCACCTACCCAAAATACAATATCTGCGTTTTGTAGCATTTTTGCGTGCGAAGGTTTCATGGCAAATCCATGTGGAGAAGCATAGCCATCAACTATTAAATCAGGTTTAGCCACACCATCCATTAAATAGCTAACTAGAGAGTGTATTGGTTTGATTGATGCAACAACTTTAATGTCAGCATTTGCTGATGTAAATAAAGTTAAAAATGATAATATTGTAAAGATTATTGAGGATTTTTTTAAGTTTTTCATAATATTTGGTATTTGTTAAATGTTATAATATAACGCTGTGTAATAATATAACATTTATAAGTCAAGGAAATAAATGAACATAGAAAATAATGTTTTGGTAAAGTTAAATAATGTTGGTTTAAAACAAAACCAAAAGTGGCTTGTTCAAGGTGTTTCTCTTCAGGTTGAAAAAGGTAAAATTGTTACTTTAATTGGTCCTAAT
>CACGXV010000011.1 GCA_902577075.1 uncultured Pelagibacteraceae bacterium | reverse complement strand
TATTATAAATAATAAAGAAGTTATTCCAGAACTTTTACAATCTGAATGTAATGCTGAAGAAATATTTAAGAGTGTAAATTATTTTCTTAACAAACCTGAATTAATTTCAAAACAAAAAAATGAAATAAAAAATACTATTAAAAATATGTCTTCATCAAATTCTTCTGCTATGGAAGCCTCTAAAATTGTTTTATCCTATATCACTTAATCTTTTAACGACCTCATCTTTTCCAAGTGATAATATAATATCATAAATTCCTGGTCCAAATCTAGAACCAGTCAATGAAATTCTTAACGGTTGTCCGATACCTTTAAAATTCGTATTATTTGATTTTATTAATTTATTTACAATTTCCTCTAAATTTCTCCTGTCAAAAACGTTTAGCTCTAAAATATTTTCTTTAAATAAATTTATTATTTTTTTTGCCTCATCATTTATAAGATTTTTATCACTCTCATTGAATGTAACAGTATCGTTTAAAATGTATTTTGAATTGTTAAATATATCCTCTAGTGTTTTAGCTTTGTTTTTTAAAAATATCAGAGAACTTTTAATTGAATATTCTTTTTCTTTTTTAATTTTATCTTTATATATATCGCAATATTCCCGAAATTTTTCATATAAACTATTTTCTTCGCAATTTTTAATATAATACTCGTTCATCGACAAAATTCTGCTCATATCAAGTTTTGAAGGTGATTTTCCTATTCCTTCTAGATTAAAATATTTGATACTTTCTTCTAAATCAAAAATTTCCTTATCTTTATATGACCACCCTAATCTTAATAAATAATTCCTTAGAGCTTCTGGCAATATACCAATTTTTGAATAATCTTCTAAAGTTGAAGCATGATCTCTCTTTGAAAGTTTTTTTCCATTTATTGTATGAATTAAAGGTATGTGAGCAAAAAAAGGAATATCCCATCCAAGGGCTTCATAGATTTGTATTTGTTTAAATGTATTAATTTTATGATCATCTCCTCTGATTATATGTGTCATATTCATATAATAATCATCAACCGAGGCTGATAAATTGTATGTTGGTGTACCGTCATTCCTTAAAATTACAAAATCCTCAATTGTTTTGTTTTCAATTTCTACATCACCTTGGACTAGATCTTTTAAAATAGAGGATCCTTCAATTTTACTTTTAAATCTTAAAACTGGTTTTATGTTCTTTGGGGCTTCATCTTCACTAATATCACGCCATTTTCTATCGTAAACGTATGGAATTTTCTTTTGTTTAGCTCTTTTTTTTTGTTCCTCTATTTCCTCGGCGCTGCAATAACATTTATAAGCATAACCTTTTTCTAATAATTCTTTTGCTATTTTAACATGTTCATCAATCTTTTCTGATTGAATGTATTCTTCACCATCATGAGTTATTCCCATCCATTTTAGGGAGTTAATTATTTGCGTTTTATGCTCGTCTTTAGATCTTTCTTTATCAGTATCTTCTATTCTCAAATAAAATTCTCCTGATTTATTTCTAGAATATAACCAGTTAAAAAGTGCTGTTCTTATCCCACCAATATGCAAAGGACCAGTGGGAGAAGGAGCAAATCTAGTTGCTACTTTTTTCATGAAATTTTTTTAAACTATTTTATTGAAAGTTTCTATATAAAGATACAAGAATTCCTTGAACTTTTACTCTATCTGGACCAAATATTTTTGTTTCGTAGTTTCTGTTTGCACTTTCTAAAGCAACAGTTTTACCTTTTCTTCTAATTCTTTTTAACATTGCTTCATGATCATCTATTAAAGCTACTACAATCTTACCATTATCTGCTGTATCTGCTTTCCTGACTATAACTGTATCGCCATCATTAATTCCAGCTTCAATCATAGAATCTCCTTGTACTTTCAGTCCAAAAAATTCTCCATTTTTTTCAATATTTGCAGGAAGTGGAATTCTTGAAACCTCATTCTGTATAGCTTCAACCGGAGTTCCTGCAGCAATTTTTCCAAGAACTGGGATTTCTATATCGTTAGAATTATTTAAATTTTCCTCATCTAATCCTCCCTTAATAACGCTTGGAGAAAAACTATTATAAATATCGTTTGCAGATGCAGTTTCAGGTAACTTAATTACTTCCAATGCCCTCGCTTTATGGGCTAATCTTTTAATAAAACCTCTTTCTTCTAATGCACTTATAAGTCTGTGAATGCCAGATTTAGATTTTAAATTTAACGATTCTTTCATTTCCTCGTATGAAGGGGACACACCTGTAGATCTCAACTTTTTGTTGATGAAGAGAAGTAGGTTTTTTTGTTTTTTAGTTAACATAGAACAAATTAAGTACATCGATGTTCTATAAAAGTTCCTCAATTTATACAACAGCTAAAAAGCATTATAAATCGTCGAAAATTTCTACAAAAGAGAAAAAATATTATTATTTTCTAAATCTTTTAAAAGTGATTCACCAATTAAAAAAGTGCTTATTGAGGTCTTATTTTTTATATCAAGCAATTCATCTTTTGTTTTAAGACCACTCTCAGAAATTAGAGGGGAAGAGTGATTTGAAACAACATCATATATATCATAAGTTGTATTTATCTCAGTTTTAAGAGTTTTTAGGTTTCGATTATTTATACCAATTAAAGCATCTGGATATTTTACAGATTTTTCTGCCTCTTCAACTGTATGAACTTCAACAATTACACTCATATCATGCTTTAAAGCCTCCTCGTAAATTTCATCAGCAGTTTTTTCAGCAATACCGGCTAATATAATCAGGACTGCATCAGCCCCGTAACTTTTTGCTAAAGGTACTTGAAATTTATCAACAAAAAAATCTTTACAAAGAATGGGTAATTCAATTTTTTTTTTTATTTCAGAAATATGAGATAGATTTCCTAAAAAAAAATCTTCTTCGGTTAATACAGACAAACATGTTACATTCTTAGAATTATATATATTGGCAATTTTAACCGGGTCATAGTCATCTATCAAAATACCTGCAGACGGACTTGCTTTTTTTATTTCAGCAATTATGGATATTTTATTTTCTGAGTTTTTCGTTTGTATTTTCTTTTTAAAATCAAAAAAAAAGTCCTTCTCACTTATTGCATCCAATAAGCTATTTGTATCAATTTCAAGTTTTAATTTTTCAATTTTAGTTTTCTTTTGATCAATTATTTTCTGAAGGATATTTTCAGACATTTTGTAAACTTTTTATATATTTGAATGCTGCTCCAGACTTAATAAAACCTCTAGCATAATTATAAGCAATTTTAAAATCATCATATTTTTCAGATATCATTAATCCTGCTGCAGCATTTAAACATACAGCTTTTGAAAAATCATTATCTTCTCCTTCAAAAATATTTAAAATTTTATCAGAATTAAATTTAGCGTTATCTCCAATTAAATTTTCGAATTTATCGGCATTAATATTTAATTCATCTGGGTCAATTACAAACTCAGATATTTCATTATTTTTTAATTGCACAATATTAGTTTTGGCATAAGGTGATATTTCATCTAGACCATCTTCACTATTTACAATCCAAGCAAACTTTAAATTTAAATTTTTAAGAGCATTCGCAAAAATTTTAAGAAGTTTGTTATCAAAAACACCAATTACCTGTCTCTCAACAAGTGCTGGGCTGCTTAATGGACCTATCATATTAAAAATTGTCCTTTTTCCTATTTTTTTTCTTGTTGGACCAACATATTTCATTGCTGAGTGGTAATTTGGTGCGAACATAAAACCAAAATTGTTATTTTTAATTTGTTCCTCGATTTGTTTTGGTTCTAAGTTTATATTTATATTTAAGGCTTCAAGAACGTCAGCTGACCCACATTTTGATGAAACTGCTTTATTTCCATGCTTTGCTACTTTAACACCCATACTTGCTAACAACAGTGCTGATGCAGTTGAAATATTTAGAGTATCTTTTCCATCTCCTCCAGTACCACAGGTATCAATGCAATTTTCAACTTTTACTCTTTTTGATTTATCTCTTAGTATATATACACCTCCAGCTATTTCATCTGAAACCTCACCCTTTTCTGATAATAAAGTCAAAAAATCATAAATTTGTTGATCGCTTGCCTCACCATTCATTAAAATCTTAAATGCATTTTTACTTTCATCAAAATTTAAATTTATTTTGTTTCTGAGCTTTTTTAAAAATTGATCCATTTTTACTCTTTTACAAAGTTCTCTAAAATTTTTAAACCATATTTAGTTTTGATACTTTCAGGATGAAATTGAACTCCATGAATTTTGTATTCCTTATGCATAACACCCATAATTGTTCCGTCAGATGTACTAGATGTAATTTTTAAATCTTTAGATAAGGATTTTCTATCAATTACTAAACTATGATATCTAGTAGCTGTGAAATTTTTTGGTAAATTATTAAGAATACCAATTCTCTTATTTATAATATTGCTTGTCTTTCCATGTACAAGTTCTTTAGCTTGGGTTATCCTAGAACCAAATATTTGACCAATGATTTGATGACCTAAACAAACGCCAAGTATAGGTATTTTTTTATACAAATTTTTTACTATCTTTAAACAATTTCCAGATTGATTAGGATTTCCAGGACCTGGAGATATTACAATTTTATTATATCTTTTTTTTAAAATAAAATGATGATCTACTTTATCATTTCTAAAAACATCTACTTTAGAAAAAGATGAAAGATAGTGATATAAATTAAATGTAAAACTATCATAATTATCAATTAAAATTATTTTCATAATCCTTATTCCAAAGCCTTAATTAAAGCTTTTGCTTTATTTACAGTTTCATTAAACTCATTAATTGGTTTGCTATCTGCTACAATTCCTGCACCTGATTGTACGTAAAATTTCTTATTTTTAGAAATTGCTGTTCTAAGCGCTATACAAGTGTCAAAATCGCCATTCGCTGAAAAGTAACCAATCCCTCCAGCGTACACCTTTCTTCTTGTTGTTTCTAACTCATCAATAATTTCCATTGCTCTTATTTTTGGTGCACCTGAAACAGTTCCAGCAGGAAAACCAGCCAGCAAGGTATCAAATTTACCAAATTTTTTATTA
>CACGXV010000010.1 GCA_902577075.1 uncultured Pelagibacteraceae bacterium | reverse complement strand
GTAATTTAAAAAAATTTATAAATATAAAAGTCAATAGAAAACAAATTGGTTCTGATCGTTTAGCTAATGCGATTGCAGTTATTGATTATAAGTTTAATTATATTATAGTTGATTTTGGGACAGCCACAAATTTTGATATTGTTATTAAAAATGATTATATTGGAGGTGTTTTAGCACCAGGTATAGAGCTTTCTTTGAAAAATTTAATAGATAAAGCCTCTCTAATACCTAAAATTAAGCTAGAAAAGACGGCAAATGTCATTGGTAAAAATACTAAAACTGCTGTAAGAGCTGGATTTTATCATGGTTATACTGGTTTAATTAAAAATATAATTAAACTTATTTTAAAGCAAACTGGAAAGAAGTTTAAAATTATACTTACAGGTGGATTTGCACACTTATTTAAATCATCATTTAAAGGTATTAAATCAATTGATAAAAATTTAACAATTAAAGGAATTTTAAAAGTAGCACTTTACTAAAATTATGAAAGATGAATTATTATTTTGTCCTTTAGGAGGATCTGGTGAAATAGGAATGAACATGAACCTATTTGCATATGGTAAACCAGACAATCAAAAATGGATTATAGTTGACGTTGGTGTTACATTTGCAGATGACACAGTTCCAGGTGTAGATATTATATATCCAGATCCAGGATTTGTTATCGATAAAAAAGATGACTTGCTTGGTATAATCCTTACACACGCGCATGAAGATCATATTGGAGCTATTGCTCATATTTGGCCAAAATTAAAATGTAAAATTTATGCTACACCTTTTACTTCGGTTTTAATTTCAGAAAAATTTAAAGAAAAAAAAATTGATGTAACTGGTTATTTAAAAATTGTAGAACTTAATAGTACCATTAATTTAGATCCTTTCAAAATAGAGTTTGTTACACTTACTCATTCAATACTAGAACCTAATGGTCTTAGAATCCAAACACCAGTTGGAAATATATTACATACAGGAGATTGGAAATGTGATCCAGACCCTTTAATTGGTGGAAATATCAACTCTGAAAGATTAAAGGAAATAGGTAATGAAGGTGTATTGGCTATGATATGTGACTCTACAAATGTATTCAGTGCAGGTAGAGCAGGATCTGAACTTGATGTTCGTAAAAATTTACTTAAAGTTTTTCAAAGATTAAAAAAAAGAATAATAGTTACCTCATTCGCATCTAATGTAGCAAGAATGGAGTCAGTTTTTTACTGTGCAGAACAAACTAAAAGACATATTTCGCTTGTAGGAAGATCTATGCACAGAATATTTAAAGCAGCTAGACAGTGTGGTTATCTTAAAAATGTTGTTGATCCAGTAGATCCAAGAGATGCAAAAAATATATCAAGAGAAAAAATTGTCTATTTATGTACTGGAAGCCAAGGAGAACCAATGGGTGCTATGAATAGGATAGTTAAGTATACACATCCAGACGTGTTTATAGAAAGAAATGATGCTGTAATTTTTTCTTCAAAAATAATCCCAGGAAATGAAAAAAAATTATACAAACTTCACAATAACTTAGTAAAAGAGGGAATAGAGGTTATATCTGAAGATAATGAATACATTCATGTATCAGGTCATCCAAATAGAGAAGATTTAAAGGATATGTATAATTGGGTTAAACCAAAAGCAATCATACCTGTACATGGGGAGCACAGACACATGATAGAACACATCGAATTCGCCAAAGAAATGCAAGTTAAGTTTCCAGTTCAGGTTGAGAATGGAGATATAGTTAAATTATTCCCAGGCGACAAACCTGAAGTATATGATAAGGCACCAAGTGGAAGAGTTTACTTAGATGGAAATGTACCTGTAGAAGAGGACGCTAGATCCATAAAAGAGAGAAAAAATATTTCATCAAATGGATTTCTTGAAGCAACAATTATGATCACCCCAAAGGGCAACATTCACAATAAACCTTTGGTTACAATCAGAGGTTTACCAGTATATGAAAATGACGAATTTATATATGGCTTGGAAGAGGAAATAGAAAAGACTATTAAAACATTTTCATTAAATAACTTAAAACAACAAGACAATCTAATAGATGCTCTTAAAACAACATGTAGAAAATTTTCAAAAGAAAAAACTGGGAAAAAACCATTAACAAATATAAACTTAGTTAGAATTTAAATTTTAAAATGTATTTTTCAAAATCATTTGTACCAATTCTTAAAAATAATCCGGCAGAAGCAAAAATTAAATCTCATCAACTAATGTTAAGAGTTGGAATGATCAAACAATCCTCAGCAGGTATTTACTCATGGTTGCCACTTGGCTTTAAAGTAATGAAAAAAATTGAGCAAATTGTTAGAGAAGAGCAAGATAGAATTGGTGTACAAGAAATTTTAATGCCGACAATTCAGTCATCAGAGATTTGGAAAGAAAGTGGAAGATATGATGACTACGGCGAGGAGATGTTACGTATTAAAGACCGTCAAAATAGAGAAATGTTATATGGACCAACCAATGAAGAGTTAGTGACAGAAATTTTTAGAACAAGTATTAAATCATATAAATCTCTCCCACAATTATTATATCACATCCAATGGAAGTTTAGAGATGAGCTAAGACCAAGATTTGGAATAATGAGATGCAGAGAATTTTATATGAAGGATGCTTACTCATTTGATTTAAATGATGATGAAGCTTTTTTCTCTTATAATAAATTTTTTCTTTCTTATCTAAGAACATTTAAAAGATTAAATTTATCTGCAATTCCAATGGCAGCAGATACAGGACCAATTGGAGGCAACCTGTCTCATGAATTTATAATTTTAGCAAATACTGGTGAAAGTAAAATTTACACTGATAAAAGAATATTTGATGTAGATAGCTCATCTACATTACTAGAAAAAAACTCACTTAATGATTTAAGACAACAATATGAAAAGTTTTATTCTGTTACAGATGAGAAGTTTGATCTAAAAGAATTTGAAAAAGTAGTTCCAGAAGAATTTAGATTAAAAACAAAAGGAATTGAGGTAGGTCATATATTTTATTTTGGAGACAAATATTCAAAACCAATGAATGCTGCAGTAGATTTTAATGGAAAAAAAGAATTTGTTAAAATGGGATCTTATGGAATAGGTGTATCAAGACTAGTTGGTGCCATAATTGAGGCTAAATATAACGATAAAGATGAAATAATGAAATGGCCAATATCAGTTGCTCCTTATCATTGTGCAATAATTCCAATGGTTAAAAAGAATGATAAATCCAATTTAGAAAAATCGAGTAAAATATTTGAATACTTAAAGTCTAAAAATATAGATGCTATTATAGATGACACCGAAGAAAATATTTCAGCAAAAATAAAGAAATTTAATTTAATTGGTATCCCTTATCAGTTGATTTTGGGAAATAAAACTGATGGAAATATATTTGAGTTTAAAGAAATTAATGGGGAAACTCAAAAATTAAATATCGAAGAAATTGCATCACAAATTTTAATAGCTAAATCAAATTGATCTCACAATTAGAAAGAGAAGTTACATTTAGATTTTTACGGACTAGAAAAAATGATGGTTTTTTAAATATCATCGCAATTTTTTCTTTTATAGGTATTTCATTAGGGGTCGCAGTTCTAATCATTGTTATGTCAGTGATGAATGGTTTTAGAAGTGAATTAATAAGTAAAATTGTAGGATTTAATGCTCATGCAGTAGTTCAACCTGGAAATGGAACACTAAAAAATATACAAAATTCGGATTTAGAACACAATATAGTTTCAAATGATGGAGAAGCAGTCATATTGAATAAAAATATGACGAAAGGTGTATTCTTAAAAGGATATTTAGGAAAAGATTTTAGAGACCTTCAAATAGTAAAAAATAAAGAATTTTTTGGATCGCATAACCTTAATGATAATAATATTTCAATTGGTAAAGAATTGAGCTTTAATTTAAATGTTGATATTGGTGATAGTATTACAATTATGTCACCTGCTGGGATTCAAACGTTAGTAGGTACACTTCCCAAACAAGAAAACTTTAAAGTAGTATCAATTTTTGACAGTGGTTTGACAGATTATAATGAAAATATTGCATATATTAATTTAAGAACACTAGAGAGTTTTTTTAATAAAAAAAAAGAAGACAGGTTCATAGAATTTTATTTTAAAGATCCAAAAAATATAGAAATTCATAAAAAGAATTTAAAAGCTCAGTTTCCAGATCAATTAGTTTACACTTGGTCAGATCTAAATAAATCATTATTTTCAGCTTTGAAAGTTGAAAGAAATGTAATGTTTGTAATTCTTTCTTTGATAATTATTGTTGCAGCATTTAATATAATATCAGGACTTACAATTTTAGTAAAAAATAAAACAAGAGATATAGGAATCCTAAAATCAATTGGAGTAACAAGTAAATCGATTAAAAAAATCTTCTTTTTAGTGGGTTTTTTTATAGGAACATTAGCAACAATATTTGGTGTAGTTGTTGGTATACTTTTTTCTATTTATATAGAAAGCATTAGACAACTTATTACAAATATATTTGGTATTTCTCTTTTTCCGGAAGATATTTATATTTTAAATTCCATGCCTTCTGAAATAAATATAAATTCAATAATAATAATCTCTCTTTGCTCAATAATTGCAACAATTTTAGTATCTATATACCCAGCTTCAAAAGCATCCTCTTTAGATACAGTTAAAACTCTTAAATATGAGTAATTATATTAAAATAAAAAATCTAACAAAAAAATATGAGAAAAATAAATCTATTAAAGTTTTAAATGATATTTCATTCAATTTTGAACCTGGAAAAACTTATTCTATTACAGGGCCATCTGGATCTGGAAAATCAACTTTACTAAATTTAATATCATTAATTGACTATCCCACAACTGGTTCAATCGAAATAAGTAAAAATAAAATAAAGTCAAATGATAAAGTTGAAAATGATTTAATTAGAGCAAAGAAAATAGGAATTATTTATCAAGACAAAAACTTATTGTCAGATTTTACAGCGTTAGAAAATGTGTACTTACCTAACTTATTAATTTCGAAAGATAAACAAAGATCTGTAGAACTTGCAAAAAAATTGATAAAAAATGTAGGCATGTCAGGTAGAATAAACCATTTTCCTAGTGAATTGTCTGGAGGTGAAAATCAACGTATTGCCATAGCAAGAGCACTAATTAATAATCCTGATATCATATTAGCTGATGAGCCAACTGGCAGTCTAGACTTAGATAATGCTAAACTCATATTTAAAATTCTATTTAATTTAAAAAATAAAAATAGAATTATCATTTTTGCAACTCACAATAGATATTTTGCTAATATGGCAGATTGTAAAATTACAATGAATAATGGTAATATAAATATTACCGATGCCTCAATCTAAAAAAAAAACTTTTAATCATATTAAGATTCACTCACAATATTCAATCTGTGAAGGTGCATTAAAAATAGAAGATCTAAAAGAATATTGTAAAAAAAATAAGATACAATCCATTGGTTTGAGTGACACCTATAATTTATCAGGTGCTTTAGAATTTTCTGAAAATATTTCATCTGTAGGTACACAACCAATTATTGGATCACAAATACAATTTAAATTTAAAAATATTTATGGAGTTATTCCTTTAATTGCTAAAAACTCAAAAGGTTATCAAAATATAATTGAGCTTTCATCTAAAGCTTATTTGCAAAATTATGATAATGATGAGCCGCATTGCTCTATTGATGATTTAATGAAGTGCCATGAGGGTATAATACTATTATCTGGTTCAATTAATAATTTAATAGGTAAATTTTTTAATAAAGGTTTATTTGAAGATTTAGAGCAATTAGTGAAAATTCTTAATCAAAAATTTGTTGAAAATATCTATTTAGAAATTCAAAGACATGGAGATCAAAATGAAAAACAATTTGAGGACTTTAAATTAAGTATTTCTCAAAAATATCAAATACCTATTATAGCAACTAATGAAGTGTATTATTTGAATAAGGAAATGCATGAGGCGCATGATGCTTTAATGTGTATTGGACAAAAAACTTATATCAATGATCCAAAAAGAGTAAAGCTTTCTAATAATCATTATTTAAAATCATCAGACGAAATGTGTGAGATTTTTAAAGATTTACCTGAAGCATTAGAAAATAATTATAATTTGCCCTATCGATGTAATTTTAGACCTGTTCCTTCTAAACCGATGCTTCCCAACATTAACGTAGACTCAGTTAACATTGATGATAAGTTAAAAAATGATTCTTTTACAGGTTTAGAGGAAAAATTTAAAAATGATCCTGAACTAATAAGTAAAATATCAAATAATGATAAAATTAAAGAAACTTATAAAAATAGATTAAACCATGAAATAAAAATTATTACTGAGATGAACTATTCAGGATATTTTTTGATAGTTTCAGACTATATAAAATGGTCAAAGAAAAATAATATTCCAGTTGGCCCTGGAAGAGGATCAGGGGCAGGTTCGTTGGTTGCCTGGTGTCTATCCATTACAGATGTTGATCCAATAAAATTTAATTTGATTTTCGAAAGATTTTTAAATCCTGATAGAATCTCCATGCCAGACTTTGATATAGATTTTTGCGAAGAAAAAAGAGATCAAGTCTTTCAATACTTAACTACCAAATATAAAGATAGTGTAGCCCATATTATTACATTTGGAAAACTTAAAGCCAGAATGGTTATAAGAGATGTTGGAAGAGTATTAGGGCTTCCATATGGTTTCATAGACAGTATTTGTAAAATGATACCTTTTGATCCATCGAGACCTTTAAAGTTACAAGAAAGTATAAATGTCGAACCAAGATTACAAAAATTAATTAAGGATGATAAAAGAGTTGCCCGTTTGATTGAACTGTCTCTAAAACTTGAGGGATTAAATAGAAATGTAGCAACTCATGCTGCAGGAGTAGTTATAGCAGATAAAAAACTAACAGAATCTGTTCCATTATATAAAGATACATCTGCTGATTTGTTACTTCCTTCAACACAATTTGATATGTATTCTGCTGAAAATGCTGGATTAGTTAAATTTGACTTTTTAGGGTTAAAAACTTTAACAGTAATTAATAAAACTCAAAAACTTGTAGAGCAAAAAAATTCAAAATTTAAAATAGAAACTATAAATTATGAAGATAAAAAAGTTTTTAATCTTTTATCTAGTGGAAAAACAGTTGGTTTATTTCAATTAGAAAGCTCTGGAATGAAAGATGCTTTAATCAATATGAAACCCAATCATTTAGAGGATATAATTGCATTAGTTGCTTTATATAGACCTGGTCCCATGAGCAATATACCTGTTTACAATGATTGCAAGCATGGCAAAAGAGAGCCTGATTACTTACATCCTAAGTTAGAGGAAATTTTAAAACCAACTTACGGTGTAATTATTTATCAAGAACAGGTCATGCAAATTGCACAAGTTTTATCTGGTTTTACAGCAGGAGAAGCTGACATACTGAGAAGAGCAATGGGTAAAAAAAAAAGAGCTGAGCTAGAAAAACAAAAAGTAAGATTTATTGAAGGAGCCTACAATAATGGTATTAGCAAAGAAACAGCAGCTGGAATTTTTTTGAAAATTGAGCCATTTGCTGAATATGGATTTAATAAAAGCCATGCAGCTGCATACGCAATAATAGCATATCAAACTGCATTTTTAAAAACATACTATCCCCATGAATTCTTCGCTGCCTCAATGTCTATGGAACTTTCTAATCAAAAAAAATTAAGTGAATTTTATGAAGAACTTAAAAGATTAAATATAAATATTATACGTCCAGACATAAATAAATGTTACGCCGATTTTACATCAGATGGTAAAAATTTTCTTTATGCACTGGGTGCAATAAAAAATGTAGGATTTGAAGCAATATCAAAAATTGTTGAGGAGAGAACTAATAATGGTGAATATAAAGATTTAACAGACTTTATTAATAGAGTTAATCCAAAAGATATAAATAAATTGCAATTAGAAGGATTGGTCAAAGCAGGTGCTTTTGATAATTTAATTAATAATAGACAATCGTTAAATAAATCAATACCTAATATTATTTTAAAATCAAAAAATATTTTTGAAAATAATTCAGCAAATCAAATAGATCTGTTTACCGAGGATAATGATCAAACTTATATAGAAAACATAGAAGATTGGAATATTGATGTTAAATTATCAAAAGAATTTGAAACTTTAGGTTTTTTCATTTCTGATCATCCTTTAAATCAATATAAGTCACTTTTTAATCAATATAACATTATTGATTATGAAGAGTTTAACACAAATGAAAATATCTTAAGTTCAAATATTGCATCAACGATACTTAAGGTTCAAGAAAAGAAAACACAAAAGGGAACTTCATATGCGATAATTAAATTTTCCGATTTATCCAGTGTTTTTGAACTTTTTGTATTTTCCGATATTTTTGAAACTAATAGAGAAATACTTGTTGAAGGTAACTCTGTTATGATTACTTTGGTTAAAAACTATGTTGATGATAGCAAAGTACAAAAAAAAATAAATGTTAGAAAAATTATTTCTATGAAAGAGGTGATTGATAAGCCTATAGATGAAATAAAAATCAAAATTCAAAAACTAGAAGATATTAAAAAATTAAACAAATTAGATTTAGAGGATGGAAAAACCAAAGTCTCAATTGATGTTGAATTAGATAATAAAACCCTCTCATTTCAATTAAATGAAAATAGGAAAGTTGATAACAAAATGCTTAATTTACTAAGAAATGAGGAAAATATTGAAATATTATAAAAAAAACTTGTTTTTTTTATAATATTTTGTAATTAGTCTCATAAATTAACACGCACACAATTTCTGGTTTAATACCTCCGGTCCTTTTTAGGCAGTAATTGTGGTGGATTAACCGGGAAAAAATATGAAAATACCAAATATAACAATAGAACAACTATTAGAAGCTGGCGTACACTTGGGCCACAAAACATTAAGATGGAATCCAAAAATGAAAAAATTTATTTTTGGAAAAAGAGACTCTATTCACATTATAGATCTAACCCAAACCCTTGAACTTACAAGAGTTGCATTAGAAAAAGTATATTCAACAATTTCTTCTGGTGGAAAAATATTGTTTATATCAACAAAAAAACAAGCATCAGAAGCGATTGCTGAACTTGCAAATGAAACCGACCAATATTTTGTAAATTACAGATGGTTAGGTGGCATGTTAACTAATTGGGGTACAATTTCAAATTCGATTAAAAAACTTGAAAAAATTAAGATCGATTTACAATCAGAAAATCGCGGATTTACAAAAAAAGAATTATTAAAAATGAATGGCCAAAAAGAAAAACTACAAAGGTCTTTAGGTGGGATATCCTCAATGAAAAAGGTTCCTGATCTTGTATTTATTATTGATACTAATTATGAGTCGTTAGCTATAAAAGAGTCAATTAAACTCGACATACCAATAATTGCTATTTTAGATACAAACTCAAATCCTGATGGGATTGATTTTCCTATACCAGGAAATGATGATGCAAGGAGATCCATAGATTTATATTGCTCACTTTTAAAAGAAACTATATTGAATGCTAAAAAAGAAGCGCCTCAGCCTACTAGTGATAATAATAAAACTCCTGAAAATGAAAAAATTAAAATTGCAAATCCAGAAATCTCTAAAGAAAAAACTAAAGAGACCAAACTTAATTAAATTTAAATTATTACGAGAAATCAGATGAGTGACGTAGAAAAAGTAAAACAATTAAGAAAATCAACTGGAGCAGGTTTCAAAGATTGCAACTCAGCCTTAAAAGAGTCAGGAGGGGATCTAGATAAAGCAGCAGAAATACTAAGAGTAAAAGGTATTGCAAAAGCTACAAAAAAAATGTCTAGAAGCGCTACAGAGGGGGTAGTAGCTATTTCAGGCGATGAAATGCAAATGTCCTTAATCGAGATAAATTGTGAGACAGACTTTGTAGCAAAGAATGACGACTTTATTGAATTTGTTAAAGAGTTAAGCAATTTAAACAATCAGCTATTATCAAATCTTGATCAATTGCTCAAAGCTAAAATGAAAAATAATAAAACTGTTGATGAAAATTTAGTTGCTTTAATTGCAAAAATTGGTGAAAAAATAACGATTGGAAGGTTAAAAACCTTTAACGAAAAAAATTCAAGGAATTTTGCTTATCAACACTCTGTAATTAAGGACAATGTTTCAAAACTAGTAGTCATGGTTTCTTTAAAGACAAATGATAAATCTGAAAAAATTAATA
>CACGXV010000009.1 GCA_902577075.1 uncultured Pelagibacteraceae bacterium | reverse complement strand
AAAAAGCTCAAAGAGGAATTGTTTATATAGATGAGGTTGATAAAATTAGTAGAAAGTCAGAAAATCCATCTATCACTAGAGATGTATCTGGAGAAGGTGTTCAACAAGCATTACTAAAAATTATGGAGGGAACAGTTGCAAGTGTTCCACCTCAAGGTGGAAGAAAACATCCTCAACAGGAATTTTTGCAAGTAGACACAACTAACATTTTATTTATATGTGGTGGAGCATTTGCAGGATTAGATAAAATTATATCACAAAGAGATAAAGGATCTTCTATTGGATTTGGAGCAGAAGTTAAAACTTTAGAAGATAAAAAAACTGGTGAATGGATGAAAAACTTAGAGCCAGAGGATTTATTAAGATATGGACTTATTCCAGAATTTATTGGCCGTTTACCAATTACAGCTACATTGGAGGATTTGGATGAAAAATCTTTAATAAAGATTTTGCAAGAACCAAAAAATTCTTTAATAAAGCAATACCAAGAACTTTTCAGATTAGAAGGTGTGAAATTAACATTTAAAGATCAAGCTGTAAAAGATATAGCTAATAAGGCTATAAGCAAAAAAACAGGTGCAAGGGGATTAAGATCGATTTTGGAAAATTTGTTATTAAAAACTATGTTTGATTTACCAGGTCAGGATAATATCGAAGAAGTCATAATTGATGCTGGAGCCACCAAAGGTACTTCGCAGCCAATAATAGTTCATACTAAGAACAAATCAAAAACAGAAAAGACTTCTGCGGCTTAATAAGAGTTAATAAACATAAATTTCCTATTGCATTATAAAATATAATATCCATATTTATAAATATGGAAGTCAAATTAACACAGCCGTTGTTACCATTGCGAGATATAGTTGTATTTCCAAGTATGGTTATTCCACTATTTGTGGGAAGAGATAAATCTATAACTGCATTAAATGAGGTTATGAAAAGTGACAAAAAAATAATTCTTGTTACACAAAAAAATTCTGAAGTTGATGATCCAAAAAAAAATGACGTTTTCTCATATGGGTGTGAAAGTAATATTTTGCAACTTTTAAAACTCCCAGATGGTACAGTAAAAGTTTTGGTTGAGGGTATTAAAAGAGTAAAAATAATTGATTTCAAAGATGATGAAAAATTTATAACTTGTACCTACGAGCATCAAAAAGATATTTTAAACAAAGAGGAGGATTTACTACCTCTAGCACTTACCGCTGTAAGAAGATTAGAAAAACTTACATCGGTAAATAAAAAAGTATCAACTGAAACGATTAATAATATTAAACAAATCAAAGACCCTTCAAAAATTGCTGATAATATTGTTTCTAATTTGAATGCATCAATATCTGAAAAACAACAAATATTTGAAACACTTGATGTAAAGAAAAGATTAAACGCAGCTATAAAGATGATGGAAAGCGAGACCAGTATTATTGGTGTTGAAAAAAGAATTAGAGGAAGAGTTAAAACTCAAATGGAAAAAACACAAAGAGAATATTATTTAAATGAACAGCTAAAGGCTATCCAAAAAGAATTAGGTGAAATTGAAGATGGAAAAGATGAAACGACAAATTTAAAAAAATCAATTCAAAAGGCTAAAATGCCAAAAGAAGTCGAGAAAAAATGTATGTCAGAGCTCAAAAAATTAAAAAACATGAGCCCAATGTCTGCGGAAGCCACAGTTGTAAGAAATTATTTAGATTGGATGATTGATCTTCCATGGTTTAAAAAAGACAATGTAGATATTGATTTAAATAAGGGGCTTAAAATTTTAGACGAGGATCATTTTGGACTTGATAAAGTGAAGGAGAGAATTATTGAATTCCTTGCAGTACAAAAAAGAATGGAGAAAATTAAAGGACCTATTTTATGTTTAGTTGGTCCTCCAGGTGTTGGCAAAACATCATTAGGAAAATCTATTGCGAAGGCAACTAATCGACAGTTTATAAGAATGTCTTTAGGTGGAGTTAGGGATGAAGCTGAAATTAGGGGCCATAGAAGAACTTACATTGGATCATTGCCAGGCAAAATTATTCAAATGATGAAGAAAGCAGGAACAAAAAATCCATTATTTTTATTAGATGAAGTAGATAAAATTGGTAATGATTATAGAGGAGATCCATCATCAGCTTTATTGGAGGCTTTAGACCCTGAGCAAAATACTGCATTCAATGATCACTATTTAGAAGTAGATTATGATTTGTCAGACGTAATGTTTGTAACAACAGCAAATACATTAAATATATTGCCACCACTATTAGATAGAATGGAAGTGATAAGAATTCCTGGTTACACAGAGGACGAGAAAATAAATATTGCAAATAAATACTTATTACCTAAGCAAGTTAAAGAAAATGGTGTCAAGGAAGGAGAACTTGATATAGCGGATGGAACAATAAAGGAAATAATTAGAAGCTATACAAGAGAGTCAGGAGTAAGAAATTTAGAAAGAGAAATTTCAAAAGTAACGAGAAAAGTTGTCAAAAAAGTTGTAAATGGTGAAGTAGAAAAAGTTCAGGTAAATGATAAAAATGTTCCAGAATTTTTAGGTATTAAAAAATTTAAATATGGTGAAGTCGAAGATAAAAACAAAACTGGAATTGTAATTGGATTAGCATGGACAGAGGTAGGAGGTGAAATTCTTAAAGTTGAAACTGTAAACATGCCTGGAAAAGGAAGAATGCAAATTACAGGTAAACTTGGTGATGT
The DNA here is from genome assembly GCA_902577075.1 of uncultured Pelagibacteraceae bacterium. Classification (GTDB taxonomy): domain Bacteria; phylum Pseudomonadota; class Alphaproteobacteria; order Pelagibacterales; family Pelagibacteraceae; genus Pelagibacter. The sequence goes on along the minus strand of CACGXV010000009.1, from coordinate 14,865 downwards.
AATGCAAGAGTCGGTCAAGGCAGCGAAATCATTTGTTAGATCAAAAAGTTTAGAGTATGGAATTATACCTCCCTTTTTTGAAAAGAAAGATTTTCATATTCATGTCCCCGAAGGAGCGACACCTAAAGATGGACCTTCAGCTGGTATAGCAATGGTTACATCTATAGTTTCCTCTATAACAAATATTCCAGTTAATAGAGAAATTGCAATGACAGGAGAGGTAACAATTACAGGTCAGGTTTTGCAAATTGGTGGTTTAAAGGAGAAATTATTAGCAGCACATAGAGCAGGAGTTAAAAAGGTGTTAATACCAAAAGAAAATGAGAAAGATTTAGTAGATATTCCTAAGAAAGTTAGAGAGGATATTAAAATAATTCCTGTTGAAACAGCAGACGAAGTACTAAAAATAGCTCTTACAAAAGAGTTAAAACCTATTGAGTGGTCAGAGGTTGATAAAATATCAGAAGGAAAAAAAGACGATAAATCACAAGCTAGTATTCAGTAATAAACAATTTACTTTATTAATTTGTTGATGTATGAGTACCATGATTTTGGGTGGTTAGCTCAGTTGGTAGAGCATCTCGTTTACACCGAGGGGGTCAAAGGTTCGAGTCCTTTACTACCCACCATTTACACCTGTGGGGGTGTAGCTCAGTTGGTTAGAGCACCTGCCTGTCACATCATACTAAATACTCTGCTCTTATATTGCTTAGCTTTTTGAAGATTACGGAAAAGGAGCAAAATCGTAATGTCAGGATTTTCCTATAAAATCGTAATGATTTTTTATGGTTGTAATATTTTGCACCACTCTGCACCAGTGTTTTTTAGAGCGCTTCCAGTACAAGGAATAACTCTAAACTCATCGGTGAATAATTTCTTAGAGCGGTTGATTTGTATTGCAGAATAAGGTCCAAGCATTATGAAATAGTTATGACATCAAATCTAACTATCGTAAGAAAACGTGGTGGCTGGATCGTAAGAGAAAAGGCTACTAGAAAACAAATAAATAAAGGCATCCTAAGATTAAGAAAAGAAGCTTTGGAATTTATTGATGATCTGATCAATAATGAAAGTAAGATAAAGCCTTCTAATCTTATGTTCAAAAGTGAGTTTAAAAAATTTGCTGATGAGCGTTGGGATATTGCTGCAGATCCAACTATTCAATTAACTTTTGGTGGAGCGCAAGGCTACAAGTCTGATTGGAATAAAAGGATTGAACCTCACTTTGAAGATTGTTTGTTATCTGATTTTAATTATGAAGTGATGAGTACCTTTATAATTAAATGTCACAAAGCAGGACATAGATTTAAAACTCTTCAAAGAATGACAAGAAACATTAAAGCGTTTCTAAATGTTATGGCAGAAAGAGGTAACAGACCTTGTTTAGATATGTTGAAATATGACATCACTAAACAATGGGAAGTTGTTCCTGCAGATCACGAAGAAAGATACGAAAAAGAAACTATCGTTATCGATGAGAAGCAGCTAGGTGATATGATCTTAGATCTTCAAAAATCAAAAGATAAGGATTTCAAATCAGCGTATAAATTTGCTTTGATTAGTACCTTATTTTTATTTGGTTTAAGAAGAGGTGAGATCAAAGGTAGAAAAATCAAAGATGTAGATTTTGATAATTCTATTCTTTCAATCAACTCAGTCTATATTCAAAAAGAAGGTGGCTTACTTAAAAGAACTAAGAACAAAGGCAGCTTCAGAAATATTGATGTAGATGAAAACGGATTATTATTTTTTAACTGGTGGATCAACATCATTAAAAAATTTAAACCTAATACTGATTGGTTATATCCTTCCTTCAGAGGTGATAGTCCTTTGTCTGATAGTGGCTTCAGTAATTTGATGTGGGAAACTTTGGCTGATTATGGATTTGCAAAAATTCATTTTCATAAAGGTCACGTTGTCGTTGATGAAAGTCCATTTAAAAATGCCGTATCAAAAATGTTTAGACATAGATTAGGTACTACTCTAATCAATGCTATGGATTACGAAAAGTTATCTCGTAACTATATTAAGAAAACATTAGGTCATACTAGATTTACTACAAGTCAGGACCGATACGGAAATCATAATACCATTGTTGCTAAATCTACAACTGCAACAAAAGGTAAATTACTAAATTCTAAATTAATATCTTAGTTGTTGTGAAGTCTTGTTGCGTTCGCTTTAATGGCGGACGTGACGAGGCTCGAACTCGCAACCTTCCGCGTGACAGGCGGATGATCTAACCAATTGATCTACACGTCCACTACCACTGATGAAAGGAAAAAAAACTTCTGTCACCAGTTTTCAAAAATTAAATACTAAAATTAAATGTGTGTTGCAAGGATTTGCTTTTGGCTCTGATCCTATCTTACAGAGCCTCAGCGTTGCCTAACATATGTGAGCAATGAAAATTGCCTGATCCTAGCTCTCACATACATTTAAGGTCTTTCAGAAAGATAGCGCTAGGTAGGCGTTCTCTAACCTCTGAATTTTTTCCAGCCTGCAATAAGTGTTCTTAGATTTTTATTCTCTTCCAAACATCTTTCCAAGCTATCGTGATATATCTCGTTCTCTTTATAGAGAAGATCTCTCTCTTCAATAATCACTTTTAATTCGTCTTGCTGCATAGCAGTATGATGAACAAGTGCTGCTTTTGAAACATCCTTAACTTGCTCTTCTAATTTTTTTGCGTTCTCAGGTGACAACGGATCTTTAATTAGTTGTGTCATCTTTTATTACCTCCAGTTCTTCATCGTTAGTTAAATCGTATTGGTCCATTGGATCATCAAACAAAGCTATTTCTTTTTTTGTTTCTTTAATTATCTGTTTAGTATGGTCCTTAGCTTGTTCTAAAACCGTAGTTAAGTTGGGATAGTTGGAAGGATAGACACCATAGATATATAAGTCATTGATAGCAGCTGCCACTCTTTGCAAGCCTTGCAGCCTCTTACGCATCCTAGCAAGCCTATTATCATAAGGTAAATCGTGAGGTATGTTACTCATTATCTATTGCTCCTTTCTTCCATTTAGTATTTTCAACTTTAAATTCTGATACTTTTGCATCAACTTTTGTTGGTTCTGCATCTTTAGCTGCAGCTTCTTCACTCTCAAATTCTGAAGTAACAACAACGTCAGCAGTTCCAGTTTCAATTTTAATAATTTTAGCCATTTAAACATTTGCGTTTTTTTGTTCTTCTCTAAAATCAATATATGCAAGCTCATTATCTAACTCAGCCTGCAGCAGGTCCACATCCAGCAGCTCACTAGGCATAGCTGAATTACGCCTTATGTTGGCGCTATGATAGCCGTACATTTTAGTTATGTAATTCTTGTCAAAGAAATACTTAATCTTGCATCCAAGAATATGAGAAGCCTGCCATAGTCTAAACGCACATAACTGGTTTTGACCAAGCTCATACTTTCCAACCTGCTGATATTTAATATTCATCTTATCTGCCAACTGCATCAAAGACATTTTTTTTAATCTTCTTATGAACCTTAAATTGTTACCAATAAGTTTATTCATAGAATTGTGATCACCTGATCTCATAGATTTACTAAGCATTAAACCTCCTTAAGTTTGCTTTTATTTTTTTAGTATCTAAAGTTCTTGAATTTTTTATTGTGCAATCAAGACAAGCTTTAGTTATTTCGTGATAGAAGTTGTCAAACTTTCTAAAATATTTAGCAGTGCCTAATACTTCTTTTACATAGAAGTTCTCACCAAGCGCTGCAGTAGGTCCAGTTGTTTTATCTTCAAACTGCTCCTTTATCATTGAACACATATGCTTACGTTTATTCTGTTCCATTAGGTAAATAGGTCCTCCTCCACCTCTTTTTTTAATATGTATGTTGCTAAAACTGACAATGCTCTAACTGCAGTATTGTCGTGTGGAAACTTTATCGTTTCACCAAAATTTGAAAGCAGCTGTAGTTCTTGATCATCAAAAGCAAGAGCATCCCAGTATGGTTGCTGCATCTTTACATCAATAGATCCAACGATCATTTTAATACGATCCTCAGCTTCTATCTTTTGTTTATTCTCTACACCTTTTTTGAAAGGTATAATGTTATTTTGATTTCTGCTTTTCCAACTCATCTAAATAAATATTGTAAAATTTTTCAACTGGTTCTCTATCGGTTCTGTAACCGCAAAATTCCATATGTACTTTAAACTCATACTGAGACATCGGTTTTTCCTTTTGTTGGAAAGTAGCTATCGACCAAGTCCGACACATCTTCTCTGTGAATTTCATCGGCTTGGACCAAGTAATTGATTGCATCTATATAACTATCGTATTTGTATTCGTTATTTGCTCTGACGATTTTTGCTGCTGCATACATCAAAGCAACTTGATGAGGTCTTATTCGTTTGCCGATAAGTACAGACCATATATCTGCAATAGATTGCATCTTTTTATTAAATGGTCCGTACTCATCTTGCTTGAGCTTACGAATTGCCTTGAGTTCTTTACTTAGCTTTTCTATTTGCATCAGCTTTGAACTCCTCGTGACCTTTTTCGATGTAATACTCAACCGTCTTAGCCATTGATATTGGCAACTCAAATTTCTGCTTTGATAACTCTTCAAGCTTTTTGTAAGTCTTGATGTTGATCGCAACTGATTTGAATTTATCGACGTTCATTATGCCTCCAACTCTGCTGGATTAAATGAACTATCGCCTGCTGCAGGTTGAGCTGCATCCATAGCTTCTACTCTATGGAAGTAATAGTATTCTTGACCTTGAGCCAATTTACCATTGCCTTTTGCCTGAGCTTTATAAGCGCCAAATCTATATGACTTGCCGTCTATCATTATGTTACCTTTAAGATCGTAGCTTTCAGCTTTCGCCTTATTCGTAACTGGTATTGCGAGACCTAATTGTGGTCTCTCTTTTTTTTGATCACTCATTATTGTAATACTCCTTTGGATTTGAGTTGATTTTTAATTGAAGTGAACTTCTCAAGAAACGCACCATAACTTACTGGATTTTTTGCTTTTAAATCTGCAAGAAAAGTTTTGTTGTCTGAGATCCACTTTTGGAAATTTCCAGCGTGACTTATGCCTTCAAGGCTTTTAAGTGCAGACTGGAGTTTTTGGTCTTGCTGCTCTATTGCAGCTGCAACTTCTTCAGCACTAGCGATACTATCATTTGTGATACCGCAGAATGCTAACGCTCTTCCTACTGCAGATGTTTCGCAGTTCTCAAGAGCTGATGTTTGATTGATCCGTGATGCTGATCTTCTTTCCTCAGCTAAACCTGTTGCAATTACATTTCCAGCAATTGTAACTATAGCTTTTACTACAACAACATCTTTATCAATCGAAACTATCTCAGTCTCAATTTTTAATTTTGCACCTAGATTACGTCTTGCGACTGCGAGCCTTAATGCTACTGTTGCATAGTCTTTGCCGTGTATGCTTATGGTTTGACCATTAAGACTTTTTTTAAAGTCGTTAATAGTTGTGATCAGATCATCAGGAATTATATTATTAGCCATATAACACCTCCGATTACTAATACGATTAAGATATTTTGAATGACGCTCTTAATCTTTTTTTTACGTCTTTGATCTGCTCTATGCTGATCAGAAAATTCTTTTAAAAAGTTGCCGTTCCACTGAGGAATATTCATTACCTAATCCTCCAAAGCTTTCTTGCTTCATCCATAAATTCTTGAGGCATACTGAACCAAGCAAAAGGATGATCGAAGTTTGGATCTATAACTTCAGCTGCTTTACTTATGATTGTGTGTTTATCGTCATCTTCAAACTGAGAAAGTATTAACTCTCTTCTTCTAAAGATATTACACATATTGTTAAAATGCCTACGCAAAGCATCAGGCGTTAGATCAATACAATTATCTTGACTAAAAGTTTGATGACCTTTGATTGTTAAATAAACTAATTTTACTGGAACTTTAAAATCGTATTTAGCTGCATAGTAACTGCATTGGAGTAGGTGTGTGTAAGAAGGAGCAGTAGGCAGCGATGAAACAATAAAAGATCGCGTGCCGTCTTTCTTGAGTTTGCCAAGCTTAGACCAGCTAGTCTTTAATTCTACAATTAACGACGGAAAGGATGACTGGGATGAACCACCAGTCGAAACGCCATTAAAAGTAAAATCAGTTCGACCAACAACAGGACACAACAAGGATGAAAAATCCTGAGTTATACTTATCTGTTCTTCACAAACGATAGGACCAAGATCTGCTCCTCCTATATTCTCTAGCGCTGAGAAACCGTGATTTGCTACCTCAACGATTTCTGCCTGATACTTTTCAAACTTACTTCTATCTTTTTCATCGTTAGGTACATAAAGTTTATATTCATCAACTTCAGATGTAATTAATTCTTCTTTTGTTTTGCCTTTTAAAATATTTTTATTTGGCTGCAGCTTTCTTTGTGGACCAAAGTTCCAAATCGTATCTGCATAAAATTTTTGTAATATATTATTTACTGCCACGCCTGCTTTCATCTGAGCGTTACTAGGTAAAAGCCTTCTTTGTTCTTGAGTTAAAAATAAATATTTGAATAACCAAGCTCCGTCAGGAAGAGTTGCTTGAGTAGGTGAGTGATGTGTAATTCCTAATTTGATTGCAAACTTAGGTAAGATGTTTTCCTTTAACGGATCTGCTAACTCGTTTGGTTTATCTGATTTTAATATCATTTGTGATAGTTCATATCACGCCTTGCTTACGCTGCAAGGATCTTTGTCAAGTTTGACAAGATTAGGTGGCTACTTCGTTTTGTTTGGAAAGTTTGTTACGTTTGATAACTTTGGCAGTTTCGTATTTTCTTTTTGTTGTTTTGTTTGTCTTTTTTTATAACTGAATTTTATGTTTGCCGTTTTGTTCTTCCACTCATCTAAATCAGTTTTCATATAAACTTGTTTTCCAAAAATAATTTTATATTTCGGTTTGAATTGATCATTTAAAGTTCCTTTATAAAGATATTGAAAAGATGATCTTGCCATACCAACATAATCAGCAGCACCAGCTTGGCTTGTATATTCGTTTCCGTGTTTATCTTTTTTAAATTTCATTAACCAACTTTCTTTCTTATAAAATTAGGAATGTTATCTATAGACTTAAATAATTTTTCCATACCAAGTTTTTCTTTCAATACAGCTCTTTCTTTTTCTGTTAATTTTTGGATCTGTTTCATATCATAATCTAATTTTTCCAACTGCTTTTGCAAAGCTTCCATAGCTTTTGTTTGTGTTTCAAGAATTTTTTGCTCTGCTTCTTTTATTTGTTCAGCTTGTTCAATACTTTCAAAATAACTATGGTCCTTTTTCATTGCTCCTCTTTTAACCATTGAAACTACTGGAGCTATAAAACTAAATGGACCACTAGCAATTAATCTTTTTTCTGCAGTAGGCTCAGGATTAATAATTTGTTGTTTGCCTTTTTCTATTTTTAAAATTCCAAAAAAATATTGCATTGTATCCATACCTAAATCTTCAAGCTCAGGTATTTCTCTTCCAACAATAACTAATTTATTTTCATTAATAGCATCTGAGTTATCCGTTCTATAATAATAAACAAAATGATTATGAAGATATGAACCTAAGCTATCAATTAAGATTGCTTTAATCTCAGGACGATAAATATCTCTAGGAACTGGAATAAGTTGATCACCTAATAATCCACCTTCATTTTTGCTATCTTTTAAAATTGGAGCTGCTTTGATTTGACCAATCCAATAGTCCTCATTACCTGCATTGTGCATATTAAATAAATCAACAGATCCCCATAAACGACACATTTGTTTATCAAATAATAAATCAACTGGATCACACGCTAAAGCTTTTGAATATTTAATTGCTTTCTCTAAAGATAATTGTCTTTGACCTTTTAATTCTCTAAATAAAACTGAATTTTCAACACCAGTTTTTTCTGCAAATTTTTTAGGTGTCATACCATAGTTATTTACATAATGTAAAAATGCCTCTGAAGCTGCTCTACTAAATGGTGATCTTGTTAAATATAAATGTTTGGCTGCATCCCATTTTTTTTGAAAATTTGCTTTATCAGATATGTGTTTATAGATTTGTGAATAAACCTCATTAGGATTACCTCTAACTACTCTTTTTGCAGTAGCATATTTTCCTAAAATAGTTTTTGCTTTTGGATCAGGATATTGAAAAAATTCAGTTACTTCGACATCTTCGTCACTATGCCAAATAACATTTAAGTTAAATAATTCTAAAGTTAATCCGTTTTTTGCTACGTTTGGTGAAGGTGGTTTGATCCAGTTAATAATCAGCTTTTTGCTCATATAATAATATTAAGTCTTATAGTTGAAATATGGCAGGAATGCAACGGATCTTGTCAAAATTGACAAAGATTTTTATTGACAAATAAGCTCGCGGTTTTACTAGCTTTTTTATATGCCTCGAAACAAGATTTTCACAACAATTGATAGTCCTTTTAGCAGCTGGCATAGATCTCAACACGACGGCGTAAATATGGTCGATTTAGATGTAGTTGGAATATGTCCTGCCTGCGCAAAACCATTGTTTTTAGCTGATACTATATACAACGTAGATTTCAGATTTCGCGGCAAAGGTAGCTGGCATCAAACACCATATAAATTTTTAGCAGTAAAAGCAGAGATACCATATTACGAGATCTTCTACACCTGCGATGAAAGCAAAGCCAGCAGAGGCATCAGACCAATAATAAGATTTGATATATCTAGGATCTATCCACATTGCGATAAGAAGTGGAGTAACTTATCGCCTGATAATATGCTGCAGTTTTTAGAGCATATGGCTCTGAAATCACACGGACCTGATTGCACTCGTAAAGATTATTTAATTAGAAAAATTACAAAAAATAAATGCGGAAATAGATTTATCCGCCAACAAAACTATGTCGAATTTTTATCTATCTGATCCATTGGTCCTGAATGAGCTAAAGCTGCAGGATGAAGATTTTAGAATTTACCAACACTGCTGCAAACAATTTAACGTAAAGACTATGAAAAGTTTTATTCGTTTGGTTGATATAGCAGGACAATTCCAATTATCTTTAGAGCAGGTGCAGCACAGCTTGGCTCGTATGACAAGAATTAGAATACAAGGTTTGCCATTAATTAAAATCAGTGAAGGACCTAAGTATCTTATATTCGATATGCCAAGACATAAAGAATTTATAAAACAAATTGGTTTTATGAAATTTAACTCCAGTAAAGGCTGGAAGGTATTGCGTGAAACTATAACTAAAGTTGCTTCAGATAAAACATATAAGTTTGCTAAATTAGATATGTACCAGCTGCAGGACCACCTTGCAAAGATGTCTGATGAAGAACTTAATAAACTAAAAGAGGAAGATCTGCTTTATGGCTGGATCTTAAAAAATGAGAAAAAGCATAGAAAGAATAATTGAAGAGAAGCTTAAGCTAGAAGAGCTTGTTGTAGAAATTTTAAGTGATGCTGCATACGCAGAAAGATTTATATCTAAACCAAATAATAATAGATGTCCTTCTATGTATAAGCTATTGGATTTTATTAGAGAAAGAAAAGACATAGGATTTTATGATCGACCAAAACTTATTTTAAGAGCTACACCAAGACAAATGACTAGATATGGTTTAGCGATAGATATTCTTTTGATGATAGAAAAAGATATATCAGATGATCCTAACCTTGATAGAAAACTTATGTGGTTGCGTGCTAATCGTTTTAAATGGACCAAGCTTGGAAGATTTTTTGGATTTCATAGAACTACAATTAAAAGAAGGTATGAGACACTCCTAGATAAATTATGTATTAAGTTAAAAAATAACTTTGACAATCTCGACAAAATATTTAATTAATAAACATATCTTCAAATATTTATTTTTTTAGAATAGTCCTATAAATAATATTAAAACATTATAATAGACAGATTAGAAATCAGCAGTATAATTTAACTGATGTAAGCGTATTGCCAACAGATAAATTTTTTTTTACTCTTTTTTTTTATTCCTACGACTATTGGCGAGATATGAAATTCAAACCTGATCAGTGTGAAAGTCTAACTAGACAATCCAATTATTCAATACGCTGCAAAGCTAAAGGTTTCTACTGCAAGACTAGCAAGAAATTCAGATGCAAAAATCACGCTGGCTTGTCCACTGGTCCTAAAACAAAAAGAGGTAAATTAAGATCTCTACAAAATTTAAAGCAGTTCAGGAATGACAAAAGAATTAACATTGACGACTTCTCTTTCAAACAACATTTGCCAAAAGCTTATGGAAGGAAAGCCATTAACACAGATCTGCCAAGAGAAGCATCTGCCAAGTCTAACAACGATATACAAGTGGATTAATAATAATCCTTCCTTTGCTAAACAAATAACTCAAGCAAGAAAAGTAGGTTGTCAAACATACTTAGATAAAATGATAACTGAGCTTGAGACTGCATCACATAAGGATGTGCCAATACTTAGAGAGAAGCTTCATCATTATAGGTGGCTTGCACAAAAGTTATTGCCAGCTCTTTATGGTGATAAGCAAGAGATAGTACAAGATACAAAGATTGAGATTACTTGGCAGCAGCCTGAGATAAAGGATGTAAGTCCGCAAGTAGTTGCAGGCGCAAATGGTCTCGCGCGCGTCAAGGAGTTCGAGAAATAGTTGTATTGCAAAGATCTGCACCATACCAGCACCAAGATTTGTTTTTTGTGTTGTGTTTGTTGCTACGAATGATTGCCTGCCGTGCAATATTGCTCAGGTCTGCAGAAATAATTTACATTTTTGCCAGCAGCCGACACCAAAAATTTAGCGGCTGGCTACTAGTACGATGATTTACCTATGAATGACAAAGACAAAAAGATACCTAGCAAGTTTAAAGAAGTAACTGGTTTTAGCTTTACGACATATGGCGGTGAGCTGATGATAGTTTTTAGTGGCTTTCAAGAGGAGACAGATCTTCCAGAGTTTGCAGATTTTTTATTTAAGAAGATTAAAATGAATTATATCAATGCAGGTCAAGGATTTGAGCCACCAACTATTCATTAATGGCAAAGTATTTAAGATGTATTCCTTTAACGCTAAAGGATGCAAACAAATTTGTTAAAGAGTTTCATAGACATAACAAAGATTGTCGAGGACATAGGTTTTCAATAGGTGCAATCTATAAAGATGAATTAGTCGGTGTAGTAATAATAGGCAGACCTATAGCAAGAAAGTTAGATCAAAAGCTTATAGCTGAGGTATTAAGAAATTGTGTAAAGCCTGATGCACCAAAAGGCACTTGTAGTTTTTTATATTCAAAAGCTATTCAGGTTTGGCAAGTTCTAGGTGGAAAGAAAGTTATTACTTACACTTTAGAAAGTGAAAAAGGACATAGCTTGAAAGCAGTAAATTTTAAGAGAGCTGCTAAGACACCTTTGTTTAAAAATGGTTGGACCAATAGGAATAATAGAGTTTTGCCTGACACACAAAAGATTAGAAAAATTCGTTGGGAAAAAACTTTATGAAAGTAACGATACCTTATACACCAAGAAAGCAGCAAGCTTTCATACACAAAGAATTAGACAAACACAGATTTTCAGTTTTATGTTGTCATCGTAGGTTTGGCAAAACGGTGATGTTGATTAATCACTTAATTAAATGTTGTATGATGAATAAAAATCATCAACCAAGATTTGCCTACATAGCACCAACATATTCTCAAGCAAAAAAGATAGCTTGGGATTATTTAAAATTTTATACAAAAGGTTTGCCAAATACTAAGTATAATGAAACAGAATTAAGATGCGATTTTTTTAATGGTTCTCGTATCACTCTGCTAAGCTCAGAAAATCCTGATAGTATTCGAGGAATTTATTTAGACGGAGTGGTTTGCGATGAAGCTAGTCAGATTAGCCGTGAGCTGATTGATGAAGTAATTAGACCTGCAATAGCTGATCGAAAAGGTTGGATGAGTTTATGTTCAACTCCTAAAGGTATGAACAATATCTTTTACGATATGTATTTAAAAGCTCAGCAAGAGAAAGACTGGTTTTTATACAAAGCTAAAGCAAGTGAAACTAACTTAGTTGATAAAGAAGAATTAGATGCTGCTTTCAAAGTTATGGGAGCTGCAACTTATAATCAAGAATTTGAATGTAGCTTTATCGGTAATGTTAGAGGATCTATTTATGGTGAGCTTATTTCAAAATTAGAAGATGAGAAAAGAATTGCTCGAGTGCCTTATGATCCCAGCTATTCTGTTAATACCGCTTGGGATATTGGTTTTAATGATAGTACCGCTATTTTGTTTTATCAAAATGTTGGACACGCTATTAATATTATTGACTGCTACGAGAACAATAATAAAGCGTTTCCACACTACGCTCAAATCCTCAAAGAAAAGGATTATGTGTACAATCAGCACATTGGACCACACGATCTCGAACAAACCGATTTCACAACTGGAAGAACGAGAAGAGAAGTAGCTTATCAGTTAGGATTAAAATTTAAGATAGCACCTAAGCTATCAATAGAGGACGGCATCCACGCAGTTAAGATGTTGTTACCTCGATGTTATATTGACGTGGATAACTGCACAAAGTTTATAAATGCTCTTCGACATTATCATCGAAAGTATAAAGAAAAAGATCGTTTATATTCTGCTAAACCTAACCACGATTGGTCCAGTCATTTTAACGATGCACTGAGAACTTTAGCAACAGGTTTAGAAAATGAAAAATTTAACAACATAAGAATAAGACAAACCGCATACGATAAAGGATTTACACTATGAGTTTTTTAATGCCAAAAGTTTCTATTCCACCACCACCTCAGTTGGAAATGCCTGACGATAGCAAAGTTCCAAATTTAGAGGATCAGGCGAGAAGAGAACAAGAAGCTGAAGATATGAGAAGAAGGCAAAGAAATAGAAAAGGTCGAAGATCTACTATTTTAACTACGCCTGATTACGAAGATACTGCAGCAACAACTAATCAACCAACATTATTAGGAGGTTAAATGGGAGGATTTATACCAAGACCAAAACCTAAGCCAGCTCCAAGACCTGAGCCAAAACCTGAACCAAAACCAATCGTAGAAACTAAAGTTGATAAAAAATACGATGATAAGAAAAGAAGAGGACGAAGATCTACAATCTTAACTTCTACTTCAGGTGTGAGCGAAGAATTAGAACTAGCGAAGAAAACTTTATTAGGCGGATAATGCAAAGCGAAGAATTTAAAAAATTGGCTCAACAATTAAAGTCAAACCTATCTAGGCTTATGGAAAAGCGATCAACTTGGGAAAGCCATTGGCAAGAGTGCGCAGACTATATGCAACCTAGAAAAGCAGAGATCACAAAAGAACGAGCAAGAGGCGACAAACGTAATATACAAATTTTTGATGCAACGGCTATTCACGCTCTCGAATTATTGGCAGCATCTTTGCAAGGTATGTTGACTAGCTCAGCAAATCGTTGGTTTGCTATGAGATACAAAGAAGCTCTCTTAAATGAAAGCGATGAGGCAAAAGAGTGGTTAGAAGATGCCACTGATAAAATGTATTTAGCTTTTGGAAGATCTAACTTTCAACAAGAAATTTTTGAAACTTACCACGACCTAATTACATTTGGAACATCTTGCTTAATGATTGAAGAAGATGAAAACGATATTGTTAGATTTTCATCAAGACACATCAAAGAGTTTTATGTTGAAGAAAACAAAAAAGGTATAGTCGAAACAGTTTATAGAAGATTTAAAATGCCAGTTGCTTCAGCAATTGACAAATTTGGATTAGAAAATTTTAGTAGAGATACGGCTAACTTATTTAAGAAAGAGCCGTTTGAAGAACTTGAATTAGTTCACGTTGTTAGACCTAGATCTATCTATGATGAAAATAAATTAGATAAAAAGAATATGCCATATCAAAGTGTTTATTTTGAATATGGATCAGGTCATATAATTAATATTGGTGGATTTAAGGAAATGCCTTATGTCGTTCCAAGATATTTAAAATCTTCTACAGAAATTTACGGCAGATCGCCTGCAATGAATGCTTTACCTGATGTTAAAGTTTTAAATAAAATGGTTGAGACTGCATTAAAAGCTGCAGCTAAACAAGTTGATCCACCTTTACTTGTTCCTGATGATAGTATGCTTTCACCTATTAGAATGTCGGCAGGATCTTTAAATTATTATAGATCAGGCAGTAGAGATAGAATTGAACCATTAAATATTGGTCAACAAACATCGGTAACTTTAAATCAAGAAAATCAGAGAAGAGAAGCTATTGCAAAAACTTTTCATATTGATCAGCTTTTAGTTACTGCAAATAGAACTATGACTGCAACTGAGGTCCTTCAAAGAAACGAAGAGAAGATGAGAATACTTGGACCTGTGTTAGGAAGATTACAATCTGAATTACTGCAGCCATTAATATTAAGAGTATTTAATATAATGCTTAGAAATAAATTATTTTTACAAGCACCTGAGATACTTGCTAATCAAGAAATTGATATTGAATATGTATCACCAATGGCGTTAGCTCAAAAAGGACAAGAGCTACAATCATTGATGAGAGGATTAGAATTATTTGGTCAGATAGGTCAGATAGCTCCAGTTCAAGATTACATAGATGAAGAAGGATTAATCAAACAAATAATTAGAATTACTGGCTTGCCAGCAAGAATGATTAAATCAGATAAAGAAGTTCAAATGATCAGAGAGCAAAGAGCAGCTCAGCAGCAACAACAAATGCAAATGATGCAAGCAATGCAAGAAGCTAAGGTTGCAAAAGATGCTGCACCAATGGTCAAAGAATTAAATAATGTCGGACAATAAAAAATTAAAAGAACTGATCAGTAATTATAAAACTTGTTTTAATACTGATGCAGGCAAAATGGTTTTAGAAGATCTTAAAAAAA
>CACGXV010000008.1 GCA_902577075.1 uncultured Pelagibacteraceae bacterium | reverse complement strand
CTGTGAAAGGTATTGTAACTCAAGATATGGGTTTAGATAAAGATGGAAATAAAAAAGATAGTTATGAACCAGGAATGGAACTTCACGCAAAAGTTACAGTTTTTGCAGAAGGGTGTAGAGGACATTTGGGTAAAGAATTAATCAAAAAATTTGAATTAGATAAAGGAAAAGATCCACAACAGTATGGAATAGGATTTAAAGAAATTTGGGAATTAAAAGAAGAAAATCACGACGAAGGTCTAGTGATGCATACTGCAGGTTGGCCATTAGATAATAGCACCTACGGGGGAAGCTTTGTTTATCATGCTGAAAATAAACAAATATTTTTAGGATATGTCATTGGTCTTGATTATAAAAATCCACATCTTTCACCATTTGACGAATTTCAAAAGTTTAAAACTCATCCTGCGATTAGATCAATATTAGAAGGTGGTAAAAGAATATCATACGGAGCAAGAGCATTAATAGAGGGAGGTTTTCAAAGTCTACCTAAGATGTTTATGCCAGGTGCATTATTAGTTGGTTGTGATGCTGGTACATTAAATATGCCAAAAATTAAAGGATCACATACTGCAATGAAGAGCGGGATGATTGCAGCTGAGACTATTGTAGATCATTTAAATTCAAACAAAGAATTATCTGTTTATGAAGAAAAATTTAAAAATAGTTGGGTTTATAAGGAATTATATGAAGCCAGAAATGTTAAACCAAGTTTTAGTTGGGGTTTAATTTTGGGAATAATATTTACAGGAATTGATCAAATTTTATTTAAAGGAAAATTACCTTTTACTCTTAAACATAAGCATGCTGATCACGAAACATTGAAGCCCGCTAATGAAATGCCTAAAATAGAGTATCCAAAACCAGATAATGTGATTACATTTGATAAAACTAGTTCAGTTTACTTAACAGGAACAAACCATACTGATAATCAACCTGTTCATCTTCAACTTAAAGATAAAGATTTGCCAATCAAATATACTTTAGGAAAATATGATGAGCCTGCTCAAAGATATTGCCCTGTTGGTGTTTATGAAATACAGAAAGAAAATGAAGTTGAAAAGTTTGTTATAAATTCTCAAAACTGTATTCATTGCAAAACTTGCGATATAAAAGAGCCATCACAAAATATTACATGGGTTACTCCAGAAGGTGGCGGCGGACCTAAGTATGGAAATATGTGATTAGGAAAGATCTATTGCAAACTTTTTTAAAGTTTCAATTGGTACAAGTTTTAAAGTGTTCATATGAGTTTTTTTTAGATAAATAGAACATCCAATTCCTGCTTCTAAGGCTCTAGCAACCCAACCTGCACATACACACCAGTTATCACCATCTTTAAGTCCGGGAAAACCAAACTCAGGGTGAGGCGTGATTAAATCATTACCAGCTTCTTTACACCATTGTAAAAATTCATCGTTAACTTTTACACAAACTGTATGTAACCCATGATCATTTTCATCTGTATTGCAACAACCATCTCTAAACCAACCAGTTAAAGGATTTTTTGAACATTCTTCTAGATCCTCTCCAAGAACATTTTTTTGAATTTCACTCATTAAATTTTGGTAGGATTTGGTTGTCCTTTATAAACAACTTCTGGATCAAATTTTTTATTTTCTTCTTCAAATTTCATTTCGACTTTTCGACCATTCTCAATTTTTCCCATTGGAACCGATCTATAAAAGCAAGATCTATAACCAACATGGCAACTAGCTCCGTCACCAATATCAACAGTAATCCATACCGCATCTTGATCGTCATCAATTCTTATTTCTTTTACTTTTTGAGTAAATCCACTTGTTTTTCCTTTATGCCAAATCGCTTTTCTAGATCTACTCCAGTAATGAGCTTCTTTTGTTTCAATAGTCATTTTTAATGCTTCAACATTCATATACCCATGCATTAGAATTTCTTTAGTTTTACTGCATGTAGTAATCACAGGAATTAAACCATCATTATCAAATTTTGGCGATAATAGGTTACCTTCCTCTATATCAGCGACATTTTCTCTTTTTTTAAACATATATAATCCGCATTATCTAGCATATTAATGAATATATTAAATATTTTAATTTTAAGGATTTACTGTATAAAAAGGCGCTATGAAATTAGTAAAAGACACAGACAATAAAAATTTAGAGACTAAACAAGTTTCAGATAAAGAAGCTGAAGAAGCTTTGATTAAGATATTAACTTGGATTGGTGAGGATCCAAATAGAGAAGGTTTGTTAGAAACACCAAAGAGAGTAATAAAAGCATATAAGGAATTTTTTAGTGGGTATAAAGAGGATGCTAATAAAGTTTTAGAAAAAACTTTTGGTGACGTTGAAGGATATAATGACATGGTAATTCAAAAGAATATATCTGTGCAAAGTCATTGCGAACATCATATGGTTCCAATATTGGGTATGGCACACGTTGCATACATACCAAAAGAAAGAGTTGTAGGACTAAGTAAGCTAGCAAGGGTTGTTGATGTATTTGCAAAAAGGTTGCAAACACAAGAAAGATTAACACTACAAATTGCTAAATCAATTATGACTGCTCTTGATGCTAAGGGTGTTGCAGTAACAATCGATGCAGCTCATCAATGTATGACTACTAGAGGGATAAAAAAAGAAAGAGCATCTACAGTTACTAATTACTTTTTAGGTCAATTTAAGGACGATCTTTCTATTCAGAATAGATACTTACGATTTATTAAAGAATAGAGTATAATCACATATGTCTGATACTTTCAAAGCCCTGGTTATAAACCAGGCGGGTGAAAATTTTTCTCAAGAAGTTAAAGAATTAAATTTTGATTTTTTAAACGAAGGTGAAGTTTTAGTTAAAATACAATACTCAGATCTTAATTATAAGGATGCTTTGATTTTAAAAGATGGTGCAAAATTAGTTAAAGAGTTTCCAAGAATTCCTGGAATTGATTTCTCAGGTACAGTAGCAGAAAGCAAGTCAGATGAATTTAAAGAAGGTGATGAGGTAATACTTACTGGTTGTAGGGTTGGAGAATTATTTCATGGAGGATTCTCTCAATATGCAAGAGTTAAAAAAGAATTTCTGATAAAGAAACCTTCAGGTATTGATTTGAAGCAAGCAATGATGATGGGTACTGCAGGCTTTACAGCAATGTTGTGCGCATTTGCTGTTAAAGCAAAAGAAGAATTATTACTACAAAGTAAAGTGAATGATGTCCTTGTAACAGGTTCAACAGGTGGAGTAGGGATGGTTGCAGTAAATATTCTGTCAAAAATGGGATGTAATGTAACCGCAATCACAGGAAAACCTGAAAAAGCTGATTATTTAAAAGAATTAGGAGCAAAAACTGTTTTAGATCGTAAAGAATTTGAAGGTGAACCAAGATTAATTGGTAAAGGTACTTGGGATGGTGTTGTTGACACTGTTGGTGGAAATATTTTAGCAAACGCAATATCTCAAACAAGATTAAAAGGAATTGTAGCTGTTTGTGGTAATGCGAGTGGAACTAATAAATTAAATACTTCTGTTGTTCCTTTTTATATCAGAGCTGTAAAACTATGGGGCGTAGACTCAGTTAATGTAAGCAACAAAAGAAAAGAATTTGTATGGGGTGAAGTACCAAGTTTAGTAGATTTTAGTATTATAGAAAAATCAATTAAAATAGTTGGGCTTGAAGAACTATTGACTGTATTTCCGGAAATGCTTGAAGGAAAACTGAAAAATAGAATTCTAGTGGATGTAAATAAATAATGGATTGGGACAAATTAAAAATTTTTCATGCAGTAGCTGAAGCTGGTAGTTTTACAAGCGCTACTGTAATTTTAAATCTAAGCCAATCTGCAATTAGTAGACAAATTCAATCTTTAGAAGAAGATTTAAAAGTAAAGTTATTTGAAAGACATGCAAGAGGACTAACGCTCACAGAAAATGGTGAATATGTTTATAAAACCGCACATGAAGTTATTAGTAAACTAAAGGAGGTAGAAACAACTTTAGGAGATCAAAAACATAAACCAACTGGAAAACTAACAATTACAACTGTAAGAAGTTTTGGCACTCACTGGTTAACACCAAGGATTCAAGAATTTATGCAATTAAATCCAGAAATTGAAATAGAATTAATTTTTGACGATAAAGAATTAGATCTAAGTACTAGACAAGCTGATATTGGCATTTTTATGAGAAGACCTAAACAATTAAATTATATTCAAAGAAAATTGATGGATATTAATTACCATATTTATGGGTCTACTAAATATTTAGAAAAATATGGAATACCAAAAACAATAAATGATTTAAGCAAACACAAATTTATATCTTTTGGAAGAGGTGCACCGTCTCCTGTTTTTAACCCTGATTGGGCATTAAAATTAGGAGTGAAGGACAATAAAAAAAGGAAAACTGTTATGAAGGTAAATAGTGTGATGGGATTATTGCTAGCAGTTGAAAGTGGAGTAGGTCTTGCTGCTTTGCCTGATTATTTGGTATCATTATCAAGAAATGTAATTAAAGTTTTACCTAACGTCGAAGGCCCAATTACGGAAGCACATTTCGTTTTTCCAGAATCTCTTAAAAACGTGGCTAGAGTTACAACCTTCAGAAATTTTCTTTATAGTAAAATTTCTGAGTTTAAGTCTTAAAAACGCTAAAAATCACATAAATTATATGTGTGACACTATTGAGATTGATAATCATTATCATTGCGAATAGTTCTCAAAATCATTATAAATACATTAACAATTAACATAGAGAGATAAATGAAAAAAATATCAATTTCAGCATTAATTCTATCATTATTTGTTTCAACTTTTGCTAAAGCAAATGAGGTAAATATATTCAATGCTAGACACTATAAAGCTGACGCAGAACTTTATAGCAAATTTACTGCAGCAACTGGAATTAAAGTAAATTTAATTAATGGTAAAGCTGGAGCTTTAGAGAAAAGAATGATCGAGGAAGGTGCAGACTCAGCTGCCGATCTTTACATCACAGCAGATGCAGGAAGATGTGGTGCTTTTAAAGCAAAAGGTATGACACAAGCAGGACTTGTTTCACCAACTATCAAATCTTCAGTTCCAAAAAACTTTAGAACAACTCACTGGGTTGGCGTAGCTAAGAGAGCTAGAATAGTCTATTACGCTCCAGAAAGAGTAAGTGGAGCAGAATTATCTGGACTAACTTATGAAAGTCTGGCTGATCCTAAATGGAAAGGTAGAATTGCAATAAGAGCATCTAGCAATATTTACAATAAATCTTTAGTAGCATCATTAGTAAAAAATAATGGAAAAAAAGCTGCTAGAGAGTGGGCAAAAGGTGTTGTTGCCAATATGGCAAGAGATCCTAAAGGAAATGACAGAGCTCAGATTATGGCAGTTGCCGCAGGAGAAGCAGACATTGCAGTTGCAAACACATACTATTTAGCTTTGATGTTATCCGGGAACAAAGGTGCAGAACAACAAGCAGCAGCTAGAAAAGTAAAGGCATTTTTCCCTAATCAAAATGATAGAGGAACACATATGAATATTAGTTGTGCTGCTCTAGTTAAAGGTGCTCCAAATAAAGCTAATGCAATTGCACTTGTAGATTATTTGTTATCACCAGAAGCACAAGAACATTTCACTAATAATACTTTTGAGTTTCCGATGATTGCAGGTGTTTCACCAAACCCGTTAGTAGTAAACAACTTAGGTTTAGATTTTAAACAAGATTTTACCACAAGCGTTGCTAGTTATGGAGCTAAGCAAGCGGATGCATTAGAAGTAATGACAGCTGCAGGTTGGAAATAACATTGAGGACTAAAAAAAAATTTATGTCTGATGTTAATTACAATAAATCAGTCAAGCCATGTATCCCATGTGCTGAGGAGTGTAAAAAAATTAACAAAAGAATAAATAAAAGAAAGTTATCAGAGATAAATACTAAAGATTTTCCGCACATTCTAAAAGTATTCAATATCTGACCTTTTTTAATAAAAGTGCCTATGTATCTTTCGTAGGCACTTTTAAATTATTAAATTGAGACTATATTTAAAATTAAATTAAATTACTCTTATGAATTCAAACAAACTTAATATATGGTTTCTAAGCTCTTTATTAGTTTCATTACTTGTTATTATTCCAATTATAACCGTTTCAATTAGTTTTTTTGAAGAAACCTCTCGATATTTTGAAATTTTAAAATCCACTTTTCTATTTGAGTATATTCTTAATTCTTTATTGCTTTTGATTGGTGTTTTAATTTTAACTTTTATCTTGGGAGTAGGAGCATCATATTTAGTATCGTTTTATGAATTTCTTGGAGTTAATTTTTTTAAATGGGCTTTAATTTTATCTTTTGCAATTCCACCTTATATATATGCATATTCGTTATTTGCCTTCTTTGATAATTACGGAACAGCATTTACTATATTAAAGACCTTATTTGGTGAAGGCGAATTTAATCAACATATACCAAAATTTGACGGTATGTTTGGATTAATTTTATCAATTTCATTTTCACTTTACGCTTATGTTTACATATTAGGAAGATCTTCATTTTTATATCAATCACAAAACTTAATTGAACTTGGAAAAAACTTAGGTTTTTCCAAATTTAAATCTTTTTTTTTTATTATATTACCTGCTTCACGACCCGCAATTGTTGCAGGTCTATCTTTAGTTGCAATGGAAACATTGGCAGAATTTGGAGCTGTTGACTTTTTTTCAATTAATACTCTTACAACAGGTATTTATAATGCATGGATAACATTTGATGATTTAGCTTTTGCAAATAGAATATCTTTTTTTCTACTATTATTCATATTTATTTTATTTTTAACAGAAAAACTATCTAGAAAAAAAGCAAAATATCATTTGGACTCTAGAGGTGGATTTAAACAAAAAGAAAAAATAAAACTCTCAGGTATAAATTCTTTTTTTGCTTTCTTGTTTTGTTTTCTATTATTTTTTTTTAGTTTTTTATTTCCATTAAGTCAAATGGTCTATTGGACAATTAAATTTCCAGAAAACTTTTTTGATGTAAATGTAATGAACCTTTTATTAAATACTTTATATTTAGTGACACTATCCAGTATTGTTTTAATATTTTTTGCATTGCTTTCAAATTATGGTAACCGTGTTTCAAAAAATAAAACTCTTAATTTTTTATCGACACTATCAATATCAGGATATGCAATACCAGGTGTAATATTAGCTGTAGCCTTTATAACTTTTATTGCATGGTTTGATAATAATATAATTAAATCTCTTGGTCTTTTATCTATTAAAAAAATATTTATTGGGTCAATCTTAGGATTAATAATTGTTTATTTCATTCGTTTTTATTCATTAGCATTTAATGGGATTAAATCTGGTTATGAAAAAATAAATTTTTCAGTTGATGAAAGTGCCTATCTACTTGGTTATTCAAAAAGAAAGACTTTTTTTAATATCCACATTCCATATTTAAGAAATTCACTTTTATTTGTAATTATACTAATTTCGCTAGAGATAATTAGAGAATTACCAATTACCTTAGTTTTAAGACCTTTTAATTTTGAAACATTTGCAACAACAGCATATATTTCTGCATCCGAGGACATGCTTGAGGCAGCAGCAGTACCATCATTATTTTTAATTTTAATTGCAGCTTTTTTTATTACAATATCTTCTAAATATATTTTAAAAGATAATAATGAGTAAAAATTTTTTAGAAATTAAAAATGTTGACTTTATAGTTAGTGGTCAAACCAAAGTAAAAAACGTCTCTTTTTCAATTCAAAATGAAGGCGATATAATTTGTCTATTAGGGCCATCTGGAATAGGAAAAACAACAATTTTAAGAACTATTGCTGGCTTAGAGAAGATCGTTAATGGATCAATAACAATAAATAATAAGTTAATGTCCTCAAAAAACAAACATGTTGAACCAGAGGACCGAAATATATCACTTGCTTTTCAAGAAAATAGTTTATTTCCTCACTATAATGTAGAAAAAAATATTTTAATTGGTACTGAAAAAAAAAGTAAAAAGAAAAAGAAAATAAATCCAAAAGAAATAATTAGTTTTTTAAACCTAAAAAAAATATTAAATAAATATCCTCATGAAATAAGTGCTGGAGAAGCTCAGAGAGCATCGTTAGCAAGATCATTAGTTTCTAATCCAGATTTACTTCTTCTAGATGAACCACTTTCAAATGTTGATCAAAGTTTTAAAGAAGAAATTCAAGTTGAGTTAAAACAATTATTAAGCAAATCTAAAATAACAACTATTATTGTAACACATGACTCATATGAAGCTTTTTATTTGGGAAGCAAGTGCGGAATTATTTTAAATAAACAACTTAAACAATTTGACGACCCATACAATGTTTATCATTTTCCAAATTCAATTGAGGTTGTAAATTTTTTAAATAGAGGAATTTTAATTCCAGCAAAAGTAACAAGTGAGAATAGTTTAGAAAATAAAGATCTAGGAACAATCCAAGGCAATTTTGTAAAACATTACCCTAATGGATCTGATGTTAAACTTTTATTGCAACCTGAAGATCTAGAGCATGATGACAAAAGTAATTTAAAGTTGGAAGTAGTTGATCGAAAATTCAGAGGAACAAATTTTATCTACACCCTTAAAACTGAAAGTAATTTACAAATTCCTGTATTTGTTCATTCTCATCATATTCATCAACATGAGATAGATGAAAAATTTGGTATTAAAAGACCAATTCATATTGACCACATTGTCTGTTTTTAATTATTATTGTACGTTAATAAATCCATGGATAAAGAATTACCAAAAAGCTCAAAAGTTGTAGTAATTGGAGGTGGTGTTGCAGGCACATCATGCGCATACCATCTTGCTAAATTTGGCTGGAAAGATGTCGTTTTATTAGAAAGAGATCAATTGACATCAGGAACAACTTGGCACGCTGCCGGTCTTATGGGCCAATTAGGAGCATCATCAACTATAACAAAACTTAGAAAATATACTTTAGATCTTTACCAAGATTTAGAAAAAAAGACTGGTTTATCAATTGGATTAAAACAAAATGGTGCAATTACAGTTGCAACAACAAATGATAGAATGCAAGAGTTACTAAGACAAGCAACGACAGCTCAATTATCAGATGTTGAAGTGCAAGTTTTAGATAAAAAACAAACAAAAGATTTATACCCAGTAGTAAATAACGAGGATATTATTGGAAGTGTTTTTATGCCTAAAGATGGACAAGCTGATCCAGTAGGTGTCACTAACGTTTTAGCAAAAGCGGCTAGGATGGAAGGTACAAAAATTTTTGAAAAAACACCTGTTACAAAAATTTTAGTCAAAAATAAATCTATAGTTGGAGTAGATACTGAAAAAGGAAAAATAGATTGTGAATATGTTGTTCTAGCTACCGGTATGTGGTCAAGGCAAATTGGTGAAAAAATGAATGTGAGTATTCCATTATATCCTAATGAACATTTTTATGTGATCACGGAGCCGATGAAAGATCTACCTACAAATTTACCAGTTTTGAGAGATTATAATAATTGTCTTTATCTAAAAGAAGATGCTGGGAAAATGTTAGTTGGAATTTTTGAACCAAATGCCAAACCTGCTTTTAAAGATACTGGTATTGTACCAGAAAATTTTTCTTTTGGAGAATTGCCAGATGACTTTGATCATTTTGAACCTTATTTAAAAAAATCTTTTCATAGATTGCCAATGTTAGAAAATGTTGGAATTAGAAAATTTTTCTCTGGCCCAGAATCTTTTACACCTGATACACAATATTTATTAGGAGAGACTCCAGAGATAAAAAACTTTTTTACCTGTTGTGGTTTTAATAGCATTGGTATAGCAAGTTCAGGTGGCGCAGGTCGAGCTACTGCTGAATGGATGATCAATGGACATATTAATGAGGATTTATTCTCTGTAGATATAAAAAGATTTCAACAATTCCATTCTTCAAAAAAATTTATTATGGAAAGAGTTACAGAGACTCTTGGTGATTTATATGGAATGCATTGGCCATATAAACAACATAAAACTTCAAGAAACCAAATTACTTTACCATACCATGAAGAACTAAAAAAATTAGGTGCTTGTTTTGGATCTTCAGGCGGTTTTGAGAGACCTATGTGGTATTCTTTGAATGGTGCAAAAGCTGAATATGAATACAGTTTTGGTTATCAAAATTGGTATCCATCTGCTGAATATGAGACCAAAAATACAAGAAAAAATGTCGGTTTATTCGAATTAACACCTTTTTCTAAATTTGATGTTGCTGGAGAAAATGTCCATGATGAATTACAAAAATTGTGTACAGCGAACATAAAAGATGTTGAGGGTAGATCAACTTACACCCAGATGCTAAATGAAGATGGTGGTATAGAGACAGATGTAACTATAACTTGCCTGACTAAAAATCATTTTAGAATAATAGGTCCAGCTGCAACAAGAGAACACGATAAATTTCATATAAAAAAATACCTCTCAGAAAAAATAAACTTTAAAGATGTAACAGAGGATTTTGCATGCTTAGGATTGTATGGACCAAATACTAGAAAACTATTATCAAATATAAGTGATGATGATTTTTCAAATGAAGGAATAAAATTTAGTCATGGTAAAAAGGTGAATATAGATGGAATTGATGTTTGGGCTCAAAGATTGTCATATGTGGGTGAAATTGGATTTGAATTATATGTAAAAATAGATGATAGCAAAAAACTTTTCTTAACCATAGTCAATGAAGGTAAAAATCATAATTTATCTCTATGTGGGGCGCACGCAATGGATATAATGAGAATGGAAAGTGGGTTTTTACATTGGGGGCATGATATATCCCCCGAGGAGAATCAATACCAAGCAGGACTTCAATTTGCTATCAGTTATAAAAAAAATATTAATTTTATTGGAAAAGAAGCTTTACTAAAAATTAAAGATCAAAAACAAAAAAAATTGTTGGCAATGATGGTTCTTAAAGATAATAAACCAGGACAACCTCTACTGCTTCATGAAGAACCGATTTACTTAGATGATAAAATAATTGGCAGAACAACTTCAGGTAATTATTCATTCAATTTTGAAAAAAATATATCTTTTGGTTATGTAAATTCTGGAAATACAATTGAAAATTTACTTGATAAAAATTTGTCTATTGAAATAGAAAAGAAAAAATATCCTGTTTCATTAATTCAAAAGCCACTTAATCAAAAAAATATTAAAAATGCCTAATGTTTAAAATTATCCCCAAAAAAAATAAGGCAGCAGAGATTATTTGTAATCTTAATAAAATTAATAAAAATGAATTGAAACAAATAAAATCTACACTTGATAAATATGGTATGATTTATTTTCCAAAACAAAAGCTAAATTCTAGAAATTATCTAAATTTTGCACAAAAATTTGGGAAACCTGCGAACTATCCAAGGTTGAGAGGATTAAATAAAAAATACCCACAAATTACTGTTGTACAAAGAAAATCTTCAGACAAGGGACCAAGCTTTGGTGAACAATTTCATACAGACTCTTCATATACAAAAAAACCTCCACGATACACTATGTTGCTATCAAAACTGGTGCCTAAAAAAGGTGTTGCAAATACTGAGTTTTCCTCACAGTATTTAGCATATGAAAATCTGACTAAAAATCACAAAATTAGACTTAATAAATTAAAAGGTATTTACTCATCGCATGGACCTATATCAATTACTACAGTTGAAAGAGAGAAAGAAAAAGGAAAAATTTCTAAAGAATTAATTGCCAGTCACAAGATTATTAAAACTATTAATAATAAAAAAACTATATACTGTAGCCCTGGACACTTTATAAAATTTAACACAAATATGACTAAACAAAAAAACAAATTAAAGAATTTTTTATTCAGTCACCAGACTAAAAAAAAATTTCAATATGCTTTAGAATGGGAAAAAGACCAGCTTGCTATTTGGGATAACAGAGCAATGCTTCATCAAGCTACTCCTTTTAAAGGAAATAGAATTCTTCACAGAATAACAATATTATAATCAAATGTATTCGATCTTTCTTGGGTTAACACCTTTTATTTTTATAACTTTGCTTGGATTTATATTTGGAAGACTGAAAATATTTGATCTAAGCCATGCAAAAGTTTTAAACTTATTTTTATTCTACGTTGCAGTACCTGCACTAATTATAAAATTTGTTGCACAGAGTGAAATTGCCCAGGTAGACATTAAGCAAATAATTTCATATTTTTTAATGCAAGCTAGTCTAGGTTTACTTACTTTTTTTGTAACAAGTAAACTTTTTAAAAGACCCATACCTGAGTCAATTATATGGTCACTTATGGTTTCCTTGTCTAACCACGTAACTTTATTATTACCAATTACAAAAATTTATTTTGGAACAGAAGTTATAACGCAAGTTACCAGTATAATATTAATGGATGGAGTTATATTACTATCTGTGATTACTTTTTTCTTAGAATTAACTACAAAAAAAAATATTAAATTACTGTTTTTTCTAAGGAATGTGACTTTTAATCCAATGATATTTTCAATTTTAATTGGACTTTTGCTTTTTATATTTAACTACAAAATTGATAATACGCCGATTGATTACGTGCTATCTGTTTTAGCGGCCTGTGTTTCTCCTGTTGGTTTGTTTGCAATTGGTATTACTCTTTCTTTTTATACTCACAAAGTTATTAATAAATTAACTTCAACCATCTCTATTTTAAAGTTGGTAATATCTCCTCTAATTTTATTAATTATAGCATTTATATTTTTTGATGCTGGATTACCTGAAAAAATACCAGGTGCATTTTTTGTAAGTGTAGCACCTTGTGGACACACTGCGGTAGTATTATGTTCAGCTTACAATGTTAGTCCTGAAAATATTATTAAAGCTCTATTTATTTCTACTTTTGCCTCTATAGGCACAATTTTTTTTGCAATTCAATATCTACAAGTTGCTTAGAACTTTACTAGCACATTCTGTGGTATTGCTATCACCATCTAAATCTTTTGTTCTATTATTTTTTTCTAATAAAGTCTTTTCGATTGATTTTACTATTCTTGATGCAGCTTCTTTTTCTCCCAAGTAATCTAACATCATGGCACCAGACCATATTTGTCCCACGGGATTAGCAATACCTTTTCCTGCTATATCTGGGGCTGAACCATGTACCGGTTCAAATAATGATGGATATTTGTTTGTAGGGTTAATATTTCCAGACGGTGCAATGCCTATAGTTCCAGTACATGCTGGACCTAGATCTGATAAAATATCTCCAAATAAGTTTGAAGCCACGACAACATCAAACCATTCAGGAGTTAAAACAAATCTAGCAGTTAATATATCAATATGAAATTGATCAGTTTCAATTTCAGGATAGCTTTTCTTATTTTCATTAAATCTTTCATCCCAGTAAGGCATAGTTATTGATATACCATTAGATTTTGTAGCATTGGTTAATTTTTTTCTTTTACGTTTTTTTGCTAATTCAAATGCAAACTTTTGCACTCTGTCTATCCCATGTTTTGACATAATAGTTTCTTGAATTACAATTTCTCTTTCAGTATTTTGATACATCTTTCCACCAACTGAAGAATACTCTCCCTCTGTATTTTCTCGAACTATCATCATGTCAATATCGCCGGGTTTCTTATTAGCTAATGGGGCATTAACACCTTCAAATAATTTTACTGGTCTTAGATTTATAAATTGATCAAATTCTCGTCTAAACTGAAGTAGTGATCCCCATAATGTAACATGATCTGGGTATCGATCTGGCATTCCAACAGCGCCAAAAAATATAGCATCATGGCTACCAATTTTATCCTTCCAATCATCAGGCAACATTTTTCCGTGTTTTTCATAATAATCACACGATGAAAAATCAAATTCATCAATTTGTAATTTGAATTGATGTTGATTGGCAACCTCTTTTAAAATTTTTTGAGCTTCTGGAACTACTTCTTTACCAATTCCATCTCCTGCAATGGATGCAATTTTATACTCTTTCATTTTTATTTTGTGAAAGTATCGTTAAATTGTTTTGCAACTCTTACAAAAGTAGTACATTTACTTAATTGTTTTAATGAAGGAGCACCTACATAAGTGCAACTACTTCTAACGCCACCTAGAATATCTTGAATTGTATCTTTTATTTTTCCTCTATATTTAATTCTTACAGTTCTTCCTTCACTACTTCTGTAATTTGATAATCCTCCATAATGCTTTTTATTTGCTGTTTCAGAGCTTGAACCATAAAATTCAATATATTTTGAGCCGTTTGATTTAACTATTTTACCCTTGCCTTCGTCGTGACCTGCAAACATTCCACCTAACATTACAAAATCTGCACCACCCCCAAAACCTTTTGCAACATCTCCAGGACATGTACATCCACCATCTGCAATTATATGAGCACCTAAACCATGTGCTGCATCAGCACATTCAATTACAGCACTTAATTGAGGGTAGCCAACTCCTGTTTGAATTCTTGTTGTACAAACACTTCCTGGACCAATCCCAACTTTTACAATATCTGCACCAGATAAAATAAGTTCTTGTGTCATGTCTGCAGTAACTACATTTCCAGCTATAATAGTTTTTGTAGGATATTTATCTCTTACAGATTTAAGAAATTTACTAAAGTATTCAGAATAACCATTAGCAACATCAATACAAATGAACTTTATAAATCCAAATTCTCTTAAAACTTTGTTTAAATTTTCAAAATCTTCTTTTTTAGTACCAATGCTAATAGCTATATTTTTATAAATAGATTTAATTTTTTTAAATTGTTTTATTTTTTTTATATCATGTTGTTTAGTTAAACATGTAATCATGCCATATTCAGATAATTTCTCAGCTACTCCAAGCTCTCCGACCCCATCCATATTTGCAGCCATTATAGGAATACCCGACCACTCATTTTTACTATATTTAAATCTGTATGTTCTTAGAAGATTTACATCTTTACGACTTTGTAGCGTACTTCTTTTAGGTCTAAAAAGGACGTCTGAATAATCTAGTTTTAATTCTTCTTCAATTCTCACAAATCCGAATTTATACAGGTGCACAAAGTAAATTCAAATTAAATATTATTAATATTGATACTAGGCTTTCATTAGTTATACTTTCAAAAATTCATATTATTAAGCATGTTTAAAGGATTTAAGTCAAAATACATAAAAGTTAGAAAAGGTAAAATTTTCTGTAGAGTAGGAGGTAAGGGTCCACCGTTACTTTTACTTCATGGTTATCCACAAACACATTTAATGTGGCACAAGACTGCACTAGAATTATCGAAAAAATTTACGGTTATTGCTGCAGACCTAAGGGGATATGGTAATAGTTTAGCTCCACCCTCAGATAAAAATCATTTTAATTATTCCAAAAGAGAAATGGCAAGTGACATGAAACAAATAATGGAAAAATTAGGTTATTCTAAATTCTTTGTAGCTGGACATGATAGAGGAGGAAGAGTGGCTCACAGATTAGCAAGGGACCATAGAAAAAATATATTAGCTTTGAGTGTTTTAGATATTTGCCCCACACTAGATATGTATGAATTAACAACTAAAGACTTTGCTAAAGCATACTTTCATTGGTTTTTTTTAATTCAACCTAAGTGGCTACCTGAAAGAATGATTATGAGTGATCCAAGAAAATGGATGAAATACTGCTTAGATAAATGGTCTGGAAATCATAAATTTGGAAAAGTTGAAGAAGGTTATTTAAAATGTTTTAAGCAACCAAAAAGAATTCATGGATCATGTGAAGATTATAGAGCTTCTGCAACAATTGACTTGGATCATGATAAAAAAGACAGAAAGAAAAAACTAAATATTCCTATTCAAGTATTGTGGGGAAAAAAGGGTGTAATTGGTAGACAGTTCAAACCAGTAAAAATTTGGCAGAAATATACAACTAAAAAAATTGAAGGACATGCAATAAATTCAGGTCATTTCATTCCAGAACAAAACCCAAAAGCAACTGTAAAATATTTAACCAATTTTTTTTTAGATAAAATTAGCTAATTTATGTGTTTTGATGTGATCAATGATCGCGCATATCATTCTTGATTATAAATAATTCGCCCTTAAATATGATCTATGACCTCTTTACTAAAAAACTCAGAATTATCTATAGAAAAAGCTGATAAAATTGTTTCAGAGACTTTAAATAGTTGTGATGATGGTGAACTTTACATCGAAGATACAAAATCAGAAACCATTGTTTTAGATGATAATAAAATCAAAAGTTCAAACTATACCTCTGATTTAGGCTATGGTTTTAGAGCGGTCACAGGTGATACCGTGGCTTACTCACATTCAAATGAAATTTCAGAAAAATCGTTAAAAAATTCAAGTGATAATCTTAAATCAACCTTAAAAAACAATAGTGGCACTTACAATTCAGAAATAAAAAAAACTAATCAAAAACTTTACAAAGACATTGATCCGATTGAAAGCAAATCAATGAAATCAAAAATAGAGTTACTAAATAATATGAATGAGTATGCCAGATCTAAAGATAGTAGTGTAAAGCAAGTTACAGCTAGTCTTTTAGCTGAGAAGAAAAATATTGAAATTATTAGATCTGGTGGAGAGCTATTATCAGATAATCGACCATTGGTAAGAATTAACATGTCAGTGATGGTTGAAAAAAATGGAAGAAAAGAAACTGGTGTTTATGGAATTGGCGGAAGACAAGATTATGATGAATATTTAAAGAACGATAACTGGAAAAAAGTTTGCGATGAAGCTTTTAGGATTGCAAATACAAACATAGAAAGCAAACCCTCACCAGCTGGAGAAATGAAAGTTGTACTCGGACCTGGCTGGCCTGCTATTTTAATTCATGAAGCTGTTGGTCATGGTTTAGAGGGAGACTTTAATAGAAAAAAAACTTCTGCGTTTCATGATTTAGTAGGAAAAAAAGTTGCAAGCAAAGGAGTTACAATAATAGATGATGGCACAATAGATAATAGAAGAGGTAGTTTAAATATTGATGATGAAGGAACTCCAACCGAAAGAACTGTTTTAATAGAGGACGGAATTCTAAAAAATTTTATGCAAGATAGATTAAACGCCAGATTAATGAATACAAAATCCACAGGAAATGGAAGAAGAGAAAGTTACAAACACGTCGTAATGCCAAGGATGAGAAATACAATCATGTTAGGTGGCACAAACACTCAAGAGGAAATGATTAAATCAGTCGATAAGGGTATATTTGCGGTAAGTTTTGGTGGTGGTCAAGTGGATATAACATCAGGAAAATTTGTTTTCAATTGTACAGAGGCATATGAAATAATTAATGGCAAAGTAGGAGCTCCGATTAAAGGCGCAACTTTAATAGGTGATGGACCATCATCATTAAAAGAAATTTTAATGGTTGGAAATGATATGATGTTAGACCCAGGAATTGGCACCTGTGGAAAAGCAGGACAAGGCGTTCCGGTTGGTGTTGGACAACCATCTTTATTGATAAACAATATGACAGTTGGTGGAACTCAATTGTAATCTCAATGATAAAAGATCAAGATTATCTAAAAAAAATTGCTGATATTTGTCTTAGCAAATCAAAAAAACTTGGCTCAACTGATGCAAGTATTTTGGTACAGAGTTCTGTATCTGAAAATATTAATGTTAGGAATAAAAAATTAGATGGCTCTGAAAGATCAGAAAATCTTGGAGTTGTCCTTACTACATATTTAGGAAAAAAAAAGTCCTCAATTGCATCATCAAACCTTAAAGAGAGTAACTTAAATGAATTAGTTGATAGATGTATTGAAACAATGAAGATAACGCCCGAAGATGAATATAATTCACTGCCAGATAAAGATCTTCATTTTAGCGGTTTGAAAGATTTAGATTTATACGATGGAACTCATTTGAGTAATGAAGATAAAATTAATTATATAAAAGAAGCAGAAGATGAGGCTTTTTCAAATAATAAAATTGTAAATACCAATGGTTCAGGATTTGGGGAAAATAAATCAAATTTTTTATTAGCTAATTCAAATGGATTTTCTGATGGATATAAAACTTCTCAATTTACAGCTTATTGTGAAGTTGTTTCTAAAAGCAATGGAAGCATGGAAAGAGATTATGAATATACTAGTAAAAGATTTTATAATGACATTTTAAAACCAAAAGAGCTTGGATCTATCGCAGCGGATCATGCTGTGAAAAAATTAAATCCAAAAAAGATTAAAAGTGAAAAAATTAGCCTTATATTTGACAAAAGAATATCAAAAAACTTTCTTTCAATCTTTGCTAGCGCCATTTCATCAAGTGCCATTGCAAAAGGCACTACTTTTTTAAAGGACAAATTAAACCAAAAAGTATTCAACACTGAAATAAATATTAATGACCGTGGTGATATCAAAAAAGCTAATGGATCACGTTATTTTGACAGTGAAGGTATAGGTATAATTAATTTAGATTTAATTAAAAATGGAATACTTCAGGATTATTTGATTGATACTTACAATGGAAAAAAAATAAACAGAAAGTCTAATGGCAGAGCAAGCGGTACAACAAATCTGTATTTTGAAAACGGATCAAAAACTTTTAGTGAGTTGATAAAATCAGAAAAAAAACTTCTTTACATAAAAGAAACTATCGGTCACGGCACAAATATTATTAATGGAGATTATTCCGTAGGTGCAAGTGGTATAATGATTGAAAATGGTGAATTTTCATATCCGGTAAGCGAAATAACAATCGCTGGAAATTTAAATAATATTTTTCAAAATATAACTCTAGCTGACGATCTAGAATTTAATTATTCTACCAATTCACCAACAATGCATGTTGAAGGTATGATTGTTGGGGGAAAATAAGAATTAATGAAAATTATTTTAAAAAGCTTAATAGTCTTAACTTTATTTTTTAATCCAGTCTATTCAGCAGATAATAATCAATTAGATAAACTTTTTGAAAAACTTTTAGAAGATGGCGAAATCTCAGCAAGGGAAACTGAAATGAAAATTTGGGGTATTTGGACAACTCATCCAAAAGATCAAAACTTAACCAGTTTATTATCTAGAGGAACATCATTTATGAACAGTCAAGAATACCAAAAAGCTGAAAATATATTTACAACTGTTATCGAACTGGATCCAAAATGGGCTGAAGCGTGGAATAAACGAGCTACAGTTCTTTATTTGATGGGTAAGTATCAAGCGTCACAAGACGACATTGATGAAGTTTTAAAATTAGAAAAAAGACATTTTGGAGCTTTATCAGGTCAAGGCTTAGTGCAAATGAAATTAAAAAACTATGAAAAAGCTTTAAGCAGCTACGAAAGAGTAAAAAAAATTTATCCATCAATGAGGTCTCCAAAAATAATGATACCTCAAATAAAGGAACTAATTAAAGATCAATCTGTTTAAGATGAAAAAATTAATTTTAATTTTTTCATTTTTATTGTTTCAATTAAATTATTCATTTGCCAATGACAAAGTTATTGAATCTTTAAAAGAGGGAGGCAAACTTATATTTATAAGACATGCACTTGCCCCAGGCAATGGTGATCCAGAAAATTTTGAATTGCAAAACTGTTATACTCAAAGAAATTTAAATGAAATAGGAATTCAGCAATCAAAAAAAATTGGATTAATTTTTAAAAAAAATGAGATTCAAATTGATAATATTTATTCTAGTGAGTGGTGCAGATGTAAAGATACTGCAAAATATGCTTTTGATGACTTTGAGACATTTGACGCTCTAAATTCATTCTATGATAAAAGATTTGCAGCTAATGAGGATAAACAGATAAAAGATTTTTATGAATTTATAGACAGCATAGATAGTAAAAATAATATTGTATTTGTTACGCACTACGTAGTTATTGGGGCAATTTTAAATATTGGAACATCTTCTGGCGAAATTGTTGTGACAGATAAAAACTTGAATATTATTGGATCAATCGATACTTTATAATATATAGAAATTATGAAAACGATCTTTGTTATAGGCTCGAAAAAACATACACTTAAGTACACAAGAAAGATGCCTGAGGGAGAAGTAAAAAAAATGAAATCATTTGTGACAAACAGAGGTCAAAAATTAGAGAAAACGTCTAAATTCAAAATTCTTAAAATTTCAGAAGAAAAATCTGCAAGAACTTTTAAAATTAATTTATAAATTTTTTTAAAATCAAATTAAAAATGAGAAATTCAAAAAGAAGCAATGTTGATCCGTTTATTGTAATGGATGTAATGGAGTCTGCTAGAATAGCTGAAAAAAATGGCAAACATATTATACATATGGAAGTAGGGCAGCCAGGTACCCCAGCTCCAAAATTAGCAAAAAAGTTTATCACTAAAGAAATATCTAATAATAACTTAGGCTATACAGTTACTCTTGGACTTCCCGCTTTGAGAGAACGTATTTCCAAGTTATACGGAGATTGGTACAACATTGATTTAAATCCAAATAGAGTTGTAATAACCGTAGGTTCATCTGGAGCTTTTATTTTATCTTTTACATCTTTGTTTAATATTGGTGATAGAGTGGGTATAGCAGCACCTGGCTATCCTAGTTACCGACAAATTTTAAAATCTCAAGATTTAATTCCAGTAGATATTCAAACTGAAATACAAAATAAATTTCAGCCAGTACCTGAAGATATAAAAAAAAATAATTTAAATGGTATTCTTGTTGCATCTCCTGCAAATCCTACTGGATCGATGGTTGATAAGGAAACTCTAAAAAATTTAATAAACACTGCACACGAAAATAATGTTAGCTTTATAAGTGATGAAATATACCACGGTATTCAATATGAAAATAATCCCACAACAGCGTTAGAAATAACAGATAAATGTTACGTTATAAATTCTTTTTCTAAATATTTTTCAATGACTGGTTGGCGAATAGGTTGGATGATTGTTCCAGAAGATCATGTAAGACAAGTAGAAAGATTATCACAAAATTTATTTATATGTCCACCACATGTAAGCCAATTAACAGCGTTGTCAGCAATGGATGCTAAGATTGAATTAAATGAAAATGTAAATGTTTATAAAAAAAATAGAGAAATACTTTTAGAAGAATTACCTAAAGCTGGATTAGGAAAATTTTCTCCTCCTGATGGTGCATTTTATATTTATGTTGATATTTCTAGATACTCCAATGATAGCCTCAATTTCTGTAAGGAAGTTTTAAATAAAGCTGGAGTTGCCATAACTCCTGGATTAGATTTTGATCAAAAAAGAGGTAATTCCACGATAAGATTTTCTTACGCTAGAAGCACCGATGATATTGTTGAGGGCATGAAAAGAATTAACTTATTCATGAATGAAAATTATTTGTAAGTAATATGAGAAAAATAATTATATTTTTTTTAATTTGTTTATCTTTTAATTTCCAATATTCTTCATCAATGGCATATGAAGAAGCTCCATATAATGTAGTTCATTCAACTGATACTTATGAGATAAGACACTATAAAGATAGGTTGGTGGTAGAAGTTGTTAATAAAAATGACGATAACAGTTTTAGAAAACTTTTTAGATACATTTCAGGACAAAACAATAAATCTGAGGAAATTAAAATGACAGTTCCAGTAACTCAAGGTGAAAAAGATGACGGTTATTATATGCAATTTTATTTACCATCTAAATTTACAAAAGATAATGCTCCTCTTCCAAATAACCCAGATATAAAAATTTCAACAATTAAAGAAGGTCATTTTGCAGTTATTCAGTATTCCGGTAGAGCATCTGACAAAAATTTTTTTAAACACAGAGATATTCTTAATCAAAAGCTTCTTGAAGATAATATAAATATTAACGGACCTGCAATAAGAGCGACATATAATGGTCCTTTTACATTACCTATGATGAGAAGAAATGAAGTAATGTTTAAAGTTTCTTGGAATAAATAATTTATAAAACCTTTTTGTCATATCGTATAAAAAAATATTTGTGTTCTATTATCTCATAATCAGAAAGGTAATATATGAAAAAAATAATAATCACTCTATTCGCAATATTTGTTATAAATAATTCAGTTTTAGCTGATGGACATGTAAAGAGAATTATATCTACAAGTCAAACTGGAATGGGTAACGATATAGCATATCCTTCAGGCAAAGCAAAGATAACTGCTTTTGAGTTTAACGTTCCTGTTGGAGGTCCAGTCGTTCCTCATACCCACTCTTTTCCAGTATTAATAATGATTCAGCAAGGAGAGATTGAGCTTACTCAAGGAGGTAAAAGCTATATCTATAAAGCTGGAGATGCATTTGTAGAGGATGTGGGTGTAGTCCATGAATCAAAAAATATTGGAGATGTTCCTGTTAAAGCAATTGTTGTTGCGATGGGAGTTGAAGGTCAAAAAATTATGACGCCAGTAAAATAGGAAGGAAAAAATATGGGGCATATAAATATGATTGCCCCATATCTCATTCTTTAAGCTAAAACTTTTTAGCCTCTTTCTTTAAGTGACCTAATGTTTCTCCTGAATTTTTTCCAGATTTGATTACGTATCCACTTGTGCCATTTGCATTAGTTTCTACAGTTTTCAAGTTTCGAAACATAAGTTGATTTAGCCTAGCGTTCTTTGAGCCTCGGCTAAACGAACTTAATACTCTGTGCATTCTTTTCATACACTCTCCTTGTTTGTTTTTCCAAAACTCGCTTTTAACCGATGCGATATCGGTCTCTTTTTTACCATGAGATATGGTAAACATAATTTATCATTCTAGAAAATTGATTTCAAATTATTAAAAAAAATAAAAGATCAAAATGGGTTTTATTAATTATATTTATCAACAAAATTTAATTAGAATTAAATTGGACCCATTTACTATTGTTCTTACTTGACTTAATAACGTTTTCTATAAACTTCATTCCATCAATTCCATCATCAATTGTAGGATAACAATTATTTGACTTATCATATTCTTGTCTATCAATATTAGCTGATAACTCTTTGTAAACATCACTATAAATATTAGCAAAACCTTCTAAATAACCTTCTGGATGACCTTGGGGAATTCTTGTTACATTTTTAGCTTCATCACTAGTAATATTGCTTCCTCTTGTAATGTTTTGAGCAGGACTACCAAATTTAGTATAACTCAAGTAATTTGGATCTTCTTGTCTCCACTCAATTCCTGCATTTTCTCCATATATTCTAATTTTAAGATTATTTTCATTACCAACTGCTACTTGGCTTGACCATATTGATCCTTTTGCACCCCCTTTAAATCTTAGCATTATTTGGGCATTATCATCTACTTTTCTCCCTTCAACAAATGTATGAATATCAGCTGAAATTTCATCTACCTCCAATCCTGTTATAAACCTAATCAAATTATAAGCATGAGTTCCAATATCTCCTATACAACCACCAGCGCCAGATCTATTGGGATCAGTTCTCCATTCGGCTTGCTTTAATCCACTATCTTCTACTTTTGTTGTTAACCAATCTTGTGGATATTCAGCTTGAATAACTCTTAAAGAACCCAATTCCCCTTTTTGAACTAAAGATCTTGCATGTCTAACCATAGGATATCCAGTGTAATTATGTGTCAAAGCAAATATTAATTTTTTTCTTTCAATTACCTTTTTAAGATCTATTGCTTCCTTGCTAGACATACCAATTGGCTTATCGCAAATAATATGTATCCCATTTTCTGCAAAAATTTTTGCAATAGGTACATGTAAATGATTTGGAGTTACTATTGAAACTACATCAATACCATCTGCTCTAGTTGATTCTTTTTCAGCCATCTCCTGATAGGTTTTATAGATCCTGTCATTTTCTAGACCAAGATTTTTTCCAGTTTCTTTTGAAATTTCAAAGTCAGATGAAAATGATCCAGCAACTAATTCATAATACCCATCAAGTCTTAAAGCTATTCTGTGGACACTTCCAATAAAAGCATCTTTACCACCACCAACCATGCCGATGCGTATTTTTCTATTCATTAATTAATGCCAAGCATTTTTTTATTTGCTTCATGGTCAGCTCCGCTACCTGCAAAATCATCAAAAGCTTTTTCTGTTGTATTAATTATATGATTTTTAATAAATTCAGCTCCCTCTCTTGCTCCATCTTCTGGATGTTTAAGGCAGCATTCCCATTCAAGAACTGCCCAACCATCATAATCATATGAAGTTAGTTTTGAAAATATAGATTTAAAATCAACTTGTCCATCACCAAGCGATCTAAATCTACCAGCTCTATTTACCCATGATTGAAATCCACCGTACACTCCTTGTTTTCCAGATGGATTTAACTCAGCATCTTTAACGTGAAACATTTTTATCTTCTCATGATAAATATCAATATGAGCTAAATAATCCAGATGCTGTAGAACATAATGACTTGGATCAAAAAGCATATTACATCTTTTGTGATTACCAACTCTTTCTAAGAACATTTCAAAAGTTACACCATCATGAAGATCTTCACCTGGATGTATTTCATAACATAAATCAACTCCATTATTATCAAAGTGATCAAGAATGGGCTTCCATCTTTTTGATAGTTCATCAAATGCATTTTCAATTAACCCTTCAGGTCTTTGTGGCCAAGGGTAAACATATGGCCAAGCAAGTGCTCCTGAAAAAGTAACATGTTTATCTATTCCTAGACTGTTTGATGCTTTTCCAGCCATCATTAATTGATTTACAGCCCATTCTTGTCTTGCTTTGGGATTTCCTCTTACTTCTGGTGCAGCAAAACCATCAAAAGCAGTGTCATAAGCAGGATGTACTGCAACAAGTTGACCTTGTAGGTGAGTTGATAATTCTGTAATTTCTAAATTGTGTGATTTAGCAATTCCTTTAATCTCATCACAATAATCTTTACTTTCAGATGCTTTTTTTAAATCAATTAATCTGCCGTCCCAACTTGGAATTTGTATACCTTTGTAACCAAGAGATGATGCCCATTTACAAATATTATCTAATGAATTAAACGGTGCATCTTCGCCTACAAATTGTGCTAGGAAAATTGCAGGACCTTTTATTTTGTTCATAATTCCCCTTTCTCTTTAATTTTTACCCAACTATTTTTAAAAAAAAAATACTAGCAGGCACAAGTCTTCTTGGATAGACTATTATTAAGAATAATTAAATTAATAGGAGATAAAATGAAAAAAATAATGATTTTATTGTTTGTATCTCTATTTACTTTTTCTGCAAATTCAAATGCTAAGTCAATAACATTAGGATGGGCTGCTTGGGACCCTGCTAATGCATTACAAGAACTTACAAAAGAGTTTACAGCAGAGACAGGAATAGATGTTAACTTCGAATTCGTACCATGGCCTAATTTTGCTGATCGTATGTTGAACGAACTTAACAACAAAGGTAAAACTTTTGACTTGTTAATTGGTGACTCACAATGGATCGGTGCTGGTGCAGTGTATGGACACTACGTAAAATTGAATGACTTTTTTGATAAAGAAGGAATTTCAATGAATGATTTCTCACCTGCAACAGTTTATGCGTATTCAACATGGCCAAAAGGAAGTGAAAACTATTATGCACTACCAGCTATGGGAGACGCATTAGCATGGGCTTATAGAAAAGACTGGTTTGATAGACCTGAGCTTAAATCTGAATTCAAAAAGAAACATGGTTATGATTTAGGTGTACCTGCTAGTTGGGATCAGCTATATGACATGTGTACTTTTTTCCAAGGAAGAGAAATTGATGGTCAAAAAAGATACGGTGCTGCTATAAACACAGAGCGTGGATCTGAAGGTATTACAATGGGTGTAACTGCTGCTATGTATGCATGGGGTATGGAGTATGAAAATCCAAACAAACCATACGATATGGAAGGTTATTTCAATTCTCCACAAGCAGTAGAAGCTGTAGAGTTCTATAGAAAATTATATGAGGACTGTGCTCCTCCAGGACACTCTGATGCTTATATGGTAGCAAATTTAGATGCATATAAATCAGGACAAGTAGCATTCCAAATGAACTGGTATGCTTTTTGGCCAGGTGTTTCTAAAGAAGATAGCGACGGAAGAGTTAGTGGTTTCTTTGCAAATCCAAAACAAAACGTAGCTGCTGCAACATTAGGTGGACAAGGTATATCTGTTGTTAAATATTCAGATAAACAAGATCTTGCATTAGAATATATTAAATGGTTTGCAAGACCAGATGTACAGCAAAAATGGTGGGATTTAGGCGGATATTCATGTCATAATGATGTACTAAATTCACCATCGTTCCCTACATCTACGGTTTATGCACAAGGTTTCTTAGACTCAATGGGAATTGTCAAAGATTTTTGGCAAGAACCAACATTTGTTGAGTTAATGTTACCTATGCAGGAAGCTATTCATGATTACGTTGTTAATGGAAAAGGAACTGCTAAAGGCGCTCTAGATAAAATTATCGAAGAGTGGGTTGAAGTATTTGAAGCAGACGGAAAACTTTAACATTAATATTTAAAAATATAAAAAAAAAGGGGGGCAATATCTCCCCTTTTTTTTAAAAAAATCATATGAGCGTTAAAAAAAAATTTAAAGGACTTTCTGATAAGGCTGTAGCATGGCTTTTCATTGGACCATCCGTCTTTCTTTTATTGGCAATAAATATTTATCCTTTGATTTATGCAATCAGAATGTCTTTTACAAATTTTTACGCAAATAAAATTGGGAGAGAACCACAGTTTGTTGGTTTAAAAAATTATATAAAGGTTCTCAATAAAGAGGCCATATGGGAAAAAATGCAGGTTACTGCAAACTTTATGTTTTGGACTTTGTTACTTCAGGCAGTAATAGGATTAGGTTTGGCTTTATTATTAAACAGGAAATTTAAAGGTAATGAATTATTAACCACACTAATAGTATTACCAATGATGTTATCGCCTGCTGTTGTGGGTGTTTTTTGGACTTATCTTTATAATCCTCAAGTAGGTTTATTTAATTATGTAGTAAACTTTTTTTACGATTTTGGAAGTTTTGATATGATTGGTTCAAGTGAACTCGCACCTTGGTCGATAGTTATAGTTGATACTTGGATGTGGACACCTTTTACAATGTTGATTTGTTTAGCCGGTCTAAGATCAGTTCCAAATTATTTATATGAGGCTGCTGAAGTTGATAGAGCTAGTAAATGGCAACAATTTATATACATCACACTACCATCTGTATTACCATTTTTATTATTGGCTTTGTTATTTAGAGGGATTGAGAACTTCAAAATGTTCGACATGGTAGTTGAACTTACATCTGGTGGCCCTGGTTCAGCTACAGAGCTCGCCTCAATCAATTTAAAAAGAGAAGCATTTGAAAAATGGAAAACTGGCTATAGTTCAGCTTTTGCTGTAATTTTATTTGTAACTATTTTTGGTTTTGGAAATGTATATGTAAAAGTAATGAATAAAATAAAGGAACGCTGATGGATACATCCAGATCATATTTAGAACCTTCATCGTTTTCAAAGAAACTTGCTGCAACAATTATTATTGTTTACACAGTAATAACATTGATACCTATTTCTTGGATGGTAATGACAAGTTTTAAGAATGTTAATAGTGCAATTTCTTATCCACCTGAAGTACTGTTTGAACCATCTTTAGAGGGATATGTTAACTTGTTTACTAATAGATCAAGGCAATCTCAGGAATATCTTGACTCTTTGCCAGCTCCAGAAACTTGGTATGAAGAATTAGTTAGAAGTAGAGAAATGGTCATAACGGGGCCATCAAAATTTTTAGGTAGATACTCAAATTCAATGATAATTGGCTTTGGGTCAACTTTTGCATCCGTATTTTTGGGTGCATTAGCGGCGTATGCTTTCTCCAGATTTAGAGTTCCATTAAAAGATGATTTA
>CACGXV010000007.1 GCA_902577075.1 uncultured Pelagibacteraceae bacterium | reverse complement strand
TTTTTTATAAGAATTAAAGTGTTTATTTTTTTGAAGATTATTTTCTTAATTATTTTTAAATTTAAATTTGTTATTTTAGATAAGGATATTTTTTTACTAATTTCAAAGAAAACCGATAAAAACAAATTACCTTTATTAGATATCCAATTATTTTTTCTTTGTCCTTTACCTTTTGTTTGTTGATCTGTTAAAATTATTCCTCTTTGATTGCCTTGCTTAATTAATCTTAGTGCTACATTGTTGGTGCTTTCAACTTTTTTGTATAGATATTTTTTTAATTTCATTAGATCATTGTAATTTTAGATACTATTTCTGTAATGCTGCTTGGGTATATAAAGTATGCTAAAATAAATATGGTTGAAATTGCTAAAGTAATTTTTAGTCCTAGATTATGTGATTTTTCGTATTCGTCTTTTTCTGGATCAAAATATATTATTTTTATAATTCTTAGATAATAAAAAGCTGCTACGACGGTTGCTAGTAATCCAACAATTGCTAAAAAATACATTGATTGCTCTATAACAGCTAAGAATACATAAAATTTTGCAAAAAAACCTGCAAGCGGTGGTATTCCTGCTAAAGAAAATAAAACTATCAACAATGAGAAAGACAAAATTGGATGTTTTTTAGAAAGTCCAGATAAATCCTCTATATTTTCATAATATTTATCATTTCTCTTTAGCATAAATAAGCAGCTAAAAAAGGCTAAATTCATTACCAAATAAATAGATATATAAGTAATAGAACTTTGTATTCCTTGGTTGCTAATTGTTGCTAGTCCAGCCAACGCATAGCCCATATGGCTGATTGAACTATAGGCAATTAACCTTTTTAAATTTTTTTGACCTATAGCTGCCACAGCACCAAATATCATTGAAGCTATTGAAATAAATACAATTATAGTTTGCCACTGATCATACATATTAGCAAAAGGCGTGTACAAAAACTTAATGAATACAGAGAGTGCAGCTATTTTTGGAAGTATAGCAAAGAATAATGTTACAGATGTTGGGGAGCCTTGATAAACATCTGGAGCCCACATATGAAAAGGTACAGCCGATATTTTAAATGCAAGACCAACTAAAATAAACACTATCCCAAACGTGGTGCCATAATTAAATTCAGTAGAGTTTATAAGTATTTGATCAAAATTTGTACTTTCAGAAAACCCATAAGTTAATGAACATCCATATAACAGTAAACCTGATGATAATGCACTAAGAACAAAATATTTTAATCCAGACTCTGTAGAAAGTAAATTATCTCTATTAAAAGATGCAAGAACATACAAAGCTAATGATTGCAATTCAAGGCCCATGTAAAAAACAATTAAATCATTTGAACTTATCATTATCATCATTCCCAAAATGCTGCTTAGAATGAGGATTGGATATTCAATTTTATTTAAATTAATAACTTGAATATATTTGGATCCAGTTAGCATTACAAAAATACCAGATCCAATAAGTATGATCTTCATATAGTTAGATAAATTGTCTATTAAATATGATTTATTGAATAAGTAAATTGTATCTAATGAGCTGAGATTTATAATTAAAGCCAGTAAAATAACTAACGATATGTTAGATAAATTATAAATTAAATTTGCACTATTTTTTTTGAAAACTCCAACTAGTAAAAATATCATTATAGATACCGATATGAAGATTTCAGGTAATATATATTGAAAATTTTCCATTAGTCTTTCGATGCAAGGTTGTTAATTAAGTCAATGTTGTACATGTTTAAAGTATTCTCTACTGATGTTTCAATTGAATTCATTAAAGGCTCTGGGTAAAAACCAAAAAATAAAATTGGTATAACTAGAGCTGATAAAATGATAATTTCAAAAGTTTTTAAATCTTTCATACTTTTAAGCTCTTGATTATTCATTTCGCCGAAAACAACTCTTTTAAATAGCCACAGCATATATGCTGCTCCTAAAATTACTCCCAAACTTGCAATCATCGCAACTAAGATATTTTTCTCAAATGCGCCCATTAAAATTAAAAATTCTCCAATAAAACCTGTTGTTCCAGGTAGTCCTAGAGCTCCTAATGTGAA
The DNA here is from genome assembly GCA_902577075.1 of uncultured Pelagibacteraceae bacterium. Lineage (GTDB taxonomy): Bacteria > Pseudomonadota > Alphaproteobacteria > Pelagibacterales > Pelagibacteraceae > Pelagibacter. The sequence continues at coordinate 31,634 of CACGXV010000007.1, read as the reverse complement.
TACCATAAAAACAATTGCATATCTTGGCATTATGGAGACTAAACCACCGTATTTATTTATTAATCTTGTATGATGTCTTTCATAAACAACTCCAACACTTAAGAAAAGTGCAGCAGATACAAGTCCATGACTAATCATTTGGAAAATACTTCCTTCAATGCCTTGTTGGGTCATTGTGAATATGCCTAGTGTCACAAATCCCATATGTGCAACTGAGGAGTATGCTATGAGTTTTTTCATATCCTCCTGCATTAAAGCAACTAGAGATGTGTAAATAATTGCAATCAAGCTTAAGATATAAACTAACATTGTAAAATTTTCAGAAGCTATAGGAAATAATCCTATCGAAAATCTAATAAATCCATATCCGGCCATTTTAAGTAATATTGCTGCTAGTAATACAGATCCAACAGTTGGAGCTTCTACATGAGCATCTGGTAGCCACGTATGTACTGGCCACATAGGAGTTTTAACTGCAAAAGAACTAAAAAAAGCTAACCATAATAAATTTTGATATTCAGCCTTAATGCCAAGTTCATAAAGTTTTTCAACATCAGTGGTTCCTGTTATCCAATAAATTGAAATAATAGCAACCAACATAAGAACTGATCCTAATAAAGTGTACAGAAAAAATTTAAAAGCTGAATATACTCTTCTTTCTCCACCCCAAATACCAATTATTAAAAACATTGGTATAAGACCTGCCTCAAAAAATAAATAAAATACTACTAGATCAAGTGAGCAGAAAACACCAATCATAAATGTTTCCATTATTAATATAGCAATCAAGAAATCCTTAAGTCTATTTGTAATTGTAGCATTTACTGAAATAATGCAAATTGGAGTTATGAAAGTTGTTAATATTACAAATAAAATTGAAATACCATCTATTCCAACTTTATAATTTATAAATCCTGATAACCACTCCCTATTTTCTACAAATTGAAAGTCTACTGAATTTTTATCAAAGATATACCAAAGATATATTGACAACAAAAAATTTGCTAATGAAATAAACAACGATACGTATTTGGCACTTTGATATTTTCCACTTGATGATTTTGTAAATAATATAAATAAAGCTCCAATTGTTGGGAGCAAAATTAAAGATGATAAAATTGGAAAGTTCATTAATTTAAAATCAGTATTGTTAATAAAATAGAAAAACCTATCAACATAATGAATGCATATTGATATATAAATCCGGATTGAAATTTCACTGCCTTGATTGATAAATTTTTAATTACATTTGAAATACCATCAGGACCAAATTTATCTATTATTGATCCATCAACTTTTTTCCATAAAAACTTTCCAATTCTTTTTGAAGGATTAACAAATAGGTAATCGTACATTTCATCAAAGTACCATTTTTTAACTAAAAATTGGTAAATTGGTTCATTCATTTCTTTCAATCCTGAAACTATGTATTTATTTTTTAGATACAAATAATATGAAAATGGAATTGCAGAAGTAACTAGTATAGGTGTTAAAAGTAAAAACCATGTTGGTGGATGATCTGTGCTAAGTGGTTCTAAAAATTTTATAGATTGACCCCAAAATTCATATGCTATTTCATGCCCTATAAATAAATCTTTAAACGCCATACCTGCAAAAATAGCTCCTATTGCCAAGATTACTAACGGTGCAATCATAACCATAGGAGACTCGTGTATTTTATCAAAACTAAGTTCTTTATTATTAAAATTACCATGAAATGTTTTAAATATAAGTCGCCAAGAGTAGATTGATGTTAATAAAGCTGTAACAATGCCCACAAAAGCTGCAAGTATTCCTATTCCATTTCCTCTTAGGTAAGCAAATTCTATTATTGCATCTTTAGAATAAAAACCTGATAAAAAAGGAAATCCTGTTAAAGCAAGAGTGCCAATAAGCATTAATACATATGTGTATGGGAGTTTCTTAATAACTCCGCCCATTTTATTTATATCTTGTTCCTCATGAAATGAATGAATTACAGCACCGGCTCCTAAAAATAGCAAAGCTTTAAAAAAGGCATGTGTAAATAGATGAAACATTGCAACATTGTAAGCACCTACTCCAGCAGCAAAAAACATATAGCCCAATTGACTACACGTAGAATAAGCAATAATTTTTTTTATATCATTTTGAACAAGTGCAACTGTTGCTGCAAAGAAAGCAGTAGTCATTCCAATTATGGTTATAACTGTGAGAGCTAATGGAGAGTATTCATATATAGGTGAGCATCTGACAATCAGGAATACTCCTGCTGTTACCATTGTTGCTGCATGAATTAATGCTGATACTGGCGTTGGGCCCTCCATAGCATCAGGCAACCAAGTATGTAATAAAAATTGAGCTGATTTACCCATTGCTCCAATTAATAGAAGCAAACAAATCAAATCAATAATTTCTATATTAATGCCAATGAAATTAATTTCTTTATCTAAAACATTTGGAATTTGTTCAAAGACCTCATCATAATTGACTGTACCAAAAACATAAAAAATCAGAAAAATTCCAAGAGCTAAACCAAAGTCACCAACTCTATTAACAACAAAGGCTTTTATTGCAGCTTTATTTGCACTCTCTTTTTTAAACCAAAATCCAATTAAAAAATATGAGCATAAGCCTACACCTTCCCATCCAAAAAATAGTTGAATAAAGTTATCTGAACTTACTAAAGTTAACATTGCAAAAGTAAACAATGATAAATATGCCATGAATCTATTTTTATGAGGATCATGTGACATATATCCAATTGAGTAAATATGAACTAAAGCTGAAACAAAATTTACCACAACAAACATAACTGCTGATAAGGAGTCAATTTTTATGGACCAATTAACATTTAAAGTTCCAGAGTTAATCCATGTAGTTACAACAAGATTGTTTGAATAATCTGAACTAATAACTTTATACAAAACAATTAAAGAGAGTATTGCTGAAATACTCACAAATGAACTTGTTAAGACTTGGGAATTTCTGTCGCCTATTTTCTTTCCAAAAAAACCACTAATTACTGCTCCTATTAGAGGTAGAAATAAAATTAGGTATTCCATTTTATCCTTTTAAATTTTTAATTTCTTCAACTCTTATTGTGTTTGAATTTCTAAAATAAACTACAATTATAGCTAATCCAATAGCGGCCTCAGCAGCAGCAACTGTTAAAATAAATAGTGTAAATATTTGCCCACTTAAATCATTGATAAATATTGAAAAGGAAACAAGGTTTATATTTACTGCTAGTAAAATTAGCTCAATACTCATTAATATAACTATTACATTTTTTCTATTAAGGAAAATCCCTACAACACCAATAGTAAATATAATTGCAGCTAGTGTTAAATAATGTCCCAAACCTATGCTAACCATCTATTTTAACTCCTTTATTTCTCTCAGCCTCAACTAAATCAACACCTTCGTCTCTTTCTCTAGAAATTTGTTTGACATAACTTTGTCTTTTAACTCCAGCTCTCTCTCTAAAAGTTAAAACAATTGCTCCAATCATAGCAACTAACAGTATCATTCCTGAAATTTGAAATAGGAGTATATAATCCGTATACAAAACATTTCCGATAGATTTGGTATTAGTAACTTCAGTAGATATGTTAAGAGATAGACTATTTAGTAAATCAGGTTTGTATTTCCATCCTCCAATTACAATAATAAGTTCAAAAAAAATAATTAAACTTACTAACAAACCAACTGGGATATGTGTTCCACCATCCCATCTTGAACTAAACCACTGACCTTTTTGTTCAGCTACGTTTAACATCATTACAACAAATAAAAATAAAACTGCAACCGCTCCAACATAAACTATAAGCATTATCATGCCTAAAAATTCTGCACCTATCATAATAAACAAACAGGATATGCTAATGAAATCTAGTATTAAAAAAAATACTGAGTGAACTGTATTTTTTGAAACTGTTACCATGACTGCTGAAACAATAGCTATTAAAGAAAAAATATAAAAGAAAACTGAGTGTGCAATCATAAGATTATCTGTGAGAGCTATCAGCCTTAATATTGGCAGCTAAAATGTTTTCCCATCTGTCTCCATTTTCCAAAAGTTTTTCTTTTGTATAATAAAGTTCTTCTCTAGTTTCTGTTGCAAATTCAAAATTAGGACCTTGGACAATTGCATCTACAGGACAAGATTCTTCACACAGACCACAATAAATACATTTAAGCATATCAATATCGTATCTTACAGTTTTTCTACTTCCATCATCTCTTTCCTTTGACTCAATTGTAATAGCCTGGGCTGGGCATACTGCTTCACAAAGTTTACATGCGATGCATCTTTCTTCCCCATTAGGATATCTTCTTAGAGCGTGCTCCCCTCTAGACCTCGTTCCTAAAGACCCCTTTTCAAATGGATAATTGATTGTCTTTTTTGCCTTAAAAGTCTCTTTTATTGCAATTAATAAACCAGTCACAAAATCAATCATGAATACAGTTTTTAATAATCGTGAAATTTTCATTTATTTTCCAGGTAATAAATCAAAATATAGTAAAAAGCTTGAAGTTAAAACAACATAAAACAGTGAAAATGGGAGAAATATCTTCCAACCAAGCTTCATTAATTGGTCATATCTGTATCTTGGAACAGTTGCTTTAACTAACGCAAATAAAATAAATAAAAATAATATTTTAAAGATTAACCAAAATGGACCTGGAATATCATTAAATGGGAAGATGTCTATTGGAGATAACCAACCACCCAAAAATAAAACTGCTCCCATTGCACACATTAACAAAATATTTGCATATTCTCCTAACCAAAACATAGCATACATCATTCCTGAATATTCAGTTTGATATCCTGCCACTAATTCAGCTTCTGCTTCTGGTAAATCAAATGGAGGGCGATTTGTTTCTGCTAGTGCAGAAATAAAAAAAATTACAAACATAGGAAATAAAGGAATTACAAACCATAAATTTTGTTGTGCCATAACTATGTCACTTAAATTTAAAGATCCAACACATAATAGAACGTTGATAATTATAACTCCTATTGAAACTTCGTATGATACCATTTGTGCAGCAGATCTGATTGCACCTAAAAAAGGGTATTTAGAATTGGAGGCCCATCCTCCCATAATTATTCCATATACACCTAATGATGAAACTGCGAAAAGATATAAAATACCAACATTGATATCAGCTAGAACAAAATCTTCGCCAAATGGTATTACAGCCCATGATATTAATGCTAATGTCATAGTCACGACTGGAGCTAATACAAATACAAATTTATTTGAGCTTGCAGGTATTATTATTTCTTTAAAGATATATTTTAATGCATCAGCTAATGATTGGAATAAACCGAATGGACCAACAACATTGGGTCCTCTTCGTTTTTGTACAAAGGCCCAGACTCTTCTATCAAGCCAAACTATCATTGCTACAGAAACTAAAACAGGCACTAATAAAAATAAAATTTTATAAACCTCAGTAAATAATATTGAAAAATAAGAGTCCATTAACCCTCGGTTCCAGTTTTTTTCAAATTAGTTCTTGCGTATCTACACTCTGACATTGTTTTGGATGCACGGGCAATCGCATTAGAATAGTAATAATCAATATCTTCAACTAATATTTTTTCATCATTCAAATTATATGTAGGAACTTCAAAATTTTTAATATTTTGATTATTTAAATGGTTTTGCATAGATTTTAGTAGTTCATCTTTATTGTTAAATAAAGGATTTCCAAGGATAGTAGAAGATAATTCATTAATTATTTGCCAATCTTCTTTAGCTTCTCCTGGTGGATATGAAGCTTTATATGCTTTTTGAAGCTTTCCTTCTAAGTTAGTGAAATAACCATCTTGTTCTGTATATGCGGCACCAGGCAATATAAGATCTGCCATATCTGCACCATTATCGCCATGACTTCCAATATAAATTATAAATTCATTACTTTTTTTAATTTTGAGGTTATCTTGGCCTAACAAAAATATTATTTCTGCTTCACTATCATTGATTTTTTTAAGAGTTTTGTTACTTCCATCATTTGAGGAAAAAATGCCTAAATCATAAGAACCAACAGCCGATGCATCAGTTGATAAAATATTTAGTGCATTCCAATTATCATCAATTTTATAAATACTAGTTAAATACCTTTTTAACTCTTCAAATATATATGCACCGTTGTTACTATTTAATATTGATTGACCTAAGATAATTATAGGTTTTTCTGCACTGGAAATTTTGTTTGAAAGATTGTGTTCATTTTTGATTATTTTTTCAATTACTTTTGAATTATTTTCTAAAACTTTATAAGGATAAGTTAAATCACCCACATCCTCTAAAGAAAATATTTCAGTTTTATTTTTTAAATAAGTTTTTCTTATTCTTGAGTTTAATATAGTTGCCTCAAATCTTGGGTTTGTGCCTACTAGTAATATAAGATCACTTTCTTCAATCCCTTCTATGCCAGAGTTAAACAAATAATTACTTCTGTTTTCAAAATTTATGTAAGTATGTTTAGCTCTAGAATCCAAATAACTTGAATTTAATGTTTTTTGAAATAAGTTTTTAACAGCAAACATAGTTTCCATGTTTGTCATGTCACCAGTTAAACCAACTATTTTGTCTGGTGATGTTATTGAAATTTTTTCTTTAATTTTTTTGTATGCATCTTGCCAACTTATTTCTTCAAAGTTTCCATTATTTTTTATAAGTGGTGTGTCTAATCTTTGATTTTTTAATCCATCACATGCATATCTTGTTTTATCAGAAATCCACTCTTCATTAATTTCCTCATTAATTCTTGGTAAAACCCTTTTTACTTCCCAATCGTAAGTATCTACTCTAATATTCGACCCAACAGCATCCATGACATCAATTGTTTCAGTCTTTTTAAGCTCCCAAGGTCTTGCCTCGAACACATAAGGTTTAGAAGTTAATGCACCAACTGGACATAAATCAATTACATTAGCTGACATTTCAGACTCCATGGATTTCTCTAAATATGTTGTAATTTCCATATTTTCTCCACGTCCGATCGCTCCTAATTCTGGTACTCCCGCTACTTCAGTAGCAAATCTAATACATCTAGTACAATGAATACATCTAGTCATTTGAGTTTTTATTAATGGACCCATGTATTTTTCAGGCACTAATCTTTTATTCTCTTTAAATCTTGATTTATCAATTCCATAAAACATAGATTGATCTTGTAAATCACACTCTCCTCCTTGATCGCAAACAGGACAATCTAGTGGGTGGTTAGCCAGTAAAAACTCCATTACACCTTTTCTAGCTTTTTCAACTTTTTCTGTATTTGTTTTGATAACCATTCCTTCAGTTGCAGGCATTGCACATGAAGCTATAGGTTTAGGTGATTTTTCCATTTCAACTAAACACATACGACAGTTTCCAGCTATGGTAAGTTTTTCATGATAACAAAATCTTGGTATTTCAGCTCCAGCTTGTTCACATGCTTGGAGTACCGTTAGGCCATCTTCAACTTCAATATCAATATCATTTACTTTTAATTTAGGCATTTTCTTTTTCTAATAAATGTTGATCTACTAAGTAAGGAATGTTTTTTTGTTTTTTCACAACAGGATCAAATTTATTTCTTTCTAATATTTCATCTTTAAAATGTCTTATCAAACCTTGAACTGGCCAAGAAGATCCTTCTCCAAAAGCACAAATTGTATGACCTTCTATTTGTTTGGTTACATCAAAAAGCATGTCAACCTCATCAGGGGTTGCTTCACCTGCTGCCATTCTTTCTAACATTCTCCACATCCACCCAGATCCTTCCCTGCAAGGTGTGCACTGACCACAGCTTTCATGCTTATAAAATCTGGCTATTCTTGCCATACACTTAATGATATCTTGATCATTATTGATTACAACAATTCCAGCAGTTCCAAGACCTGTTTTATTCTCAACACATGCATCAAAATCCATTTTAATATTGTCACAAATTTCCTTAGGTAACATTGGCATAGAAGATCCACCAGGTATTACAGCTTTAAGATTATCCCACCCACCAACGACACCTCCAGCATGAGTTTCGATTAATTCTTTAAGTGGAATTCCCATTTCCTCTTCCACATTACACGGGTTATTTACATTTCCAGAAATACAATATATTTTTGTTCCCGTGTTTTTTGGTCTTCCAAGTGAGCTAAACCATTTTGCTCCTCTTTTTAAAATAGTAGGCACAGCCGCAACGGTTTCAACATTATTAATGATCGTTGGACATCCATAAAGTCCAATTAATGCAGGAAATGGTGGCTTTAATCTTGGCTGTCCCTTTTTACCTTCTAAACTCTCAAGTAATGCAGTTTCTTCACCACAAATGTAAGCGCCAGCTCCATAATGAATGTAGATATCTAAATCCCATCCTGAATCTAATGCATTTTCACCAATTAACTTATTTTTATAAGCCTCATCTATAGCAGTCTGAAGTTTTTGACCTTCATTAAAATATTCACCTCTTATATAAATATAACATTTGTGAGCATTAACTGCATAAGAAGCTATTAAACATCCTTCTATTAATTTGTGAGGTTCAAATCTTAATATATCTCTATCTTTGCATGTGCCAGGTTCTGACTCGTCTGCATTAATAACTAAATAATGAGGTCTAGATCCAATTTCTTTTGGTGCAAAAGACCATTTTAGACCAGTAGGAAAACCAGCTCCACCTCTACCTCTGAGTTCAGAGGCTTTAACCTCATTAATGATCCATTCTCTTCCTTTTTCTAAAATATCTTTTGTTCCACTCCAATCATTTCTTAATTTGGCAGACTGTAAATCTGCACCACTATCATTATATAAATTTTGGAATATTCTATCTTCGTCTTTAAGCATTTTTGTTTCCTAATAAAGTTTTACGATTATCAACTGGTTCTGCATTAATTCGCCCTGTATAAGATCCTGGTTTAGGAATTTTGTTTTGATATATCGTATCAATTATTTCTTCAAGTTTTTTATCATTTAAATCTTCATAATAATCTTCATTAACTTGCATCATTGGAGCATTAACGCATGCACCAAGGCACTCTACTTCCATCCAAGAAATTTTTCCATCTTCAGATAATTCATTTTCTTTTTCAGATATCTTTTTTTTACAAACTTTAACTAGATCATAAGCACCTCGAAGCATACAGGGTGTTGTTGTACAAACTTGAAAAAAATATTTACCTACAGGAGATAAATTATACATTGAATAAAAAGTTGCTACTTCATAAACTTTTATGTATGGCATGTCTAAAAACTTAGCTATGTATTTCATTGCTTTTAATGGTATCCAATTATCATGTTGTCTTTGAGCGATATACAATAAAGCCATTACTGCACTTTGCTGTCTTCCATCTGGATAATTTGAAACTATTTTATTTACAGCTTCCATACTTTTTTCATTAAACTCAAAAGTCTCAGGCTGGTCTTTGTGAATTTTTTTTACACTCATCTATCAACCTCACCAAAAACAATATCCATTGATCCTAAAACAGCAGGTACATCAGCTAGCATATGACCTTTTATTAGGTAATCCATTGCTTGAAGATGTGTAAATCCAGGAGCTCTAATCTTACATTTATAAGGTTTACTTGAGCCATCTGAGATTAAATAAACTCCAAATTCGCCTTTTGGTGCCTCTACTGCCATATATATTTCATCTTTTTCAACTCTATATCCTTCTGTGAATAATTTAAAATGATGTATTAAAGCTTCCATAGACTCTTTAATCTCTTTCTTAGGTGGTGGAGAAATTTTTCCATCATTTGTCTTAATTGGGCCATTTGGTAAATTCTGTAAACATTGTTTAATGATTTTTACACTTTCTCTCATTTCTTCAATTCTGCAAAGATATCTGTCATAACAATCTCCATTTTTTCCAACAGGAATTTTAAATTGTAAATCATTATAACAATCATAAGGTTGACTTCTTCTTAAATCCCAAGCCACTCCTGAACCTCTTAACATTACTCCAGAGAATGAATAATCTAGAGCATCTTGCTTCGATACTATTCCTATATCTACATTTCTCTGTTTAAATATTCTATTGTCAGTAAGTAAAGTTTCTAAATCGTCAATGATTTTTGGAAATTTATCACAAAATTCATCAATATCATTATCAAGCCCAGTAGGGAGATCTTTATGCACTCCACCAGCTCTAAAATAATTGGCATGCAACCTAGATCCAGAAACTCTCTCATAAAATCCCATTAATTTTTCCCTTTCCTCAAATCCCCACAATGTTGGTGTTAATGCGCCAACATCCATTGCTTGAGTAGTTACATTTAATATGTGACTTAATATTCGCCCAATTTCACAGAAAATTACTCTTATATATTTAGCTCGAGCAGGAACTTCAATTTTAAGAATTTTTTCTATAGCTAATGCGAATGCATGCTCTTGGTTCATTGGTGCAACATAATCAAGACGATCAAAATATGGAACAGCTTGAGTGTAAGTTTTATTTTCAATTAATTTTTCAGTTCCTCTGTGTAATAAACCTATATGTGGATCGGCTTTTTCAACAACTTCTCCGTCTAATTGCAGTATTAATCTTAAGACTCCATGAGCTGCTGGGTGTTGTGGTCCAAAGTTTAAGTTTAATGTTTTTTTTTCTTTAGCCATCACTTTTTTTAATTTCTTTTATGTATTTTGTTCCTTCCCAAGGACTTTCATAATCAAAATTTCTATAATTTTGCTCTAATTTTACAGGTTCATAAATTACTTTTTTTTCTTCCTCACTATAACGAACCTCATTATGTCCAGTTAGAGGAAAATCTTTTCTTAAAGGATAACCTTCAAAGCCATAGTCAGTTAAAATTCTCCTTAAATCAGGATGATTTTTAAAGTTTAAACCATACATATCAAATACCTCTCGCTCCATCCAATTTGCTGAGGGAAATAATGAAGTAATTGATGAGATAATATCATTTTCTTTTATTGAATAATCAATAATAACTCTTTTATTATATTCATGGCTTAAAAGAAGATACAACATCTTAAATCTATATTCATTCTCAGGATAATCTACAGCTGTAATTTCAATTAATTGCCTAAATTTAGTCTCCTTGTTAGTCTTTAAAAAAGAAATAACATCAATCAATTCGTCATGATCAATGTTTAGATAAATATTATCATGTTTTATAAATGAATTATTTATTTTAGAAGTTAATTCAGAGTTTATAAACTTTTCCAAGTCCTCAAGATTTTTCATTTTTTTATCTTTCTAAAGAACCTTTATTTCTGATTTTTTTCTGTAATTGTAAAATTCCATAGAGTAATGCTTCAGCTGAAGGAGGACACCCAGGAACATATACATCAACAGGCACCACTCGATCACACCCTCTAACTACAGAATATGAATAATGATAATAACCTCCACCATTTGCACAACTTCCCATAGATATTACATATCTAGGTTCAGGCATCTGATCATAAACTTTTCTTAGGGCTGGAGCCATTTTATTCGTTAAGGTCCCAGCAACTATCATTACATCTGACTGTCTAGGTGATGCTCTTGGTGCTGCACCAAATCTTTCAAGGTCATATCTAGGCATTGATGTTTGCATCATTTCAACAGCACAACATGCTAGTCCAAACGTCATCCAATGTAATGAACCGGTTCTTGCCCAATTAACAAGATTATCTAATGACGTTGTTATGAAACCATTATCACTAAAATCTTGTGCTAATTGTTTAAACTCTTCAGGGATATCTTTTTTTCTATCTTCTAAATTCATTTTATTCCCAATCTAAGGCTCCTTTTTTCCACTCATAAATAAACCCAACAGTTAAAATAAATAAAAATAACATCATGGACCAGAAGCCATATAAACCTATCTGCCCAAGTGAAATTGCCCATGGGAATAAAAAAGCAATTTCTAAATCAAATATTATAAATAAAATTGCAACCAAATAAAATCTTACATCAAATTCCATACGGGAGTCATTGAAAGGTTCAAATCCACATTCATATGCTGAAAGCTTTTCTGGATCTGGTCTTTTTGGAGCAGCTATATAGTTTATTGCAACAAAAGCAAAACTCAAACCTAAAGCTATTATCAAAAATAATATTATTGGTAGATAATCTTTTAAAAATTCCGCAAGCATATGATTCCTATGTAACAACTATTATATCAACTAAAAGTGGAGATATGTCACATTTTTAAGCCCAGTTTTACTTATGAAATGGCGGGAGTGAAGGGACTCGAACCCTCGGCCCCCTGCGTGACAGGCGATCGCTCTAACCAACTGAGCTACACCCCCCAAAGAACTATGGTGCTAAACTGGTGCAGCCATTGTCACTTACTCTGCAATCCTAACTTTCGGATTACAGAATAAATATAAACATTTTATAGGATAATAAAAGACCTAATTGCACCACTAAAAAAGAATCAAAAATAAGGCTTTTTTAAACAAACCTAAATCGTCTAACTTTAGCAGCTATCTTTTTTGGTTGTTTTGAAAATTGCTTACCTTTTTTTTTATCTCTTCTTTTTGCTCTTGTCGTCGCCGCATACTCCGCAGCAGTCAACGAACGGATGGCAGCAGTAGGCAAGTATCTTTCCCCAGTAATACTTGATTTTTTTCCAGACTTTGTTCGCCATTTTTGTTTCCCCCATTTCTTTAATGATCGTTGTCGTTTTGTTAATGCCATTATTTATAACCACCTCCAGCAGCTTTATATCTCTTTGCTAAAAGTTGACTTTTTCTTGCTGACCATTTGCCAGCTGCAGTGCCTTGAATATTTGCTCTAAGTATTCGATTAAATATTCTTTTTCTTAAAGCAGGTTTTGTATAGTTACCTGATTTATTAACGGTACTTTTTCTTTTTCTTTTTGGCATTTTTTTTTCTTTTTAATTTTCTAAAGTCAGAGCCAGTTATTTTATTAAAAGGCGCACTTACTCTAGCAATACGTTTTTGTTTTTTACTTAGTGGCACGTTGCCTCCATTGTTTGAGTTTTAACTCTTTTTGATAAGCTTCTAATTTTGCTAAATTTTTAAGTCTTATCTCTTTTTCTTTTTTGATTTCTTCAGGTTGCTTTTCGCAGTTACTTTGTAACCGCCTTTGCTCTTCTTTGATTTTTTCTTGCCGTACATTTTTACTCCTTATGTAATCCTCTAAACAATCTTTAATTGGTGGCTCACCTACATAATGTATTTTGCAAAAATATTTGTGTTCTACTGTGACTACATAACTATCAGAATTAGGCTCATTAAGTTGAAGCTCAGTTCCGCAGTAATCACATTTACGAACAAATATAGGTCTATGCCTCTTACGTCTCATTTAAAGGTTTGGTTTTGTTGATTAAATTATCGCCACTGACGGCAGCTCCAGTACCGAGCTTTCGTTCGGTCCTTAGCAGTGCTGCATCTATGACGTGCTAAAAAAGATTTTTTCCGTGCAGGAATATTCTTTTTTATCTTCATATTTTTGTCACCAAAATTTACTTTGATAACTCTTGAGCCTTTTTTAACAAAGACTTTGAACTTCTTTACATCACCTCTCATTACCTTGTTTAATGAGACTTTCTTTCCTCTATAGATTGCCATTATTCTAAACTTGATATGCTTATAATTTTTCCGTCTTTTACTACGGCTTTAACTTTGCTGCATTGATAGTAAAGTCTATCACTGCCATTTGATCTCGTTGCTATTCTCTTTTTTTTTAAACACTCAGATATTGAAGGCATCAATAAGTGTTCTTTCAATACTGGTGGTTCACCAAGAAACATTAATAAGCTAATGACTATTTCCATTTTCTCTTACCTTGTCTTTAAGTAGTTCTATATCTTTAAGAGCTTTAGTTAGCTGCTCTTCAAGATGATCTAATTTAATTTGTGTATGAATATTCTGATCTATGCTTTCTTGTTGCTTATCGGTCTGTTTGAAAAGTTCTTCCAAAAGCATAAAAATTTCTAAATTTTTTGGCTCTTGTTCTGCACGTTTAAGAAGATCTTCTTTAAATAGAATATCAGCAGTTTCTAATTTATTAAGTCTTTCAATAACACCAAAAGCAAACCAAGCTCCAATAACTATTGCGCCGATCAAGCCAATTAGATTACGAAGAGGTAATCCAATATTTGTATTTTCGTTTATCTTCATTTGCCTTGACCTCTATATTTTTTAAAACTTCTTCTTTTTGATTTATTCATTTTCGTTAAACTTGGATGTCGTCCAATACTGGTTTTATGGAAAATAGGTTCGTGAGCTACTTTATTTAAAAATCCTTTTGCCTTAGCCATTTCTAAAAATCACAATCATTAATGGCTTGATGTAGCCTATTTTATTTTCAGGTTCTTCAGATCCGTCATCGTGACCAAATCTAAATCCTCTTACAGGTTTCTTTAAAAATCTAATTTCACAATTTGGATTATGATAAATATAATCGTGAAAGTATTTTGTATGCGTAGCTGCTGGAAGCAAAAAGACACCAGTAAAGTTTTTAGTATGATAAGCTTTCTCTACAAACTTTGGAATTTTCATATCAAACAAAGGATGTATGTAAGCAACCTCACCTGACCAATCTTTATCTAAGCAGCTGTTCTCTATTGTATAGTATCTAGGCAACAAATGATTTTGATCTGATGCGCAGCAATCTATAGTAAAATTAAATTCTTTTGTTAAGTCGGACCAAATATCTTTAGGTGTTCTTAACCACTTAAACTCTCTTCCTGAAAAGGTTAAGTTACTCTTTTTATATTTCATTTTTTGAAGATGTTGGAAATTTTGATACCAAAACTTGCCGCAACAATAGCTCCAAAAATATAAAATATTTCAGACGGCATTGCTGACAAGACTTTCGCCCAGTTCATAAATCTTTCTGTTTCACCGATTAGAGGCAAACTCAAGATAACCAAGAACCAAATCAAAATTATCTCATCCTTAAATGAACCGCCTGATTGTTTTATTCTTTCTATTTGTATTTCCTTTTGACACTCGATTTCTGTATTTCGAGCAACTTCCTTTTTCTTAAGGTGATGTTTCAAAGCACCTATTGAATTTTCTAAAATAGTTTTTCCAAGTAAATTAAATATCATTAGTATTTCCAAGCATTAGGTCTCATATCAAAACCTTGTTCTTCAGTTAGGTTGTCGATATGGATAAATGATTTCGCAACTCCTAAACCAGTCACTTTTGTTGTGAACCAATCTATTAATTGTTTTCTATGTTGAGAATTTTTAACTGCTATATCTAAAGCGTGACCTGTAGTATGAGGACCAGCTTCACCAGTTGAGCTTACGCTAGCGTTATGAGAAGGACATCTGTAAGCACTTGTAATACTTAATGGACCAAGCTCATTTCTAGCTTCTTGTAAAAGATCTATCATTGCTGCATCTACTTTTACTTCGCTGCAGCAGCTACACTTAAATTCATCAAGTACGAAGTTCTTCCACTCTTCCTTCCACTCTGATTGTTCGCTTATGTAAGTTGACATAAATTAATTTAACTCCTAATTTTATTTGTAATTCTGATCGCTCTCTTTTTCGATGAGCATCGTCTTTATCTGTTTTCACATCAAAGAGTTCAGTTTTTCCTGTATGAATATTTAGTCTAACTAGATCGATTGGTCCTATTCCGCAAAAGTTAGTAAAGACAAAGTGATCATCATCTATAAGATGTTGTGCAGCCAATAGATGAGCTTTGATACCTCTATTATAGAACTGCATTTAACAAGACAAAGAGTTCACCTAAAACAACAATACCAACCGCACCTAAGATATATAAAATTCTATCTACATCTTTTTTAATGTGCGCTAGATGATTGTTTTCTAAGATGTCTAGCTTTTGTTTTATTAAAGCTACGTCCTTGTCTAGTTTTCTGATTGTATCTTCAGTTTCAATCATATTACCTCGCTACTGCAGGAACATTATTAGTTCCTACTATTGGTGCTTCTGCAACTGCATAATAAATAAATTTATTACCACTTGCATTTAGATGATTTTGATTTGATCTTATTTTAAAACCATTACTTAAAAAATCTATATCTTGATCGTTTGATGATTGATTAGCAATGTCAGGATGTAGTGCTTTTTCAACTGGATTATATGTATCTCTTTTGTTATCCCACATTTGCCAATTAGCAGCTCCACCTTCTGTTCTTTTAAAGAAAACCATTGCAGGTTTAAAATTTGTTATTATCGTAGGTCCGTCGGAATTTCCGTTGCCAACATAGAAACCACATTTTTGATAGCCTGTAACATTTGCAAAACAATAAGCAATATGATTTGTGCCATTATGATTTGTATGTCCTGCATCTCCTAAATTAATATAGGTGCTAGTTGGTGTAGTAGAATTTAAAAAGTTTGTTGCAGATTGTTTTATAACGCTGCTATCTAAATATAATCTATGTGCGTTTCCTATATTATGATGATAAGTATCCCAAGAATATCCTGATTGAAAATTTTTAAAAATAATCATTTTCGGAGCAACTCCTAAATGATGTGGAATTTGATGATTGTTCGTTCCATTACCTTCATATTTTATAATCGATAAGCCACTCGTAGTATTTACAGAATAATTATAAGATTTAGATGTGCCTGAACCACCAGTTGTTCCTGAACCAGTTGTTCCAGCTCTCCAACACCAAGCAACGTGACTTGCACTATTTTGACCTTCATTTCCACTCTGTGCGCCAGTTGTAAAACCTCCACTATCAAAACTTGAAAGTGGATAACCAGTATCTATAGCAGCAGGATCATTTGGATATAATGGTCCAGCCGATACACCTTTTACGCTATCGTGTGATTGATGATACATATTTGCACTAAGAGCTTTTAACCAAACCCAGTCAGGTGTGAAATCAAGACCAGTTACAGCTTTTGCGCCGTCTCCAGCATTGCTATATTTTAATGTTTCAAAATAATCAGTTGATTTATTAATTGTTGTAAATGCCATAAGACCTCCTATAAATTTAATCCTTTTGTTGATAATGCGGTGTAGCCAGTTGGAACATCGTATTCAAATATTCCATTACCTGATGCGTTAGTTCCTGCGCTAGATACTGCCGTTGTTCCAAAGTAACCATTACCAAAATTTACAGAAAAATGTTCGTTGCCATAGTATTGAGAAAAAGCAGGCACATACATTGTATTAGCTGCTATAATCATAGCACCAGTTCCTGTGCTACCTGATGTAGGATCGCCACTATCTTGCCAAGTACCATTTTTAGAGAAATATAATTTTGCATTATCCAAATCCATAGCAACACCTATAATGTCATTTGTTGTCGAAGAATTTCCGTAACTAAATGTTTGATTATTATTACCTTTATTTCCAGTTTTAGCGTGATAACCATATCCTTGTCCTTCTTCATAAAATTTACTATTGTTAGAGCTGTGTGTTTGCTCATCTGAATTTACAATACCAACCCAAAAATTATTAGTATCTGAACTTTCTATATTATCGATTTTAAATTCAAAATAATATTTTCCACTGATTGCACCTATTGTTCCATAAAAGCTTCTCCAAGCATTACTTGTAGGTGTGTTAGTTTTTGCTAAATTACCAGTATTTATATTTACTTGATCTGAAGGAAGCGTATTATTATTTAATGTGCAAAAAACATTGCTTGGATTATCTTCTGTTTTTGTAAGTGTACCACCACTAACTGTAAATGTATTTGAATTAGGTGAGTGGTCTGTTGTTGCAATACTATCTTTTAACCACCAAAAACCATTTGTTCCATAGTTTGAAATAGTTGGAGAGGTATTTATTTTCCATTGTCCAGTTGTTGCATCTGTTGAACCAAAGTCTGATGCTTGATAAACATAACCTTGTGTAAAATGAACGTGAGATAAAACACCGTCTAAATAGTAAGAAGTTCCTGCCTCTACAATTCTTCCCATATAAGGAGTATTGGTAGTGTTCATTATTTTTAAATCTTGGTTCTGATTTGGATAAGTTTCTGTGTCAAATGCAGTTACTTGAACTCCATTTACATATATTTTTACTCTATTAGAAGCAGTTCCTTGCGTTGTATCGGTTGCAACTACTATATGACTAAATCCAGTAATATCACGAAATTTTCTACTTGTAACAAGTGATGTTCCGCTACTATCAAAAAAAACTAATCTATCTGAACTATCAAAATAGATATATCCTCTGTGTGTATTACTATAAGTATTGCCATACAAACCTTGAATTGATGCTAATCCACATCTTTTAACCCACATAGATATAGTAAATTTTTGAGCTTCTGCTGTACTAGGTGTTTGTTGTGTAAATGTTAAATATGTTGATGCCATTAGTTGAACTGACCTCCTCCAGTTGCACCGAACGATGATGTCAAAGTAAATTCTCTTTCTGCCGTTTGACCTTCAGCATCGGTTATTCTAATTGTAAATGTATATGTTGTTACTGATGTTGAACTGCCGCCAAAGTCTGAAGTGGTAATAACACCAGTTGAAGAATTTAACGTGCAGTTTGCCTGAGACGCATTTGTTAAAACATTTGTCGTTTCAGAAAAAGCGATTGTACTATCAGACGATCCAGCGATCGTTGCAACTGTTCCTGAAAAATTGCCAGCTATAGTTCCAAGTGAACCAGCTCCAGTTGAGAAACTAGGTGCAGTTGATGCAGTAATAATATTGTTTGTTGACCTACCAGCCATACCATTTGGATTTTCTATTCTTACAAAATAGTTACCAGCTGCTAGAGTTACGTTGACTGATAGCGATGTTGCGCTTGTAAAACTAACAGAGTTTGAAGATGTTATCGCTCCAGTAGAGCCATTGATAAATTGCACTATAGGTATTGAAACAAAATTTGTTCCAGTAATATTTATTGTTGTAGCCGAAGCTGGTGCTATCGTTTGTGAAACATCCGCTATAGTTGGTTTAGTTTCTTCTACTGTTGCAAAAGATAAAACACCTGATCCATTTGTAACTAAAGCTTGTCCATTTGATCCAGTATTTGTAGGTAAAGTAAATGCTATATTACCAGCAAACGCAGAGTGAGCTGGTGCTTGTAGTGAAACGTGATGTGAGTTGTTTTCACAATTAAGTAAAATTTTACCTGAATTTGTATTACCTTTTATCTCAACTGCTCCAGTACCATTAGGCGCTAATATTAAATCTCTGTTTGAAATAGTAGTTATCTCTTTTTCGTTGGTATCTAAGTTGCCACCAAGTTGAGGTGTAGTGTCTGATAATATTTCAAAGTTCGCAGATGCAGCAGCTTGAGAAGCAGAGTTGGCAGCAGCCGTAGCAGATGATGCAGCGTTCGTTGCAGATGTGCTGGCTTCCGAAGCTTTGGTCGTTGCAGTTGTAGCTGACGATGAAGCAGAGGTTGCTGATGAAGCAGCAGCCGTAGCTGAGCTTGCAGCGTTTGAAGCAGACGTACTTGCTTCTGAAGCTTTAGTTGTAGCAGTCGTTGCTGAAGAAGCTGCAGCCGTTGCAGAGGACGCAGCATTACTAGCTTGAGTAGTTGCCGTAGCAGCATCAACAATTAAGGACCATTTTGCACTATCTGTATTTGTAGTTAATGGTTGTGATCCGCTTGAAGTATGAGCAGTTAAAGCAATAAAAATATTATTTGTAGAAGTGTCTTTTACTAAATCACGAACCTCATAAGAAGTGGAAGCTGCCCAGTTTCCTTTAAATGTACCAAGTTCTTGAGCAACAGATAATTCACCTGAGCTATCAAAAGATAAAACTTTGTTTGCACGATCAGTTGCAGAGGTTGTGAACTCTGTACTGGTCATAGTGTTAGTTCTTGAAATTTTTAAAGATCTGTCTGATTGTTCCTGAAGTTCTTGATTTATAGAAGTTAATTTATCTAAAGCATCTTCTAAAGTATTTGCAGGAAGAGGATCATTTTCAATTAAATCAACTCCTTGAGTTAAAGGAGTGGACCTTCTTAAAACAATTGTTTCGCCGCTTGCTGGAATATTTCCGCTAGTAAAAACAATAGTTCCTCCGCCACTATTCCCAACGCCAGTGACAGTATAATGAGTAGTAATCGTTTTCGTCGTTTCAGTACCACTTGAACTCCTTATTATTACGTCGATGTCGTCTTGATCAGTTATTTTAAAAGTATAGTTAAAAGTAGTCGTAGAGCCATTGCCACTATAACTATTCTTAATCGTCGTTGTACTAATTGTCATTATTCCTCCGTACCAGCATATTCTTCAAAAGTTTTTTCAAGAGGTTGACCAAAATTGCTGGTAATAACTTTGTCCTCTAATATTTTTAATTTTTCTGAATTTAATCTTTCAGCAGTTTCTTCAGCGTTTTCCCACGCTCCTAAACTATCGCTAAACTCAACACCAATCATATCGTTGTATGCAGCTGCTCTTGCTTTTGATACTTTGTTTTTAATTAGTGCTTGTTTGTAGAAATTATCGTTTTCTAAATATTCATCAGTTTCAAACAGATCTTCTAAAAGTTGTTTTGTGTATTCACCTGATCTTAATTGTAAGAAACTTAATTCTTCAGCAGTATATTCAACATTAGCAGTTAAACCTGAAGATCCACCTGAAAATGTTTTTGATCTTCTTACTGGAAGTATTTCAACTTTTGTTTTTAATAGTTCTGTTCTAATTGGATCTTTCTTTTCAAAAGTATAAGCACCCCAGTTTTCAACTTCATCACCTAATAAATCATATTGTTTATTAAGATCATTATATCTAAGTGTTTTTTTTATATATTCGTCAAACTCAACTGCAAGCTTTTGACTATTTTCACCTTGAATAAAATCAATAGTCTTTCCACCTTGTTTAACAATACTTGGAATAAAAGTTGAGGTGAACATTCCTTGTATAATTTTTTGACCACCTTCAGCTGCTCCTAATTGTTTTAAATTTTGATAATCATTTATTGCTTTACCAACACCACTCATAAAAGTTGATGAAGCCAAATTTTCACCAACAGAATAAGAAAAGGCAGCAAGCATCCTTAAGAAATCTTGCAATTGATCATTATCTCTAAATCCCATTTGCATAATTTCTGATAAATCAGCTGCTTGTTTGAAAGCCATAGCAAGCGGATCAAACGCAATATTCTGCATATTAATTCTTATAGTTTCATCACCATAAGGAATATTGATAGTTCCAGTTCCATATCCCATAGTTTTTTTCAGTTGAAACTTGGCACTTGGATTTTTTGTGTTTAGCTCAGGTGAAGTACCAGTAGCAAAACCTCCATAATTCATTCCCATAACTGTTAAGTAAAAAGCACTACCAAGCATCATCTTTGCTTTTGCTTTTTGAACTCTAGCAGGATTATTAGAAAACAAATCGTCTCTGTATCTTTTTAAAACTAAATTTAATAATGGTGATCTTTCTAAAACAAATCCAGCAACATTAGTTGGAGTTTGTATGAAAGGTAAATAATAGTTTGCAATAAAGTTTGCAGGACCAACATTACCTTTTAATTTTTGTAAGTTTGCTCCAGCATCTAAAAAGTCACCTCTTGTTCCTAACTTTGTTTGAAACGTAGAATACTTTGCAGCTTCAAAAGCTTCTTCAACCATAGATTTTTTTGGATTAACAACTAAGTCAGCCAAATATTCTGCAGCTTTATCTTTTGCTAAAACTCCATTACTTACTTTTTCCAAAGTATCTCTATAAGCTAAAGCGTATAGTTCTGATCTATATTCTAAATTTTTAAAATAGTTATCAGCAACAGTTAAAAATTTTGTAGGTATTCTATTTAAAGTTAAAATCTTTCCTGCAAGATCTGTAAATTTAGCAGCATTACTTCCTTGTTCTTGATTAAAAAAACCAGCAGTAAATTTACCTTCTCTTACCTCAACCTTGTTACCTTGTATCATACTATCGATACTTGGCATTTCACCTTTTTTTAAAGATCTACCGATAGCTGCCCACATTTCAGTATAAGCTTGAGTTTTTCCATAGGCTCTAGCAATATCTTCATATGCAGCTATTCCACCTTCAACTTTACCTCCAAAAATTTTAGAAGCGAGTTTATGTTCTTGCGCTATTATTCCTTGAGTGATCCAGTTACCTGCAGTGTTTCTAACGTGAGTTAGTGGATTAGATAAAATTGCATTAATAAATACTTCAGAAAAAGCTTGAGATATTTTGGTTGCAGTTCCAATACCTTCAACCATTTTAACTCTAGCTTGACCACTATCTATCTCTTTAAGATAAACTTTTGCAAAACCTCTAATCTCATCTTCACCGCCTATTTCTAGTAGGAAATCTCTTTTGTTAAGTTCTTCTAAATCTACTTTACCAAATCTGTTTTTACCTGAGGTCTTTATCTTAAATTGATTTAAGGCTCTTGCGGTTTCTGTTTGTACACCTTTTAAAATTTTTGTTAGTTCAGATGTCAAAGCCATATGTTGTCTAAAAGCCAACACATCATCAGGCGTTCCAGTTATAGCTTTTTGTGCAAGTATATCTAACTTAGCATAAGAAGCTTCAACTAATTCTCTTGTTGCTAAAATATATTCTGCATTTAGCGTTTCACCTTTTTTTAGGTTAAGCAAACTATTAGTAAGTTTTGTTTGGTCCTTTTGTAAAAGCTTGGCTAAATTTTTTGTAGCCTCTTGAGACTGAGTTCCTCTTTTTCTGACATTAATATCTTTTTTATATTTACTAGATATTTCATCAATAAATTTTAAAATATCATCTTTGCTATTAAACTTTTCGATATTAAAGTCATCAAGCATCTTAGGAGTAATCTTACCTCCAGCTTTAACATTAAATAATATCTGATCAGTTTTAGCATCAGGTTTTGGAACTTTAGTCTTAGTTTTAATAGTTGCACTAAGTTCGCCGTCAACAATTGTTCCGACTTCTTCGCCGTCAATTTTAACCTTATCTTTTTTTTTATCCTTTTTTAAAAGTTTATCTCTTTTAAAATTTGGTCCTAATATATCTTTGTCAATTATATTTTGAGCTTTATCTAATAAATCTTTTGCTTCTTCTTTCGTCACTTTGGACGTAATCGTTCTTAGATTAACCATATTCTTAAATTCCTTAATGTGAGAAAACAAATATCTGAGGATATTTATTTATTACTCTTTTTCTGTTTGTTCTGAAATAATATTGTTTTGGATATTCTCTTGGACTTTCTTAGCTCCTTCACCTGCAGCTAAAGATCCAGCAGTTACCACTGCAGACTTTTGAACATCTATTTTTCTTAATGCTTTTATCATTGGATATAATTTATTGAACGCATATCCTAAACCTGTAAATTCAATTCCTTGTACTGCCTTATCAAATAACTCTTCAGCTGGAGTATCTTCATTAAGATTTATAGTTTGCTTCAAACCTTTAATCATATCTGTATCAAGCATAAAGCTAGTCTCTTTATCGAAAGCTAAAGTAGATCCGATCGCAAAAGATGCAGGAAAAGCATATTGCTTTGGAATACCTGCTGAAGTCAT
This sequence comes from uncultured Pelagibacteraceae bacterium, assembly GCA_902577075.1. Lineage (GTDB taxonomy): Bacteria > Pseudomonadota > Alphaproteobacteria > Pelagibacterales > Pelagibacteraceae > Pelagibacter. The sequence goes on along the minus strand of CACGXV010000007.1, from coordinate 8,299 downwards.
CTTTTTATAAATAGGTAATACAAACGCTGCATCCTGACCTAAAGCTCCGATCATTCTTGTTGTTAAAGGATCGTCCTTTTCTAATTCATCAAGACTTTTCTTTTGAGCTTCTATTCTGTCATCTATAAATTTAAAAACGCTATCATCAGGAACTTCTTCATTACCATACTTAGCAAAGGCTGCTAGATCATTAATAAAATCAAATCCGTTCATTCCACCTCTAACAACAGAAATTATAAGATCTTTTGGTAAGGCTTTTGCGTAAGTTAAAACTTCATTGTATAATTCTTTTTTCTGATCTTCAGTAGCTTCAGTAAAAGTTATCTCACCTGCGTTTTTGTCTTTTTCAAATCCTTCAAACTCTGCAGTATCAACCTTATTTTTTTTAAGTAATTTATATTCTTTACTTAAATAAGTTTTTTCTTGGTCCAACAAAGGTAAGTAAAAATCATCGAGAATATTCATTAATCTAATCCTCCAAAAACATTGTTATAAATATTTTTACCTTTATCGAGTAAGCTCTCTTCGTCTTTAGGATATTCATCTTTTTTAATTTTTCCAAAAGCACCTAAATATTTAAGATCACCTTTTTTATTAGTCTCATCACCTAGAATTTGTTTTCTTACTGATAAAACATCAAAGATAAAATCTAATCTTTTAATACCTTCTTTATATTCTTCTATGTTTATTGTTCCTTTTTTATATGCTTCAGTAATTTTAGTTTCAAAAGCCTCTTGAGCAGTATCAGGATTTTTATTTATAGTTTGCTTCATATCTGTAAGATTTAGAGTTGCAGGCATAGGTAACTTCTCAGGTTTAGGTAAATCTTTTTCAGTAAATCCACTAATAACTTTTAAATAAGCATCTTGAGGTGAGTAGTCTTGATTAATAAATCTATTGTATTCTTGCAAAGCATTTATTGATTTATCTTTACTTACGGCTGCTTGAGCGCCTGAAGAAAATAATCCTTTTACATCTTTAACATCTACTTTTAATTTTTCTGAGTAAAGTTTGTAATCATTAAACTTACCAGTATCTTTTCTATATCTTTCAATAATAGTATTAAACTCTACAACATTCTCAGGTGATACTTTATCAAGTATTCCTTTATCGCCATTAAGTGCTGCTTGAATATCGTCTAAGTCTTTCACTGATGCTGCAGCAATTATTTGAGCATTAATCACATCCAACATATCAGGATCAGAAACTTTATCTTCGTTATTATAAAATTCTAAGATCGCATTGTACTGAGCTGTGTTTAAAGATCCTATTTGATACAAATCATAAACTTGGTCTAAGCTTGGAGTTTTTGCATCTTTATCTATTTTGCTATTGTTAATACCATTTATTATTATTGCAAAATTATTTAGTTGCGTTTCTACATTTTTCTTTTCTTCAGAAATTTGTTGTTGATCAGCAATTAAAACATCAGAAATAGTTTTGGTTCTAGCTTTTTCCAAAATTCCTTTTGCGCCTACTGGACCAAAATCTTTATTTATTTGTTCTATAACTTTTGGATCTGTTAAATCTAAATCGTTATTATCTATTTTTTTTATATAAATATTTTTTAGTAATAACTGATCTTTTTCTTTTTTAAGTTCAGCTAATTTAGTTTTACCATAAAATTTTTCATTATCCGCACTCTTCCAAAAGTTTTGGTAGTTTCTATTTCCAGTAATTCTCTCAACTGGATTATTACTTGTTGCTTGAATAATATAATTATCTAAATCATTATTTTTTTTAAACTCAGATTTTTCAACTGATCTAGTTATAATCTCATTACCAAGCTGCAAACCTACAGAATTTTTCTTTTGTCTAATATATTTATTAACTAATTTTTCTACGTTCTTATTACTTGCTTCAAATTTAAGATTATCTAAATCATTGCCAAAAGCAAAAATATCTGAAGTTTTCGTACTATTTTTATATTTAGCTTTTGTCTCTGTAATCTTTTGATTGATGCCAGTAATAATGTCTGAAGCTTCGTTTGCATCTTCTTCAGCTTTATTCTCAATTGCAATATCTTCAATAACTTTTCCTAAAGAACCAACTGCTTTTCCAAACTGAGTTGCAATTCCTAAAGGTATTGTAGCTCCTTCTACATTTGGAGTATTAGGAGTTTTTGGAGTTATTCCTACTTCAGATATTTTAATTTTTGCCATTAGATATAACCTGCTGAGTTTGCCGTTGATAATAATGAAGCGACACCTTTAATATTTTCTGCTCTTGCAGTCATATCGCCTTTAAATCTTGCACCAGTTCCTTTAGCTTGAAGTAATAAACTTTCGTTAATCAATTCTGTTTGATCCATTTCTGAATTAAAATCTGCAATAACTAATTCAGTTGCTTGATTATATTTAAGGTCTAGCAAAGCAAGATAAGGACTATCACCTGCTCTAATCTCTGCACCTGAAGCTAAAGCATTTACAAACTGGTTTGAATAATCTTTTTTAAATTTTCTAAGTAGTAAAGGTTTTGTAACTTGATCGTATGTCTTTTTATTAATAGCAGCTTTCTTTCGAGCATAAGCAGCTTGTTGATAATAAACTGATTGATTGTATTGTCCGATCGCTTTCGCAGACTGAGCTGCTGCAAAATTTCCTATAAAACTCATTTGTATATTCTCGCCATTAAATAATAATCTGTTTTGTCAGGTCCATATCCAACCATTAGACCTTCCTTGTTAAATCCTAAAAACTCTGCAAATCTTATTCCAATTTTAAAATCAGCTTTGACTGCAGTTTGTAAGCGCCAAATTTTATTATTAGCGCAAAGTAAATCTGTTCTTTCTTTAATTAATCTCGATGCTTTAATTTTGTTTCTAAATATTCTTTTGCTAGAGATAACCCAGCCTTGAGCGCTTCCCAACCAAGTTGGAATAATACCGCCACTACAGATAGGAACATTATCGTCCAATAAAGTAAAAGCGAGACCAGCCATTGCAAAGTCGATCCTATTTTCTTTAAAGCTTGCATCTATATCCATTAATTTATCGTTTAATCCAAACTCGATCATTTCGTCGCCGTGTTCTCGTTTGTAAGAAACAATTTTAAAATTATCCGTCACTCGTAACTACAGTTGGATAGATAGCCAATACTGATAAAGGTAAAGGCTGATCTTGTTTTACAAATATAAATCCGTCCGTGTTGTAGTCGTCTCTAAATTCAATTTCTTTGTCACCAGCTAATAAAGTATCAACTGGATTGTCCATTTGACTTGATGTTGTTCTAAATGGAATAGTTTCTAGTGAAGTTAAGCTTGGTCCTACTTTTACTCCAACTGTTTCAAATAATCTTAAAACAACTTTACTAATTCTTTTTGTTTTACCTTGCGATGTTCCTTCAGCAGCTCCACCTTCAATACGCATTGTTTGAAGTACGCTATCATAAGCTAATCCTACAACTGCTTTAGTTGTGGATCTGTCTAAAGTTATTTGACCACTCGATACAACTTTGTCGGCGTGAGTTGCACCGTCCGCTAGGACAGAAACGATTTGACCTTCCAAGTGAGCTAATCCTGATAGCGTTGTCGTTGCCGAACCTGAGTACGTTAGATGACTATCAACAAATCTAAAATCTGTTGCATCATTTTCATCAAAGTCAAAAGGAGCAAATACTTCTACATATCTTTTAGTAGCTCCATTGATAGTTCTTTTGACTATAACGTAAAATTCATCTTCAGTTAATTCACCTGAAATACTTGCAACGCTTTCTACAACTCCATAACCAGTTGCACTAGCTCCAGCTCCAAATGTTCCGCCTAACTTATGTCTATGCCAAGCAATTACATTTTCAGATCTTTGATAAGTAAGACCAGCTAATATTCCGTCATCACGGACACACCATAAAATACTATCAGGCTCTTGTTGATAAGCCATTTCGTTTATTCCTGATTTAGTTACAATATCATTTAGTATTGTAAGATCAGGCGCAACGTAGCCGTCGGTGTCAAAGTTATAACTTAATTCTCTAATTTTTCTTTTTGCTTTTTGTAAAAACAATATTGAGTTTCCTGCAGGTATTGCATCAACATTTGCAGTTCCATAAGAACTTTGTTTTTTAATTACAATATTTGTAGGTGTTATAGCTGCATCCGTTCCGTCAGCTGAAACCGTGAACTCACCACCAGTCGTTCCTACAATTAAAGTTCTTTGAGACTTTAAGTATCTAATTCTATTTACTTGGTTTGAGGCAATCGTATAAACCATTGCATCATCCGCATTAGTACCTGATGTCATATTTTCATAATCACCAGCTTTTGAAAAATATAATGTTTGTGGCTCTGAGCTTGTTCCTGCAAAAACTAACCTTTGTTCAAAGAAAGATACGCAGGAAGGATGACCTGTAGTTCCTGAAAAAGCTCCAAGCTTCCAAGTTGAAACTGCATTAGTATTATCAAAGTCATCTTGAGTAGTTGCAGCAACAACGGTTGCAGATGTAAATCCAGTTATCTTTGCTCTTCCATTAGAAAAGCTTACTAATCTTCCAACATCAGTTGCAGCAAACAAACTAGCAGATGCAGTTATATTTACACTGCCACTCGTTCCTGAAGGAGTAAGTGTAGTAGCTGTTGTGTTCTGACTTAAATAAGGTCCGTCAGTAAAATCTATTTCTGTTAAGGTCCAAGATGTATGACCAGTTCTTGAAAGTTTTCTAGCAGCGTGATTTGGATGAGTGATGTACATAACGTCAGCACTCTGAGCAAATTTAATTTCAAATAATTCTGCAGTTAAATAAGGTGTAGATATTTCAAAAGCAGATCCACTATCTAAGACTTGACCTTTATCTTTATACACTCTCATATATTGATTACCAAATTCAAGAACGTAAGTTTGAATTGTTGAAAACTCAAAAGGTATCAATCTTGTTTTTGCTGCACTATTTTTTACCTCAGCAATAAACTGAGTTCCTACTCTTCGAGTTGCAGCTCCTTGAGGATGTATTAAAAAATTTTCTAAAGTTTTTGCTCCAGTGTTATACTTGTTAAAGTCAGTTCTTCCGTCTAACTTTGCACCAAGCTCACCTGAAACAAAACTTGTTAAAGCAAGTGTTGTTCGTGGCATTATAATCTCGCGTCAGTAAATTCGCTGCTTTCTACAGTTCCTAAACTATTTTCAGTAGCATCAATAAATCTAGCTTCTCGTAATCTTTCATCTGCAGTAGCTTCATAATTTTTAGCAAGTGTTGCATTGTTTGTAATAGCGTAAGCAAGATCAGCAGCTAAAGATGCAGCCAAAGCTTCAATTAAATAAGTATCGTATTCATTTGGATCAGTAATCTTTGCAATATAAACTAAAAATATTGTTCCTTCGTCTGTCTTAATTTTTCGTCCTTCAACAGCATAATCAATATCTGATGCAATACTATCAGTAGTTCCGTTATGAACTTTTAAAACTCTCAAGCAATCTGTTGGTAAAGTATATTGATTTGCATATTCAACTACTGGAGCTGCACTATCTTTTGCAAGCTGAACTCTTTTAGTTAAACAATTCCAAGCGTGTGATCTAAAAGTTCTATCTCTAATAGGCTCATATCTTTGATTACAAAGTCGAGCGTTTTTACTATCTTCTGTTAATTGTGTAATTGTTGAAGCTCCCAATAAATTTAAAGCTGAATTACAAATATCTACTACTGATGCCATTATGTTTTTGCTCCTATTTCTTTACATTCAAATTTTACAACGATCTTACTTTGTTCAAGATAATCGCGATTGTATTCTTCTAATTCTTCTAGGTTTCTATATGTGCTTTGAGCGACTGCGTAACCTGCATCAACGCAATCATAATAATTTGTGAATTGATAACCAGCAATTGAACTTGAAGGACAATTGCCACTTAACATCGAACACATATATAAAACTAAAATATATTTCATTAAAAATTCTGTTAGAGACTAGGCGGATATTTCACCGCCTAATCAAAGTTAGTTATGATTATTCAACTACATACATAACAACGACTTTAATAGTTCCAGTTATAGAACCACCGCCAGTTGTTAGTAATACATCTGTCTCTGCAGTGTTCTCGTAGCCAACGCCAGCGATTGCACCTTCTTGAGACATAGACATTTGACCAGCTGAAGATGTTGAAGTAGCTGCGATGTATCTTGCAGCAGCTCCGCTATCACCAACTGAAATAGTTGTAGATCCACCTAAAGCGTCAAAGTGAACAACGATGTCATAAACTTTTGCACCTTTTGGTAATCTTGCAACTGATATGTCTGAGCCTGAAGCTAAAGAAGAAGCTTCATATGTATCGTATTGAACTCTCATTTTACCTGACCACTCGCCACTATCGATTTTAACGATAGGATCTGCAGTGATGTTAGTAAAGTTTGTTCCTTTTACTGATGCCATAATAATTTCCTCCTATTACGCTTCGTGTGCTTCAATAGTCACAACTTTTTCTTCTTCCATTCTAGTTGCTCCCATTGTCATACACACATAGACTTGGGTTGCATAACCTTTATCACTACGTTCGTCTATTCGTGTCATAATATCTTGACCTAAAGCTAACTTGATGCCGTCACCAGCATAAGCTAAGCAAAGTCTTTTAGACGACGCAATTGACAATCTGTTTGAAGTTATGAAGTTAAAACCTAAGAACGATGTAATTTCACCATTCGCTAAAGCTTTAACTGTATTGAAATCCGAAGATGTCACTTGAGTTGTTCCTAACAAATCAGAAATTTGTTTTGGACCAACAACAATGTATCTCGGAATACTTGGATCAACTGAAGCGCTATCGAATTTTTCTTTAGCGTTTCTTAATTTTGCAATTGTTAATCCGTCCGTACCACTTTCAGTAATTTTTTGTCCTACAGGTAAAGCAACTGATGTTGAACCAGTCTCACCTGAAAACGCCGTACCACTGATAGCAGTTATGATTTCATCATCCATAGCTCTGCCTAAAGCAAAAGCTGCAGCTTGCGCGTAAGATGATGTTGGATCGATCAGAGTTCTGACCTGATCTTGTTTGTCGATCAAATCTGCATACTCATAATCTACCATAGATACTCTTCTTCTTGCGTGAGGCGTATCTATCTGTGGAGTATCACTATGTCTTGAAACTCTTTTCTGCGCAACGGCAGATCCGACTTGTTCAAAGAACGCGTGTTTTCCCACGATAGTTTCCGCATCAACACTATTTCTAAGAAGAGAACCTTTTTGTTGAGAAAGCATTTGTACATTGTTTGAATACTGCTGCACAAAAGCTGTAGTTATTTGAGAACTCATAATAAGTTCCTCCTCTATTGGTTGATTGATTTAATCGATTTGATTGTCCGCAAAGCGGATCGCTTCTTTGCCTTTATAGTCTGCAATTAGACTTTTTTTCTAGCGGTCTTACGATTATCGCTTGAAACTTGTTTTACCCAGTTAAAATATTTAGTTGCTTTATCAAGTGGATCTCTTCGTTCGTTTTCAGGTCCAAACTCTGTAGCAAGTCTTAAACATTCTAATCTGATTTCAATATCTGAAATATTCTCTGTTGGTTCAAATTTTTCGTTAGCCATTTAGTTGCTCTCTTAATTTGAAAACTCTATCAACAGTTTTTGCGTGATTAGGATGTGTCTTATTCCAATAAGGTGATCCGTCCTCAGTAAGCTCAGATATTTCTTTTTCAATTTCACTAGCAGTTTGATAACCAGTTCCTTCGCCTTTAATTATCTCATCTTCAGATAATTTATCAGCAAGCATAGAAAAGGCTTTTATAACTTCAACACTATCACCTAGTCTTGATCCGTCTTTAAGTATCGTATTATTAAGCATATCGTTACCTAAAGTTTCTACTGCAAGTTTTTTAGCTTGATCCAATCTTTTTGTATAAGTTGGTCCAAACTCTTTTTTAAGATCTGTCATAGCTTCAGTTTGTTTTACTTCAAACATTTTTTGATTATCTAATTCAGCCTGCGTATTCATCTCATTATAAAATTTAATGATACGTTCTGCTTGCTTAGGAAGTAATCCAATTCTATGCGCAGTCTCGTTAAAATTTTTAAGTTGGTCCTGATTAATCTCTTCCTCGCTAAAAGAATATTTATAATCTTCAGGTTTAGCAGGTCGTCCTAATTTAGAATAAACCTCTTCCCAATCTTCATCAGTTGCCATTTTATTTGGTATAGCAACTTTATTAGCGCCAACTAATCTTTGAGCTGAAAGATAAGATTTTACAAAATCATCTATACTTGTAAAATTTTGTAAAGCTTTCTCTTCTTTATATTTCTCAGGTATTAATTCTTGAAAATTAACTACCTTAGGTTCAGCTTCTTTTTGTTCTGTAGTAGCCTCAGCTAATACACTT
>CACGXV010000006.1 GCA_902577075.1 uncultured Pelagibacteraceae bacterium | reverse complement strand
AAGCCCAAAGTTTTGTACGGTGGCTCTGTTAACCCAAAAAATATAAAAAATTTAATGAGAATCGATAATATTGATGGTTTTTTGATAGGTGGCGCATCCACTAATGAAAAAATATTTATTGATATAATGAAAAAATCAATTATTTAAACGTCGTGGAAAATATTCTATTAATTATAAATATAATATTAGCAGCAATACTAGTGTTGCTTGTCTTGTTCCAAAAATCTGAAGGTGGAGCCCTGGGTATTGGTGTTTCTCAAGATAACTTTATGTTTTCAAGATCAGCCGGAAATTTTATGACAAAAGCTACAGCAATAGTTGCAACATTATTCATAATTTGCAGTCTAGGATTAACTATTATTTCAAGAGGAGATCTTCCTACAAATACGTCTGTTATTGATAAAATTGAGGAAAATGCAGACGATGCTCCAAAATTACCAGAAAATAATAATTAATACTTTTATTTTTATAATTCATTGGCTATAACATAATTCCATGGCGCGATATATTTTTGTCACTGGCGGCGTGGTTTCATCACTTGGGAAAGGTTTGTCATCAGCTTCACTTGGTTACTTGCTTAGATCGCAAGGTTATAAAGTCAGGATAAGAAAAATGGATCCGTATTTGAATGTTGATCCAGGTACAATGAGCCCATTTCAACATGGTGAAGTTTTTGTAACCGATGATGGCGCTGAAACAGATTTAGATTTAGGGCACTATGAGAGATTTACAGATATATCTGCAAAACAATCAGACAACATTACTACAGGTAGAATTTATAGTGATATTATAAAAAAAGAGAGAAGAGGAGGCTATCTTGGAAAAACAGTTCAAGTAATTCCACATGTTACAGATAGAATTAAAGAGTTTATAAGAAAAGATATTACAAATGAAGATTTTGTAATTTGTGAAATTGGTGGAACAGTAGGTGATATTGAGAGTTTACCATTTTTAGAAGCTATAAGACAATTTTCGAATGATAATGGAAGATCAAAATCATTATTTATTCATTTAACATTTGTTCCTTTTTTAAAATCTTCAGATGAAATTAAAACAAAGCCAACTCAACACTCGGTTAAAGAATTAAGAAGTATAGGAATTCAACCTGATATAGTGATCTGTAGATCTCAACAGTCTATTCCTTTAGACCAAAGAAGAAAAATATCCCTATTTTGTAATGTGGATATTGCTAATGTTATTGAAACAGTTGATGTAAAAACTATTTATGAGGCCCCAATAAGTTTTTTTAATCAAAAATTAGATAAGCAAGTTTTAAAATTTTTTAAAATAAAATCTAAAAAAAGACCAAATCTGCTGCCATGGAAAAAAATTACAAACATAGTTTTAAAAACAAAAAGAACAGTAAATATTGCTATTATAGGCAAATATGTAAATTTAAAAGATGCTTATAAATCACTTGATGAAGCTCTTACCCATGGAGGAATTTCAAATAAAGTTAAAGTTAATTTGGTAAGAATTGAGTCAGATAAACTCAGATCAAAAGAAATTAAATCAAAATTAAATAATGTATCAGGAATATTGATACCAGGAGGATTTGGTAAAAGAGGAACAGAGGGAAAAATTGAGGCAATTAGATATGCTAGAGAGAAAAGAATACCTTTTTTAGGTATTTGTTTTGGAATGCAAATGGCCATGGTTGAGTTTGCGAGAAACATATTAAAAATTAAAAAAGCTGGCTCTAGTGAATTAGATAAAAATTGTTTTCCCGTTATAGGATTAATTGATGAATGGAACAAAGATGGAAAAATTATAAAAGGAACTGATAAAAACCTTGGAGGAACAATGAGATTAGGTCTCTATGAGGCAAAACTAAGAAATAATTCTGCCATAAAAAATATATATAAATCTAATATAATTAAAGAGAGACACAGACATAGATATGAGGTCAATATAAATTTAATGCAAAAATTTGAAAAAAATGGTTTGATGTTTTCAGGAATTTCTCCTGACAATCAATTACCTGAAATTATTGAATTTAAAAATCATCCATGGTTTATTGGAGTACAATTTCATCCAGAATTTAAATCTAGACCTTTAAATCCTCATCCTTTATTCTCTTCATTTATTAAAGCTGCGAAATCTTTTAATGGAAAATAAAATAGTTAATTGTAACGGTATAGAAATTTCAAACAAAAATAAAATTTGTTTAATAGCTGGTCCTTGTCAACTTGAAACTGAGCAACATGCTTTAGACATGGCAAGTAAAATTAAAGAAATTACAACAAAGTATAATATTGGATTTATTTATAAAACTTCATTTGATAAGGCTAATAGAACAAGCTTGAAAGGTAAAAGAGGAGCTGGTTTGGAAAAATCCTTGCCTGTATTTGATAAAATAAAAAAAGATATTAACATACCTGTTCTTACGGACATTCACAACGAAGAACAATGTTCTCTAGTTTCTCAACATGTGGATATTCTTCAGATACCAGCATTTCTTTGTAGGCAAACAGATTTATTAATTGCCGCTGCTAAAACCAATAAAATTATTAATGTGAAAAAGGGTCAATTCCTGGCACCATGGGATATGGTGAATGTAACCAAAAAAATTTCTGATAGTGGTAATGAAAATATTTTAGTTACCGAGAGAGGAGCTAGCTTTGGTTATAACACATTGGTCTCAGATATGAGATCTATTCCCATCATGGCAAAAAATGGATATCCTGTAGTTTTTGATGGAACACATTCAGTGCAACAACCTGGTGGTCTAGGTGAAAAAAGTGGTGGTCAAAGAGAATTTGTTGAGTATTTATCAAGAGCAGCAGTTGCAGTAGGAGTTGCTGCTATTTTTTTGGAAACACATCAGGACCCAGATAACGCTCCATCTGATGGTCCAAACATGGTCCCTTTAGACAAATTAGACAATCTAATTTATCAAATTGTAGAAATTGATAATTTAGTTAAAAAGTAACTAATGAGCAAAATCAAAAGAGTTTTAGCCAGACAGGTTTATGATAGTAGAGGAAATCCCACAATTGAGGCAGAAGTATTTTCAAATAATTTAAGTGCTTCAGCAATTTGTCCTTCAGGTGCTTCAACTGGAACTTTTGAAGCCTATGAAAAAAGAGATAAGAGAAATAAAAAATATTTAGGAAAAAGTGTTTTAAAACCAGTTGCAACTGTAAATAAATTAATTTCAAAAAAATTAAAAAATCAAAACATTCATGACCAAGAGAGAATAGATAGTATTCTTATAAAGTTAGATGGCACAAAACAAAAAACAAAGTTAGGTGCAAATACAATGTTAGCTGTATCCATGGCTGTAAAAAAATTATCAGCAAAAGTTAAAAAAATACCTTTATATAAAAACTTTATTGTTAAAAAAAATTTTAAGCTACCTTTTCCTTTAATGAATATTATTAATGGAGGTGCGCATGCTGATAATGGCCTTAGAATACAAGAGTTTATGATTAGACCTGATAGAGCAAAATCATTTAATGATGCTGTCAGAATGTGTTTTTTAGTAATAAACAATTTAAAAGTATTGTTAAAAAAAGCAGGTCACTCTATTAATGTAGGTGATGAAGGTGGCTTTGCACCAATGATAAGCAATAATGAGAGTGCTTTAAAGCTTATAGTTCAAGCAATCAAAAAATCAGGTTTCAAAAATGGTAAAGATATATCTATTTGTTTAGATGTTGCAGCAAATGAATTAATTAAAAAAGGTAAATATTCAATTCATTCTAAAGATTACATGAGTGTTGATAAATCAATAAAAAAATACGTACAACTCATTAAAAAATATCAAATTAAATCAATTGAAGATCCATTTGGTGAAGATGATTGGAAGGCATGGTCTAAATTTATAAATAAAACAAAAAACAAAATACAAATAATAGGTGATGATCTTTTTGTAACCAATCTTGAAAGATTAAAAATAGGCTTTCTAAACTTATCCGCAAATAGTATTTTAATAAAATTGAACCAAATAGGGACTGTAACTGAAACGTTAGAAGTAATAAAATTTGCTCAACTTATTGGTTTTAAAACAATAATCTCCCATAGATCTGGTGATACTGAAGATACATTTATTGCTGATTTAGCAGTAGGCACCAATTCAAATCAAATCAAAACTGGATCCCTAGCAAGATCAGAGAGAATAGCAAAATATAACCAACTAATTCGTATTGAAGAAGATCTTGGTAGATCAGCTAAAATGAATAAGATTGATTAATGCTTGAAAAATTAAAAAAGAACTATTTTATTCTTATCATCACGTTCCTATTTATTTATTTTTTCTTTAATTTATTAGATGGTGATAGAGGTCTTATTTCTTACATGGAAAAGAAAGATATCTATGAGCAACTAAAAAATGATCAAATTACTCTAAATAACAAAATAGAAGATTTAGAGCATAAAAATTCACTTTTAACAGAAAATATAGATCTAGATTTTATAGAAATATTAATAAGAGAAAAGTTTTTATTTGGAAAAGAAGGTGAGACTACCTATATAATCAAATACAATGGAAATCAAAAATAGACCAAGACACCCTGAAAAAGTTAATAAACCGATTAATCCTATTAAGAAGAAACCTAAGTGGATTAAATCCAAGCTATTAAATAGCAAAGAATTTTTTTTAACTAAAACAGTTGTTAATAAAGATAATCTTGTAACAGTTTGCCAGGAAGCTAATTGTCCCAATATAACTGAATGTTGGAGCAAAAGGCATGCAACATTAATGATAATGGGTGATACATGTACGAGAGCGTGTGCATTTTGTGATGTAAAAACAGGGAAGCCCGAAAAATTAGATCAATTCGAACCAATAAAAATAGCAAATGCTGTTAAAAAATTGGATTTAAGGCATGTTGTAATAACATCTGTTGATAGGGACGATCTTCCTGATGGTGGTTCAAATCATTTTCATGATGTTATTGTTGCAACAAGAAAAAAAAATCCTAATACTACAATTGAGGTTTTAACGCCTGATTTTTTAAGAAAAGGCGAAGCTTATAAAAGAGTGTTAGAGGCAAACCCAGATGTATTTAACCACAATATTGAGACTGTGCCTAGTCTCTACGTTAAAGTTAGACCAGGAGCAAGATATTTTGGTTCTTTAGAACTTTTAAAAAATTCTAAAAAATTTAATGAAAACGTCTTTACAAAATCAGGAATTATGGTTGGATTTGGAGAGACAAAAGATGAGATAATTCAAGTTATGGATGATCTAAGATCTGCAGAAGTTGATTTCTTAACTATAGGTCAATATCTTCAACCTTCAGCCAAGCACTTTCCATTAAATAGGTATTACCACCCAGATGAATTTAAAGAGTTAGGAAAAATAGCAAAATCTAAAGGTTTTTTATTAGTATCTTCATCACCTTTAACAAGATCATCTTATCATGCTGATGAAGATTTTAATAAACTTAAAAATAATAGAAAAAATATTCATTAATGCCAAAAGCATCAGTTAAGAGATTAATTGATAATAGAAAAGACAAACTCATAGAGTTCGTTTTAGATATTGAAAAATATCCTGAATTTGTTCCATTCTGTCAGGGTTCAAAAGTACATGAAAGAAAACAAAAAGGAGATCTAATACTTATTGTTGCAGATCTAACAATTGGAAAAGGACCTTTTGTAGATACCTATAAAAGTGATGTTACATTTAATAAAAAAAATGATACAATTTTTGTAACAAATATAGATGGTCCTTTAAATTATCTAGAAAATAATTGGAAATTTCAAGAGCAAGGGGACTTAACAGAGGTGATTTTTGATGTTGATTTTGAAATCAAAAATAAATTTTTAAATATTTTAATGACAAAATCTTTTGAATTTGGTCTTGAAAAAATAGCTGATGCATTTCAGAAAAGAGCTGAAAGTTTATAATATATTCAAAATCATTTTAAGAGCTTGCTCAACAGATCTTTTTTGAATTAAATTTCTTTTTTTACTTCTAAATAAGTTTTTTTTAATAATTGTTTTGCTACCTTTTTTAAGACCTATGTAAACTAACCCAATTGGTTTTTCTTTTGTACCACCATTTGGGCCAGCGACACCAGTAATAGAGATTGATATATTTGATTTACTAATCTTACTTAAATTTTTAACCATCGATTGACAAGTCTCATAGCTAACTGCTCCATACTTTGTTATAGTTTTCTTTGGAACTTTAAGTAATTTTACCTTTGCATAATTGGAATAAGTCACTAGCCCCATATTAAATACCTTAGATGATCCGCTAATAGATGTAATTGAACTTGCTAAAAGTCCTCCAGTACAAGATTCGGCAAATGATACTGTTAGTTTTTTTTTAGTTAGTAACTTTACTATTTTTAAAAATAAATTACTCATGAGGTAATTATCATATAAAAGACTAGAATTGCTACTACATACAAACCAGCACAAATATCATCCATTATAACACCAAAGCTATTCTTAAAGTTCTTATCGTAATAACTTACAGGGTAGGGTTTTGCGATATCAAAAATTCTAAAAAGAATAAACATTATAAAATAAAAGGTTAGTACCCTTGCTGGATCCGTTACTTCTGAATGGGCTATTTCATAAAGACAAATGGGTATTGATTGACCAATAAATTCATCAATAACAACCTCTTTTGGATCTTTATTAGTTAAATCTTTAATAAATAAATTTACTGCAAAAAGTGAAATTATAAAAATAGCTACCAAAAAAAACAAAAATACATCCGCTGGTACTGATAAAATGTGAAACAATATATATAAAAAAATAACCGTTACCAAAGAAGCATAACTACCAGGAATTCTTGATAATTTTCCAATTCCTAACATTGTAACAAATAAAGTATTTATTTTTTTAAGCATAATAATTTAATGAGACTATAGCTTCACACGCAATTGCTTTTTCCTTTCCTATCAAGCCTAATTTTTCAACTGTTTTACCTTTTAAATTAATTTGATCTTTATTAATATTGAGCAAATTAGACAAAGAAGTAATTATTTTATTTCTGTATTTTGATACTTTTGGATTTTCACATATTAAATTAATATCTAAATTATTTATATTATAACCATTTTTATCTAAAATTCTTAAAATAGGAGTTAACATATTAGGTGATCTTATATTTTTAAATTTCATTTTATTGCTCGGGAATAACGTGCCTATGTCTTTTTTTCTCATTGCGCCAAGAAGTCCGTCGATAACAGCGTGTAATATTACATCGCCATCGGAGTGTCCTTGAAGACCTGAATGAAATGGAATTTTACTACCTCCAAGATATAATTTTTTATTTTTAATTAATCTATGAATATCAAAACCGATACCATAGTAACTTTGGGGATTTATTTTTTTTAAATCCGACTGAATGGTTATTTTAAAGTTATTTTCTTCACCTTTTATAAATTTAATTTTTTGATTATTGTTTAGAAATATTGAAGCTTCATCGGTAACATTTTTTTTATTTAATTTACTTAGATTATATAAAGTTTTAAAATCAAAACATTGTGGAGTTTGGGTTAATAGCAAATTATTTCTGTCTAGATTTTGTATTTTATTATTAATTTTATATTTGGTTGAATTTTCAGTTTTTAAAAAAGGCACTACGGCTCTATTCTTTTTCAAATTTGAATTGAGTCTTTTTAATAGTTTAATAGAGAAATTTGGTCGTGCTGCATCATGAATAAATACATTTTTGAAATTCATTTTTTTTATAAATTTTAATGCTTTTTGTGATGAATTATGTCTTTCTCTACCTCCTCTGATTACTTTAATAGATTTATTTTTAATATTTTTTAATGGTACATTTGACACAATTATTATCGCTTTAAATAATTTTGACTCAATGGCCTTATTAACAGAGTGCATAAATAAGGGTTTATTTAGATAATTTATAAATTGTTTTGGACTATTTGATTTAAATCTCTTACCTTTGCCTGCAGCTAGTAGTATAAAACAATTACTCATGATTATTATAAATTTTTTAATGTATATTTAAATTATGTTTGCTTTGTTAAAAAGAAATTTGTTTATCATAGTTATTTTTATACTAACAATTTCACTAGCTTTTATAACATTTTTAACATTTATTGATAAAAGCTTTATAAAACTTAATGAAGATAACCTTGAAATTTTGCTAATTTCTAACATCATTTTGGTACTTATATTTTTTATTTTAATTTTTGTTGATATACGAAACTCAATTAAAAATAACATTAATGTGAGAGGATCAGTAGCAAATAGTAAATATATAGTTTCATTTGCACTTTTCACATTAATACCGTCATTATTAATTGCAATATTTTCGTTGTTTATTTTTTCTTTTGCTCTCGATAAATATTTCGACAAAAAAATCACAACCGCAGTTAATAATTCATACGAAATTGCAAAAAACTATGTCGATGAAAAGAGAAATAAAATTGAATCAGAGATTGTTTTGATTGCATTCGATTTAAATAAATATTCAGATTTATACAAAACAAATCCTGATCGTTTTCAACTTATATTAAATACTCAAAGATATTTAAGAGATATAGATCAACTTCATTTAATAAATGCTAATGGTCAGTTAATAAAATCAGCCGCAGACTCGAAATATAGAAAAATTGAGGATAGAGCAATGCAAATGGTCAAAAATGATGACAGACCACTAAAAATAATCAATACTTTTGAAAATAAATCTGCAGCAGTGATAAGACTATCAAATTTTGATAATACCTTTTTATATGTACTAAAATATTTTGATAAAAACATTTCTAATTATTTAATTAAATCTGAGGAAGCGGTTAATTTTTATTACACTGTTGAAAATCAGAATCTTGGTATAAGAATATCATTCGCAATAATTTACATTACTTTAGTTACGCTTTTATTATTTTTATCAATCACAATAGCGATTAGATTTTCATCCAGATTTTTTATCTCAATTAATAATTTAATAACCGCGTCAGAGAAGATTGGTAAAGGAAATCTCGACACAAAAGTACCTGATTTAAAAGCTGATATTGAAATGGAAAGACTTAATAAAAATTTTAATTCAATGATAGAAAGGTTAAAAAATCAGCAAGAAAAATTACTAACAAACGAAAGACATGAAGCTTGGGAAAATGTTGCAAGAAAATTAGCTCATGAAATTAAGAATCCTCTTACACCAATTCAATTAACTATCGATAATCTCAAAACTAAATATTTACCAAATATTGAAAATGAAAAACAAGAAAAGTATTTAATCAATCTCAAAACAATCCATAAGCAAATTAAACAAATTGAAAATTTGGTAAATGAATTCTCAGATTTTGCTAGAATGCCAAAGCCTTTATTTAAATCAAATAATTTGAATTTAGTAATCAAGGAAAATATAAATTTAATAAATAAATTTGATACATCCATAAAAATTAGATTACTTAACCATTTAAATAAAGATGTTGTTTTAAAGTTTGACTACGAACAATTTAATAGATTGTTTTTTAATTTAATGAAAAATTCTGTAGAAAGTATTCAAGAAAATGTTGAAAAAGATAGCAAAACTAACAAAAATATAGATATAGAAATTAGACAAAGAAGAGATTATATAAACGTTAATATTATTGATACTGGTACAGGTTTTAAAAATAAAAAAACTAAAGATATAATAAAACCTTATTTTACAACTAAAGAAAAAGGAACTGGATTAGGATTATCAATTGTAGATAAAATTATTAGTGATCATGAAGGATCAATTAAATTTCTTAATCATAAAAATGGTGCAAAAATTCAAATCATAATTCCATATATAAAATAAAAATGTCAGCAGAAATATTAATTGTAGATGATAATGCAGATATAAGATTTATTCTTGATGAATTAATAAAAGACTCAGGTTATAAGACAAGACTAGCTGCAAACTATAATCAAGCATTAACAGAAATAGACAAAAAACTTCCAGACGTTGCAATTATAGATGTAAAACTTGATAAAGGTGATAATGATGGGATTTTATTATTAGATCATATAAAAAAAAAAAATACTGATTTACCTGTTATTATGATTTCTGGCCATGCAAATATTGAGATGGCTGTTAACTCATTAAAATCTGGTGCTTTTGAATTTATTCAAAAACCTTTTGATAAAGAAAGATTGTTAAATTTTGTAAATAGAGCTGTAGAAAATTATAATTTAAAAAATGAAAATAAAAACTTAAACACAAAACTTTTTCATACATTTGAGCTTGTAGGTAAAAGTTCAAATATTCTTTCTATAAAAGATCAAATAAATAAACTTTCAAAATCTGAGAGTAGAATTTTTATTAGTGGTCCTACAGGATCAGGCAAAGAACTAATATCAAGAAAGATACATAAAAACTCAAAAAGAAAGGATGGTCCATTTATTATTATTAATGGTGCCTTGTTAGATGCTAAAAAATATGAGCTTGAATTATTTGGAGAGGAAAAGAAAGATGGTTCTATTTTTTATGGAGCGCTTGAAAAAGCATCAGGAGGAATATTATTAATTGATGAAGTCACAGAAATTCCACTAGAAACTCAATCTAAGATTTTAAGAGTTGTAATTGATCAAAAATTTAAAAGAATAAATAGTAATCACGATATAAAAGTTGATGTGAGAATTATCTGTACTAACAGCAAAGATGTTAAAAATGAGATAAAATTAGGAAATTTTAGAGAAGATCTTTTTCATCGATTAAATGTATTTAATATAAATATTGATCCACTTAATAAAAGAATTGATGATATACCAATATTAATCGATTATTTTATAGAAAATATATGTGAGGCTAATAATTTTAAAAAATTTAAAATACATGATAATAATTATTTGTTAAATTATGACTGGCCTGGAAATGTCAGAGAATTAAGAAATTTAATTGAGAGAATAGCAATATTATCTCCTGAAGACGACAATCAAAGATTAATGAATATAATCAAAGAATCTCTTTCAAAATCAGTTGAAGATGATTTTTCTGTCACAGAAACATTAACTGTACCTTTAAAAGAGGCTAGAGAAACTTTTGAAAAACAATACCTAATTTCTCAGTTAAGAAAATTTAGTGGAAATATATCTAAAACTGCTAAATTTATTGGCATGGAAAGATCGGCACTACATAGAAAACTAAAATTATTAGGTGTGAAAGACTTAAATTAATGAATATTATTATTTGCGGGGCTGGAAGAGTAGGTTCAACTATAGCAAAAATGTTAATTGAACAAAATCATTCAATCACAATGATAGATCAATCAAGCGATGATATTCAAAAAATTAATGAAACTTTAGATGTCAAAGCAATCGTTGGTAAAGCTACTTCACCTGAAATATTAGAAAAAGCAAATACTAAGGATGCTGACATGATTATAGCTGTGACAAGAAATGACGAAATAAATATGTTGATTTGTCAAATAGCTTTTTCTTTGTTTAAAGTTCCAAAGAAAATTGCAAGAATTAGATTTCAAGAATATCTTGATCCCAAATACTCAGGTTTATTTAGTAAAGAAAACTTACCGATAGACAATATAATTTCCCCTGAACTCGAAATTGCTAAATCTATCCAACGAAAATTAGAAGCTCCAGGTGCATTAGATAATGTTCCTTTTGCAGAAAACAAAATTAGACTACTAGAAATTTTAATAGATGAAAAATGTTCAATACATGGAATTAATTTAAATGAGCTCACTAAAAAATTTCCTAAATTGAACGCTTATATTCTTGGTGTTATCAGAAATGATAAATTTATAATAATGAAAAAAACTGACAAATTACAGCTTAATGATAAAGCATATGTTGTAGTTAATAGCATTCAAATGCAAGAAACACTATCTGTTTTCGGACATAATGAAAAAATTTCAAATAAAATGCTAATAATCGGTGGTGGAAATATTGGTTTTAATTTAGCCAAAAACATTGAGCAGTCATTTGAATCGGCAAGAGTAAAGATAATTGAAAAGGATAAAAGCAGAGCTGAATATATCGCAAATGAATTAAATGATACAATAGTAATTAATGGAAACGGTTTGGATGAAGAAGTTTTAAATGAGGCTAATATTGATGAAGTTGAAACTGTATTAGCACTTACAAATGATGATGAGGATAATTTAATGGTAAGTGTTATAGTTGAAAAATTTTCTAAAGATAAGAGAACGATGGCACTTATAAACAAGCCAAATTATTCATTACTTCAATCCTCGCTTAAAATAGATGATTTGATTGACCCAAGGATGAGCACAGTTTCGAGTATTTTGAAACATGTTCATAAAGGAACTATAGAAAATGCTTATACAATTTCAAATGGTGAATATGAGGTGATAGAGGCAGATATTATAGAGACTTCAGAATTAATTAATAAACAGTTAAAGGATTCAAACTTACCAGATGAAATCCGAATAGGAGCAATATTAAGTAATGGAAATTTTAAAATTCCAAGCTCAAGTTATATTTTTCAAAAAGATGATACGGTTGTTCTATTATCTAAAAGAGATCAACTACCCATAGTAGAAAATATTTTTAGAATTAGTTCAGTCTAATTTTAAGATGACAAAATATAGCTCAATATATATTAGTGCCTTTTTATTTTTAATAAGTATATTTTCTTTTTTTAATATTATTTATTCAAATTATTTTGATATTTTCTTTAATATTGAAAATTACATATATACCTTGGTTATAAGTCTTATCCTAGGAATTCTGATTTTATTTTTTAACAGAACAAAAGTTAAGAAAATTTCATTATATGAAAAAATATTTACTGTTTTGTTAGGTTATTTTTTATTTCCATTAATAATCTCAATACCTTACTATTTTGGCATTCAAAATATCACACTATTAAATTCATATTTTGAGGCAATTTCAGGATTTACATCGACAGGTTTTACTATCTTTGAAAATATTAAGCAATTAGATGAAAGCCTAATTTTATGGAGATCGACTTCACAATGGATAGGTGGAATTTATTTTCTTTTTTCAATTTTATTATTAATCGAAATTTTTGATAAAAACTTAAAACAATCTTTCACAGAATACTTATCTTTCAATAAAAGTGAAATTTTTAAACAATCATTTAAAATAATTGTAATTTATTCATCATTAACATTATTTATATTCATATTATTTAAAATTATAAATTTAAGGACTTTTGATGCTTTTAATTTATCATTATCAATAATTTCTTCTGGTGGTTTTTTACCAGTGAACAATATTGACTATTTGTTTGAGAACAATTTAAGCAAGATTCTTTTATCATTTTCAATGCTACTTTCTTTCTTCAGTCTTTTTTTAGTCTATAATCTTATTTTTTTTAACAGAAAAAAACTTAGTTTCTTGAGTGAAGATTTTAATTTGTTAATTTATTTGATTTTTTTAATCTTTTTTTCATTTGTTTTTTTAAATTCGAGTAATAGTTTTCCAACTATTTTAGTTGCTATAACAAGTAGTGTATCAAATATTGGTTTTTCATTTTCGGATACACCAAACAATCTTACTTTTATATTTTTCATTATGGTTATTATTGGTGGTTCATTTTTTTCAACAAGCTCAGGACTTAGAGTTATAAAAATTTTAACTTTAATTAAATTTTCCATAAACAATCTTCTTTCTCATACAAAACCAAATCAAATCTATTCTAATAGAGTGACATTGATTAATGAAAATACAAATAAATCAGATATAGATAAATATTTTTTTTCTATAATTATTTTCATTATATCTTTATCTTTATTAACCTTGCTTCTGACCCTTTCTGAAATTAAATTTGAAAATTCATTTAAACTTTCTATTTTGACAATAATGAACACTGTTAATTCAACTATGTTCCAACTTACAAATTTTGACTTTTACAATCTATCTTTTTTAACAAAGATTTATTTAATAATTTTCATGATAATCGGCAGAGTTGAACTACTAACGATATTAATTTTATTCAAAAAATTTCTTTTCAAAAATTAAATTAGTATTATAAAGTTATGTCTTAGCGCCCTTAGCTCAGCTGGATAGAGCAACGGTTTTCTAAACCGTGGGTCGGAGGTTCGAATCCTTCAGGGCGCGCCAGCACAAATTGGTCAACATTGATGAGGTATTTTTACAGTTGATGGTTGTATTAGTTTCTGCTTTACTCAAGCATTCAAAAATTACTTTTTGAATAATTTGTTAACAAATAAATAAATAAAAGAGGAAGAAATAATGTTTAAATTAGTAAAACAATTGACTTCTTTAGTAGCTATGTTTGCTGTGCTTTTTGCATTTTCAACAGAGACAATGGCTGCTAAGAAATCAAAAACTCTTGAGAACACTAAAAAAAGAGGATTTGTAAGATGTGGTGTTTCTCAGGGTCTACCTGGATTTTCAAATGCAGATGAGTCTGGAAATTGGACAGGGATAGATGTTGATGTATGTAGAGCTGTAGCTGCTGCTACATTAGGGGATGCAACTAAAGTTAAATTCACTCCTTTAAGTGCAAAAGAAAGATTTACTGCACTTACATCTGGTGAAATTGATATCTTATCAAGAAACACTACTTGGACTCTATCTAGAGATGCTGACATTGGTTTAACTTTTGTTGGAGTAAATTTCTATGATGGACAAGGTTTCATGGTAAGAAAAGGTTCAGGAATTAAATCTACAAGTGAGTTTAAAAACGGAACATCTGTTTGTACGAACTTAGGAACAACAACTGAGCTTAATATGAGAGACTTCTTTGATTCTAGAGGAATTTCTTATGAGCCAGTAGTTTTTGAAAAAGCAGATGAAGTCGTAGCTGCTTACGATGCTGGTAGATGTGATACTTACACAACAGATAAATCTGGTCTTGCTGCTCAAAGAACAAAATTATCAGCTCCAGATGATCACGTAGTATTACCTGAAACTATTTCAAAAGAACCACTAGGTCCAGTTGTACGTCAAGGTGATTCTGTTTGGGAAGACATAGTTAGATGGTCACTAAATACTATGATCGAAGCAGAAGAGTACGGTGTTAACTCATCAAATGCTGACATGATGAAAACTTCAAACAATCCAGCTATCAAAAGATTAGTTGGTGCTGAAGGTGAATTGGGTGCAGCTTTTGGTTTAGATAACGACTGGAACTTAAGAATTATCAAACAAGTTGGTAACTACGGTGAAAGTTACAAGAGAAATATAGCTGACACTGGAATTCTACCTGATAGAGGTCCAAACGAATTATGGACTAAAGGTGGAATTTTATACGTACCACCAGCAAGATAATTTTATTCTAAATTACTTAAAAAGGGCTAGAAATATCTAGCCCTTTTTTTTATATATACTCTAATGAACAACATTATAAAAAAATTCTTACCTCAGATTTTAGCCGTACTATTTGTTGTTCTTATTTTTGGATTTTTAACAATCAATGCCCAGACCAACATGGATAATAGAGGTATTGATTTTGGTTTTGGGTTTTTATCACAAGAGTCGTCATTTGATGTTCAGTTTTCTTTAATTGAATATAGTGGTTCAGACTCATATGCTAGAGCCTTTCTAGTTGGACTTTTAAACACTTTACTAGTGTCATTTATAAGCATAATTTTTTGTACAATACTTGGAGTAATAATTGGCGTAGCAAGATTATCGTCAAATTATCTCATAAAAAATTCTGCAGCATGGTATGTAGAATTTTTTAGAAATATACCATTATTATTGCAAATTTTCTTTTGGTATTATGCTGCTTTGAGAGCATTGCCTTTGCCAGAAAAAGCTAATGCATGGTTTGGTGTAACCTATATGACAGTAAAAGGTTATTACATACCTGCAATGGTATGGGAAAATTTAAATGTATTTTTGTATTGTGGTTTAGCAGCAATAATTTCAATTATAGTATTAAGAAATTACGCAAATAATTTAAGAGATACACAAGGTAAACAAATTCCAGTACTCTTGTATTCAATAGCTTTGTTAATTATTTTACCACTTTTATCTTTTTTATTTGGTGGAGTGAGTTTAGAATTTGAACTACCACAGCTTAAAAAACTGTCAAAAATATCTTATATTTATGAAGGAGGGATAAGTTTACCTCCTGAATTAATAGCCCTAGTATTGGCTTTATCTTTATATACTTCTACATTTGTAGCAGAGTGTGTAAGAGCTGGTATTGAAGGTGTGAGTAAAGGCCAGAAGGAGGCTGCAGCCTCAGTAGGATTGACGCCTAATCAAGTACTAAAATTAGTTATCATGCCTCAAGCTTTAAGAATTATTATTCCACCAACAACAAACCAATATTTAAATTTAACTAAAAATTCATCTTTAGCAGCAGCTATTGCATACCCTGATTTAGTTCTTGTATTTGCAGGAACAGCACTGATGCAAACAGGTAAAGCCATAGAAATTGTCTCAATAACAATGCTAACCTACTTAACTATTAGCCTTACTATTGCAGCAATAATGAACTGGTATAACAAAAAAATTGAAATTAAAGAAAAGTAATGCAAACAATAAATTTTTTAAAACCTAACAGAGATAATATTAAAAATTATTCTATAATTGGTTCTTTTTTAGTTTTAATAAGTTTAATTGATGTAATTTCAAACGCTTTTCTTAAAACAAATTTAACATCTTTTTTACATGGTTCTTTAAGTTCGTTGTTTCCTTTAATCTTAGGATTGATTGGATTGAATATGATGAGAATTGATTATTCTGGAAATAAAACTTTAGATAAATTAAACAAAAATATAAATACTAACAACTTTAACGCTGTATTAACTTTATTAATACTTTTTTCAATCATTAAAGCTCTTCCCCCATCCTTAAGTTGGATGATTTTAGACGCAAATATATCAGGTGATTCAAAAGATGCTTGTACAGGAACAGGAGCTTGCTGGACGTATATTAAAGTCTGGTTTAGAAGATTTATGTATGGAATGTATCCAAATGAATTTCATTGGCGAATTAATACTGCGTTCATTTTAGTTATCGCACTTGGATTTGTTGGTTACTTTATGAAAGAAAATCTAAAAAAATATTTAGCATTATATTATGTAATTATTTATCCAGTAATAGCTTATCTAGTTATTTACTATTTAATCTCAGGTGGATCGTTCGGTCTCCAATGGGTAGAAACAGGTGCATGGGGAGGATTGTCTCTTACATTTATAGTTTCTTTTTTCTGTCTAATTTTTTGTTTTCCTTTAGGAATGATATTTGCATTGGGAAGAAGATCCAATCTTCCAGCTATAAAATATATATCTATTTGCTACATTGAGTTTTGGAGAGGAGTTCCTTTAATTACTGTTTTATTCATGTCTTCTGTAATGTTTCCCATGTTCTTACCTGAAGATTTTTTTATGGATAAATTAGTAAGAGTAATTATTGCAATTACATTATTTGAAGCTGCTTACTGTGCAGAGGTTATTAGAGGAGGTTTACAATCATTGCCTAGAGGTCAATACGATGCAGCAAAATCTTTAGGAATGGGTTACTGGAAAATGCATATTTTTGTAATTTTACCACAAGCTCTAAAATTAGTTATACCTGGAATAGCAAATACGTTTTTAGCACTAGTTAAAGATACGCCTTTAATATTTGTAGTCGGATTAGCTGAATTAGCAGGGATGCTTGCTTTAGCAAAAACAAATCCAAAATGGTTAGGTTTTGCCATGGAAGGATATATTTTTGCATCAATAATATTCTGGATTATATGCTATGCAATGAGTAAATATAGTTATAACTTAGAAGCTAAATATAAAACTGAAAGATAATATATGTCAGATCCAATTATAAAAATTCAAAATATGAATAAATGGTTTGGTGATTTTCAAGTTTTAAAAAATATTAATTTAGAAGTTGAAGCAAATAAGAAAATTGTAGTATGTGGTCCATCAGGTTCAGGTAAATCAACATTGATTAGATGTATCAATAGATTAGAAGAGCATCAAGAGGGTGATATAATCGTTGATGGAAACGAGCTATCAGAAAAAACTAAAGATATTGAAAAAATTAGAGCAGAAGTTGGTATGGTTTTTCAACAATTTAATTTATTCCCGCATCTTTCAATTTTAGATAATTGCACACTTGCACCTATTTGGGTAAAAAAAATGCCAAAAAAAGAGGCTCAAGAACTAGCATTAGACCAACTTAAAAAAGTTCAAATTGATGATCAAGCAAACAAATTTCCTGGACAACTTTCAGGCGGTCAACAACAACGTTGTGCGATTGCAAGAGCATTATGCATGCAGCCAAAAATTATGTTATTTGATGAACCAACATCAGCATTAGATCCAGAAATGATCAAAGAAGTACTTGATGCAATGGTAAGTCTTGCAAAAGGTGGAATGACAATGATTGTTGTTACACATGAGATGGGTTTTGCCAAAGAAGTAGCTGATGAAGTCATTTTTATGGACGAGGGTATGATTATTGAGAAGGCTGATACGAAAGAGTTCTTTGCTAATCCAAAGAGTGACAGAACAAAGCTTTTTTTAAGTCAAATTCTTTAAAATAATTCTAAAGACAAGATAAAAAGTTACTTGACAGGTTTAGAATAATTTAAAAAAACCATTTTTTTTAAAAATTATTTTACTTGCATAAACTTTTCTATTTAGATTAACTCACGTATATATTTTATTTATAGAGGGGTCTTAAATGGAAGAAAATTTTAATAAACATCTTGGTAACAAACTAAAGTTAAGAAGATTAGCCTTAGGTTTAACCCAAACAAAAGTCGCTAAAGCAATAAATGTAACATTTCAACAAATTCAAAAATATGAAAAAGGAACTAACGGTGTAAGTTCAATAAGATTATTACAACTTTCTAATTATTTAAAAGTTCCTATTAGCTATTTCTTTGAGGATTTTTCTGAATATTTGGCAAATCTTGAAAAATCAAAAGAAGGACATATGAATGTAAACTATAACTTTTTAGTTAAAGTTTATTCAGAGTTAACTCAAGATCAAAAGATCAAATTTGGAAAGAATTTACAACTTTCACAAATAAATATAACAAAGGCTGTTTAATTAGTTTGGCTCCTCGGGCAGGACTCGAACCTGCGACCAATTGATTAACAGTCAACTGCTCTACCAACTGAGCTACCGAGGAATATTTTTCTCACAACTTACTTTTTTTAAAACTTATCTCAATACTTTTTTTGGAGGCAACGCCCGGAATCGAACCGGGATACAAGGATTTGCAATCCTCTGCGTAACCATTCCGCCACGTTGCCATCAAATACAAAAATATTTGTTAATCGATCTTTGTATAATTCATTTTGATCATTAGTCTATAAATTTAGCAATGATTTTCATTATTGTTTATTAATTTGATTAATTTATAAAACAAATCAATGAGTTTTGATAAATATGAGCATATAAATGTAGAAAATAAAATCTACGATTATTGGGAAAAAAACCAGCTATTTAAACCTAAAGAAAATTCAAAAAAATTCTCAATTGTAATTCCTCCACCAAATGTAACAGGAAGCCTTCATATGGGTCATGCCTTAAATAATTCTATTCAAGATGTTTTAACAAGATTTCATAGAATGAATAATTATGAAACTTTATGGCAACCAGGAACGGACCATGCTGGAATTGCTACTCAGGCATTAGTTGAAAAAAAACTTGTAAAAGAAGGAGTTAAAAAAAATGATTTAGGTAGAGAAAAATTTATAGAAAAAGTCTGGGAATGGAAGAATGAATATGGAGATATAATAATTAATCAACTTAAAAAACTTGGATGTTCTTGTGATTGGTCTCGTAATGCTTTTACAATGGATGAAAATTTATCCAAGTCAGTGATAAAAGTATTTGTTGACCTTTATAATAAGAAATTAATCTACAAAGCAAAAAAACTTGTAAATTGGGATGTTGTTTTAAAAACAGCAATATCAGATTTAGAAGTTGATCAGCGTGAAGTAAATTCTCAACTTTATTATATAAATTATCCTATAGAAAATTCTGATAAATTTATAACAATTGCAACAACAAGACCTGAAACTATGTTGGGAGATACTGCAATAGCTGTAAATCCAAAAGACGATAGATTTAAAGATTTAGTAGGGAAGTTTGTAATTATTCCTTTAGCAAACAGAAAAATAAAAATAATAACAGATGATTATGCTGATCCTGAACAAGGAACAGGAGCAGTAAAAATTACTCCAGCTCATGATTTTAATGATTATGATGTAGGTATAAGAAACAAGTTAGAAGTAATTAATATATTTACGCCTGATGGAAAAATAAATGACAATGCACCTGACCCATATAAAGGTTTAGATAGATTTGCAGCAAGAAAATTAATCTTAGAACATCTTGAAGAGGGTAAATTTTTAGAAAAAATAGAAAAGTTAGTAAACAAAGTTCCTTATGGGGATAGATCTAATTCTATTATTGAACCTTATTTAACAGAACAATGGTTTGTTGATGCTAAAACTTTAGCAATTAAAGCAAAAGAAGTAGTAAATAATGGTAAAACTAAATTCTTTCCTGAAAATTGGTCAAAAACATATTTTCAATGGATGAATAATATTGAGCCTTGGTGTATTTCTCGTCAATTATGGTGGGGACATCAAATTCCAGCATGGTACGGACCTGATGGAAAAATATTTGTAGCTGAAAATGAGGATGAGTGCAAAAAAAAAGCAAAAGATTTCTATTCAAAAGATGTGGAATTAAAAAGAGATGAAGATGTTCTAGACACTTGGTTTTCATCAGGTCTATGGCCATTTGCGACTTTAGGTTGGCCAGAAAAAACTCCAGAAGTTGAAAAATTTTATCCAACAAGTGTTCTTGTTACTGGTTTTGATATCATATTTTTCTGGGTTGCTAGAATGATAATGATGGGAACTCAGTTTTTAGATAAGGAACCTTTTAAAAATATATATGTTCATGCTTTAGTTAGAGATGAAAAGGGTCAAAAAATGTCTAAATCTAAGGGCAATGTAATTGATCCTTTAGAATTAATTGAGAAATATAGTGCAGATGCATTGAGATTTACACTTTTATCAATGGCATCACCAGGTCGAGATGTAAAATTATCTGAAGACAGGGTTAAAGGTTACAGAAATTTTTTAAATAAAATTTGGAATGCAAATAACTTTTTAACACAAAATAAGTGTGATTTTGGTGATGTGAAAAAACCTGAAAATATAAACTTAACAATTAATAAGTGGATACTATCTGAGCTTGTAAAAGTTAAAAACGACACAGAAAATAGTTTAAAAAACTATAGATTTGATGAAGCAGCTAAAATTATTTATCAATTTGTATGGCATTCATTTTGTGATTGGTATTTAGAGTTATCCAAAACTGTTTTAAACTCTGAAAATGAGGAAGATATTAAGGAGTTAAGACAAACATCATCATTTGTTTTTAAGGAAATTTTAATAATACTTCATCCATTTATTCCATTTGTAACCGAAGAGATATGGTTAAGTAATAAGCTAGATAAAGATGGAAAAGATTACTTGATGCATGCCAATTGGCTAGAAGATGATTATCATGAAAAAAAATCTAATGATGAGATAAATAATATCATCAATTTTATTACATCAATTAGATCATTTAAAAATGAATTAAATATAAGTCCTGGATCATTTATTGAAATTTCAACAGAAAATACAAACAAAGAATATAAAAACTTTTTATCTTCTAATGAAAATATAATGAAAAAAAATGGAAGAATTAAAAATTTTCATGAAAAAGATTTAGACAAACCTTCAGCAAGTATAGTCATAAGTGGTGAGTTATTTAAATTATATTTTGATGAAGATGTTGATTTAAATATGATCAAATCAACACTAGAAAAGAAAATTACAAAAATTAGTGAAGAGATGAAAAAAATTGATGTTAGATTGTCAAATAAATCCTTTGTAGATCGTGCACCACAAAATATAGTAGAGCAGGAGAAAAGCAACTTTGCTAATCTTGAAAAAAATGTTAAAAAAATAGAATTAACTCTTAAAGGTTTATAATGAAAAAATTTAATAAAAAGAAATTACCAAGTAGACACACAACAATAGGTGCTGATAAAGCCCCTCAAAGATCATTTTATTATGCAATGGATCTAACCGAAAAAGATGTAGCAAAACCATTTGTTGGTGTTGTTTCAACATGGAATGAGGCCGCTCCTTGTAACATAAATTTAATGAAACAAGCTCAATCAGTTAAAAAAGGAGTTAAAGCTTCAGGCGGAACTCCAAGAGAATTTTGTACTATTACAGTAACTGATGGTATTGCAATGGGTCATGAAGGAATGAAGTCATCATTAATATCAAGAGATGTAATAGCAGACTCAACTGAACTTACGGTTAGAGGACATTGTTATGATGCATTAGTTGGATTAGCGGGCTGTGATAAATCATTACCTGGTTTAATGATGTCGATGGTACGTTTAAATATTCCAAGTGTATTTATATATGGTGGATCAATTCTACCTGGGAGATTTAATGGTAAAGATGTAACTGTTGTAGATGTATTTGAAGGTGTTGGAAAATATACATCAAAAAAAATGACAGCTCATGCATTAAGAAAATTAGAATTAAAAGCATGTCCAAGCGCAGGTGCTTGTGGTGGACAATTTACTGCAAACACAATGGCATGTGTTTCTGAGGCAATAGGATTAGCTTTACCTTTCTCAGCAGGAACGCCAGCGCCATATTTAGAAAGAAATAAATATGCAATAGACAGCGGTAAAGCTGTAATGAATTTGTTAGCAAAAAATATTAGACCTAGAGACATAGTAACAAGAAAAGCTCTCGAAAATGCAGCAA
Organism: uncultured Pelagibacteraceae bacterium; assembly: GCA_902577075.1. Lineage (GTDB taxonomy): Bacteria > Pseudomonadota > Alphaproteobacteria > Pelagibacterales > Pelagibacteraceae > Pelagibacter. The sequence goes on along the minus strand of CACGXV010000006.1, from coordinate 45,650 downwards.
CAATTGTTGCAGCAACAGGTGGATCAACAAATGCAGGATTGCACCTACCAGCTATCGCAAATGAAATTGGTATAAAGTTTGATTTAATGGATGTTGCAAAAATTTTTAAAAGAACACCTTATCTTGCAGATTTAAAACCTGGTGGAAAATATGTTGCAAAAGATATGTGGGAAGCAGGAGGAGTCCCAATGTTATTAAAAACTCTAATGGATGGTGGTTACATTCACGGAGACTGTATGACGGTTACAGGCAGAACAATGAGAGAAAATTTAAAAAATGTTAAATTTAGAACTAATCAAAAAGTAATGAGATCTTATAAAAATCCAATTTCACCAACAGGAGGAGTTGTTGGATTAAAAGGAAATTTAGCACCAGAAGGTGGAATTGTAAAAATTGCAGGTTTGAAAAAATTACAATTTACAGGAAGAGCCAGATGTTTTGATAATGAAGAGTCTGCTTACAAAGCGGTAATAAACAGAAAATACAAAGATGGAGACATCATTATAATCAGATATGAGGGACCAATAGGAGGTCCTGGAATGAGAGAAATGCTTCAAACAACTGCAGCAATCTACGGTCAAGGGAAAGGGGAGAAAGTAGCCCTCATTACAGACGGTAGGTTCTCTGGGGCTACTAGAGGCTTTTGCATCGGTCATGTGGGCCCTGAGGCCTCCGTAGGCGGTCCTATAGCCCTTTTAAGGAATGGGGATATCATCGATATAGACGCTAAAAAGGGCACAATTAACGTAAGGCTTACAAAGATGGAATTAAGTGCAAGACGCAAAAAATGGAAACCAAGAAAAGTGAATTTTGGTAATGGAACATTATGGAAATATGCACAAACGGTTGGTCCTGCTTATAAAGGTGCACCAACTCATCCAGGTGGTAAAAACGAGGTTAGAACGTACGCTGATATTTAATGAAAATTAGACCTGTAATACTTTGTGGTGGCGCAGGAACAAGACTTTGGCCAGATAAAAAAAAACATCAAGCAAAACAATTTATTGATTTTGGCGGATGGAGTTTAATTCAAAAAACTTTAGAGAGAATAAATAAACCAATTTTTGATTTTCCTATAATCAGCACAAATCTAAAATACTTAAAACAAGTCAAATTAGCTTTAAAAAAAAGTAAAATAAAAAAGTTTAAAATAGTTTTAGAACCAGCTAAAAAAAATACCGCTCCAGCAATCCTTGCTTCAGCTTTGATAAAGGATATTCCATTAGAGCAACCATTAATGTTTTTTGCAGCAGATCATTTAATTGACAGGTCTAATATTTTAAATAAATCCCTTTTAAAAAATAAACCAAATTTAGATAATCAAAATTTATTTATTTTTGGAATAAAACCTACAAACCCATCAAGTGAATATGGATATTTTTTAACTAAAAAAATTAAATCTATAAATAAAGTTACAAAATTTATTGAAAAACCAAAATTATCAAAAGCAAAGGAAGTAATTAAGAAAAAAGGTTATTGGAATTCTGGCATGTTTTATTTAAGAAAAGATTCAATTATTAATAACTTTAAAAAATATCAAAATAAAACTTACAAAAGTTGTGTTGAGGCAATTAAAAAAGGCAAATATAAAAATAATACCTACTACTTAAATAAAAGAGCTTTTGAAAAATCAATCGAGAAATCTTTTGATTATGCAATACTTGAGAAAACAAATAAAATTAATGCTATTAAACTAGATATACCTTGGTCTGATCTTGGTAGTTGGAAAGAGATACTCAAGATATATGATAAAAATAAAAGAAAACACTTTAAGAAAAAGAATATTTTTTATAGACCATGGGGGAGTTATTTAAATTTATTCGAAGGAAAAGAGTTTTTAATTAAAGAATTATCAGTTAAACCTAAAGGTATTTTAAGTCTTCAAAAACATCATCACAGAGCAGAACATTGGTTAGTTACAAAAGGTAATCCAAGAATAACTTTAAATAAAAATATTATTAATAAAAAACCTGATGAGCATATATTTATTCCATTAGGAGCAATTCATAGAATACAAAATCCTGGAAAAAAACCTGTAAAAATTATGGAAGCTCAAGTTGGTTCAATTCTAAAAGAGACTGATATTGTTAGATATCAAGACATTTATGGTAGAGCAAATAAACCTTAATTAAATTGTAATAATCTATAAATATTTTTGTCATCAACATTAATTATAAAATTCTAATAAAATTTTAAATTATAAAACATCTTTATTTCCCCTTAATTTTAAAATTTTGTTGATTAACTACTTTCCCCTTTTTTAATTACAAAAAGGGGAAAGAAGATTTAGAAATTAATTATTTACAGATGCGGAACTCTCGATAGTCTTCTTTTTAGCTAGTTTTTTTGATTTTTTTTCAGCAACTCTTTTTTCAATACTTGCAATTTTAATATTAATTTTAGATAATTTTTTTTCTTTTAAATTGATCTTATTTTTAAGTTTTTCTATTAACTTGATAACCTTTTTTTTTCTTTTTTCATTTTTCTTTAACTTTTTACTCATAATGACCTCCTGTGTAATTTTATAATAGTTATATTTAAAATAAATATCTTAGTAAAATGATTTTTTGATAAATTCTCTTATTTAAAAGTTAGGCTGTTAATATGTTAAAATATTTTCCTGATTTCCTTAATTCTACGTTATCACAATATTGATATTTATCACCATCAATTTGAATTGGAATTTTTTTTCCTTGTCCATCAATTTTTAGCTCACTGGAATAAGATGTTATAACACTCGTAGACTTCGATAAATCTCCAAAAAAAATAATCAAATAAATATAATAAAGTATTTTTATTCTTGTAAGGTCTTTGAATACATAAGTAATAATTTTGTTATCAAATATATTTGTTTTATTAATTTTGTAGTGACCCGCATAATAATTGGTATTAGAACATAACACCCAGTCAGCTATATGATTTTGACCATCTATGTTAACTTTTAATTTTTGATTTTCCATTAACAAAAATTTTTGCAATCCTTTATATCCAAAAATAATTTTACCTAACAGTTTTTTTAGAGAACTATTAATTGAATGGACTATCGTTGCATCCCAACCTATACCTGCCATTAAAATAAAATAATCATTATTGATTTTTACTAAATTAGTTTGTTTTAAATTGTTTGATTGTAAAATTTGAACAATTTTACTTATTTTTTTACTCATATTTAGTTCAGCTTGAAGTAAATTAGCAGTTCCAGCTGGTATATAACCAATAGCAAAATCTTTTTTTGGAACAAAATTATTTTTAATAAGTTTGTTTATTGCAAATGATACTGAACCATCGCCTCCAGCAACTACAAGTCTATCTATATTTAACTTAGAAATATTTTTAAATACTGCCTCTGCTTTATCCACGCTCTCAGTTTCAAAAAAAGAAACATCGTTATACTTAGAAAGTTCATCAGAAATTTTTTTTATAAATTTAGATTTTCTGCCAGAGGAAGCGTTTTTGTTGTAAATAATGCAATATTTCATAATAAATTTTAATATTTCTTTAACATTACTATGGCACAAAGAATTAAACGATTCTAGTGCAAATTGAATTAAAAAAAAAGGATTAAATGAAACCTATATTAAAATACAAAAGTATATTCATTTCAGATGTGCATCTTGGTACTAAAGGTTGCCAAGCAAATAAATTGCTTGAATTTTTTAAAAATACAAGATCAGAAAAACTTTACTGTGTAGGCGATATAATAGATGTTTGGGCACTTCAAAAAAATTTTTATTGGCCACAAGAACATAATGACGTAATTCAAAAAATATTAAGAAAAGCAAGACATGGAACAGAAGTTTACTACGTTATAGGTAATCATGATGAAGTGTTTCGAAAATTTATTCCTATGCATTTTGGACAGATAAAAATGATCAATAGAGTAATTCATCAGTCTGTTTTAAATAAAAAATATTTAGTTGTTCACGGTGATGCTTGGGATGGTGTTATGAGATATGCCAAATGGTTGTCGAAGTTAGGCGCAATAGCCTATGAAATGCTATTGAAATTAAATGTAGTGATTAACTTTTTTAGACGTCTAAGAGGTAAAGGCCAGTGGTCTTTAGCAAAGTTTCTTAAATATAAGGTAAAAAATGCAGTTAAATATATGGGAGAATACGAAAAAACAATTGCAGAATATGGAAAGAAAAAAAAATTTGATGGAATAATCTGTGGGCATATTCATCATGCCCAAAATGAAAATTATGATGGTGTTAATTATTTAAATTGTGGAGACTGGGTTGAGTCTTGTACTGCCTTAGTTGAAAACTTTGATGGAACGTTTGAAATAATTTATTGGGATAAATTAAGAGAAGAATTTTCAGATAGTCGTAATAATTCAGATAAAGAAGTAATTGAAACTCCAGGTCTGAAAAAGGCATCATAATGAAAATATTAATTGTAACAGACGCTTATTTTCCACAAGTAAATGGTGTGGTAAGAACTTTAAATGAAACAGGAAAAAAACTTGAAGCAATGGGTCACGAAGTTGAGTATTTAAATCCCCAACTTTTCTTCACTGTACCAATGCCTAAATATAATGAAATAAGACTTTCTGTGAATATTTGGCCAAGAGTAAGTCATTTAATAAAAAAAATAAATCCTTCAGCCATACATATAGCTACCGAAGGTCCTTTAGGATTTATGGCAAGAAGATATTGTCTTAAAAATAATCTAAAGTTTACCACAAGTTTTCACACAAGATTTGATAAATATATGAAATTATATTTACCTTGGGTTCCTGAAAAATTATCACAGAAATTCCTAAGCAACTTTCATAACAAAGCAGAAAAAATTTTGGTTACAACCGAATCTATGAAAAAAGAACTAATTCAAATTGGAGTAGATGAAAGTAAAATGGTTGTTTGGACAAGAGGTGCTGATCATGGATCGTTTAAAAATCCAAAAAAAATCAATTTAGAATATAAAAGGCCTATATGGATTTATGTAGGTCGAGTAGCTATTGAAAAAAATATTCGTGCTTTTTTAAATCTAAAATTAGAAGGAACAAAACTTCTTGTTGGTAAAGGACCAGATATTGAAAAGTTAAAAAAAGAATTTCCAGATGCTCACTTCTTGGGTGAAAAAACTAATGGTGAATTAGCTTCATATTTTACATCATCTGATGTTTTTGTCTTTCCAAGCAAAACAGATACTTTTGCAATTGTAATATGTGAATCCCTCAGTTGTGGTACACCAGTTGCAGCATTTCCTGTTCCTGGTCCTAAAGATATTTTCAAAGATAGTGAAATTAATTGTTTAGATGAGGATTTAGAAAAATCCGCAATGAAAGCTCTAAAAGTTGAAAGAGAAAAGTGCCTAGAATACTCTAAAAACTTTACTTGGGATAAAACCGCAGAAATTTTTATTAATAATATCTCCCCTAATTAAGTAACTAAATTTTAAATAATTGCATATTAAATTTTTAATATGTTAATTATATACTTAACTTTTAGAACATCATGATTGGCCTCTTTGAAATACTATTAATCTGTGTAATTATATTTCTACTAATAATAATTTATTCAAACAGAAATAAAAAAAATACTGATGATAAAATTATTATTTCAAAGTATGAAAAGGATGATAGCAAAACATTTATATTAGATGAATTAGAGGATCAATTTATAGCATTAGATAAATTAAATATTATAAAATATGCTAATCCAAGTGCCGAAAAAAGATTTGGTAAAAATATTTTAAATACACATCTCGGCACAATTTTAAGAAATCCTAATCTAGATGAAAAAATCAGAGAAGTTAAGTCTTCAAAAAAAACCAGTAATTTAGATTTAGAAATAAATTTGCCTTCATATCAGTATTACAGAATTTATGTGATTCCTGGACCAACTGTAATTTTTACAGAAAAAGACTCTGTTGTTTTATTTTTAAAAGATCTTACTGAAATTTCAAAAGCACAAAAATTTAGAACTGACTTTGTTGCTAATGTTAGCCATGAATTAAAAACTCCTCTTGTTTCAATTAAAGGCGCTATAGAGACAATAGAGGGTCCTGCTAAAGATGACGAAATAGCAAAGATAAAATTTCTTAAAATAATCTCTTCACAAAGCAAAAGAATGGAAAATTTAATAAGTGATCTATTAATATTAAGCAGAATTGAACTCCAGGAGCATATAAGACCTGACAAACCAGTTAATTTGAAGAATGTATTGACAAAAGTAAAAGATGTTCATTTTACTAGCTTAAAAGAAAAAAATATTAATCTTGAAATTAATTTAGGTAATGTAAGTGATGTTATTGGTGATGAAGATAAATTAATAACAGTTTTTTCTAATTTATTAGACAATGCTATTAAATACTCAAAAGAAAAATCAACTATAAATATATTAGCTTCTCCAAGCAAAGGGAAACTCATAACAAAAGGAATTAAAATATCTGTATCTGATCAAGGTATTGGAATTCCCGAGGATCAAATTAACAGGGTAACTGAAAGATTTTATAGAGTAGATGTTGAAGAGAGCAGGAAAGTTGGTGGAACAGGTTTAGGTCTTGCAATTGTCAAACATATAATTTCTCAACATAGAGGTGATTACGAAATAAAAAATCTTAATGGTAAAGGAACCGAAATTAACATTCATTTACCCAGTGAATTATAAACTTCATATAATTTAACAATTTTCACAATATAATTTAATTTGTAAATAACGGATTTTTTAAATAAGGTTGTTAAATGAAAAAAATAATAATAAATTTTTTTATTTTTTCTTACTTATTCTTTAATTTTATATCAAATTCTTACTCTGAAGTTTCTAATAAAAAAGACATTACAACACTTTTAAGAAACCAACAACTTACTGTATTTGATATTGGTATTTTTAGAATGAAAAATGACTTAGAAAATACGAAAAGCACTGTCAATAAACATTTTCCATCTGACAAAGTAAATGTTGATCATATCTATACTGAGGTTTTAACTTCATTCTGGAGAGATACAATTGATTTGATTGTATCAATCCCAATGAACAAAAACTTAAAAAAAGAAAATTATATGTCTGACATGCATAGATGTAAAAATATTTTCTTTTCTGTAAGAGATCATTTGTTAAGAAAACAAAATGAGAGTAATTATAATTTTAATAGGGCCTCAAGTTATATAATTACTACTTTTTCTACCCCCACAAGTTGGCCTTCATGGAAATATGATCAAAATCAAGTAAAAGACCTTATATCAATGATACAACTAGAAGTTACTTTAAGACCAACAAAGAGCTTAGCACTAAGTGAAAATGTCAGCCCAATTCGTTGTCGAGGAGATTTAGCTGCAGATAATGATACCTTAATCATCTCTAAAAAATACAACTAAAAAGTTACCTATTTAACAAAACTGTAACAAATTTGTAATACTAGAGTCCTCAATAAAATTTATTAAGCGAGTCGTTAATTAAATTTAATTCACGAAAGGATATTAAAAATGAAAAAACTAACTATAGTCCTTGCTTCAATAGTTGCCATTTCTGTTGCCACTATTGCTCAAGCAAGAGATCAAATCAAAATAGTTGGATCATCTACTGTATTCCCTTACGCAACAATAGTTGCTGAAAGATTCGGGCAAACTGGATTTAAAACACCAGTAATCGAGTCAACTGGTACAGGTGGTGGTGCAAAATTATTTTGTGCAGGTGTAGGAGAAGCTCACCCTGATATAACAAATGCATCAAGAGCAATGAAAGATAAAGAAAAAGCTCTTTGCAAAAAAAATGGTGTTAATGAAATTGTTGAAGTTATTATCGGTAACGATGGTATTACTTTAGCATACAGTGTTGACGCTGAACCAGTAAACTTCACTAAAGAACAACTTTGGAAAGCTTTAGCAAAACACTCAGTTGTTGATGGTAAATTAGTAGACAACATATACAAAACATGGGATCAAATAGATCCAAGTTTACCAAAACAAAAGATTTCAGTTATGATTCCCCCAGGAACATCCGGAACAAGAGATGCTTGGAATTCGTTAGTAATGAAAAAAGGTATGCCTAAAGAGGCTAAAGCATTATACAAAGCAGGTTTCGAAGCTGGAAATAAAAAATATAAAAAACCACAAAAACTTTACAGAGAAGATGGTGCTGCTATTGAAGTTGGAGAGAATGATAGTTTAATTATTCAAAAATTATCGGAAGACAAAGAAATGTTTGGTTTCTTTGGATTTAGTTACTTCTTAGCCGCAAGAGATAAATTGCAAGCTGCAAGTATAGAAGGTGGTCAACCATCACTAGAATCTATCCAAGACTATAGTTATGCTGTTGCTAGACCATTATTCTTTTACGTAAAAAAAGCTCATGTTGGTGTAATTCCAGGATTACATGAATTTGTAAAAGAATTCACTACAACTAAAGCTATTGGTAAAAGAGGTTACTTAGCGGAAATAGGACTTGTTCCACTTGATAAAGCAACTTACAGAACAGTTAGAGATAATTCGAAAGCTCTTACTGCAATGTCAATGGAGTAATATAATATTTGTTAACAAACTCAAAAGGGGCCCTATTAATTGGGCCCTTTTTTTTGTATAAATCTAAAGGAGCCAATAATTGAATTCAGTAATATTTTTAACAATCGTTCTTTTAGCTTTATCCAGTTACTTCTTTGGAAGAAAAAAAGCTATTTTAATTCAATCTAACAAACGGTTAACAGCTCTTCCAAAATTTTATGGGTACTATCTTGCTATATGGTGTGGCGCACCCGCTTTTCTTTTGTATGCTTTATGGTCGATATTTGAACCTAGCATAGTAAGATTTTTTATACTTAGTGATTATTCTTCGCAAGGACTTCTAGAAGGAGAGTTGAATTTATTTTATGAAAAAGTAAAATCACTTTCTCGAAACCAGTATTCAGGAGAACTTACTGCAGAGTTACAAAGATCAGCAGAAAAATATTTAAACTTTAGAGACATAGCAAAGTGGTCTAAGGTCGTTATAGTTTTATCATTATTAATTGCATCAACAGGTTATGCGTATACAAAGATTTCAAACAACACTAAAACAAGAGAACCAGTTGAAATATTTCTTAAAGGAGTATTTTTTTTATCATCACTGGCAGCGATATTAACAACCATTGGTATTATTTTTTCCCTTTTGTTTCAAACAATAGAATTTTTTCAAGTTATCCCACTATTTGATTTTGTATTTGGAATGCACTGGTATCCTGCAAAAGCTTTTGTTCGAGATGCAAGTGAAGCACTTGATCCATCAATGTATAGTGATACTTTTGGTGCGGTTCCGATATTTGCAGGCACCTTTTTTATAGCTTTGATTGCAATGTGTGTTGCAATACCAATTGGTTTGTTAAGTGGTATTTATATGGCGGAATATGCGAGCAAACGTTTAAGACAATATGCGAAACCTGTCATTGAAATTTTAGCAGGAATTCCAACTGTTGTTTATGGTTTTTTTGCTGCTTTAACAGTTGGACCTTTTTTAAAAGACCTTGGATTATCATTAGGATTAGAGGTGTCAGCAGAAAGCGCACTGGCAGCCGGTGGTGTTATGGGAATTATGATTATTCCATTTATATCAAGCTTAAGTGACGACGTAATTACAAGTGTTCCTCAAAATCTTAGAGATGGTAGCTATGCCATGGGAGCAACAAAATCTGAAACAATAAAAAGAGTAATCTTTCCAGCTGCTTTACCTGGAATTGTTGGATCTATTTTATTAGGTGTTTCTAGAGCTATTGGTGAAACAATGATTGTTGTAATGGCATCAGGGTTGGCAGCAAACCTAACTCTTAATCCGTTAGAGTCCACTTCAACAATAACTGCTCAAATTGTTGTTATCTTAATTGGTGATCAACAATTTGGGGATCCGAAAACCCAAGCAGCTTTTGCATTGGGATTAAGTTTATTTATAGTTACTTTAGTTTTAAATATTGTTGCCTTATCTGTTGTGAAAAAATATAGAGAGAAATATGAATAAAGAAGAACGTTTAATTAAAAGATACAAAGCTGAAAAAAGATTTCAATTTTACGGTAAAGCTGCAATATTTATGGCTTTATTATTTCTAGTGGTATTTCTAACAAAGATATTTTCTACTGGTTACACAGCATTTCAAAAAACATGGTTGGTAATACCAGTCAATTATAATGCAGATTTATTATATTTGGATCCAGATAAAAAACCAACAACCGAAGATATTAATGATGCAGACTTTTATGAGTTTGGGATAGAAACATTTATCACTCTCGATCCAGATGCAAGTGAGGATCAAATTATGGAATTAAAAAAAATGTTTGCATTTACTTTTGAGAGAGAATTAAAATATTATCTTCTAGACAATCCTGATAGCTTTGGAAAAACAGTTGATGTAAAATTAACAGCCTCTGACGACTTAGATCAAGTATTTAAAGGAAATTATCCAAGAGATATACCTGAAAATAGAAGAAGAGCATCTGATTATCAATTAAAAATTTTTGATAAATTAAATGAAGATGGAAGAATTATAAGTGAATTTAATGCCAGTTTTTTTACAAATGCTGATTCTAGAGAAGCTGAGTTAGCGGGGATAGCAAGCTCATTTATGGGTTCATTATTTTCCATACTTGTCTGTCTGTCAATTGCCTTTCCTGTTGCCTTACTAGCTGCAGTTTATCTAGAAGAATTTGCACCAAAAAATAGATTTACAGATTTTATTGAAGTAAATATCAATAATCTAGCAGCAGTTCCTTCAATTGTTTTTGGATTGTTAGGATTAGGTGTTTTATTGGCTGTATTTGGTTTACCTAGATCAACACCCTTAGTTGGAGGTATAACCCTTTCATTAATGACTCTTCCAACAATTATAATAGCAGCCAGAGCATCATTGAAGGCTGTTCCACCCAGTATAAGAGAAGCAGCTTTAGCAATGGGAGCTAGCAAAATGCAAACGACGATGCATCATACCGTGCCTTTGGCTTTACCTGGAACTTTATCAGGTACTATAATTGGCTTAGCTCAAGCATTAGGTGAAACAGCGCCTTTAATATTAATTGGAATGGTTGCTTTTGTTAACACAATACCAGGAACCCCTATGGATCCAGCAGCTAGCTTGCCTGTTCAAATCTATATATGGGCAGAGAGTGCCGAAAGAGGATTTGTAGAAAAAGTGTCTGCTTGCATAATGGTATTATTATTTTTCCTAATATTTATGAATTTAGGAGCACAATTAATTAGACATAAATTTGAAAAGAAATGGAACTAAAATATGAATAAAATAGAAGCAAAAAATGTTGATGTCTATTATGGAGCGAAACAAGCTTTATTTGATATCAATATGGATATCGAAGCAAATAAAGTAACTGCTCTTATTGGACCTTCTGGTTGTGGTAAATCAACATTCTTAAGATGTTTAAATAGGATGAATGATGTGATCGATATTTGTAAAGTCAGTGGTGTCGTAAAAATTAATGACTATGACATAAATCAAAAAGATACAGATGTTGTAAGGCTTAGAGAAAAAGTTGGAATGATTTTTCAAAAACCAAATCCTTTTCCAAAAACCATTTATGAGAATATTTCTTATGGACCTGAGATACATGGGATAGCTCAATCTAAAAGTGAAATGGATAATATTGTTGAAGAGAGTTTGAGAAAAGCAGCACTTTGGGAAGAGGTAAAAGACAGAATTCACGAACCAGGTACTGGTTTATCAGGTGGACAACAACAAAGACTTTGTATTGCAAGAACAATATCAATTAAGCCAGAGGTAATACTCATGGATGAGCCATGTTCAGCTCTTGATCCAATTGCGACAGCACAAATAGAGGAGCTAATTGATGAATTAAGAAAGGAACATACTATAATAATTGTTACTCACTCAATGTCCCAAGCTGCAAGAGTCTCTCAAAATACTGGTTTTTTTCACCTTGGCAAATTGATTGAAGTAGGTTCTACTGATAAGATATTCAAGAATCCGACTCAACAACAAACGCAGGATTACATAACAGGAAGGTTTGGATAATGAATGAAAAACCACACACAGTAAAATCTTACGAAGACCAATTAAAAAAATTAAACAATGATTTAGTTGAAATGGGGGCAAATTGCGAAACCGCTTTAGGTAATGCAATGAAAGCAATATCAACAAATGATCATAACCTTGCTGATGATGTTATAAATTCAGATATGGTTATAGATAATTTTGAGTCTCAGATAGAGAATGAGGTAGTAAATTTAATTGCTTTAAGACAACCAATGGCTGTGGATCTTAGAGAAACAGTTGCAGCTCTAAAGATGTCTTCAGACTTAGAAAGAATAGGTGATCTTGCCAAAAATATTGCAAAAAGAACAAAACTTATAAATACGCATTTGCCAAATAATTTAATTGAAGCAATGAGTAGAATCTGCATTTTGGTTCAAAAACAATTAAAAATTGTTTTAGACTCTTATCTAAGTAGATCAAGCGATGTAGCTCAAACAGTATGGGAGAGTGATGAACAAGTTGATGATTTAACAAATAAATGTATGGAAGAAGTCATCTCATTAATTAAATCAAATATGGAAAATATTGAATATGGCTCACATCTTTTATTTGTTACTAAAAACCTTGAAAGGATAGGAGATCATACAACAAACATTGCTGAGCAAGTATATTATTTAGTTACAGGTGATTATTTAGAGGGTGAAAGACCCAAGGGTAGCGATTCAGAATTAACAAAGTAATGAGTGCACACATATTTATTGCAGAAGATGAGGCGCCAATTTCAACCTTATTAAAATATAATTTAGAAAAAGAAGGTCATAAGGTTTCTTCAAGTGAAAATGGAGAGGACTCTTTAAAATCAATAAAACAAAAAATGCCAGACTTAATCTTATTAGATTGGATGTTGCCAGATTTATCAGGTGTTGAAATATGTAAACAGTTAAAAAGGGATAAAAAATATAATGACATTCCAATTATTATGCTTACTGCAAAAGGAGAGGAGGAAGATAAATTAAAAGCATTTGAAACTGGAGCCGATGATTACGTCACTAAACCATTTAGCCAAAAAGAATTAAATGCAAGAATTAAATCTTTGTTAAGAAGGGCTAAACCTTTGTCATCAACTGATGTTGTGGAATTTAAAGACCTTAAAATTGATAGATTAGCAAAAAGAGTTTATAGAAATGATAAGGAAATAATTTTGGGACCCACAGAATTTAAATTATTAGATTTTTTTATTAAAAATCCAAAAAGAGTTTATTCAAGAGAACAATTACTAAATAATGTTTGGGGTGAAAATATTTATGTAGAAAGTAGAACGGTTGATGTTCACATAAGAAGATTGAGAAAAGTTTTAAATGTTAGTGGATTAGAAAATTTAATTCGCACAGTGAGATCTGCAGGCTATTCGTTAGATAACTAAATCTTTAGGCCTTACAAATTCAGAAATAATTCCTTTCTCTTCAATATTTATCCAATCATTCGTATCGAAAACTATTTTAGCAAATGCACAAGTTGGGAATTTATAATTTAATAGTTTAAAATTACTATTATCTTTATTTTTAGTTAATTTTATAACTAAATTTTTAAGAGCAGGCTCATGATTTATTATCAATACTTTCTTAAACTTTTTATGGATATTTTTTATATTAGCTATTATTTCATTTTCATTAACCAAATAGAGTTTTGAGGAACTTTTAATTTTTTTTGGTTTATTTATTTTATTCAGTATTAAATTTAGAGTTTTTTTTGTTCTTTTTGATGAAGATAAAAGCACGTAGTCAAAGGAGTATTTTTTTTTAACAAAAAATTCACTTATAATTTTTGCACTTTTGATGCCTCTTTTATTTAGTGGTCTTTCAAAATCACTTAAATTTGGGTCTTCCCAACTAGATTTTGCATGTCTCATGACATATAATTCGCGCATTAAATCTAAATATATGACTGCATTAAAAAAACAAGACAAAGAAGAGCTTAAATCCAATTATATAAATAGAGAATTATCATGGTTAAAATTTAACGATAGAGTTCTGTTAGAGGCGCAAAATATTGAAAATCCTCTTTATGAGAGAGTAAAATTTTTATCTATTGCAGGCTCTAATTTAGATGAATTTTTTATGGTTCGAGTTGCTGGACTATACAGTCAAATTAAACAAGAAGTCGACTCACTAAGTTCAGATGGACTAACACCTGAAGAACAGATGGAGATGGTTATTAATGATACAAAAAATCTATTAAATAAACAAAATACCATATTTAATAATCTATCAAATCAGCTGAAGAGAAATAATATTTTATTGACTAAGCCAGAAAACCTTAACACAAAAGAAAAAAAGAAATTATTAGAAATATTTAACGAAGAAATTTATCCTCTACTTACACCATCAGCGATTGATCCTTCTCATCCTTTTCCATTTATTATTAATCAAGGTAGAGCTTTAGTTATGAAGCTGAAGAAAAAGAAAAAAAAGAGAATTCTTAATTCAATTATCGTAATTCCTAAAGCTTTATCAAGATTTATTGAAATAGATGGAGGAAAATCATTTAAGAAATTTTTGGTTCTAGACGATGTTATTGGTTACTTTGCCTCTGAAATTTTTCCAGATCATTTATTAGAAAAGAAAATGATATTTAGAGTAATAAGAGATAGTGATGTAGAAATTCAAGAAGAGGCTGAGGATTTAGTCAGATCATTTGAACTAGCATTAAAGCGAAGAAGAACTGGTGATATTGTTAGATTAGAAATTTTAGAAAAAAGCGACAAAGAACTTGTAAAATTTATAACAAATAAATTAGAAATTAATCCAAATTATATTTATGAAGTAGCAGGTTTAGTTGGAATCCAGGATATAGACCAAATTTGTAAAATTAAAAATTCTAAATTAAAATTTAAAAACTTTACACCAAGAGAAGTAGAAAGATTAAAAGAATACAATAATAATTTTTTTGAGACAATTAAGAAAAAAGACCTAATAGTTCATCATCCATTTGAGACTTTTGATGCTGTAATTGAATTTTTAAATCAAGCTGCTATGGATAAAAAAGTAATTGCTATTAAACAAACTTTGTACAGAACTACTTTAGATTCACCAATTGTTAAAGCATTAATTAGCGCTTCCGAAAATGGCAAAACAGTTACTGCTTTAATTGAAATCAAAGCTAGATTTGATGAAGAAGCAAATATACAGCTGGCAAGAAGTCTTGAAAAAGCTGGAGTTCAAATTGTTTATGGTTTTGCAAAATACAAAACACATGCTAAATCATCACTAATACATCGACGTGAGGGTGGTAAAATTCAAACATATTTCCATTTAGGTACTGGCAATTATCATCCTGTAAATGCAAAAATATACACAGACTTATCTCTATTTAGCTCTGATAAAAAAATGGCTGCAGATGTAGAAAAATTCTACAATTACGTGACTGGATATTCTAAACCAAGAAATTTAAATAAAATTTCCATTTCACCTGTAAATTTAAGAAAAACTTTAAATCAGAATATAGATAAGGAAATAAGTAATGCAAAAAAAGGGAAACACGCTGAGATTTGGGCTAAAATGAATTCATTAGTTGATTCACAAATAATTGATAAATTTTATGAGGCTTCTAGTGTCGGTGTAAAAGTCTCTTTATTTGTAAGAGGTGTATGTTGTTTAAGACCTGGTATTAAAAATAAATCGGAAAATATTATTGTAAAAAGTATCATTGGAAGATTTCTTGAACACTCAAGAATATATTGTTTTGCAAATGGAAAATTAATGCCTAACAGAAATGCAAAAGTTTATATTTCATCTGCAGATTTGATGCCAAGAAATCTAGATAGAAGAGTCGAACTTCTCGTGCCAATTGAAAATCAAACTGTTCATGAACAGGTTTTAGACCAAATAATGATGGCCAATTATCTAGACACGAATCAGAGCTGGGAACTTTATCCTAATGGAAATTATCAAAAAATTAAATATAGTCGAAAAGATTC
The DNA here is from genome assembly GCA_902577075.1 of uncultured Pelagibacteraceae bacterium. Taxonomy (GTDB): domain Bacteria; phylum Pseudomonadota; class Alphaproteobacteria; order Pelagibacterales; family Pelagibacteraceae; genus Pelagibacter. Next base: position 29,767 of record CACGXV010000006.1, on the reverse strand, counting down.
TTTTTCTGCACATGATTATTTCATGAATAATCCAAGTTTATCAGGAAGAGGAAAGGCAAAACTAAAAATTAAACCTAAAAAATTAAACTTAAGGTTGGTTAAAGATGGAACTTAAAGTAATTAAAAATAAGCAAAATTTAAAATTAAGACAATCAAAATTAGCTATTATTGATATAGGTTCAAATTCTATAAGAATGTTAATTTACGATGATTTTACATCATCTAGAGTACCTTTTTTTAATGAAAAAGCAGTTTGTGAACTTGGTAAAAACTTAGATAAATCAAAAAAACTTCATAAATCAGGCAAGATATATGCTTTAAAAGTTTTAAAAAGATTTTCAGAAATTCTTAATGTTTCAAAAATTAATAACCTTAAAATTATTGCAACAGCTGTATTAAGAGAAGCTACAGACGCAAAGCCCTTTATTGAAGAAGTAGAATACTTATTTAAAAAAAATATAAATATTTTAACTGGTGAAGAAGAAGCTGAATCATCAGCTGAAGGCGTTAAAATTGGATTTGAGAATGTGGATGGACTTGTTGCTGATTTAGGTGGTGGAAGTTTAGAGCTTGCTAGAGTTGAAAACAATGTTGTAACAAATAAAACATCACTTCCAGTTGGTGTATTAAGGTTAATCAACAATCCTATTGTTAAAAAAAGAAATTTACCTAAATATCTCAAAAATCTTTTAAGAGATGAAAAATGGTTATCTAAAAAAAAATTTAATAATTTATATTTGGTGGGAGGTACGTGGAGAGCTTTGTTTAAATTACACTTATTTCAAAATGAATATCCAGTCCATATTATTCATCAATACTCAGTAGAAAATGAAAAACTTAAAAAATTTTTAGAAAAAATTTCTTCATTTAATAAATCTAAATTGAAATCAGTTGAATACATATCAAAGTCTAGAACGCCTTATCTTCCTTATAGCTCAATAATTCTAGAAGAAATTATGAACATAGCAAATCCAAAAAATGTTATTTGCTCAATTAGCGGTATTAGAGAAGGATCTCTTGCCAAAGATTTATTTAAAAACTCAGATAGTAATTTTGTTTTTAATAAATCATTAGAGCATATTTCAAAAAAAAGAGGCGATTTAGGATCTACATATAAGAAATATTTTGATTTTATAAAACCTATATTTGAGGGAAATGAGCATTTTAATCAAAAATTGCTTCATCTATCTTGCGTACTAAGTCATATGGATTGGGGTTTGGGAGCATTCCAAAAAGCAGAGTTGGTTTTTCAAGAAACATTAAATACGCCTTTATTAAAACTTTCACATAAAGAAAGAATACAATTGGCACTTTCTTGTTACTGGAGATATTGCAGTATAAAATACAACCCAAAGATAGAATACTTAACGTTTTTAAATAACAACGAGATATATTCATGCAAACAAGTTGGTGCAGCCTTAAGATTTGCTAATTCTCTTACATCAATATCTACAATTTTTTTAGAAGAATTTAAACTTTATAAAAGAGGAAATGCTGTTTTTTTAAAAATACCTTCGCAGCATCAAGAGATAATCTCAAAACAAGTTACGAAAAAATTCAAAGCTTTAGCAAGAGAATTATTTTTAGATCCTAGGGTAATTTATTCAAATTAATTTAATGTTAATTTAAATTAGATTTAATATTTTATTAATTTATCAGTAATATTTCATCATTAATTACATTAACGAAATCATTATTTTCTCTTATAAAAGGTGCTTACTTTGTAGGCACCTTTATAACTTTAAAAAATGAAGCCACATGAGAGGCATTACAAAATTTTTCATTTAAAATTAATTTGTTTATTTCTTCTTTAGACAGAAAATGAATTTTAATAGCTTTCTCAGGTCCTTTTTTTTTAATTATTCTATTTGAATAATAGCAGTATATTTTAGTTGTTAACCTTCCTGGCTCACAATTAATTGTAAATAATTTTTTTGGTCTTCCTAATATTTTATATCCTGTTTCCTCATAAAATTCTCTACAAGCAGCACTTATAGAATTTTCTCCTTTATCAATCATACCAGATGGAAATTCATAGTTGATTTTATTAACTGGAATTCTTTTTTGACTAACTAGAACAAAAACGTTTTTCTTAATTTCCGCAACTACCAAAGATAAATCAGAGGTTTTTAAGAAATGATAATATTCTTTTTTTTTGAATGGCTTATTAATTAAAGTTATATTATTTGTAAGCTTAATATTTTTCAAATAATTCATAAGTTATTATATTTTAATAATATTAAAGATATTTTACAGATAAAGTAATTATATTGTTTTTTCTTTAATTAATTTAGAGACTTTGTTTATTTGATTTATTGTATCAGTATTCATTGGGTTTATATATGAAGCTTCTAAATAACTAGTGTAGGCTTTTTCGTAATCTTTCATTTCCATGTATACTTGTCCTTTTCCAATTAGAGCACCGAAATGCCTGCTTTCAAGTTTTAAGACCATATCAATATCTCTAAGTGATTTTTTATACTTACCCATAAAATATAAAGATGTTGCACGTCTATTCCAAGCTTCAGCCCAATTAGGATCTTTTTCTATAATTTTACTAAAAATCCTATATGCCCTTATATAATTTCCATTTTGAACTAGTCTTGAACCTTCTTTTAAATCAATAGTTAATTGAAAATTAGATGGATGTGTTTCCCACAAATTCCATATGCTTTTTTCTAAAATTTTTGCATCACTTTGTGTATTACAATCTTTTAACTTACTCAAAAGTTTGTTTAAATCTAACTCATTTGCTTTTGCTGCTGAAGTCAAACATACTGTTGAAATTATCAATAAGAAATTTAGTATTTTCAGCATATGTAATAAATCTGTAATATTTTTGTAACATTAATAAAACAAGTTAAAATCAAAATAAACAGCAATAAAATCAGTATTATTATTCAATTAAAGATATGATTAATTTCAAATATTAAATTTTAATTAAAAGATTCGAAAAAAAACATATGAAAAATTCCAATATAGAAGGAATTGTATTTGATTTAGCTGGCACATTAATAGATTTTGGAAGCCTTGCGCCATCTCAAGTTCTTATAGAATTATTTGATAGGTTTGGAATTAAAATTACACGAGAACAAGCCATAGGACCAATGGGTATTGAAAAACGAGCCCATATAAAAGCATTGCTAACAACAAGAAAAATTAATTCGCAGTGGAAAAAAAAATTTAAATCAAAACCAACAGATAAAGATATTGATAAATTGTTTAAACTTTTTAATCCAGAATTAAAAAAAATAATTAAGAAACATTCAAAATTTATATCAGGAAGTAAAAAAACTTTAGATTTTATAAAAAACAAAAAAATAAAAATAGGAATCAATACCGGATATTCAGAAGAAATTCTAAATGTTATATTGCCAGAACTAAAAAAACAAAGATTTATACCTGATGTGTCATATAGTTCTTCATACACAAAAATTGGAAGACCCTCAGCTGAAATAATATATAAAATTTTTTCTGAATTAAATATTACCAAGGGATCAAATTGTATAAAAGTTGATGACACTATTCCTGGATTGTTAGAGGGAGTAAATGCTGGGATGTGGGTAGTGGGTGTTATATTTTCAGGTAATGAATTTGGTAAAACAGAAGTCGAATTTAATAGACTTTCTTTTAAAGATAAAACTAAATTTAGAAAAAAGATCAAGAATAAATTTAAGAAAGTAGGCGCTCACTATGTAATAGATACAATTAAAGATTTACCTAAAATTATCAAAATAATTCAAACTAGAATTAAATAAAATTACTTAATGAAAAGCATTTTTTAAGACTATGGAAATTAAAAAAGCTTCTTTTTGTGTGTCCATGGACCTTTTTTTGTTTTAGGTAAAAATTTTTCAAGATCAATAAGGACTTTTTCAGACAATTTTCTGTAGGTGGTAAGTTTTCCTCCATAAATATTCAATAAAGGTAATTTTTTTATAATTTTTAGATCAAAAACATAATCTCTTGTGACTTTTGAGGCTGTTTTAAAATCTTCAATTAGAGGTCTTATCCCAGAATATGTATCTAAGATGTCCTTTGATGTTATTTGTTTTTTTAAGTAATTATTTACTGAACTAATTAAATATCTAATTTCTTTTTTTGATATTCCTTTATTTTCAGGTGATTTCACCTCTTCTTCAGTTGTTCCAATTAAAGAAAACTTCCCTTTGTAAGGTATTACAAATATTATTCTTTTATCAGTATTTTGAAATGTGAACGCAACATTTTCTTTGTACAATTTTTTTGTAATAATATGACTTCCTTTAACCAATCTAATTTTTTTCTTAGATTTAATTTTTATATTTTTATTTAAGGTTTCATTTATCCATGGTCCAGATGCATTAATCAAAATTTTTGACTTTACTTTTTCACCATTTTCAAGACTAATAATCCATTCATTGCCAATAATTTCAGCTTTTTTAACTTTGTTGTATTCTAGTATTTTAGCGTTATTTCTTTTTGCATCTTTGGTATTTAATTTCGTTAATTTTTTATCGTCAATTTGTATATCAAAATATTGAAAACCGGTTTTGTATTTTTCTTTAAGAATATTTGAAAATTTTTTTCTAAGATCAAATGTTTTTGATTTTGGTATATTACTTTTGCCACCTAAATTATCGTACAAAAATAAACCAATTTTAATTAACCAGGCTGGTCGAATTTTATCTGCATAAGGAATTATAAAAGGAATGGGTTTTGAAATATGTTTAGCAATTTTATAAACAATTTCTCTTTCTTTTAAAGATTCTCTAACTAATTTGAATTCATAATTTTCTAAATAACGAAGACCACCATGTATTAATTTCGTTGACCAGGATGAAGTTGCTCCACCAATCTCACCTTTGTCAGCTAAACAAACTGATAAACCTCTACCCGCAGCATCCCTTGCAATACCTGCACCGTTTATACCGCCACCTATTATGAATAAATCGAATATTTTAGACATTTTAATTATGATTTGTTTTAAAATATACAACCTCTTTTAGAAACATTATATATTTTTACATTTAAGTAATCAAAATTTAACGATACTTTAATATAAATAATTTATTCATAATGAATAATAAATAAACAAAGAGGTAAAATGAAAAAAATATTGAGTGTTTTAACAATTCTATTTACTTTCTCTTTTACATCACACAGTTATTCAAAGACAGAAATTCATTGGTGGTATGGAAATAGTGGATTTCTTGGTGATGTAATTATTGAAATTGCAAATAGATTTAATGCTTCACAAGATGAATACACCGTCATTCCTACAGGTAAAGGAAGTTATGAAGATAACATGGCGGCAACTATAGCTGCATTTAGAGCGGGAGACCAACCACATTATTCACAGGTTTACGATGCTGGTGCTGCAATTATGGTAGCCCAAGTTAAAAATGGCGTTGTTATTGGTTTTGAAGATATGGCTGAGAAATATGGAATTAAAGTAGATGCAGATAATTATATTCCTGGAATTAAAAACTTCTATGCTGACTCTGATGGAAAAATGATAGGTGTTCCTTTTAATAGTTCAACTTGCTTAATGTATGCAAATATGGACATATTGAAAGAAGTAGGAATAGAATCAGTTCCAAAAACTTATGAAGAATTTGAGGCTATGGCTCCAAAAATTAAAGCTGCTGGATATATTCCTTTAGTTCAAAGTCACTCTCCTTGGATCTGGACAGAAAATTTCTTTTCAAGACATAATCTCCTTATGACAGATGGAAACAATGGTTACGATGCTGTTCCGACAAAAACTTTATTTGCTGAAACAGATGCATTTGTTTATCATTGGAAAAAAGTAAAAGAATGGTACGAAAAAGGTCTCTACGGCTATAAAGGAAGAGCTTGGGGAGATAATCAAGCACCATTTATAGCAGGTGAGGCTGCTTTTTGGTTTGGATCTGCTGCATCATTTGGTGGAATGAAAGGTGTTGTTCCAAATTTTACAGTTAATCATATTCCTTATTGGGACTCAGTAACTGGTGGCAAAGAGTATCCAACATTTATTGGTGGCGCAGCAAACTGGATCTTAAATGGTCATACAGAAGAAGAGTATAAAGGACTTGCTAAATTCATAGAATTTATGGGTTCTCCTGAAATGGATTTATACTATCACAACATGACAGGTTATTCTGCTGTAACTAAAGGTGGTATAGAATTAGCTGAAACTATAAACTTTTATAGAGCTTCTCCATATCACAAAGCTGTTGGTGAACAATTAAGCTTAGAAGGTTCAACTATTCCTGGTGGATATAGAGCTGGTAACTGGCCTCAAATTCGTGAAGTAATTTACGAAAATGTTGAGCCAATGTTAAATGGCAAAATATCAATCGAAAAAGGATTAAAGAACATGGATAAGGGTGCAGCTAAATTGTTAAAACAATTTGCTAAGACTCTTTAAAAAATAATATAAATTAGGAGGGTATTAATATACCCTCCTATTTATTTTATGAAAAAAGTTCAGTTTAAATCAAACTATTCACAGTATTTTTTTTTAGCACCACAGCTAGGTATTTTATTAATATTTTTATATTGGCCAATAATACAAACTTTTAGAGATGCATTTACCATGCAAGATGCATTTGGATTTGGAAGACAATTTGTATGGTTTGATAATTTTTTATTTATTTTTGATGACCCGGCTTATTTAATAGCTTTTAAGTTTACTATTATTTATAGCTTTGTGATTACACTTGTTACAGGAGCCATTGGATTGTTACTTGCTGTACAAGCCAATAATGTAATGCATGGAAAAAGTGCCTACAAAACTCTTTTGATTTGGCCTTATGCTATTGCGCCAGCGGTGGTGGGTGTTATGGCAAATTATTTTTTTAGTGAAAGATTTGGATTATTGTATCATCTATTTAACGATTTATGGGGTTTTAATTGGTATGAAAGTGTTTTTGATTCTTATATCTACTTAATAATAGCAGGATCATGGAAACAAATAAGTGCTAATTTTATTTTCTTCTTAGCCGGTCTTCAAGCAATACAACAATCTGTCATTGAAGCATCGATAATTGATTGTAAAAGTAGTTTCAGAAGATTTTGGACAATCACTTTCCCTCTATTGATGCCCACAACTTTCTTTTTAATCATTATCAATATAACTTATGCTTTTTTTGATACTTTTGGAATAATTGACACTACAACAATTGGTGCACCCTCAGGTGAAACAAGAACTCTTGTTTATAAAGCATACATGGACGGATTTAGGGGGTTAGACTTAGGAAGTGCTGGTGCTCAATCAATTATGATGATGTTGATTGTTTTAGTTATTACAATTTTTCAATTTAGATACATAGAAGGGAAAATACATTACAATTAAAATGATTAGATATTTTTCATCAAACTTTTCTCATTTAATTCTTTTGATAGGCATTTTCATTATGATAATTCCTGTGTGGTTAATTTTTGCAAGCTCAACTCATACAGCTTCGATTATTAATACCCAAGGTCTTCAATTTTTTTTAGGAGATAAGTTTTTAGAGAATTATACGAAAGTTTTATTATATGAGGGTGGTTTTTTTAAAGAAATTACTGCATTAAAGATGTTTTTAAATAGTTTTTTAATGGCAACTGGAGTTGCGTTTGTATCAGTTATTTCATCTCTTATGACTGCATATGTCTTAGTTTATTTCAGAGTGAAATATGCAACATTGTTATTTTGGATAATTTTTATTACTATACTAGTCCCTCTGGAGTTAAGAATTTTTCCTACCTATTCTGTTATGTCTACACTTAACTTAGTAAACTCATATTGGGGACTAATTATTCCAATTTCAGCTTCTGCTATAGCTACTTTATTTTTTAGGCAGTTTTATAAAACTATACCTGATGAATTACTTGAATCAGCAAAATTAGATGGCGCAAATACTTGGAGATTTTTTATTGACTTTTTAGTGCCATTGTCAAAAACAATGATTGTTGCAATGTTCATATTTATGTTTGTATTCGGTTATAATCAATATTTATGGCCGATATTAGTAACTTCTTCTGAACAATATTGGACTGTTGTCATGGGATTAAAGATGATGTCTGGATCAATCGTTAACAAATTTGCATTCGTCATCATGTCAATGATACCACCAGTATTAATCATAATTGTATTACAAAAATATTTTATTAAAGGGATCTTTCAAGACAAATGAAAATTAAATTATCACAAATTTTAGCACACATTGTACTTATACTAGGTGTTTTATTAATGGTAATTCCGATTTGGTTATCATTTGCTAGCTCTACCCACGATACTGTAACTATTTTAAAAGAGGGAATGAAATTTGGTCTTGGCGATCAATTAACAAGAAATTATAACGAAGTTTTAAATGAGAAGGGTGGTTGGTCAGAGGAAGTGACTGCTGCAAAAATGTTTATAAATAGCTTTATAATGGCTTTAGGAATTGCAACCCTTAAAGTAATTATCTCAGCAATGTCAGCTTATGCTTTAGTTTATTTTAGATTCAAATTAGCTGTACCAATTTTTTGGTTAATCTTTATTACTTTACTTGTGCCTCTGGAGGTTAGGATTTTTCCAAGTTATAAGATTGTATCAGATTTAGGTTTAACTAATTCATACACAGGTCTTGTTCTTCCATTGGTTGCATCAGCCACCGCTACCTTTTTTTTTAGACAGTTTTATAAAACTATACCTGATGAATTACTTGAATCAGCAAAATTAGATGGTGCAAATAGTTGGAGATTTTTTATAGATTTTTTAGTTCCATTATCTAAAACAATGATTGCAGCGATGTTTATATTCATGTTTGTATACGGATATAGTCAATATTTATGGCCGTTAATAATGACTACGAGTGAGGAATATTGGACTGTAGTAATGGGAATGAAAATTATATTTACTGAAAGTTATGAGGGAGTTGCTTTACCAAGAACAGCAGAGAGATTTGCTTATATTATTTTATCAATGATCCCCCCAGTTTTAGTGGTAGTATTTTTGCAAAAATGGTTCATAAAAGGATTAATTCAAACAGAGAAATAAATGAGTTTTTTAGAATTAAATAAAGTTACTAAAATCTATCCAAACGGAACTAAAGCTGTTCATGAGACAAGTATGAATGTAGAAAATGGTGAATTCATGGTTTTTGTTGGACCAAGCGGATGTGGAAAATCTACTCTTTTAAGAATGATTGCTGGGTTAGAAGACATAACTGAAGGTAATATAAATCTTGATGGAATATTAATTAATAAAGTTGACCCTTCAGAGAGAGATGTTGCGATGGTTTTTCAGAATTATGCACTCTATCCTCACATGAATGTTTACAACAATTTGGCTTACGGATTAAAAAATAGAGGTATTTCAAAAGAAGATATTGAAAAAAAAGTTAATGAGGCAGCAAAGCTATTACAAATTTCTGAATACTTGCAAAGAAAACCATCCATGTTGTCAGGAGGTCAAAGGCAGAGAGTTGCTATGGGAAGAGCTATTGTAAGAAGTCCTAAAATATTTTTATTTGATGAGCCATTATCTAATTTAGATGCAAAACTAAGAATACAAATGAGGCTTGAAATAAAAAAACTTCAGCAAAAAGTTGGAGTGACAAGTATATTTGTAACTCATGACCAAGTAGAAGCTATGACCTTAGCTGATAGACTGGCAGTAATAAATAATGGCCTTATTGAGCAGCTTGGAACACCGATAGAAATTTATAATAATCCTAAATCTATGTTTGTCGCAGGATTTATAGGTTCGCCACAGATGAATTTTCTTGAAGGAGAATTAAAAAATAAAACTCTTACTTCAGAAGGTTTTGAAATTAATAATGTTACAAGTGATTTTAATGGACCAGTTATATTAGGAATTAGGCCAGAGCATATGTCGCAAACTGATAAAGGTTTAATAAATTTATCTGTAGATCTGGTAGAACAATTAGGTTCAGATAATTTGATTTATGGAGAAATAAAAAATAAAAAAGATTTTTGTTTTAGATGTTCTGGAAGTCAAATTATTAAAAAAGGAAGTAAATTATCTTTGAACATAAATGATAACAATTATTATGTTTTTGATAAATCTAATGGTAATCGAGTAAATTAATTTTGATTTTATCAAAGCCAAATTATATTAAAATTTATGGCCATAGAGGCGCTAGAGGAGATCTTCCTGAAAATACTTTAGAAAGTTTTAAATATTTATTTAAAAACAATATTAATGCATACGAAACAGATATTTTGATTTCCAAAGATCTTATTCCTGTGATTACACATGACTTTAGATTAGATCCAAGTTTTACAAAAGATAATGAGGGAAATTGGATAACGGATGAAAATATAATAATATTTGACTTAAGTGACGATGAGCTTTTAAAATTTGATGTTGGGGCTTTAAATAAATTATCTAGATATGGAAGAAGATTTGTTAATCAAAAAACTTTAGAAAATCAAAAGATACCAAAACTTTCTGAGTTATTAGAATTATCTTCAAAAAACAAATCTGAAAATTTATTAATAAATTTAGAAATTAAATCTACACCTGACGAGGAAAATTTAACTCCAACCCCAGAGGAAATGGTAAAACTTGTTATGCAAGAAGTAAATAAATCAAATTTACAAAATAAAATAATCATTTCTTCATTTGATTGGAGAACACTGACAGAAATCAAAAATCATTACCCTGAAATTTCAAGAGCTTATTTAAGTTTTCAACAACAGACAGGAATTAAAATTAAAAATACAATTTACAATAGATCTCCATGGATGAGTTTCTTACCTTTTTTTGAAAAATATGAGTTACCAAAAATTATAAAATCACAAGGTGGAAAGGCTTGGCATCCATACCATAAAGATATTACAAAAAAACTAGTAGAAATTTCTCATCAGGAAGATTTGCCAGTGAACGTTTGGACAGTTAATGAAGAGTACGATATGTTAAAAATGATTGAGTATAGTGTAGATGGTATCATGACAGACTATCCATTAAGGCTGAAAGAACTTTGTGATAAAGAAAATATAAACTGGTTTTAGTTTATTTTAATGGATTTAAATATAGTTAATAACCAAGAGCAATTTTTAGCAGGTAAACTTAGAGGGTATAGTTTAAAAGGTGCAGAAAATAAATTTGACGATAAAGGAAAACCTTTACCATTTCCAGGGTGCACAATAATTTGTAATATTCCTCTTAATACATATTTATCTGATCAAATTATTGGTTTTCAAAAAAATTTAGAAAATTTTAATCCTGAAAAAACTTATTCCTATTTACCTCCATCTAGTTTTCATATGACATTATTTGACTGTTGTAATTTAAATACAAAAAATACTTATTATTGGCCAACAGATATAGATCTTGATATGGATTACAAAGATATAGCTATTCAATTAAATAAAAGAATTGAAAACTATAATTTTCCAAAAGAAATCAATTTAAAACTAAAAACATTTTTTGGTGGTTACAGCATTGTTTTAGAACCCTTTTCTGAGGAGGACGAAAAAATTTTAAGAAATTGTAGAGATGAACTAAGTAATTTATTGAAAATTAAATTTGAAAATCATCAAAGATATACTTTCCATGTTACATTAGCTTATATCTTGAGACAACTTAATGAGACTGAAATAAAAAATTTAATTAAATTTAATAAACAATTATCCTCTGATTTTATTAAAAAATTTCCAAAAATTACTTTCACAAAACCTGAAATGTGTACCTTTAAAAACATGCTGGAGTTTGAAAGTATTAATCCTTCTAGCCTGTAATAGTTTTTACTTATAGATATTCTTCATTATTATTTTAATCTTTAATATTCAATAAATTTTTTAAAAACTGATTTAGAAAATTGACCTTAAATCTTATAGGTTCAATTTTTCTACGAGATAGTTTTATCTCTTGTTCTGTTATTGAAAAGCATTTTTTTAGCCACAAATACAGCAAAAAGTGCACCGATAATTTCTGCTAATATATAAACTGGAGTATACATATAATTAATTCCAGTAAAACTTTCTGTAAATGTTCTCGCTATTGCTACAGCAGGATTTGCAAATGATGTAGATGATGTAAACCAATAACCAGCAGTGATATAAAAAGCTACACATGAGGCCACTACCACACTTCCTTTCTTTAATGATCCAAAAATTATCAGTATCAATCCAAATGTTGCTACAATTTCAGATGTAAATATATTTATTCCGTCCCTTGATTTTGTTGATAATTCAAAAATTTGATGTTCGAAAAAGAAATTGGCAAGTGCTACACCTAACAAACAACCTAAAATTTGCGCAGATATATATGTGGGTAATAAATTTCCTTTTAATTTTTTTGTAAGAAACATTGCTAGACTTACAAATGGATTAAAATGTGCTCCTGAAACATCACTAAAAACAGTAATTAGCACAAAAAGTCCTGCGCCAGTTGCTATAGTATTGGCTAAAAGCATAATACCTGTGTCATTTGTAAGATTTTCAGCCATTATTCCTGAGCCAACAATAATCATTACAAGGAAACAACTACCAATAAACTCTCCAAGAAAAAACTTACTATATTTCATAATTTTTTATCCAATCATTAATTCTTGTTTCTAAATTGGAATAAGTTTTATGTATTTCTGTTGAAATCAGCTCTTCTTTATTTGGTTTATCACTCTTCTCTAACTCATTAATGATATAAACAGGATCTTCAATATCCCAATGAACTATTTTTTCAGGGGATGGCCAGACTGGACAAACTTCATTACTAGCATTGTTACATACAGTAAATACCTGATCAAAGGTTGTTTTCTCATTCAAGAATTTGTTGAAGTTTTTTGATGACAGATTTTTTGTATCAAAATTATTTTCATTTAGATACTTAATGACATATTTATTAATTATTCCAGATGGTTTGCTACCCGCACTGTAACCAATAAATTTATTTTTATGAAATTTATTAACTACACTTTCGGCCAATATGCTTCTGTGAGAATTGCCAGTACAAACAAATAAAAGTTTTTTCATTTTTAACTTTTATTACTATAAAATATTTTTTCTATACTTAATGAGTACTAAATCTAAATTGTAATAAAACTGAAACATTTTTAATTTAAAAGAATATAATGGATAATATGTCAAATATTGCCAATTTATTTAAAATTATAGAAGAAATTGGATCAGACAAACAATATGGAAATGAAAAAGTTTCACAACTAGAACATGCAATTCAATGCGCATTATTGGCAAAAAAAAATAATGAAAACCATTTTTTTATTACTGCAGCCCTATTCCATGATATTGGTCACTTAATTAATAATGACAAAGAAGCCATAAAAAAAGGAATAGATAAAAAGCATGAAAATTCAGGATCTCTTTTTCTTTCTAGATTTTTTCCAGAAGATGTTACAATATTAATTAAAGGACATGTTCCGGCTAAAAGATATTTGGTTTATTGTGAAAAAGGTTATTATGAGTCTTTATCTATTGCTTCAAAACGAAGTTTAGATGTCCAAGGAGGAAGTTTTTCCAAAGAGGAAGCAAACGAATTTATTAAACAACCTTTTATGCAAGATGCAGTTAGATTAAGAAAATATGATGATCTTGCTAAAATTGAAAATTTAGAAATTCCAAATATAAATTATTTTTACAAACACGTAGAGAGAAGCTTTAAATAAACTTTTTTTTGTTTAAAAAAATTGCTGTCGAGTTACCAAATATTGCTAAAACAAAAAATACTAATATTAACAAATCATATCCTCCTACATTCCATACCAACGAACCAATCCATGGACCAGCAATACTACCAATCATATATTGCAAAGCTAAAATACCATGAATATTGCCAAAGTTTTTTTGGCCAAAAGTATCATTTTGAACCAAAGGTTTTAAAATAGCCATACTGCCATATGCTGAACTATTAAATAAAACAAATAAAAATGCTAAGTAATGATTAATATTTATAAAGTATAAAAATATCATTCCAACTACCATCGAGTAAAAACAAATTACAAATAATTTTAAATTTGACTTATCACCTCCATATATCATAACTAAAATTCTACCTATTACTTGTCCTGGTCCAAACAGAGATGCTGTCAATACAGCTTGGGATAGACTCATCCCTTTTTCCTGCAACATTGGAATTACATGAGTTGTAATAGCACCAATATTAAATCCAATAACAAACAATGAAAAACTAAATAACCAAAATCTATAATCTTTAAGTATTATTTTAAGCTTTGAATTTTGATCTGTTTTCTTTTCAATTTTTTTAAATTCTTTTATAATTATATTTTTGAAACCAAAATAATTAGCTGGTGAACTAATCAATATATTTAATATTCCAAAAATAAATACAGTAAACCTCCAGTCATATTGTTCTGTTAAATAAGTAGCAGTAGGAAATGTGTATGTGCTTGCAAATCCAGCAAATAAAGTAATTATTGCAATAGATGTTTTGGCCTTTGATTTTAAATTAATAGTAATGACACTAAAAAGCATCGTATAAAGACAGCCACCCGAGGTTGCACTGACAAGTATCCAAGCAAGTAAAAATCCACCATATGTATCTACTGATGAAAGATAAATTACACTTAGTCCTAACAGTATAGGACTGGTCCACATCATTGGAAAACTTAGATTTCTATCTACAATCTTACCTAGAAAAGGTAAAAGTAAACTATGCACAACTAAGCCTAGAGAATAAATAAAGGTTAAATTATTCCTTGAGATACTAAGTTCATTTTCCCAAGTTAGCAACAACGCTGAGAACAGATACATACAACTGCTGTAACAAAAGGTAACTGATATACCTATTAAAAATGCAGACAAATATTTCACAAATTTTTTTATTTCTTTAACATTTTTTTAACAAAAGTAAGTTAATAGATTATTATGAATAAAATCTTAATCTCATTTATATTAACTTTATCCACAATTTCTATTACTCAAGCTGAAAATCATGCTAAAATAACAGAGCAACAAGCCGGCAGTAGTTATTCACAAAATACTGAGGATACATTTAAAAATGAAATAGGGAATTGTGAAGACCCTGGCGTACTTATGTTAAGAGCCACTGTTAAAAATGATATTTCAAGATCTAGTCCCGAAAAAGCATCTGAGGCAGAAGCATTAATGAAAGAGGGCATGAAATTGTGTAATGAAAATAGAGTTTTTGAGGCAAAACTAAAATTAGAAGACGCTAAAACAACTGCTAGAGCAGGATTAGTAGATGGAGAGGATCCATCTATAACTAAAGTTGTTGTTGACAATAATGAAATAACAAAGGAAGAAAAACCTTGGTGGAAATTCTGGAAAGATTGATTTTTATCTTTTTAAATTCCTAAATTAAAATTTCTAGAAAAATTTTTGATAAAGGTATTTTTTCTATTTACCTTACAATTAATTGATCTGATCCAATTAATATTCTTCTAAGCCAAGCAGATAATCTATCCATAAATATTACTACAGCCAAAACTAATATTGCCATGTAGGCGACATTTTCAAAATCATTTCCAGTAGCTAGCGCACCTAAAAATTGTAACCCAATTCCTCCTGCACCCATTGCACCTATTATTACGGCTCCTCTAGTATTTGACTCTAAATAGTATAAGGATTGAGATACAAAAATTGGAAGTATTTGAGGAATTATACCAAATCTATGTTGTAGAAATTTGCTAGCCCCTGTAGATTGAACTCCTTCTTGTTGTTTCTTCTCAGTATTTTCAATTGCTTCAGAATATAATTTACCTAAAGTACCTGTATCAGTAAAACCAATTGCAAAAATACCAGTGAAGGGTCCTGGACCAAAAGCTCTTAAAAATATTAAACTCCAAATTAAAAAGTCTATTCCTCTTAAAGTATCAAATAATCTTCTTAACGTAAATCTTAGAGCTTTAATAGGTGTAACGTTGTATGCAGCAAGGAATGACAAGGGCAGAGCCATTACCGTAGCAAACATTGTCCCTAATACAGCCATAACTATTGTTTCGAGCATTGCCCACCAAACTCTACCGTGCATAAATGCTTCATTATCCTTAATCTCTGTTAAGAAAAGTTTTAAATTAGACATTTCAGGAACAACTCTTTCTTTAGAAAAAGTCAAACCTAGTGCTTCGAAAAAGGTATATGGTTCTAACGGACTTGAGAAATCAAACCAAAAATATTTCCATCCGATACTGTAACGATGAATTTCAACTTTTTTTGGATATACTTGAATTCTCTCATACAAAGTTGGTCTAAATTCAACTCTATTTTCTGTGATTCTAAAACCTTTTAAATCTTCTATGACCAAATCCTCTGAACCTACAAGGTAAGGTTTACCATTAGAATTTAATTTTATGGTAAAATCTCTCTCATATTTTGGAAAATTTACAATCTCGACTTTATCTTTGTATAATATTGCCTTACCTTTATTATTAAACTCAACTACATTGCCAACATTATCAGAATTTTTGTAAAACCAATCTGGAATTGATTTATCAAGATTATCTCTTCCATAAACACTTCTATAATTTCCTTCAAAAGCTATTTTAATATCCTCATGATTTTCCCATTTCATTGTTACATGATCTTTGTGTGCATATGTGTCTAAGACAAACATAGCAGCATTTTGTGGTTTCCATTTTTTTGGGATATCAACAACATCTAAAGTAAAAAAACCTACTATTAAATATACTAAGACGAGAAAAAAAATTATTTGGCCTCTTAATCTACTCTTTCTGGCTTGTTTAAATGTGTCAGGAAATAATTTACGAATATTTTCTCTTTGAATAGCTAAACTAGAACTCATTGATTTGCTCCAATTAATTTATGTCTCCAATATGCAGACAAATAATCTAATGCAATTATCGTACCAACCAGTAAGAACATACACGCTAAAACATCAGCTCCATAATTCCACTGAATTAGAGCCGCTAACATTTCTCCAATTCCACCTGCACCAACAAAACCTAATATTGTAGATTCTCTAACATTAATTTCTAACCTCAATATTCCATAACTTAAAAACAAAGGTAGTACCTGGGGAAGAACTGAAAATCTTATCTTCTGTGTCCAAGTTGCACCAACAGAACTTAAACCTTCAATAGGTTTTCCATCACAATTTTCTATAGCCTCTGTAAATAATTTACCAAGTGCTCCAGCAGTATGTATTGTTATAGCAATTACAGCTGGTAAAGATGATTTACCCATTAGATATAAAAACACCATTGCTATTATTAATGTTGGAAATGATCTTGTCACATCCATTAAAAATTTTGTAAATTGAATAACTTTTTTGTTTCTAATTAGATTCCTACTTGAAAAAATTGCAAATATAATTGCTAAAATAAAACCTATAGAAGTTGAAAATAAAGCAATATTTAAAGTAATAATTAATTCAGGAATATACTTAATAACTCTTGGCCAATATTTCCATCCCATCTCAAAAGTGTCTACAAATAAATCTCTAGGGTAGTTAAAAAAATTAGCTATACCTCTTCCAAAAGACCCTGCATTTGCTTCTAACGATACCAAGGTACCACCAAAAAAAATTAATATTAGAATTGCAATTCCAAGTAGCGAGGACCTAGTTCTCTGGTTTGTTAATTTTTTTAAATTAACTTCAATTTGTTCTAGGTTGGCAGGTAAGGCTTTTGTCATAATTTTTAAAAATAAATCAGAGGCAAAGATTTACAGTCTTTGCCTCTGATTATAGGGGGTTTAATTAATTATTTTTTTGCGCTTCAATTTTAGCTTTTCTTGCAGCTACAACTGATTCGTAAAAAGAATGATCCACCGGAACCCATTTTTTTACAATCCCGTTTGCAACGTTTTCGCTACATTTTGGATCGTTCTCGTGTATCCATTGCTTTAAACCAATCATTACTTGGTGTGCTCTAACAGGTAAAAAAGTAGGCATCACAATTGGACCATTAGGAATTAATTTTGAAGACCAAATTTGAACAATGTCGTCCATATTTAAAATCCCTTTATCAACCATTTTTCTTAAATTCCCTGACGAATATCCTTCTTCCCAGCTACCAACACCAGATACCCATGTTACACCAGCATCAACATCACCATTCATTACCGCTAATACATTGTTTTCATGTCCTCCAGAAAACTGTGTTTTTGAAAAATATGTATCTGGGTCCATACCCATAGCCTTTAATTCAATTGAAGGAATTAAAAAACCTGATGTAGAGTTAGGGTCAGCCCAACCAAAAGATTTACCTTTAAGATCTGCCATTGATTTAATTCCAGATGCTTTAGTTGCTACTGCAACAGAGTAGTAACCCATATCACCTGTTGGCTGCATTCTTGTTAGTACTGGTACTACTGCAGTTGGATCTTTAAGATACATACCCGCATATCCGGATGAACCAAACCATGTGTAATCTAGATTACCACCTAGCATCGACTCCATTGTTCCTGCGTAATCTTTAAATGTAAAGAATTTAGCAGGTACACCATAAGCGGCTTCGATATACGGCATGAAACATTCATTTCTAGCTATAATATCTTGAGCTGCTTCGTCACCTAAAAAACCAACTCTAAATTCTGGTTGGTGTTTACTTAAGTCCATTTTTGGACCTGTGTAAGTTACTGCATTAGCTTGAGTTGAAAAAAACACCATAGCCAAAAGTGCAATAACTCTTGTTAGTTTATTAAACATAATTATCTCCTTTTTATAATTTTAGTCTAACGACTTATTTGTAACGATGAGTTATTGATCTCATGCAGTTGCAAATTCTTTCTCAACATCTCCATTTATCTTTTTTTTTGTTTTAAGCTCAGTGGATGTTACTTGTGGTTCAAAAGCTTCATCAGCCTCTGCACCATAAATTTCTCTTGCAAGTTTATCAGATAATTTTTCAGGCAAATCATCAAAGACTATTTCACCATCTTTCATTCCAATAATTCGATCACAATAAGTTTTCGCTGTATCAAGTGTATGAAGATTTGAAATGACCGTTAAATTTTTTTCATCATGAATTTTTCTTAATGACTCCATTACCATTCTTGCATTCATTGGGTCTAAAGATGCAATTGGTTCATCTGCTAAAATCATTTTAGGATTTTGCATCAAAGCTCTGCATATAGCTACACGTTGCTGTTGACCTCCAGATAATGTTTCAGCTCTTTGGAGAGCAGTGTTAGCCATACCTAAGTTATTGAGTAAAATCAGAGCATCAGCTCTTTCATCTCGAGAAAACATTTTTAAAGATGCTCTAAATGAGCCCTGATAGTTTAATCTGCCTAATATTACATTTGTTAGAACATCTAATCGTGGGACTAAATTAAATTGTTGAAAAATCATTGCACAGTTTCTTTGCCATGATCTCTTTTCCTTACTTTTTAAATCTAGAATATTTTGACCTTCAATTTCAATCGACCCATCTGTTGCGTCAGTGAGTCGATTTATAATTCTTAGTAATGTTGATTTACCAGCCCCAGATCTACCTATGATTCCTATCATTTGAGGTTTGTTAACCTCAAAAGAAACGTTTTTAACGGCATGATTATCACCGAAAAATTTGTTTACTTTTTTTATAATCATTTGAGGAATTTATTAATCCTCTAATCTTTAATAAATGTTAAAATATTATTAATGAATCTTTTAAATTTTGTTTAAGTTATATGAAATTTAAACCTAAGGTAGAAAATCTAATTTTTTATTAAAAATTGAATTTTAGATCCAATAAAATGACTTTCACTTAACTCTATAGGATTGTTTTTAAAATCGACATTAACAGATGTAGTTTTTAATAATGCTTCACCCTCATTTATATTTAATAAATTTGATTTTATTTTGTCTGCAATTTCTGCATTGACTAGAGTTTTTGATCTTTTAATTGATTTGATATTCAATAAATTAAAAGCTTTTGTTACTGATTGTTTTTTAACAAAAAGATTAATAAATTTTGGAAATTTTGTATAAGGAATTGATCTGAAGGTTATAACAGAAGGTGACTTGTTGACAAAACCTATGCTATTTATGCGTGTAACTTTATCATTTTTTTTTAAATTGAGTTCTTTTTTTTCAAAAGGATTGCATTCAGCAATATCAAAACTCTTTATTTCAATTCTTACAGATTGGTTTTCTTGAAGTATATTCTCGGTAAATCGTACGTTTTTACTAATTGAGTAATTAATTTTTGATGATTTAACAAATACTCCAAGACCTCTTTTTGAATATATTAAATTATCATCTTTAAGTTCTTTAAAAGCTCTTCTTATAGTGTGTCTATTGACATTAAATTGTTTTGCATAGTCATTCTCAGAATCTAACTTTTTATTAATTTTGTACTTATTTAAAACAATTTCTCTTTTGATTGAATTGTATATTTCCTTCCAAAGCAAATCTTTTGTTGTCATAAAATTTTAATAAATAATATATTGAAATTATTTTTAATTTTAGTACTTGTCTAGTTGTATAGTATTATGAAAAATGAATCAAGAAAACAATGGTTAAGTTATTTAGCAACAGCAGATGAAAATTATCTAATATCGCTTTGGGACAATTTAAATATGAAAATAGAATATAATTGGTTAAGAGAACCTGAGATTGGCAGTGTTATGGTTCAAGGAAAAGCAGGCGTCACAGGTGATAATTTTAATGTTGGAGAAGTAACTATAACGAGATGTTCATTAAGTTTAGATAAAAAAATTCAAGGACATGGTTATGTTCAAGGTAGAAATAAATATAAATCCAAAATTGCAGCTTTGTGTGATGCATTGATGCAAACTGAAAAAAAAGAAATAATTAAAAGAAATATAATTGATAAATTAATTAAATATAAAAATAACAAAAGAAATGAAATATTATCTAAAACAGAAGCTACTAAAGTTGATTTTTTTACCTTGGTAAGAGGTGAGGATAAATAATCTATGGAAGTTGTTTCTAAAAAAAATAATTCTCAAACAAGTGCTGATTATTTTAGAAGTATTTTGTTTGCAACTTCATATCCTGGTTCGATCGAAATATTAGACAGTATAAATTCGCCTTCAAAAATGTTTTCAGCCAGTTGTTCAATTATAAAAACTTTTTGTGACAGTTATTCGAATATTTTTTTAGGTCGTGATATTAACAATCCAGAAACTATTGATTGGGTTAAATTTAATACAGGTGCAAATATTACAGATAAAAAAAATGCAAATTTTGCAATTGGTACTTGGGATGATCTTTTACCATTAGATGAATTTAAAAAGGGTGATGAGCAAAATCCTGATCAATCGTGCACTATTATTTGCCAGTCTAAATTTGAAAAACCAAATGCCATAATTACTGGTCCTGGTATTAAAAGTTCTAAAAGTATATTTTTACCTGATAGAGAGATTATAAAAAAAAATAACCAGCAATTTCCATTAGGACTTGATTTTTATTTTGTTGATAATGATAAATTTTATTCAATACCAAGATCATTGAAAATAGGAGAGCTATAAAATGTATGTATCAGTAAAAGGTGGGGAAAAGGCAATAAATAACGCACATTCCTGGTTATCCGAAATAAGAAGAGGGGATGTAAATATAGCAGAACTAAATATTAAACAAATTAGTGAACAACTAACTTTAAGTGTTGATAGAGTTATGTCAGAAGGATCTTTATATGACAAAGATTTGTCTGCTCTTGCAATCAAACAGTCTAGAGGTGACTTGATTGAAGCAATTTTTCTAATGAGAGCATATAGA
Source organism: uncultured Pelagibacteraceae bacterium (assembly GCA_902577075.1). Classification (GTDB taxonomy): domain Bacteria; phylum Pseudomonadota; class Alphaproteobacteria; order Pelagibacterales; family Pelagibacteraceae; genus Pelagibacter. The sequence continues at coordinate 8,184 of CACGXV010000006.1, read as the reverse complement.
ACTACTTTACCTAGAATTGGTTCAAGCAAACCTATCGAAACTGGCAAAATGTTATGTCTAAGAAGAATATCTGCAACATTTAAAGATATCCCAGGTAAACAAAAGTTAGGCCCAACATTTGACTACACACACCGTTTACTTGACTTCAAACTTCTTGCTGATGGTGAGTATGAAAAAGCTAAGATTGAAAAATATGATGATAAAGAAATCCCGCATGTTTTAAGCTTTTTAAATAAAGAAGGGTTAATTCAGAAAGAAATACCTAGTGGCAAAACATCTAAAGATATTACAAGAAACCCAATTAATTTTCCTTTAACAAGATCTGAACGATTGCAATCTCTTTCAAGAGGAGATGAAGGTTTTCTTCTTGGTTTAGCTTATTCAACACAGAGAGGGTATGCTAGAAATCATGCATTTGTTGGTGAATTAAGAACTGGTTACGTTGAGGTTCAATTTGAAATTCCAGAATTAGGTATAGAAATAAATATTGCTGATGTCATGTTTACTGAGTGTGAGTCAGTAAACCAATTTAAAGGTAGTAAAAAAATACCTGCTCAATTTACCCGTGGATATGGTTTAGTTTTTGGTCAATTAGAGAGAAAAGCTATTTCTATGGCTTTGGTTGACAGATCAATGAGATGGAAAGAATTTGGTGAGGAGTACTTAGGTGTTGCTGCTCAAGATGAAGAATTTGTTATATCTCATTGTGATAATATTCAAGCCACAGGTTTTTTAGAACATATCAAATTACCTCATTATGTAGATTTTCAGGCGGAATTGGATTTAGTAAGAAAAATTAGAGAAGAGTATAAAAAAAATGAACAACGTACTTAAATTTAAAAATAAAAAAAATACTGTTGCAGCTCAAGATGAAATTTATAATTTTGCTTATTTAGACGAAAATACAAAAAGAATGATAAGAAGAGCTTTGATTAAAGCTCTTTGTATACCAGGTTATCAAGTTCCATTTTCATCTAGAGAAATGCCTATGCCATACGGATGGGGAACAGGAGGGGTTCAAGTAACATCGTCATGTTTAACAACTGACGATGTGATAAAAGTTATTGACCAAGGAGCAGATGATACTACAAACGCAGTTTCAATTAGAAATTTCTTTAAAAAAACTGCTAATATTAAGACCACAGAAAAAACAAGCCAAGCTTCGATAATTCAGACAAGACACAGAATTCCAGAAGAAAAGTTAAAAGAAAAACAAATACTTGTTTATCAGGTTCCAATACCAGAACCTCTTGCGTTTTTAGAACCAAGATATCAAGAAACTAAAAAAATGCATGCACTATCAGAATATGGAATTATGCATGTAAAGTTATATGAAGATATTACCAAAAATGGTCATATAGAAACAGCATATGCTTATCCGGTAAAGACAAATGATAGATATATAATGGACCCATCACCTATTCCAAAATTTGATAACCCAAAAATGAACAATAACCCTGCTATTCAATTATTTGGAGCAGGAAGAGAACAAAGAATTTATGCAATACCACCATATACTGAAGTAACGAGTCTTGATTTTGAAGATTATCCATTTGATCCCTCAAAGGCACCTCATAAATGTTCTATTTGTGGATCAAATGAGAGTTTTTTAGATGAAATAATTACTGATGATGACGGTAATAGATCATTTATATGTTCAGATACAAATTATTGTAATCAAAGAATGGAAAATAATTAAATGCAACCAATTTTGTCAGTTCATAATTTAAACAAATATTACGGTAATCAAGTGGGATGCAAAAATATGAATTTGACATTATATCCTGGGGAAGTCGTTGGTGTAGTAGGAGAATCTGGCTCAGGAAAAACAACTTTTATAAATTCCATATCAGGCAATCTTATTCCTGATAGTGGAAAAATCTTAATTGAAACAGGTAATGAAACGATTGATTTTCTAGAAATATCTGAGTCATTGAAAAGGTTATTGATAAGAACTGAATTAGCTTTTGTTCACCAAAATCCTAGAGACGGTTTAAGATTAGATGTAAGTGCTGGTGGAAATATTAGTGAAAGATTAATGTCGATTGGACAAAGAAATTATGGAAATATTAGGCAAACTATTTTTAAATGGTTAGATAAAGTAGAAATCGATAAAAGTAGAGTAGATGATTTTCCAAGAACATTTTCTGGTGGAATGTTGCAAAGATTACAAATAGCAAAAAATTTGGTTACGAGTCCTAAAATAATTTTCATGGACGAACCAACAGGAGGTCTTGATGTTTCTGTTCAAGCAAAAATTTTAGATTTGTTAAGAAAATTAGTTAGAGAATTAAATTTATCAGTTGTAATCGTTTCTCACGATTTAGCAGTGATTAGATTGTTAGCTGATAAAATTATTGTTATGAAAAATGGGGAGGCTGTTGAGTCTGGACTTTGTGATCAGGTATTAGATGATCCGCAACATTCTTATACTCAGTTATTAGTTAGTTCAGTATTACAGGTTTAAAAATGATTGAACTAAATAAAATTACAAAAAAATTTACACTTCATAATCAGGGCAAAACAAACATATTAGTTTTTAATAATTTGAATTTGAAAATTAATCCTGGAGAAATTGTAGCGTTAACAGGACCATCAGGTGTTGGAAAGTCTAGTATTTTAAAAATGATTTATGGAAACTATGTTTTTCAATCAGGACAAATTAAAATTAATAATCACAACATAGATCATACATATCCGAGAAATATTATTGAACTTAGAAAAAATATAATAGGATATGTTAGTCAATTTCTAAGAGTGATACCTCGTGTTCCTACAATTGAAATTGTTATGGAGCCCTTATTAGAAATAAATTCAGATCAAGATGAAGTTCGTGAAAAAGCTGAAAAAATTTTACTAAAACTTAATATAGATAAAAACTTATGGAATTTATCGCCACTAACTTTTTCAGGTGGAGAACAACAAAGAGTTAATGTTGCTAGAGGACTGATTAGAAATTATCCATGTTTATTACTAGATGAACCAACTGCTAGTTTAGATAGTGTTAACAAAGATATTGTTTTGAATTTGATTAATGAAAAAAAGGATAGTGGATCTTCAATAATTGGTATTTTTCATGATGAATATTCACGTAAATATTTAAATGCTAGGGAAATAGATATTACAAAAATATCAGATGCAAAATAACGGTCAGCTTATCGTAGTCGTTGGACCATCAGGATCAGGAAAAGATACTTTATTAAAAAAAGTAATTAAAAAAATTCCTAATTCCATTTTGGTAAAAAGGTACATTACTAGGAAAAAAGATATTAAAAATGAAGATCATTACAGCATATCAATTAAAAATTTTGAAGATAAGATTTTAAAAAAACATTTCTTTGTTTACTGGAAAGCTCATGGTTTTTCATACGGTATTCCATTTAAGGAAATAAAAAAAATAGAGGAAGGTAAAACAGTAATTTTTAATGGATCAAGAAAAGTACTTTTTAAAGTAAAAAAAAAAGTTAATAACGTTAAAATAATTAATATTATTGCCCCATCAACAATTATTAAAAAGAGACTTGTAAATCGAGCTAGAGAAGACAAAAAATCAATTAATAAAAGGATAAAAAGAAAAATTAATTTACTACCGAAAAATATAATAACTATAAATAATAATAAATCAATAGCTACAGGTGCAAATAAATTGAAAAAAATAATTTTAGCTAAGTGAAAAATTTTCTAAATTCTCAAACATTCCTTTTTGGTTTTCACCAAATATATATATTTTATCAAAATTATTTATTTCATTTAAAATGATTTCTTTGTTTCTTTCAATTTTTTTTAACTCAAGGTACAATTTGTTTCCTGTGACCTCTGATGCAAGGGTCATATGGAAATTAAATTCTGACATTAAATAGGGGTATCCCCATTTATATAAAATATTTAATTGTAATTTACTTAGTTTAGAGGGATTTCTTCTATCAATTTCTTTTTTTGTAAGAGGTGACCTAAATTTAAATAATTCTCTAACTAGTCTATTTGATAACTTATTAATGTTATTATTTTTTTTATTTTGAACAAAAGCATAAAAATTATTCATTTTTTTTAATTTAAATTTATAAAATTTAAATTTTTTGAATTTTTTTGCTATTTCCTCAGTTTTTTTAAATAATGTATTGGTACTATAATTTTTGTTTAGTTTAAAAGGAGGAATAAGTGTGCCGTGAAACCCATATTTCTTTGCAATTAAAACATTTTTATCTATGTTTATTAAGTTTTTAATTCCAAATCTGTTTAGATAATTAATTCTATGTTTGTTATTTATTAACTTTGCATTAAGTGGATCCCAACCGAACCAATATCTGCCAAATTCTTCTAGACTACTCTCTTTTGGAGGTGCATAATAAATAGCGTATCTAGAATATTTTTTCATAATTCAACTTATAATACTTATATAAATTTTCTCTAATTTAAAATATTTGTAACAATTCATGTGTATTAAAAAGTGATGCATGAATATATTTTAAACAATGCCATGATAATTAAAAAAGATGAAATCATTCATGGTCATATCAGGATTAAAGATAACAAGATTGTCGATATAAGTAGTGGATTAAGTAATAACAAAAGTTCTATAGACTGCGAAAAAGATTATATTTCGCCAGGATTGGTTGAATTACATACTGACAATCTTGAAAGACACATGACACCAAGACCTAAAGTTTCATTTCCAGTAGAAAATGCAATTTTATCTCATGATAGAGAATTAGCATCTGTTGGAATAACTACAGTTTTTGATGCATTAAGAGTTGGTTCTATTGAAAAAACAGGAAAATATAAAAAATATGCAAAAAACTGTTCGGATATAATTTCAAGTTTCAAAAAAGATAATATTCTCAAGATTGATCACAAAATACATTTAAGAGCTGAAACTTGTTCGGAGAATTTGATTGATGAATTAGACGAATACAATGAAACTCACGATGTAAAACTGATTAGTATAATGGATCATACACCAGGTCAGAGGCAATTTAGAGTTATAGATAAGTACAAAGAATATCTTTCAATTAAACACGGTATGACAGAAAATGAAATGGAAATTCATTTTGATCACTTAAAAAATCTTCAAAAAAAAAATAGCAAGAAACACATAGATAAAATTTTAGAATTTAAATCATCATATGATTGTATTTTGGCTAGTCACGACGATACCACAGAAAATGATGTTCATAATTCAAATAAATATGGAGTAAAATTGGCTGAATTTCCAACAACATTAGAAGCAGCCAAAACTTCTAAAGATTACAATATTAAAGTTATGATGGGATCTCCTAATTTACTTAGAGGAGGTTCACACTCTGGCAATATATCTGCAAAAGAACTCTTAGAAAATGATTGTTTAGATATCTTAAGCTCAGATTATATTCCATCATCATTAATTATATCTGTTGTCAAATGGGGTTTAGAAATTGATAATCTTCCAAAAGCATTTGCAGCAGCTAGTCACGCTCCGTCTATAGCTACAAATTTAAATGACAGGGGTTCCATTGACAATAATAAGAGAGCAGATTTAATAAGGTTTAAAATTTATCAAAATTTACCAGTTGTAAAAAATGTTTGGTCAAACGGAATCCAAGTAAGTTAAAATAACCCAGTTGTATAAGAATACTTAATTATACCTGCAATCATTATCGGGATTTGTAGTGAAAAATTTGTTAATAAAGGTTTATCCTTTGTAATGGTACCAACAATAGTCCAACCGATTATACCTAAACTGTGAGGTATCATGCTATAAGGATAGTAATCTAAATAAAAAGTTAATATTCCTAAAAGCGTCAAAACTGTGCTTGTCCATTTTAATATTCTGATATTTGCAGTCATTTTCTCTCCTTTTTTTTTAAATTTATTACCATTTTAAATTATGATAATATTATTTTAAAGATTTGTTAAAATTAGTTTCTATTAATGCTTAATTAAATTATTAATAAAATTTATTAATTTTAAATTATTTATTTAATGCATCTTCAAGATAATCTAATCTATCTTGACCCCAAAAAATCTCATTATTTAAGACATACGAAGGAGCGCCAAATACATCATTATCAACCGCATCTTTTGAATTTTTTTGATATTCCAAGTTTACATCTTCAGATAAAGCTAATTTCTTCATTTCTTCAAAGTTTAAATTTAATTTTTCACAAATTTCCTGAAGTGTATTGTGATCAGAAAGATCTTTATCCATAGACCATAAATATTTTAAACATTCATTTCCAAAATGAAGTTTATTACCCAATTTATTTGAAGCTATTACAAATTTTGCTGGTAAGTGTGGGTCTTTAGGTGGAAAAAATTTTGGCTTTTTAATAATCGGCAAACCTAGTTTATTTGAAATTCTCTCCAGTTCTACAAGTCTATATTTTTGTCTAGCAGGATGTCTTTTAGGAACTGGCAATCCACCAGTATTTGGAAATATTTCGCCAACTAAATCAAGTGGTTTTTCTATAACCTCTAAATTATATTTGCTTACTATCTTTGTAAATCTATCAGCTCCTAAATAACTAAACGGAGATAGGACACTAAAATAATATTCAATTTTCATTTTTTAAACGCATTTCTTGCACAGACCAAAAAATTCTAAATTGTATTTATTATATTTCATTCCTTTATTATCTTTAAAATCTCTTAGATGTTCTGATAATTTATGATCATGAATTTCAGTTACATCTTCACAACTTTCACAAATTGAAAAAATAGTAGCATTAGCAATTTGACATTTAGAATTTTTACAAGCGATGAAAGCGTTTCTACTTTCTATTTTATGAATTTTTCCGATTTTGACTAGTTTTTTTAACGCTCTATAAACTTGCAAAGGAGCATTAATACCTTTTTTTTTAACATCAAATAAAATTGAGTATGCTTTTAATGGTTGATCAGATTTTTCAATTAAATCTAAAATTATTTTTTGGTTTTTAGTTAATGTTTCTTGTTTTTGCATTTAATTATTTTTTATAATATTCCATTAATTTTTCAATTGTATCGTTTGTTTAACTTTAAGTAATGAAAAAATAAACAACACAAGAGCTGCAGCAATTATGGATGGACCAGACGGTGTATTGAATTCTAACGAAGAGAACAATCCTATAAACACTGATAACAATCCTCCAATTATTGAAAAAATAACCATTTTTTGTGGATTATCTGAAAGATTTCTAGCCATAGCAGTTGGTATAATTAACATTCCAGTGATTAATAAAACTCCAACTAATTTTATTGAAATGGCAATTATTGCAGCCAATAAGACTGTAAACACCGCTTTTGCTCTATCAGGATTTAAACCTTCTGCTTCAGCTAATTCATAATTAACTGTAGATGCAAATAATGGTTTCCAGATTATTTTTAAAGTTATTAATATTAAAGCGCCACCAAACCATATAATAAACAAGTCTTTTTTGTTAACTGCTAAAATATCTCCAAACAGTAATCCCATTATATCAAATCTAATAAAGGTTAAAAATCCAATAACCACTAATCCAACTGCCAATGATGAGTGAGCTAGAAGACCTAACAATGCATCACTTGGTAGATTAGTTTTTCTTTGTAGTTGTATTAAAATTAATGCAATTACCGATGAAATTAAAAATATTGAAACAGCGATATTAAATTCTAATGAATATGCAATTGTTACACCGAGCAATGCAGAGTGGGCAAGTGTATCACCAAAATAAGATAATCTCCTCCATACAACAAAGCAACCAAGAGGGCCTGCAACAAAAGCAATACCTATCCCTGCAACTAGTGCTCTTATAAAAAAATCATCTAACATACTATTTTTTTTTTATTTCTCCGTCTGTAGTGTGAACATGATCATGTTTATGTTCGTAAATTGCTAAAGTTTGTGAAGCTTGTTCACCAAACAAAGCTTTGTATTCACTATTTTTTGCAACTTCACTCGGACTCCCGCAGCAGCATACATGACCGTTTAAGCAAACAACATGGTCAGTTGCACTCATTACTGTATGAAGATCGTGAGATATTAGTAGAATCCCACAATTTAGTTTTAATGATAGCTCTTTGATTAGTTCATATAATTCAATTTCTCCTGTGAAATCAACACCTTGTACTGGCTCATCAAGAACTAATAAATCTGGTTTTTTTGATATTGCTCTGGCAAGTAACACTCTCTGAAATTCTCCACCAGACAAGTTAGCTAAACTTTTATCCTTAAGGTGCTTAACACCCGTT
>CACGXV010000005.1 GCA_902577075.1 uncultured Pelagibacteraceae bacterium | reverse complement strand
AATTTTTATTTTTTTTACTATTTCTGGCCATTCAACTAATGTAATTTGATCTTTTAAATTTTCATCAATACCTAAATTGTTTAATTCTCTTTTATTTTTAATTCTGTAAAGATCATAGTGTTTTATTAATTTTTTTTTTATTTGATATTCATTAATAACCGTAAATGTAGGGCTTGTTACTTCTGATATTTTTTGATTATTAGCTTTTTGAAGAGAATTTATTATGTATTTGATAAAAGTTGTTTTTCCAACACCTAAATTCCCACTCAATAATATAAAATCACCTTGTTTTATTAACTTAGAAAATTTTTCTGCTACAGATTTGGTATCTTTTTCCTCAGAGATGTTAATTTTACCACCTTTAGTAGCGGTAAGCATCTGGCTTATATGGTCCTTCAGTTTTAACACTAATGTAGTCAGCTTGGTCCTTAGATAAAGGTGTTAGTTTAGCTCCAACTTTTTCTAAATGTAATCTTGCTACTTTTTCGTCTAAATGTTTAGGAAGTACATATACTTTGTTCTCGTATTTATCTGAGTTATTCCACAGTTCTATTTGAGCTGTTACTTGGTTTGTAAATGAGGCACTCATTACAAAACTTGGGTGTCCTGTTGCACAACCTAGATTAACAAGTCTTCCCTCGGCTAATAAAATAAGTCTCTTATTATCTGGAAAAGTAATTTCATGAACTTGTGGTTTAATTTCATCCCATTTATAATTTTTTAATGCATCAACTTGAATCTCATTATCAAAGTGTCCAATATTACAAAGTATTGATCTATCTTTCATTGCTCTCATATGATCTGCAGTAACAATATCTTTGTTACCTGTTGCTGTAACAACAATGTCAGCTTGACCTATCATCTCGTCCATTAATACAACTTCATAACCCTCCATCGCAGCCTGAAGTGCACAAATAGGATCTGTTTCTGTTACCATTACTCTTGCACCACTTTGCCTTAATGATGCTGCACTTCCTTTTCCTACATCACCAAATCCTGCAACAATGGCAACTTTTCCTGACATCATTACATCTGTTGCTCTTTTGATTCCGTCAACTAAACTTTCTCTGCATCCATATAAATTATCAAATTTTGATTTTGTAACTGAATCATTAACATTTATAGCAGGCACTAAAAGTGTTCCTTGTTCTTCCATCTTTTTGAGAGCTAATACGCCTGTGGTTGTCTCTTCACTCAATCCTTTTATATCTTTCATTAAATCTTTATAATCTTTATGCATAAGTGCAGTAAGATCTCCACCATCATCTAGAATCATATTTGGCTTCCAGTCTTTTTTACCTTCGATAGTTTGTCTCACACACCACCAATATTCCTCCTCGGTTTCACCTTTCCATGCAAATACTGGTATACCGGCCTTTGCGATTGCAGCTGCTGCATGGTCTTGAGTGGAAAAAATATTACATGAAGACCATCTGACTTCAGCACCTAAATCAACTAAAGTTTCTATTAAAACTGCTGTTTGGATCGTCATGTGTAGACAACCTAATATTCTTGCACCTTTTAAAGGATGTTTTCCTTTATATTCTTTTCTTAATGCCATTAAACCTGGCATCTCTGTTTCTGCTAATGAAATTTCTTTTCTTCCAAAGTCTGCTTCGTTGATATCTTTTACTTTATAATCTGTCATAAGCTTCGGCTTGTAACAACTTTATTTATAATAATCAACTTTTCATTGGGTCGCCGGAAAAATAATTTCAACTTTTGCACCTTTGTCTAGATTATTTTCAGCTTTTATTTGACCATTATGCAATTCTACCAAGTTTTTCACTATATTTAGTCCTAATCCAGAATGTTCACCAAAATTTTTCGGTCTATTGCTATAAAATCTATTGAATATTTTATTAGTATCTTTTTCAATAAAACCAGTACCTTCGTCAATTACTGCAATTGAAGGATTTCCATCTTTATTGTTAAAAACATTTACTACTATTTCTTGGTTTGGGCTACTAAATGAAATTGAGTTTTCTAACAAATTTGCAATGATTTGCTCTATTCTATTATTAATCCCATAAATAAAATAGTTTTCAGATCCATTAGATTTTAATTTTATATTTATATTTTTCTTTGAATTATAAATGTTGTTAAAATCATCAACAACTGAACTTGCTATATCTTTAATGTCAATTTTTTGCATTTTTTCAGTTGAAATCACAACTTCATCTTTCAACATTTGAGAATAATCGGTAATAAGTCTCTCTATTCTTTCCACATCATGTGAAACAATTTTAATTAATTTATCTCTTTTTTCTTTATCATCAGTATCATAAATCACCTCTGAGGCACTTTTAAGAGAAGCCAATGGATTTCTTATTTCATGAAGTAGATCAGTTGAATAATTTTCTGCCGTTGTAATTCTTTTATTTAATTCATTTGTCATTTCATCTAATGACTTTGAAAGTATACCTAATTCATCGTTTCTTTTTTTTACACTTTCTATATCCGCTTTCTCTTTACTTTTGTTTTTAATAATTTTTGTATAGGAAACTAGATTTTTAATTGGTTTAAGAAAATATCTATTTAAAACATAAGAAAATATTAAAATAACTAGAAAAACAGCTATAGCTGTTCTTATAATAAAGTTTTCCCTCTCAGCAATTTTTTGAATTATATTATCGGCATTTTCGGAAATAAGAATAAAACCATTTGTTTTTTTATATTTCACATTTTGCATACTGTAGACAAAATGTTGTCCATCTACCTCTTTAACTTTAGTAATTAAAATTTCAGATTTAGAAATATCGTAATCTTTAATTTCCTCATCAAAAACTGTTGTAATATTTTTAGTATTTTTTGAAATATTTTTTTTGTTATCTGTATTTTCTAATAAATCTTCAATAATCATTTCTGAAGAAGGTATGGATCTAGTATCTCCAACTAAATTTAATTTATCATCGAAAAATATTACTCTGTCTAATTTTTCAAAGTACGGAAATCTTGATTTTTTTGAGAAAAGAAATTCGTTAATACCGTTTCTAGTAAATTTGATATCTGATTTATCTAAATTAAAAATTGTTTGATTAATAATTTCTGAGTGAGTCTTTTCTTTTTCTGAAATTAAATCTTTCTGAATTGTCCCAAGATAAAAAAAAGTAAAAATTCCTAAAACAATAAAAACTACTAGATTTATAAATAGAAATTTCTGTAATATAGAAAGATTTTTTAGTATTTTTCCCATAAGAATTATTTAACATTCCATCTATATCCACTTCCATATCTTGTTTCAATTGCTGAAAAATTACTGTCTACTTTCTTGAATTTTTTTCTTATTCTTTTAACATGACTGTCGATAGTTCTGTCCTCTATATCTGTATCTTCTCTATAAGCAACCTCCATAAGTAATGCTCTTTCTTTAATCATACCCGGTCTTTTTGCCAACTCCTCTACAATTTTAAATTCCGTTGTAGTAAGCTTGTCTGGCAATTGTTTGCCATCCCACTCGCATTCAAGCTGGGATGGGTCTAATTTTAATTTACCGTGTGATATTATATTTTTATTTTCCTCAATGTTTATATCTTTATCTTTTTTTCTTAATTGTACTTTAATTCTTTCAACTAAAACTTTTGTTGAAAATCCTCCCGTTTTACCCACAAAATCGTCTGCACCTAGTTTTAATCCACTTACTTCGTCAGTAACTTGGTCTTTGGATGTTAAAAAAATAACTGGCATAGATGTTTTTTTTCTTAGTTTTCTAAGGAGTTCCTCTCCATCCATTCTTGGCATTTTTATATCAATAACTGCTAAATCAGGCGGCGTTCTTGTTAATCCAACAAGTGCATTTTCCCCATCAATATAAGTTTGTACTTTGAAACCCTCCTCCTCTAATGCCATCTGCACAGATGTTAAAAGGTTTCTGTCATCATCTACTAAAGCAATTGTTTGAGGCATAATCTAAAATAAAAATACTAAATTGTTCATATTAGGGCAATTGTTTGTTTACTAATGGAGTTCTCCCCAATTTTCTCCAATGTTTATATCGACTAAAAGTGGTATTGAAAATGAATGAAGTTGACTTTCTCTCACGCTCAGCATCAAATCTTTTATTAATTTGGTACTTTTTCTGGCTTCTTTTGAATTTTCCTCAAATATTAACTCATCATGTATTTGTAATAACATTTTAAGACTATTTTTCTTATTTTTTGAAATTTCATTATTTATTCTTATCATTGCCAACCTCATTATTTCTGAAGCTGACCCTTGAATTGGTGCATTTATTGCTGCCCTCTCTTGAAAATTTCTAACATTATAATTCTTATCATTAATTCCTGTGAGATGAGTTTTTCTTCCAAAAATATTACTAACATATCCACTTTTTCTACAGAAATTTACCGTTGTATTCATGTAATCTTTAATCTCTGGAAATTTTTTGAAATAGGAATTTAAAAATTCCTCTGCTTCATTATTTGAAACATTAATTTGTTTTGCCAGGCCGTATTGTGAGATTCCATAAATTATTCCAAAATTTATTGCTTTCGCTTTTCTTCTAGTCTCAACATCAATTTTGTTTATTTCTTTACCAAAAACCTGACTTGCAGTTAATGTATGTATATCTTCATTGTTTAAAAATGCTTTTTTTAGTTGTTTAACATCTGCTAAGTCAGCCAATATCCTCATCTCGACTTGATTATAGTCTGCTGATATCAATTTATTATTTTTTTCTGATACAAAAGCTCTTCTTATATCTTTACCATCGTCCGATTTTATTGGAATATTTTGTAAATTTGGATCACTAGAAGCTAGCCTCCCAGTAGAGGTTGCTGCTAATAAAAATGATGTGTGAACTCTTTGAGTATTATTATTTATGTGTTCTGGCAAAGCATCTGAGTAAGTATTCTTTAATTTGCTTATTTGTCTCCACTCCAAGATTAATTTTGGGAACTCATATCCTTTAAAAGCTAAATCCTCTAAAACAGATGCACTAGTAGCAAAACTTCCTTTTTTTGTTTTCTTAAGGGCAGCTATTTTTAAATCATTATACATTATTTCACCAAGCTGTTTTGTTGATCCAATGTTAAATATTTTTTTTGAAATTTTAAAAATCGATTTTTCCAATTTTTCAATTTTTGTTGAAAATTTATTAGACAATTTGTTAAGTGAAGATTTATCAAGCTTAATTCCTTTTATCTCCATATCTGCAAGTATTTTTATTAGAGGTTTCTCAAATAACTCATAAATATTTAGTAATTTTTCAGCTTTTAGAGATTTAAGAAAGATTTTGTATAATCGGTATGTTATATCTGAGTCTTCCGCTGCATAATCTTTGGCTTGCAAAATATCCACTTGCGAAAAGTTAAGTTGTTTTTTTCCAGATCCAACTAAATCCTTGTACTTTATAGTTTTATGACCGAGGTGGATTTCAGAAAGAGTATCCATATTATGTCTATTTTTACCAGCGTCTAATGTATAGGACATTAGCATAGTATCTTCCATTGCATTTAGGGTTATTCCGCGATGATAAAATACAATGTAATCAAACTTAATATTTTGGCCAATTTTTTTAATACTTTCATCTTCTAAATAATTCTTTAAAATTTTTAATACCTTTTTTTCATTAAGATTGTCTCCACTAACGTGGTTAAGTGGAATATAACAGGCCATTCCAATTCTGTTGGAAATTGAAATACCTACTAATTTTGCTGTATGAGGATCTAAGGAAGTTGTTTCAGTATCTATTGCAAATTCTCCTATTTCCTCAGATTGTTTCATCAAATCCTCAACTTCTTTCTCATTTTTTATTAATTGATAATTACTTTTTTTAATTTCTGGTGATTTCTCAATATTTTTTTCAACATCTTTAGTTGCTTGATTACTTCCACTTCCATATTTTGAGATAGCAGAACTCAACAACCTATTAAATTCCATTTCTCTTAAAAAAGAATAAAGTTTATCTTTATCAACATTTTTTAATATAAATTCTTCGATTTTATTTTTTACTGGTACATCTTTTTTTAACGTAACAAGTTTTTTACTTACAATTGCATCTTCCTTGTTGTTCATTAAAGTTTCTCTTCTTTTATTTTGTTTTATTTTCGATGCATTTTTTAATAAGTTTTCTAAGGTGCCATATTGATTTATTAAATCTGCTGCAGTCTTAACCCCTATACCAGGAACACCTGGTACATTATCTGTACTATCACCAGCCAAAGATTGAACATCTATTACTTTTTCTGCAGTAACGCCAAATTTGTTAAATACATCATCTTTGTTTATAAATTTATTTTTCATTGGATCATAAATTCTGACACCCTTTTTATATAGTTGCATTAAATCTTTATCAGATGAAACTATTGTCACTTTTGCACCTAAATCTAAAATTTTCTCTACATAAGTAGCAATCAAATCATCTGCTTCATAATTTATCAATTCAATAGATGGTAAATTAAATGCTTCTACAGATTTTCTTATATATTCAAATTGAGGAATTAAATCATCAGGAGCATCGGATCTATTTCCTTTATATTCAGAATAAATTTCATTTCTGAAATTTTTTCTTGCAGAGTCGAATATTACAGCGAAGTGAGTAGGTTTTTCTGAGTTATCATTAGATTTGGAGTCCTCTAATAATTTAAAAAGCATGTTGCAAAATCCACTTACTGCTCCAACTGGTAAACCATCGCTTTTTCTGGATAAAGGGGGTAAGGCATAATATGCTCTAAAAATGTATCCCGAACCATCTATTAAGTAAAAATGGTCACTTTTTTTAATTTTCTCCATAATGTAATGATATCTTAATTTTTATAAATGTAATAAATGTATGCCGTCATATGAATAAAAAAAGCGTATTAACTGTTAAAAACTTGAATAAAGTTTATTCAAAAAACGGTTCTAAACAAACGCATGCACTTAATAATCTAAACTTAGAGGTGAAAGAAGGTGAAATTTTTGGTCTATTAGGACCAAATGGCGCCGGAAAGAGTACATTTATAAATATATTAGGTGGATCAGTTATAAAATCTGGAGGTAAAGTTAATGTTTGGGGTTTCGACTTAGATAAAAAATCCAAGACAAGTTAAAGCATCTATTGGTATTGTTCCACAAGAAGTCAACTTTGATCCATTTTTTAGTCCTAGAAGACTCTTAGAGCTTCAAGCAGGACTATATGGAATTAAAGAAAAAGATAGAATTACAGATACCATATTAAAGTTAGTATCATTAGAGGAACAAGCTGACAGTTATGCTAGAACCTTATCTGGTGGTATGAAGAGAAGATTACTTGTGGCAAAAGCGATGGTGCATCAACCTCCCATTATAATTTTAGATGAGCCTACCGCAGGAGTAGATGTGGAGCTTAGAAATACACTATGGGAAAACGTAAGATCGCTTAATAAACAGGGAGTGACTACAATTCTTACAACACATTACCTTGAGGAAGCAGAAAAAATGTGTGATAGGATTGGAATCCTAAGTGGAGGAAAATTAGTTGCTTTAGATACGACTAAAAATCTATTAGAAAGAATTCAAACAAAAATTGTGTATGTTACAACAGATAAAAAAACTAATATTAATGATAACACTTTTAAGTCATTAAAAGTTCTATCAAATGATGGAAATAGGTTAGTTTTGTCTTATGAGAAGAGTAAACTAAGTATAGATTCAATAATCTCAGAAATTAAAAAACAAGATATAAAAATACAAGATATTTCAACTGATGATGGAGATCTTGAAGATGTATTTTTAAGACTTACAAGAAATTAAATTATCTAGGAGATCTTTTAGACAGTATTCTTTGAAGAGTTCTTCTATGCATTTTTAGTCTTCTTGCAGTTTCAGAGACATTTCTGTTACATAATTCAAAAACTCTGTGTATATGCTCCCATTTTACTCTATCCGCAGACATTGGATTTTCAGGAGGTGCAGGTTTATGATTAGGATCAGCTAAAAGTGCTTTTTCGACATCATCTGCATCTGCTGGCTTAGCTATATAATCTATAGCCCCTTCTTTGATTGCAGCAACTGCAGTTGGAATATTTCCATATCCCGTTAACATAATAATTCTACTTTTAAGATTTCCCTTTTGGATTTCTTTTACTACCTCTAGTCCATTCCCGTCATTCAATCTAAGATCAACGACAGCAAATGCTGGGCTTTTTGATTTTACGGTATCAATACCAATTTTTACACTCTCTGCTTGTGTAACTGTAAAACCTTTTTTTTCCATAGCTCTAGCCAATCTTTGTCTAAATGGATTATCATCGTCTACTATCAAAAGAGATTTATCCTCGAAATCACTAAGTTTTTGGAGTGTTGGTTGATTATTCATACCCACTATATGGAAATAAAATTTAATATTTCAATAGCATTATTTACTTTACATTAATCATTTTTAAGCATAAATGCTGCATTTATGAAACTTGCATACTAGATATGCAGTTTTTTTTGTAAATTTTTTTTAGAGGTGCAGATATGCAAAAATTTAAGTCAGTTGAAGAGTTGATTAATCAACTGAGACCGACAGGACCTGTTTATTGTATTAGAAAAAAGTCAATTAAATTGGCTTCTAAATACTTTCAAAAAAATTTCCCTGGAAAAATACTTTATGCACTAAAAACTAATCCCCATCCAGTAATTCTTAGAACTGTTGTTGAAAGTGGTATTAATCGTTTTGATGTAGCATCTATAAAAGAAATAGAGGCCATAAGAAAAATAAGTCCAAATGCGAACTGTTCATATATGCACACAGTTAAAAGTAGAGAAAGTATTGGAGAGGCATATTTTAAATATAATGTTAAGGCCTTTTCTTTAGATACTAAGGATGAATTAATAAAAATTTTAGAAAGTACAAATTACGCTAAAGACTTAGAATTATTTGTTAGAGTTTCTGTATCTAATGAACATGCAGAGATTGATTTATCAAAAAAATTTGGGGCTATTAATACTGAAGCAACTGGATTACTTAGATTAACAAAACAATATTCTAAAAAAATTGGACTTAGTTTCCATGTTGGTTCACAATGTATGCACCCAATATCTTATTCAAAAGGAATATTTGAAATAGGAAATATAATTAAAAAAACTAAAATTATTCCAGATGTAATTAATGTTGGAGGTGGCTTTCCAACTATTTACCCTGATCTTATTCCTCAATCTTTAGAAAGTTATTTTGATGAAATTAAAAAAGGTTTAAATAATTTAAAATTAGATAAGCTTCCAGAAATTATATGCGAACCTGGAAGGGCGATTGTTGCAGAAAGTGGCTCGACTATTGTGAGAGTTGATTTAAGAAAAAAACAGAAACTTTATATAAACGATGGAACGTATGGAACTTTGTTTGACGCAGGTGTTCCCAACATAGTTTACCCATCTAAAATGATAACTGATGGAAGAGTAATTTCCAAGAAACTAACATCTTTCGATTTCTACGGCCCAACTTGTGATAGCATGGATTATATGAAAGGTCCTTTTATCTTACCAAACAATATAAAAGAGAACGATTATATAGAGCTTGGACAATTGGGAGCGTATGGATTAACTTTTAGAACTAATTTTAACGGATTTTATTCTGATGAAATTTATGAGGTTGAAGATAATCCAATCATGACGATGTATGACAAAGAGGCAAATAAAGAGTTTCTTGTTGCTTAATGTCAGACAATAAAAACCTATCAAGTAATAGAAAAAGTGATTTACTCAGTAAAGAAGTAGAGCATATTGATATAACTTCTTTTGACGCTCGAAATATTGTTTCCTCAATGGAAAAAATGTCTTTCGTTTCAAGAGAGACTGCAAATGCTGCAAATATTTTTAATGAAATGATAAGAGATAAAGATTGCACAATCTTTTTAACACTCGCAGGATCAACTTCAGCTGCAGGATGTATGCATATTTATAGAGATTTAGTTAAATATAATATGGTTGATGCTATAGTAGCTACTGGGGCTTCAATTATTGATATGGATTTTTTTGAGGCACTTGGTTTTAAGCATTATCAGGGATCGCAGTATCAAGATGATACAGAGTTAAGAAATAATTACGTTGATAGAATATATGATACTTACATAAATGAGGAAGAGCTTCAGATGTGCGATAAAACCATCGGGGAAATCGCAGATCAATTGGAGCCCAAAAGTTATACGTCAAGAGAATTCATAAAAGAAATTGGAAAATATCTTAAAACTTACGCAAAAAAGAAAGATTCGTTAATAGAAGTTGCCTATGACAATAATGTTCCAATTTTCTGTCCTGCGTTTACTGATTCAAGTGCTGGATTTGGACTTGTGATGCACCAAGAAAGAAATCCAAAAAGACATATTACTATTGACTCAATACGAGAGTTTAGAGAATTGACTGAAATTAAAATAAAATCTAAAGGGTCAGGACTTTTTATGATTGGTGGAGGTGTACCAAAAAATTTTATTCAAGATACTGTCATATGTGCTGAACTTTTAGGTAAAAATGTAGATATGCATAAATATGCTATTCAAATAACAGTTGCTGATTCTAGAGATGGAGCATGCAGTAGTTCAACATTAAAAGAAGCAAGTTCATGGGGCAAAGTAGATATTACCAAAGAGCAAATGGTTTTTGCAGAAGCAACAAGTGTATTACCCTTAATAGCAAGTGACGCTTATCATAAAGGTGAATGGAAAAATAGAGAGAGAAAAAATTTTTCCAAGATATTTTGATTAATGATCAAAAAAATCAAAATAGGATTAATACAAAGTAAATCTTTAGGTACAATTCAATCTAATATTGATTTAGCCATAAAAAATATTAGAAAAGCTGCCAAAAAAAAGGCAAAAATTATTTGTCTTCCAGAGCTGTTTTTGACTAATTATTTTTGCCAAACGGAAAGTCATTCAAACTTTAAATTGGCAGAAAAAATTCCAGGGAAAATCTCTAGAATATTTTGTGATTTAGCAAAGGAGCTTGGTGTTGTATTGAATATTACGATGTTTGAAAAAAAAACATCTGGGTTTTATCACAACACTAGTATCATTATTGATGAAAATGGTAATGTTTTGTCTAAATATCGTAAGATGCACATTCCTGATGACCCAGGGTATTATGAAAAATTTTATTTCAGTCCCGGAGACCTAGGATTTAAAAGTGTTAAGACAAAATTTGGAAAGATAGGTCCTCTCATATGTTGGGATCAATGGTTTCCCGAAGCAGCTAGATTAACAGCTTTAAAAGGAGCTCAAATTATTTTTTATCCTACTGCTATTGGATGGCATCCAAAAGAAAAAAGAAAGTTTGGAAAATCTCAATTAGACTCTTGGATCACAATGCAAAAATCTCATGCTATTGCTAATGGAACTTATGTGGCTGCCATAAATAGAGTTGGGGCAGAGACGAAAGGTAAGAAAAAAATTGAATTTTGGGGTAATTCAATGGTGATAGATCCTAGTGGTAAAGTAATTGCAAAAGCAGGAAATAAAAAAGAAGATATTTTAGTTTGTGAAATAGATTATAAAAAAATAGATACTGCAAGACAGCATTGGCCTTTTTTAAGAGACAGAAGGACTGAATTTTATAAAGATATTCTAAAAAATCCAGAAGATGAGTAAAAAAATAGGCGAATTCAGAATGCCCGCAGAATGGGAGCCTCAAAAATCAGTTTGGATGTCATGGCCTCACAATAAAAATGATTGGCCTGGATTATTTGATAAAATTCCAAATGTAGTTGGAAAAATAATTAAATATTTAACAAAACATCAAAGAATAGATTTATTAGTCAATAATACAAAAAGTATAGAGATCACAAGAATATATTTAAAAAAAATAGGTTGCAATATATCTAATATTAAATTTCATAAACTTAAGACAGACAGACTTTGGTTAAGAGACTCTGGACCAATATTTTTAATCAACAAAAAAAATAGAGAAAAAACTATGCTTGATTTTAAATTTAATGCCTGGTCAAAATATAAAAATTTTAGAAATGACAATAAAATCAATAATTATATTAGTAGATACTTAAATATTGAAAGTATCTTGCCTAAAAAGATAAATTCAAACAAATTTGAAAGAGTAGTAATGGAGGGAGGTGCGTTTGATAATAATGGATCTGGCTCCATATTGCTAACGAGGGAGTGTTTGTTAGGCAGAAAACAAGAAAGAAATATAGGATTCAAAAAAGTTGACTATGAAAATATGTTTTCAAAATATTTAAATGTTAAAAATTTTATTTGGCTTAATAAAGGAATTGTTGGAGATGATACACATGGTCATATCGATGATATTGCAAGATTTGTCTCAAAAAGTACAATTATGATAGCTGTAGAAAATAAAAGATCAGACGAAAATTATAAAGCTCTTAAAGAAAATTTAAAAATATTAAGAAATAGTTATGATGAAAATGGAAAAAAATTCAAAATTATAAAGATTCCAATGCCAAGCCAAGTTGTCATAGACAAAATACGTGTCCCAGCAAGTTATTTAAATTTTTTCATAAGTAATAAAACAGTATTAGTTCCAGTATTTAATGTAAAAGAAGACAAAAAAGTTTTAAAAATTTTTAGAAAATTTTTTACTAAAAGAAGAGTTGTTGCAATTGATTGTAGTGATTTAATTTGGGGTTTTGGAGCCATTCATTGCATGACACAACAAGAACCAAAAATTTGAATTAAGCAGGTTTTAAAGTACCTAATAATAATCTAAAAGGTATCAACATTACTAAAGCTATGAAGATCTTTACCACTAGATCACCCAAAGAAAGTGTTATCCAAGGTATTCCTGTTCCATAAAATGAAATTGAAAAGAATAAGAATGTGTCAACTGTGGAACCAATTAATGAAGAAGCCAGGGGCGCAATAAACCATTTTTTTTTTCTTAATTGATCAAATATTTGTACATCCAGTAATTGAGCAATAATAAATGCTGTACCTGAACCGATCGCTATTCTTACAGAGATTAAATCTGCAAAATTTGTTGAGAAAATTAGTGTAAACAAAATTCCTATTGTAAATCCAATATAGACAATTTTTCTAGCAACTAATTTACCAAAAGATCTATTTGCCAGATCAGTAATTAAAAAAGCTATTGGATAACTAAATGCCCCATATGTAAGAATGTCTTGAAGTCCGTAATATTGAATTGGAAATTGTACTAAATAATTAGATGATAAGACAACCAATCCCATTAAAAATGAGAGTGTTAGAAATACTTTGTTCATTATGCTGATTTACTGACTAAGGATTTTTTTAATTTTTTTAGCCTTAACGACAAATCTCTAGACTTAGCTGAAATTAGAAATTGGTCAAAACTACCTTTTTTATCTACCGATCTAACGCCAGCATTTGAGACGGTTAATCTTAAACTTCTCTTAAGTAGTTCGCTTTTAAACTTAACTTTTTTTAGATTTGGAAGAAATCTTCTTTTAGTCTTATTGTTAGCATGACTAACGTTATGACCCTTAAGAGGGATTTTTCCAGTAAGTTCGCATTTTTTAGACATAATTTATGAGCCTGTATAGGATCTGAATCTTATCGCGTCAAGATTAATTTTTAGTTCCAATAGCTTCTGAAACATTTTTAAACCCCTTATTTTTTAACAAATCAATTAATTCTTTACTTATTTTTGAAGCTATACGAGGACCTCTATAAACCATTCCAGTATACAATTGGACGAGTGTTGCTCCAGAAGTGATTTTTTCAAAAGCATCCTCTCCATTACTAACACCACCCACTCCTATTATTTTTGTTTTATCTTTTAAAATTTTATAAAATTTAGAAATTGCCTCATTTGAAATTTTTGCAATTGGTTTGCCTGATAGTCCACCTTTTTCTAGTTTATTTATATTTTTTAAATTTTCTCTATTCTTATCTGTGGTATTGGAAACAATAATGATACCTATCTCTTGTTCCATGATAATCTTGGATACTTGATTAATTTGATCGTCATTAAGATCAGGTGAGACTTTTATTGCTAGTGGAATATTTGAATTTAACTCTTTTTTTTCATTTTTTATTTTGTCAATCAATGAGTTAAGTTCATCCTGGTTATGAAAGTCTCTTAAATTTTCTGTATTTGGTGAAGAGATGTTTATAGTTATATA
Organism: uncultured Pelagibacteraceae bacterium; assembly: GCA_902577075.1. Lineage (GTDB taxonomy): Bacteria > Pseudomonadota > Alphaproteobacteria > Pelagibacterales > Pelagibacteraceae > Pelagibacter. The sequence goes on along the minus strand of CACGXV010000005.1, from coordinate 57,739 downwards.
ATCAGCTAAATTATAAAATTTACGAAAACAAATTAAAAAATCATTAACTCTATTTGTGGAGTCTTTATTTGGTCCAATATTTATTCCTAAGAAACCTTTTCTATTATTTTCCTTGATCCTCTTGCTGATTTCCTCTGAACCAGAGTTATTAAAGCCCAATCTATTTATAAGAGCCTCATCTTCTTCAAGTCTAAAAACTCTTGGTTTAGGGTTGCCAAATTGAGGTTTTGGCGTAATCGTCCCTACTTCAACAAAACCAAATCCAAGATTAAACAGATGATTATATACCTCAGCATTTTTATCAAATCCTGCAGCAACACCAATTGGTGAAGATAATTTTTTTTCGCAAAAAGTTATTTCTAAAATATGACTATCTTTAGGCTTTGAGTAAGGAATATTATTCAACTTTAGTGCTTTTATTGCTAAAGAATGAGCTACTTCAGGGCTAAATTTAAAGATTAGTGGTCTTAAAATATTAAACATTCTCTAATTTACTTTTTATTAATTCTTTAGTTTCTTGGACTCCAAAAAAACTTATAAAAAAACCGAATCTTGGTCCATTTTCTACCCCAAAAACTACCTCATATATTAATTTAAACCAATCACGCAAATTTTCTTTATAGCCGTTCTCTTTGCCGACTGTATAAATTGTGGTCTGGATGTCCTCTGGTTTCATTGCGTCGTCGCAATTATCTAAAGACTTTATTAAAGCCTCTAGAGCAATCTTTTCGCTTTCATTTGGTTTTTTATAAATCTTTTTAGATTTTATTACGTCATTAAAATATTTAATTGCATAAGATATTAACTTGTCAAAAATTGGATGCATATCTTCATTAATATCTTTCTTATATTTCTTAACAAACTTCCAAAGTAATTCTTTATTATCAGCATTGCTGGTCTCAACTAAATTCAATAGCATTGAGAATGACATAATAGAATTTTCCTCTGGTATCTCTGAGTTATGCACATGCCATACGGGGTTCATTAGTTTTTGAAGTTCATTTTGAGTTTTACCTTTTTCTATAAAATCAAGATATTCATCAACAGCCTTTGGTACTACTTCTCTATAAAGTTTTTTTGCTCTTTTAGGATTCTGGTACATATACAAAGAGAGACTTTCAGGTGATGCATATTCCAACCATTGATCAATTGTAATACCATTTCCTTTTGACTTTGATATTTTTTCACCTTTTTCATCTAAAAATAACTCATATGCAAATCCAGATGGATTTGACTTGCCTAATAATTTTATGATTTTTGAGGATAAAATTGCACTCTCAATCAAATCTTTCCCATACATTTCAAAATCTACATCAAGGGCATACCATCTCATAGCCCAATCTACTTTCCATTGTAATTTACAATTTCCATCTAAAATACTTTGTTCTAATTTTTTGCCATTATTATCAAAAATTATTTTTAAATTTTTTGTATCTAATTCTGAGACTGGTATTTCCAATACAACCCCTGTATCTGGACATATTGGTAAAAATGGAGAATATGTTTTTTGTCTTTCTTTACCAAGGGTAGGAATAATTATGTTCATTATTCCTTCATAATTTTCTAAAATTAATTTTAAAGTATCATTGAAAAAACCAGACTTATATAAAACTGATGAACTTTTAAAACTATATTCAAAATTAAATTTATCTAAGAAATTTTTTAACATTTCATTATTATGTTCGCCAAAACTATTAAATTTTTCAAAAGGATCTGGAACTTGGGTTAAGGGTTTATGAAGATTTTCTCGAAGTTTTTTGGGATTCGGAATATTTTCAGGAACTTTTCTAAGTCCATCCATGTCGTCAGAAAAAGTAATTATTTCTTTTGGGAAATCTGATAAATGATTTAAAGCATTAACAATCATTGAGGTTCTTGCTACTTCACCGAAGGTACCAATGTGCGGTAAACCGCTAGGGCCATATCCTGTTTGAAGAATAATTTTTCCCTTGTTTTCAATATTATTTTTTCTCTCTCTTAGAAGCTTTTTAGCCTCAACAAAGGGCCAAGCGTTTGTTTTGTCTATGTTGGTTTTATCTATCACTTTTAATTAAACAGCCTATAAAATAACGTTTTTAATAATTCTTATAGAGTTGAAATTTATTTACCATAAAATAATGTCCAATCAAAATGTCCAATTATAAAACTGTTTTCTTTACCTTAGGAATTTTACAAATAATTTTAGGTTTATCGATGATTGCGCCAATTTTTGCGCAGTTTTTTTATAATGAGGTAGATCCTAGTTTTATAAGTTCTGGAATTGTAACTATTATTTTTGGAGTTCTTTTTTTATTGTCAAATTTAGATCATGATAAGAAAATCAGTTTACCTCAAGCGTTTCTTTTAACTGCTTTGTCCTGGTTAAGTATTGCTATATTTGGCTCACTTCCTTTCGTGTTTTCTGAGATTGAATTAAGTTTTACAGATGCTTTTTTTGAGAGCATGTCAGGTATCACTACGACTGGATCAACTATAATCACCAATCTGAATGAAACTCCTAAAAGTATACTGCTTTGGAGGGGAATGCTCCAGTGGTTAGGGGGAATTGGTATAATCATTATGGCAATAACCTTAATGCCACTTATGAATATTGGTGGGATGCAGTTGTTCATCATATCTACAAGTGATACTCCAGAAAAAATTTTACCCAGATCAAAAGAAATAGCATTGAGATTGATCTTGGTATACTCAGGATTAACTTTTATATGTGCATTATTTTATAAAATATTTGGGATGAACTTTTTTGATAGTATTGTTCACTCAATGACAACAATAGCAACAGGAGGATTTTCAAACTATAACGAGTCAATTGGCTATTTTGATAGTTCTCTTATAGAATTTACATCAATAATATTTATAATCTTAGGAAGTATTCCATTTATAGCTTATATAAAATATCTTAATGGAGATAAAAAAATATTTTTTAAAGATACGCAAATTAAAACTTTTATAAAAATTGTTATTTTTTCAATTCTCTTGATGTATTTATATTTAATTATAAAAAGTCAAAGTTCTTTTGACACAAGTATTAGGTCAGTTGCTTTTAATGTAATATCAATTTTAACAGGAACTGGTTATGTAACTCAAAACTTCAGTGATTGGGGCCAATTCCCATTAATTTATTTTCTTATCCTTATGTTCATAGGTGGATGTGCAGGATCTACCGCTTGTGGGATTAAAATATTTAGAGTCCAAATTCTATTTCAGTTTATTGCAGTACAACTAAAGAAAATAATTTATCCAAGAGGTATATTTAAAATAAAATACGAAAATAATAATATTGATGAAAAATTTTTAGCATCAATAATATCTTTTATATTTTTATATATTATGATTTTTTTTGTTATAACAGCTTTATTATCAACTAGTGGTCTAGATTTAACTACTTCAATATCGGCAGCTGCAACATCAATATCAAATGTAGGTCCTGGTTTAGGCGATATTGTTGGTCCAAATGGTAATTTTTCAAATTTATCTGATTTTTCAAAATGGATTTTAAGTTTGGCTATGATTTTAGGTAGATTAGAACTTTTTGCTGTATTAGTGTTGTTTATTCCGTCTTTTTGGAGGAAATATTAATGCTCGAAACTAAACAAAGCTGGAGAGAATCTTTACTTATTTACAAAGATATACGTATGCTGAGGATATTACTGCTAGGTGCTATTAGTGGTTTTCCTTGGGTATTAATTGCAAGTAGCTTAAGTCTTTGGTTAAAAGAAGAAGGCTTAAGCAGATCAACCATAGGATGGGCAGGATTAATATTTGGAGTGTATGCATTTAATTATTTGTGGGCTCCAATCATTGACAGAATACAAATTCCATTTTTAACCAAAAAATTAGGTCATAGAAGAGGATGGATTGTTCTAATGCAGTTGATAATTTTACTAAGCTTGATTGTCTGGAGTTTAATAAATCCTACTCAAAACTTAGCTCTTTTAATAAGTGTTGGACTGATTATTGCTATTGCATCTGCAACTCAAGATATAACTGTTGATGCGTTAAGAATAGAACAAATAAGTTCCGACGAAGGTAAATCTATGGCAGCAGGGGCAGCTATAGCAGTTGTTGGATGGTGGACTGGTTATAAATTAGGGGGAGTTGTAGCTTTATTCACCGCAGAATTTTTTGAAAACATGGGAATATCGAATTATTGGCAAGCAACTTTTTTAGTTTTAGGCATTTTAATTATTTTAATGAATATTGGTTTGATGTTTATTGATGAGACAAGTGATAACAACAGACAAAGCAATCAAAAAGCCACTGATAAAATGATTTTAAATATACTTGGATCAAATAATTTTTTAACAAATTTTATTGCTTATATTTCGGGAACTATTGGTGGACCAATAGTTAGTTTTTTCAAAAAAAATGGATTTAGCATTGCTGTAGGAATATTGGGATTTGTATTTTTGTTTAAAATTGGTGAGGCATTTTTAGGACGTATGTCGATTGTTTTTTATAAAGAAATTGGTTTTTCAAAAGGACAAATAGCTATTTACTCTAAAGGATTGGGATGGATAACAACCGTAGTTTTCACTTTATTAGGAGGTTTAATGGCGATGAGAGCTGGAACAGTAAAAACTATGTTTTTTGCTGGAGGTTTGATGGCGTTAACTAATTTGCTTTTTGCAATATTGGCATGGACAGGTAAATCAGAATTATTATTTGCAATAGCTGTAATAGCTGACGATATCACAGCTGCATTTGCGACAGTTGCATTTGTTGCCTTTATTTCTTTATTAGTAGATAGGACCTATACTGCAACTCAATATGCATTATTGGCATCTATAGGAACAGCCGGAAGGACTACTCTTGCCTCTTCTTCAGGTGCGCTAGTAGATTGGCTTAATGGAGACTGGGGTGCTTTTTTTGTTATAACAACTTTAATGGTTATTCCTTCGCTAATTTGTCTATGGTTTATTAGGAATAAAGTAAAAATTGGTGAAAAATAATACCTTTTTTTGTAAAAGTAATTCTTTGAATGTTTATGAGCTTGCCTCAAAGAAATCGAATATAAGCACTCAAATATTATACGGTGAAAAATTTAGTATAATAGGAAGAAAGAAAGATTTTCTAAAAATTAAAACTGATTTCGATAATTATATAGGTTTCATTAAGAACGAGAAATTTAATAAATTTTTAGAAAAAACTCACAAGGTTAATATATTAAAATCAAAAATTTATTATAAACCAAAAAATAATAATAAGTACTTAACAAAAAAATACCTTCCATTTTCGTCTGAAATTCAGATATTAAAAAAAGATAATAATTTTGTAATGTTTGAAAAAAACAAATGGGTTAAATTTAATGAATTAGAAATAATTAATAAAAAAGATTATAATTTTAGTAAAATATTTAAATATTTTTTGGAAATTAAATATAAATGGGGTGGTAAAACTTTTGATGGTATTGATTGTTCAGCATTACTTCAAATTTTTTATAAATATAATAATAAATTTTTTCCAAGGGACACAAAAGATCAAGTTAAAATCAAAAAAGGTGTAAATAATAAAAAATTATTTAAAAAAGGAGATATTATTTTTTGGAAAGGACATGTTGCCATTTGTTTAAATAAAAGAGAATTAATTCATGCATACGGTCCGAGAAAGAAAGTATTAATAATGCCAATAATAAAAACCATTAAATTAATTGAAAAAACTGCTAAGTTAAAAGTGATTAAAATTATATCAATTTAGTTTTGATCTCTTCCAAAATCTGGTTTAGCTATATCTTGTTTTAAATTCAATATTTGCTGTCTTACTTTCTTTGAATTAACCAATTTTTTTCTTAAAGTTTTATCATCTAAATTCTCAATATTTTTTTTAAATGATTTTAAATTTTTGATAAATAAGTTAATTGCACTTACAATATTATTTTTGTTATTAAAAAAAATGTCTCTCCACATTATTTCGTTTGAAGCAGCAATTCTTGAAAAATCTCTTAACCCTCCCGCACTAAATTTAATTACATCTTTTTTTTGATTCTTTTGAAAATCTTGAGCGGTCTTTATTAAATTGTAAGCTATTAAGTGAGGTAAATGACTTGTAATAGAAAATATCTTATCGTGAACTTTCTCATCCATAATTATTACTTTAGAACCAATTTTTTTCCAAAAATTAACCAATTTCTTTTGTTTTATTTTGTTTTTGTCACTAAAAATTATGCACCATTTATTAACAAATAAACTTTTACTTCCATACTTTGGTCCACTTACCTCTGATCCAGATATTGGGTGACTCATAATCCAATCAAGCGACTTTGACAGGCTATTTTTTTTTAATTTACTAATATTTTGCTTTGTAGAGCCTACATCAGTAATTAAAGACTTTTTACTTAAATACTTATTTAAGCGAGGGATAACTTTTTCATACTGACTCATTGGAGTAGCAATTATAACAAAATCCATATCTGAAATTTTGTTATCAAGTTTTTTTAAAATGATTATTTTTTTATTTATTTTTTTAATTTCTCTAATATTTTTTTTTAATTTTTCATAAACGAAAAAGTTTTTAGAAGTTTTTTTATTTAAAGATGCTCTTAAAATTGAAGATCCAATTAATCCACAACCAACGATCAACATATTTTTAAACATTTTTAAAAATTTTTTTCATCTGTTTAATTAAAAGTATATTTTCTTTCACATTTCCAATTGTAAGCCTTAGACAATTTTTAATACCGTACGAATTCATCTCCCTAAGAATTATTCCTGATCTCTCAAGATTTCTCTCAACAAAATTTGAGCTTAATCTACAACTTTTAAAATCTAAAAGAAAAAAATTTGGTCCAATTTCATTTGTCTGTATATTGTACGAATTCATCTCTTTTTGTATTATTTTAGCCCAATATAAATTATGTTTTACAGATTTTTTTATAAAACTTTTATCTTTAAGAGACTCAACTGCACATTCCTGTGCTATCTTATTAACATTAAATGGTGGTTTAATTTTGTATAAAGCATCTACAATTTTTTTACTTCCATAACCCCAACCTACTCTTAAAGAAGCTAGACCATAAATTTTAGAAAATGTTCTCAATATAAACACATTATTTTTATTTTTAAAAAGTTCTAAACCTGATTTGTAATCTTCATTCAACATATATTCAAAATATGCATCATCAACTACTAGTAAAATTTTTTTATTTAAACGCTTTCTTAAATCTAATAACTGGTTCTTAGAAATATATGTTCCTGTAGGATTATTTGGATTTGCTATAAATACAATTTTAGTTCTCTTGGTTATTTTTTTTAAAATTTCATCATTAGATACCTTAAAATTTTTTTCTTTAGAAAACACAACTTTTGCACCTACTATTTTTGAGTAAATTCTATACATTAAAAAACTAAATTCTGGGACTACTACCTCATCTCCTTTATTCAAAAACAATTGACACAACATTTGAATAATTTCATCAGACCCAGATCCACATATGACTTGATTTTGTTTACAATCATATTTTTTTGAAATTATTGATGTTAACTCTTTAAACTTTCCATCTGGATATTTTGATATATCTCCTCTAAATTTTTTTAATACTTTAAAAGCATTTTTACTCATGCCTAAAGCAGACTCATTTGCCGATAATTTAATTATATTTTTTTTTTTATTTAAAAACGATTTTCCTGGTTTGTAAGCCTCTAATTTGATTTTTCTAAATGTTGGAGTATTCATGTGCTAATTTTTATTAATAAATAGTCGGATAATTAAATAATACAATCAATAATTCAAAAAAAATTGACAACTAAAAATGTATCTTATAAAAGCTTTTTGCGCTGATTTAACTGAATTGCGAGCGCGTTAAAAAACCTGCTAAATAAGTTTTTTACCTCACAATTCACTTCAGCAAAAATTTATGAGTAACTTGAATAAATTAAATAGTGTGCTTATTAAGAAAGCTCTAAAGCTTGATTGTGGAAAGGAAATATCAAACTTCCCTCTAGCCTATGAGACTTATGGAAATCTTAACGAAAATAAAGATAATGCTATATTAATTTTTCATGCATTAACAGGCGATCAGTATGCTTCAGGCATAAATCCTGTAACAAATAAAGAGGGTTGGTGGAATTATGCGGTTGGTCCAGGAAAGCCATTCGATACTGATAAATTTTTTATTATCTGTGCAAATGTCATTGGTGGTTGTATGGGATCTTATGGACCAGGATCTATTGATCCCTTGACTAATAAACCTTTAGGTACAAATTTTCCGGTTATTACAATTAATGATATGGTTAATGCTCAATACAACTTATTAGATCATTTTAAAATAGAAAAATTATTTGCAGTTGCTGGCGGTTCAATGGGTGGGATGCAAGTTTTACAGTTTGTATCAAATTTTCCAAATAAAGCTAAAGTAGCTTTACCAATTGCTTGTACAGCTAGTCATTCAGCTCAAAATATTGCTTTTAATGAACTTGGAAGACAGGCAATAATGTCTGATAGCAATTGGAAAGAGGGATTGTATAATGAGAAATTAACAAATCCTGATAAAGGCTTAGCTGTTGCTAGGATGGCTGCCCATATCACTTATTTATCAAAACAAGGTTTACAAGAAAAGTTTGGAAGAAATCTTCAAGAAAGGTCTGATTTAAAATTTGGATTTGATGCCGACTTTCAAATTGAAAGTTATTTGAGATATCAAGGCTCTGTATTTGTAGATAGATTTGATGCAAATAGTTATTTGTATATAACAAGAGCGATGGATTATTTTGATTTAACTAAACAATTTGGTGGAAACCTTTCTAAAGCATTTAAAAATACCAAAACAAAATTTTTTATTATCTCCTTTACTTCTGATTGGTTATACCCAACATCTGAGAATAAGGATATTGTAATAGCACTTAATGCGATAGGTGCTGATGTTGGTTTTGTTGAAATTAAAACTGATAAAGGTCATGATTCCTTTTTGCTAAACGTTCCAGATTTTTTAAGCACTATAAAAAATTATTTAAACACAACTTATTCTAATATTAATGAAAGAAGAATTTAAAGTTATATCTAAGTTTATTGAGGAGAAATCAAGAGTCTTAGATGTTGGATGTGGTGATGGAATTTTAATGGAATTTCTATCAAAAAATAAAGTAGTAGATATTAGGGGACTTGAAATTTCTAAAGAAAAAGTAAAAAAATGTTTATCTAAAGGTCTAGCAGTTATTGAAGGCGATGCTGAAAATGATTTAAAACAATTTCCAGATTTATCATTTGATTATGTAATATTGAGTCAAACGCTTCAAGCATTTATGAGTCCAGAAAAAGTAATTGAAAATTTATTACGAGTAGGAAAAAAAGTAATTGTTACAATTCCAAATTTTGGACATTGGAGAGTTAGATTAGATTTACTATTTAAAGGAGAAATGCCAGTTACAAAGAATTTACCTTATCAATGGTATGATACCCCAAACCTACATATGTGTACAATTCTAGATTTTTATAATTTTTGCAACAATAGAGGGATAAATATTTTTAAAACAATTTCATTAAATGGACAAACAATATCAGATATCACACGTTCAAATTTAAAATATAAAAACCTAATATCTGAGTTAGGTATATTTTTATTAGAAAAGTAAAATGAAAATAGAAATTATAAAATGTTTAAAAGATAATTTTTCATATTTATTAATTGATGAAGTTACTAAGTCCACTATTGTTGTGGACCCTAGTGAGTCAAAACCTATTATAAATAAAATTGAAAGTCTTAATTTAAAATTAAAATTTATAATGAATACTCATCATCACTATGATCATGTAGGAGGAAATAAAGAACTTAAAAAATTATACAATGCCAAAGTAATAGGGTTTGATGAAGACAAACATAGGATTCCTGAAATAGATATTTGTTTAAAAAATAATGAAATTTGGAAAGATGGTATATTTGAAGCAAAGGTTTTTCATATTCCAGGACATACTTTAGGCCACATATGTTTTTATTTTTTTAGAGAAAATGTACTATTTTCTGGGGATACATTATTTTCTTTAGGTTGTGGAAGAGTATTTGAAGGAACTCATGAGCAAATGTTTAATTCTCTTCAATTATTAAAAAATTTACCATCGAAGACAGAAATTTATTGTGGACATGAATACACATTAAAAAATTCAGATTTCTGTTTAAAGTACGATTCAGAAAATAGAGCTTTAATCTCAAAAATTGAGTTTATAAAAAATCAACTGGCCAAAGGTCAACCAACTATTCCAACAACACTTGAAGAAGAGCTACAAACTAATATTTTTTTAAGATCAAAAAATGTTGAAAACTTTTCAAAATTGAGAGATTTAAAGGATAATTTCTAGCTTATTCAGCTTGACTAAAATAAGGCCCTGACTATATTGCTGATAATTAAAAATTAGGATTATTAATGTCATACGCAGTTATACAAACAGGTGGAAAACAGTACAAGGTATCGGCTGGAGAGATTATTAAAATTGAAAAATTGCAAGATTCTAATCCAGATACAAAAGTAGAATTTAAAGAAATTTTAGCTTATGGAGATAATAAAAATATTGAGCTAGGTGAACCAACAGTAAATGGGGCTAAAGTTGAGGCAGAACTATTAAAAAATGGTAAAGAAAGAACGGTTTTAATTTTCAAAAAAAGAAGAAGAAAAAATTCCAGACGAAAGAATGGACATAGACAACAATTCTCTTTAATAAGAATTAATAAAATTTTTTCAAAAGATGGAAAAGTGCTATCAGAGGCTGAAAAAATGAAAAAAAAAGAAATTGCAGTTAAAGAGGCTAAAAAACAAAAAATTGAGGCTTCAAAATAAGTAGGTAATTTATGGCAACAAAAAAAGCAGGTGGATCATCAAGGAACGGAAGAGATAGTGCTGGTCGAAGATTGGGAGTTAAAAAATACGGTGGTCAACTAGTTGTTCCTGGCAATATTATTGTTAGACAAAGAGGTACTAAAATATTTCCTGGAGAAAATGTTGGAATGGGTAAAGACCATTCAATTTTCTCTGTTGTTAAAGGAAAAGTAATTTTTAAAAAAAGCAAGTCAGATAGAACTTACGTATCAGTAAAGCCAAATTAGTAAACAGCTAATTTAAGTCTGTAAAATCATGAAATTTCTAGATCAAGTTAAGATATATGTAAAAGCTGGAGACGGTGGATCAGGCTCTCCTAGTTTTCGAAGAGAAAAATTTATTGAATTTGGAGGACCTGATGGTGGTGATGGAGGCAAAGGTGGGTCTGTTATTCTTGTTTCAGAAAGAAACTTAAACACTCTTATTGATTTTAGGTATCAACAACATTTTAAAGCTGAAAGAGGAAGAGATGGAGCTGGAAAAAATAAAACGGGTAGAGGAGGAGAAAATTTATATTTAAAAGTACCAGTTGGAACACAGGTATTTGAAGAAGACAATAAAACTATGATATTTGATTTTAAGGAAGAAAATGACGAATTTGTAGCAGCAATAGGAGGTAAAGGTGGATTTGGTAACACAAGGTTTAAATCATCAACCAATAGAGCTCCAAAAAAATTTACAAAAGGTGCAATTGGTGAAGAATTTTGGATGTGGCTTCAACTTAAAACAATTGCAGATATTGGGATCATTGGTTTACCTAATGCAGGAAAATCAAGTTTGTTAGCTTCATTAACAAGTGCTACGCCTAAAATAGCAAATTATAAGTTTACTACTTTAAATCCAAATCTTGGTGTTGCAATGTATGATGATAAAGAAATAACTTTAGCAGATATTCCCGGATTAATTGAAGGGGCACATCAGGGAACAGGATTAGGGATTAAATTTTTAAAACATATTGAAAGATGCAAAGCGCTTTTGCATCTAATTGATATATCAGAAAATAATTTACCAAACAGTTATCTTCAAGTAAGGGATGAGATGGGCAAATATAGTTCTGAGCTTTTAAAAAAGAAGGAAATAATAGTATTTAACAAAATAGATCTAATTGATGAGGATGAAATAAAAGAAAGAATAAGAGATTTTGAAAAAATCACCAATAAATCTGCATTTACAACATCAACACTCGATAAAAAATCTGTATCTGATATTAAATCAATGTTACTTAATTATGTATCTTAAAGACTCAAAGACAGTTGTTATTAAAATTGGATCATCTTTATTAATTAACGACAAAAAAATTGTAAGAGAAAAATGGTTATCAGAATTTTCAAAAGATATTCAACATCTACAAAAATTAAAAAAAAATATAATTTTAGTTAGTTCGGGAGCGATTGCTTTAGGATGTAAAAAATTAAAATTAAGCAAAAAAAAATTGAAACTTGACAAAAGTCAAGCAGTAGCCTCAATTGGTCAAATTGAGTTAATGAATCTTTTTAAAAAAACTTTTAAAAAATCAAAAATCAATCTCTCTCAAATTTTGTTAACACTTGAAGATACTGAAAAAAGAAGAAGAGCTATCAACGCAAAAAGAACTTTCGAAAATTTATTTGAACTAGGTTTTATTCCAATAGTAAATGAAAATGATAGTATAGCAACTTCTGAAATTAAGTATGGTGACAATGACAGATTAGCATCTAGAGTTGCACAAATCTCAAGTGCTGATTGTTTAATTTTATTGTCTGATGTAAATGGCCTTTATTCTAAAGATCCAAAGTTAGATAAAAAAGCTAAATTAATTCGTGAAATTAGAAATATTGACCAAAATGTAGAAATGTTGGCAACAAATAAAACTGGAGAATTTGGATCTGGTGGAATGAAAACGAAGGTTGATGCTGCTAAAATTTGCCAATTCTCGGGATGCCATATGGCGATTGCCAATGGCTTAATAAATAGACCAATTCAAAAAATTTTAACTGAAAACACTTGTACTTGGTTTTTGCCAAAAATTTCAAAATTAGATGCAAGAAAAAAATGGATAATCAGCTCAGTCTCCCCAAAAGGAAAAATAATTATTGATGAAGGTGCATTATCAGCTTTAAATAATGGGAAAAGTTTACTTGCTGCAGGAATTAAAGATGTGCAAGGTAGTTTTAGTAAAGGTGATCATATCAAAATCCTTAACAAAAATATGAATGAATTTGCTAGAGGATTAAGTAGTTTCTCTTCTGAAGAAATTTTGAAAATTAAAGGTATGCACTCTAATAAAATAAACGATATTTTAGGTTATGTTTCAAAATCAGAAGTTATTCACAAAGATGATATGGTGTTAATCAAATGAGTAAAATTTTAAAAAAAATTGGTGCAAATGCAAAAATTGCTTTTCAAAATAAAATAAGTAATAAAAAAAAAAATAAGGTATTAAATTATTATATTCAGCTTATTTCAAAAAACCGAAATAAGATTTTAGCAGAAAATGCAAAAGATATAAAAATTGCTAAATCAAAAAAAATTAGAGAAAACTTAATTAAAAGACTTGCTCTTAATAATGAAAAAATAGAGTCAATTATTAAATCAATAAAAACTATCTCAAAATTTAAGGATCCAATTGACGTTGATTTAGAAATCTGGAAAAGACCTAACGGCTTAAAACTAAAAAAAGTATCAATTCCAATTGGTATAATTGGAGTAATTTATGAAAGTAGACCAAATGTTACCTCGGACATATCAACACTTTGTTTTAAATCTGGAAACTGTGTAATACTAAGAGGAGGTTCTGAAGCATATTTTAGTAATAAAATTTTGGCAAATCTTTTTAGAAAATCATTAGAAAAAAACAAAATAAATAAGAATTTTGTTCAGTTTATTGAAAATAAAAATAGAAAGCTGGTGGACTACATGCTGTCAAAAATGTCAAAACATATAGATGTTATAATTCCAAGAGGTGGGAAAAATCTTGTAAAAAAAGTACAAAATTTATCATCTATTCCTGTAATTGGTCACCTTGAAGGCATATGTCATACTTATATAGATAAAGATGCAAATCTTTCAATGGCAAAGAAAATATTAATTAATGCAAAGTTACGTAACACTAGCATTTGTGGAGCTACCGAAACACTCTTAATACACAAAAATAAATCAAAAAATGTAAATGAAATATTAAATGAACTCACTAAAAGAGGCTGCTATATTTATGCTGATAAGAAAATTTCTAAATTATTTAATGGGAATTCAAAATTAGCAAATAATAAAACTTGGTCGAAGGAACATTTATCAGCAAAAATTTCTGTAAAATTAGTAAACAATATTAATGATGCAATAAATCATATTAATAAATATGGAACAATGCATACTGACGCAATAATTACTAAAAATAAAATTTCTGCAAAATTTTTTATAAAAAATATTAAGAGTTCTATAGCTATTCACAATTCTTCAACACAATATGCTGATGGAGGTGAATTTGGTTTTGGAGGAGAGGTCGGGATTTCAACAAATAAACTTCCACCAAGAGGTCCTGTGGGACTTAACCAGTTAGTCAGTTACAAATATGAAATATATGGATCTGGACAAACAAGAAAATAAAAAAAAAATTGGTATTCTTGGAGGAACCTTTGATCCAGCACATAAAGGTCATTTGAGTATCTCGAGAGAAGCAAAAAAAAAATTTGGTATTAATAAGATTATTTGGGCAATTACCAAAAAAAATCCATTTAAAGATAAAAGTAGCTTGAGTTTGAATAAAAGAATAAATTTTGCAAAAAAAATTACTAAAAAATATCTATTTATAAAGGTAAAATATTTTGAAGATAAAATTAAATCAAATAGAACGGTTGACCTAATAAAGTATATTAAAAAAAATAATAAAAATACTGATATTTTTTTTATAATGGGAGCAGATAGTTTGATTAATTTTCACAAATGGAAGAATTCTGATTTAATTTCATCTATTTGTAATATACTTGTATTTGATAGAGACAGATATAAGGCTAAATCATTAAGTTCTAGGAGCTTTAAAAAGTATAGCAAAAAAAGCTTAAAATTTGTAAAATTCAATAAAGTCAATATTTCATCTTCTAAATTAAGAAAAATTTGATACTCTTTTACTTAATTAATGGATAAAATCTCTTCGATTCACAAAGATATAGTCAATCTTTTAGATGCAAACAAAGCCTTGGACATTGTTTCAATAGATTTAGATGGAAAATCATCGATAGCAGATCAAATGATAATCGCCAGTGGAACGTCTTCAAGACACATCCAAGCTTTATCAGAACAAGTCTATGAATTTTTAAAAAAAAATGGTGTAACTAATTGTAAAATAGAAGGAAGAGAAAGTAGTGATTGGAAACTTGTGGATGGAATAGATCTTATTGTTCATATTTTTAATCCTGAAAAAAGAAAATTTTATGAATTAGAAAAAATATGGTCTGAATTAATACCTAAAGAAAAGGTGATAATATAATGAAATTATTCAAGATATACATTTGTTCTTTTTTATTTTTTTTTTTTCTGTCTAATTTAGTTAATTCATCAGAAGATGATATATATAAAAAAATAGATATATTTTCAGAAGTTTTAGATAAAATTAATAAAGAATTTGTTGATGATGTAAATCAAAGCAAGGCTATGGATGCTGCAATTAACGGTGTTCTTCAATCCTTAGACCCTTACTCTGCCTATATGACGCCTGAGTCTTATCAGAGTATGCAGACAGAAACGAGTGGAGAATTCGGTGGATTAGGAATCGAGGTGAGTATGGAAGCTGGGGTTATAAAAGTAATAACCCCAATGGATGACTCCCCTGCAGCTAAGGCAGGTGTAAAAGCAGGAGATTACATTGTAAAAATTAACGATATTCAAGTACAAGGAAAATCCTTAAGTGAAGCAGTTGATATTATGAGAGGGCCAGTTGGGTCAGACATAGAAATTACTGTTAGAAGAAGAGGTGAAAGAAAGGCATTAATTTTCAATATAACCAGGGAAAAAATTAAAGTAGCTTCTGTTAAATCTGAAATTTTGGATAACCAAACTGGCTATTTAAGACTTACTTCTTTTAACGAAAATAGTAGTGAACAGATTAAAAATAAAATCAAAGAATTCACAAAAAACGAAAATCTTAAAAATTATATTTTAGATTTAAGAAATAACCCTGGAGGTTTACTTTCTCAAGCAATAAAAATCACCGATTTTTTTTTAGATGATGGAGAAATCGTTTCAACTAAAAGTAAGAAAAAATACGAAAGTAGAAAATTTTTTGCTAAAAAAGGTGATTTAATAAATGGTGACACAATTGTAATTTTAATTAATTATGGATCAGCCTCAGCATCTGAAATAGTTGCAGGAGCTTTAAAGGATCATAAAAGAGCAATTATTATTGGTGAAAATAGTTATGGTAAAGGATCGGTTCAATCAATTATACCTTTAAAAAATGATGGAGCAATTCGACTAACTGTATCAAAATATTATCTTCCATCTGGTAAGTCTATTTCTGAGATTGGTGTATCACCCGATATTGAAATAGCTGAAGGATCCGATGACTTTAGATTTAATACAGATACAGATAATCAACTTAAATTTGCATTGAAGCTTCTTAACGGTTAATATGGAAAATAAGTATAAAAATTTACCACTAAGGAGTGGAGTGGGCATTGTAGTTTTGAATAAAGAAAATAAAGTTTTTGTTGCAAAAAGAATTGATAATAAAAAAAACTTTTGGCAAATGCCGCAGGGAGGAGTTGATAAAGGAGAAAATTTTTATGAGGCAGCCATCAGGGAATTAAATGAAGAAACTAGCATTAAGTCAGTAAGTTTAATAAAAAAAATAGATAGTTTATTGACATACCATTTACCTAAAGAACTCTTAGGAATAATCTGGAAAGGTAAATACAAAGGACAAGTGCAGCAATGGTATATAATGAGATTCGATGGTGACGAAAATGAAATAAATATTAAAACAAAAAACCCAGAGTTTCTTGAATGGAAGTGGGTCGATATAGATGAAATTACTAAATTAGTTGTAACATTTAAGCTTCATGTGTATGAAAAAATTCAGCAGGAAGTAAAAAAAATATTAATTAATTGATTTTAGTACTTCAATTTTCTGATCTAATAAATATTTTTCTTGATCATTAATTTCTGGATTACCAAGTTCCTCTTCTGCTGATTTCTGAATTTCAGATATTTTTTCTTTATCAATATCTTTTAGATTTAAAATAAGACTGGTTAATATAGAAAGACTATTATTTTTAAATTCAATTATACCATCATTTACATAGAAGCTTTCCTCTCCAGATTTTGAAAAAACCTTAATAATCCCTGGTTTTAAAAATGATATGATAGAAATATGGTCCTTTAAAATTCCAATCTCTCCTTCGTATGCTGGCACCACCACTTCAGTAACATCATCTTTTAATAAAAATGACATCTCAGGGTTTACTATTTCTAATGAATATTCTTCGCTCATTATGCAGCAGCTTCTTTAGCTAAATCCTCTGCTTTTTGAATAGCTTCCTCAATAGTTCCAACCATATAAAATGCAGCTTCAGGTAAATGGTCATACTCACCTTTGCAAATAGCATCAAATCCTTTTATAGTTGACTCAAGGTCTACAAGTTTTCCAGGAGAACCAGTAAATACCTCGGCTACAAAGAAAGGTTGAGACAAAAATCTTTGAATTTTTCTAGCTCTAGCAACAATTAATTTATCTTCTTCAGATAATTCATCCATGCCTAAAATTGCAATAATATCCTGTAAAGATTTGTAAGTTTGTAAAACTTTCTGTACTTCTCTTGCAACTCTATAATGTTCCTCTCCAACTATTCTAGGATCTAATATTCTAGAAGTTGAGTCTAAAGGGTCTACCGCTGGATAGATACCAATCTCTGCAATTTGTCTAGAAAGTACCGTTGTTGCATCTAAATGGGCAAATGAGGTAGCTGGAGCAGGGTCAGTTAAATCATCAGCAGGAACATATATTGCCTGTACAGATGTAATTGAGCCTTTATTTGTAGTCGTAATTCTTTCCTGTAAGTTACCCATGTCAGTTGCTAAAGTTGGTTGGTATCCGACTGCTGATGGTATTCTGCCGAGTAAAGCAGATACTTCAGATCCAGCCTGTGTAAATCTAAATATATTATCAACAAAGAATAAAACATCTTGTCCCTCTTGATCTCTAAAATATTCTGCAACAGTTAAACCAGTCAATGCTACTCTTGCTCTAGCTCCTGGAGGCTCATTCATTTGTCCGTATACTAAAGCTGCTTTAGACCCTTCTCCGTCTGGCTTAATAACACCAGAGTCTATCATTTCGTGATACAAATCATTACCTTCTCTAGTTCTTTCTCCTACGCCAGCAAAAACTGAAAATCCACCATGAGCTTTAGCAACATTGTTGATTAATTCCATGATCAGAACTGTTTTTCCAACACCAGCACCACCAAATAAACCAATCTTTCCTCCTTTTGCATAGGGAGCTAAAAGATCAATAACTTTAATACCTGTTACAAGTATTTCAGTTTCTGTAGATTGATCGTTAAATTCTGGAGCTGCTCTGTGGATTGGCCAATTGTCTGAACTTTTTACTTCACCCTTTTCATCAATTGGTTCACCTATTACATTTATAATTCTTCCAAGGGTTTCTGGTCCTACAGGAACTTTAATCGGTGCTGCAGTATCTGTTACTTCATCACCTCTTTTAAGTCCCTCAGTTGCATCCATTGCAATCGTTCTCACACTTGACTCTCCTAAGTGTTGTGCAACCTCTAAAACTAGTCTATTTCCGCCATTATCACACTCTAATGCTGTTAAAATTTCTGGTAGTTCTCCTTCAAATTTTACATCAACTACCGCCCCAATAATCTGTGTTATTTGCCCTTTTCTCATAATTATAAACTTTCTGCTCCTGAAATTATTTCTATTAACTCTTTAGTAATTGCTGCCTGACGACTTCTATTATACTCTATAGTAAGTTTGTCAACCATTTCACCTGCGTTTCTGGTTGCGTTATCCATTGCACTCATTCTCGAACCTTGTTCGCTAGCTGAATTCTCTAACATTGCTTTAAAAATCTGAGTAGAAATATTTTTAGGCAATAAATTACTTAATATTTCATCTTCTTCTGGCTCAAATTCATAATTGTCATCAGATGAATTTGTTTCTTCATCAATTGTTTTCAAAGGAATAATTTGTTGCTCCTGTGGAATTTGAGTAATTACATTTTTAAATTGGTTATAAAATATTACACATACATCAAATTCTTTTTTTTCAAATTTTTCAATTACTATCTTACCTACTTTGTCAGCATCAAAGTAATTCACATTTTTTGAATCTTTGAAAGAAATTCTCTCTATGATGTTATCACCATAAACACGTTTTAATTGATCATAACCTTTTGTTCCAACTGTAATAATTTTTAATGTTTTTCCTTCATCTAATATTTTTTGAAAATATAATTTTGCTTTTTTAATTATGTTAGTATTAAATCCTCCACAAAGACCTCTATCTGATGTCATAACAACACATAAATGGATTTTATCCTCTCCTGTACCAGAGAGTAATTTTGGAGCATTTTGAATATCCGATATTCCACTTGATAAGTTTAGAATAATATTATTCATTTTATCTGAATAAGGTCTTCCTTTTTCAGCACTTTCTTGTGCTCTTCTTAGTTTTGCAGCTGCTACCATCTTCATAGCTTTTGTTATTTTCTGTGTTGATTTAACACTCGAAATTCTCTTTTTTAAATCATCTAAACTTGCCATAATTTTAAGCGCTAAAGTCTTTTTTAAGTTGGATAATAATTTCGTTTAAAATTTTCTCATGTTCATCATCAAGTTTTCCAGATGAAGTGATGGCTTCGATGATTTCAGGTTTTTCAGCTTTACATTTTTCAATTATTTTATTTTCGAAACTTGAGATATCTTTTTGTTCAATATCATCAAGATACCCTTTTACTCCACAAAAAATTGAAATTACTTGCTCTGCAACAGTCATTGGTGAATACTGATTTTGTTTTAGAAGCTCAGTTAATTTAGAACCTCTATTAAGTAATTTTTGGGTTGATGCATCAAGGTCTGAACCAAATTGTGCAAATGCTGCCATCTCTCTGTATTGTGCAAGTTCTAATTTCATTGAACCAGAAACTTTTTTCATCGCTTTAGTTTGTGCCGAGGATCCCACTCTTGAAACTGATAATCCAACATTTATCGCAGGTCTAATACCTTGATTAAAAAGCTCTGTTTCTAAAAATATTTGACCATCGGTAATAGAGATTACATTTGTTGGTATAAAAGCTGAAACATCCCCCCCTTGAGTTTCAATAATAGGTAAAGCAGTCAGAGATCCACCGCCATGCTCATCACTTAACTTGGCAGCTCTTTCGAGCAATCTGCTGTGTAAATAAAACACATCACCTGGATATGCTTCTCTTCCAGGCGGTCTTCTCAACAAAAGAGACATTTGCCTGTAAGCTACAGCTTGTTTTGATAAATCATCATAAATTATAAGAGCATGCATACCATTATCTCTAAAGTATTCACCCATTGCACATCCAGTGTAGGGTGCTAAAAATTGTAATGGTGCAGCGTCTGAAGCTGTTGCAGCAACTATTGTTGTATATTCCATTGCTCCAGCCTCCTCTAATGTTTTTTCTATTTGTCTAACAGTAGATCTCTTTTGACCAACTGCTACATAAATACAATATAACTTTTTGTTTTCATCTCCAGACTCATTAATTTTTTTCTGATTTATAATTGCATCAATAGCAACTGCTGTTTTACCAGTTTGTCTATCCCCTATAATTAGCTCTCTTTGCCCTCTTCCAATTGGTACCAAACTATCAATGGATTTTAGACCAGTTTGCATTGGCTCACTCACAGATTTACGTGGAATTATACCTGGAGCTTTAACTTCAACCCTACTTCTCTTTACACTTTTATCTAGTGTGCCCTTCCCATCAATTGGATTTCCTAAACCATCAACTACTCTACCAAGCAATTCCTTTCCAACTGGAGTATCAACAATCGCACCTGTTCTTTTTACAGTATCGCCTTCTCTTACTGATTTATCGTCACCAAAAATAACGACACCTACGTTTTCACTTTCTAAATTTAATGCCATTCCTTTTGATCCATCGGAAAATTCTACCATTTCACCAGCTTGAACGTTATCCAGGCCATAAATTCTAGCAATACCATCTCCTACTGACAAAACCTGACCTACTTCGGTTACTTCAGCCTTATCTCCAAATTTCTTAATTTGTTCTTTTAATATCTTTGTTACTTCTGACGGATTTATTTCCATTTATGCCTCTATCATTTTATTTTCAATTTGTTGTAATTTATTTTTAATAGAGGTGTCTACCATAATACTCCCAACTTGTATTATTAATCCTCCAATTAAACTTTTATCAAACTTATAGTCTAATTTTATTTTTGAGCTAAAATTTTGTGATAAATCATTTTTAATTTTATCGATTTGATCATTTGATAATTCTTTTGAAGATATTAATTCGGCTTTAACTTCACCTCTTTTTTTCGAACAAGTATTGACAAAGTCCTGAAGAATTAATTGCACAAAAAAAAATCTTCTTTTTGAAATCAAAAAACTCAGAAACTTAATGAGTAATTTATTTAAATTATAAGACTCTGCAATTTTTGATAAAACATTATTTAAATCCTCAACTGAGTTTGTCGGGTCTTTTATTAAAGCATTAAAATCCTGACTTTCCTGAATTAATTTTAATAAGAGATTAGAGTGACTTTCCACTTCCTCTAATGAATTTTCCTCATGAGATAATTCATAAAGTGCTAACGAGTATCTACTCGCGGTTGTCACTGAAAAACTGTTATTTTTACTCAATTTTAACTCTTTTTGTTACTATGATTTCCTCGAGTAACTAGCACATGACTCTGTCGTCTTCAAGTATCAGATTGACCAAATATTGTTAAATATTAATGTTAATTGAAAGATATTGGGTCAACATCAACTGTCAGTTTTATTTCTTTTGGTAATTTATAATTATTCAATATTTGACTTAGTTTTCTCTGTATTTTTCTATTTTTATTAGATCTAATAAGTAATCGATTTCTATATCTTCCCCTAACTTTATAGATAGGTGCACTAACAGGTCCTAGAACTCGATCATCTAGATTATTTACCAAATAATTCTTAAGATTATTAGACTCTTGCTCTAATTTTAATTCTTTAGGAGATGTCAAAATTAAAGATACAAATCTTTCAAAAGGAGGTAAATTATGAGTTTTTCTTAATTTAAGCTCATTATCTAAAAATATGAATGGATCAGGATCTGTAATTTGACTAATTATTTTTTGATTTTTTCCAAAAGTTTGAAAATATACTGTTGCAGGTTTGCCTGCTCTGCCAGCTCTTCCTGAAAGTTGATGATAGAGTTGTAAATTTTTTTCTGCCGCTCTTAAGTCGTGACCATTTAATGTTAAATCAATATCTAACACAACAATACAATTCAATTTAGGAAAATGAAAACCTTTTGAAATTAATTGAGTACCTACTAAAATATCAATTTCGCCATTAACTATTTGATTTAGTTTTTCTACAGAAGATTTTTTACTCATTGTGTCACTTGAAAATATTGAAATTTTTTTGTCAGGAAATAATAATTTTACTTCCTCAGCAACTCTTTCAACACCGCTTCCACTAAAAACTAGATCACATTCATTACCTTTTTTACAATTTCTTTTAAGATCACTTTTAAAGCCACAGTAATGACATAAAAGTTTTTTTTTGTTTTTGTGAAAGACAAGATTAATTGAGCAATTTGGACAAGAATATACATTTAAACAATTTTTACATAAAGCAAATGGTGCAAAACCTCTTCTATTGATAAAAAATAATATTTGATCTTTTTTAATTAAATGCTCTTTTACTTTTTCTATAGTTTTATTTGATATCCAAGAATTTTTATTAAGCTTATTTAAATTAAGATCTATTATTTCGTAAGAGGGTAAATTTGCTTCTTTATATCTTTTTAATAGCCTAGAACCTGAATACTTATTTTTTTTAAAGTTTGAATAAGTTTCTATTGATGGAACAGCAGTAACTAAATTAATAGGAATATTCTCAAATTTTGCTCTTGAGATGGCCATATCTCTAGCATTATAAATTACTCCCTCATCTTGTTTGAAAGATTGATCATGTTCCTCATCGACAATTATTAAACCTATATTCTTAAAAGGTAAAAACAAAGATGATCTAGCTCCAATTACAACTTTTATTTTTCCAGATGATAGACCACTCCAAATTACTTTTTTTCTTTTTTGACTTATCCCAGAATGCCAAACAGATGGATTAAATCCAAAAAATTCCTTAAATTTTTTTTCAAATTCAGCTGTTAATCCAATTTCAGGCAGTAGTATTAAGGCTTGCTGTTTTTTTTCTAAAATTTCAAATATATGTTTAAAATATACAATGGTTTTTCCAGAACCAGTCGTTCCTTGTAATAAATGAACCCTAAATTTATTATCTTTATTTTTTAACTCATTTAAAATTTTATTTTGATCTTCAGATAGCTTAAATTCTTTAATAGTATCTCGTTTTAAAAAAAAATTATATTCTTTGTCATCAAAATTTTCGATAGCTTCACCGCTTAACAAATGTAATTTTAAAGACATACCTTTAGGAACTAAATTGTATTCAGAAAACCAATTTAAAAACTTTATTGTTTCCTTTTTTAGAGGTTTGATCTTTAATCTTTTATCAATTTCTTTTATTTTAAAACTTTTATTATCATTTTTTTCAAAATTATCCCAAATTACTCCAGTAATTTGAGATTTACCAAACGAAACCTTTACATACTCTCCAATTTTTAAATTTAAATTACTCTTGTAAGTAAATGGATAATTAAAAATATTTGGTAAAAGAACTGGATATTTCATAAAAAATTATAAAATATATTATGAGTTATTCTAATTTTTTAACAGATCTTTAATTAAATTTTTTCACTATTTATACATGGTATTTTCTGTTGTGAATCTTAAATGGATCCTTTCATAAATATATAAAATACCAGGTTTAAATTTATGCTTTGAAAAGTGTATTTCAGGACAGCAATGGGGTATATACCAAGACGAAGAATATAACAACAATACTAAAACCTTTGCATAACTTAAATTAATTTCTTTTATTTTGGTGTATGACAAAAATATCAACATCCAAACATAAATATATATGTGGATATATCGTCCCCAATCATTTACTAAAAAGAATAAGCTACATATTGGTATTAATGAAATAAATATAAACAATAATGAAGTGTAAATTTTAAAATTATAAAACTTCTTTAAACAAAGTAATATTGGTATTAGTGATAAAATTAAAAACAATGAGTAATAAAAAATATAATTTTTGTTTATAATATATTCAGAAATAATTCTCCCAGAGTCCCTAAATGTATTTAAGTCATTTACTGAAAAGCAAATTCTCCAATCATAACCAAAATTTTTGATTGCTTCGCATGTGTTTTGTATATTTGGATTACTTAATTTAAATAAAAATATTAAAATTAAAATTGATAAGCAGGAAATCAAAATCTCTAAATTATAATCTCTAAATCTTAAACTTTTTGTTTTAAGATACCTTGCTATAAAAAAAAGAGGGCAAAGGAATATAAACAATTCATGAGTTAAAATAATGCCAGTTGCTATAATCGGAGAAGAGTAAATAAATATTTTTTTTTCGCGATACAAAAAATATAAACAAAAGAATATGAAAAATAAAAATTCTTTTCTTCCTGCTGCTAATGGATCATAAAATGAAAATAGGAATGTAGATGGAGATAAAATTAGTAATAGAGTTAAGAAATTAATGTTACTCCTAGATATTATTTTGTATATCAAAAAAATAAAATAAACGTAAAATATGCAAAATATAATAAAAGTTAATTTAATTAAGTTAATATCCAAATTTTTTGATAAATAGATTATTATTTCACCAAATAACCCTCTTCTAGTAAATCCCCCTCCATAATTTATTAACCAGTCTCCGAGGATATATCCATTTTCTCTAATAAATAATCTATAGCTAAAAAAAATATGATTAACAGTGCAAACAAATAAAAATAAATAAATTAACAATTTTGTTGTTTTGTAATTAATCATAAGTTTTTCTTAAATTAAGATATCATGTTAGCTGTCAAATTATATTTAATCAATTTTAACTTTGACTAAGATGTTTCGTTATACATTCAGAAATTGTCTGGTTTCCTAAATTATTATAATGAATGTCAGCAAACTGAAAACTTTGTCCTATAAACTCTAATTGATCCAATATATTTTTTTTTCTAAAACTTTTATAACAATTAATAATTTTTATATTTTTTTCTACAAACTTTCTTGTAATAAATTTTTCATAAATTTGAGCTGTATTATTATCGTAGAGTTCATAAGCCCAAGGATATAAAACTACAACTAAATCAATATTCAAAAATTTTAAATAACTATTTAAATCCTCAATTTGTTTGATTGAAAACAATAAATTTTTTTTGGT
Source organism: uncultured Pelagibacteraceae bacterium (assembly GCA_902577075.1). GTDB lineage: Bacteria > Pseudomonadota > Alphaproteobacteria > Pelagibacterales > Pelagibacteraceae > Pelagibacter. The sequence goes on along the minus strand of CACGXV010000005.1, from coordinate 32,417 downwards.
CTCATCCTCCCATTTATTCTTATTGGTATACCAATTAGTTATAGATTTTCTATTTCCAATTGACTTAAAGGCATTAACTTGGTTTTGGCTAAAGCTAAAAAAGTTTTCATTAGTAATATTTGTAAGTTGATATCTATATTTTAAACTTCTAAGTTGCTCTTCTAGAAAATTACTAAATTTTTTAAAGAATAATAAAGATATGAATTTTTCAGACAAATGTTTTTTATATTTTGGAGCTTCATTCACTAAAGAAAATTCTACTGGCAGTTCATGGAAATTATTTTTAAAGTCATCTATAGGATCACTTTTATCAAAAAAAAGCAGAACCCTTCTTACTTTTAAATTTTTATTATTTGATAAAATAGTTATAATTTTTTTGTTGTAAATGTAGGGTGAATATGAAGAAACACCTCCATTTAAAAAAAAATTTTCACCATTAATTTCATTTAATTTATAACCAATTGTCTCGAAATAATTCAATCCAACGCCCTCAACAAAACTATCTCCAATAAGTATATTGTATTCTTGAGATCTATCTAAATTACCGGTTGAAGAGTCCCTAAAACCTAAATCGTTTGTATGTATTTTATAAATAGTATCTTTGTACTTTGACAAGAATTCAACATTTTTTCTAAATGTGTATTTATAATATTTATTTGGAATTCTGTTTTGTAAATCTTGAGAGTAAACATTTTCTAAGTTCCCAATTAAAATTTTTGAAAAAAAAAACTTTGTAAAAAACAAATCAATTAATAAAAAAATAGCAGCAAAAGTTATGATCTTTAAGATAATATTAAATTTTAATATCATCAGCAAATTTAATCATATTTTAAGAGCGTATCGGTGTTTTTGATACCGCTCTATTTCTGTTGATAAACAATAATTCTAAACGCACTATATGCTTCCATCTTTCTGTACCATGAATAGACTATTAAACTTAGGTTAATCATAAAGTTTAATTGATAATTCCAATACTGTTTAGAATCTATTTTAAATCTAATATATGGTCAATTAAATTTAAAAGCTCTTTCTTTGAAGCGTACATGAAGTAAGATTTAACTATATTGTCTCATTCTTTAGGATTTGTTAATCTATAACAGTGAAAATCTTTAAAAACTTAACAAATAAATTTTCAATTGGTTTGTCAGGTTTGTTAGCTGTTCCATACGGTAAACAGCTTGAAAAATTTTTCTCCAAAATAATTGATGAAACGCCATCAGTTTATGATGAAGCGATTGACAAATTCTATAATGATACTGGAATAGCTTCTTATCTGCATAGAATGTTTGATCATAGTCATTCCCCTATTTTAATGTGGGAAAAAGTGAAAAACACACTTCCAAATGATAGCAATATCGAAGAATTAAAAAATTATTTTATTTCTATGGCTAAAGATCTTCAAACTCCAATGGGTATACCCTTGCACAATATAGAAGATAAAGCTTCATATGATAAATTGGCTTCAATCATAAGTGAAAAATTCTTTATAAAAAAAAGTTGGCTATATGACCTTCAGTCTGTAAATTTACTGGAGGTTTTTAGCTCAACCTTGGGTGTCGTGGCACTTTTCTTTGGATGGAAAAAAAAAGATAAAGAGGAATTTGCAGAATTATGTGCTTCACTTGGTTTAGCGGGTGCAGTAGGAGCAAATCCGATTTTGTTAATCATCTCAATCGTGTCTCTAGCAAAATCATACACTCAAAATAAGAATAAAAACAAATTTAAGTCAGGTACTATTAAAGGTTTTGTTGGAATGGGGTCATTTATCATGACAGCAAGTTTATTTTCAAGTCCTCTAATTGGTATTATTGTTGGCTTAGCAGTTGCAGTAAGTATAAAAAAATCTCTCAAAAAATTAGATGTTTCTGAAATTTATAATTGGTTCAAAGAAAATATATCTAAACAGGCTGAAAACATATCTAATGTAACTGGTATATCAAGTTTAGCGAAAAGGATTAAGAATTTTTAATTATGGAAACGAGCGCAATTGTTTTTTTATTTTTAGGAAAATCTTTAATCATTCTATTCATAATTGCGATAATCAGAAGAAATAAGAGAATTAAAGAAGAAAAATCACTTCAAGCAATTGAGAGAATGCAAATCAGAGAATATGGAAGAAAAATAAACGAGGAAACCAGATCGAAAAGAAATAATTAATGGCTTACATAAGACCATGCAACAAATGTGGGGAAAGAATAAGCATGAGAGAAATGCGAGCTGGTCAATGGGTTGCTTTTGATGTCTCTACTGAAAAACCACACAAATGTGGGAAGAAAAATAAAGCTGATCCTGCAATAAAGAAATTAGCTAAGCAAAAAAATAAGGTAGAAGATGATGATATTATAGATCTTGGATATGAAAGTGAAATTGATAAAGAAATTGAAGTGCTTGAAGAAAGATTAGAAAATTTAAAAACAAACGAAGTTGTAAATTACACAAATGAAAAAAACAAAAATGATGAAGATATAGAAATTGAACCAATATCAAATTATAAAACAGAGAACTTTAATACATACAGAAATCCTAAAAAGAAAGGTTTTGAGTTTTATTTTTGGGTTTTTGTAATTGTTTTAAATCTTTTCGCCTTAAGTCGTTGTGTGTCTGATTGAGTGTCAAACTTTTTCAGTATAATTACATCCTGATTTATCTCGTTTCCATTTTGAACAAGAATAAAATGGTCCATATCTACTTCTCTTTAATACTAGCTCGACTTTTTCATCATGTTTAGGACAATATCTAATTTCTTCTTCAATAGCTGCTGTCATTTTAGATCTGCCTTTTGAGTCAGTATTTTCATATCCAGCATTTGTTCTTCCTGCTCTTTTTTTAAAATCTTGAAGATTGCTGCAATTAATACATTTTAAAAATGGTGCACGACCCCCTTTCTTTCTAAACCAAACTTCAGTTAATTTTCCACACTTTTCACAATCTCTGTTTTCTCTTTCAGCTAACATTGAAAGTAAATCAATTTTTTTATCTTTTTCAGACTCTAATATTTGTGATTTATAAATTGAGTTTCTGGCTGCTCTTTGTGCAAAAGCTTTACTTGTGAATCTTATAAAAGTTTCTGCTTGTGTCGAATTACCTCCGTAAGACAAAACATTTAAAGATCCACTCCAAACAACATCATCATCAATAAACACCATTTTGTGATGAATATCTCTTCTCAAATCTACATTTATTTTCAATTTTATTAAACTCTTCAATGCTAAAGTTGCTGTCTCTTTTAAGGTAGCCCCTTGATTAACTGGACCTCTTGTTACAACTCTAATTTTTACACCTTCTTCTTTTTTTTGTCTTAGGATATCACCCCAATATGCAGTTCTTTTCTCAGTACAAAATGCTGAAAATATTACGATTGATTTTTTGGCTTTTTTTAAATCTTTTTCAAAAGGTTTTTCAAAATTATTTTCATCATACCAACCTGCTTCATCGTCTTTAATATCAATTTTAGTTTGTGGTGAAGTTTTTGGTCTTGAAGGTAATGTGAATGGACCAAGTTTAATTATTTCTTTTAAGTCAATTATTTTTCCACGATTTTGAATATCAACAATCAAGTTTCTTAATATAGAAGTTGGTGATAATCTTTCTTGTAAATAAGCAACATTAGCAAAAACAATTAAGATATCTTTTGATCTGCTAAAAGCTACATTCATTAATTTTGCTCCAGAATCTCTACTTGATGCAGCTTCAATTAATGGTGATGGAAAAACACCTTCGCTATCTGGTATATCGAATATAACAATATCTTTTTGATCACCTTGAAATCTATGAACAGTACCGGTAACTACATCATTAAGAGAATGTTCTTTTAATAAATCATCGATTGTAACTTGTTGTCTTTTATATGGCGTTGTAACACCTACTGAAGTTACATCTTTAATTAAACCTTGGTCTTTTAAATAAACACACAAATTTCTAACTGCCGCAGCATGGACTAAATTATACCTAGAACCTTCAGCTGGCATTTGACAAAATGGAATTGCACTTGCTGTATCTATCAAAATTAAATTATTATTAATTAATTTTGGATATTTTTTATCTTTTACACTTACATCTGTAATTAAATTACCATCATAGAAATATTTATTTATTAAAGAACAAATCTTTTCATTCATTCTATACTGTCTTTTTAAAGTAATAATGTTGTTAGTTTTTTTAGAAATTAGTTTTTCTACATTAATAAAATCAAAAGCATGGCCTAGGTATTTCTCTACAATATCGTAATTAGAATGCTTATCGTCTGTGGTAATGATTGGTGGTAACTGCATAAAATCGCCTGCCAAAACTACTTTTTCCCTTGAGAGACTTGCGGCATAGGCTGCTTGGGGAAGGATAAGCATTGAAGCTTCATCAATAATAACAACATCATATTCAGAAAAATCTTCAGGTTTCAAATATGTTTTTGTTGCAGTAGCAGCCAAGACTCTGCAATTTTTTAAAACTTCTATTTTGACTTCTTGTATTTGGTCATTGATATTTTTTATCTCAATAGTGTGAGTATCTATTTTTTCTAAATACTTTTGTAGAGATTGATTTTCTTTTTCGAAGTTTTTTCCAACAACAATTTTTTGACTTTTCTCTATTTTCTTCTCTAGATCATAAATTTGAATTTTTACCTTCTTTAATTCAACGGGATAAGTTTTTTTCTTTTCATTAATATTCTCAATTATTCCTTTTTTGGAATTAATCTTTCTTTCTTGATCTTCAGGATCTTCAGAAAACATCTTTCCAAAAAATCCTTTATTTTCATATTCTTTAATTAATTTATTGTAATTTTTGATCGATAAGTTTGCATCTTCAATCATCTGATTGGCTCTTTCCAAGAAACCTTCCATATCTTTTCTTCTCTGATTTAAATTTTGATATTGAGAATCAAATTGAGTAATAGTGTTAAAAGCTTCAATTATTTTTTTATGAGGTTCAGCTTTTTGATTTAATTGTTCTACTAGTTTTTCTATTATTTTTCTTTGTTCAATTAGTTTTTGACTTAGTCTTTCTGCTGCCCTATCAACATTTACATATTCTCCATATTTATTTTTCAGGGTTTCGTTGACTATGTCTCCATACCTTAAAACACTTCCTTCGTTGAAATCTTTATCTTTTTTATAAAGTCGATCCCCTAAATTCTTTACAACAATATCAACTGCAGCATTTGTATTTGAAACTAATAAAACCTTTTTTTTTTCGTAATAAAAAGCCTCTATTACTTTAGATATACAGTGAGTTTTTCCTGTTCCAGGTGGTCCCCAAATGTAAACAATATCACTACCCAGAGAAGTTTTTACAGCCTGGAATTGTTCATCATTTAAAGTGTCTTTTTTGATACTAGGTTTTTCCTCAGAGACATTTCCTTTTTTTAAAAATAAAGTTTTTTTAAGAGTATCTAAGTTTATTTTACCCTCTTTAGTTTCTAAATATTCTTCATAAACTTTTTTCAGTTTTTCAATTAAGTAGGAATTATCTATTTTTAATGTTGCTTGATGTAATATTGGTCCAAAGTCTCTATCTGATGAAATAATAACTTTTTTTTCAGCAACTGAAACAACCGTTGCATCTACACTTTCATCACCAATCAAAAGCTGAACAGGCATATCATCCTTAGCTCTGCCAATCCTTAAATCTTGATCTAAAAAAAAGGTATATAAATATTTGCTACCTAATTGTTCTCCTCTTTCACCATTTTCAAGAACAATTTGTTTTTCAACATTTCTTTTTTTTGCTTCTTCGAATTCTATGTTTAAAGCAGAAACAAAGTTTTCAATAATTGAAAAATCCTGATCATTTTTTTTTTCTTTTTCTGACATTTAATCCATTAATGGAATTAGAAAACCTCTTGCTAGACCCATCACAATTACAGCAATTATTATATATAACCATACGGGTGTTTGGGAAGATGTATCTACTTCTCTACTTGTTTCACGAAAACCATTCTCATTAATAATTTTTTTTGATTTATATCTATTACTTTCATTTTCATCTTCATCTTTTTTGCTTTGATTTTCTAAAAATTTTGTTTTGGGTTTTCCAAATTTAATTTTGGTTCTTTTTTTGTCAATTTCTTTTGCTGTTTCTATGCTTCTTGTTAAAAAATTTCTCTCAGCCTTTCTTTTATGGCAATAAGCTTGCAGGTAAGTTTTGTTTTTATATTTAAACTTTTTAATCGGACTAATTTCTCTTTGAGTATTTTCCCCATTATATTCACTGAAATAATCAATAAGTATTCTTTTTTGTTTTTTGATTGATTTATCTATACATTTATGAATTCCAGAAGTGGTGTCGTAAGTATTATTTTCATTTTGTATTTCATCAATATCATCCTCTTCTTCAATTTCTAAATCAGAACCATCATAACCTAAATCAATAGTTTCTTCTTCTTGTGGTTCCTTTTTTTTCTTTCCTTTAATTTTAATTGAAATATCTGGTGCATTTTGAACGCCACAAACATGTTGATCTTCAGTTGAGACATCAAAAGCAACCCACTGTCCTGCAGGCATTTGTCTTAAGCTTATTCTTTGACCACATTTATTACAGGGCTTCGTATAAGACATCTAAAAAATTAACATAATTTTTGTCAGTTGTAATTAATTGTAAAATTCTTTTTTCGAACAATTTTCCGACCTAATAAAAACAATTACATATGTTTTCTTACTGAATGCATTGGATTTCAATCCTTTTCTATCGTATTCCGCTTTTTTTATTATCTCCCTTGTTGCGTAATTCGAGTAAGCAGAAAAGGATTGAGTCTATTACTAACTATAAACTTTTAACCTTAAAAAAATCAACCAACCTTAGGAGTTCTAATATATGGAAATAAACCGTGTTTGTAAGTATTGTCACGTGAATACATACATTGCATACGACAACTGTAGCCCCGTATATAAACAATCATTTAAATTTGAAATAAAACCAGGAGAACATAACAGCTTAGTCTGGGATAAGATCATAAAAATATTTAGGAAACACGGATACAAAGTGGAGCTCAAATCATGAAGAGAGTTCTGCTTATTATTTTATCACACTTATTACTATTTTTTATTGTCTTTGCATATCAAGCACAAGCTGAAGAAGAATGGAAAATAGATAGATTTAAAGATTTAACTTTTGCAAGGGTTTCTGGAGAAGTAACACACGGCGATAGTCTAAACTTTTTTATCTCAAAAAATGATGATTGTTCAAAAGTTTATAATAATTTTACTTTCTACACGTATGAAAAACCAGGCGACATTAAACAGTTAGTAGATAAAAACATTCCTATTAAATTAAACGGAGCTGAGTTAACAGCAAACGTAATGAGTGTTTCTCCTTTCTTAATGGGATACAGAGTGTCTTTTAGTCTTGGTACATTTCCCATCAGAGATTACATCTACTTTTTAAAGGAATTTTATGATGAATTTCAAAAGTATGAGATTGAAATCGTTGATGGTATAGATTTTAAAGCAGCAAACTATTTTGATGTTAGAGTTAACAATTGGAAGTTAGATAAACTTGTACCCTCTGTTTTAGAGGCTCACAGGCAATGTAAACAAATGAATGATGCAAATTTATAAATTACTAAGAAACACGATCGATAAAAGTTTTTTCATTGATTACTGTTCAGCAACTAAATCTCTCAATGTTTTTCCTTTATAACACCAATAACCTGATCCTTGAACTCGTCCCCAGTCATAGCCCATTTCATTAGTTACTGTTAATGCAGAGCCAGAAAGTGAAGTTTCTTGTCCCCTAAAAATAACTTTACCATCGTTAGCTGTTTCACAAGTTATACTTTTGTCTTTGGAAAAAGTTAAAATTGTACCTTTTGGTATTCCAAGAATTCCAAAATAATCTATGTTGCTTCTTCTTTTTCTCTCATTATCTAAAGCCTGCTTATCTTGTGCTGTTTCTACAACGTCTTCTGTAGGAGTAACATTTTTACCGCCCATTAATTCAGCGATTTCCAATATCGCTTTTGCTTGTTCTGGAGTGGCATTAAAAAATTCTCTACTTTGTCTAATTCTTTTATCGTCTAACCCTTCATGAATTTTCTTCTCAATTGCTTTTGCATCTTGAACTTCAACCGCATAATAACATTCAAAAGGTAAAGGAGTTGAAGTATTGTCTAATTGCTTCATTCTACTTTCAAGATTGTCTGTGATCCCTAATTTAATAGTATCGGGCATAGATTGATTGGTAAGAATATAAACTATTTTAGCCATGATTTTATTTTTCAAGTATATCCCAATTATTTAGATACTTGTTCCATTTTCTTCTCCAACCACACCAGTAATGATCTTTGCTTTCTTGAAGAAATATTGCTCTATGTGATGTAACTTTACGTTTAGAACCGTCTCTTTTTTTACCTAAATGATAAATTCTATTAGATTCTTTTAATGTTTTATCGACAACTAAAGTTGGAAGGATAAAGTATTCTTTCACTTTACCGTTGCTAACACCACATAGTATTACAAAATCATCTTTATTATCTTTTAATAGATCTAAAAATATTTCACCTGTTTTTCGTGATGTGTATTGAATGGTGCCTTTATCACCGTCAAATAAACTATATGACTTTACTCTTATAAGTTTCTTGTTATTTTTTTTAACAGCAAATAAATCATAAACAGCTGCATTTTGTATATTTGAGTTGAAGTTACCAACTAGCCAATTTCTACTAGTGAGTTCTAATTCAACTGACAATTCCCCTATACGTCCTGTAGTTTGAGCTTTAGCCATTTTAAAATATAGGTATTCTCACATCAAAAAATATATTTAATAAGATTGGGACAATAATTAACAAAAGTATCCAACCTCTTAACTTCCATAATGCTTTTAATTCCAATTTAAATTTATCTTTCAATTTAACCCACTTTCATACCAATATTTATGAAAAATAATCCTTAATACTCTTTTATCATAAATAAGTTTTTCAAATAATTCGAAATCGCTTTTTCTCCTCTTTAAAAAATCATGATCTGGTTTTTCTGTATTTTCTGGGTACCACTTTGCATATCTCTCTTCCGATATTTTCGTGGCTTCAAAATCAGTAATATTTTTCTCAAATCTTTTTGTTGCTTCATCGGGGTGAAGTAGTGCTCTAAATTCAGTTTCTCCATCTACATTTATTTTTTCTAACTCCTCATCTTTAACCAACCAACCCCATTCACAATTATCAAATTCAACATTATCGATTTTGGCTGTGCCCATGTTTTCTTTAATTTCAAATATTACAAGTTTAATATAGGCCATTATTTTTTTTTATTCTGATTATAATAATGTTGAGTATATCCTCCAAAAAATAAATAAATAATTGCTGAATAAGTAATAAAAACAATAAGAGCTATAAGATCACCATCATATTTACTATCTATAAACTCAGTTAGAAAATTAGATCCTACAACAATTATAAGACAAAGATATAATCGCCAGTGAAGTTTTATACTATTTAAAAATTTAGTTAGAATGTTTTCAGGTGTAACATTTTTCACAATCCAAGATTACCAAATCTTGAACAGAGAGTCTAATTGCTTAAACTATCTAATTAAATCTTTTGGATATATTTTCAGCTTTTACCTGTTCTATTTCAATACAAGGACCATATAAATCCTTACCGTTAGGCACTTCCTTTTTTGATGCATAACCATAATGAATTCTTGATAAGTTTAATTCCACAGCTATATAGCCACCTATCCATAAAATATTCCATTTATGGCCTCCTTTGTATTTGGTGTTAGGATTTGATACCTCAACATCATTAAAATAATAAACTTCGTTCTTATTAATATTATAAACATTTGCATTATCTCCATCGATATCAAGTATCACATGATATTTTCCAGATTTTCCATACTTACAGCTAAGAATAAATTTATTATTGTTGTGATACACAGGATCATTTTTAAACACTCCTTCTTTTGAAATATGATCTGCTCTGGATAAAGGTTGCGAAATAATTATTAGAAATAAAAGTATAACTGATCGCACAAACTAATTATTGAAATAGTTAAAGTCTATTTTTTGGTTCAATAATGGCAGAATTAAAATGCTTAACTTTCACTCAAGGACGATAAAAGAACAATACACTCCCGTTACCATTAATTTACCATAGCGTTTTTGACCTCGTTACCATTAAGATAACCATTAAATTAAGATTGAAAGTTTTAAAAAGCTTTTAATAACAACAAATAAAAAATATTTAATTAATTTTTCTAAATTTACTATTATCCTTTATTACCAAGGACAATTTAAGAATATATAGGATAATATGGGATTTTAAGAGTGTATCTGTCTTTTATCTACAGATAATGCTGCCTCTTTAATAGCCTCTGAAAAAGTTGGGTGAGCATGACAAGTTCTTGCAATATCCTCTGAACTAGCACCAAATTCCATTGCAATAGACATCTCTGCAATCATTTCCCCTGCATGTGGACCAATAATATGAACACCTAAAACACGATCTGTTGAGCTATCAGCTAATATTTTTACAAACCCCTCAGGTTCATTTATTGCCTTAGCTCTTGAATTTGCCATGAAAGGAAATTTTCCAATTTTATAATTGATATTTTTTTCTTTCAGCTGCTCCTCATTTTCACCTACATAAGCAACTTCTGGGGACGTATATATTACTCCTGGTATCAAGTTATAATTAACATGTCCAGATTGACCTGCAATAAGTTCTGCAACAGCGATACCCTCTTCTTCGGCTTTATGCGCTAGCATAGGACCATCTATTACATCACCTATTGCATAAATATTTTTTATATTTGTCTCAAAATTTTTATCAACTTTAATTCTTCCTTTTTGATCCAGACTAACACCAATATTATCTAAATTTAAATTATCAGTATAAGGTTTTCGACCCACTGAAATAAGAACCACGTCAGCTTCTAACTTGCTTTTTTTTCCTTCGTTTGAAATTTCTACTACAACTCCTTCACTATTTTTAGAAATTTTTTCAACCTTGGTATTCAAATCAAATTTAATATTTTGTTTTTTCAAAATTTTCATAAACTCGTTAGAAATTTCTTTATCTAATCCTGGAGTAATATGATCAAGATACTCTACAACTTGTACTTCAGTTCCCAATCGCGACCAAACTGATCCCATTTCTAAACCAATATATCCACCACCTACGACAATCATTTTTTTTGGTAACTTAGAAATAGATAATGCACCAGTAGAAGATAATATTTGCTTTTCATCAAACTCTATACCAGGAAGAGGTAAAGGGGCTGAACCAGTACTAATTATTATTTTGTTAGATTTTATTTTTGTTTCTTGATTATTATTTTTTACTAATATTTCATCTTTTGTCTTTAGTGTTCCGGTCCCTTTAATGTATGTAACCTTATTTTTTTTAAACAAAAATTCCACGCCTTTTGTTAAAGTTGATACAGATTTTTCTTTATTCTCCATCATTTTATTTAAATTTAATTTTATCTCACCTGTCTCAATACCAATATTGGCAAAGTTTTTAGCTTTATGAAAATTCTCAGATAGATTTAATAAACTTTTTGATGGTATACATCCAATATTCAAACAAGTTCCTCCTAAAGATCCTCTTGACTCAATACATGCAGTGTTTAGGCCTAATTGAGCCAATCTTATAGCACAAACGTATCCTGCAGGACCACCACCAATTACTGTAACATCAAATTTATCAGCCATTATATATTTAAAAATAATCTCCTTGGGTCCTCAAGATTTTCCTTAACAGTTTTTAGAAATGTAACGGACTCTTTTCCATCTATTATTCTGTGATCATATGATAATGCTAAATACATTATAGGTTTAATTTTTATTTCACCGTTAACATTAACTGGTCTTTCTACAATGTTATGCATTCCCAATACTCCAGATTGAGGTGGGTTTAAAATAGGAGTTGATAACATTGAACCATAAACTCCACCATTACTAATTGTGAAAGTTCCTCCCTGAAGATCCTCAATTGACAGATTTCCGCTATTGGCTTTTTCTGAAAGTCTTTTAATTTCTTTTTCTATATCAGCAAATGACATTTCGTCCACATTTCTCAAAACTGGTACAACCAATCCTTTATCAGTACCAACTGCAAAACTTATATTATAATAATTTTTGTAAATAATATCTTCACCCTCAATTTCAGCATTTATTGCAGGAAATAATTTTAAACCAACGACACAGGCTTTTACAAAGAATGACATTAATCCTAGCTTTATTCCATATCTACTTTTAAAATCTTCTTGGTTGTCCTTTCTCATCGACATTATACCAGACATATCAACCTCATTAAAAGTTGTCAGCATTGCTGCATTTTCTTGCGCTTGTTTAAGTCTTTTAGCAATAGTTTGTCTTAACCTTGTCATTTTAATTCTCTCTTCTTCACCATATTGAATTCTTCTTTGATTAGGTTGTGGATTTGTTCCCATCAAGCTTAAAAGGTCACCTTTTAATACTCTTCCATCTCTTCCTGTACCTTTAACCTTTTCCACATCAATATTATTTTCAGCAGCAATTTTTCTCACCGCTGGTGAAAGAACAATAGGATTAACTTTTGTAGTTTGGTTTGTTTGAACTTCGTCAGTTAGTAGAAGAGGTTCTTCATTAACCTCATCTAAAAGTTCCATTGGTTCTTCTTTGCTAGTTGCAGAAATTTTACCTGATTTTGGATTAGGTTTTTTCTCTATTTCTAGATTTATTACGTTTGTATTTTCCTCTTTTATAAGATCTTCAGGAACAGTTTCTCCTTCTTTTTCTTCCTTTGAGGGTGTTTTTTTTTCTACATTTGACTTTCCTTCAGAAACAGAACCTAGTACTGCCCCAACTTCAACAGTATCTCCATCTTTTGAGTTAATTTCTGATAAAATTCCACTTAATGGTGATGGAACTTCCAAGTTAACTTTGTCAGTCTCAAGTTCAACAATAGCTTCATCTGCTTCAACTGGATCTCCAACTTTTTTAAGCCATTTTGAGACAGTTGCTTCTGTAATACTCTCACCTAATGCTGGAACTAATATTTTTTCACTCATTATCAAAAACTTCTTTTATAATCTCATCTTGTTCTACCATATGCCTTTTTGCATAGCCAGTTGCAGGAGATGCATCAGGATTTCTTCCTATATAAGAAATATAATTATTTTTAGCTTTAATAGTTTCTAATGTCCATTGAATATAATCTCTCACTGAAAACCATGCTCCCATATTTTTTGGTTCTTCTTGGCACCAATAAAATTTAGCATTATTTGCGAATGGCTTAAGCTCTTTGACTAAGCTTTTTACGGGAAAAGGATACAATTGTTCTATTCTAAACAAGATCACATCATCTCTTTTAATTTTTTCTCTAGCAACTAATAAATCAAAATAAACTTTTCCAGAACAAAGAATAACTTTTTTAATTTCTGCAGGTTTTTTTAATTTTATAAAATTTTTAGAATCTTGACTTAGTGCATGGTCCCATAAAATTCGATGAAATGAAGTTTGCTTATTAAAATCCTCAATACTTGAAACACAATATTTGTTTCTTAAAAGTGATTTTGGTGTCATTAAAACTAAAGGTTTTCTAAAGTCACGATGAATCTGTCTTCTAAGAGCATGAAAGTAGTTAGCTGGCGTTGTACAATTCATCACTTGAAGATTATCATTAGCGCACAACTGTAAAAATCTTTCTAATCTTGCAGATGAATGTTCAGGACCCTGACCTTCATATCCGTGAGGTAATAACATTACTAAACCAGAAGCTCGTTGCCATTTTCTTTCACCTGAAGATATAAATTGATCTATTATAACTTGTGCTCCATTAGCAAAATCACCAAATTGCGCTTCCCAGATTGTTAATGTATTGGGCTCAACTAAACTATAACCATACTCAAAACCAAGAACTGCTAACTCAGATAAGAAACTATCTACAATTTCGAATTTCTTTTGATTTTTTGAAATACTGTTTAGAGGTATATATCTGGTATTATCTAATTGATTACGTAAAACTGAGTGCCTTTGACTAAAAGTTCCTCTTCCAGAATCTTGACCTACAAACCTTACTGGGAAACCCTCTTCCAACAATGAACCAAAAGCAAGTGCTTCTGCTGATGACCAATCAATATTAAAACCTTGATCAACTGTTTTTTTTCGGTTTTGAAATATTTTACTAATAGTCTTGTGAACAGTAGTTTCGTTAGGAATTACATTTATTTTATCTGAGATATTTCTTAACACATCAGGATCTGCACCTGTAATTCCCTTTTTATCTTTTCCTTTTTTAGGCTTATAACTTGACCAAGCACCTTCAAACCATTCTATTTTTGGTTTATAATCTTTTGCAGTTTTAAATTGATCATCTAACAAAGTTTTAAATTTATTAATTTGATTATTTAAATCATTTTCTGAGAGTAAATCCTCATCTATAAGTTTTGATCCATAAATTTTTGCCGTGGAAGGATGTGACCTTATTTTTTTGTACATGAGAGGTTGAGTAAAAGATGGCTCATCTCCCTCATTATGTCCAAATCTTCTATAACAAACCAAATCTAAAACCACGTCTCGATTGAATTTAAGCCTGAACTCTGTTGCAATTCTTGATCCATAAACTACAGCCTCTGGATCATCACCGTTAACGTGAATTATAGGCGCTTCAACCATTTTAGCAATATCTGATGGGTGAGGTGAAGATCTTGCAAATCTTGGACTAGTTGTAAATCCAATTTGGTTATTTACAATTATATGAATTGTTCCACCAGTATTATGCCCCGGTAAACCAGACATAGCAAAACATTCAGCTACTACACCTTGTCCAGCAAAAGCAGCATCTCCATGAATTAAAATTGGAATTACCTTATTTCTTTTTACATCCTTGTGAAAAAATTGTTTTGCTCTAGTTTGACCTAAGACAACTGGATTGACTGCCTCTAAATGTGAGGGATTGTCAGTAAGACTTACATGAACTACATTTCCATCAAATTCTCTATCAGAAGATGCTCCCAAATGATATTTCACATCACCGGCGCTATCTTCCTCTGTATTATTAATTTCACCAGCAAACTCGTTAAATATTCTTTTGTATGATTTTTGTAAAACGTTAGCTAAAACATTTAGTCTTCCCCTGTGGGACATACCAATTTTAACTTCTTTAATATTTGACTGACCACCAATTTTAATTATTTGCTCTAATGCAGGTATCAAACTTTCACCACCATCAAGACCAAATCTTTTTGATCCCACATATTTTGTGTGTAAGAATTTTTCAAAACCCTCAGCTTGTATTAATTTGTTTAAGATTGCATTTTTTCCATTTACTGTAAATTTCAATGCATTTTCATCTTTTTCAACTCTATCACGAAACCATTTTCTCTCTGTTGGATTTGAAATATGCATATATTCATAACCAATATTTCCACAATAAATTTTTCTTAATACAGAGAGAATTTCTTTTATGTTAGAATATTCTTTATTTAAGACACCATCTAAGTAAATCTTTTTACTATAATCATCTTTTTTAAATCCATAATTTTCAGGATGTAGTTCGTCAAGATACTCACTTTCTCTCATTTCTAATGGATCAACTTTTGATAATAAATGACCACGCTGTCTATAAGCTCTAATCAAAGAGACTGCTTTAATAGAATTACTGTTACTTACAACTATATTGTTTTGATCTATTTCTTTATTTTGACTTTCTTGAAACTCAATTTCATTTTCAAGTATTTTACTCTCATCGATTTTATTTTTTCTTGGACTCCAAGATGGTCCATTAGCCTCTTTAACAATTGAATTAATATCATCTCCAATATCTATAAAATATTTTTTCCAACTCTCAGGTAAATTTGGATCATTATTTACATACTTCACATACATTTGTTCTATAAATGTACTATTTGATTTGTTAAGAAATGAAGTTTTTTTGTATTCTAAATTTTTAGATGATGACATTTTTAAATATAATTATACACGAATAAGGTGTTATCAATTAGACAATTTATTCAATAGAGTTATTCCAATTTCAGATGGTGATTTTGCCATTGTAATACCAGATTTTTCCATAATTTTAATTTTTTCGTCAGCGTTACCTTTTCCCCCTGATATTATTGCACCAGCATGACCCATTCTTCTACCAGGTGGTGCTGTAATTCCAGCTACAAATCCTACCATTGGTTTTTTAATCTTATGATTTTTTATAAATTCAGCAGCTTCTTCTTCAGCAGTACCTCCGATCTCACCAATCATGACTATAGACTCAGTTTTTTCATCATTTAAAAACAGATCTAGGCAATCAATAAAATTTGTACCATTTATTGGATCTCCACCTATTCCTATACATGTAGATTGACCGAGGCCATTTTCTGAAGTTTGGGCTACAGCCTCGTAAGTTAATGTTCCTGACCTAGAAACAATACCTACTGTTCCTTTTTTATGAATATTTCCAGGCATTATTCCAATTTTACATTCATCAGGAGTTATTATACCTGGACAGTTGGGACCAATTAGTCTCGATTTAGAGTTCGAAAGTTTTCTTTTTACCTTTAGCATGTCTAAAACTGGAATTCCCTCACTTATACATACAATCAATTCTATAGATGAATCAATTGCCTCTATAATTGCTGAAGCTGCAAACTTTGCAGGAACATAAATCATCGTTGCATTTGCACCTGTCTTATCTTTGGCTTCTTTAACAGTATTGAATACTGGTCTTTCCAAATGAATTTGGCCTCCTTTTTTAGGAGTAACTCCACCAACTAAGTTAGTTCCGTATTTAATAGATTGTTCAGAGTGAAAAGTTCCATGGGCACCTGTGAAACCCTGGCAAATTACTTTAGTATCTTTGTTTATCAAGACTGACATTATTTTATAGCCTCGACTATTTTTTTTGCTGCATCAGATAAATCATTTGCAGAAATAATCTCTAATCCCGAATTATCTAAAATTTCTTTTCCCTCTTTGAAATTTGTGCCTGCTAGTCTCACAACTAAAGGAACTTTTATTTTTATTTCTTTTGCCGCATCTATAACACCTTGAGCAAGCACATCACATCTCATTATTCCTCCAAAAATATTTATTAGTATTCCTTTTACATTTTTGTCAGATAAGATAATTTTAAATGCAGCTGAAACTTTTTCTTTGGATGCGCCACCGCCTACGTCTAAAAAATTTGCAGGTTCTTCTCCATACAATTTAATAATATCCATGGTAGCCATTGCTAATCCAGCACCATTTACCATACATCCTATATTTCCATCCAATTTAATGTATGCTAGATCATGTTTGCTTGCTTCAATTTCAGTTTCTTCTTCTTCATTAAAATCTCTAAGTTTCTGAATTTCTGGATGTTTAAATAATGCATTTTCGTCAAAAGTCATCTTTGCATCCAAACATACAATTTTGTTTTTTTTGGTTAAAATGAGAGGATTTATCTCTACTAAATTTGCATCTGTATCAATGAACATTTTATAAATTGATTTTATTAAATTGATTGCTTGTTTACTTGCATCGCTATCTAAATCAAAAATTTTAATAATTTTGTTACAATCTTCCTCGGAAATACTTTCATTAAAATCTACTTTAGTAGTTATTATTTTCTCTGGTGATTTTACAGCAACTTCCTCAATATTCATTCCACCCTGATCGCTGGAAATAAATGCAATTTTTGCAGAAGCTCTATCAACAAGACAAGAAAGATAGAATTCTTTTTCTATTTCTGATGCAGTTTCAACATACAATCTTTTCACCTCTCTTCCTGAGGGTCCAGTTTGATGAGTAACTAATATTTTACCAAATAATTTTTTCGCTTCCTCTTCCAAAAGAGCAATATTATCAACAATTTTTACTCCTCCAGCCTTTCCTCTACCTCCTGCATGAATTTGAGCTTTTAATACATACTTATCGGCTTTGAGATTTTTTACTTTTTCAATTAATTCATTTACATTAAGAGCATAAACGCCTTCGGGTACAACCGCGCCATACTTTTTAAGTATTTCTTTTGCCTGGTGCTCGTGGATATTCATTTAATCTTTGTTTAAGTCAGGGTCTATTTTAGATGCTGCATCCCATAATTTTATTACTGCTTCTACTGAATTATTAAACTCCGTTTTTTCATTTTCATTAAGGTCGATTTCCTCAATTTTTTCAACACCTTCATTTCCAATGATAACAGGAACGCCTGCATATACATTATTAATTCCATACTCCCCATGTAAATATGCAGCACATGGTAAAAGTTTTTTTTGATCTTTTAAAAATGCTTCAGCCATCTCAACTCCAGATGCTGCAGGTGCATAAAATGCTGATCCTTTTTCTAAATATTTTACAATTTCTGCACCACCATCTCTTGTTCGCTGATTAATACTCTCTAATTTTTCCTCAGAAATCTTTCCATCTTTCACTAACTCCATCAATGGTTGACCAGAAACTTTTGTAAATCGTGGAAGAGGTACCATTGTATCTCCATGTCCACCCATTACCATAGCATCGATTTCTTTTACAGGCACATTTAATTCTTCAGATAAAAATAGTTTAAATCTTGAACTATCCAGTATACCTGCCATCCCTACAACCTTATGAACAGGGAGTCCTGAATATTTTTGAAATGCCATTACCATTACATCCAATGGATTTGTAATACAAATTACAAAGGCATTAGGCGCATTATTTTTTATTCCTTCTGCAACTTGTTTAATAATTTTTAAATTAATTCCTAATAGATCGTCTCTACTCATTCCAGGTTTTCTAGGAACACCTGCTGTAATTATAATAACATCTGATCCTTTTATATCTTCATACTTATCTGTTCCTGAAAATTTTACATTAAATCCATCTACCGAAGAAGATTGAGCTATATCTAAACCTTTTCCCTTTGCTACTCCACTTGCAACATCAAATAAAACAACTTCGTCCACCAGTTCTTTCAAACCGATTAAGTGAGCTAAAGTTCCTCCAATTTGACCTGCCCCTATTAAAGAAATTTTACTCATTTTTTATTTCATTGTTGGCATGATAAATTCAGGATTAGATCTAATTCCTGATGGCCATCTAGATGTAATAGTTTTTAATTTAGTATAAAATTTTACACCTTCCATACCATGCGTTCCACTATCTCCAAATAATGACCTTTTCCATCCTCCAAAACTATGGAAAGCCATTGGAACTGGTATAGGAACATTTATTCCGACCATTCCAACTTGAATTTTACTTGCGAATGTTCTACCTGCATCTCCATCCCTAGTATAAATACTAACTCCATTTCCGTATTCGTGCTCATTTATCATTTTTGTAGCCTCTTCAAATGTTTTTAGCCTAACTACAGATAAAACTGGTCCAAATATTTCCTCCTTATAAATTCTCATATCAGGTGTCACATGATCAAAAAGACAGCCACCAATATAAAAACCATTTTCATATCCCTGTAATTTCAAATTTCTTCCATCAAGAACAAGTTTTGCTCCCTCTTTAACTCCTAGATCTACATAGCCTTTTACTTTTTCTAAATGTTCTTTTGTTACTAAAGGGCCCATCTCAGATGATTTATCCATACCGGGTCCAATTTTTAATGCTTCAGCTTTTTTTGATAGTCTTGAGACTAACTCATCACCTATATCTCCTACCGCTACTGCTACTGACTGCGCCATACATCTTTCTCCAGCTGAACCATATGCAGCGCCCATTAAACCATTTACGGCACCATCTAAATCACAATCTGGCATAACAACTAAATGATTTTTTGCTCCACCTAATGCTTGAACTCTCTTTTCATTTTTAGCTGCATTTTCATATATGTACTTAGCAATAGGAGTTGATCCAACAAAACTAACAGCTTTAATATTTTGGTTTGTTAATATTGCGTCAACAACCTCTTTATCACCATTTACAACGTTAAAGACACCCTCAGGAAGACCAGCTTCATGAAGAAGTTCAGCTAATTTCATCGGACATGAAGGATCTTTTTCTGATGGTTTTAAAATAAAACTATTTCCACATGCAATTGCTAACGGGAACATCCACATCGGCACCATAGCTGGAAAATTAAATGGGGTTATACCAGCTGCAACTCCTAAAGGCTGCCGCATTGAATAACTATCCACGTTTGTTCCAACATTTTCAGAAAACTCTCCTTTAAGTAAATGTGGAATTCCACATGCAAACTCTACAACTTCTAATCCTCTTATTAATGACCCTTTGGCATCCTCGTAAACTTTTCCATGCTCTGAGACTATTAGTTTTGCCAATTCATCAAAATTTTTTTCTATAAGCTCTTTAAATTTAAACATTATTCTAGCTCTTTGAAGTGGAGGATTTAATGACCAAGTCTCAAAAGCTTTTTGTGCAATTTCAACTGCACTGTCTAAATCTGATTTTGAGGCCAAAATGACCTCAGACTCTTGTTCTCCAGTAGCAGGATTAAAGACTTTACCTTTTCTTTCTGAATTTCCTGGAGTAATTTGTCCACCAACAAAATGTTTGATTAAATTCATGATTGAAATTATTTAATTAAGTAATCAAGCTGTTGCAAGCATTTTCTTTATCTCTGCAATAGCTTTTGCAGGATTTAAGCCCTTAGGGCAAGCATTTGTACAATTCAAGATAGTATGACATCTATAAAGTTTAAGTTCGTCAGCAACTTTTTTAAGTCTTTCTTTTCTGTCCTCGTCTCTACTATCAATTATCCACCTGTAAGCTTGAAGTAAAACTGCAGGACCTAAATATTTTTCACCATTCCACCAATAACTTGGGCAGGATGTTGAACAGCATGCACACATTATACACTCATATAAACCATCTAATTTTGCTCTATCCTCTTTTGTCTGAATGTTTTCTTTGTCATTTATTTTTGTTGTTTTTAGCCAAGGTTCAACTGACTCGTATTGTTTGTAAAGAGTGCTTAAGTCTCCAATTAAATCTTTTAAGACTTTTAAATGTGGTAATGGGTAAATATCGATATCTCCATCTAATTCAGAATGAGATTTGGTACACGCTAGACCATTCTTTCCATTCATATTCATTGCACATGACCCACATACTCCATGAGCGCATGATCTTCTATATGCAATAGACGGATCAATTTCATTTTTGATTTTATTTAAAATATCTAAAACTTTAGAAGAGCAATTATCCATATCAACTTCATAAGTATCAATTCTTGGATTTTCATTTTTAGATGGATCCCATCTATAAACATTTACTTTTCTTATATTCTTTGATCCTGTTTTGTCTTTGTAATATTGACCTTTTTTTATTTTTGAGTTTGAAGGTAAATTAAACTGTACCATTAATATACTCTTTCCTGAGGAGGAAAATATTGTACATCATTTGTCAGTGTTGATCTATGAACTGGTCTATAATTTATTTTTGTCTTAGAGCCATTGCACCATGAGAGAGTATGTTGCATATAATTTTCATCATCTCTTTTCGGAAAGTCTTCTCTTGCATGTGCTCCTCTACTTTCTTTTCTGTGATAAGCTGAGTCCATAGTAGTTATTGCTTGCCTAATTAAGTTATCAAATTCTAAAGTTTCGACTAGATCTGTATTAAATATTAATGATTTATCTTTAACAGATAAAGATTCCATACCCTCAAAAGGTTTTCTTATTTCATCAACACCTTCCTTTAATGTCTTTTCACTTCTAAATACAGCACATTTAGACTGCATAGTTTTTTGCATTGATAGTCTAAGTTCAGATGTAGGGTTAGAACCCTCAGAATTTCTAAGTTTATCAAATCTATCTAAACATCTATCAGTCTCACTTTTATCGATTTCGTCATGTTTCATTCCTGGTTTTACAAGTTCTGCTGCTCTTTTTGCAGCTGCTCTTCCAAAAACTACAAGATCAATTAATGAGTTTGAGCCCAATCTATTAGCACCATGAACAGATACACATGCAGCTTCTCCGATTGCCATTAGGCCAGGAACAGTTTTCTCCGATCCATTAACAGTAAGAACTTCAGCCTTATAATTTGTTGGTATTCCCCCCATATTGTAATGCACAGTTGGAACAACCGGTATTGGTTCCTTAGTTACATCCACGTTAGCAAATAATTTAGAAGCCTCAGAAATACCTGGTAATCTTTCTTCTATAACTTTAGGGTCTAAGTGATCTATATGAAGATGAACATGATCTTGTTCTTTTCCTATACCTCTACCTTCATTTATTTCTACCGCAATTGATCTACTTACTACGTCTCTTGATGCTAAATCTTTTGCTTTTGGTGCGTAACGCTCCATAAATCTTTCACCTTTTGAATTTACTAAATAACCTCCTTCACCTCTAACACCTTCTGAAATTAAAGTTCCATGGCCGTATATGCCAGTTGGGTGAAATTGCACAAACTCCATATCTTGTAAAGGTAAACCAGCTCTTAAAACCATCGCATTACCATCTCCAGTACAAGTATGAGCAGAAGTAGCTGAGTAATATACTTTCCCATACCCTCCTGTTGCAATAATTGTTATGTGAGATCTGAATCTGTGTATGGTTCCGTCGTTAAGGTTCCAAGCAATTAAACCTTTGCATGCTCCATCTTTCATTATTAAATCTAGTGCAAAGTACTCAATAAAAAATTCGGTATTGTGCTTCAAAGCTTGGCCATACAGAGTGTGAAGTATTGCATGACCTGTTCTATCAGCCGCCGCACATGTTCTCTGAACTGTCTCATTTCCATAATTTTTTGTCATACCCCCAAAGGGTCTTTGATAAATTTTACCATCTTCCGTTCTACTAAACGGAACTCCATACTTTTCTAATTCCAATACTGCTGCCGGAGCCTCTTTACACAAATATTCAATTGAGTCTTGGTCACCCAACCAATCAGCACCTTTAACTGTATCATACATATGCCATCTCCAGTCATCCTCACCCATATTTCCTAACGCTGCAGAAATACCTCCTTGTGCAGCAGAAGTATGACTTCTTGTGGGAAATACTTTTGACACACAGGCTGTTTTTAGACCAGCTTCACTTAGGCCAACTGCAGCTCTTAAACCTGAGCCACCAGCACCCAAGACAACTACATCATATTCATGATCAATTATTTTGTACGAACTCATAATTATAAATTAAATACTAAGATAATTATTAATAATGGAAATACTATAGCAAAGATATTTAAGATTTTATTTGCGGCATTTTTGATATTTTTGTCTTCAATATAATCTTCAAAAACCTCGCTTATGCTTAGTGCTGAGAAAAAATATGCAAAAATCAAAAACATGCTAAATAATAATTTGGATGGCTGTGATGATATAAATGTTAGAACCTCATTATAGCCTTTGTCATAAATAGAAGCCAAACTCATTGCGAACCATATCATTAAAGGTATTAAAATTGCTGAACTTACTTTTAAAAACAACCATTTCTTAGTTACAGATCCCATTAAATTATTAACCTTCCGGTAGTGTAAATTAAAACTGATATAGGAAAAGAGCCAATCAAAACAATCAATCCAGATACTTTTGTAGTTTTGGGTTCAAAACCATATCCTAAGTCCATTACCAAATGCCTTATCTCACTTAGAACTTGAAATGTGAAAGACCAGATTATTCCAATACAAATAAATTTACCGAAAAAAGAAGACAAAAAAGAACTTGTGTGCTCATAATAACCCTCACCCAATAATAATGAAGCTATCCATAAACCTATTAAAGTAATAGCAAAAAAATTTATTATACCAGTTATCCGATGTGATATTGAAACCAATGAGGAAATGTGCCAGTTATAAATCTGTATATGTGGTGATATTGGATTTTTATCTTCCATAAAAATCTTTTTCTATTAAAGCTTCAGCAATTTCAACAGCATTAAGTGCAGCACCTTTTAATAAATTATCTGATACTATCCACATATTAATTGAATTAGGTTGTGAAGAGTCATCACGAATTCTTGATACGAATGTTTCAAATTTATCTTCAGCTTCAACTGGAGTAATGTACCCACCATCTTTATGTTCATCAACTACTTTACATCCTGGAGATGATGATAAAACAGTTTTTACCTCTTCTAAGTTATGTTTCTTATTAAATTCTACATTCACACTTATTGAGTGAGATACGAGAACAGGAATTCTTACACAAGTAGAGGTAATACTAATTTTATTATCTAAAATTTTTTTCACTTCATCATGATTTTTTTGCTCCTCTTTTGTGCTTCCGTTTTCAAGAAAACTATCGATATGTGGTATTGCATTGAAAGCTATCTGCTTAGTAAAGTTTTTAGACTGAACATTTTTGTTTTCCAATACTTCTTTTGTTTGAGATATAAGTTCGTCCATTCCAGCCTTCCCTGCACCTGATACTGATTGGTAAGTTGATGCAACTATTCTTTTGACATTATATAAATCGTGTAAAGGTTTAAGAGCTACAACAATTGGAATTACAGAACAATTAGCATTTGCTATAATATTTTTGTTTTTAAATTTTGGTAATTCTTTTGAATTTACTTCGGGCACAATCAAAGGTATTTCAGGATCTTTTCTAAAAAATTTTGAATTATCTATAACAATTGTTTTTTCAGCAGCTATTGGCGCCCATTTTTCAGCTATTGCTGATCCAGCAGCAAAAAATACTATTTTTACTTTTGAAAAATCAAACTCCTCTAGGTTTATTACTATATGCTCTTTACCTAAAAAATTTATTTTTTTTCCAGCACTATTTGGGGAAGCAACTAAATAAGCTTCTGTTAGAGGAAAGTTTTTTTTTTCCAAAACTTCAATTAATTTTCTTCCTACGTTTCCAGTTGCACCAACTATTGCTATATTCATGATATTTAGAGTTTTATACTAAATGAAAGGCAAATCACAAACTTTTCCACCAAAATGAGTACCATTTATGTTGATTTTGAAGGATTTCGACTCCTCAAAGTGAGGTTTATTTATCATTGCAATTCCAATAACTTGGCCGAAAGTTGGGTTATAACATCCAGATCTTAATTCTCCAATTACTTTATTATTTTCATCAATTAAATCCATTGAACCAGTAACATTTATTTCCTTAGTATCAATTTTAACTCCCATCAATTTTTTTTTAACTCCTTCTGATTTTATTTTCTTTAATTTTTCTTTACCTAAAAAATCTACATCGCTGTCAATATTGATATATTTATCAAATCCACATTCATATGGATTGTCTCCATTATCCATATCATTTCCATGTGAAAGTAAACCACTCTCAATACGTTCAATTAAATTTGGTCCACCTGGTTTAATATTAAATTCTTTACCAATTTCAAAAAGATGGTCGTATAATTTTAAACCTGATTCGTTGTGTTCCATATAAATTTCATAGCCGCCTTGTTTAGACCATCCAGATTTTGCAATAAGATGTTTATCTCCGCCAAATTCAAAATAATCAAAGCCAAAAAATTTTAAATTTACAATTTTTTCTCCAAAAACTTTTTCCATTAATTGAAATGATTTTGGTCCTTGCACTGCCATTATATCAACATCAGGTTCAGAAATTTTTACATCAAATTTGTTTCCAATTGCTAATCCTTTAGCAAATAGAATGACATCTGAGTCAGCTAAAGAAATCCACCACCTATTTTCATTTAATCGTAGGACCACAGGATCATTAATTAAACCTGCATTATCATCAATGATTGGGCAGTAATAACATCTTCCATCTTTAGATTTTGACAAATCTCTACATGTCATTAATTGAACTAATTTAGCAGAATCTTTACCAGAAATTTCAACTTGTCTTTCAGCAGCAACATCCCAAATTTGAACATGCTCTTTCAAGTGATGGTAAGCGTCTTCTACAGAACCAAATGCTGCTGGCAACAACATATGATTATATATAGTGTAAGCAGTCACGCCTTGTTTTTCAATTCTAGAGGTATACGGTGTTCCCCTTAGTCTTCTTGATTTTGCTATTAAAAAGTTTTTCATTTATTTTCCCGCATTACTGTCATCTTATTCCAATTTTGTAAAGAAACTATATTAGCTAAGTTCTTTAGCTTGTTTTCTTAATTCAAACTTTTGAATTTTACCCGTTGATGTCTTTGGTAATGGAGCAAATACTACTTTCTTTGGAAGTTTAAACCCAGCGAGGGTTTCTCTACAAAAAGTAATAATTTCCTCCTCTGTACTAGATTTCCCTTCTATCAACTCCACAAAGGCACATGGAGTTTCTCCCCATTTCTCATCAGGCTTTGCAACCACTGCTGCTAGAGATACAGCAGGGTGTTTTGATATTGTATTTTCGATTTCGATAGATGAAATATTTTCTCCACCAGATATAATAATATCTTTAGATCTATCTTGAATTTTTATGTAACCACTTGGATGAGTTACAGCTAAATCTCCTGAATGAAACCATCCACCTTCCATAGATTTTTCTGTTGCTTCCTTATCTTTAAAATAACCTTTCATTACAACATTACCTCTAATCATTATTTCACCCATAGTTTTTCCGTCATGAGGTATTGGTTTCATAGTTTCTGGGTCCATGACAACAACACCCTCCGTGTTTGGATATCTTACACCTTGTCTGGCTTTGATTTCATTTTGATTGTCTTGATCTAATCCATCCCACTCTTCATTCCATGCACATTGTAAAATATGACCATAAGTTTCTGTTAAACCATAAACATGCATTACTTCAAATCCAAGTTTTTTCATTTTTTCAAAAATTATACTTGGAGGAGGAGCACCTGCGGTTAAAACGTAAACTTTTCTTTTTAATTCTTTTTGTTGATCTTTTGGGGCGTTAGCCAGCATATTTAAAACAATAGGAGCGCCTCCAAAATGAGTCACTTCATATTTATCAATCAACTCAAATATTTTTTTAACATCAATGTTTCTTAAACATATTACTCTTCCATGAATCATTGACATTGTCCAAGGATAGCACCATCCATTACAATGAAACATTGGAACTGTATATAAAAAGTTTAATTTGTTAGGCATGTTCCATGCAATAGCACTTCCGGTTGCCATTAAATATGATCCTCTATGATGATAAACTACTCCTTTTGGATTCCCTGTTGTTCCTGATGTATATCCTAAAGCAATTGCCTGCCACTCATCTTTAGGTAATTTCCAAGTATAGCCTTCATCACCTGTACTTAGAAAATCTTCATATTCCAAAGACCCTATTGCTTTAGAATCTTTTAAATTCGCATCTTTATCATCAATATCTATTATTTTAATTTCCTGCTTCACGTCTTCTAAAGCTTTTTTGATTACATCGTGAAATTGTCTATCAACTATTAATACCTTTGCCTCACTATGATTTAAGATGTAGCTTATTGTCTTAGAGTCAAGTCTTGTATTAATTGCATTTATTACTGCACCAACCATTGGAATAGAATAATGTGCCTCAAAAATTTCTGGAGTGTTAAACGCTAAAACAGATACTGTATCACCAGTTTTAATTCCAATCTTGTCTAGTGCACTGGCAAACTTAACACATCTTTTATAAACTTCGCTCCAAGTATATTTTCTACCCTCGTAAACTACAGCCTCATAATTTGGGTAAATATCTTTTGCCCTCTCTAAAAACGATAAAGGCGTTAATGGAACATAATTAGCATCATTTTTATCCAAATTTGTCTCATAATGGTTCATGCTAATTAAATTTATAGTTCATAATATAATTACTTCCAGTTGTTGCAGTAATATAACTACTTTCTATTCTAGGAAGTACTCTATTAAAGAAAAAGTTTGCGGTTTGAATTTTGTCCTCATAAAAGTCTTTATTGCTGTCATATTCCTTAAAAGAAACTTCAAGCACTTTCAACCATGCATGTCCTGTAGCCACTAAACCTAAAACTTTTAAATAATCATTACATGCTCCACTAGCATCCTCTGGAGAATTTTTGATTTTTTCTTTCATCCAATCAGTGAATTTGGATAAAATATCTAAATGATAATTAAGTTGTTTTATAAATGGTTCTGCTTTTTTGTCTGTAATATTAATCTCTTCTTTAACTAGGTTTAAATAATTTTCAATAACATCACCATTTTTGTTAATTAACTTTCTAAAAACTAAGTCAGCCGCCTGAACCGAATTTGTTCCCTCATAAATAGGTGTAATCCTATTATCTCGATAGAATTGTTCAATACCTTGATCTTTTGTAAATCCATACCCTCCATGAATTTGCATTGCTTCACTGGTTATCTCCATTGCATTGTCTGTAAAAAGTGATTTAACAACTGGTGTCATCAATGAAACAAGATCTGAAGCCTCTTGTTTTATTTTTTCATCAGAATGATTCAAACTTACTTCAATTTGCTGAGATAGCCAGAAACTCAAGGCTCTTTGTCCTTCAATCATAGATTTCATGCTTAAAAGTGATCTTCTTATATCAACATGGTCAATAATAAAATCTGCGCCATTATTTGATTTAGAATTAAATGCCTTCCCCTGTTTTCTTTCTTTGGCATAAGTAAGAGAATTTTGGTATGCAATTTCTGAAATTCCAAGTCCCTGAATCCCAACAATTATTCTTTCTAAATTCATCATTGTAAACATAGAGTTTAGACCTTTATTTTTAGGTCCAATCATGTATCCAACAGCATCATCAAAATTTAAAACACATGTTGCAGATCCTTTAATTCCCATTTTATTTTCAATAGAGCCTGTTGAAACACCATTTCTTGGTCCAACAGTTCCATCTTTATTTAAAACGAATTTGGGAACTAAAAATAAACTAATTCCTTTAGTACCTGCCGGAGAGTCTGTTGATCGAGCTAACACTAAATGAATAATATTTTCTGTTAAATCTTGGTCACCTGAGGTAATGAAAATTTTTTGTCCACTTATCTTGTATGTTCCATCTTTTTGATCTATAGCTTTAGTTTTTAACAAACCTAAATCTGTTCCACATACTGGTTCTGTAAGACACATTGTGCCACTCCATTTCCCCTCTACCATTTTAGGTAAATAAGTATTCTTTATTTCTTCATCTGCATGTCTTAGTAAACAATTATATGCCCCAATTGTTAGTTCGCTATAAAGTTTAAATGACAAGCTTGCTGATGAAAGCATTTCATCAAAAAATGTACTGACTGTTTTTGGCATTCCTTGTCCACCGTATTTTGGATCACAAGATAAAGAAATCCATCCATCTTCTATAAATTTTTGGTAAGCCTCTTTGTATCCTGGGGGTGTTCTGACAACTCCATTTTCAAGAACTGCAGGCGTTTCATCTCCACTCTTTGCAAGAGGCAAAATTAAGTTTTGAGTTATTTTAGCTGCTTCATCCAAAATATCTTTCACTAATTCTGAGTTAACTTCCTTGTATTTTTCAATCTCATTATATTTTTTATTGTTTCTCAATTTATCAAAGAGAAACATCATATCTTCGACAGGTGCATTATAAGTTGGCATAAGTATACTTTAGAATAAATGTTGAATTATTGCAATTTTGAAATTATCGCATCACCCATTACTGATGTAGATACCTCTTTCATTCCTTTGGAAATAATATCTTTAGTTCTAAGACCTTCATCTAGAACATCTTGAACAGCTTTTTCCAAACTATCTGCTTCTTTATCAAGGTCTAAGGAATATCTCAAAGCCATAGCAAAGCTTAAAATTGTAGCAATTGGGTTCGCTATACCTTGTCCAGCTATGTCTGGTGCAGATCCATGAACTGGCTCATATAGTGATCGCATATTACCATTTTTATCTTTTGCGCCTAAAGAAGCTGATGGTAAAAGTCCTAGAGAACCAGTCAGCATTGCTGCTTCATCAGATAACATATCACCAAAAAGGTTATCAGTAACAATGACGTCAAATTGTTTTGGATTTCTTACTAATTGCATAGCACAATTGTCAGCAAGCATATGATTTAATTCAACATCGCTGTATTCTTTTTCATGAATTGATTGAACTTCTTCTTTCCATAATTGGCCAGCTTCCATTACATTTGATTTTTCACAAGAAGTAACTTTATTGTTTCTTTTTCTTGCTAGATCAAATGCAACTCTAGCTACTCTCTGAATTTCACTTGAGGTGTAAATATGTGTATTTATTCCTTTTCTCTCTCCATTATCTATAGGCTTTATTCCTCTCGGTTCACCGAAATAAATTCCTCCAGTTAATTCTCTTACGAAAAGTAAGTCTAAATCAGAAACAAGCTCGGGTTTTAAACTTGATGCATCAACAAGTTGTTTAAAACATATTGCAGGTCTAAGATTTGCAAATAACTTTAATTCTTTTCTTAATTTTAAAAGTGCTCTCTCTGGTTTTTTAGAAAAGTCAAGATTATCCCACTTCGGTCCACCTACTGCACCTAAAATAACTGCTGCACTTTCTTGTGCCTTATAAAAAGCCTCATCAGTTATTGGTGAACCATGTTTATCATAAGCAGCTCCACCAACTAGGTCTTTGTCTATTTCAAAATCTAAAGATTTTTTCGAGTTGAACCATTTAATTATTTTTTCAACCTCGGCCATAACTTCCGGACCAATACCATCACCAGGCAATAGTAGTATTTTTCTCTTTTTAATTTTAATCACTAAAAATCCAAGGCTTTGATGTTTTTATTTTATTTTCATAGGAAATTATTTTGTCTGACTTTTCTAATGATAATGCAATATCATCGAGTCCTTCTATCAAACATTTTTTCTTAAATTGATCTATTTCAAATTGGATTTCTTTATTTCCAAAATTTATTGTTTGTTCAGGCAAATTTACAGAAATTTCCTCTTTTCTTTTTGAATATTCTGAGATCTCTTTAATTTGGTCTTCTGAAATTGTAATCGGCAAGATGCCATTTTTAAAACAGTTATTGTAAAATATATCAGCATAACTAGAGCTTATCACACAAGTAATTCCAAAATCTAACAAAGCCCAAGGTGCGTGTTCTCTCGAAGATCCACATCCAAAATTTTTTCCTGCTATTAAAATTTTTGAATTATCGTAAGGACTATTATTTAAAATAAAATCATTAATTTCTTTACCACTTTGGTCATATCTCATTTCAAAGAATAAGTTTTTTCCTAATCCTGTTCTTTTGATAGTTTTTAAAAACTGTTTGGGAATTATCATATCTGTATCTATGTTTACGATAGGAAGATAAGCAGGAATACTTTTGATTGAACTAAATTTTTTCATTTAATTTTGGTACTTTCTAACATCATCTAAATTCCCTGATATTGCAGCTGCTGCAGCCATTGCAGGGCTAACTAAATGTGTTCTACCACCTCTTCCTTGTCTTCCCTCAAAATTTCTATTTGATGTCGACGCACACCTTTCCTCTGGCTTAAGTTTATCTGCGTTCATAGCTAAACACATTGAACAGCCTGGTTCTCTCCATTCAAAACCTGATTGTAAAAATATTTTATCTAAACCCTCTTGTTCAGCTTGCTCCTTAACTAATCCAGATCCAGGAACGATCATAGCATGCACATGATTGGCAATTTTTTTATCTTTAAGAATTTTAGCTGCTTCTCTGATATCTTCTATTCTACCATTAGTGCAGCTTCCAATAAAAACTTTATCTATCTTAATATCTTGGATTTTAGTGTTTGGTTTTAAACCCATATAATTTAACGATCTATTAATTGAATTTTTTCTATCTGGATCAGTTTCGTTTTCAGGACTCGGAACTTTACCATCTATTTCCACCACATCTTGTGGAGATGTTCCCCAAGTTACCATTGGTTTTATTTGAGAACCATCTAATGTTAACTCTTTGTCAAAGTTTGCATCTTTATCAGACTTCAATGTGTGCCAATATTCTAAGGCTTTATCCCAGTTTTCTCCCTTTGGTGACATTGGTTTTCCTTTTAAATACTTAAATATTTTCTCGTCTGGTTGTATAAGTCCTGCTCTAGCACCACCTTCAATAGTCATATTGCAAATTGTCATTCTCTGCTCAACACTTAGATCAGAAATAAGATTTCCAGCATACTCAATTACGTAACCTGTGCCTCCTGCTGTACCTATTTTTCCAATGATTTGTAAGATTACATCTTTCGATGTTACCCCAATAGGTAACGACCCATTAACACTTATTTTAAAATTTTTTGATTTCTTTTGAACTAAAGTTTGTGTTGCTAAAACATGTTCTACTTCAGACGTTCCGATTCCAAATGCTAAAGCTCCAAATGCACCATGTGTTGCAGTATGACTATCACCACAAACAATAATATTACCAGGTTGTGTAAATCCTTGCTCTGGCCCAATGATATGAACAATACCTTGTCTTTTGTCATCCATTCCAAATAGCTCTACTCCAAATTCTTTACAGTTCTTATTCAAAGTTTCAACTTGAATTCTTGAATCTTCATCAGCAATTCCCTCTGATCTGTCAGTAGTTGGAACATTGTGATCTGCAACAGCAAGTGTTAATTTTGGATGTCTAACTTTTCTATTAGAATTTCTTAATCCCTCAAATGCCTGAGGGCTGGTCACCTCATGAATTAAATGTCTATCTACAAATAATAAAGATGTTCCATCTGGTTGTTCATCAACTAGGTGATCATTCCAAATTTTATCGTAAGTTGTAAGTGACATTTAGAAAAAAATTATTTTT
>CACGXV010000004.1 GCA_902577075.1 uncultured Pelagibacteraceae bacterium | reverse complement strand
AAATCAATTTAAAAATAGCGAAAATATAGCAATGTTTTGTACAGGTGGTATCAGGTGCGAAAAAGCAAATATTTATTTGAAAAAAAAAGGATTTAAAAATGTATATGTTTTAAAAGGCGGAATTATTAACTATCTGAATAATATTAATAAAAAAAATAGTCAATGGAACGGCGAATGTTTTGTTTTTGATAATAGAGTTTCAATAAAACATGGTTTGAGGCAGGGCAGTTATTCAATTTGTAGTGGTTGCAGAAAACCTGTTTCTATCAAAGAAAAAAAATCTTCTAAATATTTAGAAGGCATTCATTGTCCAAAATGTCACGATTCTTTAACAGATGATCAAAAATCAAGATTTGCTATGAGGCAAAAACAGATATTACTTGCAAAAAAATTAGGTAAGAGACATATCTTTAAAAAAGAATATTAAAAAAATAATTAACTTATATGGACTTACTTAAAGAAAATATTCCTATTCTTGTAAGAAAACTTGCAATACCAGCAAGCGTTGGAACGCTCTTTCAAACTTTATACAATATTGTGGATACATTTTATTCTGGATTAATTTCGCCACAGGCGTTATCAGCTTTGAGTAAATCTTTTCCAATATACTTTATAATTGTTGCAACATCTATTGGTGTTACTGTAGGTGGAACTTCATTGATAGGAAACAGTATTGGAGAAAAAAATCAAAAAAATGCTTCGTACTATTTTACTCATATTATAATTTATGGTTTAATAATTTCAGTTTTTATTACATTTATAGGACTCTATTTTTCGGAAAAGGTATTTAATCTGATGGGATCAACTGAAGAAATTACAAATTTGGGTCTCCAATATACTAATATTATGTTTTATGGATCATTTCTATTTTTCCTTGTTGTTTCATTAAATTCACTTTTACATGCCGAAGGAGATACAAAAACATACAGAAATGTTTTAATTTTCAGTTTTCTCTTAAATATAATTTTAAATCCCATTTTAATATTTGGGTTTTTATTTATTCCTGCAATGGGAATGATGGGAATAGGTTTATCAACAATTATTGCACAATTAATAGCATTTCTAATTATTCTTTTTAAAGTTTTACAAAATCCACGTGTTAAAAAAATTACAATTGAATATTTTAATGTAAAATTTATTTTTTTAAAAAATATTTTCTTTCAATCAATGCCAATATCAATTGCAATATGTGGATATGCCGTAGCAGCTACATTTATTTTCACTTATGTTGGTCAGACAAGTGAGCTAGCAGTTGCTGGCTATGGTGCAGCTACGAGAATAGAGCAGGTTGTTTTACTGCCAATACTGGGAATAAATACTGCAATAATCTCAATTATAGCTCAAAATTTTGGTGCAAATAACTTTGATAGAGTTAAAGAGACTTACTTCGTTTCAATTAAATACGGGCTTATCTTGATGGTTTTTTCAGGGATATTAGTTTATTTAACAGCCGATATAGTTCCAAGGTTTTTTTCTAGCAACGAAGTGGTATTAGAATATGGAAGAAGGTATTTAAAAATTGCAGCTTTCATATTACCGGCTTACCCAATTTTCTTTTTATCTAATGGATTTTTTATGGGTTTGAAGAAGTCAAATTATGCAATGGTAAATAATATGATGAGAAATGTACTAGTGCCAATATGTGTTTTCTATTTAGCTAAATACTTATCAGCAGACTTTGATACTTTTTTTTGGCTATGGTTTATTTTCCAGTGGACTCTATCTATACTTTTATTTACGTATGTAAGCTATTATATAAAAAAAAAATTAGATAAATCTAGCACTGTCCTTAATCCACAACCATAAATCTTCAGAAAAGGATCTTCTTACAAAAAGATTAATTTCATTGATTTCTTTATGGTGGATAATTACATCTGTATGATTTAACAGGGTTTGTGTAACAGAGTTTTTAGTTTTTTTGAAACTTTCAAAATTAAATGGCGATCCAGAGGATAGAAGATCAAAAGTCTTATTGCCTTTAATATTAATACAAATCCATTGATTTGAGACATCAACGACTGAACCAAAATTGAGTTTTGAAATTTCATTAAAAAGGTTATTAAATAATTTTCGATCTTCACCATTGAAATATACCAACCATTCGTCTGGACTTAGCCACAATGTATTGTATTGTTGATTTGATGAACTTGTATTCGGCTCAATAGGTAAAATTATAGATAAGATTTTTCCAATTTTGGTAAAAAATTCTTTCTTTTTTCCTCTTAAATTAATTTTTACATTTGGTTCAGATAATGAAATTTCGAGACTTTCAAATGAACCTTTTTCAAATTTTGGATATTCTTGATTAAGCATTAATCCTCTTATTTTCTTTATCTAGAAAAACAGAGTCAGAAACTGTTACATTTATGTTTTTATTTTCCATTGGTACAATAAGTTTTTGGCCATTCATTTTTTTTCCGCTTTTTACGACAGCAAGTGCAATTGATTTATTTAAATTTGGGCTAAAGTAACTCGATGTTACATGCCCAATCATTTCTATGGGTTTTTTGCTCATATCTGAAACAATCTGAGCTCCTTCTTCTAATATTTCATTTGGATCATCTGTAATTAATCCTACAAGTTGTTTTCTATCATCTCTAATAGTATCGCTTCTATAAAGTGATCTTTTTCCAATAAAATCGTATTTTTTTTTGCTAACTATCCAATCCATTTGAAGGTCAATTGGCGTCATAGTTCCATCTGTATCTTGACCAACAATAATAAAACCTTTTTCAGCTCTTAATAAATGCATGGTTTCTGTTCCGTAAGGTGTAATCTTAAATTCTTTTCCTGCCTCAATGCATTTTTCCCATAATGATTTTCCATATTTTGACTCTATATTAATTTCATAACTAAGTTCGCCAGTAAAACTTATTCTCATTATTCTACAATTTATCTCATCAATTTTGCAATTTTGATAAGACATATGTGGAAAAGCATCATCACTAAAATCTTTATCTGGAAATATTTTTTTTAATATTTTTCTAGAGTTTGGACCGCATATACTTGCTGTCGAATAGTGGTCTGTGACTGAAGTTAAGTAAACATCTAACTCAGGCCACTCTGTTTGTAAATAATCTTCAAGTTTTGAAAGAACATTAGCTGCTCCTCCTGTTGTTGTTGTCATTAAGTAATGATTTTCACCTAATCTTGTCGTAACACCATCATCATAAACCATGCCATCTTCATTTAGCATCAATCCATATCTGCATTTTCCAATTCCTAATTTTGACCATGCATTTGTGTAAACTCTATTTAAAAATTCAGATGCATCAGTTCCTTGAATATCTATTTTTCCAAGTGTAGAAGCATCTAAAATTCCTACACTATCTCGAGCTGCCTTACTTTCTCTTTGAACAGCATCATGAAGACCTTCGTCATTAATAGGGTAGTACCAAGGCCTTTTCCATTGTCCAACATTTTCAAATTTAGCTTTATTTTGAATATGCCATTCATGAATTGACGTTTTTCTTATTATATCAAAAAAATTATCTACACTTCTTCCAACTATTGCTCCAAAAGTTAATGGCGTGAACGGAGGTCTAAATGTTGTTGTTCCTAGTGTACCCATTTTAACTCCAGCTGTATCTGCAATAATACCCAATGCATGCATGTTGGATAATTTGCCTTGATCGGTTGCCATACCAGTTGTTGTGTAACGTTTTACATGTTCAATAGATTTAAAACCTTCTCTAAGGGCAAGTTTTATATCTTTTGCAGTAGAATCATTTTGAAAATCAATAAAAGATTTGCATTTACTTTCTGATATAAAATTTGGTAGTAGCCATATATTTCTTTTATCTAATTCTTTTGAGTTTAGTACAGAAATATTGTCAAATTCAGTTTCACTGACCTTCAAAAAATTTTTTACCTTTTTATTTGTATTATTAATTATTTCTTCAAGTTCAAAGTCACCATTACATGAACCAACATTAATATGATTTTTGTCGATTTCATTTGGTATAAAGGTTTGATCAATTTCTCTAAAATCTAACTTTCCACCAGATTGAGTGTGCATGTGGACCATTGGCGTCCAACCACCACTTATCGCCAAACAATCACAGTTAATTCTATTTTTATCTCCAACAATATTTGATCCATCCTCAGATAAATTCATTATCTCAACAGAATTTATTTTTCTAAGACCAAAAGTGTTAACTACTGTTGAGTTCCAATAAATTTTAACTCCAAGTTGTTCAGCATTTTTTACAATTTTTGAATTAGATTTTGTTCTTATATCTATTATTTCGACAGATATTCCTTTTTCTTTCAAGGAAACAGCCGTTTCATAAGCGCTATCATTATTAGTAAATATCACATTATTAAATCCACAAGACACACCATAAAAGTCTAAATATTTTTTAACGGAGTTAGAAAGCATTATTCCTGGTCTATCGTTATTATTAAATACAAGGGGTCTTTCTATAGCACCGGTTGCTACTATTACTTTATCAGCTCTAATTTTCCATAATCTCTGTCTGATGCCACCATTTCTTTTATCCAATGGTAGATGGTCTGAAATATTTTCTTTTGCTAAGAGGTAATTATAACTATGATAAGCTGCTAAGCTTGTTCTAGTTTTGATTGTTAAATTATCTAATTTTTTAAGTTCTGCTATCTCCTCATCTATCCATTCACCTGAATATTTATCATTAATTTTATAATTTTCATTCTTTTGAAATATTGTTGACCCTCCAAGAATATTTTTATCTTCAATCAATATTGTTTTTAAATTTTTTTTAGCAGCAATTTTTGATGCTATAATTCCAGAAATACCACCACCTATAATTAATACATCACAATGAACATGTTTATGGTCATATAATTCAGGATCGGGTTTTGTTGGTGATTTCCCTAATCCTGCAGACCATCTTATCAACGGTTCATAAATTTTTTTCCAGAAACTTTTAGGCCACATAAAAGTCTTATAATAAAAACCTGCAGGTATAAATGGAGATATAAAATTGTTAATTCCTCCTATATCAAAATTAACACTGGGCCAACAATTTTGACTTGAGGCTTTTAAACCTTCATACAATTCAATCTCTGTAGCTCTTACATTAGGTTCTGTTAAATTTGTATCTTCGTTTATTTGGCATATTGCATTAGGTTCTTCGGATCCACATGACATTATTCCTCTTGGTCGGTGATATTTAAAGCTTCTACCAACTAAATGAACTCCATTTGAAAGTAAGGCAGATGCCAAAGTATCACCTTCAAAACCGTGATATGATTTTCCATCAAAATCGAATGAAACTGTTTTAGTTTGATCTACGTGTTTCGTCTTATTAACTCTATATTTTGTCATTTATTCTACCGGTGGTTTTTCGCCCATTTTATAAACTGCGTGTATCTTGTCATTTGATGTGTCTCTAACCATATTAAACCATTTCCTACATCCATGAGCATGGTTCCATCTTTCGAACTGAACTCCTTTAATATTCTTTCTCATAAATAGATATTCTGCCCATTGATCATCACTTAGCTCAGTTGGTTGTTTTGGTCTAACTATGTGAGCTTCACCTCCACATGAAAATTCACTTTGGTCTCTTTCACCACAATATGGACAATTTATTAAAAACATTAGTGTGCTACAGCGGCTGCACCATGCTCATCAACTAGATCTCCACTCACAAATCGATTAAGATTAAATGCAGCATTTAATTTATGTGGTTCATCATTTGCAATAGTGTGTGCAAATAAATCACCAGATCCAGGTGTTGCTTTAAAACCTCCAGTGCCCCCAACCACAGTTAAAATAGAGTCCTTTTATATTTGTTTTACTAATTATTGGACTTGCATCAGGACATATATCAACAATTCCTCCCCATTGTCTCAACATTTTCATTCGGCTAAAAATAGGGTACAGCTCCAATATAGCTTTTAATGTCCCTTCGACAACATCGTGACTACCCCTTTGAGTATAAGAAACATAAGCATCCGTACCAGCGCCAATTACAAGTTCACCTTTGTCAGACTGACTAACATATGCATGTACAGCGTTCGACATTACTACAGTATCAATTATTGGTTTAACTGGTTCTGAAACTAATGCTTGTAAAGGTTTACTTTCCAGTGGTAATTTTAACCCTGCCATGTTAGCAATTACACTTGAGTGTCCTGCTGCAACAACACCAATTTTTT
Organism: uncultured Pelagibacteraceae bacterium; assembly: GCA_902577075.1. Lineage (GTDB taxonomy): Bacteria > Pseudomonadota > Alphaproteobacteria > Pelagibacterales > Pelagibacteraceae > Pelagibacter. The sequence continues at coordinate 78,036 of CACGXV010000004.1, read as the reverse complement.
TTGTTTTAATAAATCCTTTTGATGTTTCAACACCTTCAACTTGATCTCCATTTCTTTTAATACCTTTAACTTCACAATTTTGAATTATATCAACTCCCATTTCATTAGCACCTCTTGCATAACCCCATGCAACAGCATCATGTCTAGCAGTTCCCGCTCTTCTTTGTAATGTTCCACCAAGAACAGGGTATCTTATATCTGGAGAAGTATTTATTATTGGACAAAATTCTTTTACTTGATCTGTACTTAACCACACTGCATCAATACCATTTAGTCTGTTTGCGTGAGTTCTCCTTTTTAAATCCCTTACATCTTGAAGGTTATGGGCTAAATTCATTACTCCTCTTTGACTGAACATTATATTATAATTTAATTCTTGAGATAAATTTTCCCAAATTTTTAATGCATGGTCGTATAATCCAGCACTTGCATCCCACAAATAATTTGATCTTATAATTGTAGTATTTCTCCCTGTATTTCCTCCACCAATCCAGCCTTTTTCTAATACAGCAATATTTCTCATGTTATGCTTTTTAGCTAGGTAGTAAGCTGTTGCTAAACCGTGGCCACCACCACCAATTATAATAGCTTCATATTCTTTTTTTGGCTCAGGATCTCCCCAAGCTTGCTTCCAGTTTTCATGCTGTGAAAAAGCATTTTTAATTAGTGAGAATATCGAATATTTGTTTTTCATAATTGCCAGAAATTACTTGATTAATATTGAATATTCAATGATTTCAAGTTACACATCTATGTACGGAAGGATGGGTGAGCTGGTTGAAACCAGCGGTTTGCTAAACCGCCGTACGCTTGAAAAGGTGTACCGAGGGTTCGAATCCCTCTCCTTCCGCCATTAATATAGTGGCTTATTTTTAAAAAAATCGCTGAGATAAATCGGTTTTTGAGACAATATGTACCTATAAACATTATAATTTTCCAGAACTCTTTGAACGTAATTTCTGGTTTCTTTAAATTTTATTAGCTCAACCCAATCTACATAATCTATTTGTTTTTTTTGGGGATCCTTGTTTAATTTCTTCCAGTACTTAACTCTTTTGGGTCCTGCATTATAAGCAGCTGTAGCAAAAGGGTAGGATCCTTTATAATTACTAATCAATCCAGCAATATAATGAGATCCTAAATTTATATTATATTCAGGGTCGGTTGTTAATTTTGATTTAGAGTAACCAAGTTTAGCTTGCTTTGATACTGTTTTAGCAGTGTATGGCATAAGCTGCATTAATCCTTGAGCACCAACTCTGCTTCTAGCTGAGGTATCAAATTCACTTTCCTGTCTTATAATAGATAATATTAAAGCTGGATCAGGAATTTTCCTGCCACCTACAAATTTTGGCACACTCATGATTGGGTAATTAAATTGGTTATGAAATCTTTTTTGATATGATGCTATTTTAGAAATTTGTATTGCAAAATCAAATCGTGAAATATCGGACGCCAGTTTCGCAGCTAAAACCTCGCTTCCTTTTTGTATATTATCATTAGCTAAATGTCTTAATATATGTTTGGTGTATTTATCTTTATTTAAATAATCAAGTAAATCCACAATTGCTACAAGTTTTTTTAAATAAAATTCTTGCTCATATTTATCATCAACAAACATTAATTTATCTAATTCAAATTTTTCTTGCGGTTTAACTTTCATATGTGAAAGTTGTCCATAATAAGTTGTTAAATATTTTGATCCTTCAAAATACCATTTGTTAGAATTTTCTTTATCACCAATTTTTTCATAAGTTCTTCCCAACCAGTAAGCACCTCTAGAAAGGCTTATTGGGTAGTTAACACTGTAATAAAAATTTTTAAAATGGTTTTCCGCCAGCTCAGGTTTTTTTAAAAAACTTAATGCTATCCAGCCACTCATCCATTCGGCTTCTGCATATTCAGGGCCTTTAGACATTGCATGTTTTGAAACTATTTTATAAGCAGTATTATATTTTTTTTTATATAATAAAGATCTTCCAATTATTGATCTTTCTTTCCACCATTTATCAGGTCTAACTAAATATTCCTTTGTATTTTGAATATTATTTAATATTTCCAATGAACTATCTACTCGACCTTTTTTTCTTCTCCATTTCAACCTGTCATATTTTAAGCCAGGGTCATTTTTTAATTTTTGTGGCACTTTTTTTATTGCCTCATCAACACCATAGCCTCTACTAATCAATATTTGTCTAGCTGTATAAAGTAATTGATAATCCTTTGGCAAATATCTAATAATTCTTTTAAGGTCCCAGTGTTTTCCTTCCCACGCATAATAATCTGCTCGTTTAATATAATCTGATGTATCTAAAATATTTTTAAATTTCTTCCTAAAATATTTTAAGCTATTTGTGTTTAAGTCAGCATTTACAAAGCCTTCTTTGACAAGTTTAATACCTTCTCCCGATCTACCAACCTTTATCAAACTTTCACCTAACATCATTTTTCCATATCCACTTAAGGATTCATTTTTTGTAAACCAATTGATTATTTCTGAAGTTGATTGATTTTGTAAATTGATCTTATGTTCTGCTAGATATTTAATTCTATCAAATCTTGGATAATCTTTAACTCTTTCAATAAAACTCTTATATTCAGAAAATGATGCTTTATTTCCTGATGTTAATAAATGTCTCCATTCGATAAAATCGTAAATTGAAGGGGCTCTAGCTTTTTTTGCAGCTATTTTTGCATCTTTCCAATTAGACTTTTCCATAAATCTAATTGCTTGTTTTGCGTATTCAAAATCTCTTTCACTATAATATTTTGTTTTTTTTGCAGTTCTTAATAACTTTTTTTTTACAACAAGTGGTTTTTTTGGAGGCAATAAAATTCCAAATATTTCTTTTGGTAGATCTTTATCATTTTTTAAGCTTTGTTTTTCAACAACAGTGCCTGGTTTAAATAGAGGAATTATTAACCTGTTATTAAAAGAAGGTTTTTTTTTTGGTAATATTAATTCATTTGAATATGATGATTGAAAAAAGCTTAAAAAAAATATAATTGTAAATAGGAATTTAGATTTTCTAAAAATCATTTCTAACAACTTATGATATAAATATTTATGTTTAAAGGTTCAAATGTGGCTTTAGTAACACCTTTTAAAGGCGATAGTCTTGATGAGGAAACTTATATTAAAATTATTAACTTTCATTTAGAAAATGGTACAAATGGACTTGTGCCAGCTGGTACAACAGGAGAATCTCCAACATTATCACATAAAGAACATGAAAAAGTAATTGAACTTTGTATCAAAGAAGCAAAAGGAAAAATACCTGTTATAGCCGGCACAGGATCAAACTCAACAATTGAAGCAATTTCACTAACAAAGCATGCCGAAGAAGCCGGAGCTGATGGTGCATTAATAGTTACCCCATATTATAATAAACCTACTCAGGAGGGCTTATATGCACATTATAAAGCTATTAATGACAGCTGTGGGATTCCTATAATAATTTATAACATTCCTGGAAGATCTGTGATCGATATGACGGTAGACACAATGGCTAGATTATTTGAACTTAAGAATATTGTTGGAGTTAAAGATGCCACTGGAGATCTAAATAGAGTTGATGAGACTTTCAAAAAAATTGGAAATGAATTTATTCAATTAACTGGTGAAGATGGACTTGCTTTTGAATATAACAAAAGAGGTGGAGTAGGATGTATTTCAGTTACTGCTAATATTGCTCCAAAATTGTGTTCAGACATGCAAAAATTTTCTAAATCAAGTGATAAAGATGAATTAAAAAAAGCAGAAGAAATTGATCGAAAACTACAACCTGTTCATAAATCATTATTTATTGAAAGCAATCCGTCTCCAGTAAAATATGCAGCAAAACTTATTGGTTTATGTGATGATAAAGTCAGGCTACCATTAGTGACAATTTTAGACAAAACTAAAAGTGAAGTTAAAAAAGCTCTCATATCAGCCGAATTAATAAATGAATAACAAAACCAATACTGGTTTTAAAATAATTACAATAAATAGAAAAGCATCTTTTAATTATTTTTTTAAGGAATTATTTGAAGCAGGAATTGTCTTAAAAGGATCAGAAATAAAATCTGTTAGATTAGGAAAGATTAATATAGCTGACTCATACGCTGTTGACAAAAAAGGAGAAATATTTCTGATAAATTCACATATACCTATCTATAAGCAAGCAAGTTATTCAAACCATGATCCATATTCTGAAAGAAAATTATTACTTAATAAAAAAGAAATTAATAAGATAATCGGTAGAATTCATGAGGATGGACTAACTATTGTACCTACTAAAATGTATTTTAAAAAAGGAAAAGCTAAATTAGAAATTGCTGTTGCTAAGGGTAAAAAACAATTTGATAAAAGACTTACAAAAAAAACAAGAGATTGGAACCGTGAAAAAGCAAGATACATTAGAAAATCAAGTTAATCTGGTTTATCTAGCTTTTGGATCTAATTTAGGGGATAGAAAAAATAACTTAAATAAAGCACTTAGCTTATTAAAAAAAGATAATATTATTATAAAAAAGATATCAAAATTGTATAGATCAAAATCATGGCCAAATGAAAATTTCCCAGAATTTATCAATTTTGTGGTACTTATTGAAACAAGACTTAATTTAAAAAAATTATTTACCAAAATTAAAAGTGTTGAGTCTCGAGTCGGAAGAATTAAATCAAAAAGAAATTTTCCAAGAGTTTGTGATATTGATATTATTGATTTTAATGGTCAAATAATTCAAAAAAAAATTGGTAATAATAAAATCAATATTCCTCATGAAAGGATGCATAATAGAAATTTTGTATTACTTCCTTTATTTGAAATAAATAAAGATTGGTTTCACCCTAAACTTTACAAAAATATAGTATTTTTGTTATCAAATTTATCTTCTGAACAATTATTGGGTATTAAAATTGTTCAATAAAGTGATATAAATAATTATGCTTAAATCTGAGGAATTAATAAACAAGGTTAAAAATTATAATAAATTTTTAAATCCTGAAACCTTATCAAAAGCTTACGATTTTGCTTTAAAAGCTCACGAAAAACAAAAAAGAGATGAAGGTTCTCCATATATTATTCACCCAATCGCAGTTGCTGATATTTTAACAGAGTTAAAACTCGATAGCGCAACAATAGCAACAGGACTACTTCATGATACAATTGAGGATACTTACGCAACATACAACACTATAGAATCAGAATTTGGTAAAGAGGTTGCCGATCTGGTAGATGGGGTTACAAAAATATCAGTGTTTGAAAATCAAGCAATCTCAAATTCAAAAGCTGAAAACTTTAGAAAGCTTATTTTAGCAACATCAAAAGATATAAGAGTTTTACTTGTTAAGCTAGCAGATAGATTGCATAACATGCGAACAATTAAAGTTGTTGAGAAAGAAAAACAAATTAGAAAAGCAAAAGAGACTATGGAAATTTATGCTCCACTTGCCGATAGAATGGGAATGCATCGTATAAGAGATGAATTAGAAGATCTTTCGTTCGAAGTTTTAAATGAGGATGCAAGAAAATTAATTAAAGATAGATTGGATAAAATAAAAGAAAATAACCTTATAAATTTTAATAATATTTCTGATCAATTTTCTGAAATTTTAAAAGATAAGAATATAAATCCTAAAATTATTGGAAGAGAGAAAACACCTTTTTCAATTTGGAGAAAAATTCAAAAAAAGAGAACTTCACTTGAACAAATAACTGATATAATTGGATTTAGAATAATTTTAGAAAATATCGACGATTGTTATAAATCATTAGGTATTTTTCATAGTAAATGGAATTGTATTCCAGGTAAATTTAAAGATTATATTTCCTCACCAAAAATTAACAAATATCAATCGCTACATACTGCAATAATTGGACCAAACAAAAGACCTATAGAAATTCAGTTAAGAACTAAACAAATGCATGAGTTTGCAGAAAGAGGTATTGCCTCACATTGGAAATATAAATCTTCTGAAAAATTTAATTCTTTGACTTGGAAAGAATATGATTGGCTAGCAGATTTAGTTGAAATTATCGATAAAAATGAAAATCCGGATGATTCTTATGAGTATACAAAACTTCAAATGTTTCAAGAAAATGCTTTTTGCTTTACACCCAAAGGATCTATCATAAAACTTCCAAAGGATGCTACTCCAATTGATTTTGCTTATGCTGTGCATACACAAATAGGTGATGCAGCAATTGGTTGTGAAATTAATGGAAAAGACAGTGCCTTACAATCTATTTTGAGAAATGGAGATGTAGTAAAAATTTTAACCTCAAAAAAAGCCTCTCCTTCACTACACTGGTTAACTAGCACAAAAACTGGTAAAGCAAGAGCTGCGATTAGGCGTTATTGGCAGTACCGCGAAAACAATAAGCCAATTAAAGAAAAAAAATATAATACTACTCTTTGGATATCTCTACCTGATGAACCAGGTAAAATGGGTGACGTAACTACAATGATTGGAGAAAACTTTGTAAATATTTCAAGTGTAGAAATGGTTGAAAAACTTAATGGAAGAATAAATTTTAAATTTAATTTGATTATACATGACCTTAAAAACTTTACAAAACTGATAAGTGAACTAAAACAAAAAGAATATAAATTTAAAATTATAAGACATAAAAATAAAAAATATGCTTTCTTTAAAAAACTCTTTAACAGTTTTAAGAAAAACTGATGCGCTGTTAGACGGTCATTTTGTATTATCTTCAGGTCTACATTCGCCTTCTTATGTACAATGTGCTAAATTACTAAGTTTCCCAAGCAAGTCTGAAAAATTTACAAGATCTTTAGCAATTAAAATTAAAAGAACATTTAAAAATATTGATTTAATTCTATCTCCAGCAATGGGTGGAATTGTTATTGGTTATGAGGTGGGAAGAATTTTAAAAAAAGAAACAATTTTTTGTGAACGAGTTAATGGAACTTTTAAATTAAGAAGAGGCTTCAAAATAAAAAAAAAATCGAGAGTTTTAATTATTGAGGATGTCATAACTACAGGAAAATCAAGTTTAGAATGTGTTAAACTAATAAAAAAATCTAATGCAATTTTATTAGGATTTGCTTGTTTAATAGATAGATCTGAAAAAAAAACTTTAAAAATTAAAAAAAAGAAAATTATTTCACAAATAAAATTAAAAATACCTACATATAAAGAAAAAAATATTCCAGAATCTTTAAAGAAAATACCAATTACAAAACCTGGAAGTAGATTTATAAAATGAAAAAGAGACTTGGAGTAAATATAGATCATGTTGCAACACTAAGAAATGCAAGAGGTGAAAAACATCCTGACCCTTACACTGTAGCTTTACAAGTTTTAAAATCTGGAGCAGACTCTATAACTGTTCATTTAAGGGAGGATAGAAGACACATTAAAGATTTAGATTTAAAAATCTTATCTTCTAATAAATCTATTCCTATTAATTTAGAAATAGCTTCTGATTCTACTATGATTAAAATTGCACTTAAATTTAAACCTTCTTATATTTGTCTTGTACCAGAAAAAAGAAACGAGATTACTACAGAAGGTGGACTAAATTTAAAAAAGAATAAAAATAAAATCAAAAAAATAATAAATGTCTTCAATAGTAAGAATATTAGAACTAGCTTATTTATAAATCCTTCATTGCAGGATATAAAATTATCAAAAATCTTAGGAAGTAAATGTATAGAAATTCACACTGGCAGGATATCTAATCAAATAAAGCAAAATAAAAATTATTCTAAAGAACTAAATAAAATAAAAAAATGTGCTATTTATGCGAAAAACATAGGTTTAGAAGTTCACGCTGGTCATGGAATGGATTATAAGACAACGAAAATACTTAATAAGATAAAACAAATTGAGGAATTCAATATAGGGCATTTTATAATTGGGGAGTCTGTCTCGCATGGAATTTCAAAAGTCGTCAAAAAATTTATTAATATATTAAGATAATGGATATTATAGGCAATGGGGTTGATATTATTAAAAATAGTAGGATTAATAAGTCATTAAAAATAAAAGGATTTATTAATAGAATTTTTACTAAAAAAGAAATTAAACAGGGAAAAAAAATAAAAAATAAAATTAATTTTTTTGCAAAAAGATTTGCCGCGAAAGAGGCATTTGTCAAAGCAATTGGATCAGGTTTTAGATCAGATATAAATTTTATAGATATTGAAATCAAGAATTATAAAAGCGGAAAACCATATATTTTTTTATCAAAAAAATTAAAAAATTTTCTTAAAAAAAAATTTAAAATTCAAAAATATAAGGTTTTTTTATCACTCTCTGATGAAAAGGATTATTCAATTGCATTTGTCGTTATAGATAAAAAAATATGAAAAAAATAATAATCGAAAACCTTAAAACTATAATTTATGCGCTTATTATTGCTGTTTTAATTAGATCTATTTTATTACAACCTTTTTATATTCCATCGTCGTCAATGGAACCAAATTTATTAGTTGGAGATAGGCTTTTCGTAACAAAATTTACATATGGTTATAGCAAGCATTCCTTTCCATTTAGTCCACCAATTTTTAAAAATAGCATTTTAAGTAATGACCCTAAAAGAGGTGATGTTGCTGTGTTTAAAACTCCAGCAGATAATAGAACTGATTATATAAAACGTGTTATTGGCCTTCCTGGAGATACAATTCAGTTTATTAATGGTGATCTTTTTCTTAATGGAAATCAAGTTTTAAAAACTATTAAAGACAAAAATATCATTAACTATTGTGGCAAAACAAAAATAAATGTTAACACATTTGAAGAAAAACTACCTAATGGCAAAGTTTACTTGGCCTCTTATAGAACAGATATTACTTTTGCAAACTCTGATAAATACATTGTTCCAAAAGACCATTTATTTTTCTTGGGAGATAATAGAGATTGCTCAAAAGACAGTAGATTTTTGTCAGAAGTTGGTTATGTGCATAAAAATAACCTTGTTGGTAAGGCTCAAATATTATTTTTTTCATCTGATCCGTTTGTAGGTAGTATTGTAAAATTTTGGAAATGGAATGAAATATTAAGACTTAATAGATTTTTCAAAATAATTGAATAATTATGGATAAAATAAAAATTCTTCAAAAAAAAATTAAGATAGATTTTAAAAATGAAAAAATTCTTTTGAAGGCTATTACTCATAAAAGTTTTGATTCAAATAACAATTATGAAAATCTTGAATTTTTAGGTGATAGAGTTCTTGGTCTTGTTGTTTCTAAAAAACTATTTGAGCTTTTTCCAAACGAAAAAGTAGGATCTCTAGACAAAAAATTAGCTTCTTTAGTAAATAAAAATAAATGCTTAGAGGTTGGTAATTTACTAAATCTTAAAGATTTTGTTATTACAGGTAATTCTAAATCGAGTAAAAATATAGTAGAAAATAAAATTATTTCAGATTGTTGTGAGGCAATAATTGGTGCAATTTATTTAGACAGAGGATTTGAGGTTTCTAAAATTTTTATTCTTAAGCAATGGAAAAATTTAATTAATAACGCTGAAACCACTTTTGTTGATGCTAAAACAAGACTTCAAGAATACTCTTTAAAAAGTTTTAAAACATTGCCCATTTACAAGTTAGTTTCTAACACAGGACCTAGACATAAACCAAAATTCAAAGTTGGAGTAAAACTTAAAAATAGTGCATATATTTATGCAATAGGATCATCAAAGAAAATTGCAGAACAGTCTGCTGCTTCTGAACTTCTAAAAAAAATACATCAAAAATGAATTGGCAAGATAAAGGGTATTTATTGTCTTTAAACAAATATAATGAAAATTCATCTATAGCTGAATTTTTTACTGAAAATAATGGAAAAATAGTAGGCATAATTTTCGGATCAACATCAAAGAAAATTAAAAGTTATTTATTAATAGGAAATAAGTTTCACATAAATTCAAAACTTAGAGAGGATGGTAGATTAGGTTATCTTAAAGTTGAAATCGATGAAATTAAAACACCTGTCTATTTAGAGAATAAAAAAAAATTGTTTTGTATAATTTATTGCATGAATTTAATTAAAATTCTTACAGTTGAAAATGAGATTAATATGGAAATTTACTCTCTTTTAGAAAAATTATTTAAAATTATTGATTTTGATAATTGGTTGGTTGAATTTCTGTTTTTAGAGCTAAATATATTTAAATCTATTGGTTACGACATTAATTTTAAAGATTATGTGGTGCATAAGAAAATTAATGGTAAACCTAAATATGTTGTTGACTCAAGTCAAAAAATTATTCCCAATTTTTTAATTGATAAAAAAATCATTCCTGAAAACGAAAAAGATATTTACAGTGGCTATTCAATAGTTGGAGATTTTTTAGATAAAACGATTATTAAACCTAACAACAAAAGCTTTCCTTCCTCAAGGAATGATTTTACTAATTTGCTTAAATAGTCAAAGATCAATCTGGTCTGCAAAATAAGTCACAATGCTACTTGCTCCAGCTCTTTTAAAAGAAATAAGAGACTCTTTTATAGACTCTTTATCTATCAGTTTTTTATTAATACCATTCATTATTAAACTATACTCACCAGATACTTGATATGCAAATACTGGTATTTTAAAATTATCTTTTACCTTCTTAATTATATCAAGATAGGGCATACCAGGTTTAACCATTATCATGTCAGCACCCTCTTTGATATCTAATGAAACTTCTCTTAGTGATTCATTGGAATTTCTAAAATCCATTTGGTATGTTTTTTTATCGCCTTTTAACAATTTTTTTGAACCGACAGCATCTCTGAATGGTCCATAGAAGCTTGAAGAAAATTTAACTGCATAAGACAATATCTGAACATCTTTCAAATCATCTTTATCCAATGCTTTTCTTATTTTGCCAATTCTTCCATCCATCATATCTGAAGGTGCAATCACATCACATCCCATTCTAGCTTGGAGCACGGCTTGTTTAGTAAGTATTTCCAGGGTTTCGTCATTTAAAATTTTTCTTTTTTTTAACAATCCATCGTGGCCATGAGACGTATAAGGATCAAGCGCTACATCACACATGATTCCAATTTTATTTTTAAATTTTTTTTTAATAAACTTTATTGCTTTACAAACTAAATTGTCTGGATTCAATGCTTCTGAACCATATTCATCTTTTTTTTTTGTTTTTGTAAGAGGAAATAAAGCAACCATTGGAATTCCTTTTTTTATAGCTTTGCTAACTACATAGTGTAATTTATCTACACTATATCTAAAAACGTTTGGCATAGATTTTATTGATTCTTTTCTATTTTTTCCTTCGACCAAAAAAATAGGCAATATTAAATCACTGTATGTCAATGAATTTTCCTGAATAAGTCTTCTAGACCATGCATATTTCCTTGATCTTCTAAGCCTTAAACTTGGATATTTTCCTGTTATCATATTGTACTTTTATTATGCGACAAATGTATTATACAAATATATATAGAAATGAGTAGAAAACAATCCTCATGACACCAATTAAAAATAAAATTGTAAATTTAAATCTTCATAACGATAATGATAGAGTATTAGATTTCAGTGATTTTCAAAAGCAAACTTTACAATTTGATATCGATAAACTCCAAGACGCTTACAATCAAATTGTAAAAATTAAAAAGTTTGAAGATGCAGGTGTAACAAATTTTGGCGCTATATCTTTAACTCAAATACCAGGAGATCCAGATTCTATAAAAGGAAATAAGGCAAGAGGTGTTTACTGGACAAAACCAGATAAATCTGGAAAAGAGGTTTCAAGAGATGAAAGTATTAATGAGTCGAGTTATACTGAATTTATTAAGGATTATGAGAATACTTACTTTAAAGAAGTATATGATGTTCTCTCATCAAAATATAAGCTAGGAAGAGTAAGAATTTTATTAAAAGAACCCAGATCAACTTTGAGTTGGCATAGAGATCCAGAACCAAGATTGCATATACCTATAATATCTAACCCTGGATGTTTAATGGTAATAGATAATGTGGCAATGCATATGCCCGCAGATGGTTCTGTTTGGGTAACTAACAATACAAAATATCATAATGCATTTAACGGTGGAGAAGAAAATAGAATTCACCTAGTAGCTTGCGTGTTAGATTATAAGTTTAACTAATTTGAAAAATATATATATAGCATCTGACCACGCAGGGTTTAATCTTAAAGAAAGTATTAAAAAAAAATATTCAAAAAAATATAATTTATTTGATCTAGGACCAGAGAAATCATCCAAATCTGTAAATTACCCTGATTATGCTCATAAATTATCTAAAAAAATAAATAAAAAACAAAATATTGGTATTTTAGTGTGTGGATCGGGAATGGGTATGTCGATGTCTGCTAATAAGCATAAAAACATTAGAGCTGCATTATGTTATTCAGTAAAAAACGCCAAATTATCTAGATTGCATAATGATGCAAATGTTATTACATTAGGAGAAAGGTTGATTAGTAAAAATTTAGCCTTTAAATGTATAAATGCATTCTTAAATACTAAATTTGAAGGAGGCAGGCATTTAAAACGAGTTAAAAAAATATAAATTTATGTCAAGTGAAACAAAATATTTAAACAGTGAATACAAAGACTTTTTTGAAAAAAGTTTGTTGGATAGTGACCCTGAAATTTATAAAGCTATAAATGATGAGTTAGTTAGACAACAAAATCACATAGAGTTAATAGCATCTGAAAATATCGTATCCCAAGCAGTTCTTGAAGCTCAAGGATCAGTTCTAACAAATAAATATGCTGAAGGTTATCCAGGCAAAAGATATTACAATGGTTGTGAACACGTTGATGTAGCTGAACAACTTGCAATAGACAGACTTAAAGAGTTATTTAATTGCAAATTTGCTAATGCGCAACCTCATTCAGGTGCACAAGCAAATGGAGCGGTATTTTTAGCTTTGTTAAAGCCAGGTGATACTTTCATGGGAATGAGCTTGAATTCAGGAGGTCATATTACACATGGGTTAAAAATTTCAATGTCTGGTAAATGGTTTAATGCAATCGGATATGATGTAGATAAAAAATCCGAGCTTATTGATTATGATAATGTTGAAAAACTTGCTCTTGAGCACAAACCTAAACTTATAATTGCAGGTGGAAGCGCCTATTCTAGAGTAATTGATTTTAAAAGGTTTAGGGAAATTGCAGATAATGTAGGTGCATATTTAATGGTTGATATGGCACATTTTTCTGGTTTGGTTGCTGGTAAGGGATACCCAAATCCTTGCGATTATGCTCATGTAGTTACATCAACTACTCACAAAGTATTTAGAAGTGCAAGAGGTGGAATAATATTAACCAACCATGAAGATTTATCTAAAAAATTTAACACTGCTGTTTTCCCAGGATATCAAGGAGGACCTTTAATGCATATCATAGCTGCAAAGGCTGTGGGCTTTAAAGAAGCTTTAAAACCTGAGTTTAAAGAATATATAAAAACTGTTTTAGCTAATGCAAAAATTTTAGCCGAAACTTTAAAAAATAACGGTTTTAAAATTTATTCAGGGGGTACTGACACACATTTAATGTTAGTCGATTTAAGACCTTTTAATGTAAAAGGAAATGTAGCTTCTGAAAGTTTATCAAGAGCAAACATTACATGTAACAAAAACGGTATTCCTTTTGATACAGAAAGCCCAATGGTAACATCTGGAATCAGACTAGGCTCTCAAGCTGCTACAACTAGAGGATTTGGTTTAAAGGAATTTCAAAAAGTAGGCGATTTAATAACAAAAACTATTCAAGGCCTTTCAGAAAACCCTGAAGATAACTCTAAAATTGAAGATGAAGTAAGAAAAGAAGTTGTTAGCCTATGTTCAAATTTTCCTATATATAAGCACTTAGGTTAATTTAATCGTATGATTTGTCCATGCAGCAAGAAAGGTGATACCTCGGTAGTTGACTCTAGACCTACAGAAGATGGTACGGCAATTAGAAGAAGAAGACTTTGTAGTTGTGGTGAAAGATTTACTACATTTGAAAGAGTTCAATTTAGAGAATTAACTGTAGTTAAAAAGAATGGAAGAAAATCATCATTTGATAGAGAAAAACTTTCAAAATCAATATATGTTGCTTTGAAAAAAAGACCGATTGATACAGAAACAGCTGAAAAATTTATTTCAAAAATAAGCAGATCTCTTGAGGAATTAGGTCAAAGTGAAATTTCATCTAACACGATCGGGACCATGGTCATGGAAGGACTTAAAGAACTTGACCCTGTAGCATATGTTCGTTTTGCATCTGTTTATAGAAATTTTAGAGAAGAAAAAGACTTTGTTCAATTTGTGGATAGAATAGATGTCTTTAAAAAAAGATAATTATAAATCCTTAGATAAAAAAATTATGAATTTTGCTATTAACTTAGCAGAGAATAATAAATATTTAACAGGAACAAATCCATCTGTTGGTTGCATCATAGTAAAAAAAAATAAAATATTATCGTTTGCAACTACTAATTATGGAGGTAGGCCACACGCAGAAAATATTGCTTTAAGTAAAAATCGATTTAATAAAGGAACAACATTATATTCAACACTTGAGCCATGTTCTCATCATGGAAAAACACCCCCATGTACAAATGCGATAATTAAAAATAAAATTCAAAAGGTTTATTACTCAATAGAGGATAAAGATTTTCGAACTTTTAATAAAACAAAAAAAATATTAAAATCAAAAAATATAAAAGTAAAATCAGGTCTTCAAAAAAATAAAGTTTACAACCTTTATAAAGAATATAATTATATTAGACTGAAAAAGGCTCCCTATATTATAGGAAAAATTGCAAGTTCATCAAATTTTAATATTTTAAGAAATAATTCTTCAATAACAAACGAGCATTCTAGAAAGGTGTCGCATATTTTAAGATTTCAAAATCATGCAATATTGACCTCTTACAAAACTGTTAATACAGATAATCCTAAACTAAATTGTAGATTAAGTGGATTAGAAAAATATTCACCAAGAGTAATAGTAATTGATAAAAATTTAAAAATAAAAGTAAATTGTTTTGTGATTAAAAATTCAAAAAAGAATAAATTGATTATCTTTCATAGTTCTAAAAATATCTCAAAAATTAAATTGTTAAAAAATAAAGGCGTTAAACTTATTTTCCAAAAGGCTGAAAATAACTCAGATTTAAATCTTAAAAAAATTACTCATAAAATTTATACGTTAGGACTTCATAGGGTATTGATAGAGTCCGGAAAGGATTTAATGACTAATTTCCTTAAGGAAAATTTATTAAATGAATTCTATTTTTTTAAAAGCGACAAAATAATCTTAAATAGACATAAAATTAATATATCATCATTAGTTAAAATGATTAATAAAAACTACAAAAATAAAAAAAAAATAAATACATATTTAGGTAACGATACACTTACTCATTATTATTAAAATGTTTAATGGAATTATATTTAACAAAGGGAAAATAAGCAGTATAAAAAAAAGAACTAAGGGAATCAATTTATTCATTAGGTCTTCTTTAAAAGTGTCAAAAAAAAATCTAGGCATTTCAATTTCTTGTGATGGTGTTTGTCTTACCTTAATCTCATATAAAAATAAGATTTTAGAATTTTATTTATCAAATGAAACTTTGGCTAAATCAAAATACAAAAATATTAAAATTGGTGATGAAATCAATTTAGAAAAACCATTAAAATTTGGTGATAATATTTCAGGTCATATCTGCCAAGGTCACGTAGATACAGTCTGTTCTTTAAAAAGTATAAAAAAAGTAGATAAGTCACACATATTAGATTTTAAAATTAGTAATTTATTTAAAAAACAATTAGTTGAAAAAGCATCTATACTAATTAATGGAGTATCTCTAACTATTTCAAAAATTAAAAAAAATTCATTTGAAATATGGGTTATACCTCACACATTAAAATTGACAAATTTAATTAATTTAAAGAAAAATGATTTAGTAAATGTTGAAATAGATATTATGTCTAAGTATGTAAAAAAGTTTGTTAATGAAAAAAAGTAATTTTAGTTCAATAGAAAGTATTATCAAGACTGTCAAAAAAAATGGAATGTATATTCTTGTTGATGACGAAAGCAAACACGAAGAAATGGAAAATGAAGGTGATTTAGTAATTTCTACATCTGCAGTCAGCCCTAAACACATAAATTTTATGGCAAAACATGCTAGAGGATTGATCTGTTTAGCAATGGATAGTGGGCAATCTAAAAAACTCGGGCTAACTTTAGCTTCACCAATTAATCAATCTAGAAGCAAAACTGCTTTCACATATTCTATAGAGGCTAAAAAAGGTGTTACTACAGGTATATCAGCTTATGATCGAGCGAAAACAATTAAAGCTGCATCAAATAAAAGTGCAAAAAAAACTGATATAGTATCTCCTGGACATATATTTCCAGTTATAGCAAGAGACGGGGGTGTTCTTGTACGAGCGGGACACACAGAAGCTTCAGTAGATATATCAAAACTTGCCAAAAAAAATAATTCCGCAGTCATTTGTGAAATTATGGCAGATGATGGAAAAATGGCTACTGGCAAAACATTATTTAATTTTGCAAAAAGACATAAGCTTAAAATAGGAAAGATTGAGGATCTAATTGCTTATAGATTAAAGAGAGAGAAATTAATCAAATTAAAAAAAACCTCTTCAATCATTGTTCAAAAACAAAAATTTAAAATTAAAGTATTTGAAAATATCCTTGATGGGTCTGAAAACTTTGCATTAATCAAAGGTACTTTAAAAAAAGAAGTAGTACCTCGATTAAGAGTAATATCATCTAATGTAGTTCAAAATTATCTTATTAACCAAAAACTGCCAAATTCATTTGATAAAACAATTACTTATTTTAAAAAATTCAATAATTGTGTTCTTGTATTTATTAGAGATCCTAATTTGAAATCAGTAACACAAACACTCAAACAGTATAAAAGTAAAACTTTCTACAAAAAAGGTCATGATAAATTGATTAAAAATTATGGCATTGGAGCCCAAATTATTAAATCTTTAAATATAAAAAATATGATACTTGTTACTAGATCAAAAAAAAAAGTGATAGGATTAGACGGATATGGAATTAAAATAAAAAAACAGGAAATTATAAAATGAGAAAAAAAATTCTAATAGTTGTTGCAAGTTATTATGAAAGCATTGCGAATTCTTTGTTAAAAAGTGCAAAAAATAAAATAAAAAATAAGTGTAATATTGATGTAATTAGGGTACCAGGCGCTTTTGAAATTCCTGTTACAATCGCCAAGAATTTAAAAAAATTTAATGGATTTATAGCTTTAGGATGTGTGATTAAAGGACAAACACCACATTTTGATTTTATATCCAAATCTACAACGGACGCATTAATGACATTATCAATTACATCAAGGAAACCTGTTGGAAACGGTGTGATCACATGCTTAAGTAAAAAACAAGCTGTAGAACGTGGTAAGAAAGGATCTGAAGCAGCAGAAGCAGTATTATCAGTTCTCTTTCAATAAATTATGACTATTCAATTTTCTCCACAAAGAAATCCTAGAGTGATAATTATTCAAAAACTTTATGGAAAACTTTATAACAATGAGGAAAATATCAGTTTTCCAAAACACAGGTTTAAAAAATTTATTAAAGATATTGTCAACGGCACTTTAGAGAGAGAAGAATTAATAAATGCAGAGATCGATAACCATTTAAATCAGGATTTGAAAATTAAAAATATGGATAAAGTTTTTCAAATTATTATCAAAAGTGCAATTTTTGAATTTTTATACAAACCAAATACTTCTATCAAAATCATTATTAATGAGTATTTAAAGGCATCAAATTTTTTTATTGATGACTCACAAACTAAATACTTAAATGCATTATTAGATAAAATTTCAAAAAAAATTAGAATTAGCAATGAATGAATTTGCTTTAATTCAAAAGTATTTCAAAAAATTAACTTATAATAATCCATCAGCATTAAATTTAAACGATGATGTTTTTTTTGATAAAAAAAATAATGTTGTTGTTTCTTCTGATACTTATGTTGAGGGAGTTCATTTTCTTGATTTTAAAAAACCTGATTTAGTAATTAAAAAAATAGTAAGATCTTCAATATCAGATTTGTATTGCAAGGCTGTAAAACCAAAGTTTATTTTTATTGGTGCCAGTGGAAATAAAAAATCTTTTTCAAAAAAAAATTTAAACCTAATACATAAAAGTTTAAAACAAGAGCAAAAAAAATATAAAATAAAATTGTCAGGTGGTGATACAACAAGATCAAATAAAACAACATTCACAATAACTAGTATGGGTTATTCAAAAAGAATAGTCAGAAGAAATAAATGTAAAAATAAAGATGATATTTATGTTACAGGAAACCTCGGTGATAGTTATTTGGGTTTATTAATTTTGAAAAAAAAGTTATTTTTAAAAAAAACCAAGCTAAGAAAATATTTTATTCAAAAATATTATATGCCAGATTTACCTTCAAAAATTAGCTCAAAAATAATAAAATTTGCCAATTCATCAATAGATATATCTGACGGTTTATTTGGTGATTTATCTAAATTAATTAATACAAGTAATTTATATTTTAGATTGGATGTTGAAAAGATACCTATTTCATCAAAACTTAAATCTTATCTCGTCAAAACTAATAAAAAAAAAATAAGTTTTATTTCTAAAGGAGATGATTATCAAATTCTATTTACCTCATCTAAGTCAAATAGAAAATATATCAAATCTTTATTTAAACGAATGAATCAAAAAGTGACTTTAATAGGAGATTTAACTAATGAAATTAAAAGTAATCAAATTATACATAATAAAAACCTTATAAAACACAGATATAATGAGGGATATTCCCATAATTTCTAATGAAGTTAAACATTGCGTTTTATAATTTTTTTTGTATTACATTGACCCCATAAATATATTTAACAAAGGAACTAATGAACTCATCAACAGAAACAATACTTTTATACATTATAGCAGCAGGAATTATATCAATCATTTACGGATTTTTTACAGGTCGAAATATCTTAAACTCAAGTTCTGGTAATGCTAAAATGATCGAAATAGCTTCGGCTATTCAAGTAGGTGCTCGTGCATATTTAAACAGACAATATAAAACTATTGCAATAGTTGGAGTTGTTGTTTTGATTATTATTTCTGTTGCATTTAGTCCTTTAGTAGGTCTAGGCTACTTAATTGGAGCTGCATTGTCAGGAATAGCTGGATATGTTGGTATGCTTGTTTCAGTTCAAGCAAATGTAAGAACAGCTGAAGCTTCAAGAAAAAGCCTTGCAAGTGGTCTATCAATTGCTTTTAAATCAGGAGCTGTAACTGGAATGTTGGTCGCTGGACTAGCTCTGTTATCAATTGCAGTTTATTATTATTTTCTTGTAAAGATTGGTATAGATGAAAGAGAAATAGTTAATGCTTTAGTTGCGCTTGGTTTTGGTGCTTCTCTGATATCTATATTTGCAAGACTAGGTGGAGGAATTTTTACTAAAGGTGCAGATGTTGGTGCCGATTTAGTTGGCAAAGTAGAAGCAGGTATTCCTGAAGATGATCCTAGAAACCCTGCCGTAATTGCTGATAATGTTGGTGACAATGTTGGAGACTGCGCAGGTATGGCAGCAGATTTGTTTGAAACTTATGCTGTAACAATTGTTGCTACAATGGTTCTGTCTTCAATATTTTTTATCGGTGACTTCAGTATGATGATTTATCCTTTAGCGATTGGTGGCGCATGCATACTTACATCAATTTTAGGTACTTTTTTTGTAACACTCGGTAATGATAAAAATATTATGAAGGCGATGTATAAAGGATTTGTTATAACTGCAATAAGCTCTCTAATTATCTTGTATCC
This sequence comes from uncultured Pelagibacteraceae bacterium, assembly GCA_902577075.1. GTDB lineage: Bacteria > Pseudomonadota > Alphaproteobacteria > Pelagibacterales > Pelagibacteraceae > Pelagibacter. The sequence goes on along the minus strand of CACGXV010000004.1, from coordinate 58,228 downwards.
TATTACTAAATATGTAATTGGTTTCACTACTGAGTACGTTGTAAACGAAAAATCATTTACTGGCTTAAGCTTATATTTTTGTGGAATAATAGGTCTTGTTATCACAGGATTAATTATATGGATTACTGAATACTATACAGGCACAGACTATAGACCAGTTAAAAGTGTTGCTCAATCTTCAACAACGGGTCATGGTACAAATGTCATTCAAGGATTGGCAGTTTCGATGGAAGCAACAGCTATCCCTGCATTAATTATTGTTGGTGGAATATTATTGACTAATCATATTGCAGGTTTGTATGGGATTGCAATTGCAGTCACCACAATGCTGGCTCTTGCTGGTATGGTTGTAGCTTTAGATGCATATGGTCCAGTTACTGATAATGCTGGGGGAATTGCAGAAATGTCTAATCTTCCAAAAAATGTTAGAAAAACGACTGATGCATTAGATGCGGTTGGGAATACTACAAAAGCGGTAACAAAAGGTTATGCAATAGGGTCAGCAGGACTTGGAGCTTTAGTTTTATTTGCTGCTTATACAGAAGACATTAAACATTTTTCCAAAGTTGCTGGATCTAATTTAGAAGGAATTATAGTTACATTTGATTTATCTAACCCATTCGTTGTTGTTGGTTTATTAATTGGTGGAATGCTTCCATATTTATTTGGATCTATGGGTATGCAAGCAGTTGGTAGAGCAGGGGGTGCCGTGGTTATTGAGGTTAGAAGACAGTTCAAGAAAATACCTGGTATAATGAAGCGTAAGGCAAAACCAGATTACGGTAGATTAGTCGATCTATTGACAAAAGCAGCTATTAAAGAAATGATAATTCCATCGTTGTTGCCAGTTTTATCTCCTATAGTTCTTTATATAATTATTTATTTTATAGGTGGACAAGTGGCCGCTTTATCAGCAGTTGGTGCAATGCTTTTAGGAGTAATTATCACAGGTTTATTTGTTGCAGTATCTATGACAGCCGGTGGTGGAGCATGGGATAACGCTAAAAAATATATTGAGGATGGAAAATTTGGTGGAAAAGGTTCTGAAGCACACAAAGCAGCTGTTACTGGTGACACTGTAGGTGACCCTTATAAAGACACAGCTGGACCTGCGGTGAATCCTATGATTAAAATAACAAATATTGTAGCATTGTTGTTGTTGGCAGTTATTGCTGGATAAAAAATTAATTTTCAGATTTTATAAAATTAACATTCCAAGTTTTTAACCAATCCTCATTTACGGATGGGACACTTTTTGAGATATGATGCGATAGTGTTCCTACTGGTGACAAACATGGTTGTTCTAAGTAGACAGAATGTAAAGGTTTTTCAAAAGGATGATTTTCTTGTTCCCCTATTAATCTAATATTGTTCTCATATTTATCTAAAATTTTTTTTGAAAACATAAAAGTTAATAATGTTTCAAAAACTGTTCTCCATCTATAATTTTTACCTATAAATAGGGATGTATGATAATTAGCATCATAATAAAAAGGATAATCACTTGGACATAAAAATATATCGTTATCTAACATTGTAGATATTCTGGAATACGCAAAGACCATTTCGTCAATACATTTTTTTTCAAACAAATAATCATCTTCAATAAAAAAAATTATATCCTCTGCATTTTTAGCTTGATCACAACATTCTAAGAAGGAACCTCTATTTCCTGATTTTTTAGTTTCAAAAAAATTAATATTAAAATTTCTATTATTGAGTAGTTTTTTTACCAATAAGTCAAATTTTGGATTAGATGCGTCTGAAATTAAATTAATAGTTATATCAATTTTATTATTTTCTAGAAAAAATAATATACTATTCTTTAAACTATTTAATGTAGTCAAAATTAAATCTTCTTTATTGATATTTTGGATTATTCTTTTCCATCTTTTAGATGAGTTCCAAAGTTGGTTATTTGGCGCGTATCTAAAGTAGATATCTATTTTTTTAATTTTTCTTTTTAAATTTAAATATCCACTTGAAAGAATAAAGGTCTTATCATTTAACTTATAGTAGTTTGAAGAAATATTTTTAGAGAGTGGGTTAATCAATTTAAAAGTTTCCTTTTCAAATGCATAAATATTAAGAATTTTTAAAAGAAATCTTTTGAATCTACTTTGTTTCTTTAAATGTCGTATAAACATAGAAATTGTTTTTTTTATTAATTTTAATAAATATAAAGCATAATGAGCTATTATGTATATTTGTTATTATCAAAAAAGCTAAATAGCTGTATATCTTATGTAGGCTATACAAAAAATATAAAAAAAAGACTTGAGCTTCACAATAGTTCGAAAGGAGCCAAATTTACGAAGGGAAGAAAATGGTTTTTGATATATAAAAAAAAATATATCAGGAAAAGTAAAGCTATGAAAGAAGAGTATAAATTAAAAAAAAATTATAAACTAAGAAAAAATTTAAAAGAAAGATATTTAACAAATAAATGAATATTGCAATTCTCCTCCCTTATAAAGAAGAATATTCTCCTAAATATGCAGGTGCGGTATCAATACATGTTTCTAATTTACTAAAATATTCAAAATTTAAAAAATCAACTGTTGTTTTTGGTAATACCAATAAAAAAAAATTTTTATCAGGAAATTTTAAAAATATTAAAGTCAATTCAAGTATTTTGTTTAGTAACAATAAAAAATATTTAGAAAAATTTGTTGAACTTAATAGCAAGTATAATCCTGATATTGTTGAGATTCATAATAGACCTTCATATGTCAATATCATAAAAAATAATCTTAAATCAAAAATTATCCTTTATTTTCATAACAACCCCCTGACTATTTCTGGATCTAGGTCAAAGAGTGATAGAATAAAATTATTGGATGAATGTGAATTTATTTTTTTTAATAGTAACTGGACACAAAATCAATTTTTCAAAGATATAAACTCTGAAAATTACAAATCAAAGTTTGGTGTATGTTTTCAATCAACAAAAAAAATCAAAATAAATATTAAAAAAAAGGAAAATATAATTTCATTTGTTGGTAAGTTAAATTCTGCAAAAGGTTATGATATTTTTGGTCAAGCTGTCATTAAAATTCTTAATGAGTTTCCCAATTGGAAATCTGTAGTGGTAGGTGACGAGCCTAGAGAAAAACTCTTTTTTTTACACAAAAATTTAAAAATTTATAATTTTAAAGAAAATTCATTTGTTTTAAATTTATTAAAAAAAACGAGTATTTTTGTTGCCTGTTCTAGATGGGAAGAGCCCTTTGGTAGATCAAGTTTGGAAGCTAGCAGTCTAGCCTGCGCAACAATTATAACAAACAAAGGGGGCTTATCAGAAACTACAAGACATCCAATAATTATTAACAAGCTGGATGCAAATATTCTTTATAATCAAATTAAAAAATTAATAAAAAATTCAAAACTTAGAAGAAAATTTCAAATATTAAACTATAAATCTTTTTTCCTCACTCATGAATTTGTCTCTAATATAATTGACAAAGTAAGAACAAATATTCTTGAAAATTTACAGATTAAAAAGTTCAATATAAGTAATAATTCAAAATTAAAAATAATTCATGTTACGAATTTTAATCAAAGATATTTTGGAAGATTGCAATATAATACTGGTATACGATTAAATAATGGACTTATAAGACTTGGTCATAATGTCATTAGTTTGTCAGATAGAGATATAATAAATTATTCTAAATCTTTCAAAGATCCTACTGGTAGTAAATACTTAAATAATCTAATCTCTGAAACAATTCATAACTTTAAACCAGATTTGCTGATATTAGGACACGCGGATAAAATAAGTAACGAAACCCTGTTAGAAGCAAAATCAAAATATAAGCATCTTACTATTGCACAATGGTTTTTAGACCCACTCTCTAGAAAAGGTCCTGATTACCAAAAAAATAAAATAAGAATTCTTGATAAAATCAAATCCATGGATGCTACTTTTACAACTACCGATCCAGAATCGTTAGATTTCAAAATTAACAATTCGTTTTTTATTCCTAATCCATGCGATAAATCATTAGATAATTTAAAAAATTTTAATCATGAACCTAAAAATGATATTTTTTATGCTATAAGTCACGGAGTTCACAGAGGGGTTTTAAGATCTGGTAAAATAGATGAAAGAGAAACTTTTATAAGAAATCTTCGCAAAAAATGTAAGAATATTAAATTTGATACATATGGCATGTTTGGAAAACAGCCAATATGGGGTCAAAGTTTTTTAAAGGAACTATCTAACTCAAAAATGGGACTTAATTTGAGTAGAGGTAAGCCGATTAAATACTATAGTAGTGATAGAATTGCACAGCTTATGGGTAATGGTTTATTAACATTTATAGACCAAAAAACCTGTTATGGTGATTTTTTTAATAATGACGAAATGATTTTCTATAAAAATTTAGAAGATCTAACAGAAAAAATTCACAAATTTAAAAAAGATGACAAATTAAGAAAAAAAATTGCAAAAAAAGGAAATACTAAATATCATAAATATTTCAATTCAGAACTAGTAGCAAAATATATAATTTTAAAATCAATGGGTTTGAAAACAAATTTTTATTGGGAATCATAAAATAAAAGTGAGAAAAGTATTAATTTTGAAAAACGATAGAGTAGGAGATTATTTTACATCTGTAAATTCAATTAATTTAATAATTAATAAACACAGAGATAGAGATATAATTGTATTTTTGTCTAAGATCAATTTTAAATTTAATTTTATCTTTAAAGAATTAAAAATAAAAATTTTTAACTATAATTTAAATATTTTAGAAAAATTGAAAATTTTAAATTATTTAATTTTCAATAATATCAGCGACATTTATATTCTAGCGCCTAAAAGTTTTTATTACATTTTGCCTTTTATATTTAGAAGTATAAAATTTCACGCTGTATGTATCGACTCAGATAGAAATAGACCCACAGAGTTTTTTAAGAAATATTTATTTAGTAAAGAAACATTATACAGAAGGGATAATTCAAAAATTTTATCCGTATATAAGGTACTTGAGAATCTAATTAACTATAAAAAACAAGTTATTAATTATAAAAATTTAAAATTTGATAAATTTGATTTTTTTGAATTTCCAAAAAGTGCAACATATTTTCATTATAAGCATAATTTATTCTCTGAAAAATTATTATGGGATAATAAAAAGATCAAAAATTTTATTGAATTTTTAGCAAAAAAAAGGAAATTTATAGTTTTTTCATCAGAACTTGATAACCTAGAAAAAAATAATTTTTTTCTTCAAAACTTCAACTGTTATGATTTTAAGGAGAGGAAATATAACAAAATTAACAATTATAATATTTTATTTTTAAATAATCTTGAAGGTGACAAACTAGTTCATACAATATCTATGTGTGATGATGTAATAGCACCTGAAAGTGGTATCACTCATATTGGTACCTTTTTAAAAAAAAAAACTTTAGCTTTAATGCATTTTAAATTTAACAATAAAAATGACATTTTTAATCAAATTATTGCTATAAAAGAGTGGAAACCTTTGTCTCATTTTTCATTTTCTATTATTAAAAAAGATTATAACAAATCAATTAATAAATTATCAAAAATAATATAATGCCCAAAAAAATAGTTGTTGAAATTGCAGAAGGATTAGGAAATCAATTATTTATGTATGCACATTCATATGCATTGAGCAAAAGACTAGATTGTGAACTTCAAATAGATAATGTAAGTGGATTTTCTAAAAAAAAAAACAAACTTAGAAGTCACCAAAAATATATGCTTGATAAATTCAATATTAGTCAAAATTTAGCTGATAGTAATAGCACATATGAAAATTCCTTTAAAAGAATTAAAAAAAAATATGAATTATTTTTTGAAAAATTTAAAAACAAAAAAAAATTTATAATTGAAAAAAATATTAAAATAAACAATAATAAAACCGCATTACCTATTATTATTCCAGATAATAGCAATCTATCTAATTTAATTTATGTTCAAGGAAACTTTGAAAATGAAAAATATTTTCATTCGTTTAAAGACGATTTAATTAAAATGTATAAGCCCTTAAAGAGATTTATTAATTATGATAACGAAACTATTTATCAATTAAAAAATACAAATTCTGTATCTATACATGTTAGAAAAAACAAATATTCTGACCAACCCCATGAAATAATTAAAAATGAAAGACTGGTCAAGTCTGAAAATTTTACTAATGATCTTCTAGATTATATTAAAAAATCAATCATATATTTTGAAAAAAAAATCAATAACCCAACTTTTTTTATTTGGTCAAATGATATAGACAGTATTACAAAACACTTTAAAGGTAAAAACTTTGTATATGTAAAAGGAAATGATGTAATTAATGATTTTAATTTATTTTCTTACGCGAAGCATTTTATTGTTGGTGGTTCAACTTTCCATTGGTGGGGAGCTTATTTAAACACTAATCCAAATAAAATCTGTGTATTTCCATCGACACTAAACCCGTCAGGCAATCCTAATTTTTATCCAAACCATTGGAAAAGGATTTAAATCTTAATATTGTTCAGTGCATTATTTTTAAATATATTTGCTTCTTTTATATATCTTCTTACCATTTGTGTTGTTTTATGACCTGTCATTGCCATAATACTTCGTTCATCTGCACCAGATTCAGCAGCAACAGTTGCAAAACCTGATCTTAAACTGTGGCCTGCAAAATTTTTATTATCTATACCTGCTAAATTTAAGTATTCTTTCATTAATAAAACTACCGATTGATCTGTTAATCTTTTGTCAGTTAATAACGATCCTTTAGTAAATCTTCTAAAAATTGGTCCAGATTTAATTTTAGAAATTTCTAGCCATTTTTTAAGATTAACAATTGGGCAATAGGTTTCATTGGTGAAGTAGGGTAGTCCCTTAATCATCCCTTCACCCAATTGATCGGTTTTTGACCTTCTTATTGTGATTTTTAGTCCTTCCGGCACAAATTCTAAATCCTCATGATTAATTGTGATTAGCTCAGTTCTTCTAAATCCTCCTCCAAAGCCGACTAAGATTATTGACTTATCTCTAAATTTTTTAATATCATCAAATTTTTTTTCATCTATTACATTAATAATAGATTTTAAATGATTGATTAATATAGGTTTTTTACCATTTTGAATGCTTCCTTTTACTCTTCTTATTCCCATTAAGTTCTCAACAATGATTGGATGTTTTGTATCCAGATAGTGGCCTTTTAGTTTATGGACCATGCTAATTGAAACTAATCTTCTTCTTAATGTGCTAATTTTTGAATTTTTAGATAGATGAGTAATATATAAAGAAACTATTTTGGGTTCTGATGGTAAAGAACTTAATCCATGCTTAGCACAAAACGCTCTAAAATCTTTAAAGTCTGATTTATATGCTCTTAAAGTATTATTTGCTTTTGAGTTTTTTAGATTATTTAGAGTTGCCTCATGAAGCGATTTTAGGTCTGTTGTTAGCTCATTCATATTTTTACTATTGATAATTAATTGTTATCAATAGTAATAATATAACTCATTTTACATGTCAAGCATTTAATGTAAAACATTTTTAATGCCTAAATATGTAATTATTGGTCTAATCGTAGTTATTGGCACGTTCCTAATTATGAATTACTGGCCCAAACTAAAAGAACAAACAAAAAATCGAATTTTAATGGTTATTTTTGGGATATTTTTTATAAGCATATTTGTTCTGTTATTTCTACTTATGTTTTGAGGTAAATTGACCGATATTTTGAGCATTCTTGTTGCTGGTATATTTTCTTGCATAATTTTAGATATTCTAGGTTATTTGCTTAAATTATTAGGTGTTCCTGAGCCATCCTGGGGAATTGTTGGTAGGTGGACCTATTATATGCTTAAAAATGGATCCTTTAACAATCCAAATATTGCACAAATGCAAACTATTAAATATGAGGTCTTATTGGGGTGGATTTTTCACTACTACGTATCAATTTGTTGGGCTGTAATATATTATTTTTTCTTTATACAAATAGGCTTAAAAATGACCTATTTTACTGGCTTTATTTTTGGAGCTCTTACAACTTTAGCACCATTACTAATATTTTTGCCTTTTACTGGACAAGGTATATTTGCAATAAATACAGACATACCGGTTAAAACCTCTATTATGTTCTTGATACGTCATTCAATTTATGGAATTGCGATGTATGAGGGTTTTAGATGGTTTATTTAAAGCTTTAGATTAAGTTATCCCCACTATTCTGCCCTGTTAAAAACCCACAAAATTCAACAATAAAGTGATACATACAACCTACTCTATCTGATATTGTTTAAAATGAATTAAGAGGCAACTCTTAACTGACCAGCTGGGGAAAAACCGAGAGGTTCAAGCCCAGAGGGCAGAAAGCTCTACAGAGTAGCGCTAAAATAGTAGAGTGGAAGGCATGGCGGTAGCGCATAAAACGACGTGCCAAAAACTACTGTTCTTTGTGCCTGAAAAGGTACAAGGAAACAGGGTTTTTCTTATTATGATCCTTAAAGGCACTAAATTTCAATTAAAAGTTTGGAAATATCTTAAAAAAATACCAAAAGGGCAGATTCGGACTTACTCTGATGTAGCAAAGGCTATAAATAAACCAAAATCAGTAAGAGCTGTGGCAAATGCAATAGGAAAGAACCCATATGCCCCAAAAATACCTTGTCACAGAGTAATCAGGTCGGATGGTTCATTGGGCGGCTATTCGGGCAAAGGTGGGATAAATACTAAGAGAAAATTACTCAAATCAGAGGGTATTTTGCTCTAGAAATGTTTAAAATCAACGGTTTTTGCTTATAATACAATATTTAGTCATATTTTTTTAATATCACCTATAAGTTGCACTATAAAACAGAAAATGTTTAAAATAGAGGGTACTTTGGCCTTTTAAATGCCATATTCTATTTTTGCAGAGCTAATTAAAATTATTCATTATTCTATCAAAAATTCTGATTTTAATATTTAAAATAATCGCAATAAAATATTTTTGAATATTATAAATTTGTAAAATTAGCATATTTACTTACTTTTTTTAGCATCTGAATTATTAAATTTAAGGTATTATTATTTTAACTAATAAGTAAGATAAAATCCCTACCCTATTTACTTAAATCTTCTTAGAAATTTATTAAATTATGAATTAAAATATAAAAAATAATTACTAATAGCTTTGTTATAAAAATCAAATTTATATATTAATTATATTTATATTATATTAAATACAAAAGACTTAATAATAACAGCGCTTTATAATTAATAATTAAAGTATTAGTTTAATATATATGTAAATATTACTTACCTATATAAAGTTTAAATAAATAATATTCTCTTCTAGATATATATAAACCACAAAGAACAATTATAAAAAGCCCCAAATATGTCCAATTATCTGGCAATTCATTAAATATATAGTAACTAAGCAAAATATTAGTAATAATTTCAGTATATCCAAGAGGAGCAAGTTTAGAGGCATCTGCTAATTTTAATGATAGGATTATAAAAAGATGTGCAATTGCAGCTATAAAGCCAATTAAAGCCATCATAATCCACTGACTATTAGATGGTTGTATCCAGACACCTGGCATAAAGATAGACATTACTATAGTCCCCACTGTTCCAGCAAATAACAAAGTCAAAAGTGAGTTGTCAGATGAACTTAATTTTCGAGTAATAATTAAGTAAAACCCATAGCAAATACCATTACCCAAGGCAGCTAAAGTAGCTAAATTAATCTCTATAAACCCTGGTCTGATTACAATTAAGGTACCTATAAAACCCATAGATACAGCAGTCCATCTTCTTAAACCTACTTTTTCATTTAGAAAAAAAGGTGACATTGCAGTCACACATATAGGAGCAACAAATGCTAATGTAAGTGCTTTTGGTAATGAAATTTCAGAAATTGCATAAAAGAATAAATAAGTGGAAAAGACAAAAATCAACCCTCTTATCAGTTGGAGTAAAGGTTTTTTACTCCAAACTAAAGATTTTCTATCAAAAATAAGCATTATCAAAAGAGAAAAAACAACTGTAAAAAAATATCTAGCCCAAGTAATTTGAAAAACATCCATAGAAGAGCTTAAATATTTAGCAAAAGCGTCCATAAAAGGAACAATCATCCAAGCGGATGCATTGAGTATCACAGCCTTCATGAAAGAAACATAGCTCTTAATTAAAGTATTTTAAAGCAAAGAATACAGTTATTGGGACTGTTATTAAAGACATCAAAGTTGAAACAACAATTGTACTAGAAATATTATCTACAATTTCTTTTGGAGAATACATGGAGGCAACTAAATAACAAAGAATTGCACTAGGCATCGATGATTGTATTAATAAAACACCTGCTGCAAAGCCAGATAAATTAAAAAAAGATATCAGAGCAAAGCCTATTAAAGGACCTATAATAACTCTTCCAGTAGATGTAATTAGAGCGTCCTTAAATGAAAAAACTTTCATTTGCGTTAAAGAAACACCTAAAGACATTAAAATCATTACAATCATTCCATAAGCTAAAAGCATAACAGTATTTAAAACAAACATTGGTAAAGGTATTTCGTAATATAGAAATAGGATTGTTGCAATTATTGCATAAAATGATGGGCTTTTAACTATTACGTTTAAATCAAATTCTCTTTTAGCAAGAAAAATATTGAGAGTGAAATGCAATAAAACAACTAATGATGATATAGCTGCAGCTATTCCCATTCCAAGTTTTCCATATGCAAACAAACATATTGGAATACCCATATTACCAGTATTAGGTAAAAAGAATGTTGGTAATTCTCTAAGATAATCTTTTTTCATTAATAATAGGAAAATTAATCCAACAATCAAAAAAGAAGTCAAAAGAATAAGAGCGTATAAAAAATACTCAGAAAACATTGCAAAAGTTACACCACTAGCTGATATAGAAAATATTACTATAGATGGTGTTCCGAAATTAGCTGAGTAAGTTGTTATAAAAGATGTATCAAAGTTTGGATTTTTTTTACCAAGAAAATAACCAATACCTACTATAAAAAAAACTGGAAATAGAACTTCAAAAAGTTTTATATAAAGTTCCATTAAAATAATCTTATTAATACTGGATTTTTAATTATGTTTTGATTTAATTTAAAAGATTTAATACATTTTTGAGAACTAAGTTCATTTGCATCATGAGTAATAATTACAATTGATGCAGTTTTTTTTTTACTATCTGGTATCTGGATAATTCTTTGAATTGATATTTTATGGTTTGCAAAAATTTTTGTAATAGATGACAAAACTCCAGGTTTATCTTTAACTTCAAGTCTTACATACAGTGAATTAAATGAAATATCTTTATTAAAAATTTTTGGTTTTTTTCTTTTTGTTCTAGTAATTCCAAAAGGAAATTTAATATTTCCTCTTAAAATAGACAATAAATCAGACATTATCGCGGATGATGTTGGTCCAGGCCCTGCTCCTTCACCTTGTAAAACACTCTCTCCTATTGGTAATCCATTTAAAATTACTGCATTCATCACACCACTTACATTTCCAATATAAGAATCTTTGTTAACCATACATGGATGGACTCTCTCAAAAATACTATTATTAATAATTTCAGTGATACCAAGTAATTTAATTCTAAAGTTTAACTGATTAGCAATTTCAATATCTTTATATTCTATATTTTCAATACCTTCCATCAAACAGTTTGATTTTGAAATTTTTTTATTAAATGATAATGAAGAAAGTATTTTTATTTTTGCTAAAGCATCATATCCATTTAAATCTAATTTAGGATTTCCAGGTTCTGCATAACCAAGGTCCTGAGCTTTTTTTAAAACAGTAACAAAACTATCTTTTGTTTTTTCCATTTCGGACATAATGTAATTACATGTGCCGTTAAGAATTCCATAAACTTTTGTTATTTTATTTGTTGCAAGACCTTCTTTAATCGTTCTAATTATTGGTATCCCTCCAGCCACAGATGCTTCAAATTCTAAATTTACTTTATTTTTTTCAGCTAATTCACCGAGTTTATCACCATGTTTAGATATGAGTGCTTTATTTGGTGTAATAACATGAATTTTATTTTTTAAAGCGTATTCAATAACTTTCTTTGATATTCCATCTGATAAACCGATTGCTTCGATTATTATATGAAGATTTTTTATTTTTAAAATATCTAAAGGATTAGAATAAAATATTTTTTTATTGATTTTAAATTTTCTTTTTTTATTTTTATTTTTAGCAGATATTCCAACAACCTTTATTTTCTTCCCAGTCTTAATTTCAATATCTTTTTTCTTAGTGTTTAATTCATTGTAAACGTAAGATCCTATTTGGCCAAGACCAATAACTGCAATATTTATATTTTTATTCATTTTAGTTGATCTAATTTAGGAAATTTACTGTTTTCTCCATATTTAATTATATTTCTTTTAAACTCATCATATGAGACCTCATTCTCAAAATTTAATTTTGTTATTTCTGAATTAGTGTTTTTATCTTCAACATTCCACATCGAAACTGGATGATTTAATGAACAATGTGATAAAATAATTAAAAATGAGGTCATTAATATTTTTTTAAACATTTAGGCCATCACTCTCATTAAAATTAAAGTAATAATTCATATTTTGTATAGCTTGTCCTCCACCACCTTTAATCAAATTATCTATTGCAGACAATATTATTATTTTATCTTTATATTTACTATTACATACTGAAATTAGGCAATTATTAGTATTTATGACATCATTAGTACTTAAGAATGTATTTTTTTTTGAAATTTTCACAAACTTATGACTTTTATAATGATTGATTAAAACACTTTGAATTTTTCCTATGGATACACCTTTTTTTACATCAACATAAATAGTACTTAAAATTCCTCTAAACATTGGTGTTAGATGTGGGGTAAAATGAAATTTATTTTTTTTTCCGGTTTTTAAATCTAATTCTTGTTGAATTTCAGAATTATGTCTATGATTTGCTAATCCATAAGCACTAAGAGACTCGTATAGGTTTTTATTTTTATATTTTTTATGTACACTTCTTCCAGCTCCTGAATAACCAGATTTAGAATCTATGATAATTGTTTTATTGTTAATTAGGTTTCTTTTTATTAATGGAATTAATGGAATTAATACCGTAGTTGGATAACACCCGGGACAAGATATAATTTTAAATTTTTTTATTAAATTTCCACTTATCTCAGGAATAGAATAAATACTATCTTTGATAAGATTTGAGGCGCTATGTTTAATTTTATACCATTTTTCATATTCATTTTTGGTATTGAGTCTAAAATCTGCAGCAAGATCTATGAGGAGATTATTTTTATTTAGATATTTTGATATGGATTGGGCTTCACCATTTGGAAGTGCTGTAAATATAATATCTACATCTGATAGGTATTTTTTGTTAAACTTGGATATCTTTGGTAGTTTAAACTTCTTTAAATCCTTATCATAAAAATCAATTTTTTTTCCAACAGATGAACTACCACATAAATATTTTATATTTATGTGTTTATGTTTGCAAAGGAGCTTTGTTAACTGTAATCCTATATATCCGGTTGCTCCACAAATAAGAATATTTTTCTTAAACATAAATTAATATAACAGTTGAAAATTAAAAAGAAATTATCTTTTAGAGAATTGAAAACTTCTTCTTGCTTTTGCTCTACCTGGTTTTTTTCTTTCGACAGATCTAGAATCTCTGGTTGTTAGTTTTTCCTTACGTAGAGTTGGTTTTAGTGTTTCATCAAATTTTAGTAGAGCTCTTGAAATACCATGTACTAACGCACCAGCTTGACCAGTTTGACCCCCTCCAACAACCTTAGATCTAACATCGTAATCAGTAGATTGATTTATTATTTCAAACGGTCTTAGAATTTGCATTTTGTGGTTTGCTCTAGGAAAATAATCATCAAGTGATTTTCCGTTAACATAGAATTTACCAGTACCCTTTTTTAGCCAAACTTTAGCAACTGATTTTTTTCTCCTCCCCGTGGCATACTTGCTATCTTTAAAATCTAGTTTTATCTTTGGTGATGATGTTTGATTGTTTTCCATATTAATTTCTAACTATATTTTTTTCATTAAGTTTGCTGATTTCAATTATTTTTGGATTTTGTGCAGCATGAGGATGATCAGCTCCGGAGTAAATCTTTAGTTTTGATAATTGTTTTTTTGCCAAAGCACCAGATGGTAGCATTCTTTTTACAGCTAATTTTAAAACTTCACCAGGCTTTTTCTCACTCAATTTTTCTGGTGTTATTTCTTTTATACCTCCAGGATAACCAGTGTGTCTATAGTACTTTTTGTTTTGAAATTTATTTCCAGTAAATTTTATTTGGTCTACATTTTTAACAACAACAAAATCGCCATGATCCATGTGAGGAGTATATTTTGTTTTATTTTTGCCTCTTATAATTTTTGATACAACTGTTGCAAGTCTACCAACTACAGCGCCTGTGGCGTCAATTTCAAACCACTCGCTATTTATCTCATCTTTTTTAACAAATTTTGTCATGAATGCGGGATTAATACTTATAATTACATATATTGTCAATTTATTATATTTTTTTAGGACTTAATGGTTGATTGAATTATGAGCATTTATTAGTAATAATAACCTCTTTAAAAAGGAATTCTCAAAGCTAATAATTAAAGGAGCCAAATGAGTGATAAAAAAAAAGAATTAAAACCAAATACCTATAAATTCGATACATTAAGTTTGCATGCTGGTTATCAGCCACATAAAAATGCTGGCTCAAGACAAGTACCAATTTATCAAACTACATCGTACTTATTTGATGATGTTGATCATGCTGCTGCGCTCTTTAATTTAGAAAGAGGTGGTCATATTTATAGCAGAATTTCAAATCCAACCGTTGGAGTATTGGAAGAGAGAGTTGCTTCACTTGAAGGTGGTACAGCTGCATTAGCTACATCTTCAGGAATGAGTGCAATATTTTTAGCTGTAATGACATTATGTGAAGCAGGTGATCACTTGGTTGTATCATCACAACTATATGGTGGTACAGTAAATTTGTTTAGATTAACGTTACCTAAATTTGGTATAAAATGTACTTTTGTTAAGCCAAGAGATACAGAAGGTTTTAAAAAAGCAATTCAAAAAAATACGAAAGGAATTTTTGGAGAACTAGTTGGAAATCCAGGAAATGAAATAATGAATATGCCTGAAATTGCTAAAATCGCACATGAAGCTGGAATACCATTGATGGTTGATGCAACTTATCAAACTCCTTATTTATGCAAACCATTTGAACATGGTGCTGATATAGTTATTCATTCACTTACTAAATGGATGGCTGGACACGGATCTTCAATGGCAGGAATATTAGTTGAAGGTGGAAAATTTGATTGGATGCAAAATGATAAATTTCCAACTATGACAAAACCATATGAGGGTTATCACGGTTTATCTTTTGCTGAAGAATTCGGTCCAACGGCTTTTACAATGAAAGCCAGAGCTGAAGGTATGAGAGATTTTGGTCCTTGTCTGAGCCCTCAAAATGCATGGAACGTTTTACAAGGAATTGAGACTTTATCAGTTAGAATGAAAAAACATTGTTATAACGCAGAAGAAATGGTCAAATATTTAATGAATCATGAAAGTGTAGCATGGGTATCACATCCAAGTGTTCCCGATCACCCAGATCATGAATTAGCAAAAAAACTTTTACCTAATGGAAGAGGTTCAATGATAGCATTTGGTATTAAAGGTGGAAAAGAAGCTGGTGTTGCATTTATCAATAATGTAAAATTAGCATCTCACCTAGCAAATGTTGGAGACACAAGAACTTTAGTTATTCATCCTGCATCAGGAACTCATTCACAAATGGATGAGGCAACTTTAAAGTTTGCTGGACTTTCACATGATATGATTAGATTGTCTGTTGGTATTGAAGATATTGAAGATATAAAAAATGATTTCGAGGTTGGTTTTAGAGCTGCAAGAAAACCAAGACTTGTATCTAATCAATGAAATTTAAAGTAAATAATAACGAAGTTTATGCTTCTACGGGCGGAAGACCGTTTGATAAAAAAAAACCTTTAATAATTTTTGTTCATGGTAGTGGATTAACCCATATGACATGGGTTCTTCAAACCAGATACTTTGCATTTCATGGATACAACGCTTTAGCAATAGATTTACCTGGTCACGGTCTATCTGGAGGAGAGAGTCTGAAGTCGATTGAGGAAATGGCAGATTGGGTGGCCGCAGTAATTGATGCAGTTGGACATAAAGAAGCCTCTTTAGTTGGTCACTCTCAAGGGTGTTTAGTTACAGTAGAATGTACTGCAAGATACCCTGATAAAATTAAGACCTTAAGTTTAATGGGGGGAGCAGGAGCAATTCCAATGAATCCTCAATTATTATCATTGGCAGAAAACAATGATCCAAAAGCAGTAGATTTAATGATGGACTGGGCTCACGGTCCTGCTGGACATTTTGGAGGTCACCCAGTACCCGGTTTGTATCATATTAACACTGGAACAATGTTAGCAAAATCACGTACTATACAGAATACTTTAGGTGTTGATTTTAGAGCCTGTGACAACTACAAAAATGGATTTGAAGCTGCAAAAAAAATTAAATGTCCTACCCTCTCAATCCTAGCAACTGATGACAAAATGTGTCCTGTTAAAGAAGGAAAAAAGTTAGCAGCTTTAATTGATGGCAGTCAGGTAGACATAATTGATAACTGTGGTCACATGATGTTGTTAGAAGAGGCTGACAGAGTTCTTACAGTCCTAAAAAAGTTTATAACTACTAATTATCCCCTATTATCAAGTTAAATTTAAGCTTGATTGTATATTTTCATTAAAGTTTAATACTATTTTAAACAGAAGGGGAAAAATGAGTAAAAATAAAAATCCAGAAACTATCGCTTTACATGGTGGCGATTACAGAAGTGACCCAGCTACTACAGCTGTAGCAGTACCACTTTACAGAACAACATCTTATCAATTTAATGATACAGATCATGCAGCAAATTTATTTGCTCTCAAAGAATTTGGAAACATATACACACGAATTATGAATCCAACAAATGATGTTTTAGAAAAAAGAGTTGCAGCTTTAGAGGGTGGACTTGCGGCTGTTACTGTTGGCTCAGGTCAAGCAGCATCAACATTTGCAATCATGAATGTTTGTCAATCAGGTGATAATTTTATTAGTTCCACTGATTTATACGGAGGAACCGTGAACTTATTCACACATACTCTTAAAAAATTAGGTATAGAATGTAGATATGCAGATCCATCAGATCCTAGTAATTTTGAGAAATTAATTGATGATAAAACAAGATGTTTTTACGCTGAAACATTACCAAATCCATATCTTAGAGTTTTTCCAATTAAAGAAGTCTCAGACATAGGTAGAAAACATAACATTCCATTAATAATGGATAACACTGCATCACCCGTAATTTGCAAACCAATTGAACATGGTGCAGCAGTAGTTGTGCATTCACTTACTAAATTTATAGGTGGACACGGTACAGTTATAGGTGGTTGCTTAATTGATGGAGGTAATTTTGATTGGACTAAAGATCCAAAAAGACAACCTTTATTTAATGAACCAGATGCGAGTTATGGTGGTGCTAAATGGGGAGAAGTAGTGCCACAATTGACTGGTGCAAACGTTTCTTTCGCTGTAAGAGCTAGAGTTTGCCTTTTAAGAGATTTAGGTGCTCCTTTAGCGCCTGATAACGCTTGGGGAATAATTCAAGGCCTAGAAACTGCACCTTTGAGAATGAAACAACATTGCTCAAATGCTGAAAAGGCAGTTGCATTTTTACAAAAGCATAAAAATGTTGAAAGAGTAATATATCCAACTCTTCATGAAGGTGAAATTGCAGCCAGATCTAAGAAATACCTTAAAGGTGGAAATGGTGCTTTGGTAGGAATTGAAGTCAAAGGGGGTGTAGAAGCAGGTAAAAAATTTATTGAGTCTTTAAAAATGTTTTACCATGTAGCAAATATTGGAGATGCACGAAGTTTAGCAATTCATCCTGCTACAACTACACATAGTCAATTAACAGAAGAAGAGTTATTAGCCGCTGGTGTTACACCAGGATACGTAAGATTATCAATTGGTATAGAACATCCTGATGATATTATAGCGGATTTAGATCAAGCTTTGGGTGCATCAGGAAAACCTAGCTTGAAGGCTGTAAGTTAGATTTAGTATTTAAAAATAAAAAATAAATACAAGAGCTAACCAAAAAAATTGAACTAATTTGGTGCATAGATGCAATTAGTATTTGTGCACCATAAAGCAAGGTATAAATTCCTAATACTATTTGAAGAAGTATTAAAAATCCAAGTAAATTTATTGGCTTGTAAAGATCATATAATTTATTTTTGTAAATTTTTATAAAAATATAAATATAAAAAATTCCAATTAAGTATGCTAAATTTCTATGAATAAATTGAACTAATGATGGATCACTAAATGCTGATAGCTTAAATAAATTAGCTATTTTATTATCATCTGGAAAAAATGAATTTCCCATCATCGGCCACGAATTATATATTTTACCAGCATCCATGCCTGAAACAAAAGCTCCAATTATAATTTGAATAAAAATTAAAATAGTGAAGATTAAGGGTAAAATTGCATTAATATTTTTTTTTTGGATACCATTAAATTTTATTTTTAAATAATTCCAAAATATCATTGATAAAATTATAAATGCTATAAGTAAATGAACAGAAAGTCTAAAATGACTTACATCGACTCTATCAACAAGGCCACTGCTTACCATATACCATCCGATGAAGCCCTGGAAACAAATTAATAAGAAAATAAAGTAAAGTCCTACTAATTTTTCAAATTTAATTTTAAAACTAAAATATATTAACGGGATTAAATAACCAATACCAATTAATCTTCCTAAAAATCTATGAGCCCATTCCCACCAAAAAATTATTTTGAATTCTTTCATAGTCATATCGTAGTTCTGGAGTTTAAATTCTGGTATTTCTTTATATAAATTAAAATACATTTCCCAGTCAGCATTATTTAATGGTGGGAGGAAACCAGAAAATAACTGCCATTGAGTAATAGATAAGCCTGAATCGGTTAGTCTAGTTAACCCTCCAACGACAATCATTATTGCAATTATCCAAAACATTAAGATTAGCCAGAAAGATATTTGGCTATTAACTTTACTATTTTCACTATACATATTCGGATAAATATAATAATTTTTATATATTCCAATTATATAAATGTCGCCATTAAACAAAGCAAAACTCAATAAAATAAGAAAAGATTTGGATAAATTAGATAACTCATTAATTAAAATTATTAAAAAAAGAACTTCATTAGTTAAAAAAGTTTTAGCATTAAAGGAAAAAAAAAATCAAATTGTAGATCAAAAAAGGATTCGAATAATTCTAAAAAATATTAAAAAAAAATCGATTAGAAATAAAATAGATCCTAAAATAACTAATAGAATTTGGAAGAATATGATAGGTGCTTACATAGATTTTGAAAGAAGGAATTTTAAAAAATAAATATTTTATTTGCTGTGTGGTGGTAATTTTTTTTCAACAAAAATTTCATGTTTACGTGTTGCGGGATTATATTTTTTAGCCTTTAATTTAACTTTAGCTTTTTCACCTCCAGCAGGTTTTTTTACATAGTAAAAAAATGGACTATCAGGTTTTTCTTCAGGAACTAATCTAACTTTAATGTGCGTTTTTTTTGCCATTATTTTTTTAAGCTTTCTACTAAATTTTTAATTTTTTTAATTTTTATTTTTATAATATTTTTTTGCTTTATAGAGGTATTGTTTAATTCGTCAATATCTGAAAGTTCCGAATTAAGAACTTTTTTTACTCCATTTAACGTCATACCTTTATCTTTTAGTAAAAATTTGATTTTTTTAAGAGTGTTTATTGTATTTTCATCATAATATCTTCTTTTACCTACAAAAATTTTAGGCTTAATTTGTTTAAATTGTTTTTCCCAAAAACGAATGGTATGTGTTGATAAAGTCCCTTTCTTTTTGTTTACAAGATCCAGTATTTGAGCTACCTCACCAATACTTTTATATTTACTATCAGTTTTAAAATTATTCATTTTTATTGATGTATTCTTTTAGCTCTCTTGATGGTTTAAAAAGAATTACGTTTCTTTCTGAAATAATTTTAATTTCTTTAGTTTTTGGGTTTCTTCCAAAACGTTGTTTTTTTCTTCTTAGTGAAAAAGTGCCAAATTTTGCAATTTTAACTTTTTTGTGCTCTTCAATATTTTTTAATATAATTTGCAAAATATCTTCTAATAAAGTTTCACTTATCTTTTTGGAAAAACCAATTTGCATATAAATTGAGTTAATTATATTTTTTTTGGTTAAATTAATTCTCACTTATTTAATATTTTGTTTTATTTGATTGATTAAATTACCTCTAATTGTTTTCTCACATACTTTAAGTGAATTTGCAAAACCTAATGCATCAGTAGATCCATGACTTTTTATTACAGGTTTATCAAGACCCAATAAAATTGCTCCATTGTACAGTCGTGGATCTAGTTTATTTTTGAAATTTTTTAAATTGCCATAATTTAATAAAGAAGAAAATTTACCAATTATATTACTTGTAAGAGCTTTTTTTAATTCACCTATTATAAAATTAGATGTTCCTTCTGCAGTTTTGAGAGCTATATTTCCTGTAAATCCGTCTGCTACAATTACATTTACATCTCCATCCATAATATTATTTCCTTCTATATATCCTTTAAAATCAAATAGAGAGTATTTTTTTTCATTTAAAAGCTGATATGAATCTTTAATCATTGCATTACCTTTTGCCTCTTCAGATCCAATATTTAATAATGCAACAGCTGGTTTTATATTTTCAAATAAAGCTTTGAGTAATGCTGCACCCATTATAGAAAAATCTAATAAATTTTTAGAACTACAGTCTATATTTGCACCTAAATCTAAAACAACATTCATCCCTTTTTTGCTAGGCCATAATGCTGACAGGGCTGGCTTATCGATGTTTTCAATCATTTTTAAATTTAACTTTGATATTAAAAATAGTGCTCCTGTATTTCCAGCAGAAACAATAGCATCGGCTTTATCTAATTTAAGAGACTCAATTGCAAGCCACATACTTGTATCTTTCCCCTTTTTAGCAGCAGATAAAGCTGTATCATCACCTTGAATTTCTTTATCAGTGTGAATTAAATTGAAATATCTTTCATCCAAATTACATTTTTTTATTAAAGGTTTAATCAACTTTTCATTTCCAAAAATTTTATAGTAAATATCTGTAGAACTTTTGGAGTGTATAGAAATACCCTCAATTACTTTATTGGGAGAATTATCACCACCCATTGCATCAATGGCAATAGTAATTGGTTTATTCATAAAAATTATTCTTTTGGATCTAAAACTTGTCTTCCTTTGTAATAGCCTGTTTTTAAGTCCAAATGATGAGACAATCTATACTCTCCGGACTTTTTATCTTCAATAATATTTTTAGAAGATATTTTTAAATGCGAGCGTCTTTTCCCCGCTCTAGATTTAGTTGTTTTACGTTTAGGTACAGCCATATTTAAAATTTAAGTTCTAATATATCTTTTGTAAAGATTTTTAAAGAGTTTTTTGACAAAAAAACCTTATATTTTTCAAAATAGTCAATAAATAAATCATTATCATCATTAATGTTTATCAAATCACCTATTATTTTTTTCTTTTCGTTAGTTTCAAAACTATCCCATTTTTCAATTTTGTCTAAAATAGCAAAAAAAAGATTAACATATTCTTTCATTTTTTTATTTATAGAGACGTCCCCATATCCAATTTCTCTAATCGAAAGTTCTATTTGTCTAATGAAGAAATCAAATAAATCTTGTGAGTCTTTTTTGCTTAGTTCAATTTTGTAATTTTTCAAAAAAAAACCAAAATGAAATAGGAGTATTATCAATCTATCTGAAAAAGTATCATTATTTTTAAGATTTAAGTAAAGATTTTTATTCCTAGTTAATTTTATTAAATTATTATAGATATTAAGATATTCAATATTCATATGAAAAATTTTATATTTTTATTTCTATTTTTGTTTACACTTAATTGTACATTAAATAAAGTTTCTAATTCACACGGATCTAGATTTATAGATGCAAAGTACGATAAAATTATATTAAATAAAACTAATAAGAATGATATCAGAAAGCTATTAGGTCCTCCATCTTCTACAAGTAAATTTGACAATTCTTGGTTCTATATTGAGAGAATAAAAACTAATCAATCATTAATTAAACTCGGAAAAAAGAAAATATCTAAAAATAATATAATTTTATTAGAATTTAACTTAATGGGAGTTGTTTCTAATAAAAAAATTTTAAGTCTTAATGATATGAATGATATAAAAATTGCTGAAAAAATAACCAAGAAAAAATTTCAAAATGATAACAAAATTTATGACATATTTTCATCTTTGAGAGAAAAAATTAATGCACCTGCGCGAAGAAATAAATAAAGTGGCGGTCCCTAGGGGAATCGAACCCCTCTTTCATGGATGAAAACCATGTGTCCTAACCGATAGACGAAGGGACCAGAGATGGATCTTTTATTGTAAATTTTTCAAATAATCAAGTAATCGACACCTCTTTTTTTACAAGCTCTAAAATAGATTTATCATGAGTAAAAATTGTCTCAGTAAAATATTTATCTGTTTCTTTAGTTATACCGCCCATCAAATCACCAGAAGTTATACCGGTTGCACAAAAAATACTATCTCCTCTGATAATTTCATTTATTTCATATTTTTTATTTAAATCTTTTATTCCCATTTTCTTAGCTCTCAGAATATCAGTGTTGGATTTAAAGATAAATCTACCTTTAAAATTACATTTTAATGATTTTAATGCAGCAGCAGCTATAACTCCCTCGGGGCCTCCACCGACACCCATAAATATATCTACTTTATATTTTTTATCAGAAACTAGTAATGCACCTGTCACATCACCGTCAGTAATAAACTTTATATTTACCTTTAATTTTTTTAATTCATTTATGATTTTAATATGACGATCCCTTTTAAGTAAACATACTGTTATCTCGTCTAAATATTTATTTGATGCTTCAGCAAAATTTTTTAGATTTTTTTCAACAGTATTATCAAGATCCATTATATTTTTAGGCAAATCTTTTCCAAATGCAATTTTTTCCATATACGTTTCAGGTGCGCTAAATAGATCTCCTTTATTAGCAACAGCCAAAACTGTCATTGCTCCTGGTAGATTTTTTGCAACAAAATTTGTACCCTCAACTGGATCAACAGCAATATCTAACATTGGTCCTTTTCCACTACCAAGTTTTTCTCCTATGTAAAGCATTGGTGCTTTATCAAGCTCACCTTCACCTATTACAACCTCGCCTTTGATATCTAATTTATTAAGAGAATTTCTCATTACATCTGTAGCCGCTTTATCGGCTAAAATTTTTTCGTTTTTCCCAATATAAGGGTAACAAGCTATAGCAGAATTAGATGTAATATCGATAAGCTTTGCGAGTAGTTCATTTGATAATTTCATGCAACATCACGTTTCAATAATTTGTTTTTTTTCTTTTAATTCTAATTTGTGCTCAAATTCTCTTAATCTTTTGTATACACTGGCTAATTCAATAATCGTTGGCCATGCCTTTAAAATATATTGCATTGAGCCTTCAACTCTTCCAAAAGCTCTAATAATTTGTTGCATTACTCCTAAAGTTACAGCTCCTGCAACTATCGCAGGGGCAAGAAAAACATAAGCAGATAAAACGTTTGCCTGTAAATAAGCTATTCTTCCGATATTAAAATAAAGATACCTTATGTAACTCAAAAAATGAATATTTCTAACATCGTGAAAAAGTTCCTCAATTGATTTTGGTCTTACTGTACCGTCATCCTCAGCAATTACCAAAATTTTTCTGTAAGCAGCTTCCTTTTTTTGAAGATCATACTCAACTCCAACTAACCTTAAGATTAAACCTAATATGATTAAAAAAATTGTACCTCCAATAGACCAAATAAGAGCTCCAACAATTAAACCATATTCCCAGTTCCCAAAAAAGAAAATTGGTATACCTATACTTAAACCGAATAGGATTGGCATAAACTCAACTAGGATCATAATTGCTTCAATAAAACTTGTACCTAAAGATTCCATTATTCTTGAAAATTTTATAGTGTCTTCCTGTACTCTTTGTGAAGCTCCCTCAATCTTACGGCCTTTTTCATACACACTATGATAATATTCAACCATAGCTGTTCTCCATCTAAATAAGTAATGTGATGTAAAATAGCTAACAATAACAGCTACACCAACATACATTGCAGCTAATGTAATAAAAGAGAATAAGCTTTCCCAATATTCTTCAATGGTAATTGCGTTAGGTGCTCCTAAGGCTTTTTGTATCATGTCATAAAATTCACCAAACCATTCATTAATTTTTACATCAATTTTTACTTGTACCCACAACGAGGATAAGATTACCATTGATCCAATCCAGGACCATAGATACCATTTTTTTATTGTAAAGAATCTAAACATTATTTTGTGAAATTATCTGCGTAAGATTTTTTTGTTATTTTTCTATTTTTTGGCTCAATAACTTCAAAACTTATATTATTTTTTTTAGCATAATCTACTGCAAGAACTTTTGTCTTAAATTCTAATTTTACTTCAGAGTAAGTATCGGTGGAACTCTCCCATCCCATTAAAGGATTTGTTACAGGGTCATCAGTTATAAATTCAATAATCCATTTATCAAATTTCTTTATACCTGATTGCATTGCAGTTTTTGATGGTTTGTAGATTTTAGCTTTTTTCATAAAATTGGTCGGGGCGGCAGGATTTGAACCTGCGACCCTCTGGTCCCAAACCAGATGCGCTACCAGGCTGCGCTACGCCCCGATTGCAGTACTAATACAGCAGATAAAACAAAATTCAAAGGTTATATTAGTTACAAATTTCTAATATATTTGATATTTAATGCTATAAGAGATCATATGATCATAGAATGTCCTAATTGTAATAAAAATTTCAACCTAGATCAAAAATTAATACCTAGAAGCGGGAGAACTCTTAAATGTAGCTCTTGTGGACATATATGGCATCATAAACTAAGTCTAAATATTGATAACAATAACAAAAAAATATCTGGAGATAACAACAGTAAATTTGATATTAAACTTTCTCAATTTGATGAAAAAGACAATAGAGTAAATGAAAATAATGAAAATAATGTTACTTTAGATAAGATTAAAGAAAACATATCAGAGAAGAAAATTGAAGATTTAAAAGTAAAAACTAAAAATAATAAAGTAAATGATAAGAAATCAAGTCAAATAAAGATGATATTTATTTATTTAATTATATTAATTATATCTTTATTAAGTCTAATATTATTATTAGAGACATTTAAGTATAATTTGTCTAATTTTTTTCCAGGTATAATTCCTCTATTTGATAGCTTTTACGAAACTGTGTTAGATTTAAAATTATTTTTTAAAGATTTTATTAACTGAATATGATTCAAAAAATTACAAAAAGTTTTATATCATTTTTTAAACTTGAGGCTGCTAGTGGAATAGTTCTTCTATTTGCAGCTGTAATCGCTTTAATTATAAGTAATTCAGAATTATCAAGTTTATACTTCTCAACATTAGAAAAATACTTGTTTATTGGAATAAATAATTTTGGTCTTAAGCTCTCAGTTTTGCATTGGATAAATGATGCACTAATGGCTATTTTCTTCTTTTTTGTAACACTTGAAATAAAAAGGGAATTTTTGCAAGGGGAATTATCAAATATAAAACAAGCTCTGCTTCCAATAATTGCTGCGATTGGTGGAATGGTTATTCCTGCATTAATATATGTGTTTATAAATTTAGGAGATGGAGAAACTTTAAAGGGATGGGCAATACCGTCTGCCACAGATATTGCGTTCTCTTTAGGTGTATTATCATTATTGGGAAGTAGAGTGCCTCTTTCTCTGAAAGTATTTTTAACAGCTTTAGCAATTATAGATGATTTAGGAGCTATAGTTATAATAGCTTTGTTTTACTCTGGTGATTTAAGCATTAAATATTTATCTTTGATGCTGTTAGCATTTATAGTTTTATTAGTAATAAATAAATTTAATATAAAAAAATTTCTACCCTATTTGATAGTTGGAATTTTCTTATGGGATTTTACACATAATTCAGGAATTCATGCAACAATTGCTGGTGTGCTACTAGCAATGACAATACCTCACAGAAAAAAAGATAAAGATTTCTCACTTCTAATAAAAGTGGAGCATGCAATAAATCCATATGTTGCATTTGGAATAATGCCAATATTTGCTTTTGCAAATGCAGGGGTATCTTTAGAAGGTTTATCCTTTTCGTCGTTACTAGATAAAGTTCCTTTGGGTATAGTTTTGGGATTATTTGTTGGAAAACAATTGGGTGTTTTTGTTTTTTCTTATGTATCAATTAAATTAAAAGTTGCCCAAATGCCAAGTAATACAAGTTGGTATAATTTTTATGGTGTAGGAGTTTTAACTGGAATTGGTTTTACAATGAGTTTATTTGTTGGAAATTTAGCATTTGCAGATAATTTGCAGTATATGGATGGTGTAAAGATTGGAGTTTTGACTGGGTCATTATTATCCACTTTATTTGGATACTTTTTAATACTACTTACACCAAATAGATAATTTAAAATATGAAACAACTGCTAATATTTGGACTTACTATAATTATGATTTTTTTTAAAAATTCCTCTCATGCTGAGTATGAAAAAATCTTTTATGATTTTAAAATAAACAGCATTACCGGCAAGCAAATGGATTTAAAAGCATTCGAAGGAAAACCTGTTTTGATAGTAAATACTGCAAGTTATTGTGGATTTACAAAACAATATAATGATATGCAAGAACTATGGGAGAAATATAGAGACAGAGGCTTAATTGTGCTTGGTATACCATCAAATTCTTTTAATCAGGAAAAAACTAATAATAATGATGTTAAAGAATTTTGCGAAGTAAATTTTAACATTAACTTTCCACTCACAGAAATAACTGATGTTAAAGGTGATAATGCGCATGAAATCTATAAATGGGCCAAAGCAAACTATGGAAAATCAGCAATACCTAAATGGAATTTTTATAAGATATTAATTAATAAAGAAGGTAAAATAGAAGATACTTACGCATCTTTAACAAGTCCAACATCAAAGAAAATTACAAAAAAAATTGAAAATTTGTTAAATTGATAATGTTAGTCCATCATGAGCAGGTGTTACATTTTTAGGTAACAATTTTTTTATCTCATTATAGTCAATTTCATTACTTAAATTTGTTAGGATTGTATTCTTTGGCTTAATTTTTAAAATTAATTTCAAAACATCATCTAAATTAAAATGAGTTGGATGAAATTTATATCTTAAACAATCTACAATAAGATATTTTAAATTTTTAAGATATTTTAAATCTTTGCTATCAATCATATTAACATCTGGTGCATAAGCACATTTTCCATTAATTATATAACAAATACTTTTTATTGACCCATGATGGACCTTTAAAGATTTAATAATAATTTGTGTTTTTAAATCTTTCAGTAAATGCTTTTTCTTTAATGTTTTAGCATCAAGTATGGATGGATAATTTCTATAATCTTTAAAACAATAACCAAAAGTATTTTTAAGATTTTTCTTTGTAATTACATCTGCATAAATAGGTATTTTTTTTCTATTTTTTAAAGAGAAAACTCTCAACTCATTAATTCCATGAGTTTGATCAGCATGAGAATGAGTGTAAAAAACTGTGTCAATATTTTTTACTTTATTTTTTAACAATTGAGATTTTAAATCTGGAGATGTATCAATAAGAATATTCAAGTTTTTAGAACTTATAAGAGCTGAACATCTTGTTCGAATATTTTTTTTATTTTTAGGATCACAACTTCCATAGTATCCATCAATTCGGGGTATACCTAAAGAGCTTCCACACCCCAATATGGTAAATTTTATGCTCATTTATTAAAGAATAATCTATTAAAATTTTCAGTTGTAATTTTATCTAGCTCTCCCATATCAACATTTTTCAATTCTGATAATTTCTTTAATGTGTAACGCACAAAAGATGGTTCATTTTTCTTACCTCTCATTGGTTCAGGAGCTAAAAAAGGACTGTCAGTTTCAATTAGCAATCTTTCTAATGGTAATTCTTTAAAAGTATTTTGAAGATCTGTGCTATTTTTGAATGTAATAATACCACTAGCTGAAAAGTAGGAGTTTAGTTCCATTAATTTCAATGCAAAAGATAGGGATCCCGTAAAACAATGCATTAGAATTTTTAAATTCTTATTAGAATTTTTTAATATTTCGTATGTTTCTGCTTCAGCATTTCTAGAATGAACAATTAAAGGTATATTTAATTCTAGTGCTGCATCTATATGATTTTTAAAACTTGCTATTTGCTTATCTTTGTCACTATTATTATAATAAAAATCTAAACCTGACTCGCCTACTCCAATTATTTTATTATTAGTGTTAATTTTTTTAATTATTTCATCTTTTGATACTTGATCATTGTTAGTTTCATGGGGATGTATACCAAAAGTTCCATATATCATTTCATCTTTGTCTATAATCTCTAAAATTTTAGGAAACCCATTTAATGTTGTTGATATTGTTAATACCTTTTGAATACCCTCCTTTTTGCATTTTGCCAAAATATCCTCAATATTTTGAACTAAAGGTTCATGATCTAAGTGACAATGTGAATCAATCATTTTTTTCTATCTTTCTGAATAATATATCTAATTTACTTAATTTAAGACCCTTACTTAAATAATTATTATTCCTAATTGTCTCAAAATCAATTTTATCTTCCTTTATACCAAATACTTCTAAAACTTTTAGAGAAGAGCTTGGAATTATTGGATATAGCAATATAGTGACTTTTCTTATGAGCTCCAATGCAACATAAATAATAGTATTCATCCTTAATTTATCATTCTTTTTTTTCCAAGGTTCCTGATCATTAAAATATTTATTTGCTGCAAATAACTGTTCAACAATAAAATTTATATATAAATTTATATCCTGATTATCAGAATATTTTATTAAACTTTCATAATGTTTAGAGTATTGATCTAAGATCAATTTATCGTCTTCATTAAAGATATTACTTTCAGGAACTTCAAAATTAGAATTTTTATCACAAAAAGCCAAAACTCTTTGGCACAGATTTCCATAATTGTTAGCTAGATCACTATTTATACAAGACTCTAATTTTTCTTGTGAAATATTCCCATCGTTTCCGAAAGAAACTTCTTTAATTAAATAATATCTTAAAGGATCTAGACCATAAGTATCTATAATTTCAAGAGGGTCTAAAATATTACCTTTAGATTTTGACATTTTTTCATCACCAGATAGTATCCATCCGTGACCAAATACTCTTTTTGGTGGATTTATATCAGCAGCTAACAAAAAAGCTGGCCAGTAAATTGCATGGAATCTTAATATATCTTTCCCTATTAAATGGAGATCTGCAGGCCAAAAAGATTTATACAAATTATCACTTTCATTTGGATAATTTAATGCACTAAGATAATTTGTCAAAGCATCCAACCAAACATAAATAACATGGTCATTATTAGAAGGAACTTTTATTCCCCAATTGAAAGACTTTCTACTTACAGATAAATCTTTTAATCCTGATTTAACAAAACTAACAACTTCATTTTTTCTTGTCTCAGGTAGAATAAAGTCTGGATTCTTATCATAAAATTCAAGTAATTTATTTTGCCAACTAGATAATCTAAAAAAATAAGACTCTTCCTCCACCCACTCTACCTTAGATCCTGAAGTGATTGCTTTTTTTTCACCATCCAAATCTTCAATTTCATTTTCTGTGTAAAACGCTTCATCTGAGACAGAATACCAGCCTGAGTACTTTGATAGGTAGATTTCACCCTTTTTTTCTAAAATATTCCAAAGATTTACAACAGATTTAGCATGTCTAGATTCTGTAGTTCTTATAAAATCGTTATTTGACAGGTTTAATGTGATAGATAAATCTCTAAAAGTTTTACTTATTTCATCACAGAATAACAATGGATCCATTTTTTTTTCTTCAGCCGCTCGTTGTATTTTCTGTCCATGCTCATCTGTTCCAGTTAAAAAATAAACATTAAAACCTTGTATTCTTTTTAATCTTGCAAAAAAATCTGCGATAATACTTGAATATGCATGACCCATGTGCGGCCTAGCAGACGGATAATATATTGGTGTTGTAATGTAGTAATTTTTATTCACTTAATAATTTATCATTAAATTCTAAAAAATATGATTCAAAATCTAAATTATATTTTTTAACAAAAGAAAATTTTAGATAAAAATACTTTTTGATCTTGAATGAAATATTCTTGGAATTATTTATATTTTTGTAGAAAAAAAGTTCAATAAATAAATTCAAGTATTCTTTAATAAATTCATCAGATGTATACAATTTATTTTTGATTATATAGGTCAGTAAATCTTCAATATTACACTCTTTTATAGATAAATCCTTAGTTTCTAGAAAATTTACCAATGATATTAAAAATGATGGAGAATTATAATTGTTAATAAAGTCTAAGTTAATATCGTTATATATATTTCTATTAAAATAATGATTCACAATTTCTATCACTTCTGAATTAACCAAATTTGATTTAAATTCTAAACATCTTGATTTAATTGTTTCTAAAACTTTAAATTCAGAGTTATTGATTAAAATATAATATGTATTATTTTTAGGTTCTTCTAAAGACTTTAGAAGAGCGTTAGCTGAGTTTATACCCAATGAGTTTATATCTTCAATTATTATAAATCTTCTATCACTATTAAAAGAAGTTTGATTAGTAAGTTGAATCATCTCTCTAATTTGGTCAACATCAATTATTTTTTTATCCACCTTTTTTTTTATTTTGAAAATATTGGGATGTGTATTGGTAGATATAAGCTTTGATAGATTATTGTTTAATTTAAATTCATTTTTTTTTAAATCATAAGAATTGTCATATTTTTTTGAATAAAAATAATTTAAAAAGTGATTTATTAAAATTTTTTTACCTATACCTTTGGGACCATTTATTAAAATCTTATTTGGGAATTTTTGTATTTGATCAAGATATATTAAATTTCTAAATAGAGTTATATGACCAATAAGTTTACTTGTTTCACTCATTTATTTTAAAATTTTCTTTAATACATTAATTATTTTATTTTCAATAATTTTTAAATTGTCTTTGTTACTATCTAATATTAAGTATTTTGATTTGTTTTTATTTGCTATTTTTAAAAATCCTTTTTGAACTTTATTATAAAAATTGAATTTAAAAGTGTCATATTTGTTGTTATTTTTTCTAGATGTTAGTCTCTTTAGCATATTCTTTTTGTTTACAACACTTAAAAAAGTGAATTTTGGTTTTAAATTGCCTAATAAAAAATTATTCATTTTTAAAATTAAATCTTTATCTAATCCCATGCCATAGTGCTGATACGCTAATGTGGAGTCTACAAACCGATCAATTAGTACAACTTTATTTTTAAAATTTTTTTTTAAAATTTTATCTATATTTTCTGATCTAGAAGCCATAAGCAGAAATAAATCAGTTTTGATATTTAAGTTTGATTTTTTATTTAACATTAATGATCTTAATTTTTCAGAAAATTTAGTGCCACCTGGTTCCCGAAAAGTAATGTATTTAATTTTGTTTTTTTTTAAATATTTAATAGCATTTTTTAAACTAGTAGATTTGCCAGATGTCTCTATACCTTCAAAAACTATTACAAGATTTTTAGACATCACCCCAGATAAGGAAATTTATTGAGGAAATAAACCTAGAAAAGATATTTTGTTTTTTTACATCTTCTAATGCTAATAAATCGTATTCTCCTATTTGTTTATCTTTATAGGAAATTTTAACTTTACCTATTATTTCATTTTTTAATATTGGAGCTTTTAGTGGACCTTGATATTCAACAGAAACTTTTAAATATTTTTTTTTTGCTTTTGGAATTGTCTTATATACGTCTTCACTTATATAAGACTTAACTGTTTTTTTCTTCCCTTGCCAAACTTCTAACTGATCAAATATTTCATCTTTTTTAGCAATATTAATAGTGTCAAAATTAGTTAGTCCATACGTCAGCAATTTAAGTGACTCTTTTGATCTCGAATTTTTCGATTTAAAACCGCTTCCTACGGCTATTATTCTTCTTTCATTTCTTTTAATAGTTGATGCCAAAGAGTATTTTTCATAGGCAAGATATCCAGTTTTTATTCCGTCTACACCTATATTTTTATAAAGAAGTGGATTCCTAT
Organism: uncultured Pelagibacteraceae bacterium; assembly: GCA_902577075.1. Lineage (GTDB taxonomy): Bacteria > Pseudomonadota > Alphaproteobacteria > Pelagibacterales > Pelagibacteraceae > Pelagibacter. Next base: position 25,862 of record CACGXV010000004.1, on the reverse strand, counting down.
TACCTTGTTTGATTGGGTCTCCACCTGTTCTATCCCATGTAAATTCAGTTTCCTTATAATAATCATAATAATTAGGGTAATTTTTTATTAAATAGTTAGACATAATTAATATGTCTCTCACAGTTGATAAATTATCTGGAGCGTTAATACCTGAAGAGTTAGAAAAATTTGTATTATCCATGCCAATTTCTTTAGCTTTTTCAGTCATCATAATTGCAAATTCTTCCTCTGTACCAGCAATACCTTCAGCAAGTGCTATACAAGCATCATTGCCTGATGAAACAATAATACCTCTTAACAAGTTTTCGACTGTAATTTGGTCACCTACCATTATAAACATTGAAGAATAACCAGCTTGAGATAATCGCCATGCATTTTCAGATACCAAAAATTTATCTTCTAAAGATAATTCGCCACTTTTAAGTAGGTCGAATGCAATAATAGTTGTCATTATTTTTGTCATAGATGCTGGAAATATTTGACGATCAGGATCTTTTTCATATAAAATTTCTCCAGACAAATAATCTTGCACAATCGCAGTTCTAGCATTGACCTCAAAAACAGCTAAGGCAGGTTTTATGAAAAATGACAAAAAAAACATCATAATAAATATTAAATTTTTTAACTTCATAATTTTATTATTTCTATACTATCAAAATTTATTTTCTCAATATTTAGAAATCCTTTCTTTAATTTTTCAAAATCATTATAAGGTCCTTTATAAACTCTATAACGGTTTTGTGACATCTTTTTGATTAAAATATCGTTGATATTATGTTCTTCAAATAACCTATTTTTTAACATAATTGCTGAGTCCTCAAAATAAAAATCAGCAAATTTAATTATGTAATTAAAATTAGTAACTGTATTTTTAGTTTGGGTCTCTTTGATATCAGTTTCTAAACTTATGCTTTGAACCATAACATCATCTACTGGTGCTTTGTTTGCAACAACTTTTTCCTCATCAAATGTTTTAACATCATTTGCAACGTATAAATTATTTGAGTTAATTGTTTCAATATAAACATAAGGTTCTTTTGGATTTATTGACAAATCATTTACAATCCTGTCTGTAATTACTGAATTATAAAATACTGGTAATTTAATTTTGTTCTCAACAACTGTAAGTAATGATTTTCCATTTAATATATTTGTTATTCTTACTGGAGTGTCGTTTGGTAAATTTGGGCTTAAAATTTTTACTGAGGAATTATCTAATTTATTATCAAGAAATAGGTTTTTATTTTCATCATAGATTAGGGCAAAACCTTTATTAGAATAAACAATATTTACAATTTTGTCTTTATCCAATTTTTTTTTGACATCTTTAGATTTATAGATCTTAGTTTCTTGATTGCTATTTTCAGGTTTATTTTTAATATTTATATTTGAAGAATGATGCTCACAAGCAAAAAGAGAGATAAATACTAAATAAAATAAATACTTAAATTGCATTTTTAAACTTATTTTTTAATGTGCAAACAGCTAAGGCAAATCTTAAAGATCTGTTCCACTTTAATATTAATTCATAATTGTCAAAAACAATATATGCTGGTTGTAGTATTTTTGCATCAGGAATAATATCAAAGTCTGGGGTAACAATAGCTGCTTTTAAATTGTAGTGTTTGTTTAGAAACTCACTATTTTTTATATATTTTTTCAAATAAGAAATATCCTTTTTATGTTTTATATTTTTTGCAGATGTATTTAAGTAATTATGTGGGGTTTCTTTAATAAGCTCAACTTTATAAAAACATGGAGAATTATTATCCCATCCTAGTTGATTTAAATAATTTGCTGCTGATGCAAAAGAATCTTTAATATTTTTTAAGTTAATCGACTTGTCATTATCATAATCTATTGCATAATTTTTAATTGTTGATGGCATGAATTGAAAGTTACCATAAGCTCCAGCCCAAGATCCTAAATAGTTATTTTGATTAATTACCCCCTTATCAAATAATATTAAAAGAGTAATTAATTCTGATGTAAAAAATTCACTTCTTCTCTTATCAAAACTTAAAGTAGCAAGTGAGGAAATTATATCCATTTTACCCAAGTAATTACCAAAGTTTGTTTCAATCCCCATCAATGATAATAATAAATTCCTATCAACAGAAAATTCATTAGAAATATCATCAATTATTTTACTATTCGCATTATATAGCTTAGAGCCTGAAATTATTTTCTTATTGCCTGTTCGCTTAGAGATATAAGTTTTTGTGTCTTCGTAAAATTCAGGTTGATATCTGTCATATTTAATTACATCTTTTAAAAAAATAGAATTATTGATTGTGTTTTCTATTGTTTTTAATGAAACACCATTTTCTAAAGCTAATATTTTAAATTTCTTCTTCCAATCATTAAATTCAATATCATTAGCGTAAACATTAAAGTTAATTACAAAAAACAGAAAAAAAATATAAACATTAATTTTTTTCATAAATATCCTTCAAATATATAAATACAGCAATCCATATTAAAATAAAACTGACTAACTGATTTATATTAAAATCCTCATTATAAATAAAAAAACCAAGTAAAAATTGAAAAGTAGGAGTGATATAAAATATCATTCCAGCAGGTCCTAAACCTGCTAACTCAACACCTCTTACATATAAAAAAAGAGGAATCACTGTCATTGGCCCCGCCAACATAAGTAATGGCATTAGTGATGGTTTAGATAAGCTAAAGTCATTATAACCATTTATAGTTATAAAATAAAATGCAATTAATACAAATGGAAGTATATAAAGACTTTCTATAAATAGTCCTACATCTGTTTCAACATTAATTTTTTTTCTAAATAAATTATAAAAACTCCAACTCAATGCAACAATTAATCCTACCCACGGAATTGATGTAAAATCAGTTATTAACAGATACCCTACAGAAATAATTACTAATAGAATAGCAATTTTCCCTTTTTTTGTAATTCGTTCTTTAAAAAAGAAATTTCCTAAAAAAACGCTTATAATCGGCATTATAAAATAACCAAAACTAGCATCAATTATTTTATCTTTGCTAACTGCATAAATCCAAACACCCCAATTTACAAAAATTAAAAATCCAGAAATAAAAAGAATAAATAATTTTTTTTTATCGATAAATATTTTTTTAAAAATATCCCATTTTGAATATAATGAAATAGTGATTAGTAAAACTAAAGTAGTCCAGACACTTCTATGAATTAAAACCTCAATATGACCTGCAAATGATATATATTTAAAATATATTACACCAAAAAAACCCCACCAAAATGAACCTAAGGATGTTAACAAAACTCCTTTATTAAAATTTTTTTTGTCCATTTATAATTATTTGAATATTTTGACTTACTACTTAAGACATTTTATTGTTGAAATATATATTAATAATAATAAAACCTTGCTCACGGAGAGATGGCTGAGCGGTTGAAAGCATCGGTCTTGAAAACCGACAAAGGGGCAACTCTTTCCTGGGTTCGAATCCCAGTCTCTCCGCCACTTATTTAAAATCAATTAAAAGTTTAAAAATTTTGTTGTTTTTAAAACTTAACTCATTTTTTGAAATTTTTAAAATATCTTCATCATTCATATTGATCAGCAAATCCAAATCTTTCAAATCATCAAAAGATAAAGAATCAATAATGGATTTAACGAAACGACTAACAAAAATATCCATTTCTTTAGTACCTCTATATTGTGATCTATAAAGGATCTTATTAATTAAATTTTGTTTGTTTGAATTCATTTCTTATAAACATATATATATATTTAATGGCTGATTTTGAATATTTATTGTCAACAATAGATAGAATTAAGGGTGTAGGGAAAAAAACACTTAGTTCATTCAACAAAAAAAAAATATTTACTATATTTGATCTCTTGTGGCATCTACCTATTTCAAAAATTGAAACTGCAGAAGATACAGAAATAGAAGACCTACAAATTGGAAAAAATTACAATATAAAAGTAAAACCAATAAAATATAATTTTCCACGTATTAGAAATCTACCTAATAGGGTTGTATGTGAAAAAAATGGTATAAAAATAGATTGTATTTTTTTTAATAGTTATGAAGGATATATTAGAAAAATATTACCTTTAAACGAAAATGTCATTATAAACGGAAAAGCAACTATTTTTAAAAACAAATTTCAATTTGTAAATCCAACTCTTAAAAATTTAAATAACACAAATGTAATTAAAGATGATAGTAAATATAGCCTTTCTGAGGGATTAACTTTAACAAAATATAATGAAATTATAAACAATGTTTTTCAAAATTTACCAGATTTAACCGAGTGGTATCCAAAAGAAATATCCAAGTCATTTGATCATGTGTCTTGGAAAGAATCTATTATTAAAATTCATAAAGAAGATATAAAAAAAATTAGAGATACAAAATACTTTAAAAGACTTGTATATGATGAAATTTTCGCGAATTTTTTAATTTCTTCAGATATCAGAAACAAAATAAAAAAAATTAAAAAGAAAAACAAAGTTTTTAATTTAAAACATCAAATTAAAATAATAAATAATTTGGAATTCAATCTAACAAAAGATCAAACAAAAGCATTAGAAAATATTAACAAAGATATGAAATCAAAACAAAAAATGTTTAGATTATTGCAAGGTGATGTAGGTTCAGGTAAAACAATAGTTTCTGTTATTGCCGCTTTAAACGCAGTGAAAGCAGGTTATCAGGTTGCCATAATGGCTCCAACGGAAATTTTAGCAAACCAACATTATAAATATATAATAAATAATTTCAAAAAATATTGTAAACCACAAATACTAACTGGAAAAACTGAATATATCCAAAGAAAAAAAATTTTAAATGATCTACTTTGCAAAAAAATTAATATTTTAATTGGAACGCATGCTCTTTTTCAAAATAAAATAACTTATAATAATCTTGGATTAATCATTATTGATGAACAACACAAATTTGGGGTTAATCAACGAAAAAAATTGTCTGACAAAGGTGGTGATAATTGCGATGTTTTAGTAATGTCTGCAACGCCAATTCCAAGAACAATGATGATGACAATATACGGAGACATGGATATTTCATTAATCAAATCAAAACCCAAAAATAGAAAACCAATTAAAACTTATAGTAAAAATGAAACTAAAATTGATGATGTAATTAAATTTATTAAAAAAGAAATACTTAAAAAAAATCAAATATTTTGGGTATGTCCACTTATTAAAGAATCACAAAAAATTGACCATCAATCAGCTATTGAAAAATATAAATATTTAAGCAGAATTTTAAATTATAATGTAGATATTATTCATGGATCAATGTGCAAAGAAGACAGAGAAGATGTTTTAAAAAAATTTAAAGAAAAAAAGATTGATATTTTAGTTTCAACAACTGTAATTGAAGTTGGAATTGATTTTCCAAATGCTAATGTCATAGTAATTGAAAATTCGAATAAATATGGTCTTTCACAATTACATCAATTAAGAGGTAGAGTTGGAAGAGGTGAAAGAGAAGCTGCATGTATTCTTTTATTTAAAGCAGGCTTAAGTGAAAACGCACGTAAAAGAATAACGATACTTAAAAATACAAATGATGGTTTCAAAATAGCTGAGGAAGATTTAAAAATTCGTGGTTATGGAGATATTTTAGGTTTCAAGCAAAGTGGGCTTAAAAAGTATAATTTAGCAGATCCACTTCAACATAAAGATTTATTTGATTTAGCTGAAACACATATTAAAAAAATTGAAAAAAATAATATTGAAATAGTTAGATACAATAAGCTGTTGAAACTTTATGATAAGGTCGCAGTTATCAACGATGCTATTTAGTTTTAGAGTCTGAGGTTCCTGCAGAAACAATAAATTTAGAAGCTTCTTCAAATGTCATATCCAAATAAACGATTTCGCTTTTTGGAAACATTAATAGAAAACCACTTGTTGGGTTTGGTGTAGTTGGAACAAAAACATTTACTAAATCTGTATTGGTTTTTTTGGAAATCTCTCCTTTATTTTCTTTGGTGGCAAAACCCACAGCCCAAGTTCCTTTTCTAGGATATTGAATAAGCACAACACTTTTTTTTGAACCTTTTTTTGGTGCAAATGTTTCTGTCATCTGTCCAATTGCTGAGTATATTGTTCTTAGTATTGGAATTTTTTTTAAAAGATCATTAAACAACTGTAGAAATTTTTTACCAATAAATGAAAGGGATAAACCACCAACAAGAGTAATAAATATTACTGATAGAAGAATTTCTAAACCAGGAATCGCATATGGTAGATAGCTATTTGGGTTTATGCCTTGAGGAATTAGTTTCGAAGATATAGAAATAAAAAAAGTTGTAAGATAAAGAGTAATTCCAATAGGAACTAAAACTACTATACCGGTAATGAAATAATTTCTTAATCTTGCAATAAAGGAAATTTTTTTTCTTTTAAATTTAGACATATCTATTAATTGATTATAAAATACATGTAATATAAATAATAAGAAAAGTGAATAGAAGAAATTTTATATATTTGATGGGATGTGGCTGTCTTTCTGCAGGTTTGCATGCTTGCACTTCAGCACCAATAACTGAAAGAAAACAATTAAAGTTAATTCCAGAATCAAAGCTAAATGCTCAAGCCGCTCAGTTGTATGAACAAGTTAAAAAAAAAGCAAAATTAAGTGATGATAAAGACAGTTTAGACAAAATTATTCAAATTGGTTCCAAAATCGAAAACTCTATTTCTGAATATTTTTATAAAAATAATATGGATGATCCAACAGTCAATTTTTCTTGGGAATATATTTTAATTGATAATAAAAAAATAAAGAATGCTTGGTGTATGCCTGGTGGTAAAATTGCAGTTTATACAGGAATGTTAGATATTACAAAAAATGATGATGGTCTTGCCGCTGTAATGGGACATGAAATTGCTCATGCAGTAGCAAAACATTCTGTTGAAAGAGCAAGTAGAACGGTTTTGCTAAATACTACAACTGGTATAATAGATATAGCAACTGGTGGAAAATTATCACAAGTTAACAGAACTACTGGTATGAATACTGTGGGATTGCTATCTCAAATTGGAATAATGAATCCATTTACTAGAAAACAAGAAAGTGAAGCAGATTACCTTGGTTTAATTTTTTCATCACTATCAGGATATGACATAAGAGAAACTCCAAAAATATGGGAACGTATGAAAAAGGCGAATAAAGGAAAAGAGCCACCTGAATTCATGAGTACTCATCCATCTAATGATAGAAGAATTGAACAAATAAATACATGGATGAATAAGGTTATATTGGAATACCCACCAATTTCATAAAATATGGTGAGCCCTGATGGACTCGAACCATCGACCCATTCCTTAAAAGGGAATTGCTCTACCAACTGAGCTAAGGGCCCAACACGAAATTCTTATATTGATTTTTTTTTATTTGGCAATGGTAAAAATTTACAAAATATTAATGTACTTATCGTGAAATTCCTCAAAAGTTCCTTGTTTAATATTTTTCCTGATTTCATACATTAGTTCCTGATAAAAATTAATATTATTTAACGTTAATATCATTGAAGCCAACATTTCATTGGTGTTGTGAAGATGATTTAAATAATTCTTTGAATATTTATTTAAATCAAATTTTGTGACATTACTATCTAGGGGTGTATTATCTAATTTATTTTCAGAGTTCCTTATTTGAATTCTTCCATTCCATGTGAAAGCCAATCCTGTTCTTCCTGATCTTGTTGGCAAAACACAATCAAACATATCAATACCTCTTTTAACTGCTCCCAATATATCCGATGGTGTTCCTACACCCATTAAATATCTAGGTTTATCTTCTGGTAAATAGTCTTTAATACCATCTAAAACATCAAACATTTCCTTTTGAGTTTCTCCAACAGCTAAACCTCCAATTGCGTATCCGTCAAATTGTATGTTAATTAATTTTTTTAAAGATTCAATTCTAAGATCATTAAACAAACCTCCTTGAACAATACCAAACAATGCTTTATGCGGATTATTTCCAAATTCATCCTTAGATCTTTTTGCCCATTCTGTAGACAATTCCATAGAGGTTTTAATTTTTTTGTAATCTTTGGTATTTTTTGGACACTCATCCATCACCATAACAATATCTGAATTAAGTTTTTTTTGAATTTTAATACTTTCCTCAGGACTTAAAATGAAAGTTTTTCCGTCTATATGAGATTGAAAAATTGCTCCTTTATCTCTATCGATTTTGTTAAATTTAGATAAGGACATAACTTGATAGCCTCCTGAATCTGTTAAGATTGGAAGTTTACAATTCATAAATTTGTGGAGACCGCCAACAACCTCAATTCTTTCAGTACCGGGTCTAATCATTAAGTGGTATGTATTTGAAAGAATAATTTGACTACCAGTTTTTATAATATCATCAATAAAAACACCTTTTACAGTAGCCTGAGTTCCTACAGGCATAAAAGCGGGTGTATCTATTTCTCCACGATGTGTTTGAATTAATCCAACTCGATAATTTTTATTTTGATGTTTTACGCTAAAAGAAAAATTCTTTTTTATGTCTTCCATTCATTAAAATCTACTCAGATTTAAAACTAATTATTTTATCTGGATTAGAGACAGATCCATTTGGTCCGTCTCCTTTTGTAATCATATCTACAAACTCCATTCCTTCTAAAACTTTACCAAATACAGTATATTGTCTATCTAAGTGCGGTGTTGGACCAAAGCAAATAAAAAATTGACTATTTGCACTATTTGGATTTGAAGATCTCGCCATAGACAAAGTACCTCTCTCATGTGGCAAATCATTAAATTCTTCTTTAAGGTCAGGTAAATCAGATCCACCCATACCTGCTCTGCTTAAATCAAAATTATCAGATGATGAGTTTCCGAATTGAACATCTCCAGTTTGAGCCATGAAACCATCTATTACTCTATGAAAAACTACTCCATCATATTTTCCACTATCTGCCAACTCAGTTATTCTTTTTACATGGTTTGGTGCTACATCTGGAAATAATTTTATTTTTACATCTCCATCTTTTAACTTAAGTATCATAATATTCTCCTTTGCTTTTAAAGCTGTTGTTAATAATAAAATCGATACAATTAAAATAATTGTTTTTTTAAGCATAGATTTTCTTCAAAGATTTTATTGTACTTTTAGTTGTAAATTTTCTTAAATCACCTTTATGAATAGCAATTTCTTTAACAAAACGAGAGGAAATGATTTGATTTTCAACATCTGACATAAGAAAAACTGTTTCAACTTTATTATTCAATTTTCTATTCATTCCAGCAAGCTGAAATTCATATTCAAAATCAGATACTGCCCTTAAACCTCTTAATATTAGGTTTGATTTATATTTTTTACATAATTCGGTCGTTAAAGAGTTAAATTTCACAACTTGTATTTTGTTTTTTGGAAACTTTAGATCATTATATAAAGCTCTTGATACAATTTTATATCTTTCATCTATTGGAAATAAAAAATTTTTTTGATTTCCATTAGAAATACCTACAATAATCTTATCTGCTAGTTTTAAAGCTTTTTTAATTACGTCAATATGTCCATTAGTAATGGGATCAAATGTTCCTGGGTATATGGCAATATTTTTCATTAAACCAAATTATCATCTAATTTAATTGCGGAAACAACCTTTTCATCGCCTGTTAATTTAATGATTCTTACACCTTGGGTATTTCTACCAGCAATTCTTATTTCTTTAACTGCGGTTCTTATAACTCTTCCTTTATTCGTGGAAATTAAAATTTGATCCCCTTCAAAGACTGGGAAAGATGATGAGACGTTTCCGTTTCTAGGTGAGTTAACAATGCCTATTATACCTTTGCCACCACGATTTATAACTCTAAAGTCATAATGTGATGTTCTTTTACCGTAACCATTTTCTGTAATTGATAAAATAAATTTTTCTTTTGCTTTAAACTCAGATTTTTCATCTTTAGTTTTGCTTTTACTTTTTTTAATATCATCATTATCTATTATTGATAATGAAACTATTGTATCTTTTTCTGCAAGGTTGATGCCTCGTATTCCTTTTGAGGACCTTCCTTTAAATACTCTTAGTTTTTTTGACTCAAACCTTATGCATTTTCCAAATTTTGTATTTAGCATAATATCTTGATTGTCTGTGCATATTTTTACCCCAATAATTTTGTCATCAGAATCTAATTTCATTGCAATTTTTCCTGATGCATTTATGGAAGTAAAATCATCTAAATTATTTTTTCTTATCTTCCCCTTGCTTGTTGCAAAAATTATATGCATATTTTTTTTATCTATACCTTCGTCTGGGAAAGGCATAATAGAACTAATAGATTGATGGTTTTTCAGTGGTAAAATATTAAAAAGTGATTTTCCTTTTGAGGAAGCAGATCCTTCAGGAATTTTCCATGCTTTAACTTTATAAGCTAGTCCCTCTGTTGAAAAAAATAAGAGAGATGTATGAGTATCAACGGACAAAGTTTGAACTACTGAGTCTTCTTCTCTTGTTTTAATACCAGTCTTCCCTTTTCCGCCTCTTTTTTGTTGTTTAACTCCACTTAAAGCGCCTCTTTTTATATATCCCTGTAAGGTTATTGTTATTATTACAGACTCCTTTTGAATTGTTTCCTCTATGTCATAATTTAAAACTGCATCAATAATTTTTGTCCTTCTTGGATATGAAAATTTGTCTTTTATTGTTTGAAGATCATTACTAATTACCTTCAATAACTCATTTTTTGAATTTATAATTTTTTTATAATTAGAAATTTCCTGAGCTAATTTTTTTATTTCAACTTCAATTTCATTAATTCCAATAGCAGTTAATTTTTGTAATCTTAACTCTAATATTGAAATTACTTGATTAATTGAAAGAATGTATTTTCCTTTATAGTTTTTAGTGTCAACAAGTTTAATAAGCTTTGAAGCTTTATTTATTTTCCAGGAGGTTTTTAAAAGAGTATTTTTTGCTTCTTCTGGATTTTTCGAAGATCTAATTATTTTTATCACTTTATCAATATTCTCTACACTTACTGACAATCCTAATAAAATATGAACTCTTTCTTCTGCTTTTTGAAGATCAAATTTAGTTCTTTTTATAACTACATCTTCTCTAAATTTTAAAAAGTTTTCTAAAAAATCTTTAAGAGTACATGTTTTTGGTTTTTGATCTACTATTGCTAAAGAATTAAAACCAAATGAAGACTCTATTGAAGTGTATTTGTAAAGTTGTCTTTTTACTGTCTCTGGTTCAACATTTCTTCTTAGATCAATAGATACTCTTATACCTTCGCTATTTGACTCATCTCTAATATCACTTATGCCCTCTATTTTTTTATCTCTTACTAATTCTGCAATTCTCTCATTTAAATTTGCTTTATTAATTTGATATGGGATCGATGAAATAACTAGCCTGTCTTTACCATTTTTCAAATTTTCAACAGATATTTCTCCTCGTATTTTAAATGAGCCTCTTCCTGTTTTGTATCCTTGTTTAATAATATCTTTACCAATTATTACACCTCCTGTTGGAAAATCTGGCCCTGGTACATGTTTCATTAATTCATTTATTTTAATGTCTTTGTTTTTGATTAATGCTAGCGTTGCATCAACAACTTCTCCTAAATTATGTGGTGGTATACTTGTTGCCATCCCAACTGCAATTCCTCCTGCACCATTTACTAAAAGATTTGGATATTGTGCAGGCAAAACTGTTGGTTCTTGCTCGGTTTCGTCATAATTACTTTTGAATGAAACAGTATTTTTTTCAATATCATCAATTAAAAACTGAGAAACTTTTGCTAATTTTGTCTCTGTATATCTCATGGCTGCTGGTGGATCTCCATCAATTGAGCCGAAGTTTCCTTGCCCATCTACTAATGGAACGCTCATTGAAAACTCTTGAACCATTCTAACTAAAGCATCGTAAACAGCTTGGTCTCCATGTGGATGATATTTACCTATAACATCTCCAACAATTCTTGCTGACTTTCTAAATTGTTTAGACCAGTCAAAACCACCTTTGTGCATTGCATATATAATTCTTCTATGAACTGGCTTTAAACCATCTCTTATATCGGGTAATGCCCTGCTAACTATTACACTCATTGCGTAAGAGAGGTAAGATGAGCTCATCTCATCGTACAGAGAGATTGGTTTAATATTATTATTTACTTTTGAGATTTCGTTTTTTTCCATACTAATTAAAATGGAATATCATCATCTAAATCATTTTGATTAGGAGCTGGACTGTCATCAAAATTATTTTTGTTATCTTGTGATCCAATATTATTTTGATTACCACCTCCTAACATTGTTAAAGATGAGTTGTAACCTTGTATGAGGATTTCAGTTGAATACTTATCTTGTCCACTTTGCTCATCTTTCCATTTTCTTGTGGAAAGTTGCCCCTCAACGTACACTTGTGCTCCTTTTTTTAAATACTGTTGAACAACATTTACTAAACCTTCGTTAAAAACAACGATTCTATGCCATTCAGTTTTCTCTTTTTTTTCCCCTGTGTTTTTATCTTTCCAGGATTGACTTGTTGCTAAACTTAGTCTGGCTACACTTTTGCCATTAACCATTTGTTTAACTTCTGGATCTGCGCCTAAACGACCAATTAATAATACTTTATTTAAACTACCAGCCATAATATTTTAATATTTAGAATGTTTATTATAACACTTATTAACTTGAATATTAATTTTATTAAATTAAAGCAACAAAAATTATGCTTAAAAAGATAGTTATTAAGGGTGCAAAAGAGCACAATTTGAAGAATATTACTCTCGAGATTCCAAAAGAAAAATTTGTCGTGATTACAGGACTATCTGGGTCTGGGAAATCGTCATTAGCATTCGATACAGTCTACGCAGAAGGTCAACGAAGATATGTTGAAAGTTTGTCTGCATACGCAAGACAATTTCTAGATAAAATGAAAAAACCAAACGTAGATTTAATTGAAGGTTTAAGTCCAGCTATCTCTATTGAGCAAAAAAATACTTCTAAAAATCCAAGATCTACTGTAGCTACAGTCACAGAAATTTATGACTATATGAGAGTGCTTTATGCAAGAGCAGGCATACCCTACTCACCTTTTACAGGTTTGCCAATTACTTCACAAACAATTAGTCAAATAGTAGACAAAATAAAAACTCTTCCTAAAAAATCTACAATTTACTTATATGCCCCGGTTGTTAGAGGAAGAAAAGGAGAATATCGAAAAGATATACTTGGTTATAAAAAAAGAGGATTTAGAAAAATTAAAGTAGATAATAAATTATACGATATTGATGAGGTTCCAGAATTAAATAAAAAACTTAAACATGATATCTCTGTCTTAGTCGATAGGATAGTTCTAAATGCATCATTAGGTAATAGATTAGCAGAGAGTGTAGAAACAGCTGTAAATTTAGCTAATGGTCTTATGTTTGTAGAGTATGAGGATGAAACGCTTCCAAAAAAATTTAGAAAAATTGAAAATTTAATTTTTTCAACGAAATTTGCATGTCCAGAAAGTGGTTTTACCATTGAAGAGATTGAGCCTAGACTATTTTCTTTTAACAGTCCTTATGGTGCATGCGAAGAATGTGAAGGCATAGGAGTAAAATTAAATGTAGATCCTAAATTGGTAGTACCAGATGAAAAAAAAACTATTGCAGATGGCGCAATTGAACCTTGGTCAAAATCGTCTTCTTTATACTACGCTCAAACTTTAGCATCTATAGCAAAACATTATGGATTTTCATTAAATGATAGATGGTCAAAATTACCAAAAAAAATCAAAGATGTAATTCTTTTTGGCTCAGACGATGAGGAAATAAAATTTTCTTATGATGATGGATATGAAAAATATTCTCATAAAAAAACATTTGAGGGAGTAGTAAATAATCTTGAAAGAAGGTTTTTAGAAACTGATAGTGATTGGAAAAGAGAAGAAATTTCACAATATCAATCTGATACAAAATGTGAAAGGTGTAATGGACACAGATTAAAAGATGAAGCTTTATGTGTAAAAATTAATGAACTTAATATTAGTGAAGTTACAGAAAAATCAATTTACGATGCAAAAGAGTGGTTTAAATCGCTTGAAACCAAATTAGATAAAAGGCAATTAAAAATAGCACAACACATACTTAAAGAAATTAATGAAAGATTAAACTTTTTGTTAAATGTTGGACTTGATTACCTAACATTATCTAGAGAATCTGGAACTTTGTCAGGAGGTGAAGCTCAAAGAATTAGATTAGCATCTCAAATAGGATCTGGATTAACTGGTGTGTTATATGTTCTTGATGAACCCTCTATAGGTTTGCACCAAAAAGATAATGTAAAGTTAATTAATGCATTAAAAAGATTAAGAGACCTGGGGAATACAGTAATTGTGGTTGAACATGATACGGAAACAATGGAAAACGCTGACCATATAATTGACCTTGGGCCTGAAGCTGGAAATAAAGGTGGAGAAGTAATTGCACAAGGTTCATACAAAGATATTCTTGATAATGATAAAAGTATTACTGGTAGATACTTATCAAATAAGAGCTATATACCTATCCCACGTAATAGAAGATTAGCAAAAAACGGTAGATTTTTAGAAATTAATGGTGCAAGTGGAAATAATTTAAACAACGTGAATCTTAAAATCCCATTAGGAAGTTTCACATGTGTTACTGGTGTATCTGGTAGTGGTAAATCTACTTTAATACTTCAAACACTTTACAATGCCTTGAACCTTACATTAAATAATAATAAATCAAGAAAAATACCTAAACCATTTAGAGGTTTTAAAGGAATTGAATTAGTAGACAAAATTATTGATATTGATCAATCACCAATTGGAAGAACTCCAAGATCAAATCCTGCAACTTACACCGGTGCTTTTGGACCGATTAGGGATTGGTTTACTAATTTGCCAGAAGCAAAAAGTAGAGGTTATAAACCTGGTAGATTTTCGTTTAATGTCAAAGGAGGTCGATGTGAAGCCTGTGAGGGAGATGGAGTAATAACTTACGAGATGCACTTTTTACCTGATGTATACATAACTTGCGATGAATGCAAAGGTACAAGATACAATAGAGAAACATTAGAGATAAAATTTAAAGATAAAAGCATTGCAGACGTTTTAAATATGACTGTTGATGAAGGTTGTGAATACTTTGAGAATATATCAAATATAAAGACTAAATTATTAACACTTAAAAAGGTTGGATTGGGCTATATAAAAATTGGTCAACAGGCAACTACTCTATCTGGTGGAGAGGCGCAAAGAATTAAGTTAGCAAAAGAGTTATCAAAAAGATCAACAGGAAGAACTATTTATATATTGGACGAACCGACTACAGGATTGCATCAACATGACATCAAAAAATTATTAGAAATACTTCATACTTTTGTTGCAACTGGAAATACAGTTGTTGTAATTGAACACAATTTAGACGTAATAAAAACAGCTGATTATATTGTTGATATGGGTCCTGATGGTGGAGTGAAAGGTGGAAATATTATAGCAGAAGGTAAACCTGAGGAAATTATTAATGTTAAAGATAGTTATACAGGTAAATTTTTAAAACCTTTGCTCGATAATAAATTTAAAAAAACAGCTTAAAAAATATTTAAAAATGATATAAAATATTAATATATGACTTCGATTCTTCAATCTTTATCAAAAACTATCCACGTTTCTTTAGCGCTATCAATTTTACTATTCCTTGGTTTATATTTTGGAAATGGTGGTTTTGATTTTGATTTAGTTTTTTGGAGTTGGTTATTTAGATACATACATGTAATTGTAGCTATTATGTGGATAGGATTACTTTGGTATTTTAATTTTGTACAAATACCTAACATGGCTAAAATTCCAGATGAGCAAAAACCAGCTATCGGGAAAGTGATTGCACCAGCAGCACTATTTTGGTTTAGATGGGCAGCTTTATTCACAGTAATATCTGGACTTATATTGGCTTATATAAATGGATATGTTCATCAAGCTATGGCCCTAGGAATTGGATCAGGTGGTGGTAAAGCTACAGCAATTGGAATTGGTATGTGGCTTGGCATAATAATGGCTTTTAATGTTTGGTTTGTAATTTGGCCTAACCAAAAAAAAGCTTTGGGTATTGTAACGGTTGAGCCAGATGTTAAAGCAAAATCAGCAAAAACTGCAATGTTATTTTCTAGAACGAATACTTTGCTATCATTGCCGATGTTATTATCGATGGTTGTAGCTCAAAACTTATATTAATCTTTTTCTTCTTTAACAATTGTTCTTTGGCTAACGTTTAGTGCAACCAAAATTGGATTAGCTATATATATTGAAGAATATGTTCCAAATATTACACCTAAAATCATTGCTAAAGAAAAACCTTTAAGAATTTCACCACCAAATAAATATATAGATAATAAAGCTAGAAGAGTAGTTACTGAGGTTATTATTGTTCTTGATAAAGTCTCATTTATAGAAATATTTGTTAATTCATAAATTTTAATATCTGAATACTTTCTTAAATTTTCTCTAACTCTATCAAATATAACAACAGTGTCATTCATTGAATATCCAACTATAGTTAATACAGCTGCCACTATTGATAAATTAATTTCTAAAGAGAAAATAGAGAATATTCCTAATGTTATAATAACATCATGAAATATTGCTAATATTGCTCCCAAGCTGAATTGCCACTCAAATCTAATCCAAATATACAACAACATCGCAGCTAAAGATAAGCTTATTGCAATAATTCCAGATTTCAGAAGCTCTGAACTTACTTTTGGTCCAACGTTTTCTACTCTTCTAAAATCAACATCTCCTATAGAGCTGGATAATTTGTTTTGAATATTTTTAATAAATTCTGGATCGTTTGAATTTTGTTTTTCAAATTTAACTATAAAATCTGTTTCATTACCAAATTTTTTAACTGATACGTCTCCCAAATTCATTTGATTAAAACTATCTCTGATCATAGTAATATTATTAGTTTTATCATTTGTTCTTAATTCAATTAAAGTTCCTCCTTTAAAGTCAACACCATAATTCAAACCTTTAATAATAAGAAATATTAAGGAAGTTATTATTAAAATGAGAGATAAAATATTAAATTTTCTATAGAATTTGTTAAATGAAATATTATTCATTTATAATAACTGCTCCTTTTCTTTATTTTTAACCACGTATAAAGAGGTTAGTAATCTAGCTATAAAATATACAGAGAATAAAGTTGTCAATATTCCAACTCCCAATGTTACTGAGAAACCTTTTACAGGACCTGAGCCCATAAAAAATAATATAAAGGCAGCAATTAACGTTGTGATGTTGGCGTCTAAGATTGTTGTTCTTGACTTTGTATAACCAGCATCAAATGCAATAATAGGATTTTTTTCACTTTTAGTTTCTTCTTTTATACGCTCGAAAATTAAAACATTTGCATCTACAGCCATACCTACAGTTAAAATTATTCCCGCGATACCAGGCAAAGTCAAAGTTGCCTCGAATAATGTAAGAATTCCAATTAATAAAAATAGGTTTGTAATTAAGGCTAAATTGGCAATTAATCCGAATGCTCTATATTTGTAAATCATAAATATAATAACTAGCAAGAAACCAATAATCAAAGATAGTATTCCTGCATCAATTGAGTCTTGACCTAAGTCAGGACCAACAGTTCTTTCTTCAATTATATTTAAAGGTGCTGGCAAAGCACCCGATCTAAGCAATAAAGCAAGATCAGTAGCTGATTGAAATGTAAAGTTTCCAGAAATTTGACCAGATCCTCCAACTATGGGTTCTCTTACGGTTGGTGCGCTGATTATTTTGCCATCTAAAATAATTGCTAATTGTTTACCCACACCTGTGCTGGTAGCTTTTCCAAATTTTTTCGCACCTACTCTATCTAAGCTAAATGAAACTACTGTTTCATTAGTTTGTGAATTCATAGTAGGTTTTGCATCTACTAAATTATCACCACTTAGAATTATTCTTTTGCTTACAATTGCCTCTCTATCATCATCTTCAAATGATAATTTTTCAGTTCCAAAAGATTCTTCGCTATTTTGTGAAATAAATTGAAATGTAAGATTGGCTGTCTTTCCTAACAATGATTTGATTCTGTTGGGATCATCTAATCCTGGTAACTCGACAAGAATACGGTCATTACCTCTTTTAAGTATATTTGGTTCATTAGTTCCAACTTCATCAACTCTTCTTCTTACGATTTCAATTGCTTGATCAAGGGATGCATTTTTTAATAAAACTAATCCATATCTTGAATAATTAAGATTAAATAAATTATTATTTTCAATAACATCAAATTCGTGAGATTTGTAACTCTGGTAGTATTGGTTAATATCACTTTCCTTATCATTTAGTAATTTTGATACTTGCTCAAGATCTTGTTCTTGAGCTTCAAAAGTAATGGTATCTCCATTTAAAGAAAAATTCTTCAAGCTTATTTCTTTTTCCTTAAAATATCTTTTCAACTCAATAATTTTTGCCTGTAGTCTCTGAGTAATCACGGGTCGATTGTCAATTTCAAGCAACAAGTATGAGCCTCCTTGAAGGTCCAAACCTAAATTTATGTTTTTTGAAAAAAATCTATCATCTAATTTTGTAAAATTTGAAAGAGCAAAATATGAAAAAATAATCGTAAAAATAATTACTGATATTATCCGTAATTTTGAAAAGTATAACACTTTTTTGTTATATTATTTTTTTGGTTCGATGGAACTTACTAAACTTTGTATGCCAGTTGCTCTAACAACTTCAACATTTACATTATCAGAAATTTTTACTTCAACTTTTTCGTTATCTATAATTCTCTCAACTGTACCAAGTATACCGCCAGATGTGATAACCTTATCACCTCTTTTTAGAGCTTCCACCATAGCTTTGTGATCTTTAACTTTTTTTTGTTGAGGTCTGATTAAGAAAAAATAGAAAATTACAAAAATTAAAATTAAGGGTATAAATTGTCCAATTCCAGCGTCCATAACGTATATAATTTGTTAAGGCTATTTATCTTATCTTATATTCAAACTCAACTCTTAATTGATGGAAATTTTGTCTATATTAGGCATATATGGCTTTAGAACTTCAGGTATTAAAATTGAACCATCTTGAGTTTGATAATTTTCCATTATTGCTATCATTGTACGTCCAACTGCCAACCCGCTACCATTTAATGTTCCTAAAAACTCTTTTGAATTGTTTTTATCTTTGTATCTTGCTTTCATCCTTCTTGCTTGGAATGATCCACAAGAGGAACAACTAGAAATTTCTCTATATCTATTTTCAGAAGGGAGCCAAACCTCAATGTCATACGTTTTCTCAGCGCTAAAACCCATATCACCAGTACATAAAATGATTTTCCTATATGGAAGTTTTAACTCATCTAAAATCATAGTAGCTGCATTAGACATACGCTCTAACTCCTCGGCACATTTATCATTTTCAACTATGCTAACTAATTCAACTTTATAAAACTGATGTTGTCTAATCATACCTTTTGTATCTTTGCCGTAACTACCTGCTTCTTTTCTAAAACATGGAGTTGAAGCAACAACTCTAATTGGTAGATCATCCTTATTAATAATTTGGTTTTTTACTATATTCGTTAAAATAACTTCTGCAGTTGGAATCAAAAACTTTCTTCCTTCATCTGCCTCTAATTTAATTTCAAATTGATCATTTTCAAATTTTGGTAATTGTCCAGTTCCATACATAGTCTCAGCGGTAGCTATTAATGGAGGTGATATTTCTGTGTAACCATTTTTTTGTGTATGAGTATCTATCATAAAATTTGATAGAGCTCTTTCGAGTTGAGCTAATTGTTTTTTTACAAATACAAACCTTGAGCCTGTGGTTTTTGTGGCTAAATCAAAATCAAGCATATTAAGATTTTCACCTAATTCGAAGTGGGTTTTTGGTTTAAAATCAAACTCTTTAATTTCACCTTTTTTTTCAATCTCTACATTAGCATTTTCATCCTGACCAATTGGAACATCGATTAAAGGAATGTTTGGTATTGATGACAATATGCTATCAATTTTGCTCTGCAGTTTTGATTGACTTTTGTTAATTTCTTCAATTTTTACAGAAAGTTCTTTTGATTTTTCAAATAATTTTTGGTCTTTAGATTTTGAAATAGTTTTTTTTTCCATTTCAAGTGTTTCTTTTTCTTGGATAAGCTTTCTATTCTGTTCATCAAGACTTATAATATTATCAAGATCTGTATCGATGTTACGATTTTTAAGTTTTTCCTTAAAATTATTAAAGTCTTTTCTAATATCTTTAATATTGTGCATTTTTTTCTTCTAATTTTTTTTCAATTATTCCCACTGATATTATTGATAATTCATATAAAATTAACAATGGAATTCCCAAACCTATTTGAGTAATTGGATCAGGAGGTGTTAGTACTGCAGCTGCTGCAAATATAATAACAACCACATATTTTCTTCTCTCTTTAAGAAAAGTTGAGTTAACAACTCCAATTCTGGCCAATAAACTTAATACTACTGGTAATTGAAAACTTAATCCAAATGCAAAGATAAGCTTCATAACTAATGATAAATATTCGTTAACTTTAGCCTCCAGTTGTATTGGTAAATTTGTAGCTGCACCTAAACTTTCGAAAGATAAAAAAAACTTTATAGCAAGTGGCATTATCAAATAATAAACAAGCATGCCGCCAAGTAAAAATAAAATAGGAGTTACTACAAGATATGGCATTATGGCTTTCTTTTCATGGTTATAAAGACCAGGAGCAATAAATTTCCAAATTTGAATTAGTATAAATGGGCTTGTAACAAAAAATGCTGTAAAAAAAGAAACTTTTAAATATGTTAAAAATGTTTCTTGAAGAGCAGTAAATATTAATCTTCTGTTAGCATCGTCATCTTTTACTGCATTTGCATATGGTTCTACAAGAAAACCATAGATGTATTCAGAAAAATAATAACAAATTACAAAGAGTAATGCTAAAAAAATCAAAGAATTAATTAATCTTTTTCTTAACTCTGTTAAATGACTTATAAAACTTCCTTCTTTATCTTTACTCATCTTTATTCTTTTTTTGATTTTCAGATTTAGGTTTTTCTTCTATATCAGAACTTAAAGTTTCATTTGTTAAATCACTTACTTGTCCTTGGACATCTCTAATATATCTTTTTGCTGAACCTATCCATGAACCAATTTTTTTTAGCATAAAAGGAAAATCTTTTGGCCCAACAACAATTATTGCAATCGAAACAATTATTAAGATTTCTAACCAGCCAATTGATGGCATTTTTTACTCTTTGTTATTTGAGTCTTGATTATCAGAAATATTTTTATTTTGGCTATCATCATTAACATCTGTAGCCATTCCCTTTTTAAAACTTTTGATACCCTTTGCTACATCACCCATCAAGCTGGATATTTTGCCTCTACCAAATAGTAGAACAACTAAGATCACTACAATTGCAATTTGCCAAAAACCTATACTCATAAATTGCTTATAACCTTATTATTGATTATTTAAAAGTGAATTTTTAGTTTTCGTCTGTTTTAAGTGTACTGCTTAACATTTCATCAATATCAGAATATATATTTTCCTTTTTATCTACTTGTTTTTCTTTGAAAAATTTGCCTGTTCCAAAAATTGATGCATCAACACTTGAAGTATCAATTAAACCTGCTGAACCTAATTCATTGACAGTTGGTAGATCTGATAATTTTTGTAGATTAAAATGACTCAGAAATTCGTCTGTTGTCCCATATTGTATTGGCTTACCTGGAACATTTTTTCTACCTTCATGTTTAACCCAATTTAGTTCCATTAAAATTTCTAAAGTGTTTGTTCCAAATGCAACACCTCTAATTTCCTCAATTTCAGATCTTGTAACAGGTTGATGATAAACAATGATTGCAAGAGTTTCTATCGCAGCTCTAGATAATTTTTTTTCAACAGTCTTTTGTTCTGACATTAAAGATGATAAATTGACTGCTGTCCTAAAAGACCATTTATTTGAAATACAAATTAGATTAATACCTCTTTTAGAGTAAAAATCTTTTAGATTTTCTAGTGATTGTTGAATGTCAGTTGGTTTTGATAATTTAGACTCTATCGTTTCTACTGATAAAGGTTCTGCAGCAGCAAATATAATAGCCTCAATTTCTCTTTCTACTTCAGTAAGTTTTGTTGGAAATTTTACAATATTATCCTTTTTTTTTTTATTCATTAATTTTCCTTAATAAAAATATCATCAAATAATTCTTTTTGTTTCAAGGATACATTACCTTCTTTAACTAATTCTAATGATCCTGCAAATATACCAGCTTTACCTGTTCTTTTTAAATTAGGAGAATTTTTGAAACCTGATGGAACTAACTCTGAAATATTTTTCCATTCATTAAGATTTCCAAAAAACTCTTTAATTCTTTTAATAGCGTCTTCGGTTGTAAAAACAGGTAGTTTGGGAATATTCATAGTATGAAAATCTTTTGTCATCACAATTCCTGAATATGACTTCAATAACTCAAACAAAGTTAAAGAAACTTTTTTGTCATAAATAGACTTAACGCCGCTTTTAGAGCCACGCATAAAAATATCTCTTCCCAATCTTTTTCTGTTTAACATTTGTGAAGATAATAGCCTAATCAACTCTAATTTTTTTAATTGCAATTTAAGTTTTTCAGCTACCTCAAGAGCTTTAAATTCATCTTCATCTGTTTCAGGAAGTAGTAATTTAGACTTTAAATAAGTAAGCCAAGTAGCCATCAATAAATATTCGGAAGCAATTTCGAGATTTAGGTTTTCCTTCTCAGTGATATATTGGTGAAATTGATCAGCTAATTTTGTAATTGATATTTGTTCTAAATCAACTTTTTGAGATTTTGCAAGATCAAGTAATATTTCTAATGATCCATTAAAATTATTTAAATTTACATTAAAGTCTAAAGAATCATCTGATTGCATAAAATACTCTAACCTATAATCCTTGTTAATTGTGATGTTTTTTTAATAATAAATTGGTTTGTTTTAGGTGAATTTTGAGCAACAATTTTCATTTCACTCAAATTCCCATTACAATGTAATACTAAGTTGCAACCTGCTAAAAATGATTTTTTTACACTTATTGCAAGTTTATCTTTGATTGCTTTCATTGAAATATCATCAGTCATTATCAAACCTTTAAATTTTATTTTATTTCTTATTAGCTTATTTATTTTTTTTGAATGCGTTGCATTATTTTCTGGGTCTATTTTTTCAAATAACAAATGACCCGTCATTGCTAATAAAGAACTTTTATTTTTAAAGGGATAAAAGTCGTTTTTGATCAAATATTGTTCATTTCTAGTTATTCTTGGCAGATTTTTATGACTATCTACTTTAGCTAAGCCATGTCCAGGAATATGCTTAATCACTGTAGCAACTCTATTTGAATGAAAAAGTTTAATACATCTATCACCTATTTTTGATACAATTTTTTTATCTGTTGTAAATGATCTATCATCAACAATTTTATGAAATTTTTTTCTTTTTATATCTAAAACAGGTACTGTATTGATATTTATACCTAATAATCTTAAAAGATAAGCAATTTGTTTAACATAAACACTGTAATATATATCAAATTTATTAATATTTTTTTTATACAAGTTGCCAAAATATTCCGCTGTAAAAATTGAGTTATCAATAAATTTTCTTAATCTACTAACTCTTCCACCTTCTTCATCGACCATTATTGGATAATTTTTATTGTTAAAAATTTTTTTAATCGAATTAGTTAAATTTATAGTTTGTTTAATACTTCCAATATTTCTTTTAAAAAGAATTATTCCCCATGGCTTATATTTTTTTAAAAATTCAATTTCTTTTTTTGATAAAACTTTACCTTTTACACCACATATAAATGATCTATGATTTTTAATTATCATTATAAAGAAGTTTCCAAAATGAATATTTATTTGTTTTTTTGTCCTTTTTAAATTCAACGTATTCAATGATGTTTTCAGTATCACTCTCTAAAAATATCAGATCCTTTTCAATAAGATTTATTTTGTCATCAATCAATGAGATAGATCTGTAAGATTTTTTAATATTTTCATCTGAAAAATAATATCTAGCTGTAAAAAAAAAGAAGAAGAAAATAATTATTAAATAAAAAAGATATTTTAATTCTTTTATCATTACATTTTTTCAGGTGTATCAACGCCTAAAATATCCATTCCTGATTTAATAGTGTTAGCTATGGATTTTAAGAAGACTAACTTTTCTTCTTTTATCGAGTTATCCTCTTCAATAAATCTCTTTGAAATGTCATCTTTACCCATATTCCAATACGAATGAAACTCTGAAGCTAATTCATATAAGTAAACAGATATTCTATGTGGTTCTAATTTTTCTGTAGATACTTCAACACATTTTGGCCATTCACTTATCTTCTTGAATAATTTGATTTCTTGATCGCCAAATTTATATTCAGAATTAGTTATTTTAATATCACTTTTAATTTCATGTTGAGTATTTCTGAATACAGATGAAATTCTAGCATATGCATATTGAACATAATAAATAGGATTTTCTTTTGATTTTTCTTTTACTTTATCAAAATCAAAATCAATTTCAGCATCACTACTTCTGCTTAACATTATAAATCTTGTAGCATCTTTCCCAACTTCATTAATTAAATCTTCAATTGTTATATAATCACCTTTTCTCTTAGACATTTTAAAAGGTTTCTTATCTTTTATTAATTTAACTAACTGGCTAACTTTACAAATTAACTTATTTTTTTTTCCTGAAAGAGCTTCGACGACAGAAGTAATTCTTTTAATATAACCAGCGTGATCTGCTCCTAATATATTAACAAGAACATCAAAATTTCTTTTCAGTTTAGTATTATGATATGCAACATCACTTGCAAAATATGTCCAAGACTTATCTTCTTTTTGTAAGGCCCTGTCTTTATCATCTCCAAATTCAGTAGATTTAAACAGTAATTGCTCTCTTTCTACCCAATTTTCGTTATTTTCACCTTCAGGTGCTTTAATTTTTCCCTCATAAATAAATTTCTTTGCTTTTAAATTTTTTATTACTTCGTCAACTTCTTTATTTTTTATAACCTCGGTTTCGCTAGCAAAATTATCATGTTTTATTCCAAGATTTTCTAAATTTGTTTTTATTAATTTTAAAGACTCTTCAATCGAAAGTTTCTTTAATTTTTCAGATATTTTGTCATAGTCATTAAAATCTATATCTTTATTTTTTGAAATTATTTTTTTTGCTATATCGATAAGATATGCACCTGGATATAAATTTTTGTCTTCTATTGGAAATATTTCGTTATTAGTAATTTCCTTTATTCTATAATAAACTGATTTAGTAAAATGAGAAATTTGATTTCCATAGTCATTAACATAATATTCTTTTGTAACTTTGTGACCATTGAATGATAATAGGTTTGAAATAACGTCACCAAGTATTGCACCTCTTGAATGACCTACATGAAGTGGTCCTGTCGGGTTTGCTGAAACAAACTCAACTAAAAAACTATTTTTTTTACCGTTTAAATTACTTCCATAAGAAGGTTTATTAAGAACATCTAATATAAAAGCACTCCAAAATTCTTTCTTAAATTTTAAATTAATAAAACCAGGTTTTTCAACACTAATATGATCTATATTTTTGTCATTTTTTTTTAATAATCCTGAAATAATTTCTGCAAGTTCAATTGGAGGTTTTTTATTAATTTTTGATAAAACCATCGCAACATTAGTTGATACGTCACCATTAAATTTAGCAGGAGGAATATCCACATTTATACCAGATAAATTTTCCGGCAATTCCAACAAATTATCTTGATTTGCTTTCTTAATAGTATTTTCAATTTTTATTAAATAGTCTTCA
>CACGXV010000003.1 GCA_902577075.1 uncultured Pelagibacteraceae bacterium | reverse complement strand
GACCCTTTATCTGTTTCAACAATCCAACCATCTTTATTTTGTCTCATCGCTAAAACTGTTGTGTTTCTATATATCTCAGCTCCTCTATTTCTCGCTCCTGTTGCTAACGCTTGAGTTAGATCCGCAGGTTGAATGTAGCCATCTTCAGGATGTTGTATTGCTCCAACTAGATCATCTGTATGACATAACGGCCAAATTTCTTTAACTTGTTCAGGAGTTAAAAATTTAACATCTACTCCGATTGTTTTAGCAACACCCGCATACTGATGGTATTCATCCATCCTGTCTTTATTGCTTGCTAATCTGATATTAGATACAACACTAAATCCAACATTCTTTCCAGTTTCCTCTTCTAAACTTTTATATAAATTGACTGCATACTTATGAAGTTGTCCTACTGAATAACTCATATTAAATAATGGAAGAAGTCCCGCAGCATGCCAAGTGGAACCTGAAGTTAATTCTTTTCGTTCAACTAATACAACATCAGACCAACCTTTTTTTGCCAAATGATATAACGCGCTGACACCAACAACGCCTCCACCAACTACTACGACTTTTGCTTTTGATTTCATGATGCGATTTTTACCTAATTTTTCTTATAAACAAAACATAATTCTAGTAGTCATAATCGTCATCATCGTCATCTCTCCATCCCATTTGATACATTAGATAAGCTGCGGTTATTACACTAATGACACCTGCAACCATACCAAAATTTACCCCCATCTCTTGTCCAAAATAGTACCATCCAATTTGGGTCGCGCCAATTGGCGGGATGCAAAGAATAGCCATCAATATTGCAATTCTAACTGGAAAACTTGGTTTTTTCATTAGATAGATGAACCCATCGGCATAGGTTGAGAGACCGCAGTGGTAAGCCAACAATTTTTTAAAAATCCATCGAGCTCATATTTTTCAACTTGCCATTTAAATTTATAATACTTTTTGTCTTTGTCCATAATTGTCACTTCAAAAGTCGACACGCCCTTTGATTTATATACCTCTACAATTTCATAGCTCTCATGGTTTAAAAGCATTGAGTAGGAATCTGTTTTGATCATATTTTTAAATCTCTCAATAGGTCCTGTTACTCTCTGATTGTTTGGGTGTGCAAAAAACCATGTTTGAATTATCCCATGATCTTTACTAGGAGTATCATTTTTCATCAAAGCATTAAGTTGAATTTCAATTACCTCTCTAGGTTTAATATCTGGATTTGGTTTTTTTATTTCAGCTTTTAATTCATTTGTAGAAAAAATTAAAAATATAAATACAAAAAAAATTCTATAAATGTCTGGCTGTATTTTTAACATCTTCCAAAAACTCAATTCTTTTTTCATTCGATACAAATGGTACAGCAAAATATCGTTTATAGGTAATGTCATAAATACCACACTTATTAAAAATACCTTTTTTTATTCTTCTAAGGGGTAAATTTAAAAAAAAATCTGAGATTGAGAATCTGGGTGAACCATATGTACAAAAAATCAAAGCTTTTTTGCTTTTTAGTTTACCAACAGCATACCCATAATTGCCGAAAAGTTTCTTAAATGAAAAAGCCCAGGGTGGCGCTAAAACCTTATCGATCCAACCTTCTACAATAGCAGGCATTCTATAATTCCATATAGGAGCAACTAGTACAATTAAATCAGAATCGTCAATTTTTCTTCTGTGATCCAAGACAATATCATCAGCATTTTCACCAGCATATACTGGATCAAATTTTTCTTTATATAAATCTACACATTCAACTAAATGACCATTTTCTTTAGCAGATTTTATGAAATTATCTTTTATAGCAGAATTAAAAGATTTGTCGTTGTAATGCCCATATACCAAAAATACTTTTTTCATTAATCTTTAAGGACTGGAAAAACTGGATTAGATTTTTGAAAAAGTTTTTGATACTCCTGTTTTATACATCTATTGGAAATAAATTGGATATTTTCTTTATCTGCTAAAACTTTTGCCTCATCACTGTGAATTCCGTATTGTAACCATAAAACTTTTGTTCCTTTTTTAATCGCTTCTTTTGCAATTCCTTCAGCCTCTTTTGAGGGTCTAAAAACATCAACTATATCTATTTCTTCCTTTATTTTATCTAAACTTTCGATCATTTGTTCCCCATTTACAATCTCACCAACTGCAAAAGGGTTAATAGGAATAACTTTATAACCAAAATTTTGCATATATTTCATAACAACATTTGCTGGTTTTCTCTTAAGATTTTTTCTATCCTCTCCTTTTTTTTCAGAGCTCACTCCAATCATAGCTATTGTTTTTGATTTTCTTAAAATAGATTTAATTTCATTATCGTTCATTATTTTCTTTCTTAATAGCTATTATTTATTTTTCCAACTAGGTTTTCTTTTTTGTAAAAAAGCCGATATTCCCTCTTTTGCATCTTGTGAAGCCATATTTAAAGTCATCATTTTACTTGTAAACTTATAAGCATCTCCTAGTGGCATCTCTAATTGTTTGTAAAATGCTTGTTTTCCAATTTTAATTGTTAAATTTGATTTTGATGAAATTTTTTTTGCAATTTTTAAAACTTCTGCATTTAGTTTTTTGTTTGAAAAACAATCATTAATCAAACCAATTTCCTTAGCATATTTTGCATTTATTGGATCTCCAGTCAGAAGCATCTTCATCATGATTTTACGAGTTACTTTTCTACTTACAGCAACCATTGGAGTACTGCAGAAAAGTCCAATATTTACTCCTGGTGTTGCAAAGGTGGCATTTGTTGTACTGTAAGCCAGATCACAACTTGCAGCTAACTGACATCCAGCTGCATAAGCTGCACCATGTACTTTTGCAATAACAGGTTTCTTTCCTTCAACAATTTTCATCATTAATTTTGAGCAAAGATTAAATAATTTTAAGTGATTTGATCTATTTTTAATTCCACCAACCTCTTTAAGATTATGACCAGCACTGAATTTATTGCCTGATCCCTCTAATATTATTACTCTTGTATCATCATCCTTATCTAAACTAGTAAAAGTATTCAAAAGATCTCTTAAAGTTTTAAATGACAGTGAATTATAAGTTTTAGGATCATTAATTATTACATTTGTAATTCCGTTTCCTAATTTTTTTGTTTTTACATTCATATTGAAGTTATTTTAACTCACCATCTTCACGCATTTTAGCTCTAATTTTTGTAGCAGAAATTTTTTGTATCTCTTCAGATAATACTATCTCCTCAATTTTGTAACCAACTCCTCTCCCATAACAAATATTTGTAATATTTGGCACCATCATTATTTTAAATCTTCCTTCAAATTCAGGATTTAATTTGTTTTCAATATTTTTTTTTACTGTTTCAAAATCGAATGGATTATCATCAACCCCTTGTACGTCTCTAATTTGAATGCACACTTGACCAGTCTTTTTGATGATCTCTTTAAATAAAGTATAGTGACCCTCATGAAATGGCTGCCATCTTCCAAGCATTTGTGCTGTTGGTTTTTTATTATCCCATTCATAACTCATTATGATATCTCCTTAATTATTTTATCTGCCCAAACCTTAGCATCTTGAGTAGTTACATGAAAATCATATTTTTCAGGTTTAACAAACATTTGATTAGTATCGTCAAACCTTCCTTCTTTAATCGTATCTACCCAAATAACAAAATCTGCTGGGAATAAACTTCTTGCTGCTGGTGTTGGGCAAATAAAATCTGCCACAACATAATTTCCTTGATTTTTCAGCTTCAAAGCAAAGTCTGCCATTCTTTTAGCTTGTCTTTTTCTACCTTCTTCAGAAAAATCCCAATCATTTGCTTGTTTTCTAACTTCGTCAGCATTTAATCTTTTTGCATTAAGTTTTGGAGCAAGTTCTTCTGCCAATGTTGTTTTGCCAGTCCCGGGCAAACCCATAATTAAAATTATTTTCATTAAATTTGTTCTAAAGGATGATGAGACATTAATTCTAACCCATTTTCGCCAACTAAATATTGTTGTTCTAAT
Organism: uncultured Pelagibacteraceae bacterium; assembly: GCA_902577075.1. Classification (GTDB taxonomy): domain Bacteria; phylum Pseudomonadota; class Alphaproteobacteria; order Pelagibacterales; family Pelagibacteraceae; genus Pelagibacter. The sequence continues at coordinate 133,128 of CACGXV010000003.1, read as the reverse complement.
TTCACTCCCTCATGACCTCCAACTTCGCCGATATAACTTTCTAGGGTAATTGTCATATTTTTTTGAAATATACCACTTCTTTCTCCACCATCAGTCGGATATCTAATTGCTGGCCACTCATCACATAAACCTATTCCATGAAGCATAACTGAATATCTATTTCCGTAATATTTTTCAGGAAGTATCCATGCCTTTTCAGTAAATTCATTAAACGATACTCCATCTTTAATTAATCTTGAATTATAGTCAATTTGCTCAACTGCTGTTAAATAAATTTTTTTTTGATGTTCATTAAATTTATTTCCGCAAACAAAAGCTCTAGAAATATCTGCACAATATCCATAAGGGCCTACCATATCTGTATCAAACGATACGATCTCACCATCTTGAATAATCTTGTTACTACTTTCTTGCATCCAAGGATTGGTTCTAGAGCCTGAAGATAATATTCTACACTCTATCCACTCTCCGCCATTTTCAATGTTCGTTTTATGTAAAATCGACCATAACTCATCTTCAGTGATTCCTGATTTCAAGTAATCTCTCATTTTAATTATTCCAATATCAGCAACATCTAAAGCTGCTCGCATGCATTTAATTTCTTCAGATGATTTAACAACTCTAGCCTGTTCAAGTATTTTTTTCGCTTCTAAAACTTGAATGCCTTTTTTATTAAGTTCATTTACGGCTGGACCATTGATTACATCAATTGCAATTTTTTTGCTTTTAAAATAAGAGTTAGATAAATCATTTACTTCATTGACCCATTTTTTAAGTTGCAATTCTGATTGGTCACCATTGCTAAAATAATCCCAAGTAATTGCTGGTCTTATTTCATCTATTAAATCAAGACCTTTAGATAATATTTCACAATTAAAATATTCATATAATATTGTTGGACCATCAACAGGGATAAAACAATATCTTGTAAGATTATGCATATTATAAACACTCATATTTACAGTATCTAATGCATACCTTACATTTACTGGATCAAATAAAATACATGCCTCAATATTATTTTTCTTTAATTCATTTCTTACTCTGTCAAGTCTATAAGATCTAAGTTTGTCAAAATCTATTTCATCTTCTCTTAATCTTTTTTTTGAAATGTATTTCTTAATTGGTTGATTTTCTGAAAGAATTTTTCTGTTAAACTTCATCCCTATAACATCTGTACACCAACTCCTGTTTTTGGATAGGTGTATAAATTATAATTTGCACAAAGTTCATCTCCAGGTTTCAAATCTTTTATTGAAACCATAAAAAAATATTTTGCATCTGGTTTCTCTCGCAAATTATAATACATGTTTTCTAAGTTATCATCATTTTCGTTAAACTTCTTTGCTTTTGCGGTAGGATCAATTGGATCACCAAATTTTAATGTGGGTAAAATATTAGATACCATTCTTTGAACTGTAGGATTATCGGAATGATTATAAAAACCACCTAATGGAGTTCTGATATATTTATTTTCAAACTGCTCATCTCTTATATGAGTGATTCCAATAAAAGTATTAGCTTTAATTTCTTTGGTTGCGAATAATCCCAAACCTTCAATTGGTGAACTTTTAATTGTTAATTCATCTGGTAAAGGTCTGTACATATTTTTCGCATTCTCTACACAATATGAGTTGCCACCCACTTGTGAAATTGATGTGTTGGATTATCCATATCAGGAGAAAAATTTCCACCATTATATGCATGTGAGTTGCGGCCTAATTGCATTCTTTGAATTATACCTACATCTTCTTTTTGAATATCTTCCCACAATTTATGATTTTGTTTTCTTAATGATTTAAATTCTAATGATTTTGAGGCTTTTTCACCTACATAATATATCTCCATATGCTCTAAAGTTTTTTTATGACTAATAGGTTCTAACCAATATGCGTAGAAATGATCTTTATGTATACCTAACATAACATTGGGAAACAAAGCTACATACTCTGCAATATTTTCTTTTTCTTTAGGCCAGTTAGGAAAGCAAGGAAATTTTTTCTTACCTTTAAATTTTGGATTGTAAACAACTGTACCTTGGCCTGCAAAACGGTTTGGTAATCCTTGAATATGATAGTGATCTTCTATTTTCGAATAAGAATTTAAACCTGGATGAACCCATGGCAAATGATAACTTTCACAATAATTTTCAATTGCAAATTTCCAATTACATTTTGCATTTAATTTAAAATAACCAAAATCATTTGCATGATTAATTAATTTCCTATCTTTTGTTTTCCAAAATTTAGCCCACCTATCACTTAAGGGTTTAATATATGTTTCAAATGGAATTTCGTTATTGCTGATATTAATAAAAATTAAATCTAACCAAACGTATGATCTTATTTCTTTTAAATTGTTTTTATTTTTTTTAAATTTCGGGCTACTATGTTGGTTCATCCCGCCTATATGAGGTGTTGCAATTAGCTTTCCATCTGATGTGTATGACCATGAATGATAAGGACATCTAATAACATTTCTAATATTACCTTTTTTGTTTACCAGCTTTACTCCTCTATGACTACAGACGTTATGAAAAACTTTTATCTGATTTTTTTTATTCCTAACTAAAAATAATGGCAGTCCTAATAAGTTAAATGGTTTTACATCGCCGATATTTGGCAAAGAACTTGCTACTCCTATTACAGTCCATTTATTTTCAAATATTTTCTCTCTTTCTATTAAAGTATAATCTTTACTTGTATAACATTCGTTGGGAAGTCCATGTGCTTTAGAAATTGGTCTCTTAACTATATCTAATTTTTTTTTATCTATAATTTTATAAATTGCTGACATTTTATTTTGTCACTTCATATAGACCAAGCCATGCATTTACATCTTTACTAGCAATATAATCAGATTTAAAAAACTCTATTTCTTTCCATTTATTTTCATTTTTTAATTGTTTAATTTTTTTATCAAATCCATATTCCTCATATATCCCCTCGTTAATAGTGAAACAAATTAGACCTTTATTTTTAGTAATTCTAATAAACTCATCTAACGCAGGTGGTTTTACATGTCCAAAAGTAAATGTGCCCACACACATTAAAGCATCGTATTGACTATCTTTTTCATTTATTGGTTTATTTAAATCTAATTTATGTAATTTTTTATAAAGGTTATTTGGAACCAAATCTAAAAGTTTTTGGGATAGATCGGCGCCAAAAAAATTAGTGAAACCATACTTTTTTAACTCTACACCAACCAATCCGGTTCCACATCCAGCATCATAAATATTGATATCTTTTTCTTTTTGATGTTTGTTGAAAACTTCTACAGTTTCCTTTGGACCAGTATAATTCCATTCAACCATATCTTTATCATATTTATTATCCAGTCCCCATTCGTCATAAAAATCCATCACCTCTTTTGTTTCTTTTAATTTATAAATTGGAACTTTGTTACCTACGTCTTTTTGGGCCATTACCCTCTCATTTTTTCTCCACTTGGATCATAAAGTGGTTCTTTGATAATTGAACAATTGAATAAATCACCATTAATTTCTACTTGTATTCCATCTTCAGATGATAAATTTTTTTGATCTAGATACGAAAAAGCAACACTTTTATTTACAAAATGAGCAAATCCACCTGAAGTTATATACCCAATGCTATTATCTCCCTTCATTACTGCTTCATTGTTTGTGACGTCTATGTCATTTGTTTGAATTATTAAAGGAACTAATCTATTCGAACTATCGTCTTGTTTAGCTTTTTCTTTGCCAATAAATTCTTTATTCCAATTAATAAAGCTATCTAATCCAGTTTCTTTAGCAGTAAAATCTGGTCGGTAGTCTAAAGTCCATGCACCCCAATTTTTTTCTAGTCTCATAGACATTAAAGCTCTTCCACCAAAAGGTTTAATACCAAATTCTTTTCCTGCCTCCATTAACTCCTCATAAAGTTTTATTTGGAAATGTGGCGCAACATATATTTCATAACCAAGTTCACCCGTGAATGAAATTCGGTTAATTATTGCTGGAACACCCCCAACAAACATTCTTCTTGAATCTCTAAATTTAAATTTTTCATTAGATACATTATCTCTAACTATTTTTTCTAAAACTTTTCTTGAATTAGGTCCTGCTAAAGATATTCCGTGAAATTCATCTGATCTATTTTTATATTCAACATTAAATTTATCTAAATGGCTTTCGAACCAACGTCTATGCATTTCTTGAGCTGGACCTGAGCCAAAAACCATAAATTCGTTTTCATCAAGGCATGAAACTGTAAGATCGCCACATAATTTTCCTCTATAGGATAACATCGGAGATAACGATATTCTTCCTGGATTTGGAAGTTTGCCTGCCATAACATGATCTAAAAATTTTCTTGCATCTTTTCCTTTAAATTGATGTTTTGAAAAATTAGCAACTTCAATATAACCAACATTTTCTCTTACATTAATAACTTCTTTTGAGACATAATTATGCGATCTAGATCTTTTAATAGTTGGCTCTTCATATGCATCTTTTTTGTCATTTGCAAACCACAAAACATTTTCTAAACCAAAACTGTCTCCCATAACTGCACCTTGATCGACAAACCTGTCATAAAGAGCTGTTGTTTTTTGTTTTCTTCCCTTTGGTAAAGTTTCATTTGGAAATGTCATAATAAATCTTCGTTCATAATTTTCAGAAGATTTAATTGTTCCGTATTGAGGTGATGCATAATCTCCAAATCTTGCAACATCCATTGCCCAAACATCTATTGATGGTTCTCCGTCAATTATCCATTCAGCAATACATTTTCCAACTCCACCTCCTTGACAAAAACCAGCCATTACACCCACTGCTACCCAATAATTTTTCATTCCTGGAACAGGACCAATTAATGGTGATCCATCTGGTCCAAAAGTAAAAGGTCCATTTACAATATTTTTAATTCCTGCTTTTTCTAATGCTGGCATTCTTTCAAAACCTATTGCCAGTCTATCTTGAATATTATCTAATTTTGGTTCTAGTAACTCATGACCAAAATTCATAGGTGTTCCTTCAACCTTCCATGGTGTTGATTTTGGTTCATAAGTTCCAAGAAGCATTCCTTTTCCTTCTTGTCTAAAATAAATGTTACCTTCAAAATCTGTTCCAATAGGAATCCTTTGATCACCCATAGCTTCTATTTCGGGAATTGCTTCGGTGATTAAGTAGTGATGCTCCATTGGTTGAACTGGTAAATTAATTCCTGCAAGCTGCCCAACTTCTCTTGCCCACAAACCTCCAGCGTTAATAACTATTTCTGCTTTAATATTACCCTTGTCAGTTATCACATCCCAAGTTCCATCCTCTTTTTGTTTTGTGTCTTTTACAACTGTATGTGTATAATATTTTCCACCATGAACTTTTGCTGCTTTAGCAAAAGCATAAGTCACACCTGATGGGTCTACTTCTCCATCAATAGGATCCCACAATGCTAGAAGGTATCTTGATGGATCAATTAAAGGATTTTTCTTTTTTACTTCCTCTAGAGATACAAATTCTTGATCAAGACCCATATATCTTGCTTTAGACCTCTCTCTTTTTAAATAATCCGCCCAAACTTCATTTGAAGCCAAATAAAATCCTCCACTTGATTTGAAGCCAACTGAATGACCAGACTCTTTTTCAATTTCTTTATACAATCCGATTGTATAAGCCATCATTCTAGAAATATTTGGATCAGATGAAATCACATGTACATTTCCAGCTGCATGCCAAGAGGATCCGGATGTAAGTTCATTTCTTTCTAGAAGAACGCAATCTTTTAACCCAAACTTTGATAAATGATAAAGAATGGAACAGCCTACTACGCCACCACCTATGATGACTACTTTTGCATGATTTTGCATATTAGTATTTTATTTCTTTATTGACGTCTTTCAATGTCTTGTCTGTCCCATGGTGAAAATGTTTAGTCATATCTGGCATGTACTTCATGGCAATTGGTTTTTTACCAACTGCAACAGCCATTTCTCTAACATGATGAGCTTCAGCACCACAACAAATACCGATTAAATTAATTTTTTCTTTAAGACATTCTTTTGCAAATTCAGCCATTTCAAATCTGTTACAATATAGATTATCTAAAGCAACAGGGAATGCATTTCCTCCAGGAATGCAGTTACATCCGTGATCTGTCTGATTCAAAAATCCTGGTTCTTCCTCTGTTGTTCTATATGGAACAGGAAGACCTGCAACATGACAGGAAACTTTTTTTCTTATTTTTTTTAAAAGTTTCATGGTCATTTCTGGACCTCTATAACAATTCAAACCAACAACATCAGCACCAAGATCTTCAATTATTTTACATGCGTCTTCAGCAGTGTGGCCATCTCTTGTCAAATCACCACGAGGTATTGCATAATTGGCAACTGCAATCAAACCTTCATCCTTAATTGCTTTTAAAGCTATCTTCATTTCATCTACCCAATTAATTGTTTCTGCAACTACAAAGTCAACTCCTGCCTCTTTGGCCCAAAGCACTTGCTCTTCGTACATCTTTTGACATTCTTTGAATGAGTTTTTGTCTTTTGGATCAAAAATATTTGTATTAGCAACATCTCCACAAACCATTAAGTCTAAATCTTTAAATTCTTTTGCAGCATCCTTTGCAATTTTAAGTGCATTTTTTTGCATCGGCTCTAGCAAATGTTCTTTTCCAATAATTCTTAATTTCTCTCTATGTCCATAATAGGTGAAAGCTTGAACAATATCTGAACCAGCTCTAATAAATTCTCTATGCAATTGTGTAACAACATCAGGATGTTCTAGAACTACTTCTGGCACAAATGGACCTGCAGAAAGATATCCTCTCCTTTCCATCGCAAATAAATATCCTTCTGCGAATATAACGGGACCCTCATCTAATCTTGATAATAAATTTTTTCTCATTTTATTTAATAATCTATTTCTAAATAAAGAGAGGATAAAGACAATTTTAACACAACTCAAAGTTGAAACTAGTTTGCAATTTTCCCATCTATATGTTCTGATGATTTATAATTAATTAATTAGGAGAAATAATGAAAATCAAAAAATTACTTCTATCTGCTGCTGTAATATTTGGATTAACTTCTTTTGGAAGTGTTGCCAACGCAGCTTGTGGAAATATATCTATTGCTAATATGAACTGGGCTTCTGCAAACTTTATGGCTGAAGTTGACAAGATTATATTAGAAGAAGGATATGGATGTACAGTTGAACTTGTGCCAGGTGCAACAATGCCAACATTTACATCTATGCAAGAAAAAGGTGAGCCGGATGTAGCACCAGAATTTTGGGCTAACGCTGCTATCGTTGCTCTTAATAAGGCTGTTGATGAAGGAAAACTTCATTCAATAAATCTAGCACCAATCACTGGTCTAGGTGAAGGATGGTGGGTACTTCCTGCTACTTTAGAAAAACATCCAGAACTTACTACTGCTGATGCAATTTTAAAAAGACCTGATTTATTCCCACACCCAGAGGATCCATCAAAAGGTGGATTTCACATATGCCCTCCAGGATGGAACTGTGAATTAAGTAACAGAAACCATTTTAGAGCATGGGGTATGGAAGAAAAAGGTTGGGCAATTGTAGAAACAGGATCAGCTGCTGGTCTTGATGGTTCAATTGCTAAAGCTGCTGAAAGAGGAGAAAACTGGTTTGGTTACTACTGGTCTCCAACAGCATTAATTGGTAAATATAATATGCAAGCTGTAGATATGGGTGAATGGGGCGGCAAAGATAACTGGGATAACTGCTTAGTTAAGCCAGAACAAGAGTGTGCTGATCCAAAAAAATCTTCATGGGTAAAATCTGAAGTATTCACAATAGCTACTGATAATTTCAAAAAAACTGCTGGTTCTGATGGCATGAACTATCTTGAGAAAAGAGTTTATCCAGGTCCAGTAATGAATGGAATGTTAGTTTGGATGGGCGAAAACCAAGCTGAAGGTGCTGATGCTGCAATTGAATTCCTAAAAACACAAGAAGATGTGTGGACTAAATGGGTTTCAAGTGATGCTGCTTCAAAAATTAAAAAAGCACTTTAATATTTAAAATATGATTTCGAACCCGTTGAAATACGGGTTCGATTAATTTAAAAGAATTTTTATGGACTTCTTTAATAAAATTCCTGTTATGGACAGAACGGCATTAAGAGAATTAAAGAAGGGAATAGATTTAAGTTTTAAGGATTTTTCAAGAGCTTACGGTGACGGTATAGAAGGATTTTTTGATCCACTTTTGTATTTTTTAATTTGGTTGGAAAAATTATTAGTAAATAGTCCATGGCCCCTTGTCATTGGGGTATTTGCTTTATTAGCTTGGATAGGTTCAAGAAGCATTAAACTGGTTATAGGAACAATAGTTTGTTTTATGATTATTGGTTATTTTGGAATGTGGAAAAACTGTATGGCAACAGTTGCTATCATTTCTGTATCAACACTAGTTTGTATTGTAGTTGGTATTCCAATTGGTGTGTTAATGTCTAAATCAAGCAGAGCAGAAAAAACAATTTTACCTGTTTTGGACATGATGCAAACTATTCCAAGTTTCGTTTACCTTATACCTATAATTATGCTTTTAGGTATTGGAAAAGTACCTGGTTTATTGGCAGTTTGTATTTATGCTTTACCACCGGTAGTAAGGCTGACAAATCTTGGAATAAGAGAAGTAGATAAAGAAACACTTGAAGCAAGCGAAGCATTTGGTGCAACTCCAATGCAAAAATTAAAATCTGTGCAAATACCATTGTCGTTACCAACAATTTTTGCTGGAATTAACCAAACAATTATGATGGCTTTAGCTATGGTGGTTATTGCATCAATGATAGGTGTTAAAGGTCTTGGAGTGCCTATTTTGCAAGCTATTTCTAATCAATATTTAGCACTTGGGATGATGAATGGTTTGGCAATAGTAGCTCTAGCAATCATCTTTGACAGAGTTACACAGCAGTATGGTCAAAGAATTCAAAAACACAGAGGTCAGAAAAAGTAACCCTGACACTTTGATCTAATATTTTTCTAGACAGTTATTTTAAAATAAATAATTATTCGTTAATGAATTTTTCATTAGAAATTGGACCTCACACTGATCTTGATACATTACCAAGTGTGAAAGATGTATATGTCACAATGCTACCTGGAGGTGATTATAAGGAGACTGCTGACAAGTCTGGAGATTTGGTAAAAAAAGGTTTTAACCCAGTTCCTCATTTTCCAGCTAGATCAATTAATAGCGAAAGTGAATTAAAAGAGTATGTTTTAAGATGTAAAGATTTAGGTGTAAAACAAGTTCTTGTAATTGGAGGTAGCCGTGAACCAATTGGAAAATTTGATAGCTCCTATCAGATGTTAGAAACAGGATATTTTGATGGGATAAAGATCGGAATTGCTGGACATCCTGAGGGGAGTCCTGATATATCCGATTCAGATTTAGAAAAAGCTATGATAGATAAAAAGCCTTATGCTGATTATATAGTTACTCAATGGTTACTTGATGCTCAGCCTATCGTTGATTTTATTTCTAAACAAACGATACCAGTTCATGTTGGGATAACTGGGCCAATGAAAATTTCAAGCTTAATAAAGTTTGCAAATATTGTAGGGGCAAAAAATTCCATTAACTTTCTTAAATCTAATTTTACTAAGGCATTAGATTTATTGAAACCTAAAGACCCTAATGATCTAATTGGGAAAGTTAAATCGCATACTGATTATTTTCACATTTATACATTCGGCGGCTTGAAGGAAACAAACAAGTGGTTGAAGGAGAATAACTATGTCTAAAGAATTTGACTATAGTAAGCTAAGACACGTAACATCAGTAGATCAATCTGATAGAAAAGTGCCTTATAATTTAAGACAAAGCGGACCAACAAAAGTTGAAATGTTAATTTCAACACGTGTAAGAAAATCACCATACTGGCATTTATCAATGCAAGCTGGTTGTTGGAGAGCAACTGTATACAATCGTATTTATCATCCAAGAGGCTATGTAAAACCTGAAGATGGTGGTGCAATGGTCGAGTATGATGCAATTGTTAATCATGTAACAATGTGGAATGTTGCTGTTGAAAGACAAATTAGAGTAAAGGGTCCTGATGCAGAAAAATTTGTAGACTATGTAATTACAAGAGATGCTACAAAAATCTCTCCAATGAGAGCAAGATATGTAATTCTTTGCAATGCATATGGCGGCGTATTAAATGATCCTATACTTTTAAGAATATCAAAAGACGAATTTTGGTTCAGTTTATCTGATAGTGATATAGGACTTTATTTACAAGGGGTAAACTCTGATGAGAGATTTAATGTAGAAATAGATGAAATAGATGTAAGTCCGGTTCAAATTCAAGGACCAAAGTCAAAAGCATTAATGAGAGATTTATGTGGTGATCAAGTTGATTTCGATAATATGCCTTTCTATGGTTTAGCTGAAGCTAAGGTTGGTGGAAGAAGCTGTGTAATATCTCAATCGGGGTTTTCTGGTGAGGCCGGATATGAGATATATTTAAGAGAATGTACTTTATATGCAGAGGATATGTGGAATGCAGTTCTTGAAGCAGGAAAAAAGCATAGCCTAATGGTTATTGCACCTGCACACCACAGAAGAATTCAAGCTGGAATTCTTTCTTGGGGTCAAGATATGGACAATCAACACAATCCATTCCAATGTAATTTAGGTTATCAAGTTTCATTATCCGGTAAAGGTGAATGGAATAAAAAAGCTGACTATGTTGGAAAAAAAGCCCTTGAAAAAATGAAAGCTGATTTAAAAGCTGGACATAAACCTTATAAACTTCAATTGGTTGGATTAGAATTAGGTGGAAAGCCAATTGAGGAATACGCTCCTGATTTTTGGTTAATTTCAGATGAAGGTGGTGGAGAGCCAATTGGGTTTATTACTTCGCCTTGGTATCACCCTGAAAAAAAACAAAATATTGCAATGGGTTATGTGCCATTCGATGGGACACTAAATGCTAATGGTTTTCCTAAAGGAAAGCTAGGAACTAAATTTAAGGTACACTTGCCTGAAAAATATTCTGAAACTCCAGGCAAACCTGTAGATGCAGTAGTTGTTGATATACCATTTAAAGAGTCTTACAACGCAAATACAAGAGAAGTTGTAAAAGGTTAAATGATTATAAGGGAGGAGAATAACTCCTCCCTTAAAACTTATGCTAGCACAATTTCTAGAGATTTTTTTTAAATCGTTAAAATTAGATAGAAGCTTATACAAAGATAATAAATACTTTGGAGAAGCTGCAATATATTTTGCCGGTCTTGTAATGATACTTGATGGAGTTGCAGGAGCCGTAGCGGCAAATTCAATAATAAAAACATCAATAGGCATATCTGGTTTGACAGCTTTGCTAACATGGTTTGTTTGGGCAATTTTTATTTTTGTAATAGGAGTAAAAATTTTTCCAGACAAAGGCAGCAGAGTTCCATTTAAAAAAGTATTAATTGCCGTAGGGTACGCTCACGCACCAGGTTTAATAAGGTTTTTTGCAGTTACACCAGACTTAGTTTTGCCTATTATTTTTCTTACACAGTTTTGGATATTTGCTTCTTTAATTATATCTACAAAGCAAATATTAAATTTAAAGTCTAATTTAAAATCTTTTGGAGTAGTGTTTTTATCTTTTCTTATAATTGCTTTTCTCTCAATAACATTCATTATAAATAGAATGAACTCAATTCCAGTCAGCAATATTAGTTAAAGAGGAAATACAGTCTTTGAGGTTCTGCAAGATTTACACAACTTATATCCTGTCATAATTAAATTTTGCGTAACGCTTTCATCTTCTTTATGACATTCTTCACAAATCTCGTTTAAATCTTTTAAATTTTTCTCTAAAAAATCGTCTTTTATTTTATCAGTCATTATCTGTTAAACCAGCTCCCGCAGTTCTTGATTTAGACTCCTCGCTTTCCTCAACATAAGTTTTAATTGAAAGTTTATGCATTTCTAACCAATCATCCTCGGAAAAGTTATTTTTATTCTCTAAAAATTTAATATTTATTTTGTCTGATTTTTCTAAAATATCTCCACTTAAATAATTAGAATAAATAGATTCATTAAAATTAAACAAAAACTCTTTATTGTCCATTTTTAAGAATATTCTTTTACCAATAATCTCTGACGCCCTACTCAAAAAAGATAAAAATATGAGAGGAAAAGCTATTTTATTAATTTCAATTTCATTAAATTTTAAAATTACAGGTGATTGATCATAAAAATTTAACCCACAAAGTATCGGACAATAATATCCTTTTGCTGTATTTGAAGGTGAAATTTCTCCAATATTTTCAAAGTTACTAATATTATAAATTTTAAAGTATTGGTTAAGATTTTTAAGTCCTGGCAAACCAAACATTTCAAGTAATCTTATATTTTTTCCAACTTCCTCAGAAATACCCCATGAAAAACCTTTTGCCTTAGTTGCTCTTTTAATTGTAGTTTCTATTTCGCTATAACTTCTCATACGAAATTAATTATACATCCAATAATTATCAAAATTTGAGAGTTCAGATGGCAAAGGTGCGCCCTGAAACATGCAAATACGTAACCACTTGTCTGATCTAGGATCAAATTTTATTGCACCAAAAAAAGACAACTTAAGCCTTAACATATCAATAGGCATTAATTTAGAACCAATTGTATTATCTTGAATTTCTGCATAAGGACATTTTTCAGAAATAAATACTCTTCTTACTACATGTCTTAAATGATTATTATCCAATAAAAATTTTCCAATTTTGGAACTATTTTTTTTTGTGAATACTATGTCATAAAGCTTTTTGATATCTCTTGCGATAGCAAGTGGTTGTTCTAAATTTGATCCATCATCGATATACCTATCCCCTATTCTTGGCTCCTCTTTATTTTTTGAAATAAACCAGAAATTTTTATTGTTTTCTTCCTTACTAAAATCAATTTTCAAAATTTCAGAGTAATTCTTTTCAATTATATTTCTTAAATCCTCGATAGTTCTTTCAACAGGAATATTAAAGTATTTTTCTTCATTTGAACTCATATTAGATATTAAAGGATCTACTATTTTATCATATGGCTCCATCATCATAGAAACAATATATTCAATACACTCATCATTTAAATTCTCCTCAGCCCACATATAAATATTATTAAATTGATAAGAATTTTCAAATTTAAACTCATCTTTCATAAATTTTATAAATTTTTTTAAATCAAATATTAAATTTTTAATTTTTTCTTTTTGAAATTCACTTTCAGTATGCCAGCTAGTAATATTTTTTAGTGATTTAATTAAACACTGATAAAAAATATCTAAATCATTTTTAGAAACTTTTTCTATTTCTCTTATTTTTTTTAAAACTGTTTCTCTAGCAGTTATCCAGTTATTAAGTAAAGTGGGATGGTTTACTATAAATGGTGCCATGCCAAGTCCTGTAGAATTTCCTATACCTAGAGTTCTGCTGATATTGTTATCTAGTTCAACAGCGTTTTTAGGACTTATACTTTTTGCAATATGGTTAACTTGGTCAAATGTAAATTGTCTAACTAAATAAACCAACATCATCTCTAGTCTAAATGGCCCACAAATTTCATCCCTATTTTTAATCCTAAATCTATCAGCTAAACCAAATTTACCAGATCCATAGACTGCAGTAGTTCTATAAAGATAACCAACTTTAGATATAAATTCTTTATCTGGTTGTTGACCTTTCGATAAATTTTCAACTACATGATTAAACAACCTGACAGATTTATTAGCTCTTGATAGGGTTAGTTCTTTGTAAGATAGCCTTCCGACCTCTTGTTTAGGGACATTATTACTAAGTCTATCAACATCTTCTTTTGTTGGAATTCCATCAAATAGAGTAAATGCAGCATCCCATTTAGTGGCAATAACTCTATCTGATCTTTCATCATCCTTAATTTCATTTGCAAAACAAATTAAAGAATAAGTTTTTTTTTCTTTAGTGAAAGAATAAATTGCTCTTCCAAATCCTTTGTCATTTAATTGAAATAGGTCTCTACTATATTTCCAATCTTTAAACTCTTTTAAGAAAGATCTCAAAAAAGAGAGTTTTGATTGATGAAAAGAACCAAGTTTAGACAACTTCATCAGGAATTTAGGGTCTCTTAACTTAATTTCCATTAATTAATTCCTTTATAAAAATTAAACCAATTGTTTCCTAAAATATCATTTACTTCATTTTCATTAAAACCTATTTTTTTCAATCCTTTTTCTAAATTATTAAACCCTCTTGCATCAATAAACCATTTAGGTTGATTAGGAAATTCTGGTTTACTTTTGCTTCCCTCTCCATAATTTTTTGTTTTACTCCACGTTCCATTCCTCATCCACTCAACGATACTATCTGGTTGATTCAAACAAAGATCAGAACCAATGCCTATATTTTTTACTCCCATTATTTCAACAGTTTTTGCAACCATTTCACAAAAACTATCTAATTTACAATTCGTTCCATCTTTTAGATGATGTGCATACAAAGAAAGCCCAAGCATTCCTCCACTGTTTGATAAATGTTTTAAAAGTGTTTCAGATTTATTTCTTAAAGCACTATGCCAAAAAGACGGATTAGCATGAGTAATCGCAATTGGTTTTTCGCTAATGTCTATAGCATCTAATGTACTTTTTTCACCTGAATGCGACATATCAATAACTATTCCAATTCGATTCATTTCTTTTATAGCTTCTCTTCCAAAATTTGTCACACCAGAATCGTTTTTTTCATAACATCCTGAAGCCAAAAGAGATTGGTTATTATAAGTAAGTTGCATAAATCTGCATCCATGATGATGAACTTTCTCAATTAAGTTAATATCATCCTCAATTGGAGAACAGTTTTGAAAACCAAAAAATATTGCAGTTTTATTTTCTGACTTAGCCTTTATAATATCTTCAAAAGTTTTTCCCAAAAATATTAGATCTGAATTTTCATTTAATAAGTTTTCCCATTCTTTCAATTTAATTATAAATTCATCATAGTCTTCATGATATACCACTGTTGCATGTACTGCGTTCAGTCCAGCATCTCTGTTGATTTTAAAAATATCTCTTGACCAGTTGCAATATTGAAGATTATCAATTCGATAATTCATATTAAAAACACATTATAATTATTACAAATTTTGTCGACTAGTTTTAATTTTAAGACTATATTGATATATTAATTCAAAAACTTAGCATGAAAAAGAAAAGATATAGTCACAGAGTATCCATTGTAATGGGAAGCAAATCTGACTATTCCACAATGAAATTATGTGAAAAAACTCTTAAAATACTCAAAGTTAATTATGAAACTTATATTGTTTCTGCTCACAGAACACCTGAGAGAATGTTCAATTATGCAAAATCAGCAGAATCGAGAAACATTAATGTTATTATTGCAGGCGCAGGAGGATCTGCACATTTACCTGGCATGATTGCTGCATTAACAAGAATACCAGTAATAGGCGTTCCTATTGAAAGTAAAAAACTAAAAGGTCTAGATAGTCTTTTATCTATAGCCCAAATGCCTAAAGGTATTCCGGTTGGAACAGTTGCCATAGGAACTGATGGTGCCATAAATGCTGCATTGTATGCAGCATCTATAATTTCTAATTTTGATCCTAAAATTAAAAACAGCTTAATAAAATGGAGATCTAAACAATCCAAATCTGTTAAGAAAAAACCAAATTAAATGAAAAATCCTATTTTAGGAATTATAGGTGGAGGTCAACTTGGAAGTTTGCTGTCAGTAGCTGCTAACAAAATTGGCATTAAAACTGTTATTTTAAGCGATGATGAGAATGCGCCAGCTAAAAACTTTACGGAAAAATTCATATATGGAAAATATGATAACAAATCAATTACTCAGGAATTTATCGATAGTGTCGATTTAGTTACTTACGAATTTGAAAATATTCCATTTCATATTCTTCAAAGTATAAATAATGAAAAAACAGTTTTACCTAAACCTGAGATTAATAATTTAATCCAAAATAGATTGACAGAGAAAAATTTTCTCAATGATATAAATATTCAAACTACCCAATATGTTTCTATAAAACATATAGACGAATTAAAAGAAAATGAAAATTTTTTGCCAGGATTGCTAAAAACAACTACATTAGGATATGATGGTAAGGGTCAATACAAATTAAATAGCAAAAAGGATATATCTAATGAAATAGATTTTTCTAAAGAATACATATTAGAAAAATTCATTAATTTAAAAAAAGAAATATCTGTTATCATTACAAGATTTGGTAATCAAAAATATGAAATATATGAACCAATTGAAAATGTTCATGAAGACCAAATTTTAAAACACTCTAAAATCCCTGCAAATATTTCGAAAGAAATTATAATTAAATCCACTGAGTGGTCAAAAAAAATTGTAGAGGACTTAGATTATATTGGAACATTATGTGTAGAGTTTTTTATTGACAAAAATGATAATTTATATGCTAACGAAATAGCTCCCAGAGTTCATAACTCAGGACATTTGACAATTAATTCTCACAATATAAGTCAATTCGAAAATCATGTTAGAGCTGTATGTGGTTTAGAAAAAATTAAAACAAAGAAAATATATAATGCCAAAATGATAAATTTAATAGGTGATGATATTTTAATATATAGAGACAAAAAATTTTCTGAGAACGAATTCTTTTTTGACTATCTTAAAAAAGATATAAAAAATAAAAGAAAAATGGGTCATGTAACAGTCATTGAAAAATAATATCTTAAATTTGTTGAATTAATGAGGCGCTATTATTTGTTGGTTTATTGACATCCTTAGATATTTCGTGAAAAGCCAAACTTACTTTGTTACACTCTTTTAAAAAAGTTGAACCAAAATGTTCGATGTTTAAATATTTATCTATATCTTTTTCATAAAGTATTACTGGTTGTCTATGGTGAATTTCTGAAATATTTTGGCTTGCCTCCTCAGTTATCATGCAAAATTGGCCTTCATCGTAAATTGCAGCTATAAAAATTGTCTTTTTATCATTTCTGAAAAAATAATATGGAATTTTGTTATCTTTTGTTCTTTTCCATTCATAGAAGCCATCGGCAACAACTACACATCTTTGCGTTTTAATAAGTTTTTTAAATGAGACCTTTTCATCAATTGTTTCTAATCTTGCATTTATCAAAGCTTTAAAGTCTTTCTGTTTTGCCCAGGATGGAATAATTCCCCATTTAAGATTTTCAACAGTATTGCCGTTTTTATATTTCTTGACCACAGGAAGATTTTGATATGGATGTGCATTATAATTATCACTGTCTTGAACATTAATCGCAGTTTTCACGATATTTTTTGTTTTTGTAACAGCATTCGTAACTACGTATCTTCCACACATATATTTAATATTGGTTTAATTTGTTTTTCGATTATATGTTCTTCAAAATGATTAAATCAATAGAAAATAACTTTGATAACCCACAGGTAAATGAGCTTCTAAGAATTCATTTTATTGAATTAAGATCTGTATCACCAGAAGGCAGTTCACATGTGTTAGATGTGCAAGGTTTGAGAGTTCCCAGTATAAAATTTTGGAGTTTATGGGAGAATAATGATTTAATTGGATGCGGAGCTTTAAAAACCCTTTCAGAAGAACATGGGGAATTTAAGTCAATAAGGGTTGCGGACAAATTTAGGAAAAAAAGATATGGAGAGAAAATTATCACACATTTAATAGATAAATCAAAAAAAATTGGAATTAAAAAATTAAGTGTTGAAACAGGCGCTGGAGAATTTTTTGCCCCAGCAAGAAAATTATTTAAAAATTTTGGATTCAAAAAATGCAAACCTTTTGCACATTACAAAGAGGATCCAAATTCGTGTTATTATAGTTTAAATTTATAATTTCATGAAAAAAAATTTGACCAAACCTTATATACTTTATGTTGCAGAGGTTATTTATTTGGCAATAAGTGAAATTAAAAGTAAAGAGCAAAATATAAGTAATATTGATGCTATGGAAAGATTCATGGGTTCACCATTATATGAAAAAATAAGTAGTGGTAAGTATCATGATGATTGGTTTGAAGAGTTAAAAAAAAATAATTATATTGATAATAATTCTGGAGAAAAAATTTCTACCGAAGTAATTCGACTTTTAAATGTTCAAAAAGAAGCAATGATGAAGCAATTAATTAAATTTCCTGATTTATACTATGCAAAAAGCCATTTTCCTTTAGATATTTCTCAAAGAGCTATTAACCATCTGTGGAGAGTGTGTGAAAGTTACGAGTTGTGGTGTAATGAAACAAAGAATACTAAGTTAATAAAATTAAACATAATTGAATAATTTTATGAATCAAATTTCCAAATTTATCGACTCCACTTTACTAGATTTAGGAAGACAATTTAAACTATCTTATTTACCACCTTTAATGATTTATCTTGCAGCTGGAATTTCAGGTTTAACAGGAATAGTGGGTACATTTTTTATTAAAGATTATCTAAATTTATCAGCAGCCTTTCTTGCTGGGCTAGGGTTTTGGGCTGGCATTCCTTGGGCACTAAAAATGCCATTAGGTCATTTAGTAGATCTAATTTGGAACAAAAAAAATTATATGGTTTATGTAGGAGCTACACTAATTAGTTTAAGCTTATTGATAATGTATGGATTAATTATCCATACGGAATGGATGTCCACAATTCTAAAAGTAGAGACTTGGTTTGTAATAAGTGTTCTTTTAGCTCCAATTGGATATGTGGTTCAAGATGTTGTTGCAGATGCAATGACAGTAGAAGCTGTTCCAATTGTTAATGAAGAAGGTCAAAAATTTTCACAAGATCAGATTAAAACAATGCATACTACAATGCAGACACTTGGAAGATTTGCAATTATCGGTGGTACTGTTTTAGTCGCTTTAGTAAATGTAATCTTATTTAAAGGCGTAGATAGTTTAGACCAAGCGGAAAAAATAGAGCTCTATGGATCAATTTATATTTATGCACTAGTAATACCATTTGTTTCAATTTTAGGTGTAATTTTTGCTAACTATCTTAAAAATAAAAAGAAAAATAAATTAATTGGTCAGGGTTTAGTCGGTAACGAAGATAATTACCAACATGAAAAAACAGAGATTAATTGGTGGATTTTAGGTGGTAGTTTAATTTTTGTAATTTTTACACTAAGCGTTGGTTCCTTCGGAGTTCCTTTTGCTCAAGAAATAGTTTTTTTAGGATCTATGGTAATTATTTTGTTCCTGATGAGTAAATTGATAAAAGAACTGCCTCAAAATTTAAGATCTACGATTGTCGGGACGGCTGTGATTATATTCGTATTTAGAGCAATGCCAGGTCCAGGTCCAGGACTATCTTGGTTCGAAATAGATGAGCTTAAATTTAACGAGCAGTTTTTTTCTATATTATCATTACTAGCTTCGGTCTTAACATTATTAGGAATTATTTTGCTTAGACCTTTTATGTCAAATAATTCAATAGCAAAAATTATTGTAGTTTTGTCAATTGCTGGTGCAATATTATTTTTGCCAAGTGTTGGGATGTATTACGGATTTCATAATTGGACTTCATCAATAACAAATGGAATTGTTGATGCTAAATTTATTGCACTAATTAATACAGCTTTAGAGTCACCTTTAGGTCAGGTCTCAATGATACCTTTACTAGCATGGATTGCAAAGAATGCGCCTTCGCACTTAAAAGCTACCTTTTTTGCAGTTTTTGCGTCTTTTACAAATTTGGCGCTATCAGCAAGTGCTTTAGGAACAAAATACTTAAATGAAATTTACACAATTACTCGTGAAGTCAAAGATAAAGTGACAAATGCAATATTGACGACTGCTGACTACTCAGAATTGGGAATATTATTAATAACTGTAACATTACTGACTTTAATTTTACCAATTTTATTCGTATTTATTATTCAAAAAACAAGATTTAAAACTTTTGAATAGTTTCTAGATACATTTATAGCCATATTCTAGTGAAGCATCAGTTATTGAGTGATACATAGATTCCCCAAAACTACGAAGTGAAAAAATTCTAGCTTTTTCAGGATCATCTTCAACCATATCAACTAAAAAAGATATTCCGTTATATGATGAGTTGATGCACATATTTTTACTAAATATATTGAAATTAAACGGACAACCTTTTTTTAAAACCTCTTTAACATTAGGTCCTTCTATTTCTATAATTGCTTTTGAGTGTGAGAGGTCTGTAACAGCAAAGTCGCTATCATTAAAATTTTTCAAAATTTCACTAAAAAGTTCTTTTTTTTTGGAAACAACAAGCCAATTGTTTGGTGAATTCCACAATATTCTTAAATTTTCATTTGCGACAACTTTTTGTGCTTCATTAACAAATTGCAAATTATTAAGTTTTATATCATTTATTTTAATTGAAGAATTTTTGTACTGAACTATTTGAACAATTAATAAATTTTTTAACTCAGAAATTTTCAATAATTCATTTTCAGTTTTATTTTCAAAATTTCCATAAGAGCCCTCTGAATGAATGTTCTGCAAAGGTGATATCATCGTCATGATCTAACTCTCTTTCCTTCAGGATCTACATAATGAGAAGAGACAATCTCTACAGGTATTGTTTTGTTTTTTAAAGGTGACATAGCAAAGAGTTTTTGTCCTATCATATTTTTACCATCCTTAATTATTGCTAAAGAAAATGGGTTATCATATTCAACACTCCAACATGAAGCGGAAACATGACCTAATTTTGGATTAGGTAATTTTGCTTTGGGATCTTTTACTATGTAAGATCCCTCGGGTATACTTGTAGTTTTATCAATTGGAACTACACCAACTAATTTTTCTCTATCCGTAGATGTAAAGGCAGATCTGTTTAAAGATCTTTTACCTATAAAATCTTTTTTCTTACTAACTAGCCCTTCTAAAGATGCATCATAAGGGATTGTTCTTCCATCTAATTCAGATCCTGCAACATGACCCATCTCTATTCTTAGAGTTGATAAAGCTTCAGTTCCATATGGTTGTATTTGAAATTCTTTTCCAACTTCCATTATTTTTTCCCACATGAAATATCCGTTATCAGATTCAACGTTAATCTCATATGCTAACTCACCAGAAAACGAAATTCTGTAAATTTTTGCAGGAACTCCAAATAAATCAGCCTCTTTATAACCCATAAATGGCAAACCTTCGTTTGAAACATCTAAATTAGGGAATAATTTCATTAATAATTTTCTAGAATTAGGTCCTGCGATTGCTGCACCTGCCCATTGCTCTGTGGTTGATACAACGTTTACATTTAATTCTGGCCACACTAATTGTAAATAATATTCTAAATGAGATAGAACATTTGCTGCTTGAGCTGTTGTAGTTGTCATGTGATAATGATTTTCGGAAATCCTTGTTGTTGTTCCATCATCCATTACAATTCCATCTTCTCTTAACATTACACCGTATCTTGCTTTACCTACTGGAAGTTTAAGCCAAGCGTTAGTATAAACTCTATTTAAAAATTCTGCTGCATCTGGTCCTTTAACATCTATTTTACCTAATGTTGTAACATCACATACGCCTACATTTTGTCTTACATTCTTTGCCTCTCTTTTTGATGCTTCAAATAAACCTTCATTTCCTTGTTTGTAATATCTTGGTCTTAACCAAACTCCTGCATGAACAAATACTGCATTATTTTTTTCATGCCATGAGTGCATAGGTGATTTCCTTGTTGGTTTAGAATGCTTACCAACTTCTCTTCCTACAATTGCTCCAATTGAAACTGGGGTATAAGGAGGTCTAAAAGTCGTATGTCCTACTTGTGGAACAACTTTATTCTCAATATCAGAAACTAATTGTAATCCATTTAAATTACTCGTTTTTCCTTGGTCAGTAGCCATACCAAGCGTTGTATATCTTTTTACATGCTCGATAGACCTAAAACCTTCTCTTAGAGCTAGCTCAATATCAGAAACCGCTACGTCATTCTGAAAATCTAAAAACCTTTTATAAGATTTACCTTTTGGTAAAGGAACACACCAAAATTTGTCATGATCTGTTGATTTTTTTTCTACTACTGTTGGTACTGAAACTTTATTATTTTTTTCAGTTATTTTATTTGAAACATCAAAACCTTTATCAAAAGCATCCTTAATTGTTTCCTCTAATGTAAATATTCCATTTGCTGACCCAATTGTATTTTCTTGTTGTTTGGATTTATCTGGTACAAATGCATCAATTTTTTCGTTAAATTTAGATTTGTTTCCTGACTGTGAAGCTAAATGAATAGATGGTGTCCAAAAACCTGATACACAAATACAATCACATTCTATATTTTCTATGTTAAATAATTCTTTTTTATCGTCAGATATTTTAGCAATATCTGCTGATTTAACTTTTTTATAGCCTTTTGCAGCAACAACTACATGTGAGAATTTAATTTCAATATTTAAATTTTTTGCCTCAGCTATAATGTCTGAAGAGGGATCGCTTCTTGTATCCAATATAATTGGATTTACCCCGTTTTTTTTAAATTCAATTGCGGTTTCATAGCCACTATCATTGTTGGTGAAAATTAAAGGTTTTTTTCCAACTAATACGCCATAAACTTTCATGTACTCTTTGGCAGCTGACGATAACATAACTCCTGGAGTATCATTATTTCCAAAAACTAAAGGTCTTTCAATTGAACCTGATGAAATCAATACTTCATTTGCTCTTATGTACCACAAACGTTGTTTAGGTAGATATTTTTGGGTTTTTGGCAAGTGATCACTAATACGCTCTGACATTACTAACATATTGTGATCATAGTAACCAAAAACTTGCGATCTATTTTTTACAGTAACATTAGGCATGGACTTTAGTTCTGCAATAATTTTTTCTGTCCACTCAACTCCAGTTTGGTTTCCGATATTTACATCACTTGTTAATAAGCTGCCTCCAAATCTTGGTTTATCCTCAGCTAATATTACTCGGGCTCCGTTCTTGGCAGCGGCATAAGCACTTGCTAAACCTGAAGGTCCAGATCCCGTTATTAATAAATCACAATACTCATATTTATGCTCGTATCTCTCTTTATCATGTTTGATTGAAGCTTCTCCAAATCCAGCCGCCATTCGAATAAAAGGTTCATATATTTTATACCAAAAGCTAGGAGGCCACATAAATGTTTTGTAATAGAAACCAGCTGGAAAAAACATTTTTAAGAAATTATTTATCGCCCCAATATCAAAATTTACACTAGGCCAACAATTAACACTCTTAACCTCAAGCCCTTCAAAAATTTCTTGTTCTGTTGCTCTTATATTTGGATCTCTTTCATTATTTCTATCTAACTGCAGAATTGCATAGGGCTCATCAACGCCAACTCCAAAAAAACCCCTAGGTCTGTGATATTTAAAACTTCTACCTACTAAATGAACTCCATTCGCTATTAAGGCAGATGCGATAGTATCTCCCTCGAAACCAAAATATTTTTTGCCATTAAATTTAAACGAGATTTTTTTTTCTCTATTGACCATTCCAACATTATCTAA
This sequence comes from uncultured Pelagibacteraceae bacterium, assembly GCA_902577075.1. Taxonomy (GTDB): domain Bacteria; phylum Pseudomonadota; class Alphaproteobacteria; order Pelagibacterales; family Pelagibacteraceae; genus Pelagibacter. Next base: position 109,661 of record CACGXV010000003.1, on the reverse strand, counting down.
TCTAAAATCCTGGGACATTATTCTATTGCTTCGTTTGCTTTATAAGTTTTAAAAATTTCGTGAGTTGATGTATCTCTCTCAACTTTAATCCATTGTCTACATCCAGAAATATGATGCCATAATTCTAAATGTTTTCCTCTTGGACTTTTTCTTAAGTATACAAAATTATCCCACTCTTGATCGCTTATTTCTTTATTAAGTTCAGGACGCTTTACTGTTGCATCTCCGCCATAAGCAAATTCATTCTGAGATCTAAGTCCACAATGTGGACAGTTGATATATAACATTTATGATATCCAGGTTTTAGTTCCTAGGCCTTTTTCATCAATTAAATTTCCAGTGCTAAATCTGTTGAGGCTGTAACCGGCATTTAAATCATGAACTCTATCTTGAGCAATTGTATGTGCAAAAGTCCACCCTGAAGCTGGGGTTGCCTTAAATCCACCATAGCACCAACCACAATTTAAATATAATCCATTAATATGCGTTTTATCAATAATTGGCGATCCGTCCATGGACATATCCATTATTCCACCCCAAGTTCTTAACATTTTTAATTTGCTAAGAAATGGAAACATTGCAATCCCCTCTGTTAAAACATGTTGAAGAGTTGGTAGGTTTCCTCTTTGAGAATAACTATTGTATCCATCTAAGTCTCCACCCATAACCATTTCTCCTTTATCTGATTGGCTACAATAAAAATGTCCTGCACCAAATGTAACAACATGATCAAGCAAAGGTTTAATAGGCTCTGATACACATGCTTGAAGCAAATGAGTTTCAATTGGTAAAGTCATATTTAACATTTCTGCCAAAATATTTGTACTTCCTGCAACACATAAACCAACTTTCTTTGCTTTAATATCTCCTTTAGAAGTTCTTACTCCAAGAATTTTTCCATTTGAGACATCAAATCCCGTAACTTCACAATTTTGAATTATGTCAACACCCATAGAGTCTGCTTGTCTCGCATAACCCCAGGCAACAGCATCGTGTCTTGCTGTTCCAGCGCTTGGTTGCATCAAGCCTCCAAAAATTGGAAACCTTACATTGTCAGAAAAGTCTGCCATTGGAATTAACTTTTGAACTTCTTCTCTATTTAACAAAACCGCATCAATGCCGTTCAAACGCATCGAATTTCCCCTTCTTGAATAGGCATTCATTTGTGCATCTGAGTGGGCAAGATTAATTATTCCTCTTGGGGAAAACATTACATTGTAATTTAAATCTTGGCTCATCTTTCTCCAAAGATCCATACCAAATTCGCTAAACAAACCATTCTCATCATGCATGTAATTAGACCTAATAATTGTAGTATTCCTTCCAACGTTTCCTCCACCTATCCAACCTTTTTCAATGATAGCAACATTTGTAATGTTGTGTTCTTTTGCTAAGTAATATGCGGTAGCTAATCCATGGCCTCCCCCACCAATGATAATTACATCGTATTCTTTTTTAGGTGTTGGGTCTTTCCATGCAACTTCCCAATTTTGATGATCTGAGAATGCATTTTTTATTAGACTAAAAACTGAGTATTTTTGCATTATTTAATTTTATCTAATTAAACTTAAATTTTTTCTTATTTTTTATATATATATTTTTTAGATGTTTAAAATCCTATTAAAAAAGTATAGAAATTTTGCACACTAATTTATTATAAGTTTTAAACCAAATGTCAAAAACAGATATCCAAATTGCAAGAGAAGCAAATATGAAACCAATTCAAGAGATTTTGGATGGAGTTGGTGTTCCAGATAATGCTGAGGCATATAGTCCAATAAGTAGATACATAGCTAAGATCAAACTGGAATATCTTGAAACATTTAATAATAAAAAAGACGGAAAATTAATATTAGTTACAGCAATTACTCCTACTCCAGCTGGAGAAGGAAAAACAACTACTTCAGTGGGATTGTCTGATGGATTAAATAAAATAGGTAAAAAATCTATTGTTTGTTTAAGAGAGCCGAGCTTAGGTCCTTCATTTGGAATGAAGGGTGGCGCAGCTGGTGGTGGTTATGCGCAAGTTGTTCCTATGGAGCAGATAAATCTTCATTTCACAGGTGACTTTCATGCAATCACTTCTGCTCATAATCTTTTATCCGCTTTAATAGATAACCATATTTATTGGGGAAATAAATTAAATATAGATGTAAGAAGAATAGTTTGGAAAAGAGTGCTTGATATGAATGATCGAGCATTAAGATCTATCAATATTAATCTTGGTGGTGTTGCAAATGGTTTCCCAAGAGAAGATGGTTTTGATATTACAGTTGCATCTGAAATCATGGCGATCTTTTGCTTATCTAATGATCTACATGATCTTGAAAATAGAATTGGAAATATAACTGTTGCATACACAAGAGATAAAAAAGCAATTTATGCAAAAGATTTAAATGCACATGGTCCAATGACTGTTTTGTTAAAAGATGCAATTAGACCAAATGTAACTCAAACTTTGGAAAATAATCCCGCAATAATCCATGGAGGTCCTTTCGCTAATATTGCGCATGGTTGTAATTCTGTATTAGCAACTAAAACTGCATTAAAACTATCAGACTATGTTGTTACTGAAGCAGGATTTGGTGCGGATCTAGGTGCTGAAAAATTCTTAGATATAAAATGTAGAAAATCAGGATTAAAACCAAGTTGTGTGGTGATTGTAGCAACTATAAGAGCATTAAAAATGCACGGTGGTGTTAACAAAGATGAACTTAAAAATGAAAATATAGATGCTGTAAAAAAAGGATTAGTGAATTTAGAAAGACATATTGAAAATATTCAAAAATTTGGCTTGCCTGTTACAGTAGCTATTAATCACTTTGTTTTGGATACAGACAAAGAGGTCGATGAAGTTATAAAATTTTGTCAACAAAAAGGTGTAACAGCATCAATATCTAAACATTGGGAAAAAGGTGGAGAAGGAGCAGTAGATTTAGCAAACAATGTTGCTGAACTGTGTGAAAAAGGAAGTGACTTCAAATTTTTATACGATGATAAAATATCATTATTTAAAAAAATTGAGACGATTGCTAAGGAATTGTATAGAGCAAGTGAAGTTGTAGCGGATACTAAAATAAGAGAACAATTAAAAAATTTTGAAGAGACAGGTTACCAATCCTTGCCAATTTGTATTGCAAAGACACAATATAGTTTTTCTACAGACCCTAATTTAAAAGGCGCACCATCCGGACATGTCCTACCAATAAGAGAAGTAAGGTTATCATCAGGAGCAGAATTTATCGTAGTTGTTTGCGGTGCTATAATGACTATGCCTGGGTTACCAAAGGTGCCAGCTGCAGATAAAATAAAAATTAATGATAAAGGTGAAACAGAAGGATTATTTTAAAAGATAATTTAACCAATTTTCAAGTTCTCGCATTCTAAGATCTTTATTTGATTTTTTATTTTCCTCTGCAATCATAGATACATGATTATTTATCTCCTGCTCATCAACAAAAGCTTTATTATTTAACAGACGATCTTTTCTAAAATGAATAAGACTTATCATTTTATCATAAGTAATTTCTGGGTGGTATTGAATTCCCCAAATATCACTTACTCCAGATTTGAAATTGACCCCCATTACTTTATTTATAGGATTTGAAGCCAACAAGATTGAATTTTTAGGTAATTTTACAACTTCATCAAAATTGAATGCTGGAGTGTTAAAAGTTTCATTTTTGTTTTTATAAATTGGATGTTGCAATCCATTACTATTGATCTCAATATCATGAGCTATTCCTCTATGAGATCCAGTCATGCATCTTTTTACTTGTCCTCCAGCAACTGTAGCGGCTACCTGAAGACCCCAACAAATTGCTAGAATTTTTTTTATTTTATTTTGACATGATCTCATAAATTCTATTTGTCTTCTTATTTCTAGTGTATCATTATATATATTTAAACTACTTCCTCCCCAAATCATTCCATCAAATTTTTCTAAACCTTTTGCTACTTCTGAAATATTTTTATCAGATGAAGGATTAACTACATCAATTTCTAAATCATTTGTGAAATAACTAATACTATCTTTTAGACTTTCAGTGTGAGTTTTTATTCCACCTTCAGTAAAACTTTGATTTTCCTCTTTAAGATTACCTTCAACTATTAATATTTTTTTCATTTAAACAATTCTCCAGAGATGCTATTTTTATAAATTATTTTCATATCAGAAATTGTCAATGTTTTGGGGTTAGATGCAGTTGACGGGTCATTCAAAGCCATTTCAGATAGTTCATCTATATCGAGCTTATTTATATCAATCACATCTGATAATTTATGAGGTATTTCTAATTCTTTTCTCAAATCTAGTATCCACTCTAAGAAAGAATTAAAACTTTTCGATAAATTAAGATAATCACAAATAGAAATAATTCTCTCTTCTATAGCTTCTCTATTGAAAGTTAATACATATGGCATGAATATTGCGTTAGATAATCCATGATGAATATTGAACTTAGCATTTAATGGATGACTTAATGAATGAATAGCACCAAGACCTTTCTGAAAAGCGGTTGAACCCATACTGGCAGCAGCTAACAAATCAGATCTTGCATCAAGGTCATTACCATTATGTACTGCATTTAATAAAGATTTCTTTATTAGTTTCATTCCTTCAATTGCAATTCCATCAGCCATTGGATGGAAGCCTGGTGCACAAAATGCCTCTAAATTATGTGCTAGTGCATCCATGCCAGTTGCTCCTGTTAATCTTGGAGAAAGATCTTTTGTTAAAATTGGGTCTAAAATAACTATTGATGGTAAAAATTTTGGATGGAAAATTATTTTTTTAACTCCAGTTTCTTTATTTATTATCGCAGAAGCTCTCCCTGTTTCTGAACCAGTTCCTGCTGTGGTTGGAATAGCAATTATAGGAGGTATATTTTCATTATTTGCTCTTTTCCAATAATCTCCAATATCCTCAAAGTCCCATATAGGTCTTGTTTGTGCAGACATAAATGCAATTGCTTTTCCCACATCAAGTCCACTTCCACCTCCAAAAGCAATTACCCCATCGCAATTATTTTTCTTAAATTCTTTAACACCTTCTTCAACATTCTCACCAAAAGGATTACCTGAAAAATCAGAGAACAATACTATATTATCAATTTTATTTTTAATTTTTGAAATTACTTCTTTAACCATTGGTAAGTTTATCAAATCCTTATCCGTCACAAATAAAGGATTTTGAATTTTTAAATTTGAACAGGCCAAATAAAGATCTTTTATTCTATCTTTGCCAACCCAGATAGTAGTAGGATAATTCCAATTATAATTACTCATATTTATTCTCTAAAATTAAATCTAAAAATAAGGATGCAGTCCATGAAAAGTTGGTTGCACCGAATCCTTTTCCAGTTTTGCAACTAAAGTATTCATTAAAACCTTTTTGTTTTACAAGATTTATTGTTTTCTTTTTGATTTGATTTGCAAATTTAATATCTTTATTCTTTAATCCTTGATAGATAATCCAGTTACAGTTAATCCATACTGGGCCTCGCCAATATCTTTTTTCTTCAAATTTTCGATGATCTGATTTTATACTTGAAAAAAAATATTTTTCTTTATTGCTATGTTTTTTTAGGTTTTTGATAATATTATTATTTAATGTTTTATCTTTTAAATCGGCAAATAAAATAAAATAATTTGTAATAGATGGGATTGTTATTTTTTTTTTATTTTTTAAATCAAGATTAAAAAAACTATTATTCTTTTTATTATATAATTTAACAATTTTTTTCTCAGACCTTGAAATATAAGAATCTATTTCATTACTTTTCAAATCAAACATTCTTAATAGTTTAACAAGATCTTTATTTGCCCTCAAAAATATCGAATTAAATCCAACATCAACAACATTAAATAACGAAGCTTTGAAAAGTTTGTTTGGATTATAATTATTTTTTCTTAAGTGATTTTTAATCGTTACATATCTATCATAATCTATGTCTAAAGGTCTGTATTCAGGGTTAACCACTTTGTTATCACCTCTTTTGTATTTTAAATTCTTTGGAATTTTTACTTTACTCATCGGATCATCCCACAGAGGTGAATTGTCATATCCACTCTCCCATGGATGTAAAATTGAGACTAATCCTGAATTATTCGGGTCTCTAAATTTAATGAACCATTTGTGATATTTTAAAACACCTTTAATAATTTTTTTAAATTCAGCTTTTTCTTTTTTAATTTTATTTTTATCTAAAATTAACTTTATTATTATTGCCAAGATAGGAGGTTGGGTAATTCCAGATGAATGAATTTTATTTCCACAGGCCCAAACAGAATGGTTTGGATAATAATTAGTATTTAAATCATGAAACAAAATATGTGGTATCATTCCGTCTTTCCATTGACCTCTAATAAGTGTATTTAATTCATCTAAAGCGTATTTAAGTTTAAAATGTGAATAACCTAAAGCTATAAATCCAGAGTCCCAATTCCATTGAGCTGGGTATAATTTATTATTGGTTGGTAAAGTGTATCCCTTTTTTTTATTACCTAACAACACCTTTTTAGCTGAATTAATAAATTTTTTCATTAACCCTTTACACTTCCAGCAGTTAGTCCACTTACTAAATATTTTTCAAAATAAACAAAAATAAATAAAACTGGAATAGTGACTACAACTGATCCTGCCATTAAATATTGTCTAGGGGTTTCTGCATCACCACTCAAATATTGTATCGCTCTTGATAAAGTAAATGAATTTGGATTATCTAGAAACATTAAAGAAAACAAGAATTCATTCCATGCAATCATAAATACATAAAGAGCAACTGAAGAAATTGCAGGAATACTTAACGGTAAAATAATTTTTATAATAATTCCAAACCAATTTAATTTATCCATAATAGCAGCTTCTTCTAATTCCTTAGGTATACTTTTGAAATATCCTTGAAGCATATATATCGCAACTGGCAAAGTAGTTGCTGTATATACTATTAAAAGCCCACCTACATTATTTCTTAACCCTAGCTGACTAAATACGGTATACAAAGGTATTACTAAAACTATAGCAGGAAACATATAAATAATTAATATTGAAGTAGACAAAAAGTTTTTTCCAAAAAAATTTAGTCTTGCAACTGCGTATGCAGCTGGAATAGCAAAAATTAATGTGATTATAACTGTACCAACTGATACAAATGTACTGATAAGTATATATCTTCCAAATTTATAAGTATCAAATATGACAAAGTAAGATTTAAACAGTTCTTTAATATCTTGAGCAAAATTAATACTAAAGTCCAAAGGATTTATAAGCAGTGCAGCTTGTGTTTTAAAGCTTGTAACTATCATCATGTAAAATGGAAATAAAATTACAAATGAAAATAAAACTATTCCAAAAAGAGTTAAAAATTCAAATAAAACTGATTGAGACGAATGCTCAAGTTCTAAGTTTTTTTGATTGTATTTATCAATTTTAAAAGAATAGAAAATAATAATTCCAAATACACCAATATTATACCAAATAGGCATGTTTTGGATGATAAATCCATCAATTAAAGTGAAGAAAGATGCAAATACTATTGATTTTATATAACTATTTAGTTTATCTCCAATAACAAGATTAATCAGGGAAATTCCTATACCAAGAGATAATATAATCGCAAAATTAAAATTCTTTAAATCGATACCTTGTAATGTTGATAAAATCTTCCAAATAGAAACTACAGAAAATAAAAAAATTGATGAAATGAATGAATATAATATTAAAGATCTAATTTTCATCTGCTCTCTTCCCTAAAAGTCTAAAATAGACAAACATAAAAATTAAAAGTAGAGCAACAATTACAATGGATACAGCAGAACCCATACCAATATCAGATATTGTAAATCCTTGTTCATAAACATTTATTGGTAAAGTTCTCGTACCAGATGCACCACCAGTAAGTAAAAAAATATCCTCAAACTTATTAAAGTTCCAAATAAATCTTATCATAAATAAAATAGATATAACTGCTGTGATTTGAGGAAGTGTAATACTGACAAATTTTTGGACAGGTCCCGCACCATCTACATCAGCTGCTTCATATAATTCTTTAGGGATTGCCTGAAGACGAGCTAATATAAAAAGAAAAGCTAAAGGGAAATAACGCCAAATTTCGAAAATAATAACAGTTGTTAATGCTAATCTTAATTTCAAATCAAAACCAAAAAAATTAATAGTTAAATATTTTTGACCTAGTAGGTTTAAAGGCTCTTGAATAACTTGAAAATTTAATAAAAGGTTATTTAAAGTACCACTGTAAGGATCCAATAATAGTTCCCAAGTATATGCTAAGGCAACAACAGGTCCTACATAAGGAAAAAGAAGTATGCTTCTCATAAATGTTCTTCCAAAAAATTTTTGATTTACAAGCTGAGCTGCTAAAATTCCAAAAACTATTGATCCTATTGTCCCAAAAAAAGTATAATAAAATGTTGTCATTAAAAGATCAAAAAATTCGTTTTGAAAAAAAACTTTTTTAAAATTTTTTAATGTGAAGTTGGTATTTAAAAGAATATTGTCTGATTCACCTGATAATTTTGGTTTAATAGACTTAATTTCTTTTTTGTAGATTTTTTCACCCTTCTTATTTTTTAAAATGATTTGAAAATTCTCTTTGTATTTAGCTTTCCAATTCCCAAAATTACAATTAATAATATTTGATTTAAATTGGCATCTTTCATCTAAATTTACGGGTTCAACATTCTTTGGGGTTTTATCTTGAAATTTTACATCCCGTATATCCAATATTAACGAGCTGTTTCTTAACTTATAAATTATCTTTATCTCATCTGAGCTATCTTTAATCGATTTAACTATTTTTTTTGCTCTAGGTTCTGGAATTCTTATATCTTTTAGGCCTACTTCCTTAAAACTAATCCAAACATTAGCAAATATAGGAAATAATATGATTGAAAAAACAAGAAAAACTGCAGGTAATAATAAAATATAGGCAGTTCTTTTTTCTATTTTTGAAAGTGTATCGCTCATAATAAAAGCGGATAATACACATTATCCGCTTTCATTAAAATTTATTTTATAATCTAGAATTGAACCAGTTTTTGATTGATCATGTCTACTGCTTGATCAATATCAATCTGTCCGTCTACATATAATCTAGTTATTCTATTAATAAACTTGTTATTAATAATTTTAGATGCTCTAGATAGTTCGCCCTCTTTAACACCCCATCTTTTAGCCTTATCTAATCCAGCAACTATATCATTTATTACATCTTCTGAATATAAGTCTGACAAAGGCGCTTTTCTATCAACTCCAACAGGTAATTTACTCCATGCTTTTGTAAATGCTTCAGGATCGCTAGCATTTCCTCTTCTCACAGGAAATTTACCTTCTGGTGCGATTGAAAGTGTCTTTGTATAACCTTCATCCATTGAATATTTGATAAATGCACTTGCTTCTTCAGTGTCAGCATCAGCAGTTATTCCAAAATATCTGACGTCAGCCCAAGCAGCCCCTTTTCTATTATTAGGACCTTTCAGATTTGTTATAAAACCAGTTTTAGAAGCTAACTCACCAGAAGTTGGATCGTCATTTATTGTTGGAGGAGCTGAATCTCTTAAGCCTGCAAGTTCATCCATTATAAATGGTGACCAAATTATCATTGGAGTTTTTCCAGCAAAGTACAATTCTCTAGATTGTTTCCAATATAACTCTCCTGGAGGACTTGCATTTGCAATAACTTTATAAAACTCTAAAGCTGCCTTTAACTTTTTGCCTTGTTTTTTTACTCCACCTTTTTTAACAACGTTAACTCCATTTGCTAAAAGAACATGCTCTAAAACCTGGCTCATAAAATTTTCATCAGTTTTAGTAGCTGCAACAAATCCAAACATTCCGTCGCCAGAAAGCGCTTCTACTGCTTTAGTTATATTTTCATAACTTGTTGGTGGTTCAAGACCTGCTTTTTCAAATAAATCTTTTCTGTACACAACCATTTGTGTCCAACCATCAACTGGTACAGCTGCTATTTTAGATCCACTTTTAGCCATGTTTAATGCGCCTGGTGCAAAAGTTTTTTTGCCAAGTTCCTTAACAACTGCATTATTAGCATCTACATCTAATATTCCAGCTTCAGCCCAAGGTAAAACATACTGTAAAGTATGGTATATCACATCCGGAAGATCACCAGCTGCGGCTGCGGCTGTTGCTCTTGTTCCTAAATCTTTTTCTTCTACAGGAATAACTTCAACCTTAATGCCAGTTTTAGCCTCAAAATCCTTGGCCATAGCTTCTTGTTTTGCCATTCTAGCTGGTTGAACTTCTGTAGTCCAAAAAGTGATGTCTGCAAAACTAATATTTGTTACAAAAAATATTAGCGCGCAAACAGTTATTGTTATTTTTTTAATCATTGATTTCCCCTCTTTTCGTTGATTAACACAGTAAATGTATCAGCGAGAGAAATGAATGACAATAGGTTTAAAAAGTCTCTATAACTCAAAAAGTCAACAAATATATTATTTTTTAAATCAAGAATTTTTTATTTTTTAGAATTGATCTAATCATTTGAAACATCAAAGGAATTTTTTTTGAATTAAACTTTTTTAAAATAAAAGGCGCAATTTCTCTCACAAGTTGTTCACCTTCTACAGTATCATTTGCCATAAACTTTTTTTTAGCCCTTTGGAAAGTAAAACCTTGCCCTAAATAGTTTCCCATTTTACTATTTCTTCCACCTGCAGCACTTACATACAAGTCTCCAACACCTGCTAAACTTAAAACTGTATCTTCTTTTCCTTTTAAACTTTTAGTTATGTATTTCATTTCTGACAATGATTTTTGAAACAAACTTGAAGATTTATTCAAACTCAAACCAGAACCAATTATCATAGAATAAATATTTTTTATTGCAGAACAGATTTCAACACCAATCACATCTTTAGAATATTCGATCAAATAATATTTTGTAGAAATCATTTTACCTAACAATTTTGCAATCTTAATATTTTTGTTAGCGATGATCACACTAGTTTTGCATTTTCTAGCTAATTCTTTAGCTAAACATGGTCCTTTCAAAACTGATAAGTTTAATTTAGGAGAACTTTTTAAAAGGGTTTGTGAAATAGTAAAAATCTTTTTATTTAGCTTTTCATATTTTAGACCTTTTGTAAGTACTAAAATTGGAGATTTTACTTTAAATTTTTTTAATTCATTCGCAATAAAATTGATACCTGTTAGGCTTAATGCTATAACTATAAGATCATATTTTTCATAAAATAATTTATTAGAATATTTTTTAAATTTAAGTTTTTTCGGAAGATTTATTTTTAAAGCTGAATGAAATTTATTTTTTGATGATAAATTTTTAATAAATCTTTGACTGTATGGTTCTGTTATAAATACTTTGTGATTATTGTCTATACATGGAATAGAAAAGGCTGAGCCCATGGCCCCACCTCCAATAATCAGAATTTTTTTCATAAATAAATTACTAAATTTAACTATTTATTATTAACAAGTAATTTCAAAGAAAAAATAGTTTTATTTTTTTGATTTTATTAATAGAATAACTTTTAAAATTATACAGTTTATATGAACAAAATAGCGATAATTGGTGCGGGACCGTGTGGTCTGTCAATGTTAAGGGCTTTCGAACATGCTGAGAAAAAAGGAGAAAAAGTTCCAGAAATTGTATGTTTTGAAAAACAGGATGATTGGGGAGGATTATGGAACTACAGTTGGAGAACTGGTTCTGATCAATATGGTGACCCTGTTCCCAATAGTATGTATAGATATTTATGGTCAAATGGACCAAAAGAATGTTTAGAGTTTGCAGATTATTCATTTGATGAACATTTTGGTAAAGCTATTCCGTCATTTCCACCAAGAGAAGTATTATACAACTATATAATTGGGAGAGTGAGCAAAGGAAACATTAAAAGCAAAATAAAATTTAGCACGAGTGTAAAGAGTGTAAATTATAATTCAGATAATTTTGAAGTAAGCTATCAAGATAAAACTAACAATAAAATATTACACGACAAGTTTGATTATGTTGTTGTTTCAACAGGACATTTTTCGGTTCCATTTATACCTGAATACAAGGGCATGAGTTCTTTTCCAGGAAGAATAATGCATTCTCATGATTTTAGAGATGCTGAAGAATTCAGAGGTAAAAATGTTATAGTTCTTGGAAGTAGTTATTCAGCTGAAGATGTTGCACTACAATGTAATAAATACGGAGCTAAAAGCGTAACAATTGGTTATAGACACAATCCAATGGGTTTTAAATGGCCTTCAGGTATGAAAGAAGTTTATTATCTAGATAGATTAGAGGGTAGCAAAGCAATTTTCAAAGATGGAACAGAGCAAGAAGCGGACGTAATTATATTATGTACAGGATATCTGCATCATTTTCCTTTTTTAGATGAACAACTAAGTTTAAAAACTCATAATAGATTATATCCACCAAAATTATACAAAGGAGTTGTGTGGCAAGATAATCATAAGCTATTGTACCTAGGTATGCAGGATCAATTTCATACTTTTAATATGTTTGATTGCCAGGCATGGTTTGCAAGAGATGTGATAATGAATAAAATTAAAATTCCAAATGATAGTGAAATAGAAAAAGATATTTCTAAATGGGTTTCTATGGAAGAAAAATTAGAAAACCCAGATCAAATGATAGATTTTCAAACTGAATATACTAAAGAACTTCACGAAATGTCAGATTATCCAAAAATTGATTTTGAATTAATAAGAAAACATTTTAAGGATTGGGAACATCATAAAATGGAAGATATTTCTACTTACAGAAATAAATCTTTTTCATCACCTGTAACTGGATCCATTGCCCCAATTCACCATACCCCTTGGGCATCTGCGATGGATGATTCCATGGATACATTTTTAAAATAATAAATTTTCTATAATAATGTTTTTTTGACGGATAACTTCCACCCATTCAACAATTTGTTTCTAACAATATTGCTTAATTTAGGTTTAAAAATTTTATCTTTTTTCCATGTTCTCTTTATTTGATCTAATGATTTAAATACACCAATTTGGTATCCAGCAAATAATGCAACCCCAAGAGCTGTGGTCTCCAATACTTTGGGCCTTTCTGTTTTAACATTGATAATATTTGCTAAAAATTGGGAAAACCAATTATTTTTAACCATTCCACCATCAATTTTAATTTTATTAGGCTTCAAGCCATCTTTCTTCATTGCATTAAAAAGATCATAGCTTTGATATGCCACAGACTCTATTACTGCTCTTACTAAAGTTTTCCAATCACTGTCTCTAGTTAATCCTGTTATAACCCCTCTTGTATCAGGTCTCCAATATGGGGCTCCCATTCCACTAAAAGCTGGCACAACATAGACTCCTTCATTATTTTTTTTTGATTTAGCAATTTGTTCAGTATCATAAGCATTGTTTATTAGCTTTAACTTATCTCTTAACCATTGAACACCTGCCCCAGCAATAAAAATAGAGCCTTCTAGAGCAAAGGTATTTTTTCCATTTAACCTGTAACAAATTGTAGTTAATAATTTATTTTTTGAAAAAATCTTTTTTGATCCTGTATTCATTATTGCAAAAGCTCCAGTTCCATAAGTACTTTTTATTGAGCCTTTTTCAAAACAAGATTGGCCAACAGCTGCAGCTTGTTGATCGCCCAAAACTGCAGATATAGGAATTTCATATCCAACTATTTTTTTATTTGTTACTCCAAAATTATCTGCTGAATTTTTTACATCTGGTAGAATACTTTTTGGGACATTCAGTTTTTTTAATATTTCATTGTCCCAAGTATTGTTATTAATATTAAATAACATTGTCCTACTTGCGTTTGTTGCATCTGTTAAATGATGTTTTCCGTTAGTTAGTTTCCAAATTAAATATGTATCTACTGTTCCAAACAATAAATTGTTAGATTTTAAAAGTTTTTTTGAAATTTTAACATTTTTTAAGATCCATTTAATTTTTGTAGCTGAAAAATATGGATCTATAAATAATCCAGTTTTTTTTCTAAAAGTAGTTTCATATTTTTTTTTCTTTAGTTTTTCACAATATTTTTGTGTCCTTCTATCTTGCCAAACAATTGCATTATAAATTGCTTTGCCAGTTTTTTTATTCCAAAGGATAGTAGTTTCTCTTTGATTTGTAATTCCAATACTTAATATTTTACCTTTTAAAGTTGAAGCTTTTTTAATTACTTCTTTTAAAGCTTTAATAGTTGAAGACCAAATTTCATTTGGATTATGCTCAACCCATCCATTTTTTGGAAAATATTGAGTAAACTCGAATTGAGATGTTAATTTTATATTACCTTGTAAATCAAATAAAATTGCTCTTGAAGATGTTGTGCCTTGATCAATAGCGACAAGAAACTTTTTCACAAGTTTAATCTATACCCAAATGTTTTTTTCTTTTATCAACCCAAGTTCTTATTAAATTGTCAAAAATTAAACCTATGAATGCAACACATATTCCTAGTGTTAATCCAATTCCTGCACCTTTTTTGTCTGACAAAGCTTTTAAAATATATTGTCCTAAATCTTCCGTACCAATAAATGCCCCTATAATCACCATAAATAGAGCAAAAACTATAGTTTGATTAAGTCCCAACATCATATGTGGAAATGCTAAAGGAAACTCTATCTTAAATAATCTTTGAAATTTTGTTACCCCTGACATTGTTGCAGCATCATGTAAGCCGGACGGGACACTTCTAAGTCCTTCTATTGTATATCTCGTTGCAGGTATAGTTGCATAAACTATTACTGCAATTAGAACAGATGTATCAGTTATACCGAACAGCATCATTACAGGAATTAAATATACAAATGATGGAAAGGTTTGGAAAATATCGCAAACGTTTAACATAAATTTTGTAGAGTGTTTATTTTGAAAACATAAAGTTCCAACTGTAAATCCAATAATACAAGACACAATTACACCAAATGTTGCCATATAAGTTGTGACTAAAGCTCTATCCCACCAAGGACTTAATGCTATAAATAAAGTCAAACCACAAACTACTAAAGCTGATCTTGTGCCACCAATCAAATATCCCGCTCCAACTACCAACACTATTGTAGCTATCGCTGGCATTCTTAAATATAAAGCTCTCATTGGCTGAAGCACTTCAACAATCAACCACGTATTAAATGCTTTTATGTAAACAAAAAATGTATCAAATATCCAGTCAACTCCTTTATTCCAAAAATCAGCAGTTGATATCCCCTTATTATGTGGAACTTCAAATAAATAATTATATCCATCTTTGAAGTAAATAGATCCAAAATACGCTAACGCAATTCCTACAATCATTATTATTCCAAAAAATAATGAGTTTTTATTCCTCTGGAAAAAATTTAGATTCCCAAAATAATCAACTTGTTTATTTGCCCAAGCTAAGGACATTTTATCCAATAGAATTGCGATCAAACTAATACAAAGTCCTGCTTCTAAAGCTAATCCGATATTTAGTTGGTTTAATGCTAACAATAAATTAAACCCTAGACCTTTTGCTCCAATAAAAGCGGATATAACAGCCATAGAAAAACAAACCATTATAACTTGATTAACTCCGATCAAAATATCTCGTCTTGCTGTTGGAATTAAAACTTTGAACATTAGTTGCCAATTATTACATCCACTCATTCTACCAGCTTCAATAACTTCCGGTGGTACAGCTCTTAATCCTAATAAGGTCAATAATATCATAGGAGGCACAGCTACAATCATTGTTATAATTACTGCTGCATGATCCCCAACTCCAAAAAGTACAAGAGCAGGAACTAACACAGCGTACTGAGGCATTGTCTGCATGACTAAAAGTATTGGATATAACGCTTTTTCAACTCTTTTACTCTTAAAGGCAGCAATACCAAGACTTAATCCAAATATAAATGATAGTGGTGCTGCAACTAAAATAAAAGATAATGTCTGCATTGATGGTTTCCACTGACCAAAAATAGAAATATAAGTCATTGCTAAACCTGCAAAAATGGCCAACCCTCTACCACCTAACTTATAAGCAAGTATTGCAGAACCTGCAGCAACAATAGTCCATGGTAAGCCAGGTAATTCTGCCCAAGGATTAGCATCAATCCAATCCCAACTTGTAAATGCTACGATAGTTTCAAGTCCACCAAGTAAAATCTCTCTAATTAATTCTATTAAAAAAGTCATAAAGGCAGTTAAATTTCTAGTAATTTGTAAAACTAAAGGTCTAGTTTTATATTCTTGAGTATCTTCGTTCCAAAACTCCATTGGCATCCAATCATTCATTAAGAAGAATAATGAGTCATTTATCCAAATTGGTAACCAACCAAGTAAAGGAGGCAGTCTCCAAAAAACATCAAAAGCGTAATACCTCACCTCTTTTCCTAAAAAAACAAAGGTGCTTTGATTGGGATCTTTTACAAATTCAGCTTGCCCTCTAATAAATTTATAAGTTTCAGGTACATCAATTGCAAAACATAAAGCAAAAAATACTATTAATAAAAAAATCCATTGAAATAATTTTGGGTATTTTTTAAATAATTCCATAAATTAATTATTAGTTTTTCTTCCTCCAAAAACTGTATTAATTATTTTTGTTGGATTAATAGACCCTACAATATTATTATTGTTGTCTATTACGGCTACAGTCTTTTCTTGTGTTAATATTTTTTCTGCCACATTTTCAATTATCTCGTCTTTTGAAACTTTTAAATCTCCTATATCTTCTGTGGTTGTAGAATCCATAACATCCTCAATTAATAAAACTTTTTCTCTTGGCACTTCCTCAGTAAATTTTCTTACATATTCAGTTGCTGGATTTAAGACAATATTTGCAGGAGTATCTAATTGTTCAATAATTCCATCTTTCATAATTGCAATACGATCAGCAAGTTTTAGAGCTTCGTCAAAATCATGAGTAATGAACATAATTGTTTTTTGTAACTTTTCTTGGAGTCTTAAGAATTCATCTTGCATCTCTTTTCGGATCAAGGGGTCTAGCGCTGAAAAAGGTTCATCTAAAAACCAAATATCTGGCTCAACTGCTAATGACCTTGCAATACCTACTCTTTGTTGTTGTCCTCCAGATAATTCTCGAGGGAAATAGTTTTCTCTTCCATCCAAGCCAACTAATTTGACCATATCCATTGCTTTATTGATGCTATCCTCTGTATTAATCCCTTTAATTTGTAACGGAAAAGCTATGTTTTCAACTACTGTTTTATGGGGAAGAAGCGCAAAGCTTTGAAAAACCATTCCCATTTTATTTCTTCTAAGATCGATCAATTCTTTATTATTTAAATTTAATAGATCTTGACCTTCAATAAATATCTTTCCACCAGTTGCATCTGTTAATCTTGAGATACATCTTAGCAATGTAGACTTACCTGATCCTGAAAGTCCCATTACGACCAACATTTCTCCTTTTGATACCTCAAAGGAAGCATTATTTACACCAACTATACATCCATTTTCTTGAAAAGTTTTTGCATCTACATTGCCATTCGCTTCCTTAAGCATAGTTTCAGCATTTTCGCCAAATATCTTATAAACAGACTTACATTTAATTACTGGTTCAGACATAAAATATAATAAAGTTATACGAAATTAAGATAAATTAAAATCTCTTTAATTTGTTAAATTTCCTCCTAAAAATTTTTAATAAAATAAACTCTTGTATCAATCCCTGTACTTAGAAAACTTAATGCTTCACCACTTACAGAAATAGTTTCATCTACACCAACATTATTTCCACTAACTACAAAACCAGCAAAGCACTTATTTTTTTCTTTATCCCATTTAACAAACGTTTCATCAATCTTGTTACCATTAATAGTATAAATTTCGTGTGCCCTGAAATTTAAAAAATTTGCTCCCATAATTGCACGTTGAGGAATAAGTTTTGTTGCTTTACAAACCGCCTCATATAATTCATCTGATAATTTAAAATGATCAGTTCCATCAAAAGAAACTAAAATTCCTGATGGAAGACTTGAGATTAATTTATTAAGTTTTCTCTCTTGAGCAATTCTTTCTTCTTCTATTTTCATTTTAGCAACCAACTCATCACCTTCACCAAACATTTTATTTAGGATAAAAAAAGTTATAAATATAATAATCATAATTCCTATTAGTCCACCAAACTGTTTGATTGGTTCTGGTAATTCCTTAAAATTACTCTTGTAATTTTCCATTTTTCCAAATACCAGTTTTTTGTTTTCCATCAGACCAAGTAAAAGTTCCTTTACCATTCATAAATCCTTTGGCCCATTCACCTTCGTAAGTTGAGCCATCGGGAAAAAATAAAGTTCCAACACCGCTCCATTCGCTATTTTTAAATTCGCCTTTGTAAATATATCCGTTAGGCCAGGTTTCTACTCCTTGACCATGTTTTTTGGTTGCAACCCACTCACCTTCATAGGTTGTTTTGTCTGTGTAAATCCATTTACCATACCCGTTTTCACAGTTTCCCTCTTTGCAACCTGTGCTTCTTGCCTGGGCAATTGACGTTACTAAAAGGTAAAAAAGGATGCAAAATATGAGTCTTTTCATGCTTTCATTTTACACATTATTTATCAAAAAAAAATTAGGCATTTTTTGTTTTATTTTTACAATAATAAATAGTTATATATTTTTCTGAATTTTCGCTGTTAATGTTTTTAGTTATTTCATGAATTAATTCTCCAGTTTTTCTAGTAATTATTGCAGATTCTGAATAACTTTTTTCTTTATTGAAAGCTTTAAATAAAACCACATCTTTATTTACTATTTTCACATCATAATTTGAGTTTTGTGAAAAAAAATCTGACAATCCATTTACCATCAAAGTACTTGGTTGATTTGTATATAATTTTAAAGAATTTAGGTTCTGTTCATCAACTTCTTCCGCTAAAAACGTTTTGTAATTATATTCAGAGTTTTTGATTATTTTTTTTTCTAACTTACAATGAAATTCCAAATTAAGATCTTCATTTATATTAATATTTTTTGCAAAAACATTACTGAGAGAAATAAGGCTAAAAAATATTAAATAAAATAATTTGATCATCACATATTAATTTTTATTAAAAAAAATCTCCCCCAACATAGTTGGGAGAGATTTAATTTTTTAGTTTTTTAAGCTTATTTTGTAAAAGCTTGCCAAACACTCTTGTTATCAGCTAACCATTTTTTAGCTGCATCTTCATGAGTCATCTTGTCAACGTCAACTAAAGCTGCCATTGCACCAATTTGACTTGTAGAGAAAGAAAGTTTTTGAAACGCCTTAGCTGCTGCAGGATGAGTTTTTGGAAAATCTTCATGCGCTGCTTTTTTCAAATATCCATCTGGAGAACCACATTTTCCATCTCCACCATCTTCTGGTCTACAACCAGCTGTGTATGGAGGAAAGTCGATGAAAGTAAAACCAGCACCATCAGTAAAGTTTGGTGTCCAGTTAAATATGATAGTACCTCTTCCTTCTTTTTTAGCTGCTGCTAATTCTGCCCATAATGCATCTGCACTACCAGCAAATTTAACCCACCATAGATCTCCTAAACCAAGAGCATCAACTCTTTGAGGTATTAAATCTCCATGCCAAGTTTGTGGTCCTTCCAACATTCTTCCTTTTCCATCTGGAGAGTCAGGTGTTGTAAAGTTTTTTGCACAATCTGGATTTTTTAATGCAGTCCAATCAGGTAGACCTGGGCATAAGCCTTTTTCTACAACCCAGTTAGGATAACCCATATCTTCAAGAGTTCTTGCTTCGTGATCACCCATATCTAATAAACCACCTTTGTCTAAAGCAGTTGTGAATGATTTACCAAAAGCAGATTCCCACACTTCGTGAGATATAGTTACGTCTCCAATTCTAATTGACTCGTATACTGCCTGTGAGTCAGCATTTACATATTTTACATTGTTACCCATGCTTTCAAATATTCCACCAATAACATACGCCATTACAATTTGGCTTGACCAGTTATGAGTTGGGATAACAATCGGTTTTTTACTATCCGCTGCGTTAGAAATTCCTGCAAAACTTACAAGAGAAATCACTAAAGCTGATAGTAGAGATATTATTTTTCTCATTATTTCCCCTTTCCTTAATATTAAGAATTAAATTATCTTCTCTATTAAAGAGACAGTCAACAAGCAAAATAGATACAAATGTATATATAAAATTTATATATAAATTTGTTGATACTTTAATATAGTTTAGGCATATTTAAATTATTTATGCAAACTAGTTTAGCAATAAAAGAACCTGGTTTAAATGTACTACCACCTGGAGTTGAAAGATATATTGTCAATGCTAGTGGAATTACTGGAATTCAAATTTTTCCTGATGACGAAATTCAAATAATTAATAATGAAGGAAATCAAATTTGCGAAATCATTTCTTTCGATAAAAACGGAAACTCAGAATTAGGTCTTTTAAATTTAAAAGAAAATAAAAATTCTTCTGAAATAAAAAAAATACTTTTTAAAAGAGAAGAAAGTTCTATGCAGGCTTTGCTTCAACTAAACAAAAGAAATTTAAAAATTGAAAAAGCAAAGTCAGCAATATTATTTGATAAAAATACTAAAGCTGGTGAAAAAATAAATTTAAAATCGAAAGATAAATGTTATTGCATATTTGCAGCGCCTGCAGATGACATGCTTGTTCATGATCAAAATCCACCATCAGATTTAACAATAATAATAAAAAGAGCTAAAATTAAAAATAATGATAAAGAATTTTCATTAATACCAGATCCAATTTATGATCCAGATCATGAAGTAAATATTGAAAGAAAAACTGCAACTGGCTATCAAGTCAAAGCTGGTGATTACATTCAAATTATAACACCAACAGGAAGACAGTGTTCGGACTTTGTTGCTTATGATACAGCTAAATTAGAAAAAGGTTTGGAGAAAGGTCTTGATTGGCAAACAACTAGAACTTTTATGGGTCATACTTTTCCTGGTCCAGGTTTATATTCAAAATTTTATGATACTGATCATGAACCTTTAATAGAAGTGATAAGAGATACTGTTGGTATACACGATACATTCAACTTAGCTTGTACTTCAAAATACTATGAGGACTCAGGATATTTTGGGCATGCAAATTGTTCTGATAATTTAAATGACTCTATGGAAAAATATGGAGTAGAGAAAAAAAAAGGTTGGCAGGCAATAAATCTTTTTTTTAATACATCTGCTGGAGGTTTAAATTCAGTAACCTCTGACGAGTCATATGCAAGACCAGGTGATTATGTAATTTTTAAAGCACTTAAAGATTTAACCTGTGGTACAACAGCTTGTCCTAGTGATATTGATAGCTGTAATGGATGGAACCCTACTGATATTTTTGTTAGAACTTATGAAAAAAGTAAAGAATTTACAAAATCTTATGGATTTAGAATGAAAACTGACTCAGAAAATAAACTTACAAGGACCACAGGGTTTTACGAAAGAACTTCTAAACTAACTAGAAACTTTGTTGATGCTAGGGGTTTTTGGTTACCAAATGATTATACAAAACATGGAGTTATTAACGAATATAATGCTTGTAGAGAGAAAGCTGTTCTAATTGATTTATCTTCTTTAAGAAAGTTTGAAATTCTTGGTCCTGATGCTGAAGAATTAATGAATTACACTTTAACTCGAAATATTAAAAAACTTTCAGTAGGCCAAATTGTTTATTCAGCAATGTGCTATGAAAATGGGACCATGTTTGATGATGGCACTTTATTAAAACTTAGTGATCATGGTTTTAGATGGGTTTGTGGAGATGAGTATGGTGGGGAATGGCTAAAAGAACAAGCAAAAAAGAAAAATTATAAAGTTCATATAAAAAATTCTACAGACCAAATAAATAACCTATCTTTGCAAGGACCAAAAAGTAGAGAAATTTTAGAAAAAATAATTTTTACACCTCCTACACAGCCCTCTATATCTGAATTGGAATGGTTTAGATTTAGTATTTGTAGATTAGAAGAATTAAATGGAATACCATTAATTGTTTCACGGACTGGTTATACTGGTGAGCTTGGTTTTGAAATCTGGTGCCATCCAAGCGATGCACCAACTGTTTGGGATAAAGTATTGGAAGCAGGTAAAGACGAAGGTTTGATACCTGCTGGTTTTGCTGCTTTAGACCTTTTAAGAATTGAAGCTGGTTTAATATTATTTGGTAATGAATTTGATGGACAACAAGATCCCTTTGAAGCAGGGATCGGTTTTTCTGTACCATTAAAATCTAAAACGGAAGATTTTATAGGAAGAGAAAACCTAATTAAAAGAAAAGAAAACCCTCAAAAAAAATTAGTTGGGTTAGAATTGATTGGTAAAGAACAAGCAAACCATGGAGACTGTGTACATATTGGAAGATCTCAAGTTGGAGTAATTACAAGTGGGTGCATTTCACCAACACTAAATAAAAATATTGCCTTATGCAGAATAGATGTAGGTCATTCAGAAATAGGAAATGAAGTTGAAATTGGAAAAATAGATGGTCACCAAAAAAGAATTCCAGCTAAAATTGTAGGATTTCCTCATTACGATCCTAAGAAAACAAAAGTTAGATCATAATGCCTAAATCAACAAAAGATCTATTAGAATTTTGGGAAGATCAAATGAAGCTTTCTCATACTTCTAGTAACTACTTTTTTAGAAAATCACCTTCACACTATCATATGATGCTGCTTGTAATGTCTGCATTTAAATTAAAACAAAATTTATCTGTCGAAGAATTAAAAACAAAATTATTTAAAACTTCACGACCAAAATCTGCTTTAATTATTAATGAGGCATGTGAAAAAGGGTTTTTTTATTTAGAGAAAACCTCAGAAGATCAAAGAAAAAAATATATTAAACCAAGCACCTCATTTATTGAGGAATTTAACGATTATTTGTCAACTCTTAAGAATTTAAGTTTTTAATGGTTTATAACTTTAAGGTTGTATAACTTTTTATTTCTAAATTTTATATATAAAAAAAATTATATATTTAACCTCTTCCAAAAAATAATGTTTCATCATGTCATTGCCGACAAAAGCTAAAGTAGTAATAGTTGGTGGAGGAATTCACGGACTAAGTACTGCTTGGAAATTATCTGAAACATATAAAAATCCTAACGACGTTGTTGTGCTCGAGAAAAAAGATACTGCTTCTGGAGCAAGTGGAATTGCTTGTGGTGTTGTGAGAAATAATTACTTCCAACCTGCAATGAGAGAATTGATGGCCCATTCTGTGAGTATATGGGAAAGTGATGCGAAAGCTTTTAAATATAATCCAGTTGGTTACATGCAGATTTCACCAGAAGTTATGCATAAAGATGTAGCTAGTATTTATGAACAACAAAAAGCAATAGGTTATGAATCTGTATTCGTTGAAGGTGAAAAAGATTGCATGAAATACATGAAAGGTATTTTTGATGATTGGCAAGCAAAAGGTATTACCTCTGTATTGCATGAAAAAAAAGGTGGTTATGCTTTCAATAAAGAGTCAATTAAAGCTCTTGAGAAAAAAGCAAATTCAAACGGTGTCAATGTACATAAAGGTGTAAAAGTTACTGGTTTTAAAAGAGGTAGTAACAGTAATGCAATTACGGGTGTTGTAACAGACCAAGGTACAATAGATTGCGATCAAGTAGTAATAGGTGCGGGTCCCTGGGTAAGAGACTTTTGGAATATGTTAGAACTACCAAAGACTACCGAAATAAAAGGTAAAGATGGAAAGATGCATGAAGTGGATATGTGGAAGTACTGGTTTTTACAAGAAGGAGTTTTAGGTGTTGATGCCGATTATTTAAAAACAAACGATGGTAAACCTCCTCCAGTAATTCATGTGGATACAGATGCACCTCTTTATTCAGATATGAATGGAAAATTAATAACTGATGAACTTTGGGGAATATACTACAAACCTGATATAGAGGGATTGGGTGTGCAAGGAGGTACGTCACCTTATGTAGTACAAAAACATTTTGATCAAGTTAATGTTGATCCTTATGGAATTGAGTCACCTGAATTTCAAACAACAGATAAGTTTTCAGATATGTGGACAGCAGCATTAGCACATATTCAAAAAAGATTTGTTGGAAAATCAAACCTGTATAGAAAAGGACCATCTGGTGGCCTTGGATGTTTAACTCCTGACTCATTTCCAATTTTTGACAGATTTTTTGAAAATGTTTACATGATTGCTGATGCCAATCATGGATATAAAATGTTAGGTGTTGGTCATTTAGTTGCGCAGGAAGTTTTAGGGAAAGAAAGCGAATTATTGAAACCTTTTAGATTCAATCGATACGCGAAAGGAGAACTTCATCCAACGTCTAATAGTCCGTTTCCATGGAGTTAATTTATCTGAGTAGACAGATGTTTTATTTTCAGTTAACTTTTTGTACTAAAAATTCTTAGGGGGAATATGACTGATCTAGAAAAACATGTAAATCAACCAGGCAGAGCAAAGTTAGTAAAAAAAGTTAGAGAAAAAATTAATGAATTAGGAATAACTTATATTTATTATCAATTTATTTCAGTAACAGGTAGAGTTGTAGGAAAAGGGATACCCGCTGATCACTGGGAAAGAACCGCAGAAAAAGGCTTTCAATTAGTTTATGGAGCAACAGCAAATTTATTTTTAGACAGGCACAACAATTACATTGGTTATGGACCTGAAGCAATGGAACTAGTTGGAATTCCAGATCCAGAAACATTTGTTCAATTACCTTGGGATAAAAGAGTTGGAAGAGTATTTGTTACATGTTTTAGAAATAGAGAAGAGAGAAAAAATCCAGGAGGTCATTTAACTTCTGATTGCAGAGGAAATTTAAGAATTTTCATGGATGAATTTAAAAAGAAGCATGGTTTAGAATTAAGAGTTGGAACAGAGCCTGAAATGATGTGGTTAACCAAAAATGAAGATGGCACACCAACGGGAAAAGGTTTTTCAAAACCATTTTGTTATCATATAGATCAATTTGAATCATTAAGACCTGTATTTATGAAAGTAATTGAATATTCAAAGGCAATGGGTCTAGACATGATACAAGGAGATCATGAGGATGCTCCAGGACAATTAGAGCTTAATTGGACATACGATAATGTCTTGAGAAACGCTGATAGATTATCAACATATAGACAAATATGTGCTCAAGTTGCTAGAGAGCACAATCTAATAGCTTGTTTTATGACAAAACCATTTATGGGTGTATCTGCTAGCGGTTGCCATACAAACATGTCTTTATGGAAAGGTGGAAAAGTTTCAGTTAACAAGTTAGGAAACAAAAAGCTTCCAGGTGTTGAGGAAGTCTTCAGTTATGTTTCAGGTGGAACTAATACATTTATGCCTGATACAAAAGATATGCAGTTGCCAGGAAAAATTGGTCTACAATCAATTGCTGGTATTATGAAACACTTGCCTGCTTTAACAGCTCTTGGATCATCAACTGTAAATTCTTACAGAAGATTATGGGATCAAGGATTTTGGGCTCCAGTTTATGCAGACTGGGGATATCAAAATAGAACATGTGGGTTAAGAGTTTCTGCTCCAGGAAGATTTGAATATAGATCAGTTGACTCAATGCATAATCCTTATTTGCTTGGTGCGGCTTTACTCAAAGCATGTGATGAAGGTATTACAAAAAAAATGAAACCAGCAAAACCAGAATCTAGAAACATCTATGAAGCTCAAAAAGCTGGTAAGGATGTAAAAAAATTACCTTTAAGTCTAGGAGAAGCTCTTGATAGACTTGCTGAGGATGAAGTGATCAAATCTGCAATGCCAGATGAAATGTATAAAGTCTTTCACTGGTATAAAAATGATGAGTGGGAAAGATTTCTTGGTGCAACAACTCAATGGGATCTTGATACTTATCTGGATTGCTTACCATAAGGAAAATTATAGGAGAGAAAACAATGTGCGGAATTGCGGGTCTTATTCATAGAGGAAAATCTTCAAACGTTGGTCAAGAACTTCAAGGGATGCTTCAAGCATTAAAACACAGAGGTGAAGATTCTACTGGCTATGCTCTTTATGGAGATACGGATGGTCAAAACTTTATAATGAGATTTAAGGTTGGTGAAAATGTTGGTGAAGGTAGTTCATCAGTGATGGAGGATGTATCAGTTTACGATGAAAGAAAAAAAATTGTAGATAGTTATATTTCTCAAATGGGAGCGAAGATTGTAAAAGAAGAAAGAACACTACCCTATTCTCTAAGATATGAGATTGACTATGACAAAGGAGATTTACTTGAATTTTCTCAAAAAATAGAAAGCATTCCTGGAGTTGAGATCCTTTCTATGGGAAAATCTCTGGAAGTTATAAAAGATTTAGGCAATGCAAAAGCTGTTTGTGATAGATACAATTTAGGGGATCTTGTTGGCACTCACGCAATTGGGCATGCTAGAATGGCAACAGAGTCTGGTGTAGACATTAAATCTGCTCACCCATTTTGGGGTTACCCTTTTAGTGATGTTTCAGTTGTACACAATGGTCAATTAACTAATTATTGGAATAATAGAAGAATTTTAGAAAACAAAGGAATGAGATTTATGTCAGAATGTGACTCTGAATTGATAGCAGTCTACTTAGCTGAGAAAATGAGAAACGGAGCTACACTCGAAGAAGGTATGAAAGATAGTTTATCTGGACTTGACGGAGTATTCACTTACTTTGTAGCAACAAAAAATTCACTTGGAATGGCTAAAGACACGATGGCAGCAAAGCCATTAGTTTTATATGAGTCAGATGAATTGGTTGCTATGGGATCAGAAGAAATAGCAATCAGATCTGTTCTTCCACAAGAAATAGATACTTATGATCCATTTGATGGAGAGGTAAAAGTATGGCAAATTTAAAAACAACTGAGAAAAAAACAAAAGCTCAATCTATGGGGCTTCATACAGAAGTTCTTACAGGAAAAACACAACAAAAGTTTTTTAACCCAGATGAAGCAGAAAACTTTTATTACTGGGGAACATACGATGTAGATTTTAATAAAAGAACTGAGCTTGATGTAAATGATATGGATTGCAAAGAAGCAAATAAAAAAATAGATGAATTGATGAATCAAGGATATGGAACAATTGTAATAAAAAACCCTCAAGGAAAACATAGTTTAGGTGTTGGAATTTTAAATAAATTGAACTTAATTTTTGAAGGAAGTTTGGGTTATTTTGGAGTTGGTTCTATAGATGGTCCTACGGTAAGAGTTAATGGAAGAGTTGGATGGTCATGTGCAGAAAATATGATGGCTGGAAAAGTTGTAATAGAAAAAAATGCAGGATCGTGTTTTGGGGCAGCTGTAAGAGGTGGAGATTTAATTTGTAAAGGAAGTGTTGGTGCAAGAACAGGTATTGATCAAAAAGGTGGCACAATAATAATTGGTGGTGATGCTGGCGCTTTTACTGGATTTATGATGCAAAGAGGAAGAATAGTAGTTTTAGGTAATGTGGGTATAAACCTTGGAGACTCTATGTATGATGGAACAATCTATGTTGGGGGAAAAATTGGATCATATGGAAGTGATGCGATTGAGTCACCTATGACAAAAAGTGATATAGATTGGTTAAAAAGAAAACTTAAAGTTGCTGAAATTGGCGAAGATTTTGATGTTTCTAAGATGACTAAGGTTGTTGCGGGTAAAAAACTTTGGAATTATGACGCTTTAGAACCAACTGAGAAAAAAGGAGCTATATAATGGCAAAAAAGAAAAATGGAAAAACAAATGGTCATTCTAATGGTAATGGTCAAAGTGAATTTTCAAAAAGAAATAAAAGTTTATTAGGTTATAATTCAATTTTTACTCCAGAGGTAATCGACGACATACACATCAAAGCGCAATTAGGTAGATACAGAATGCGTGGTATGGCATTAATGAAAAAAATTCCCACGTTTGATGACCTAGTATTTTTGCCTGGTACACTTACAAGGTTTGTAATCGAAGGATATAGAGAAAAATGTGAAACTAAAACTGTTATAGGACCAAGATGTGAAAATCCAGTTGAACTTGATATTCCAGTTTACATCACGGGTATGAGTTTTGGAGCTTTATCTTATGAAGCTAAGACTGCGTTAGCTAGAGGTGCTACAATGGCAGGAAGTGCAACATGTTCTGGTGAAGGTGGAATGATTCCAGATGAAAGAAGATATTCTGAAAAATGGTATTACCAATGTATTCAATCAAGATATGGTTTTAATCCACATCATGCACAACTTGCAGATGGTATAGAAGTATTTATTGGACAAGGTCAAAAAGTTGGAATGGGTGGTCACTTAATGGGTCAAAAAGTTACTGACCAAGTAGCAGAAATGAGATCATTGCCTGCTGGTATTGATCAAAGATCTCCAGCTAGACACCCTGATTGGTTAGGTCCTGATGATTTAGCATTAAAAGTTCAAGAACTAAGAGAACTAACAAAAAATAAAGTTCCAATTCAATTAAAGCTTGGTGCTGCAAAAGTTTATGATGATGTGCGTATGGCAGCAAAGTGTGATCCTGACTCAATTTATTTAGATGGTATGGAAGGATCAACTGGTGCAGGCCCTCACATAGCTGCAGCTAATACAGGAATTCCAGGGATAGCTGCTATTAGAGAAGCAAGAAGAGCAATTGATGATGTTGGCAAAACTGGAAAAGTAACATTGATATATGCAGGTGGTGTAAGAGATGGTGCTGACATGGCTAAAGCCTTAGCTTTAGGTGCTGATGCGATCGCAATTGGAACTGGAGCAATGATAGCTTTGAATTGTAATAAAGAAATTCCTGAGTCTAATTTTGAGAAAGAGATGGGAGTTCCTGCAGGTCATTGTTATCACTGTCATACAGGTCGTTGTCCAGTTGGTGTTGCTACGCAAGACCCTAAACTTAGAAAAAG
Organism: uncultured Pelagibacteraceae bacterium; assembly: GCA_902577075.1. GTDB lineage: Bacteria > Pseudomonadota > Alphaproteobacteria > Pelagibacterales > Pelagibacteraceae > Pelagibacter. The sequence goes on along the minus strand of CACGXV010000003.1, from coordinate 80,834 downwards.
ATTAAATCCTGATGATGCTGCTCTAAGAGTGTATAATTACCTACATACAATGACTTTAGAAGCTCAATTATTAGCAAGAGCGTGTGGTAAAACCAATATTCACTCACTAGAACCTGAAGATTTAGCCGCTTTAACAATGGAAGCTTCTGCTTTAGCAAAAGTGCCACTTTCGGGAACAAATCATACTGTAGGAGTTGATGATTTTCATAAAATTTAATTATGCCTAAAAAGAAAAACAAAAAAGCAAAAAAAGAAACTAAAGGTCAATTAGGTAAGAAAAAAGAGACTGCTAGAGAAAAAATGATAGGTCAAACTATTGGCTATCGTTATGATGTTAACCTGCTTCCAGACTATTCAAGAATTACACCATTCTTAAAAAAATACATAGAAGCAATGGGATGGGATGATTTAAATTGGTTAGAAGATGTTCACATGGGATATGAAGAAGATAGACCTGCAGTTTTTGACAGAAATGCTAATGGGTGGGTTACAATTCCAAAGAAGATTAAACTTCCAAATAATCAACAAGATAGGGATATGATTGCTAGAGAATTGTTAGTAAAATTCCAAATGTCTCCAAATCATCCACTAGTAGATCTTAAAAAAGCTTACAGAAAATTCTAGAATCACTGAAAATTTATATATACCAGAGGTTGTTCTCTGCAAAATAAACAACATTTATCATATATAATTTAAGATTGATCATGTTGTGCCATTTATTAATATTTATTTAATTTGTTTAAACAATTGGAGGTTAAATGACTGACGAACTAGGTGCATTGACAACCATATTCACAGAATTTTACTATTGGATAACAGTAGTACTTATGTTTCTGATCCACGTAGGATTCTGTATGTATGAAGTTGGAGCTTCCCGATACAAACATCATCAACATACTTTAATGAAAAACACAATGCTGATACCGTTGGTAACAGTTACTTGGTTTTTATTTGGTTGGTGGATTTATTGGGCATTTCCAACTGGACCAGGTCTTGCACCATCAATAATGACTGAGAGTACAGCTCTAATTACGGATGACTCAGCTTTTAGTGCTAAATGGTATTTACCAAATAGTGAACTCATGGCTATTAATTTAGGTGATCACATAAGCGGAGTATTTTGGGCTGCATTTTTGTTATTCTCTTGGACAGCTGCTTCAATAGTATCAGGTGCAGTAATTGAAAGAATTACAACTTTTGCATTTGGAATTCTAGCGATTGCAATTGGATCTGTATTTTGGAGTATAGACGCTGCATGGGGATGGCACTTTGACGGATGGATGTTAAAGTTACTTGGATATCATGATGCTTATGCATCTGGAGTAATTCACGCCGTAGCAGGTGGATTTGCATTAGGTGTTTTAGCAGTATTGGGTCCAAGAATTGGAAAATTTTCATCAAGCGGAGAACCTAGAAATATCGGACCAAGAAATCCCTGGTTGGTAACTGTTGGATTATTCTTAATTTATACAGGTTTTTGGGGTTTTTACGCAGCATGTAATATTCCAATTTATGACTTAGGACCAGAGTATGGCATGGAAGGTGTAACTTACTTTACGGCAACAAACATATATGTAACTCCTACAACACTTAGTGGTATTACAATGAATTTCTTAATGTCACTTTCTGGAGGATTGCTAGCAGGATACGTAATATCTAAAGGAGATCCTTTCTGGACTTACTCAAGTGGACTTGCTGGAATAATATGTGCTTCTGCAGGAAACGACTTATATCATCCAATTCAATCATTAATTATTGGAATGATAGGAGTAGTTATTGCTTACAAATTGCATTACTGGGTTGAACGAAGGTTCAAAATTGATGATGCAGTTGGCGCAGTAGCTGTACATGGTTATGCTGGATTTGCTGGACTTGTAATATGTGGGTTTGTACTAAATGGATACCCTTCTTCAGGATATAGCGTAGGTGCAATGTGGGATGGAAGCAACTATGCTGCGATAAATCCTTTAGGAATGTTTATTGGTGCAATAATCATGTTCTTTGTTCTGGGTATGATACCAGGTTACATAATTGCTAAAGTGTTAAATGGAATGGGCAAACTTAGAATCCCTAGGGAGGTTGAGTTGGCCGGTTTAGACTACCAAATAATGGAGGAGGCAAAAGAAGATGAAAAAGCTGTTGCCTCTTCGAGTAGTTAAAGGAGGGTAATATGGCTACAGTATCAAATTGGATAGATCATCTAAATAAACCTGCTGAAGAAGTTGCAGGCGCAGTTTATCCAGGAGTTGGATCAGAAGGTATATTAGTTCTTATACTTGCTGTTATTTGGATTGGTTGGACAGTTGTGAGCGCTAAACAAGAAAGTGATAAACTTTCTGAGCTTGCAAGAAGGAAGCCAAGTTCCAATGCATGGAAAAGCAATATGACTGACGGATAAAAATATAATCTTGAGGGCGCATTTTAATAAATGCGCCCTCGAATAATCATGGAAGAGCAAAATAAAAATCACATAAATAAAACACCGAGTAAAATGGCAAGATTAGCTTGGCCAAAGGCAAAGTATGGATTGGTTATAGCTATCTTGATAATTATTTTTGGTAATATTGTTTACTACAAAGATTTCTTTTTATCATTTTTATAAAAAATATGATAAGAAGTTAATGTGGCAAAAAACTTATATAAAATTGCAAAAACAAAAAAAATAAAATATTTCCTAATAAGTTTTGTAGATTTGTTCGGAGTTTTAAGATCAAAATTAGTACCAACTAGAGCTATAAAAGAGATGCAAACTAATGGTGCTGGGTTTGCAGGGTTTGCTGCTTGGCTAGACATGTCTCCGGCAGACTCAGATATGTTTGCAATTCCAGATCCAAATAGTTTAATTCAACTACCTTGGAATAAAGAGGTAGGATGGTTAGCGTCTGATTTGTGGATGAATGGCAAACCAGTGGATGCATCTCCAAGAATAATGTTAAAAAAACAAATAAAACTGCTGCAAAATGAAGGATTCATTATGAAATCTGGTGTGGAATGTGAGTATTTTTTAATCTCCGCTGACGGCAACACAATTGCAGACTCAAAAGATACTCAATCTAAACCTTGTTATGACCAGTCATCTCTAATGAGGCAGTATGATTTAATCAAAGAAATATGTGATTGCATGATTGAAATGGGATGGAACCCTTATCAAAACGATCATGAGGACGCAAATGGACAATTTGAGATGAATTGGGATTATACGGACTGCTTAGCTACAGCAGATAGGCATACATTTTTCAAATTTATGGTGAAGATTATAGCTGAAAAACATGGGCTTAGAGCCACGTTTATGCCTAAACCTTTTGAAAAACTTACCGGGAACGGATGTCATGCGCATATTTCACTGTGGAAAAATAAAAAAAATATATTTTTAGATAAAAATGATAAATTGGGTCTAAGCAAATTGGCATATAATTTTTTAGGTGGCATAATTAAAAATGCAGGTTCTTTATCAGCATTTTTCAATCCAACATTAAACAGTTACAGACGAATAAATGCACCACCAACAACTTCTGGAGCGACTTGGTCTCCAAGTAGTATCTCTTATACAGGAAATAATCGAACTCACATGATAAGAGTTCCTGATCCTGGAAGATTTGAATTGAGACTAATGGACGGCTCAGCAAATCCATATTTATTACAAGCAGGAGTTTTGGCCGCAGGTATAAACGGTATCAGAAAAAAAATAAATCCAGGTAAACCATTATTTTGCAATATGTATACAGATCATAAAAAATATCCAAATTTAAAAAAATTACCAAATACTTTGGAAGACTCGCTTGATATGTTAAATTCAAATACCGTTTTAAAAAATGCCTTTGGAAAAGATGTTTTAAATAGTTATTTAAAATTAAAAAATTCTGAAATTGAAAGTTTTAAATTAAAAGAAAATTTTGACAAACTTAAACCTATTACAAAATGGGAAAGATCTAACACTTTAGATTGTTAAAATATGTCTATTGACTATAGACAGATTAAAAAATTTTCATCATTTATAGAAAATAATAATTATTCGTTTAGTAGAGAAAAGATATTAAATGTATTAGACAAGAGTGAAATTGATAAAGCATATAATACAATATCCAATTGGGAAACTTATAACCCTACCCCTCTTCTTAATTTAAACAAACTTTCAAAAGATCTAGGACTAAAAAATATTTTTTATAAAGATGAGTCGAAAAGGTTTGGCCTCAAATCATTTAAAGCTCTTGGCGGTGCTTATGCTGTAGAGCAAGTCTCTTCTGGAAACAAAAATGTAGTTGTGGCAACTGCAACTGCAGGGAATCATGGCAAATCAGTTGCATGGGGAGCAAAAAGATTGGGAATTGCCTGCAAAATCTTCATAAGTGAATTTGTAAGCGATACACGTGCTAATGAAATGAGAAAACTTGGTGCTGATGTTGTTCAAGTTAAAGGAAACTATGAAAACTCTCTAAATGAGTGCATTAAACAATCTAAAAAAAATGGCTGGGAAATTGTGCAAGATGTGGCATGGGAAAATTATCTAAAAGTTCCAAAACTAACGATGGCCGGATATTCTGTTATGATTGAAGAAATATCAAAACAAACTAATCAATATATTACTCACATTTTTTTACAAGCGGGTGTTGGAGGTATGGCATCTGGAGTAATAGCAGGTGTTGCAAGATATTTTAAAAGAATTCCTAAAATTATTGTTATTGAGCCAGAAAATGCAGATTGCGTATTGAAAAGTATTGATGTTGGTAAACTCACAAAAGTTGAAATTGAAAAAGAAAGTATCATGGGTGGAATGTCTTGTGGAGAAGTATCATTAGTCCCATGGCAAATTCTTAAGAATTCAGTAAATAATTGTCTAAGTATTCCTGATGATGACATTCCGTTATCAGTTGCAATGTTGGCTAAAGGATACTTTGGAGATGACAAAATTATTGCAGGCGAATGTTCAGCACCTGCTGTAATAAGTATAAACGTAAGTTGCAATAACGAACAAATTAAGAAAGATCTTGAATTAGACATGAATGCAAATGTTTTATTGATTGGATGTGAAGGTGATACAGACATAAAATTATATAACGAACTTCTGTCCAAAGGATCAGAAAAGTTGTCCAATGTCTAATAAAGCTCTTGTTTGGATAAGAGATGATTTTCGCATTAACAACAATGATGCATTAACTTATGCTACAAATAATCATGACCATGTAACTGCAGTTTTCATTTTTAATAATAATATTTTTGATAATAAAAGAGAGGCACAAAAATGGTGGCTAAGTAAATCTTTGGAAAATTTTAGATCTGATTTAAAAAAATTCAATATTGGATTAGAAATAATTAAAGATGATGAAATTATTTTTTTTTCTAAATTAAAATCTAATAATAAAATTACTATTTATTGGAATAAAGTTTATGAACCTGCTGAATTAGATAAAGATAATAAAATTGAAAAAGATTTAACTAATAAAAAAATTGATTTTAAATTTTTTAAAGGAAATGTGCTAAATGAATATAATAAAATTACTAAAAATGATGGAACACCTTTTAAAGTTTATAGTCCTTTTTGGAGAAATGCAGAACAATATTATTTAGAGAGACTTCCAGATAAAATAAACAAGGTCAAAAAATGTAAAAAGATAGATGTGCTCTTTAAAAAACAAATAAAACCTGAAGAGATTTTGCCTAAGTCAAAATGGTATATGAAGTTTGAGAAATATTGGATACCTTCAGAAAGTAAAGCTCAAGAGTATTTAGATAACTTTGTAAATAAAAACATTTTAAATTATGGTGTAGATCGTGACTTTCCATCTATTAATGGAACATCAAAGCTTTCTCCATATATTAGAAATGGACAGATTAATGTTGGTGATATCTGGGAGAAATGTAAAAAATTAAAGTCTAAAAATGTAAGTGTAAAAAAATATACTAATGAGATTGGTTGGAGAGAGTTTTCACATAGTCTTATTAATTACTTTCCAGAAATGCTGAAGGGAAATTTAAGAAAAGAATTTGATAATTTCCCGTGGGTTAATAATGCTAAATTTTTAAATGCATGGAAAAAAGGAATGACAGGCTATCCAATTGTCGATGCTGGAATGCGGGAGCTATACGAAACTGGATGGATGCATAATAGGATTAGAATGGTTGTTGGGTCCTTTTTAGTTAAACACTTAAGAATTAATTGGAAAGAAGGAGAAAAATATTTCAGAAATTGTCTTCTTGATTTTAATGAAGCAAATAATGTTGCTCAATGGCAATGGGTAGCAGGATGTGGAGCTGATGCTGCTCCATATTTCAGAATTTTTAACCCTATTTTACAGGGTGAAAAATTCGATAAACAAGGAGAATATGTAAAAAAATGGGTTCCTGAATTAAATAAGGTACCTTCAAAATTTATTCATAAACCTTGGGAAATGGAAAGAAAGCATCAAGAAGCAATAAATACTCTCATAGGTTCTGATTATCCATCGCCAATTGTTATCCATGAAAAAGCTAGGAATGATGCTTTGAGTGCTTTCCAATCTATTAAGAAAAAAAACTAATCCCCTATAAAATGATGTATTACAGTTCGTGTAGTTGGATCTAATCTATGCTCAAATAGGTAAATACCTTGCCAAGTCCCTAATAGAATTTCATTTTTTCTGATGCTTAAAGAAATTTGATTATTAGTTAATGCTGATTTTATATGAGCAGGCATATCATCTTTACCCTCTGCAGTATGAATATATAACGAATTGTCCATAGGCACCAACTTATTAAAATAATTTATTAAATCAGTTTGGACATCTGGATCTGCATTTTCTTGAACGATTATAGATGCACTTGTATGTTGAATTGACAAATTCAAAATCCCATTTCTAAAATTATTTTTTTTTACCCACTCTATTGTTTTATCTGTAAATTCATAAAGTTTTTGTCCACTTGTATTGATTTTTAGGCTGTAAAACTCTTGTATCATATATCAATTTATCTTTTGTGATGTCATTTCGTACAAACGACTTACAGTTCTTTTGAATGGTTCTTTCAAACTCTTTGCTGAGCCAAGTGATTTTAAATCTACTTCAGATTTAATCATTAAAGGTATTTTTTTTTCATAAATAATGTCTATAAAAGTAATGAATCTTTGTTGTTGATTAGAGATATTCTCATTAAAATTAGGCAAATTTTCAATAAAAATTAAATCACTTACTTTTCCAATCTCAATATAATCTTCAGATCCTAAGTTTTTGTTACATATTTCATCAAAAGTGAATTTGATAACTCTGCCATAACAGTTCTCAACTGTTAGTTTACGACCCTTTATATCTAAAATTTTAGATGTTTTATTTGCACCCTTTGTCATTTTTCTAAAGAACTTATTAAATCTAAAATTTGATGATTGATCTATAGGAGATAAAAATCTATCCAAGGTTATATTTTTATTAGTTCTATAATCTTCCTCAATATTAAGTTCTATTTCTGAACAATTATTCTCTAAAATTTTAATAAATGGTAAAAATTGGTCTCTTTGAAGTCCATTTTTGTACAAATCTTTCACATTTGTATTAGAGGAAAAAATTACTCTTAACTTATTTTCGAATATTTTTTCAAATAATTTACCTAATATCATTGCATCTACAATATTAGTCACTTGAAATTCATCAAAATAAATTATTTTTGTATTGTTTGATAAATCCTTAACAAATTTGTCTAAACTATTATCTTTTCCATTTTCCTTATTTTTATGTACATATTCATGAAATTTGATCATAAACTCATTAAAATGAAATCTTGTTTTTTTTTCAATTATAGAACTAAAAAAAAAATTCAAAATCATAGTTTTGCCAACACCTACATCTCCAACTAAATAGAAACCTAATTTTTTTTTTTCAGTAAATATTTTTTTAATAAAAGATTGTTTGAAATTCAGATTATAAAATTCATTTAATTTTTCGATAATTCTAATTTGATTTTTATTAATTTCATATTCTTTATCTTCACAAAATTTATGGAAAGATTTATTTAAATTCATTTTTTAGTTTTAAAATCTATTCCATATTCTGATCTTGGTCCTTTTCTAAATCCATATGGACCAGCTATAAAAATGGTTAAAGGTCTGGTGCCTGGTTCTAAGTCTACTCTGTGAAATTTATTAGCAGATCTAAATCCTATATAACCTGGAGCTCTCCAAACTTTGCCTGTTTTTAAAGTTTCCCAATAACCACCTCTAAGTATTATTGTAATAAAAGGAAATAAATGATTATGGACACCATCTCCATGATCATCGTCTAACATTTCGTGAATTAATATATTAAATGGAAACCACTTAGGTCTATGACGAAATAATAAGTAATATCTATTCATCCATGGTTTTGCTTTATCATACTCAGGATGTGATGGTCCTCTATCTAACACTACCTTTTTTCTTCCAAGCTTTTCTAAAATTCTTAAAAACATTAATTTATTTTAGTAATGCTATTATCTTTTATCAGATACATATTATTATCAAATATGAAAGCTCTTGAAATTTTTGAACTATGTAATTTTATGACCTTCTCTTGAATACCCGTGGCAGAGTTTACTGTTATCATCAATCCATTGTTTAGTGATACAAAAATTTTATATTTTCCATGAATAAAACCTGTTGGTATTATCTCATCTCTATTTTTCAAGTTTTTTAAAATATCTGTTATTCGCATAATATTACCAGTTTGATCGTCAATCACAAAAAGAAAGCCTTCATTTGAAACTGTAAATATTATATTATCAATTATAGTTGGTCTCAGACTTGAATTGATAGACTGAGTCCATTTTATTATTCCAGTTCTTGCATCAATTGAAAAGAATTCATTTTTGTTATTTGAAAAGTAAATCGTATTATTCGCGAAAACTATATCAGAATTTTCTAAACTGAATGCGTTTTGGTATATTAAGCTGCTTTGTGTTGGAGTTTGCCAAACCAAACCACCATTGTTTACATCAAGAGCTGTAATATCTCCTAGATTATTTATAAAAAATACTATTTCATCTTTTAATATAATTGAAAGTTTTTTTTGAGATTTAATAAATGAATTGTCTGTTTTAAAACTCCACACTTCACTTCCATTTTTTGATGAAATCGCTCTAATAATATTATCAAAATCTACTGTTAAAAATTTATCTTTGTATATTTTAATGTCTGAGTTAAATGATGAGGAACTATACTTGGACCAGTTAATTTTTCCATTGGCTAGATTAACTGAATACATTTTTGATAAGTTGTCATTTACTATTAAATTTTCACCAGTTTGAGCAAAATATAAAATTGGACTTAATTTCTTTTCTTTTTTATTGTAGTTATTTAACTCCCATATTTTTTTTAAATCTTTATCTAACTTAAAAATTGTTCCTACTCCATTAAAGAAAATTAATTTTCCATTATTTGTAAAAAATAATTCTGGTTGATTTGATTTAAATTTTTTTATTTTTTTTATTTTATAATTGAAAATATTTTTAAAGTTTGTATCAAAGTTTATATTTCCATTATTATTACTATTATTTTTAAAAAAGGGCTTTGATTTAAATTTATTTAATTGTTTAATCTTTAATTGCTGATTAAATTCTTTGTTTATTGGATCTTTTTTTGGAAAAATATCGATTAAGTTTTCGTTTTGGACCTTATCTTTTTTTGCTGAGTTACAATTTGTTAAAAATAATAAAATTATTATATATCTAAGAGCTTTATTCACTGAAATCTGAACGTAATCTTTTTTGAGCTTCTAATTTAACTTTTGGGCTAATATCTTCTAAATCAACAATCTGATTAAAAAATTCTTTAGATTTCTGCTTTTGATTTTTGGATAAATAGTATTCTGCCATTAAATATAAAGCTTGGGGCTTCCACATACTTTCTGATTTTATGATAGGATTAAGAATCTCTAATAAGTCATTTTCTTGAACAAAATCTGAATTAAATAGTCCTTTTTTATATATTGTTAAATTTTTAATCTCTTTGTCTAAAGATATGTCATTTATAATTAGATCAAAATAATTATTAATTTCTTCATTTGATGAAATTAGATCATTATCTAGCAAGAAAAAAAATGCTAAAGGAGAGTAAGTTTTGTCTTTTAGATTTATTATTTCAATTAGACTAGTATTTATATTTTGTTTTTTCCCGGCATCAAAATTTATCACAATATTATTGAATTTATTTGCTAATTTTTCTTTATTTCTTGAATTGAACTCTTGATAACCAAAAAAACTTATCAAAATTAAAATAATTAATATAAACGAACTAATTATTTTTTTTCTATTAGAAATTAAAAAATTCTTTAATTTCTCTACTCTTGTACTCGTATTAATAATTTCTATTTCTTCATCCATTTATCATATTCCTGAGAACATATTGTAAAATACCACCGTTCTTATAGTATTCTAACTCATTTTTAGTATCTATTCTGCATAACATTTTTATTTTTTTAATGTCTCCTGTGGAGTATTTAATTTCAATATCCAAGTGATCACCTGGATTTATTCCCTTTTCAAGACCCAAAATTGAAATTAATTCAGACCCTTTTAGATTTAAATTTTGTCTATTCATATTATCTATAAATTGTAAGGGTAAAACTCCCATTCCGATAAGGTTTGATCTATGAATTCTTTCAAAACTTTCTGCTATCACAGCCTTAATCCCTAGTAACTTTGTACCTTTTGCTGCCCAATCTCTTGAGGATCCAGTTCCATACTCTTTTCCTCCGAAAACAACAAGATCAACTCCTCGTTTTTTATATTCAACGACCGCATCATAGATAGGCATAACTTTATTTTCAGGATACAATGTTGTGAATCCCCCCTCTGTTCCAGGAGCCATTTCATTTTTAATTCTTATGTTAGCAAACGTTCCTCTCATCATTACCTCATGATTTCCTCTTCTTGAACCATATGAATTGTAATCTTTTGGTAAAATTTGATGCTTCATAAAATAATTTCCTGTTGGACTTTCTTTCTGAATACTTCCAGCTGGAGAAATATGATCGGTAGTAACCATGTCACCTAATATTAGTAAAGGTCTTGCGTCTTTTATTTCTTTAAATCCTTCTGGTTCATCTTGTAAATTTTCAAAAAAAGGTGGTTTTTTTACATAAGTTGAGTTTTCTTCCCAGTTATAAATACTACCTTTATCAACTTTAATCTTTTGCCATTGCTCAGGCCCTTCAGAGACATTTGAATATCTATTTACAAACATCTCAGGATTTAGTGACTTTTTAAGAGTATCCTCTATTTCTTTATTTGTTGGCCAAATATCTTTTAAGTAAACATCTCTTCCATTACTATCTTTACCTAAAGAGTCTTTGTATAAATCTACTCTCATTGACCCAGCAATTGCGTAAGCCACAACTAAAGGCGGTGAAGCCAAATAATTAGCTTTAACTAGGGGTGAAATTCTACCTTCAAAATTTCTATTTCCAGACAAAACTGAAACAGCATACAAATTATTTTTTTTAACAGCCTCAGAAATATTGTCTGGCAAAGGTCCTGAGTTACCAATGCAAGTAGTGCATCCATAGCCAACCAAGTTAAAGCCTAACTGATCTAAATATTCACTTAAACCTGCTTTGTCTAAATAGTCTGTTACAACTTGTGATCCTGGTGCTAACGAAGTTTTAACCCAAGGTTTTACAGTTAAACCTTTCTCAATTGCATTTTTAGCTAACAAACCTGCACCAATTAATACATTTGGGTTTGATGTATTTGTGCATGATGTAATTGCTGCTATTAATATATCTCCATCTTTAATATCAAAATCTCCACCCTCAACCTTTGAAATAGATGGCTCAGTTTTTTTACAAACATCTTCGAAAACCTTGATAAAGTTTTTAGATGCATCTGTTAAAAGAACTTTATCTTGAGGTCTTTTAGGTCCAGAAATAGTTGGAACTACTTTAGACATATCTAAAGATAATGTGTCAGTGAATATAATATCATTACTAGCCCATAAATTTTGTTCTTTTGCATATCTTTCTACAATCTGAATATTTTCTTTTGATCTTCCTGAGAATTCTAAGTACCTTAAAGTTTCTTTATCTATTGGAAAAAAACCACATGTTGCTCCATATTCAGGCGCCATATTCGCAATAGTTGCTCTATCAGCTAGTGTTAAATTTTTAAGTCCTTCGCCATAAAATTCTACAAATTTACCAACGACACCTTTATCTCTTAACATTTTTACAACTGTTAACACAAGGTCAGTTGCTGTTGTACCTTCTGGAAGTTTGTTTTTCATTTCAAATCCAATGACCTCTGGTATCAACATAGATATCGGCTGGCCTAACATCCCCGCTTCTGCTTCAATTCCTCCTACGCCCCAACCAAGTACTGACAAACCATTAACCATTGTCGTATGACTATCAGTCCCTACTAGTGTATCAGGAAACAAGTATTCTTTTTTTTCAAACTTTTCATTCCATACTACTTTAGATAAATATTCTAAATTTACTTGATGGCAAATTCCAGTTCCAGGTGGAACTATTCTAAAATTATCAAACGCTTGCTGTCCCCACTTTAAAAAGGAATATCTCTCAAAGTTTCTATCAAATTCGATATCAACATTTTCTTTTAATGAATTCTTTGTTGCAAATTTATCGACTTGAACAGAATGATCAATTACTAAATCTACTGAAGAAAGAGGATTAATTTTATTTGGGTCCTTATTCTTTTCTTTGACTGTATCTCTCATTGCGGCAAGGTCAGCAACAGCTGGTATACCGGTATAGTCTTGCAAAAGTACTCTTGCTGGTCTATATGCAATTTCGGTTTTTGATTTTTTTGTATTTAGCCAATCTTTAATTGATAATATTTGATTTTTATTTACAGTGATATTGTCCTCATATCTTAGAAGATTCTCTAGTAAAACTTTAATTGATTTTGGTAATTTGTTAATGCCTTCTAAGCCATTTTTTTCAGCTTCTTTTAAAGAATAAATAGAATAATTTTTCCCATTTATATTTATTTCTTTTAGTGAATTGAACGAGTTTTGATTTCCAGGCTTCATAATACTAGTAATAAAAAGTTGCTATACAGCTTAGTAAGAGTGCCGACATAACATAATTAAACCATTTAATAAATTTCTCATTTGTCGCGAATTTCCTCATAAATTTTCCAATTATTGTCCAAAAAATAATACTAATAACTGCAAATATGAAAGCAACACCTAATAACCAAATTGAATAAGAAATGAAATTACTACCTGATTCTACATATGTTGAAACTGCTATTATTGCAACTATCACACCTTTTGGATTTAAAAATTGATAAAGAAAAGTTTCCATAAAATTTACCGGTCTTAATTTTTCATTTTCGTCTGAAGATTTCGAGAATGATATCTTGTATGATAAATATATTAAAAATACTGTACCTGTAAAAATTAAACCTTTTTGAATTATAGGATAAATCTTAAAAATATTTATTAATCCAAAATTTATAACCGTCAACATGAATGTGAAACCAAAAATCACTCCCAACATTAAAGGAATTGTTTTTTTAAACCCATGATTAAATCCTGAATGTGATGCTACAATATTATTTGGTCCGGGTGAACAACTTGTCACAAACATAAATAAACAAAGAGACAGCAATTCAGGGTGCATTACTATGCTACAGGCAAACCATTTTCAACTTTTTGAGATGGATGAACAAGCACAACTTTACCTTCCTTATCAATAGAGCCAAGAATTAAAACTTGAGAAACAATACCTGCTATATTTTTTTCAGGAAAATTACAAACTCCTATAACTTGTTTTCCAACTAGATTTTCATCATTGTAATAATGAGTTATCTGTGCAGATGATTGTTTAACCCCTATTTCTTTTCCAAAATCTACTTCAACAACTAGTGATGGTTTTCTAGCTTTTTCATTTTTTTTTACAGATATTACTGTTCCTACCCTAATGTCTACTTTGTCATATGTATCGTATGTTATTTGTTCTTTCATAAATTTAATATATAATTAATAATTGATGAGTACAGGAAATAATTTAGAAGATATATATAGTAATTCGATAAGAATCCTAAAAGATTTAATTGCATTTAAAACAGTATCTGGTGAAGATAATAACCAACTAATAGATTATTGTGATGATATATTAAATTCTTTAGGAGCTAGTTCTTTTAAAACTTATGATGAAGAAAAAAAAAGAGTAAATCTTTTCTCAACTTTAAAAGCAAAAAAAAAAAGTAATAAAAAACCAATTATTTTATCCGGACACACAGATGTTGTTCCAGTTTCAAAAGGTTGGGCAACAGACCCTTTTGATGCAACAATCAAGGAAGATAAATTGTTTGGCAGAGGATCGTGTGATATGAAAGGTTTTATTGCATGTGCATTAGCTTTCGCACCAATTTTCTCTTCATCAAATTTGGATAGAGATATTCATTTTTCATTCACTTTTGATGAAGAAACAGCATGCAAAGGCGCACCAATTTTGATTACAGAACTGAAAAAAAGAGGCATTAAAGATTGTATTTGTATTGTTGGTGAACCAACAAATATGAAAATTATTGATGCACATAAAGGATGCTATGAATATACAACTTATTTTGAAGGTCTTGCTGGACATAGTTCGGAACCAGACAAAGGTGTAAGTGCAGTTGAATTTGCTGCAAGATATGTAAATAAGCTTCTCGAATTAAAAGAAAAATTGAAAGAAAGAGAACTAAAAGACTCTATCTTTAATCCTCCATATTCAACTTTACAAGTTGGTGGAATATTTGGTGGAATTGCTCATAATGTGATTGCTGATAAGTGTCATGTAAATTGGGAAACAAGACCAGTAGTTAAAGAAGATGGAATTTTTTTAAATCATGAAATAGATAAATTTACCAATGAGACTCTGTTGCCTGAAATGAAAAAAATATATCCAAAATCTAGTATTAAAAAACATATTATTGGTGAAATAACCGGTTTTGATAGAATTTCAAATTCTGAGGCATGTGAATTTGTATCTAGCATAACTGGAGATAATTCGAGAGAAGTAGTTTCATTTGGAACCGAAGCAGGATTATTTCAAGAAATAGGAATAAGTACAGTTGTATGTGGTCCAGGATCAATTCAGCAAGCTCACAAAATTGATGAATTTATAAAACTTTCTGAAATAAAGAAATGTATTAGTTTTTTAGATGGTGTAAAAAATAAGTCTTTGAATTAATTCCAACCACCAACAGATTTAACTTCTAAAAATTCAAGCAAACCTTCTCTTCCAGCTTCTCTACCAATTCCTGAGTGTTTAAATCCTCCAAAGGGAGCATCAACTGCAATACCTGCCCCATTAACATCTACCATTCCAGATCTAAGTTTTCTTGCAACTCTTTGTACCTTATCGTTATCTTGCGTTTGAATATAATTTGTTAATCCATAATCAGTATCATTTGCAATCTGAATAGCTTCCTCCTCAGTTTCAAATGGAATTACAGATAAAACTGGACCAAAAATTTCTGTTCTTGCAATTTCCATGTCATTATTAACATCTGCAAATACTGTGGGTTTTACGTAATAACCATCTTTTAATCCCTCAGGTTTTCCTGGGCCGCCAGCAACTAATTTTGCACCTTCATCTATTCCTTTTTGAATTAATCCTTGAATTTTATTAAATTGTACATCTGAAATCACCGGGCCTATATGCTCACCCTCTTTATTTGGATCATCTACTTTAAATTCACTTGCATACTTTTTAAGTCTTTCAACAGCATCATCATAAATTGGTTTTTCAACTAACATTCTTGTAGGTGCATTACAAGATTGCCCAGAATTTCTAAAACATCTTAAAGCACCCCTCTCAATAGCTTCTGCATCAGCGTCTTTAAATACGATATTTGCTCCTTTTCCTCCCAACTCTAAACTCACCCTTTTAAAATCTTTAGCAGCATTTTGTGAAATTAATGCTCCCGCTCTTGTAGAGCCAGTAAATGAAATCATATTTACATCAGGATGACTTGTTAATGCATCCCCAGTAGTTGCACCATCTCCATTTACTAAATTAAATACACCTTTTGGAAACTTTGCTTCATCTATTAATTCCGCAATTATCATTGCAGATAATGGTGCTAACTCTGAAGGTTTTAAAATCATAGTACACCCAGATGCTAAAGCAGGAATAACTTTTAAAGTAACTTGATTTATAGGCCAGTTCCAAGGAGTAATTAATGCACAAACACCTTTTGGTTCATAAATTAATCTTTGATTTTTAGCATGTTCTCCAAGTGGTTTTTCAAACTCAAACTCTTTTAAATAACGAATGAAAGATTTTGTATGACTAGCACCAGTTCCTGTTTGAAGTTTTGAAGCAAAATCTTTTGGTGCACCCATTTCTTGAATAATTGCATCTGTAATATCGCTCCATCTTTTTTTATAAAGTACATAAAAGTCTTCCAATAATTCGACTCTCTCTTGTTTTGAGGAAAATCCCCAAGTTTTAAAAGCCTCTTTAGCTGCTAATACTGCATCATTAATATCCTCTTTGCCTCCTAATGAAATTACTGCACAACTTTTTTCAGTTGCAGGATTAATAACTTGGATATCTTTTTGATTTTTTGGAGCAACCCATGAACCATTAATATAAAAATTTTTCTTTTCAATCATGCGCGCAAACTATCCTTTATTTATGATTTTGCAAATAAATTTGTCAATTCGTAAACAATCGTAGCAGCTGCAAGAGAAGTAACTTCAGCATGATCATATGCGGGAGCAACTTCTACAACATCTGCAGAAATTAGATTTAGACCTGACAATCCTCTTAAAACATTTACCATTTCTCTTGTTGTCATACCTGCAATTTCAGGTGTTCCTGTCCCTGGAGCAAATGCAGGATCCAATACATCTATATCAATAGATAAATACAAAGCATTATCTCCTACTCTTTTTTTTATTCTTTCTGCAATTTTATCAGTTCCTTCTGTTTGAAATTCATCACAATGAATTATTTTAAAACCAAAACTCTCATCATTCTTTATATCATCTCTGCTGTAAAGTGGACCACGTATCCCAACATGCATGGAAGCATCATCTAAAAATAAATTTTCCTCACGTGCTCTTCTAAAAGGAGTTCCATGAGTATATGGAGCTCCAAAATAAGTATCCCAAGTATCTAAATGTGCATCAAAATGAACTAATGATACTGGTCCATTATTTTTTTTGTTAGCTGCTCTTAACAATGGAACCGCAATTGTGTGATCTCCACCAAGACTTATTATTCCTCCCACTTTATTTAATAAATCCGTTGCACCCACCTCTATTTGTTTAATAGCTTCGTCAATATTAAATGGATTGCAAGCAATATCTCCTGCATCTGCTACTTGCTGCACTTTAAAGGGCTCTACATCATAGCTTGGGTGATAATTTGTTCTTAAATGTCTTGAGGCCTGTCGAATACTTTGCGGCCCAAACCTTGCACCAGGTCTATAACTTGTGCCTGAGTCAAATGGTACTCCCACTATTGCAACATCACAACTTTCTACATCCCTTAGTTCAGGCAGTCTAGCAAACGTTGAGGGACCAGCATATCTTGGAACCTTAGTCCCACTTACTGGCTGTTTTGGGTTTTTATTTTTTTCTTTTTTCATTTTTAATTCTCTAAAGTAATATTATTTTAGCATATAGTTCTATAATTATTTAATGAGAATTTTATTTATTTTATTAATAGTATTTCAATCCAATTCACTCAAAGCTGATGAAATTAATTATCTATTAAAAATACCTAATCTAAAAACTTTTAGTTTAAATAATGAGAATGGCATCAAATACTTAATAGCTAAAAAAAACTTTAAAATTGGTGTTCAAAATAATATTAGTTGTGACAAACTAGAAAAAAAGAACCTAGATAATAAATTTTCGTTAATAAAAAGAAATTTAGACTTGTATGATAATATATTTTTGAAAAAAATAAATTTAAGGTTTATAGTTCTTTGTCAAAATCTATATATATCAAAAATAAATACAGCTGGAATACCTGATTTAAAAAAAAGAACATTAATACTAGATCTTGAATTTAATGAGAAATATTTTGAAAGAGTTATACATCACGAAGTGTTTCATCTAATACAGGGTAGTTTTCCAGAAATATTTAATGAAGAAGCTTGGTCAAATTTAAATAAAAAAGGTTTTAAATATGCAGATTGTTCAACCTGTACTGATAAATTAGGTTTAGATATTTATAAAAATACAGATGGTTTTTTGACTGAATATTCTAAAACAATACCATCAGAAGATATGGCTGAAGTTTATTCTTTTTATGTTACTGATAAAGAAAATTTAGAAAAAATTAAAAAAATTGATCCAATAATATTTAAAAAAGCTGAATATATAGAGACCAAAATAAAAAAAATAAATAATTTATAATCATTTATGATCAAAAAAATAAAAGCATCAATGGGAGAGAAAATATTATTTATTTTTTTAATTTTGCTAGCAATTACCTCATTTGTATTTTTCTATACAATTAAAAATAAGTGTCTTTTTATCGATAAAATAGATTTAAAAAAAATTAATTTCCCAAATAAAAGTAATATTGTAATTATGAATGTAGAATGTGGTATGGTTATTATTGAACTTTTGCCAAATTTATCTCCAAATTCTGTAGAAAGGTTTAAATTTTTTGTATCAAATGGAGATTATGATGGATCATCTTTTTATAGAGTTATAAAAAATACATTGTTGCAAGCAGGAGATTTAGAATTTGGTAACATAGAAAATATAGATTATTTCAAAGTGGGTAGTGGCAAATCTAAACTTGGTCCAATTAACTCAGAAATAGATAGTCAATTTGAATTTAATGCTGGTAGTGTAGGTTTAGTTCGAGGTGACGAATTCAATACTGAAGATAGTGAATTTTTCATTTTATTAAAAAATGTACCATTGTTTAAAGGAGAATATACTCCAATTGGTAAAGTTATTTATGGATTAGATGCGTTAACTAAAATTAAATCCTCAGATAAGACAGAATATGTTTTAAGACCAGATTTCTTAAGTGATTTAAAATTATTGGAACAATACAATTAAAAAAACAATTATAATTGCTGTTGCATAATAATATGGCATTTTCTTTTTCCAAGAAATTAGAATTTTTGTAGCCGTATCTACTTGTTTTTTTGTTGGTTTTTTAGCCATAATAATAAATTTAATTAACTAGTGGTTTTCCAGTAGCTAATGTGTGTTTTATTCTATCTTGAGTTTTTTCTGTTTCAATTAATTTCATAAACGCATCTAACTCAAGCTTATACAAGTCATCTTCCGATAAAGTATGTTCCAAAGTAGTATCTCCACCACTCAAAACTTTTGCTAATTCTTTTCCAACTTCCATACCATGATCAAGTATAATTTTATCATTATATAATTTCTCTAACATTTGCTCCATTTTTTCGTAAACCTTTTTTCCTGATAGATTAAAAGAAACCTCATCTGGTGGAGTAAAATCTTTATTGTGTTGAATAATATCTTTAGAAACTGATAATAAACTATTTCTACTCATTATTTTTTTATCCTCTGGTCTTAAGTATTTTAATGGTTCAGCTTCAATTGGAGAAGTCGCAGTTTTTGCGTAACCAATAATATCAAATACTTTTAATGGTGCATAATCTGGATCATTTTTAGCTTCATTTGTTTGGGACCATCGCCACAACATTTCCTTACATCCCCCACCTGCCGGAATTAATCCAACCATTGTTTCGACAAGACCAACAACAATATTTGTATGAGAAGCTACAAAATTACTTTGACATAAAACTTCAAAACCTCCACCTAATGCCAATCCTGATGGGGCTGAAACAACTGGAAATTTTGAGTACTTTAAATGCTTACAGGTTTCTTGAAAATATTTAACAAACTTTTCAATAGATTTAAAATCCCCATTATCTGCAAAGTTCATTGTATAAGACAAGTTAACTCCAGCAGAAAACTGCATTGATTCATTTATAATTATTAGTGGTTTGTCTGTTGCATTTTTTAAACTGTCCATTGAGTCATAATCTAATGCGTTAGCTTTTGTGGTAAATTCAACTATGTTAAAGTCATTAAATCTATAGATTTCTGCTGAATTATTTTTATCTAACTTTATAGCTCTAGGTTTTATTTTTCCAAGTGTCTCAAGATCTGTATACTGTTGTCTTTCTCCATAAAAGTTTTCATCCTTACTTTTGGATAAATCCTCAAGAAACTTATTATTTTCAAAATCATCTATTCTTTCAAAGAAATTCTTTACTCCAATTTCTTTCAACATTTCAAAAGGTCCTTTAGACCAGTTAAAACCTAGTCTCATTGCCTCATCGATATCATTAAATTTGTTAGTAATTCCTGGAACTAATGATGATGCATATTTTATTATTTTTGAAATTACAGACCAAGCATATTCTCCATACTTATCATTTCTATTTATTAAATTAACAATATCCATCTTTTCTGATCCTAGATTAAACTTTTGTGACACTGAATATTCACCAGTTTCTAAATTGATGCCCTCGAGAACTTTTTTCCCATCGGTTTTATTCATTCTATAAAATCCACCTTTACCTTTTCTTCCTGTATAACCAGTTTCAATTAGTTTTTTTACAAGGGGAATTTCTTTTGCAACAACTTGAAAATTATCTGTTTCTGGAAGCTCTTTTATAAAGCTTTTTAAAACATCGGCCATCAAATCAATACCAATTAAATCATAAAGACCGAAAACACCAGTTTTTGGTATCCCCATAGGTCGACCAAAAACTGCATCGGCTTCCTCGATTGTTAGTTTCATTTTGAAAGCTTCCGTCATTGCTACTTGCATTGCATAAACACCTATTCTATTTCCTAGAAACCCTGGAGTATCGTTACAGATCAAAGTTCCTTTTCCTAAATCTTTTTCACAAAAATTTTTGAGAGAATTGATCTGTTCTAAATCATTATTTTCATTTTTTACAATTTCTAATAAATCCATATATCTAACTGGATTGAAAAAGTGAGTTATACAAAAATCTTTTTTTTCATCCTCTGAAAGTTTTTCTGACAGAACTTTTATTGGAATTGACGAGGTATTTGAAGATACAATAGAACCTTTTTTTCTTTCTTTAAAAATTTTTTCATAAATATTATGTTTAATATCAATTCTCTCTACAACGGCTTCAACTATCCAATCTGCCTCTCCAACCTCATTAAAATTATCATTAATATTCCCAACATTAATATTATTAATTTTTGACTTATCTATTAATAAAGGAGGTCTTGATTTTAAAATTCTGTCTCTAGCTTTCTCAGATATTTCTGTTGTTAAATCCAATAATGTTACCGGGACATTAGCATTACACAATTGTGCAGCTATTCCGCTTCCCATCGTGCCTGAACCTATAACTACAACTTTATTAATTTTCATAATGAGAAAAAACTTATAGTAAAAATCTTCTTTAAGAGCAACTTAAAGCCGTTAAATAATTATTAAAAATTATCTGATTAATTTTGTAATTGATGGAATTATTGCAACCGCAAGTGCGATTTTAAACAATTCGCTAGGTAAAAAAGGATACAAGCCACCTGCTAATGCTTTATCATATCCAATAACTGAGCCTAAATAACCCACCCCGACTATAAAAATAATTGAAGTTGCAATAAGAAGTGAAATTAAACTTTTTAAATATGATTCATTAAAATTTCTCTCAGCTAAATAACCGATAAACCATGCTGCAATCGTCATCCCGTAAAGATAACCTGCTGTTGGTCCTGTTAAATAAAGTAATCCACCACCTTTAGCAAAGACTGGTAATCCTACAGCTCCCTCTGTTAAATAAAGTAATAGTGTGAAAAAAGCCAATTTGGAACCAAAAGTCATTCCAATAAGAAAAACAACAAATGTTTGCATAGTCATTGGCACTGGCCAAAATGGAACCTGTACTTTTGATGAGATGGCTAAAATTAATGAACCAATCAACATTAAAGATATATTCTGGTAATAAGAATTTATTCTAAAATCTGAAAGTAAATTTTTTATTAATGTCGAGTTATTTTTCATAAATAAAGTATTAACACAAAATTAAATAAATTTTAAAATAATTAATTTAAACTGATTAAAATTGTTGTTTTTTTAATTCTTTAATAGGTATATGGCATCTAATTGCGTTACCACTTTCAGTTAATTGCCATGGTGGTGTTTCTTTTTTACAAATATCTCCAACAATTCTTGAGCATCTGCCTTGAAAACTACAACCTTTTTCAGGGGGTTTTTCTTCAACAATATCCTCAGCAACTAATTTAGGTTTTATATCTGGGTCTGGTTCTAATACAGCGCCTAATAAAACCTCAGTATATGGGTGAGAAGGAAATTTATAGACATCATTTGAAGGTCCTACTTCACAAAGTCTCCCTTGGTAGAGTACAGCCACTCTATCACTTATAGCTCTAACAACAGCTAAATCATGTGACACAAATATATATGTTGTTCCAAAATCTTCTTTTAATTGTTGTAATAAATTTAATACAGCAGCCTGAACAGAAACGTCTAAAGCAGAAGTTACTTCATCACACAAAATAATATCTGGTTTAGCAGCAAAGGCTCTTGCAACTGCTACTCTTTGCTTTTCACCGCCAGATAGTTGTCTTGGATATCTAGATGTATAAAATTCTCCAAGTCTTACTTTTTGCAAAAGATCTATAATATTTTTTTTTAGTTCTTCACCTTTTAATCCAAAATATAATTTTAATGGTTGTGCAATAATTTCTTCTACTGTGTGGTTAGGATTCAATGACTCATCTGGATTTTGAAATATTAATTGAATAATTCTCAAATCATTGGGATCTCTTTCTTTTAAATCAGATGATAAATTTCTCTTTTCATCAAACCTTATTAGACCATCTTTAGTTCTAAGTAGTCCAGCAATAGATTTAAGAATTGTTGATTTTCCACTTCCTGACTCTCCTACTAGAGCTATTGTCTCACCCTTTTTGATGTCAATATTAATATCTTTAACTGTAGGGTTCTCATCAGAAATTCTATTGAAAATTTGATCTAAAAGTTTTTGTTTAGCGTAACTTATAGATACTTCTGATAAATTTAATATTTCTTTGTCTAATGATTTGTTCTTTATTTTGTTAACAGTTTGGCTAACTTCATTTTCGTTCATAAGTTTTTCATAATTAAAACATCTAACACTAGTATTTAAATCTTTTAAAAATTCTAATTTAGGAGAATTATTTTTACAATTATCATCTGAGAAGTTGCATCTATCAAAAAAACTACAGCCACCTTGAATTGTACCTGGCTGTGGTTGACTACCAGGCATTGACTCTGGAAGACCAGCTAGCGATAATTTTGGGATAGATTTAAGTAATCCATGAGTATATGGATGAATTGGTTTTTTAAGTATATCTCTTGATGGACCTTCTAAAACAATTTCACCTGAATACATAACAATAATTCTATCACTCACTTGAGCAATTGCTCCTAAATCATGACTTACATAAACCATAGAAGTTCCAGTATCTTTTGCGATAAAATTTAGAAGCTCCAATACATGAGCTTGTGTTGTTACATCCAATCCTGTTGTAGGTTCGTCTAAAAGAAGTAAATCTGGGGTTCCAGCTAAAGCCATAGCAACAGCAACTCTCTGTTGTTGCCCTCCTGAGAGTTCATGGGGATATCTTAACGCAATCGTCTCTGGTGAAGGAAGTCGAACTTTATTTAATAATTCAGAAATTTTTTTTTCTCTTTCTGTTTCATCTAAATCTGAGTGTAATTGTAAAGCTTCATCAATTTGATAACCTATCTTCAAATTTGGTGTCAAAGCTTGACCTGCATTCTGTGGAATCATTGCTATCTTTCTACCCCTGATTTTTTCTAAATCTTTACTTTTCATTTCAAGCAAATTTGAGGAATTAAACTGACATTCTCCACCAATTTTATAAAGACCATGCTTAACATATCCCATCATTGCTAATGCTAATGTACTTTTTCCAGAACCAGACTCCCCTACTATTCCAACTGTCTCACCCTTTTGAATATTTGTAGTTATATTTTTTAAAATTAAGATTTCGTCACCCTTTTTACTTCTAAATCCAATAGATAAGTTTTTTACTTTTTGAATTATATCAGTCATTATTAAACAGGGGCTTTAGTTGATCTATCTATACCTAAAGCTTTGGCAAAAGCATCTGCTGTTAAATTAATACCAATAATTAAACTACTTAATCCAACTATAGGTGCTATCACTGCCCAATAAGCAAAAGACATCAAACCTCTGGCATTTGATATCATTAATCCCCAGTCTGGTGTTGGGGGACTAACTCCAAAACCCAAAAAAGATAAAGAACTAAAACCAAGCAACATCCATGACCATCGCATAGCACCTTCAACTAAGATTGCATCTCTTACATTAGGAATTATTTCATTCCAAATAATTGAAAAATTACTATGTCCTCTCGCTCTTGCAGAAACTATAAAATCTTTTGCAATAACATCATGAGTTGCTGCTCTTGCAACTCGGACAATTCCTTTGCCATAAAAAAAACCTAAAGCAGGTATCAATACTTCAGTAGATGTGCCTAACAAAGATACTATCAATAACATTGCTAATATCCATGGAATAGATAAGAACGCATCTACAATTCTCATTACTACATCGTCAATTTTTCCTCCAACCAATCCACAAAATATTCCTAAAAGACCACCCCACAGTAATGCTATTAAAGATCCAAAGAAAGTTATTGTAAGAGCCGTTCTTCCACCCAAAATTGTTCTAGTAAAAACATCTCTTCCAAGATCGTCCGTTCCAAACCAATACTCAGCTGAAGGAGCCTGAAGCATTAATGTTGGATCTATAGCTTTAAAATCGTGAGGTGCAATATAAGGGCTTATAAATGCAAGAATTATATGAAAAACTAAAATACTAAGGCCGATAAGCCCAGATGGTCTTGAAGTCATTGTAATTATAATCTCAGATAATTTTGCATAAGTGCTTTTCTTCTCTTCTTTATAAATATTATCCAATTTCATATTATTTTCTTATCTGTAAAGTTTTTAATCTAGGGTTAAGCATCAGTGTCAATAGATCTGCTAATAAATTTATACTTACATAAATAGATGCGAGAATTATCGCTAATGCTTGAACTGTAGGTAAGTCTCTATTTGAAATAGATTCAATAACTAATCTTCCAAGACCTGGATAATTAAACACAACTTCAGTTACTACAACCCCACCTAAAAGCCATGCAATAGTCAATGCCACTACATTAATAGCAGGCAATAAAGCATTTGGTAAAACATGTTTGAAAACCATTTTCCAATAAGGAACTCCTTTAAGAATTGCCATTTGAACATATTCACTTGCCATTACTTGAATTACACTTGACCTTACCATTCGCGCCATGTGAGCCGTCATAATCATGGCTATAGCAACCACTGGTAAAATTATATTTGGTAGCAACTCTAGAAAAGATACATCGGTTGGAACTATTACGATACCAGGCAACCACTCCAACCATATAGCAATTATTAAAATTAACAGAGTAGCACTAATAAATTCTGGAATAGTCATTGCAAATATTGTTACTGTTGATATTGCAACATCAGGTAATTTATCTCTCCACAGAGCAGTAATAATTCCTAAAATTAAAGCTATTGGAATACCTATAAAAATAGCAGCTGATGCTAGTACTAGTGAATTTTTAATTCTAGGTCCTAAAACATCTTTTATAGGCATCTCTCCACTTAAAGAATAACCAAAATCTCCTTGAATAGCATTTAATGCCCACGATACATATCTCTCATATGCTGGAACATTTAAACCAAGCCTTCTATAACAAGCTTCTAATTGTTCACCAAAAGCCTGCCTCTCTAGATAAGTTGTGCAAGCATCCCCAGGTAAAACTTCAGTGCCGACAAATGTAATTATAGATACAATAAATAAAGTAATAAAACCTAATAAGATTCTCTTTATAATTAAAAAAAGCATAACAATATTAAATTTTAAATTATTTATTTTGAAATGAAAGAGGTTTTACAGGCCTACTTAAAGGCCTGTAAAACAAAAGTTATTACTGAACGCTTACTGTGTGCCATCTAATTGAAAAATACTCAACTTCGTCAAGATTTTTCACTCTAGAAGATGTAACAACAAGTCGAGACACATGGTAAGGAATCATTGTTCCAGACTCTTCCCATAATGTTTTCTGAGCATTGATGTATGCTGCTTTTCTTTTGCTAAATTTTAACTCACCTCTCGCGTCAGCTAAATTCTTATCAAAAGAAGCGCTTTTATAGTATGACTCGTTCCATTTTGCTTCGCTATGATAAGCTTCATGCAAAATACTATCTGCTGGTCTTTCGTTCCAACGTGTCATTGCTACAGGCTTTTTCATCCAAGTTTCATTCCAATAACTTTTTGAAGGTGTCATTTGAATATCTGCTCTAATATTAGCTTTAGCAAATTGTTGTTGTAAAACCTCAGCAATAGTTGGCCAAGTTGGTTCTTTTGTAGATACATGAATTGTGAAATCAATACCATCTGGGTAACCTGCCTCTGCAAGTAATTTTTTTGCTGTAGCTGGTTGTGGTGGACAATTCTTTTTCATTCTATATTGATCTGATGGTGCAACAGGAGTATCACAAGATACAGTTGCTGCTCCAGCCATAACAAGATCAACTAATTCTTGTCTATCCACAGCTATTCTGACAGCTTTTCTTACTCTAGGGTCATCAAATGGAGCTACGTCAGTTCTCATTACCATACCTCTCCAGTTTCCTGTAGGTATAACTGAAACGTTAAATTTTGAATTACCATCAAATATTTTTTTCTGATTGAATGGAACATATCTATTCATATCTATTTGACCTGTGAGCAAGGCTTGAATTCTAGCTTGACCATCTGGGATAGCTATTACATGTACCTCAGCGAGTTTCGGTGCACCTTCCCAATAATTTGGGTTAGCTTTAAGAATTGTAGTTCCCTCTGCATCAAATTTATCAACCATAAACGGTCCAGTTCCAATACCTGTTTTCCCAATCGTATCGCCTGATCCATTTGGTATCATTCTTAATCTATAATCAGTTAATAAAAGTGGAAAATCTGCGAATGATGTGTTCAACTTTATTTTAACTGTATGTGAGTCAACAACTTCAATATCTGTTACTGCACTCATACTTTTTTTTGCAGGTGAACCAATTTCAGGATCTTTAACTCTCATCAAAGAGTATTTTACATCCTCTGCATCAAAATCAGATCCATCATGGAATTTAACACCTTTTCTTAAATTAAAAGTCCACTCTGTTGCATCTGCGTTACCTGACCAGTCAGTAGCTAACTCGGGAGAAGTAACTCCTTTAAGATCTTTTCTAACAAGACGGTTTTGAGTCATTATTACTACTTGAAATAGTCTTCCTTTAGTAATCGCATCTAAATTTGTATCTTTTCCAAAACCAAGATCATGAGATAACTTAAAAACCCCACTTGAAGCGTTGGCAAATGAAAATGTTACAAATAGTGATACCAATGAAATTGATATCAATTTTAAAATGTTTTTCATAATTTCCTCTCTTTAAAAAAACAAAAGGTAACAATTAGATACTTATATAGCAACAGTCAAAATGTACATTTTTTATTTATTTTATTGGTGTATTCTGATTATCTACAAAAATAATAATGAACAATTTAATCAATAAGTATAGGTTTACTGTAAAACCAGTTAGCCTTGAAAATTCCAATGCATTAGAGCTTGCAAGATCAATTCAGGTTCACCCCTTAACTTATCAAGAATTACCATATGATCCAGAATATTCAAATTACGCAGGAAGATTAACACTTGAAAAATTATCTAATGTAAGTCCTGAAGAAATGTATTGGAAAGCAAGGAGAGAAATTATTTTTAGGCATACAGGAGAACATCCATTTGAAATATCAGGACCAGATTCACTTAAATTTTTACAAAAAATATTTCCGAGAGATATTTCAAAAATCGCTGTGGGAAGATGTTCGTATCAGTTTGCTTGTTATCATGATGGTGGGATGATTACGGATGGTATACTTTTAAGAATTGATAAAGATAAATATTGGTTTGCGCAAGCTGATGGTGACCTATTTTCTTGGTATAAAGCACATTCTAAAAATTTGAATGTAGAAATTAATGATCCAAATGTTTGGGTAAGTCAAGTTCAAGGCCCATTGTCCATGAAGCTACTTGAAAATTTAAGTAATGGTTTTTCAGAGAAAGATTGGAAATATTTTGATTGGAAAGAGTTACAAATTTTAGATCAAAAAGTAATAGTAAGCAGAAGTGGTTTTACTAATGAACTTGGTTGGGAAATTTATTTTAGACCAGAAAACGAAACAGAGAAAATTGGTGATTATATTCTCGAGCAAGGAAAAAAATTAGGTATGATTTTGGTGGCTACACCAGGATTTAGATGTAGAAGAATTGAAGCTGGACTTTTATCTGCTGGACAAGATTTTTCAAAAAATACCAACCCTTTTTCAGTTGGCCTTGGAAAGTTTATAAATTTTGATAAAGAGGATTTTATTGGAAAAGATGCACTCATGTCATCAGAGAAAAAATGTATGACTTGGGGAATTAGAGTTGTGTCTGGAACTGCAATTAAAGGAGAGAGTATTAAATTAAATGAAAAAGAGATTGGTAAAATAA
This sequence comes from uncultured Pelagibacteraceae bacterium, assembly GCA_902577075.1. GTDB lineage: Bacteria > Pseudomonadota > Alphaproteobacteria > Pelagibacterales > Pelagibacteraceae > Pelagibacter. The sequence continues at coordinate 52,261 of CACGXV010000003.1, read as the reverse complement.
CCTCAAGCACATGGTCACCTTATCAAGTTTGCGGTGTTGGTATAGTGCACCTTAATAATCATGAAAATGGACCAGGTGATATAGTTTATGTTAAATGCACAGACGGAAAATTACATAAAGGTCAAATCTGTAAATTACCAATGTATGATGAAAAGGGAGAAATAGTAAGAGGTATAGACAGAAATATCCCAAATAAGCCAAAACCTTGGATTGGTGTTTAAGCTTAAATTATTAAAAATATAACAAGTGAAGATCAAAAAAAAATAATTACTATTGGAGGTGGAGGGTTCACTCATAACCAAGATGATGATCAGGAACAGTTCATTTTAGACTGTATAAACAAAAAAAATTGCTCATTAGGATTTTTACCGACCGCTAGTAACGATGACTCAAGTAAAATTAACCTCTTCTACAAAAGGTTTGAAGTTTTAGGTTTAAATGTGTCTCACTTTAATCTCATCTCTAGCGTCAAAGGTTTTAATAATTGGCTTTCAAATCTTGATGTGGTTTATGTTGGTGGTGGAAATACAAAATTCATGCTCAAATATTGGAAAGAAAATAATTTAATTGGGCTTTTTAAAGAAGTCTACAATTCAGGTACAATTCTATCAGGTATAAGTGCTGGTGCCGCGTGTTGGTTCGATTGTTTTCTAACTGACTCGGATGGACCTGGATTTAAATCTATGAATGGCATTGGATTATTAACCGGAAGTTTTACACCACATTATTCGGACTCAAAAAGAGCGGAAAAATATAGAGAAAATATTAAAAACAAAACTTTACCTGATGGTATTGCTGTTGATGATGGTGTTGCGGTACTTTTTATTGACGGAAAACCAACAGAGGTTTATTCTTCTAGAAAAGGTCATAATGCTTATTTTGTTAATCAAAATAAACAAGTTAACTTAAAAGAATACATTAAAATGAACAATGAGTGATAATATTTTACCAAGTCAAAAAATCTTTAGCATAAAAGATGCAAGAGAATTATCACGTAAACGTCTTCCCAAATTAGTTTTTGATTTTATTGATGGTGCATCTGGAGATGAGAAACTTGCCGAAATCAACAGTACAGCTCTAGACCAAATTAGATTGGAGCCCAAAGTTTTAAGAAATGTTGAAAAAAGGTCTCTTAAAAAAAAGGTATTAGGATACGAATTTAATTTTCCATTTGGTTTTGCTCCAATGGGAATGACTAATTTGTCTTGGCCAGGAGCAGACTCTATGTTAGCCGCTGAAAGTGCAAGAAATAATATTCCAACCTGTGTTTCTATGGCTTCTACTACAACATTAGAAATGATGTATGAACTCTCAGAAGGTCATTCTTGGATGCAGTTATATATTTTCCAAGATGAAAATTTTGTGATGGAGCTTTTGGAAAGAGCAAAAAATACTGGATATGAAGTGGTAATTTTAACTGTAGATGTACCAGTTTTATCTAGAAGAACTAGAGATGACAAAAATGGTTTCTCTTATCCTTTTAAGATAGGTCCAAAACAGTTTTTTGATTTTGCAACTCATCCAATTTGGTCTTTATCAACTCTGCTGAGTGGAATTCCTAAACCTATGAATTATGTAACATCAAAAAGTGGAGACGGAATTTTTAAAAGAAAAGAAAGTAGAGGTTCTACTGATTGGAATACACTTAAGAGAGTAAGGGATAAATGGAAAGGAAAACTTATAGTTAAAGGAGTAATGTCTCCTGATGATGCAATAAAAATAAAAGATGCTGGTGCAGATGCTATTCAAGTTTCAAACCATGGAGGTAGACAATTAGACAGTGCTACAGCAGCGATCAATATGCTTCCACTAATCAGAAAATCGGTTGGAAGTAATTTTCCTTTAATCTTTGATAGTGGGATAAGAAGTGGAAGTGATATAGTGAGAGCGCTAGCATTTGGTGCAGATTATACAATGATTGGAAGACCCGTAATGTATGCTATGGGAGCAGATGGAAAAAAAGGATTAAGAAGAATAGTTGAGATTATAAAAGAAGAAGTTAGTACTACTTTAGGGTTGGTTGGATTAAATGATATTAATGATGTAACATCTGAGATAGTAATAGACAATACTATTAATAAGGTAAATTACTAAATGAGTGAGAATAAAATTAGAGGCGGAGCGTTATTAGCTAGAGCTCTAAAAGATAAGGGAATTAGTAAAGTTTTTACTCTTGCGGGAGGTTTTTGTAATCCAGCAATTGAGGGATTTACTGAGTGTCAAATTGAAGTGATAAATACTCCTCACGAACAAATTGCAGGTCATTTAGCAGATGGCAATACAAGAATTACTCGAAAACCATCAGTATGCTTAGTTGGACCAGAGGGATTTACAAACGCAGTTCCTTCTATGATGGAGGCTTGGGGTGAGAGAAGTCCTGTTATTTATATTACAGGTTCAAGCAGCCTTAAAAGGCAAGGTTCAGGTGGTTTTAAAGAAATAGATGATGTTTCAATTGCTGCCCCTTTAACAAAATACAGTGCAAGCATTACCGATGGAACTAGAATAAGAGAATTTGTCGACAAAGCATATCACATTGCCACCAACGGTTATCCAGGTGCAGTACATCTTAGTCTTCCAGTAGATATAATGTTTTCATCTTTTGCAGAAGAAGTAGGATTAGAAGAAAGACCATTTTCTCATAAAGCTAAACCTTTAACAAAAGCTTGGCCAGATCCAAATTCTCTATCAGAAGTTTTAGAACTTGCTTGTAATGCTAAAAAACCAATTATAATAGGTGGCCATGGAGTTTGGTGGTCTCATTCAGAAAAAAATCTTGAAGCAGCTGGTAATAATTTAAATATACCAATTTTTAATGTCCCATATCATCAAAAATTATTAGGTGAGGAAGCAAATGCTTATATGGGATTAGCTGATATACACCAATATCCTCCCTCAGAATATGCACTACAAAATTCTGATTTAGTACTTGTAGTTGGAGCACGTTTAGACAATCAAATGAATTTTGGAAACCCACCTTTTATACCTAAATCATCAAAGTTAGTTTGTATAAATGGTTCTCACGAGGAAATAGAACTTAATAGAGCAGCTGATTTTTGTTTATTAAGTGATCCTGGTGTTTTTCTGGATACATTATCTAATTTAAAGAAAAATAATAAATGGACACTAGATACAACTTGGTTCGAAGATAATAAAAAAAAGAAAAAGGAATGGGTAGATAAATCCTTGAAAGATTTAGAGATAGAGGCTGAGGCATCAAAAAAAAATGGTGGAAAAATTCATCCTCTACAACTTTCATTAGATGTCCAACAAGCAATGGGCGAAAATGACTGGCTTGTTATAGATGGAGGGAATACACATTTCTGGTCAGAAATTGCAATTAATATTGCAGGTGCAAAAGGTAAAAAATTAAAAGGTATCTTGCATCCCGGAACATTTAGTATGTTAGGTGTTGGTGTTTCGTTTGCTTTATCTGCTAAAAATCATAATCCAGATTCAAATGTTGTTCTTATAAGTGGAGATGGTGCGTTTTTATCAGGAGGTATGTCTATTGAAAGTGTATTTTATGAAAAAAAACCTATAACTGTTGTAATTGATAACAATGGTGGATTGGCCTCAATTGGACAACAACAAGAGAGATTATTTAAAAGTGGTAAAAGCGTTGCAACTGATTTTAGAGACATCCCATTTCATAAGATTTTTGAGGGTTTTGGAGGGTATGGAGAATTAGTTAATAAAAGAGAAGAGCTTGCACCAGCACTTAAAAGGGCAATGGAAAGTGGAAAACCTGCATGTGTAAATGTTAAAGCAAAACCAGTATTAAGCCCAATAGTCTCTGCCGTTGCAAGCAAAAGAGAAAAGTCATCAATAGAATAAAATGGCAATATTTTCATCACACTTATTAGATGCTACTGATGGATCTCATGCTGGGAATATTGATGTAATAATTTATCAAATAAAGGAAAATGGAGATAAAGAAATTTTCTTTAAAAGTAAATCCGATGATGGTGGTAGAATACATAAAGAATTTGATCTAAGTGATGATGATATCAGGTGTGAATATGAAATGATTTGCAAAACTGGTGATTATTTTTCTGAGAAAAGAATTGTTTCTGAAATAAATATTAAATTTAAAATGGAAGATAATAATAAAAAATATCATATACCCATAATAATTTCTAAAAATAGCTACACTGTGTGGTGGTCAAAATAGAATGAGTGGTGAAAATTTAATACATCAAAAAAATATTAAATTAAATATGTCAAGACGTATAAGGCGTACTCCATTTACTAATAAGGTTGAAGAATGTGGCGTGTCAGATTTTACCGTTGTAAACCACATGTTGTTACCAAAAGGATTTAAAAACTCAGTTGAGGAAGATTACTGGCATTTAAGAGAGGAAGTTCAAGTCTGGGACGTATCTTGCCAAAGACAAGTACAAATTTCAGGTCCTGATGCGGCAAAACTTGTACAAAAAATGACACCTCGCTCAATAAAAAAAATGGAGACTGGAAAATGTTTTTATATTCCAATAATAGATGAGACCGCAGGAATGATCAATGATCCTGTTTTACTTAAACTAGACGATGATATGTTTTGGATTTCAATAGCTGACTCAGATATCCTGCTGTGGGCGAAAGGTATTGCATTAGGTTCTGGATATAATGTTGAAATAATAGAGCCAGATGTTTATCCATTGGCTATTCAAGGGCCTAAATCCGAAGACCTTTTGGTTTCAATATTTGGTGAAGACATAAAAAAATTAAAATTTTTCAATTTTAAAGTTTTTGATTTTTTGGGTACAAAACAAATAATTGCAAGGTCTGGATATAGTAAGCAAGATGGATTTGAAATTTATTTCAAAGGATTTGAAACTCATTTTAATGAAATTGAACTTGGTGAAAAGCTTTGGGATATCATTTGGGATCATGGTCAAAAATTTAATTTATCTCCAGGATGCCCAAACCTAATTGATAGAATTGAGGCAGGACTTATGTCTTACGGTAATGATTTCACTAGAGAAAATAACCCACTAGAATGCAATCTTGAGAAATATTGTAAGCAAGAAGATGATCATGATTTTATTGGAAAAGATGCTTTGAGAAAGATTCAATCTGAAGGAATTAAACAACAGATGAGAGGAATAATTTTTGATGGTGAACCCTGCAAACCAACAGGAGTTCCTTTGCCGGTATACTCAAAAAACAATGAAAAGATTGGACAAATTGCTTCCGGAATTTATTCCCCAAGAATTAAGAAAAATATAGGATTATCAATGATAAATAGAGATTTTTGGGATTTAGGGAATGAAGTTTTTATAAACACTTTTAATGGAAAAAACAGAAAAGGCATTATAACTTCTTTACCATTTCCTGATTAACCTTATATTTAAATTATGTTTAAACCAGTGATAGCAGGATTTTCAAGATCACCTTTTACTATGGCTAGAAAAGGTGCCTTAATAGACTCAAAACCAGTTAATCTATTAGCAGAAGTAATTAAAGATTTAGTATCAAAATCAAATGTTAAAAAAGATGACATTGAGGATATTGTAGTTGGTTGTGCATTTCAAACGGGAGAACAAAGTTTTAATATTGGAAAGTTGACTACTTTTCTCAGTGGTATGAATGTTAAAACCTCAGGTATGACAGTAGATAGATGGTGTGGTTCTTCAATGGAGGCTATTCATATTGCAGCTGGTAAAATTTCATTGGGTGCTGGAAAAGTATTTGTTTGTGGGGGAGTAGAAAGCATGACAAGAGTAAATACTGGTTTTGAACCAATCCCCTATCCTGAAAATAAGGCAGATAATCCACATGTTTATTTTTCGATGGGAACAACCGCTGAAAATGTTGCAAAAAAATATAACATTTCAAGAAATGAACAACAGGAGTTTGCTATATCAAGTCATCAAAAAGCACACGAGGCTCAGACCAAAGGGAATTTTAAGAATGAAATCGTATCAATTGGTGATTGTGATACTGATGGAAATATTAGACCAAATAGTACAATGGAAAAATTAGATGGATTAAAACTTGCTTTTGATGAAAATGGAACAGTTACAGCTGCAACTTCATCACCTTTAACAGACGGTGCTGCGGCAACTTTAATTTGTGAGGAAAGTTATGCAAAAGAAAATAATTTAAATATTTTAGGAAGAATAGTATCTACTGCTGTTGAAGGCTGTGACCCTGATTACATGGGTCTAGGTCCAATTGGTGCTTCAAAAAAAGCTTTAAAGAGGGCAAACTTGTCAGCTGACCAAATTGATATTGTTGAATTGAATGAAGCATTTGCTTCTCAATCATTGGCGTGTATTAAAGATTTAGGTATAGATAAAGATAAAGTAAATTTAGATGGTGGAGCTCTTGCGCTTGGTCATCCACTTGGTGCAACAGGTGCAAGAATTACTGGTAAAGCAGCTGATTTATTAAAAAGAGAAAATAAAAAATATGCCCTATCTACTCAGTGTATTGGTTTGGGAATGGGAATAGCTACAGTAATTGAGTCTGTAAATTAAACTATCTATTTATTCCTCTTAATCTCTCAGATCTTCTTCTTAAAAGTTCAGCGGTTAATAAAATCAATACTGATAATATAATCAAACAGGTTGCTACAGCTAATATTGTTGGACTTAATTGTTCTCGAAGCCCAGTCCACATTTGAATTGGTATTGTAGTATTATCTAAGCCAGCTAAGAATAATACAACGACCACCTCATCAAAAGAGGTTACAAAAGCAAAAAGACCGCCAGAAATAACTCCAGGTAATATCAAAGGTAAAGTAATTTTCATAAACGTATTGTATGGACTACTTCCAAGACTTGAAGCAGCACGTGTAATACTATGATCAAAACCTGAAAGTGTTGCAGTTACAGTTATCACCACAAACGGGGTACCAAGAATAATATGAGCCAATATAATACCCAAATGAGTAGCTGCCAAACCTACCTTTGCCATGAAAAAGAAAATCGCTACCCCAGAAATAATTAGCGGAACTATCATTGGTGAAATTAAAATTGCCATTATCAAACCCTTGTAAGGCATATGTCTACTGCTTAAGCCTAATGCAGCAAGAGTACCTAAAATAATTGATCCCAATGTAGCAAAAATTGCAATTATAAAACTATTTCTTGCAGCCAAACCCCATGGATTTTTTGTTCCATAAATCATGTCTTTATACCATCTTAAAGAGAATGCATCAGGGTCTAATCTTTTCATTCCATCAGAAAAAACCAAAAATTCTTCTGCATTAAAAGATAATGGAAAAATTACAAATAAAGGAGCTATCAAAAAGAAAAAGACACAACCACAAATTAATAAATAAAAATAGTGCCAAATTCTATAATGTGGTTCTGTATACTTTGGTAATGCCATAATTAACCTAATTTGATGTTATCAACTCCTACAAGTTTATTATAAATCCAATAAATTACTAACACGCCTGTTAAAAGCATCAGACCCATTGCAGATGCAAAACTCCAATCTAAAGTACTTTTCATATGATATGCTATTTGATTACTAATAAGTGTTCCAGATGCACCTCCAACAAGTGCTGGCGTAATATAATATCCAATTGCTAAAATAAACACTAATAGACAACCTGCACCTATTCCTGGGATTGTTAGTGGAAAATAAACTTTAAAAAATGCAACCGCTGGAGTTGCACCTAAAGACTTACCAGCCCTCATAAGACTTGGAGAGATAGTTTTCATAACACTATACAAAGGTAAAACCATAAAAGGTAAAAGTATTTGAGTCATTGCTACGTAAGTTCCAGTTTTATTGTACATCATCTCAGGTCTGTTATCGTCTGCAACAAGACCTGTCCAAACAAAGAAATCATTCACAATTCCTTGTTGCTGTAACAAAATCATCCAACTTGCAGTTCTTACAAGTAAAGATGTCCAGAAAGGAAGAAGAACACAGATCATCAACAAATTACTATATTTCATTGGTAGAGTTGCCAGTAAATGTGCAATTGGATAAGCCATTAAAAAACAAAATAAAGTAACAAAAAAAGCCACCTCCACTGTTCTTATCCATAATATTCTATGAATTCTTCTATCCTCAGAAACTTGAACAATTTTTCCATCTTCATTGGAGTACATGTCTACACCTTTCAGGTATTTTGAATATGTATAAGATGGAGCTCTTCTTTTAATTGCTCTCCAATATTCAACATTTCTCCATCTTTTATGAACTTTCATAATTTGTTCTTTATAATTTCCTTCCTCAAATTTTTTTTGTTTTCTTGCTAGTTTTTTTAAAACACTCTTAAATCCATTTTTTTCATAATTTAATTGTGTCTGTAATTTTCCTGCTGTTTTGTTTTTAACTAGAATTTTATAATCTAAGTAAAAAGCTTCAAAAACTTCCTCTGGTGGAAGTTCTTTACCATCCCAAGTTTCCATTGCTTTATAAGTTTTGGGAAGCATGTTTGTAACCATTTTGTCGTCTATGCTTCTAGAGAACATATCTCCGATAGGAATCATGTATGTAATTATTAAAAATAATAATAATGGAGCAACTAGTAGAAAAGCTTTAATTTTATTTTTCTTTTCTGCCTGTTTAAGACTTTCCTCTAAAGGAATTCCATCTGTTGTTAAAATTTTTCCTGTTTCTGAGCTCATAAAAAAAGGGCGGTTAAATAACCGCCCTTAATATAATATAAAATTAAAGTGTTTAAAACTTTAATTATTTAATACTAGCTTTCATAGCTTCCCATTTTTCACCAAGCTCTGTACCATTGTCAGCCCAGTACTCAGCGTTTACTAAGAAGTATCTTTTTAGATTTTTTGGCGCTGTTGGCATATGTGGAACCATATTTGTTTTTCCATCTTTATACCACGGCTCTCCTGCTTCCATAACTGCAATTGATGATTTTCTCCAAGGAGCGTATGCAATATATTTTGCACTTCCTGCTAACATTTCAGTGTTAGTCATCATTGCTAAAGCTTTCATAGCGTCAGCTTGGTTTGGTCCACCTTTTACTAATGCAAAATATTCATAGTCAAGACCTTGTCCATCCCAAACTTGAACTATTGGAGCACCTTCTCCAATTGCTGCATTGAAAAATCTTCCATTCCAACCAGTTGCCATTACAACTTCACCACTCATTAATAACTCTGGTGGTTGAGCTCCTGCTGACCAAAATACACATCCGCCATTTGGATCTTCACAAAGTGCTTTGATTTTATTCATTGCTCTGTCAACATATCCTGGTTCTTCCAATTTTTTGTAGATAAATTCTCCACCTTTACCCATTTTTACACCATCTGCTGCTAAAGCAATTTCTAAGTTAGTTAATGCACTTTTGTAAATAGCTCTTTTTCCAGGAAATCTTTTTGTGTTAAAGAAATCTTTGATAGTTTTTGGAGTGCTTTTTAATAGATCACTATTATAAGCATAGTTCCAAGAATATAAGATATTTCCTACCGCACATTTACTTGGCATATCAGTGAAGAAGTCTTCACTTGCAGGCGTACCATCTGGTGCTGGTGGGAAGTCTTTGTCAAAATCAAATTCAACAAAAATTCCTTCATCACAACCATTAATAGTATCGTAAGCGAATACGTCTATAATATCCCATGTGATTGCTCCTGCTTCTATTTGCGCTTTAATTTCTGAAAGTCCACCAGAATAGTCAACCCACTCGATTGGTATACCCAATGCTTTCGATGTTGGATCTCCATATCCTAACTTTTGACTTTCTGTGTATGCTCCACCCCATGATGCAACAACTACTGCAAAAGCGGATGTAGATACAGAAACTGCAAATGTTAAAGCAAGTAATAATTTACTTAATTTTTTCATTTATCCTCCGTTTAAACGTTTTTTTATAAAAAAAGGAGTACAGCAACATAGAATATAAGAGTCAACAGATGATTTTGGCGAAAATGTAATAATTACGCTTATTTTGGGTCTAAAGCTCTTGCGTCATGACTGTTCCAGCCAATATTAATTTCATTACCAAGTTTTATATCTAGGTTTTGAGAACTGTTTGGAACTTTCAAAATAAATTCTGAGTTACCAAGTAAATTTAATCTTACTCTGGTATGATCCCCATGATAAATGACCTCTTCAATTTTTCCTTTTTGATTATTATCCATTTTATCTTTAGGGTTTATCAATGCTCGTTCTGGTCTGATTGATACAGTAGTTTTTTCTCCAACAGATTTAACTGAAATTGGATTAGCAATTATTTCACCCTTTTCTAATTTAACTTTACATGTTCCATTTGAAATTTCAGAAACTTCTCCACCAAAAGTATTATTTTCGCCAATAAATTCTGCAACAAAAGAGTTAACTGGTTCTTCATATAACTTATCAGGGCTTGATAGTTGTTGAACTTTACCATCATTAAATACTGCAATCCTATTTGACATCGTTAATGCCTCACCCTGATCATGAGTTACATAAACTACCGTTACACCAATACTTTCATGAATATGTTTAATTTCGTACTGCATGCTTTCTCTTAAATTTTTGTCTAACGCACCTAAAGGCTCATCCATTAAAACAACAGCCGGATCAAAAACTAAAGCTCTTGCAACTGCAACTCTTTGTTGTTGACCACCTGACAGTTGACCCGGCATTCTGTTTGCAAATCCACCCAATGAGACCATTGATAAAGCTTTGTCGACTTTTTTCTCTATATCCTCTTGAGACATCTTTCTTACCTTTAAAGGAAATGCTAAATTTTCAAAGACTGTCATGTGAGGAAATAAAGCATAGTTTTGAAAAACCATTCCGATCCCTCTTTTATGTGGTGGAATATTAGAAATTGGATTGTTATCTAAAAATATTTCTCCATTAGTTGGAGTTTCAAAACCAGCAAGCATCATTAGACATGTCGTTTTTCCTGAACCAGAAGGTCCAAGCATTGTTACAAACTCCCCTTCTTCAATATCTAAATTCAGATCTTTTACTACTAATACTTTTCCGTCGTAACTTTTGTCTACTTTATCAAATTTTACGAAATCAGCTTTTTTTGACATAAGATAGTTTTTAAAACATTTAGTTATCTTATTTGCAACAGTTAATTAACTCTTTATATGTAGCTCTTTTGGATAATTACAAAATAATTCACATCCATTGTCAGTAACTCTTATAGATTCTGATGCTTCGACTCCCCAATCACCAAATTGCATTACAGCTATCATATGAAAACAAGAATTTGGAACTAATTCTGTCATTTCTTCTTTATATATATTTAAAGTATGTTCACCCCAATCTGGTGGGTAACCAATACCAATTGAGTAACCTGTTCTAGACTTTTTCTCTATTCCATATTTGTCTAAAACTCCCCAAAATGCTTGAGCAACATCATTTGCAGTATTTCCAGCTTTTGTTACTTTAATTCCAGCTTCTAGAGCTTCAATAGTCTTTTTCATCGTATCAATTTTTAGTTTATCGGGTTTTCCTAACAAAACAGTTCTTGCCATTGGAGCATGATATCTTTTGTAAACTCCGGATAACTCTACAATTGTTGCTTCGCCATCTGCAAACTTATCTTGTGTTGCAGTTAAATGTGAAGCTGAAGTTCCCTTCCCTGTTGGAAGAAGTGTTGCAATACTCGAATATTCTCCTCCAAACTCTGGTGTTCCATAAAATAAAGTTTTTTGAATTTCTCCAACAGCATCACATTGTCTTACACCAGGTTTAATTACCTCCATCGCAGTTTTCATCCCTTTTTCTGAAATCAATGCAGCATTTTTCATATATTTTATTTCTGCATCAGATTTTGCAAATCTCGCCCAGTTGACTAAACGTTCTGAGTCTTTAATTTTTGCATTTGGTAAACCTTGTTTTATCTTTTCATAGCAAAAAGCTGTGAAGTAATGGGCATCCATTTCAACACCAATCGAAAGTTTATCCCATTTTCTATCTTCAATTATTTTTACTAAATAGTCATAAGGATGTTTTGGCCATGTATGAATATAATTTTCATCATAAACAATTATATTTTCATCTTTTAGATAAGTTTTTATGTAGGCGCCTCCAGCATCTTGCGCTCTTACAAAGCAAAGTGGTTCATCTGCATTGACATGTACTATTGCACATTGAGCATAATAAAAAGACCAAGCGTCATAACCGGTCAAATAATTCATATTATTAGTGTCGTGAGAAATTAAAAGTTCAATACCTTTTTTTTCCATCATTGACTGGACTTTTTTTAGTCTTTGTTTGTATTCCTCTTTAGTAAATGACATAAATTTCTATTTGAATAATTTTCCAAAACCTTCAACTAGATTATTTTTATTTATTTGGACTAGAGTGTCCCAGATCAAAGCCTGATTACTTGATAAAACAATTGTATTTAGTTTTTTTTCAAGTTTATCAATTATTGGTAGCACGGGTAAAGCTGTACAAGACACAAATAATGCATCTGCACCATTTAAATCTATTTTAGATAACACATCATACAAATAATTTTGATCTACTTTACCGATATCGTAGTCTGCCTCTATATCGAAATAAGAATTGGAGGTTATTTCAAATCCCTCAGACTTAAAATATTCTACAACATCATCATTAAGTTTTTTACTGTAAGGAGTAAACAAACAGAGCTTTCTAATATTTAATTTTTTTAAAGCCTTTATAGCAGCAGTACTTGGTGTTGTAACCTCTGCCATTGGTTTTGCTGCTTTTACCTTTTGTTCTATAGAATTGTAACCCGCAGCTATTGTTCCTGAAGTACATCCATAGACAACACAGTCTATATCCTGGTCTGGAAGAATATCTTTTGCAACATCAGTTACTTTATCTGACATTTTAATCAGATTTTCTTTTGTTAAAGGATTATAGCACTCTATTCTATTAACAAAAAAATCAATTTCTCTATCTTTAATTACATTAATAAAGTCTCTTTCAATCATAAAATCACTTGCAAGAGCAATAAGGCCAACTCGTGGATTTGATTTACTTATATATTTTGGTTCTATTTTTGTTGAATTCATATTTTAAAAAGGTGAATATATCATAAGTTCTCGAATAATCATTAATATTAAATTAATTGAATGAATTTTAAAGATACTCTGGTTGCATCACTTGTTCCTATTTTTTTAGGGTTTGGTTTTGTAATTGCCAAACCTGCTTTTGAGTCTTTTCCACCAATACTTCTAATGGGATTAAGATTTATATTTGCAGCATCAATTTTAATTTGGTGGTTTCCTGTTCCAAAAGGTTTCTTAAAAAAAATCTTTTTTGCTTCATTTATAGCAAACACTTTACAATACAGTATTACCTATACTGGTTTAAATTTTATTGATGCATCTGCAGCAGTATTATTAGTGCAAACAGAAGTTCCTTTTGGAGTAATTTTTGCTTTTTTTATGTTGAAAGAAAAACCAACATTAAGAGCTTTGATTGGAATAGGAGTTGCATTTATAGGAGTTTATATTTTAACTGGCTCGCCTAATTTAGATGGAAAAATATTTGGTATCGCTCTTACTATTCTAGGTTCAGCAATATGGGCACTTGGTCAAGTGATTGTTAAACCTTTGAGTAAAGAAATTAATCCTTTAGCTTTAGTTGCTTGGCTTGCATTATTTTCTGGACCTACTTTAATTTTAATTTCTGCAGTAATTGAAGGTGATACAATATCATATTTATCAACTGCTAAATTTAATCATTGGTTAATAGCTTTTTACATTGGATTTATTATGCAACCTATTACTTATGGATGCTTTTATTATGTTCTAAAAAATAATCCATTATATAAAGTGTTGCCTATAGTAACTATGGGTATACCACCTACTGGATTGCTTGCTGCAATATTTTTATTAGGCGAGAAACCAACAACTGAATTATTTATTGGAGGAATAGTAATTATATTTGGTGTCGTAATGATATTATATAAAAAGAAAGAGGAGGTAAATTAATGAAGATAGGATTTATTGGCTTGGGAAATATCGGAGGAAAACTAGCTGGGAGTTTATTGAGGAATAAATTTAATTTAACAGTTAGAGATTTAGATAAAAATTTAACAAAACAATTTGAAGCTTTGGGTGCTAAAATAGCAAACTCTGCTAAAGAGCTAGCTCAGGAAGTTGATTTAATAATAACCTGCCTTCCTTCTCCTGAAATTTGTGCAGAAGTGATGGAGGGTCAAAACGGTATTCTAGAAGGTCTCTCTGAAAATAAAATATGGTTGGAAATGAGTACTACTGATGAATCAGAGGTAAAAAGAATTGGTAAAAAAGTAATCGAAAAAAAAGCAATACCTTTAGATGGTCCAGTAAGTGGCGGATGTCATAGAGCAGCGTCTGGAAATATAGCAATATTTGTTGGTGGAGACAGGGATGCATTTGAAAATATTTTGCCTGCCTTAACAGTAATGGGTCGTAAAATATTACATACAGGAGAATTGGGCACAGCGTCTGTTCTTAAAGTAATTACAAATTATTTAGCTTCCACACATTTGGTTGCTCTTGGGGAGGCATGGACAGTAGCTAAAAAATCAAACCTAGATCTTGCAAAAGCTTATAAAGGAATTGCCGTGTCATCAGGAAATTCATTTGTTCATGAAACTGAGAGCCAAGTTATTTTAAATGGCTCTTATAATATAAATTTTACGATGGACCTTGTTTTAAAAGATACGGGTCTATTTGATGAACTCGCAAAAAAATTAAATGCACCTTTGGAAATTTCACCTAAGATAGTTGAAATATTTAAAGATGGCCAAAAAAAATATGGCTCAAGAGCCTGGTCATCAATGATAGTAAAAAGAATGGAAGATATAAACAAAATTGATTTTAGAGCTGAAGGGTTTCCTGATCAGTTAAGTGATAATGAGCCCGAAGAAAAAGGTTATGAAATTTAAATTCTGTGTTAAAGTGTATTTATGATTGAAAAGAAAAATTTTTATATAAACGGAAAATGGGTTGCACCAGTTAAACCTAATGATTTTGATGTAATTGATCCATCAACCGAGGAAGCTTTTGCTGTAATATCTTTAGGATCAATTGAGGATACAGATAAAGCTGTAAGTGCTGCTAAAGTGGCATTTGAAACATGGAGAGAAACTTCAAAAGAAGAGAGAGTAAAATTATTAGAAAAATTTTGTGAAATTTATAATAGAAGATGGGATGAAATGGTTGAAGCACAATCAATGGAAATGGGTGCACCATTAGATTTTGCATCAGAGATTCATACTAAAATGGGAGCAGATATATCTAGAAATGTAATAGATATTTTAAAAGATTTTAATTTTGAACATCAGTTTGATCCAAAATCAAACAATCAAATCAGATATGAGCCAATTGGAGTTTGTGGATTAATAACACCATGGAATTACCCAATGAACCAAATAGTGCTAAAAGTTATACCAGCACTTGCAGCTGGTTGCACAATGATTTTAAAACCGTCAGAAGTGGCTCCAGTCTCAGGCGTTTTGTTTGCGGAAATAATTGACGAAGCTGGATTTCCTCCAGGTGTGTTCAATCTAGTAAATGGTAATGGAGAAGTAGTTGGGAATCATATATCTGGTCATCCAGATATTGATATGGTTTCATTTACAGGATCTACAAGAGCAGGAAAACTGATACAGAAAAATGCAGCTGACACAATTAAGAAGGTTACACTTGAACTTGGTGGTAAAGGTGGAAATATAGTTTTTGAGGATTCTTATCCAGATGCTGTAAGGGACGGAGTAAGAACTATAATGAGTAACACTGGACAATCTTGTGATGCTCCAACACGAATGCTAGTTCAAAGATCAATTTATGATAGAGCAGTAAAAGAAGCTGTAGATGAAGCAAATAAAATTAAAGTAGACGTGGCATCTAAAAAAGGTGATCACATTGGACCTTTAGTGTCCAAAGTTCAATATGATAAAGTTATTAATCTTATTAATGAGGGAATTAAAGAAGGCGCAACTCTTGCTGCAGGTGGACCTGATCTACCAAATGGTCTTAATAAAGGGTATTTTGTTAAACCAACAATTTTTACAGACGTTAACAACGATATGAAAATTGCGAGAGAAGAAATATTTGGTCCAGTACTGTCAATTATTCCATTTGATACAGAAGAAGAGGCAATTAAAATTACAAATGATACATCATACGGATTAGGTAACTATCTACAAACTGAAGATAAAGATAAAGCAAAAAGAGTAGCAAGAAAAGTAAGAGCAGGAACAGTTTATATCAATGGTCAAGGAGCTGAAACTGGTGCACCTTTTGGAGGATTTAAGCAATCAGGTAATGGTCGAGAGGGTGGACTATGGGGTTTTACTGAATACCTAGAGGTTAAAGCAATTACTGGTTGGAATTAAAAAATTATATTCAAAATAATTGAGGTTGGGATGATTGGTTATGTAATGGTGGGAACAAATAATTTAGATGCTGCCATTAAGTTTTATGATGAAGTTTTGGAAGTCATTGGACTATCAAGAAACGAAACTGTTGAGAACGATTATGCAGCATATGGAAAAAAAGATACAAACGAAATAGAATTTTACATTACAAAACCCTTTAATAAAAAAGAAGCAACTTTTGGAAATGGAACACAAATATCATTTATAACATCTTCAAGAGTTATTGTTGATAGATTTCACGAAATGGGTCTAAAAGCTGGAGGTACTAGCGAAGGATCAGGAGGTGAACGACCAGAAGGATCAGGAGTTTATTATTCTTACGTACGTGATCTTGATGGAAATAAAATTTGTACCTTCACAAATAGCAAGGAATAATACTATGTCTTATTCATCAATTCATGAAAAATTAGAAAATAAAAAAACTATTATTTTAGACGGTGGAATGGGCGCTGAGTTAGAAAAGAATGGCGCTAAAATGGATGAAAAAATGTGGTGTGGAAAATGCTCAGTGGATAATCCAGAATTAGTAAGAAAAATTCATGAAGATTATATAAATGCGGGAGCTGATGTAATAACTACTAATACATACAGTACTACACCTATATCCATGAGACAGTATGGTTATGAAGACTTAATAGAGGAATTTAATAAAAAAAGTGTTCAAGTTGCAAAAGATGCAATTAAAAATTCAAACAAAGATGTTGCTCTTGCTGGAAGCGTTTCAACTTTTGGTAATTTTTATAAACTAGGAGTTAAAGCAATGATACCTGGCTTTGATGAACAATTAAAGATTTTGTCAGGTGAAGGAGTAGATTTAATTATTTTAGAGGCTATGTCTTCTCAAGCAGATATTGTGGAAACAATGTTAAACTGTTCTACAAAGATAAGTATACCAGTTTGGTTGTCGGTATCGTGTGTAACGAATGATCAAAATCAAATAATGCTCGGGTACAACGATACAATTGACTCTGATACTCACGTCTATGAAAATTTTGAAAAATCTATAAATAATTTTAAAAAAATTCATAACGGTCCAATTTTAGTAGCCCACTCTGATATTAAAACTACAGGCAAGGCAATAAAAACTGCGA
This sequence comes from uncultured Pelagibacteraceae bacterium, assembly GCA_902577075.1. Classification (GTDB taxonomy): domain Bacteria; phylum Pseudomonadota; class Alphaproteobacteria; order Pelagibacterales; family Pelagibacteraceae; genus Pelagibacter. Next base: position 34,888 of record CACGXV010000003.1, on the reverse strand, counting down.
AAGAAAATTTTGATGGAGTCATAGGAGCATATCCAAATAAAGGATATTATGAAAAACCACATTGGAGATTTATAGATGACATGACTCCAAATGATTATTTAAATGAAGTAAAAACGTGGATTAAAGATGGAGCTCAAATTATAGGTGGCTGTTGTGGAATAGGAGTTGATGAAATTAAAGCGATTTCAATTTTAAAAAACTAAAGTATAAGTTAAGAAATAATGAAGACATTTATTGGCGGTATTGGTTGTTTTTGGGATGAAACTAAGTACGAAGGCATTAGCGGCATCATCTCTACTGAATGTGGTTACTGTGGGGGGGATGATCCTAATGTAACCTATAAAGCTGTGTGCGGTGGTGACACTGGCCATATTGAAGTTGTAAAAGTTCAATATGATGAAAAAGAAAAATCGTATGAGGACATGGTTAATCTATTTTTTGAATTGCACGACTCTACACAAGTAAATAGGCAAGGTACTTATGTAGGAATTCAATATAGATCAGAAATATTTTATAATACTGATGAAGAAAAAAAGATTGCTGAAAAAGTATTAAAAGAGGTGAACAAAAAATTAGATGGCAAGGTATCAACAAAAATATCTAAGGAAAAAAATTATTGCAAAGCAGAGGGGTATCACCAGAAATACGAACAAAAAAAATCTTTAAAATATTGAAAATAATAAAATTAGCTTCTGTTAAAAACCCTGAATTAAAAACAATTAGAGATAATAAGGCTTTATGGAATCTTCCAAAAACTAGAAGATTTGGTTACAGAAATTTACATAAAATAAATAGGTACAGTCTTTATCTGAGATCTGATCTAGTATTAAAACTACAGTCAAAACCCAATAATAAAATTAGTAAAATACCATTGGTAAAAAAAATGATCAAAAATAAATCTTTTTGTTCAATAATCGTTGGCAAAGGTCAAAATATATTATTTGAAAAATACGCTAAAGATTTCAAAAAAAATCAACCACAGACAATTATGTCAATAACTAAAATGTTTGTTAACTTATTTGTAGGTGAACTTGTGAAAAATAAATCAATAGATTTGAATAAAAAAGTTTCACATTATTTGCCTAAAATCGGAAGCGGTTACGCTAATGCGAAAATACAAGATGTTTTGAATATGAATATTATAAATTCCTATACCGAAGATTATACTAAAGCATATTCTTCCTCTTTTTTACATGAGCCCGTTGGAGGTTGGAGACTTCCAAAAAATTTAAAAAATAATTTAAGCCAAGAAGAATATTTAAATACAATTAAAAAAATTAAAAACAAAAGTTTAATAAATAAATCTGCATATGCATTTTACAAATCTGCAAATACTGATGTAGTAGGATTAATTGTAGAAAAGGTAAGTGGAAGAACTTTAAGAGATTGGATTTTATCAGCAGTTGAAGCTGCTGGCTTTGAAGAAGGTTTATATATTGCCTCTGATAGATATGGGATGCCATGGATGTCTGGTGGTGGTTGTTTAATTGCCAGAGATTTTTTAAGAATGGGTTTGCTTTTTGCAAGAAAAGGTACGGGGGTTGGAAATAGAAAAGTTGGATCACCTTCTTTTTTAGACAAAACTATTAAAAATTTAGGACCTAAATACATGGAATTATCAAAAAATAAATATTTGTATTACTCAAATTCAACAATGGTATCAGGTAACATGATTGGACACTCTGGGTATGGAGGTCAGTTTTTGGCAACAAATTTTAAAACCGGCAAAGTCGCAGCATTCTTTTCAGTATTGGAAACAAAATCTGCAACAAAAGAGAGTTATAAAGTTGATATGATTAATATGTTGATAAACTTAGTTAACAATTAAAATTAAAATTAAGAATACCTAGAAATTAATTTTTTGAGATGATTATCTGTGACACCACAACACCCTCCGATAATTTGAATTTGATCATCAATTAGTTTTCCACATTCATCAGCAAATTCATCCTCTGCGTATGTCACTGTTGCCTTATGTGTTTTTGTATCAAACTTATGTATCTCTGGATAAAACATAATTGGACCCTGCCAATTATTTTTAATTACCCTCAATCCATCGAAGGCATCAACAAGCCAAGTATGCATAATACCATAAACATCTCCGCCCATATTTGTTAGAGATTTCATAATATCATCTAAAAGAACAATCTTGTCATCAGGAATAAATTTTGGTTGCTCTTTGTATATACTTTCATCATAAATAAGTGATTTTTCTTTTTCAGCTCTAAAATTTCTTCCAATAACGTTATTATCAAACTTGCTTATACAGCAACTAAGTCCAACCCAAACAGGTAAACCAGTTTCTAATGCAGAGTTAAGTAAGATTTTTGAGTGATCTATATCTAATATCATTTCTAGAATTAAAAGATCGACTCCCTCTTCTTTTAAGATTTTTGCAGCCTCTTTATAATTTCTCTCTTCCTCTCTAAATGAAGGTATGTATTTTGGGTTTGGAACAAATTCATTTTCCTTCAATGAGAAAAAATTCGACATACTCCCTGCTATTCCAACTATATTTTCTTTTCCCTTATTCTTAATTGCCTTTTTGGCTATTTCGACAGATCTAACAATAAACTCCTTTGTTTCATTACCTCTATTAACGCTATTCATATTGTGTCTTGTAGTGCTAAAGGTATTTGCTGTAATAAGATCACAGCCTGCATCCATAAAATTTTCATGAACTTGTCTTACAATTTCTGGTGCTGTGATTGTTGCTAATGCAGAAAAAGCTGGCGTCATCTCACCTCCTAAGTTTGCAATCTCAGAACCATTTCCACCATCTAAGAATATTTTTGAATTTGATTTAAACTTTTCTTTAAACAGCATCTACTTTTCTTCTTTTGGTGCTAGAACAACAGCTAATACTCCTCCTACAACAATCATTGTACTTCCAACAACTTCTCTCCAACCAAATGTTTCGTCAGTCAGAATGCCAGCTGATATAACTCCAACTACTATTTCGCTTAAATACAATATTGCACAAAGGCCTGCACCTAAAACAGATGGAGACCACATTATAACTACTCCGGTAGGAATAAAATAAAATACTGAAATAAGAACTAAAAAAGTAAACATTGATGCAAAGGCTTCAATCGGTGGCATAGGTCCTAAGTAATCTTTTAAAATAAAGCCAGCAAAAATGTTAAATATTGTCCCATAAACGAAGAAAGAAAAGATTACTGGAAACACACCGTCTGTTTTAGAAATTTCTAAACGTACTAATCCAGCGCCAAATAGTACACCTCCTAGTAATGCCAACCAATCTCCTGCATTTTGTGGTAATGGTATGATATTAGATTGGCTGAAAACTACCCACAAGCCCCCAAGTGCTAAGCTTAAAGTTAAAACTCTTTCTAAACCTGGTCTTTTTTTTAAAAAATATATTTCAAAAATAGTCGTCCAGACAGGTATCATGTAAAACATGATCAATGCTCTTACAACATCTGTAAGCAAGAAACTTAATGCGTAACATATAAAACCACTGCCGGTTAAAAAACCAACAAAAGGAATTTCTAAACCAGATGTACGACCTTTATACTTTCTCCACAAAGAGATGGGTGTAAGTAATAAAATTCCGATCATCATTTGAGAAATTGTTCCCCAACCTCCAGTGAGTCCCCCATCTTCTAAAATTCTTTGAGGTAGCCAATAAACTCCCCATGATCCAGCAGCTATTGCTAATGCAAAAGCTATTTTAAAATGATGTTTGTGTCTGACCATTAGTTTAATTTTGGTTTAATTTTAGAATAATTAAAAATTTCTTCATATCTTTTTGCAAAAGATATCACTTTTAAATCTTCTTTTTGTTTTGCTATAATTTGAATACCTATTGGAAATCCCTCTTTATTAAAACCAATAGGTAAAGAAATTGATGGTAAGTAAAAAAGACTAGCAAATATATGTATTTCAATCCATCTATGATAAGTATCCATTAATTTATCATTAATTTTTTCTGGGTGTCTTAAATTTTTATCAAAAGGAAATGATTGTTGAGATGGTAAAGCTAAAAAATCAAAATCACCAAATAAACTATTTACATCATTTGATAATTCAATTCTTGAGTTAAGAGCAGATTTTACATCTTCATCTGTAAGTTTGATACCTTTATTGTATTCCCATATCGCTTGAGGAGTCATTTCATTAACATCTTTTATATTCATTGTAATAATATCCTCATAAATACTTTTTGCTCTCAACGTTCCCCAGCAATTCCATAATTTATGAGCATCTATTTTTGGTTTTAAGTTTTCAATTATAACTTTATACTTTTCAAGATTGTTAAGTTGTTTGTTGCATATTTCAATTATCTCAGGATCATATTGATAATTACCATTCATATCAGATAACCATCCAATTTTTATTTTTGAAAATTCCTGGTCACTTAAATTAACCTCACTAAAAGAATTATCTAAACTGAAAGAAATTGGATCTTCTTTATGTTCTCCAACTATGACATCTAAAAAAATAGACATATCTTCAGGTGTTCTGGCTAGACATCCTGGTGTTGAAATAACTGGAAGATTTTTCTTTTTTTCATTTGTTCGATAATCGGGAAGTAATCCTGGTGTTGGTCTAAAACCATAAACATTTGCGTAAGCAGCAGGTGTTCTACAAGAACCCATCATATCTGTACCATCAGCAAATGGCAGTAAATTTGCTGCAACTGCAACACCAGCTCCACCACTCGATCCACCTGATGATTGACTATTTCCATATATGTTTGGTGTTATTCCAAATAATCTATTAGCTGTATGAGCGCCCACTCCTAATTCAGCAGTATTTGTCTTTCCAATTATTAATCCACCAGCATCTATCTGACGATCAACAATTATAGAATTTTTTTTTGGAAAATAATCTTTATATCCAGGAAAACCATAAGTGGTTGGAAAACCAACTACATCTAGCAAATCTTTAGAGGCAAGAGGTAAGCCAAATAACGGCTTATTCTGTTCAAAATTTTTGTCCTTAATCTCAGCTTCTTTAATTATTTCCTCTTCATCCTTAATTGAAACAATAGCATTCAAAGATGGATTAAATTTTTTTATTCTTTCAAAATATAAGCCAACTATTTCTTTTACTGAAACATCCTTTTTCTTAATTAAAGAAATAATTTCTTTAACTGATTTATTTTCAAGCATGGGAATTTACTATTACCTAGCTTTTTTAATGGATGCTAGAGTAATTTCCTTTATTTCTTCTAAAGTTGCTTTTCTAGGATTTTGTCCATAGGCTTGATCTTTCATTGATTTTTCAGCAATTCTATCAACACAATCCTCGGGGACTCCAATTTCGCTCAAACTTTTTGGAATTTTAATTCTATCAAGAATGTTTTCAATGTTTGATATAAATGCATCTACAGAATGATCTTTAAATTGCATAGCCTCTGACATTCTTTTAACTTTTTCTTCCATACCTGGTAAATTATATTTTAAAACTACAGGTAATATTATTGCATTCGTTAGTCCGTGATGAGTATTGTATTCGGCTCCAACCATATGAGCAATAGCATGTACTAATCCTAAACCTTTTAAAAAAGAAATTCCCGCTAAACAAGATCCAACATGCATTCCACCTCTTGCAACTATATTGCTAGGATCTTCTACAGCTGTGATTAAAGATTTTGATATCAAAGATAAACCCTCTAAAGCAGCACCATCACACATTGGATTGAAACCAGGAACACAATAACCCTCTATACCATGGATTAAAGCATCTGCACCAGTCCATGCCGTTAAATTTGCTGGCAATCCAATAGTTAGTTCTGGATCTAACAATGCTAAGGAAGGTCTAACATCTGGATGCCACATACAAAATTTCATGCCTTCTTTTAAATAAGTAACCATAGCTGAAATTTCTGTTTCAGCTCCAGTTCCAGCAGTTGTTGGAATAGTTATAATTTTTGGGAACGGGTTATCCTTACTAATGTTAGGCGGAGTTAATTCAAACTCAAAATCTCTTAATGGAACGTCATTGTTTGCTGTGAGGCAAATTAATTTTCCTCCATCCATGGCACTGCCTCCACCGATTGCAATTATAGCATCATGGTTTCCATCTTTAAATTTACTAACACCATTTGAAACTTCATCTTCTCTTGGATTTGGAGATATATCAAAAAATAAATCGGATTTTACATCAGAACTTTTTAAATAATTTTGTAAATTAATTATAAATGGTAATTTTGTGCTACCTTTATCTGTAACAATTAAAGGGTTTTTAATATTTAAATTATTACAGATACCACCTATTTCTTTCAATCTACCTGGACCGTATGCAATATTAGTCGGAAACGTCCAATCTTGATTGGATAGAATATCGGTTTCGTTAAGTTTAAAACTTTGCATTTCTTTTATAAAGTATACAATTTTAAAAAATTATAAATGAATATTTCTTCAGAAAAAACAGATTTAAAAAAAACATATTTAGCAATATTTACCATGCTCTTAGCAATACTATGTGTAGATATGTATATGGTTGTAATAAAGTTTTTGGGTAATGAATATACTGTAATTCAGTTAGCAGTATTCAGAAATATTGCGGGGGTAATCCCTTTATTTATACTTATTTTATTTACTAAAGAGTACATTTCAGTTTTTAGGAACCTAAACAATAAATTCATTATCTTAAGCTTTTTTAGAGGTTTGGCTTTCTTATCAATGAATATATTTATATTTATTTCTGTTATTAACTTAGAATTTGCTACTGCTATGGTTCTTACATTTTCTTCACCATTTTTCATTGTAATTTTATCGATAATTTTTTTAAAGGATAAGGTTGGTATTTATAGATGGTCTGCAATTTTTATAGGTTTTTTTGGAGTTGTTTTAATTGTTCAGCCAGGAAGTGACATATTTAGTTTTTACTCAATATTTCCAATTCTAACTGCGATAGCTTGGGCATTAAGTGTGATAATTTTAAAATTTATACCTGATGGTCACTCAACAGCAAAAATTCAATTATATACTTTAATATTTAATGTAATTGGTGGTGTTGTACTGTTTTTATTGACCACTGGACATGCAGAAATAAAAAATACTCAAGATTTTTTTCTTATGACATTGACTGGTATTCTTGGAGGTACTGCAGCAATACTTTTTATCTATTCTTACAGATTAATCTCTGCAAGTAAGATGGCTTCGTTTGAATATTTTGGCATTCCTTCATCATTTGTTTTGGGCTGGTTATTTTTTAATGAAGCTCCATGGGAACAATTATTTCCAGGAGTTTTCGTAATTGTGTTTGCTGGAATGATTATAATTTGGAGAGATAAAGTAAAACAAAAAAAAACTAAGGTGAGTAGAGAAATTAACTAGCAGATTTCATTGATTTCATAACTATTGCTCTATCAATTTCACCAATAAGCTCACCTGTCTCACTATTAACCACTGGAAATTTCTGATCTGTATCTACAAGCTTATCAATTAAAGTTTCTATTTTTGAATTGTGAGGAATATTATTTGATCCGTTTTCAAACATTTTTTTTGTATCGTCACAACATTCTTCCCTCATTACTTTGCTTGCACTAAGGACTTTGTATTTTGGCACATCTTCGCAAAAATCTTTTACATATTGATCTTTGGGGTTAGCAACTATTTCCTCTGGTGTCCCTACTTGAGAAACTTCTCCATCTTTCATAATTGCAATATGATCACCCATTTTAATTGCCTCTAAGAAATCATGAGTAATAAATACCATAGTCTTCTGTAACTTTTCTTGAATCTTTAAAAGTTCATCCTGCATTTCTCTTCTAATTAATGGATCTAATGCTGAAAAGGGTTCATCAAAAATTAAAATTTCTGGATCTACAGCTAATGCACGAGCTAAACCCACCCTTTGTTGCATTCCTCCTGATAGTTCTCTTGGATAATTATTGTGCCAACCTTCTAAACCAACCATTTTTAAAACTTCCATTGATTTTTCTACTCTATCATTTTTTTTATTTCCTCTAATCTCTAAACCATATCCAATATTCTCCACAACTGTTCTATGTGGAAATAAACCAAAATGTTGAAAAACCATGCTCATTTTATTTCTTCTTAAATCTAATAATTCTTTTCCGCTCATTTTCGTTACGTCAACATCATCCATTTTTACTGTTCCAGACGTTGGTTCAATTAATCTTGAAATACATCTAACTAAGGTTGATTTTCCGCTTCCCGATAAACCCATTACAACAAATGTCTCACCTTTCTCAATTGAAAAGCTAACATCTTTTACTGCAACCACATGTCCAGTTTTTTCTTGAACTTCTTTTATTGATAAACTTTTATCTAAATCTTTAATTATTCTTTGTTCGTCAGAACCAAATAATTTCCAAACATTTGAACACGTTATTTTTGGTTGATTATTCATATTTTGTTATTTTAATAACACAAAAATAGACAATATTTTTCTTTAAAAGTAAAATTATTTATTTTAAATTTTAGATAATATGTCTTCTGAAGTAGCAAGTATCCAAGGAAAGCCAAATTCATCAAAAAATATTATTACATATTCTGTAATCTTAATAACATTTTTAGTTGCACTGTGGTTATCTTTTCAAAGCGATGGTCCTTCAAAAATGCCAAAGGTCGTCACTGATCAATTTACATTTACAGCATGGGTTAATGAAGGTGAAGATTATTTAAAGAAAAATTATAGATGGATTACCAAAATAATAGCCAGTTATATTAAAAATGTATATTACTTTGTTGAAGATTTCCTTATCGACTCACCTTGGCTATTAATTGCAGCATTAATATTTTTGCCTTGCTTAATTGCAGGTGGTTTAAGATTAGGATTGTACTCTTTATTTGTCATTTATTTTTGGGGTGCAACAGGAATGTGGGAACCATCTCTGCAAACGGTAGCATTGATGGGTTTATCGGTTTTACTATGTGTCGTAGTTGGAGTGACTCTAGGTGTGCTTTGTTCACAAAGTGACAGGTTTGAAAATTTTATGAAGCCTATTTTAGATACAATGCAAGTAATGCCTGCGTTTGTTTATCTTTTTCCAGCTCTTTTCTTTTTTGGAATTGGAGGAGCGCCAGCAATATTAGCCACTATGATTTACTCAATGCCTCCAATAATAAGATTAACAAATACTGGTATAAGACAAGTTTCAGCAGAAACAATTGAGTCTGCTACCTCATTTGGATCAAGTAAGTTACAGCTACTATTTAAAATTAAAATTCCACTCTCGCTACCAAGTATAATGATGGGAATTAATCAGGTGATAATGATGGCTTTAGCACTTGTAGTTTTGGCATGTTTCATTGGAGCTGAAGGAATTGGTGGTCAAGTATGGCAAGCAATTAGAAGACTTGATGTTGGGTGGGCAATGGAAGGAGGACTTTGTATTCTTTTCATGGCAATAATGTTTGATAGATTTAGTATGTCATTTAGCAAAACAAAACAAATACTTCCATCGAATGTTCAAAAATTTTATTTACTCCCACAATCTTGGGAAAAATTTGCAATAGTAAGAATTATAGAAAAGCCTTTAGAATTTTTAGCTGGTTTAATTAATTTTGTTTGTACAAATTTAACAAAATTTATTGCGTATGTATTTGAATTTTGTGTTTCTTTAGCAAATAAAGAAACAGCAAGAGATATTGGTGAAATAATTTCTAGAAGATATTATATAATACCTTCTTTTTTACTTGTTCTGACTATTTCATTCGTTGACTCTTATGTGGTAAGTATAGGATCATTTCCTGAAGAGTGGAGATTGTCAATTAGGCAGCCGATTTCTAGTAGTGTAGAATCTTTAACTGTTAATCCTAGTTTTATTGCATTTACAAAAGCTCTTAGGGGATTTGTATATCTTAAACTCTTAAGACCACTTGATATATTCTTAACTCATGTGCCATGGTGGTATACATTAGGGGTATTTGCAGCAATTGGATATTTTACTGTCGGTATTAGATTTGCAATTATTACAGCAATATTATTACTTTTCATTGGTGCTTGTGGGATATGGCCACAATCAATGATAACACTATCATCTGTTTTAGTGTCTGTAGCTTTATGCTTTATAATTGGAGTTCCTCTTGGAATAATTGCCTCTTATAATGAGAGATTTAGAAATGTTCAAAACGTGGTTTTGGATGCCATGCAGACTTTACCTTACTTCTGTTATTTAATTCCTGTTTTAATGTTTTTTGGAGGAGGAATAGTATCTGCAGTACTTGCAACAGTTATATACTCTATACCACCCATCATTCGATTAACATCTTTAGGTTTAACTCAAGTATCTGGGACTTACTCAGAGGTTTCACGTTCATTTGGTGGTACTTTATTACAAACTCTAAATAAAATTAAATTTCCATTAGCTATTCCAAGTTTAGTTATTGGATTTAATCAAACAGTAATTATGGCTTTCGCAATGCAGATTGTTACACCTTTAATTGGTGGAAAAGGATTAGGTTTGGAAGTATTTAATGGATTAGCAAGATCTGATACCGGTAGAGGGTTGGCAGCAGGTATAGGAATTGTATTATTAGCAATAATTATAGACAGAATTTCACTTGCTTGGACTAAAAAACAGAGAGAAGCTCTAGGTTTATAAGTCAAGTAAAAGCATCATTATTCACAGTTTACAAACTAGTAATTTTTGTTTTAGAATAAGACTTTAATTAATTAAAAGAGAGGAAATAAATGAGGTTATCAAAAACAATATCAGCTCTATTTTTATCTTTCGTAATTTTACTTGCTAGTCTTACTCAGGCAAATGCAAAAAGATTACATGCTGCTATTGCTGACTGGACAGGTGGAATAATCACTTGTGAAGTTGCAGTAGCAATTCTTGAACGAGAAATGGGCTATAAAATTAAACAAACAGTTTTCCCGTCTGGTACTGGATTATGGGAAGCAATTGCAGCTGGAGAACTTGATTTCGCTTGCGAGAGTTGGCCAAGTTATGCAGAGGCAGACGATGTAATGTTTAATGAAGATTTAATTTATGACGGCAAAGTAGTAAAGTCTTATAAAGGAGATGGAACAGTTGATCTTTTAGGAACTACTGGAATCATCGGTATGTCAGATTACTGGATACCTAGATATGCTGCAGAAGAAATGGGCATTAAAACTTGGAGAGACCTAAACAAACATAAAGCTAAATTTGCAACTATTGAAACCGGCGGTAAAGGAAGATTAATTGGATGTCCTGTAGCTGGTTGGAACTGTCATGACCAAAAAAGACTTGATCTTTTAGGAATTGATTTCCAAGCAGATGAGCTAGGTACTGAAGCGGCTGCAATTGCAGAAGCAAAAGCTGCTTACATGAGAAAAGAGCCGTTCTTGTTATACTTATGGTCACCACACTGGTTCTTTGGTGAGTTTGACATGGTAGGAGTTCAACTTCCTGAATACAAAACTTGTGAAGGAGACACATTTACTGAAGCAAACAACTGGAAAACTTGCGGTACAGATGGATGGCCAGCAACTGGTTGGGATAAAGATTACACTATGAATTATGGAAATCCTGACACATTTGCTAAACCAGAACATGCTAAAGCAAAAGCTTTTTTTGAAAGAATGAAATTAGAAAACTTAGACCAAGCTAAGATGCTTGTTGAAGTTGACATCAAAAAAAGAGACGTTAAAGAAGTTGTAAATGAGTGGTTAGACAACAATCCAGATAAATGGAAAAGTTGGTTACCTAACTAATAATTAAACTTCAAAAAAATAATTAAGGGCTTTGTGGAAACAGAGCCCTTTTTTTTTACATGCATATAATACATAGAGGAATTGTAAATAAGAGTTACAAAGAAAACTGCTTAGAGTCTTTTCGAGCATCATTTAAAAAAAGATTTGGGATTGAAACAGATATTCATTCAACCAAAGATAAAAAGTTTGTATGCTTTCATGATTTTACTTTAAAGAGAATTTTTAAAATAAGTAAAAGTATCAAAAATATTAATTATGAAGATCTAAAAAAAATTAAAAATAAAAACTTTCAAATATCACCATTGAAAGAGGTTTTAAAAATTTCAAAAAATAAATTTCCTATCTTTATTGAAATAAAGCCATTATTTAATAAAGAACTTTTATCTAATTTGATTAAAGAAACTAGAAGTTTTAAAAAATGTACTTTTATCTCTTTTAAGCATGAAAACATCTATAATCTTCTTAAACTTAACTCAAAACTATCAGTAGGTTTATCTTTTTCCAACAAATCTAGCGTAAAATCTATTTTAAAAAGTAGCCTAAATAAAAAAATAAAATATCTAATATTAGATAAAAAGTTTTTAAATAGTCGAAGAATACAAATAATTAATAAAGAGAAATATTATTACACAATTAAAAACAAAAAGGAATTTTTGAAATATGAAAAAGATAACAATCTTATATTTGAAAACTTATGATTTATATTTTTTAAGATATTCCAATCTTCCAAGTATTTCATCTCTATCTAAATAATATCCTTGAAGATGACGATGACCTGAATTTGGGTCAAAAGCAGTTCTGCCGTGTAAAACACGCCTATTATTAAAAGAAAATATGTCTCCAGGTCCTAATCTAAATTTAATCTGAAACTTATCATCGTGTAGAAGATTTCCAAATCTATGGTGGGCTTTATATACTTTATCCATTTGATCTGGATGACAATCTAAAGCATCCATCGTTGCAACACTAAATCTAATATCATGAAAATCTTTATCTTTTGTTAAACTAATTGCGGGTGCGTGATAGCTTCTATGAGATTCTTGAGTATAATCTTTATCTCTAAATTTAAGAGGCACAGAAACCAGTGTCTCAAATATATCTTTTTCATTTTGTCTAAGATAATCGGCTACAGCAAACCCATCGATTGCTGAAGAGTCTCCACCATTTGCATCATTTACTAAACAATGCAAAAACTGATAACCAGGTGGTAATTCAAACCAAGGTAAATCCATATGATTTCTTAAAGCATGCGCCGTGTATGCAGAATTATTTGGTTTTGGAATATTTATTACCTCAAAAGGGGTTTTAAAAAATGTTTCTCTGACATGGCTTATTCGATGAAGAATTTTAAAGCCTGATTTTTGGTCTGTTGGTGAGTTTTTAACTATGGCAATACCTTTATGATGTAATAGTTCAAGCCATTTTATTAAACCTTCATCAGAGTCAATTACTTCATCATGCTCAATGCATATACTTTCAAAATTATTTTTTAAATTATTATCCCAAAGTTGATAAGGAGATATATATTTTTGTTTATTTTTGATTGTATAGCAATTTTCTCTTAACCATTTTGGGTCATAATAACTTATGTGTTCTCCCTCACTCCACTCAATTTCTAATTTACCATCATCATTAAGAGAATATTTTTTTGGATTTATATCTTTAGAAACTTCTAAAATATTAAACATTCTATGTCGTGAATCTTTGTCATGCGCGGTTGGACAATTATCTCTTAGCCACATATAATTGAATTTACTCTCCTCCCCATCATTCCAAATAATTTGGAGGTAAGTGCTATTTTTTGAGATTTTAGAAATTGAATTCATGATAAATAATTATATAAAATGGTAAAAATTTCAATTCAATTAATGGTTGAAAGTTTTTTATTTATTTAATTGTAGGTTTGCTTTGATGCATTAAAAGAATTAGACTTTTAAAAAATGTCAAAAATTGAAATCAATAATGTATATAAAATTTTTGGACCTAAACCATCCAGCGTTCTTAAAATGGTTCAAGAGGGTGCTACAAAAGAGGATGTTTTAGAGCAAACTGGGCACACAGTTGGATTAGATAATGTGTCTTTAAAAATTGAGGAAGGAGAAACCTTTGTGTGCATGGGTTTATCTGGATCTGGTAAATCTACGCTAATAAGACATTTAAATAGATTGATAGATCCTACTTCTGGGGAAATTTTAGTTGAAGGCAAGGATGTTACCACTCTCAATAAAGAGCAACTAATTGAATTTAGAAGGCAAAAAATGAGTATGGTATTTCAAAGGTTTGGCTTATTCCCGCATAAGACAGTTTTACAAAACGTTGGTTACGGACTTGAAATGCAAGGTGTGGAAATTGAAAAAAGAAATGCTACTGCAATGGAGAAAATTGAGTCTGTAGGTTTGTCTGGATTTGAAAATCAATATCCAGCTCAACTATCTGGGGGAATGCAGCAACGAGTAGGACTTGCAAGAGCTTTAGCCACTGATACTGACATTATGCTTATGGACGAAGCTTTTTCAGCATTAGATCCATTGATAAGAAGTGACATGCAAAAACAATTGATAGATCTCCAAGCAGAATTAAAAAAAACCATAGTGTTTATTACTCATGATCTTGATGAGTCACTTCGATTAGGGGATCATATTGGAATTTTAAATGCTGGAAAACTTGTGCAAGTAGGAACGCCAGTAGAAATTATAATGAACCCGGCAGATGAATATGTTGAGGCATTTGTAAAAGATGTAAACAGAACAAAAGTTATAAAAGCAAAAATTATAATGAAACCTATTAATCAATCAGATGGTATAGATAAATCAAACCTGATTAAAGTTGAAGAAGATCAATTTATCGAGGAATTTCTACCTCAAGTTGTTTGTAGTAATTCCAATTGCGAAGTTGTCGACAAACAAGGAAACGCTAAAGGTTATATCTCAAATAAAGAATTACAAGAATCGCTGAGAAGCTCATAATTTATATTATGCAGTTATGAAAAAAAACTTAAGCAAAATTGTTGATTTAGAAAAATATCCTATTCACGACTTACAATCTCACAAAATAAAAAAAATAATTGAAAATTGTAAAGCAGAATTAGAAAATGAAAGTTGTTCAGTAATTCCAAACTTTATTTTACCAAATTCTTTAGCAGTTATGAGAAAAGAATTAGGGCAACAGCTAGATGAAGTTTATATGTCTAAAGAAAGTATCAATGCATATCTTTATGCAAAAGATGACCCATCTCTTCCTAAGGATCATCCAAAAAGAATTTTTATGAACAGATACAATGGATATCTAAACTCTGATTGTTTTGCAAAAAACTCCGAAATGAAATTTCTTTACGAAACTGAAGAGCTACTTAAATTCGTGTCCGCTTGTCTAGGAGTTTCTCCAATTTATAGATGGGCTGATCCCTTAGCTTGTCATGCTTATAATGTAATGGAGCCTGATGGTATATTGCCTTGGCATTTTGATAGTTGTGAATTTACTTTAAGTCTTATGATACAAAAACCAGATCAAGGTGGGATATTTGAGTATTGTCCAAATATAAGAGAACCAGGAAATGAAAGATTTGATGAAGTAAAAAAAGTGTTAGATGGAGATCGTTCAAAAGTTAAACAACTTGAACTAAAACCTGGTGATTTACAAATATTTAAAGGACGATTTACTATGCATAGAGTAACCAAAATAATAGGAAAAACCTCACGTTACATGTGTATACCAGCATATGTATTAGATCCATGGAGAGTAAATACACCTGAACATTCTAAAGCAATTTATGGAAAGGTGTTGCCCATACATATAGAAAGAAATAAAGTTAGATCTGACGGTTTAGCTGATTAAATAAAATAATGTCATATAATTTTAAAAGTAAAAAGATAATTATTTCTGCTGGTGCTACAGGGATTGGTTGGGCGACAGCAAAAGAGTGTCTTGAAAAAGGTGCAAAAGTATTTTTGTGTGACATAGATCAAAAATCAATAAATAAATTAAAAAAACATCCATTAAATAATAAAAGATTGTTTAGTTTTCATTGTGATGCTTCAAATGAAAACGATGTGACTAATTTTTTTAGAGAAATTAAAAAAAAAACACAAAAAATTGATGCTCTAATTAATAATGTTGGAGTGGCAGGTCCAACTGGAACTATGGAAAAACTTAAGACAAAAGATTGGGAACAAACATTAAAAATAAATGTAATTAGTCATTTTATTTTTTCAAAATTAGCAATTCCAATGTTAAAAAAAAATAAAGGTGGTTCTGTAGTTAATCTATCTTCTACTGCAGGTATATTTGGTTTTCCATTAAGATCTCCGTATTCAGCAAGTAAATGGGCAGTTGTGGGAATGACAAAAACCTTAGCAATGGAATTAGGAAAATTTAAAATTAGAGTTAATGCGATTTGTCCTGGAACTGTAAAAGGAGACAGGATGGGTAGAGTAATCAGAGATAAAGCAAAATTTTTAAAAATTTCTAAAAAAGCCGTTGAAAGTGAGTTCGTTTCTATGACATCTCTAAACACTTGGGTTTATGAAAAAGATATTGGGAATATGTGTTGCTATTTAATTTCAGATGAGTCTTCTAGAATTTCAGGACAAGTTGTTGGTGTAGATGGAAACACTTTAAGAATGCATTAAGTTTTTATAAACTTTCAATAAATTCTAATAAGTTATTTGTTATTTGCTCAGGAGCCTCTATCAAAAAAGAGTGTTTTACATTTGGTATTATAACCAATTTAGAAATTTCAATCTCATTTGACATTCTCTCATTGTGAGAAGGTGTACAACCTCCATCATTTTCTCCTGTCATAAATAAACATGGCTTCTTAATTTCTTTTAACCATGAAATCATCTCAGTTTCTGCATATATTTTAAATACGTTGATAAAAACATCTTTATCAGTATTTATAACCTGATTTAATCTTCTTGATACAAGATCAGGATTTTTTTCTATGAAGTCATCTGTAAACCACCTCGTGGTTAAATTTTTTAAAGTTTGTTCAACACCTTTATTTTTTAAATCAGAAATAACGTTCCACACTTTTTGTTTATCTTCTTCCGATCTTCCTGCCACCGTTGATAATAAACCTACTGAAATTACTCTTTCGGGAAATTTTCTTGCATAAGCAGGAGCAATCATACCTCCTAAAGAATGCCCCATAAAATGGGCTTTTTCTATACCTGTTCTTTCTCTAACTCTCTCAAGATCTAAAACAAGATCATCTAGATTAAAATCTTTATTACTTACGGGTGATTTTCCGTGGCCTCTTAAATCATAAGTTACAACTTTGAACTTATCTTTGAGTTTTGGAACTATGAACCTCCATGCGTCCTCTGCTCCTCCTACTCCATGGGTAAAAAAAATTGCAGGTCCTGATCCTGTTACTGAATAATTACAATCTATGATACTCATAGATATTTATGCTACTTGTATGTTTGATTTTTTAAAATATGGAATTACGTTTTCACCAATTCTATGCATTGAATCTATTAAATCTTTTTGTGATTGACCAAAACTTGAACTTAGAATAATTTCATCAACTCCAGCCTCGGCATATACACTTAACTTATCAATCATCTCATTCAGAGGACAGATCAAAAGATTTTCTTTTAATTCATCTAAAGTTTGTTTTCTAGGTAAAGCTTCAATATTTCCTTCGTTTACTTTACCAGGACCAGTAAACATATTATCAAATCGTTTGTAATATTCGTAGGCAAGTTTTGTTTTTTCTCTAGCTTCATTTTCATCTTTCGCTAAATAAGCCATACGTTGCATAGAAAGTTTTAGTAGTTTTCCCTCTTCTCCTAACTTTGTGCAACCTTCCTTAAACGCATTCACTCTACTTAATAAAAGATCTTTAGTACCTGACAATACTGTTGATTGAACATGAAATCCCCTTGATGCTGCATCTTTAATACTTTCTAAATTCATGGCAGCTATCATCATTTGTACAGGATTACTTATTGGTCGAGGCATTATAGTAATTGGTTCAAAATCATAGAATTTACCTTTATATGAAACCTCTTTATTTTTTAACAATAGTTGTAAAACCTCAAGTGACTCTATAAATTTTTCCTTTGATTTTTCTATGGGAGTTCCTAATCTTTGCATTTCCCAAGCAAAAGCACCTCTTCCAACACCTAAAATTAATCTGCCATCAGTTAAAATATCTGCTGTTGCGACTTCACCAGCATATGTTCTCATATCGTGAAGAGGCAAAACAACTATTCCAGTTGTGATTTTAATATTTTTTGTGATAGATGCAATTTTTACAGCCATTTGCAAAGGTGATGGCATCATTAATAAATTTATTAAATGATGTTCAGGAATTGATACTGTTGCATAACCAAGTTTCTCAGCAACAACACATTCTTCTAACATATTTTTAAAATGTTGTTTCGAACCAACATTTGTATCCGGCATATAGCTGGTTAAGAAATGGTTGAAGTCCATATATTTAATTTACCATTTTTATTTTTCTTTAGATATCTATTTTCTAATTTTATTTTCATATTTTTTTCTAAATAGTTGTAAATTAACTAAATACTCGTCTCTTATATTTGACAGTTGATTTATTGATTTTCCTTTAGCTTGTTTTTTTGTACCTGAAATCAACCTTTCTGAGAGTTTTTTTGACAATTTTGGCGCCTTAAGCTTAGTCCATGGAAGTTTTAATGCTGGCCCAAACTGTTCCAACATATGCTTCATCCCAGCCTTTCCACCCGCTAAATGGAAGGTTAAAAATGTTCCCATTAAAGAATATCTTAAACCGGGACCATCCTCTATGGCTCTATCTAAATCCTCAGTTGTAGCATATCCATCATTAATAATATGTAACGCCTCTCTCCATAAGGCTTCTTGAAGTCTATCAGATAAATAACCAGGTAATTCTTTTTTAAGAACTATCGGATTCATTGAAATTGACTTATAAAATTTATTTGCAATTTTTAAAGATTTCTCACTAGTTTTTTTACCAGGAACTATTTCTACCAAAGGTAACAAATATACCGGATTGAATGGATGGCCAATAATACCTCTCTGAATATTTTTACATTTTGAAAAAATCTTTGATGGCAACAATCCTGAGGAACTTGATGAAATTAAAACATTTTTTTTGCAACTTTTAGAAATTTCCTTCATTAAAACAGTTTTTAAATTATAATTTTCTGGTGCACATTCTTGAATAAAATCAGCATCTTTAATTGCTTCTTTTAAAGATAGGAAAAATTTTAAATTATTTAAATTTATTTTTTTTTTGTTAAAAAGTTTTTTTACATATGGAAGTGCTCTTTGGATTTCGTTAATTAAAATTTTTTTTTGTTTAAGATTTTTATCATAAGCATAAACGATTTTATTATGTGCAAGAAATCTTATAATCCACCCTATTCCGATTACACCTGTCCCAACTACAGCAACTTTTTTAATATTTAACATTACTTGTGTTTAACAAGCTTAAGTTTTGTCCTAGTTTCCTCTGCTGTCATTATTGATGCTCCAAGATCCGTAACTATCCTTATTGCTTTCTCTACTAATTGAGCATTTGTTGCTAGTTTGCCCTTTGATAAATATAAGTTATCCTCCAAACCTACTCTTGGGTTTCCTCCCATTACAACTGTTTGAGCTACAAATGGCATTTCGTTTTTTGAAATTGCAAAACCTGACCACACTCCTTCTTTAGGCATTATGTCTTTCATGGCTTGCATTGCTAATGGGGTAGCGGGAGCTCCCCAAGGAATACCTAAACACATTTGAAACATTGGTGGATCATCAAGCAAACCTTCTTTGTACAATTGCGATCCAAACCACATATTTCCTAAATCAAATGCCTCTATTTCTGGTTTAACTTTAATTTCTTGTAATTTTTTTGCAGCCTTTCTTAAATCATTTGGTGTATTAACTGTAATTACAGAACCATCTCCAAAATTTAATGTACCGGCATCTAAAGTACAAATTTCGGGAAGAAATTGTTCTGCATTAGCTATTCTTTCCATCACATTTGCCATATCGGTCATTGGCCCAAACTCTAACGGATTTTTACCTTGACCAATGTCTAAATCTCCGCCCATCCCAGTTGTTAAATTTAAAATGACATCTGTTTCGCTTGATCTAATTCTATCTACTACTTCTTTATATAATTCCAGTCTTCTGCTTGGCGTACCGTCCTCTTCTCTTACATGAATATGAGCAATTGCAGCCCCTGCCTTTGCTGCTTCTATTGCGGATTTAGCTATTTGCTCTGGAGTTTTTGGTAAATCAGGATGTTTGCTTGCAGTATCTCCAGACCCAGTAACCGCGCATGAGATAAAAACGTTATTGTTCATAATTTATTTTTCAACTATATTTTAAATTCATACAAATGGAAATATCTGAATTACAGAAAGAATTAGCTGCTACTTTTAGATGGACAGCAAGACTAAATATGCACGAGGGTGTTGCAAACCATTTTAGTGCTTGCGTCCCTGACTCTTCTGATTTTTACGTAAATAAGGCAGGCATTCATTTTAGTAATATGAAGGCAAGTGATTTAATCTTGGTGACTAAAGAAAATAAGGAAGAACTTAAAAATAAACCAGACATAATTGACCCAACAGCTCTATATATACATAGCGCGATACATGAAAAAGCACCACATGCAAGATGCATTTTTCATGTTCACTCAAAATATGCAACTGCCCTCTCCACTCTTAAAGATCCTGTTATGAAACCTATCGATCAAAATACAATGATGTTTTACAATAGAGTTTCTGCATTCAAAGAATTTGGAGGTCTAGGACTAGAAGAAGAGTCTATTAAGATGGCAAATGCTTTAGGAAACAAACAACACATGTTGCTTGCAAATCATGGAATTTTAACCACAGGAAGAACAGTGGCTGAAGGTTTTAACTCTCTTTATTATTTTGAGAGAGCAGCAGAAACATATCTTACAGCTCTATCAACAAACCAGGAACTTAATGTTGTAAGCCATGAAATTGCAGAAAAAACTGCAGAGGAACATGAAAATTTTCCCACAGATTTCGCAAATTTATTTTTATCTCAAATTAGGATCATTTTAGATAAAGAAGAGCCAGATTATAAAAGTTAAGATGGACTTAAATAAATTAAAAGTAAGAAGAAGTTTTATATTTACACCGGGGCTTCACCCTGAAATGTTTCCAAAAGCGATTGCATCAGGTGCTGATATGGTTTGTATTGAATTAGAAGATGGAATAGCAATAAACGATAAAGAACAAGCCCGAAAAAATACTATAGAAGCTCTTAAAACGCTCGAAGTTAAAAATGATGTAGAACTAGTTGTAAGGTTTAATAATCAAAGAACTAAATTTGGTCTTTTAGATCTAGAAGCTTTTATATCAAGTAAAGTAAATCTTAAGGCTATTATGTTACCAAAAGTTAAAACGCCAGATGAAATAACATTTATAGACGATCTACTTACAGACTGTAATTTGGATACCGATCTTCATGTTATAATGGAAACAAATGAAGCTTTAGAAAATATTTATAATATTGCTCATGCTAGCAAGAGAATTGTAGCTTTATATTTTGGTGGGGTTGATATGGCAGCAGAGCTTAGAGTTGAAAATAAATGGGAAAATCTTGTTCATGCAAGATCAAAGTTGGTTCATGCAGGAGCTAGTGTCGGTGTAGACGTTATAGATGTGCCTTATTTAGATTTAGAAAACATGGATGGAATGAGGAAAGAAGCTGAAAAAGTGAGAAATCTTGGATTTACTGGAAAAGGCTCTATTCATCCCAAACAAATTCAAATTTTAAATGAAGTATTTACACCTCCAAAAGATGAAATTACTAAGGCAAAAAAAATATTAGAAGAATTTAACAATTCAAATACAGGTTTAGTAGTTATAGATGGTAAGTTAATTGAAAAACCAGTCCTTAGAGAAATGAAAAGAAAAATACTCATAGCTGATAAAATTAATAAAGTATAAAAAAAATGTCGTATCATCTAGCAACTAGAAAAATAATCAAAGAGTGGACAGATTATAATGAACATATGAATATGGCTTATTATATCTTAATCTTTGATCAAGCATGGGAAACGATGCTTAATAAATTTCAAATGGGTGGTGAAAATGCAAAATCAAATCTGAGAAGTACTATGGTTGTTGAAACTAGAACCACTTACAATAATGAGGTTAAAGAAAATCAAGAAGTAGAGGTATATTGCACACATTTTGATCACGATAAAAAAAGATTACATTTAAAATGTGAAATGTACGAAAAAGAAACTAAAACTCTTGCTGCTACTATGGAGAGTTTGTCCCTTTATATTGACTTGGGGAAAAGAAAGGTCACAGAATTTGAGGAAGATAAGCTTAAAATTATGGGTGAATTTATTGACGAAAATAAATCAAGTTTTAAGTCTGAAAATTTAGAATTATCTGGTAGGTTAAAAAAATAAACTATGGAAATTAAATTAGTATCAGGTGCATTAGGTGCAGAAGTAAGAGGTGTCGATTTAAAAGATAGCTCTTTAGAAAATTGGAAGAAGATAAATAATCTATTATTAGAACATAAAGCTCTTTTCTTTAGAGATCAAGATATTACATCGCAAGAACAGATAAATTTAGCAAAACATTTTGGTCCATTAGAAAGACATATTTATGTTAAAGGAAGAAAAGATTA
Source organism: uncultured Pelagibacteraceae bacterium (assembly GCA_902577075.1). Lineage (GTDB taxonomy): Bacteria > Pseudomonadota > Alphaproteobacteria > Pelagibacterales > Pelagibacteraceae > Pelagibacter. Next base: position 12,610 of record CACGXV010000003.1, on the reverse strand, counting down.
TCCTGAAATATTAAGAATAATTAAAGCTCCAGAAGAAAAAAGACAATGGGGTGAAACTTGGCATACTGATGTAAGTTATAATCCTAAACCAACAAAAGTAATTATCTTAAGATCAATTAAAGTACCACCAGTTGGTGGAGATACAATGTTTTCTAATATGGAAATAGCTTACGACACATTAAGCGATAAAATTAAAGATAAGGTTAATGATAAGAGAGCCATTCATAGCTCTCTAGGGGCAGCAGCATTTGTTGATGCATATAAGGAAATGGAAGGGAATGGTAATCTAGATGAATATTCAAATTCGCATCCAGTAGTTAGAACTCATCCTGAAACAGGAAAAAAAATTTTGTATGTAAATTCAATGTACACTAAAAGAATTTTAGATTTAGATGAAAATGAAAGTTCAGATATTTTAAATGAAATATTTTTACATCAAGAAAGACTTGATTTTACATGCAGATTTAAATGGACTGAAAATGCTGTAGCAATTTGGGACAATAGAAGTACCCTTCACCAAGGTTTGACTGATTTTTTTCCTGGCAGAGGATTGGGCCATGAAAGAATTATGGACAGGATTGCAGTCGAGGGTGATCATCCAAATTAAATGCAAGCTTTTGATTATCTAATAGTTGGTGCTGGTTCAGCTGGATGTGTAGTAGCTAACAGATTATCTGAGAATGCTAATAATTCTGTAGCTATATTTGAGGCAGGTGGATCTAGTGATATTTGGAAGGTAAAAATGCCATTAGCTCTTCTATACACAATGCATGACCCCAAATATAATTGGAAATATTATTCAGAACCTGAACCATATTTAAACAATAGACGTGTTTTTTGCCCTAGAGGAAAAATGATTGGAGGATGCTCATCTCACAATGGGATGGTTTTTGTAAGAGGTAATAGAGATGACTACACCAGATGGGAAAATTTTGGTTTAGATAACTGGTCTTATGATAAAGTTCTTCCTTATTTTAAGAAGATTGAAACTTGGTCTGAAGGTGAAAATCAATACAGAGGTTCATTGGGACCCCTTCCAGTAAATTTATCTAAAAATTCAAATCCATTATTTAAAGCATTTATTGATGCTGCAGCTGAAGCAGGTCACAAAACAAATATAGATATGAATGGAGAGGAACAAGAAGGTTTTGGCATGTTTGATACTACAATGCATCAAGGCGAGAGAGCTGGAGTGGCCAAGTATTATTTAAACCCTGTTAAGAATAGAAAAAATTTAAATATTTTAAAAAACTCATTTGTAGAAAAGATACTATTTGAGGGAAAAAAAGCAGTTGGTCTTCAAGTAAAAATAAATAACAAAGTTGAAAAGATTTATGCGAATAAGGAAGTCATTTTGAGTGGAGGATCTATAAATTCTCCACAATTATTAATGTTATCTGGTATAGGCGACGAAAACCATCTTAGAGATAATGGTATTGAAGTTATTCATCACTCAAAAGGTGTTGGAAAAAATTTACAAGATCATCTTGAAACTTACATACAACAAAAATGTAAAACTCCTAATACACTTTACACATACACAAAATTAATACCTAAAATTTTAGCAGGTATGCAATGGTTTATGTTTAAATCTGGACCCTGCTCAAAATCATTTTTAGAGGCTGGTGGTTTTGCAAAATCATCGCCTGATAGAAAAGTTGCTAATATTCAATTTCATTTTTTTCCATCATTTGTGATAAATCATGGCCTAGAAGATCCTGATTCACATGGTTATCAATTACATGCAAGTCCAAATCATCCAAAAAGTAGAGGTGAAATAACACTTAATTCTTCAGACCCATACGATTATCCAAAAATTTTATTTAATTATTTAAAAGAAGAAGAAGATCTTAAACAAACAAGAGAGTGTATTCATGTTGCAAGAAAAATTCTATCACAGCCAGCTTTAGCAGAGCACGCTGGTGATGAAGTTGGGCCAGGTTTTGATGCACAGTCAGATGATGAATTAAATGAATATATTAGATCGAAAGCAGACACTGCATATCATCCTTGTGGGACATGCAAAATGGGAGTTGATGATATGGCAGTAGTGGATCAAGATTTGAAAGTAAATGGGATTGGAAATTTAAGAGTGATTGATGCATCAGTGATACCTGAAATACCAAGTGCAAACCTAAATGCTCCTACACTTATGATTGCTGAAAAAGGCTCAGAAGCAATTTTAAATAATTAATATTATTATCACCACTGATTTGATATAGGTGTCTCATGGACACAAACCAAAATACCAGAGGTATTTTTTTTATAATGACTGGTATGGCTTTTTTTTCAATACAAGACTCCTTAATTAAATTTATTTTTGAGGATATTGCTTTATTTGAGCTTTATTTTGGAAGAACCCTTATACAATCAGTATTTTTGCTATCCTTTGTTTTAATAACTAAAAAAACAATATCTTTAAAAACCCATTACCCATTATTAACACTAATAAGAGTTGTATGTTTTTTCTTTGGTTTTAGTTTTTTTTATATTTCACTGACTTTTATGACACTTGCTATGACAAGTGCACTATTTTTCTCCTGCCCATTCTTTATGTCTATGTTTGCTAAATTTTTCTTAAAAGAAAAAATTGGAATTAGAAGATGGAGTGCAATTGTAGTTGGATTTATTGGAGTATTGATTGTTTTAAATCCATCTTTAGATGATTTTAATTTCTTTAAATTAGCACCTGTAGCATGTGCGCTTTGCTATTCAATCTCGATGACAATAACAAAATATACATCTGATAAAGATAGTATTTATACTCAAATGACTTGGCTTTATATTTTTGCATTATTTGCAAGTTTGGTAATATTTTTTGTTAGCGGCGATGGAAAATTTAACACTTTTAAAGATCCAACTTTGCAATTTATTGTTAGAGAATGGTTTACTAATCCAGGAGAGGCATGGCCCTATGTTTTAATAATGGGAATAGTTGCTTCGATTTCATTTTTTTGTGTATTTACTGCCTATAGTATTGCCTCACCTTCTGTGGTTTCATTATTTGAGTATTCATACATAGTATTTGCAATGGTAGCTGGTTATATATTATTTGAAACAATACCAGTGCCAAGAACTTTTCTAGGTGCATCAATAATTATTGGTGCTGGCGTATATATTTATTTTAGAGAAAAAGTCCGAGGACAAATGATTGCTACAGATACACCAGCGAATAGATGATAAGAAAAAATTATATTCCAACAATAAATATTAATCCTATTCTAAAAAATAACTTCAATTCAAAAGCAACATTAAAAATTACTAGGGAAATTGAAAAAGCTTGTGTTGAGGTTGGTTTTTTTCAAATAATTGGTCATGGGATAAAATTAAGAAAAATAAATAAAGTATGTAAAATTGGAGAAAATTTTTTTAAATCAAATAAAAACAATAAATTCAAATTAGCTCCAAAGAAATGGAATAAAAAGAGTAAAAATATTTATCGAGGATATTTTCCAAATGATGTTAATGGAAAAGAAGGATTGGACTTAGGTGACTTAAAAGTAACAAGAGATTTTTCAAAAAAAACTAGAAATCAATACATCGAGCATTTAAGTATAGAGAGGTCATTTAATAAGCAATCTATTGAAAAACTTGCAGATTATTTTGAAAATTTATTTAATTTAAGCGAAACTCTGTTCAAAAGTATTATAAAGATTTACAAAAAGGACCCCAATTTATCTAAAAAAGTTTTTTCAAGATTAAAAACACTAAGTACTTTAAGATTTAATTATTACCCAAATCAATCTAAACCAGTTGAAATATCAAAACAAGATGGGGTCGCACTTGGATGTGAAACACATGTTGATAGTGGTATTTTCACAGTTTTATATCAAAATAAAAAAGGTGGTCTTCAAGTTCAAAACCGGAAAACAAAAAAATGGCATGATGTTCCTTTCAATAAAAATGCCTTGGTAGTGAATACAGGTAGAGCGCTAGAATATTTAAGCAAAGGCAAGTTTAAAGCAACAAATCATAGGGTATTGTGGAATAAGCAAAAAAGGCTCTCTGTTCCTTTCTTTTTTGAACCTTCTTATGACTTTAAAATGAATCTTTCCTTTTTAAATAAGCGAAGATTTAGTAACGGTGGCATCAGATATGATAAATTTCTAAATAAGTCTTTAAAAAAATTCGTTGAATATCAAAGATAAGAATAATAATATTGTCATATAAAGCGATACATAACTCGTCGTAAAATCTTATACGAAAGTGGGATCGGTCGTCTTTAAATTAATTTTTAAAGGAGGCTTTAATGAAGTTTGGTTATTTTTGTAATACCACAAATTGGACTCACAAACCATATCACCAGCTATTAGATGAGACTAAAGAAATCACAGAATTTTGTGATCAAAATAATTGGAATTCAATATGGTTTACAGAACATCATTTTAATCATGAGGGAATGGAGTCGTGTACTAATCCCTTAATGTTAGGAGCAGATGCTGCAGCAAGAACAAAAAATATAAGAATAGGACAAGCTGCAAACGTAATTACTTTTCATAACCCAATAAGATTGGCAGAAGATATCGCTACACTTGATCAACTTTCTAAAGGAAGAGTAGAAGTTGGTGTTGCAAGAGGAGTTTATGGTCGAGAAGCAATAAATCTAAATAAAGAAGCAGATTTAAAAGATCAGGCAAAAAACTTTAGATTGTTTGCAGAGACATTAGAAATTTTAAAAAAAGCTTGGTCAGAAAAATTTTTTAATCACGAAGGAGAATTTTATACTTATCCTTCACCTAACTATGTGTGGCAACACGATATGAGTCCACCTAGTGAAGAGTTTATGAATATGGAAGATAGCACTATGAAAAAAATTAGTGTTCTTCCTAAGCCATATCAAAATCCACATCCTCCAATACATCAAGTTGTTGATGGCATAAGATCTATTGAGTGGGCAGCAGAAAATAATATTAACGTAATTATGTGGATACCTACTGTAAAAGCACTCAAAATAAGATTTGAAGCATACAAAAATAAAAGATCAGAAGTTACAAAAAAAAATGTTCCTTTGGGAGAAGGGGTAGCTCTTGTTAGAGATATGTTTGTTGCAGATACAATGGAAGAAGCCAAAGAGAAAGCCGGCGAACACATGGTAAATTATATGAGATGGGTTTGTCATTGGAGAGGTCTAGGAAATCATATGGATCCGGGTGAAGAACTTCCACAAACAGAAGGGAAATTAGATCTTCTTAACTATGAGTTTTTACACAAGAGAAATATGTTATTTGGTACTCCTGAATACGTAACAGATAAGATAAAAGAACTTCAATCAGAGCTAAATCTTCAAAATCTTCAAGTATGGTCTAACTTTCCGGGTGTTAAACATGAAGATTGTATGAAAAGTATTAAATTATTCACTGAAAAAGTAATGCCTAACTTTAAAGATGATCTAGATACTGAAGTTAAAAAAGTATCGTGATTAAGTCCAAGAATACCTTGACCGGCGGTCAAGCGGCAGTGAAATCCCTAAAAAAGGAAAAAGTTAAGCACGTCTTTGGTTTAATTGGTTCTGCTACAATGGAAATGTTTGATGCGTTGTATCATGAAAAAAAAATTAAATTTATAGGTGTAAGAGATGAAAGAACAGGAACACACATGGCCGATGGCTATGCAAGAGCTTCCAATCAACCAGGGGTAATTATTGCAGGACAAAACGGTCCAGGAGCTACTAATCTAGTTACAGGAATTGCTCAAGCAAAAGCAGCATTTTCGCCTGTTGTATCTATTGCCGGTTTATATTCTACCAAAGATAAAATGGAAGATGCATTTCAAGGACTTGATCAACAGTCACTATTTAATCCAATAACCAAAAAGACTTGGACTGTAAAAAAGGCAAGTCATATTCCAAAAGCTTTCAGTGATGCATTCAATCTTGCAATGTCACCAAGGAGAGGTCCAGTTTGTATAAACTTACCAAGAAACGTACTTTCAGATACATCAAAATTTAAAATCAATGAAAATAAAAAGTCTTTTAAAAGCGAAAGTAATTTAAAAAGCAAAAAAGATTTAATTCAGAAAACAACAAAACTTATTCTTAATTCCAAGAAAACTGTAATTGTTGCTGGCGGAGGTATAAAATATAATTCAAAATTTAAATCTATAACTGATCTTGCTGAATTTTTAAACGTTCCAATAGTAACAGCCGCTGGACACGGAGATGCGATACCATTTAGTCACAAACTAAATGCTGGACAAATGGGGCCAAGAGGCAATTTAGTTGCTTCAAGACTGGTTAAAGAAGCAGAACTTATTATTGCATTAGGAACTAGACTTGGTTTTAATTCTACTTTCTATTCTTACGATAATATAAACAAGAAAGCTAAAATTATTCAAGTTGAACTAGAAAAAAAAATGTTAGGAAGATATTTTCCTATTAGTATTGGTATTCATGGCGATGCTGCAAATGTGGCAAATCAAATGTTGAATGATTTAAAAAAACAAAAAAAAATTTTAAGTTATAAAGAATGGACAAATAATTTTTTATTAGAAAGATCAAAGTTTTTAATAAATAGGGATAATATAAAATCAAAAAATTATCCAATACAACCAAATGGACTATTTAAAGAGTTAAGAAAAGTTCTTCCTAAAAATTCAGCTATTACACTTGATGCTGGCACACTTTGCCTTCAAGCTACTGATGCTTTAGAGTATTACAATCCTCCTTCTCTTTTTACTCCTTTAGATTTTGGATTAGTAGGTTTTTCATTTGCTTGTGGTTTAGGCATTAAGGTTGCGAAACCTAATAAAACTGTAGTTAGTTTAATGGGCGATGGTGGATTTGGCATGACTATTTCAGAATTAAGCACTGCCGTAGAACATGGAATAAATACAATTACAATAGTTATGAATAATAAAAGTTGGGGTGCCGAAAAGGCTTACCAAAAAGATTTCTATGGTGAAAGATATTTGGGCGCAGATATTCAAAGTCCTCCTTTTGATGAGGTTGCTAAACTTTACGGTGCAAAAGGAATTAAAGTAAAAAAATTATCAGAGATAAATCAAGCAGTTAAAAGTGCACTTAAAGCAAACAAACCAGTTGTTATAGATGTTGATGTAGATCCAAAAGCATTATACAGTTTTAGAAGAGATAGCTTTACACATCGAATTAAAAAATGAAATTAGAATTAAGAAAATTTAATAAATTTGTAGATAAAACTTTTATTGAGGGTGGAAAAGAAGCTAAAGATCCAGTTTTAATGGTTTCTGTAGCAGCAGTTTTTAAAAATCCTTGGGACGGGAAAGGTTTTGTAGAAGATTTAAAACCCATAATTTTAGATCTAGCTCCAAAACTTGGAGATTTACTTGTCCCAGAATTAATTAAAGAAATAGGTTCTCCTGATAAAATATTAGCTTATGGAAAAGCCGGTGTAGTTGGATTAAATGGAGAAATTGAGCATGCATCTGCTTTCATTCACACGTTGAGATTTGGTAATAAATTTAGAGATGCTGTCGGTGGTACTTCTTACCTAAGTTTTACGAACACAAGGAGTCCTGCCGGATCAAAAATATCAATCCCAATGATGCATAAAACTGACTCAGGTTTAAGACCTTATTATTTAACACATGAGTTTACAATACATGATGCTCCTTTTGATGACGAAATTGTAATTGCAATTGGAGGTGCTTCAACTGGAAGAGCACATGCTAGAACAGGTGATAGATACCAAGACATGAAGGAAATGGGCATTGAACCAAAGTAATAATGATTCATGCAACAGACTCAAAAGGTACATTCTATATATTAAATAAAAAAGATAGAACTCCAATCATATTTATCCACGGTGTGGGACTTGATCACTCTATATGGGATCCACAGATAAATGAATTTGATAATACTGTTTTAATTTATGATATTCTAGGTCATGGTAAAACACCTTTAAACAAAAATGATTTAAGTTTTGATGATTTTTCCAATCAAATATTAAACTTAATGGATGAATTAAAATTTAATAAAGTTCACTTAGTTGGTTTTTCTATAGGTTCATTAATTGCAAGAAATTTTGCTACAAGATTTAACGATAGATTGGCCTCTCTTACACTTTTGTGCTCTATATTTAATCGATCTGATAAAGAGCAAAAAATTGTAAATGATAGATTTGAACAGACTAAAAAAGATCATAAACTTACTAAAGATGCTCTTAAAAGGTGGTTTACAGAAGATTTTTTAAAAAAAAATCCGGACATCTCCGATAAAATTTTCAATATTCTTCAAAACAATAATATGAATAATTTTATAAAAATCTATTCCTTATTCGTGAAACATCAAGACAATGAAAAATTTGAAAACATCAAGACTAAAACTTTAGTGATAACAGGTGAAGGTGATGTGGGATCAACTCCAGAAATGTCAATTAATTTGAGCAAAAAAATTAAAAATTCTGTTGTAAAAATTATTCCTAAAGGAAAACATCTCTGTAGTATTGAATGCTCAGATGATGTAAATAATACAATAAAAGATCATATACAAAATGCCTGAATTAAAAAAATATAAAATGTTTATTGGAGGAGAATGGGTTGACTCTGATACTAAAAAAACTTTTGAAACATTAAACCCAGAGGACAATAAACCATGGGCTGTTGTTCCAGAAGCAAGTGCCAATGATGTCGATAAAGCAGTTAAAGCTGCTCAGAAAGCTTTTGAAGGGGATTGGCCAAAAATATTGCCAAGAGAAAGAGCTAAATTTTTAAGAGCTGTAGGAAATAAACTTAGAGACAATGCAGAATTACTTGGTAAGATTGAAACGATTGATACTGGAAAACTATTTAGAGAAACCAACAAGCAAGCAAACTATATCGCGGAATATTATGACTATTACGCTGGTATGGCTGATAAAGTTGAAGGCACTGTTCTTCCAATAGATAAACCAAACATTCAAGCTATAACCTCAAGAATACCTATAGGTGTTATTGCAGCAATTGTACCATGGAACTCCCAAATGTTTTTAACAGCAACAAAACTTGCTCCAGCTCTAGCTATGGGAAATACAGTTGTAATTAAATCCTCTGAGCTTGCCCCTGCTGTGATGTTTGAATTTGCAAAACTTGTAGAGGAAACTGGTATTCCAAAAGGAGTGGTAAATGTGATTACGGGATTTGGAGATCCATGTGGTAAAGCTTTAACCACTCATGATTTAGTTGAGAAAGTGGCTTTTACAGGAGGACCTGAAACTGCAAGACATATTATTAGAAATTCAGCAGAAAACTTGTCTGAGGTTAGTTTAGAATTAGGTGGAAAAAGCCCGGTTGCAGTATTTGATGATGCACATCAAGAAAATGCTATCAATGGAATTACTGCAGGTATATTTGGTGCTAGTGGACAAAGTTGTATTGCAGGTTCAAGATTATATTTACAAAAAGGAATTTATGATGAGTTTCTTGATAAACTTACAAAAAGAGCTGAAAAAATTAAAATTGGTGCTCCAATGGATCCAGATACTGAAATGGGCCCTTTAAGTAACTTTAAGCAACTAGAAATTATCGAAAAAAATATAAAAAAAACAATAGAGCAAGGTGGAAAGGTTAGATGTGGAGGAAAAAGACATCCATTTTCTAATGAAGGTTATTATTTTCCTCCAACAATAATTGAGTGTGATAATCACAATCTTCCAACTGCTGAAAATGAACTATTTGGACCAGTTTTATCTGTCATGAAATTTAATGATGAAAAAGAAGTCATAGAAAAAATGAATGATAATCAATATGGATTATCTTCTGGTGTATACACCAGTGACTTTGCTAGAGGTTTGAGAGTATCTAATGCTATTAGGGCAGGAATTACATTTGTTAACACGTATAGACTAATTTCACCTTCTGCACCTTTTGGAGGAATTAAAGATAGCGGGTATGGAAAGGAAGCAGGAATGGAGTCAATTAAAGATTATACTAGAGTTAAAACTACTTGGTATTATACCTCTGATGAACCAACTTTAGATCCTTTCTCAATCAGATAATAATTGTCAACAAAACATACATTACTTATTTTATTCGTAGTCTTCCTACTTGGAAGTGCGTATCCAACAGGTAAATTAGGATTAAACGATACAATACCTCCAATTCTTTTTGGTGGTTTAAGAATGTTAATTGTGTTTTTATGTTTGATACCATTTTTTAAATTTCAAATAATTGAGAGAAAATATATTATTCCTTTGATTGGGTTTTCAATTTGTTTTGGCGTTATGGTTAATATGTTTTTATATTTATCCATAAACGCTTCAACCATTCTGGCACCCATAACAATAGGAGCTCAGCTTTCTATTCCTTTTGGCATAATATTAAGTTCAATATTTTTGAGTGAAAAAATAAGTTATAAAAAGTGGTTACTTATCATGACATCTTTTTTTGGTATTGTGATACTTGCTTTTGATCCAAAAGTTGTTGAGGAATTAACAGGATCTCTACTAATTTGTTGTATGGCGTTTTTTTATGGTTTATCGCAAGTTTTCTCCAGGTATCTTAAAAATTTAGATGTAAAATTTACAAATACATTTATGAGTTTATTTGGATTTGTAATTTTATTTATATTATCAGTATTGTTTGAAGGAACTTCTATTCAAACTATTAAAAACATAAGTTTTGGAAGTTGGCTTACAGTTTTATATGCTGGAGCGATAATTTCTTTATTTGGTCATTTAATGATGTTTTATCTGTATAAATTTTATCCAATTGATATGGTGCTTCCTTTCTACGCTTTGTTCCCAGTTTTTGGTTTAATTCTTACTTTTTTCATATTTGGTGAAGTTCCATCACTAGTTACTGTTACTGGAGGATTAATTGTAATTACTTCTGTGTTTTTTGCGCAGAAAATGAGATAATTTTCTCATTGAAAATTAAAACTAATAGGATTTAATTTTCGTTATACAAATTGTTAACAATTAGAGGGAAAATATGAAAAAACTAGTATTAGCGATGTTTGTCATTGTATCTTGCTTTACCTCAAAAGCATATTCAGATGGACATGGCATCAAAATGGGAATTATTTTAGGATTTACAGGTCCTATTGAGTCCCTAACACCAGCTATGGCTGCCTCTGCAGAGCTTGCATTTAAAGAAGCTTCAGACTCAGGTTCATTGCTTGGTGGCAAAAAAATTTCTGTTGAAAGGGCAGACTCGACTTGTGTTGACTCAGCTGCTGCAACAGCTGCTGCTGAAGGTTTAATATCTGGTGGCGTAGTTGCGATAATGGGAGCAGATTGTTCTGGAGTAACAGGAGCAATTGCTACTAATGTTGCTGTTCCAAATGGTGTTGTAATGATTTCACCATCAGCTACATCCCCAGGATTAACTGATCTTAAAGATAATGGATATTTCTTTAGAACTGCTCCATCTGATGCAAGAGGTGGTCAAGTATTAGCAGATATTACTAAAGATAGAAAAGTAAAAAGTATTGCAGTCACACATACAAATAATGACTATGGAAAAGGTTTAGCAGATGTTTACGTAGCAGCTGTTAAAGCTCATGGAATTAATGTAACTGTTGTTACAGCTCACGAAGAAGGTAAGGGTGACTACGGTGCAGAGGTTGCCACATTAGCAGCTGCAGGTGGAGATGCTTTAGCTGTTTTAGGTTACTTAGACCAGGCTGGTGGAAGTATCATTGATGGTTCATTAGACTCAGGTGCATTTGATGTGTTTGTATTGTCTGATGGTATGATCGGCGACTCTTTAACAGACAGATTTGGTAATGATTTGAATAAATCTTTTGGATCACTTCCAGGGTCTATGGGTAAAGGTGCAACAATATTCAAAGATGTTGCTGGTGCAGCAGGAATTGACTCGTCAGGTCCTTACACTTCAGAATCTTACGATGCTGCAGCTTTGATAGTATTGGCTATGCAAGCTGGTGGAAAAGCTGACAGAGGAACTGTCCAAGCAAATGTAATGTCTGTTGCGAATGCACCAGGAGAAAAAATTTATCCTGGTGAATTGAAAAAAGCTTTAGATTTATTAGCTAGCGGGAAAGCTGTAAATTATGAAGGAGCTTCAAGTGTAGAACTTACAGATGTTGGAGAAGCATCTGGTGCCTTTATTGAAAAAGAGATTAAAGGCGGAAAATTTAAAGACAAAAAACAAAGATAAAACAAAAAATAAAAACTCCAGTAATAGATTTTGCTGGGGTTTTTATATTTTTATGAAAAAAAAACTATTTCAAAATATATTTTTAATAAAAAAAAAATTTTCAAAAAATAAATATTATTTTTACTTAAAAACACCAAAAATTACGTTAATTATCCCAAAGTTAGGTGATAAATATTTAGTTGTGTCACAATACAGAATACCTATTAGAAAAAGAATATACGAGTTTCCTGGAGGAATAGTTGATCAAGGTGATACACCAGAAAAAAGTTCACTTAAGGAGTTATTGGAGGAAACTGGTTATAAATCCTTAAAAAAACCGACAAAATTACTAACTTTATACCCAGATGCAGGTCGATTAGATTGTGAATACATTTGCTACTTTACAGATAATATAACGAAAATAGATACTCCAGAAAAAGGTATTCTTATTCATTTTTTCAATAAAAGAAAAATTATCAAACTCATAAAAAATAAAAAATTTTCTCACTCTTGCCATGTGGCTGCCTTTTATACATTTTTAAATGAACTTAACTAA
>CACGXV010000002.1:140000-404457 GCA_902577075.1 uncultured Pelagibacteraceae bacterium | reverse complement strand
TGCTTTAGCTTCACTACCCTCTTCAGTTTTCTTTCTATCTTTTTTTGGAATTGCTTTTTGAGGATTATTACCTTTTGCTGGCATTGGCATTATTTCATTTTCTCCCAACAATCTTGCTACTCTAGTTGTTGGTTGAGCACCTTGACCTAACCAATACTTAACTCTTTCAACATCTAAACCCATTCTCTCTTTTTTTTCTTTTGGAATTAGGGGATTAAAAAAACCTAATTTTTCAATAAATCTTCCATCTCTTGGAAACCTGCTATCAGCAACCACTATTTTATATACGGGTCTCTTCTTAGTTCCTCCCATTGATAAACGCATTTTTAACATTTTTTCTCCTATTTATTTTAATTGATTAAAAAGTTCTGGAGGTATGCCTTTATCCGCCATCCCTTTCATATTTCCTTTTGACATTTTTTTCATCATCTCTGACATCATTTTAAATTGCTTTAGCAATTTATTGATAGTGGCCACATCTGTACCTGAGCCATTAGCAATTCTTTTTTTTCTTGAACCATCTATTATCTTTGGATTTTCTCGTTCTTTTTTAGTCATTGATAATATTACAGCCTCATTTTGGGTAATTATCTTTTCATCAACTCCAGCTTGATCCATTTGAGATTTAACTTTTGAAACACCAGGTAAAAAAGACATTATACCTTCAATACCACCCATTTTTTTCATCTGTCTTAGTTGAGTAAGATAATCCTCTAAAGAAAACTGACCTTTTTTAAGTTTTTCTTCTGTTTTTTTCAATTTTTCTTCATCAAGATCTTCAGCAGCTTTTTCTACTAAGGAAACAATATCTCCCATACCCAAAATTCGATTTGCAATTCTATCTGGATGGAAAACTTCAAAGTTTTCTACCTTTTCACCAACCCCTAAAAATTTAATAGGTACATCTGCAACATACTTCATGCTTAGTGCTGCCCCACCTCTACCATCACCATCTGATCTTGTAAGAATGATACCTGTAAGATTTACTGTACTTTTAAATTCTTTTGCAACATTTGCAGCAACTTGACCTGTAAGAGAGTCTGCAACAAGTATTGTCTCTGATGGATTTATAATGTCTTCAATTTGTTTGATCTCACTCATCATTTGTAAATCAATTTGTGTTCTACCAGCTGTATCAAATAAAATTACATCTGCTCCATTAAGATTAGCTGCACTAATTGCTCTTCTACAAATATCTGCAGGTAACTGATCTTTAATAATTGGAAGTGTGATTATATTGTTTTGTTCACCAAGAAGTTTTAATTGCTCTTGTGCGGCAGGTCTGTAAACGTCTAGACTCGCCATCATCACTTTTTTCTTTTTATTAGTCTCTAAAAATCTTGCAAGTTTAGCTGTCGTAGTTGTTTTTCCAGATCCCTGTAGTCCAACTAACATTATTGGAACAGGTGGAACTGCATTTAGTTCAATATCAGAATTTTTATCCCCCAGAAAAGAAATTAACTCATCGTTAACAACTTTAACTACCATCTGTCCAGGCGAAGTTGATCTGATAATTTCCTGACCTAGAGCTTTAGGTTTAACTCTGCTTATAAATTCTTTTACAACTTCTAAAGATACATCCGCCTCTAAAAGAGCAAGCCTTATTTCTCTTAAACCTTCATCTACTTGCTTTTCATCAAGTGAAGGGGCTTTTTTTAATGAAGAAAATATTTCTTCAAATTTATTTGTTAAGTTTTCAAACATAATTCCATCCAGCAAGTATCGCACCAGTGGGCGAACTCTCGCTGACTGATGTCGATCTCTTTGTTACCAAAGACACCGCAAATTGCTGTATTTTGCGGAAACGGCGATAAACTATAATAGAGGTTCAAAATGTCAATAAATAAGTTAAATACTGAAGTATATGGAATTTAAAGCTTTTAAAATGGATGGCCTTGGAAATGATTTTGTAATTATTGATAATAGGTCAAATAATGTCGAATTAACCAGGGATCAAATAATTAGAATTTGTGATCGAAAATTTATTGGTTGTGATCAACTAATATTTGTAAACAAAAGTAATAAAGGTGATGCTGATATGGAATTTTATAATTCTGATGGAAGTATTTCAGGCGCATGTGGAAATGGTACAAGATGTGTAGCATTTTTAATTTTTAAAGAAACAGACAAAAAAGTTGTAGATCTGTTTGTAGGATCCAATCATTTAAAATCAAAAATACTTGAGAATAGTGAAGTTGAAACAATTATAGGAGTACCAAAAACTCATTGGAAAGATATTCCAATGTCTGAAAATCTGGATACCAAGAATTTAAGTATTGAAATTAGTGATAAAAATAATTCAAGCACAAAAGGGGGTATAGCCGTTAACGTTGGAAACCCTCATGTGATTTTTTTTGTGGACAATATTGATAATTTTGATTTAGAGAAAATTGGTCCAATGGTTGAAAATAACAATTTATTCCCAGAGAAATGTAATTTTACACTTGCAAACAAAATTGGAAATAATCATTATAAAGTTAAGGTTTGGGAAAGAGGAGCGGGGTTGACCAAAGCATGTGGCACAGCAGCATGTGCAACAGCAGTTGCAGCAAATTTAGAAAAATTGGAAAATTCATCTACAGAAGTTGAATTTAGCTTAGGTAAATTAATAATTAACATTGATCAAGACAAAAAAATTCATATGAGGGGACCAGTCTCAGAGATAAAAGAAATTAAAATAAATATATAATGGGAATTTTTGAAAAGTTTAAATTTGGTTTTAAAAAAAGTGCAGAGAATATTAAGTCTGGTCTTAGAGAGATAATTGTTAAAAAAGAAATAGATGACGAAACATTAAATAAAATTGAGGAATTTTTAATAAGTTCAGATGTTGGTATTGATGCTGCATCTGAAATTAAAAGTATAATTGCTGAAAAAAAGATTGATCCAAACAACGAAACTGTTGATGAAATTAATTTAATATTAAAGAATTATATTCTTGAGCTGATGACGCCATTGGAGAGAAAAGATTTTTTTGAAAATAAAGAAAAGTTAAATATTACTTTAGTATCTGGTGTTAATGGAGTTGGAAAGACAACAACGATTGGAAAAATAGGAAAAATTTTTAAAGATAATGGATCTGAGGTATTATTTTCTGCTTGTGATACTTTTAGAGCAGCTGCTATAGAACAACTTGAGGCTTGGTCAGGCAAAGTTGGTGTCCCAATAGTAAAATCTGATCCTGGTTCTGACCCAGCATCTGTCGCATATAAATCGATAGAATACGCTAAAAACAACAATATTAAGCGTGTATTGATTGATACAGCTGGAAGACTGCAAAATAAGAAAAATTTGATGGATGAATTTAAAAAAATAGCAAAAGTAATAAAAAAAACTGATGAAACTGCTCCTCATGATGTTGTTTTGGTCTTAGATGCAACATCAGGACAAAATATAATAAATCAACTTGAAGAATTTAATAAAATTATAAAAATTACAGGTTTAATTATGACAAAACTTGATGGAACAGCAAAAGGTGGGGTACTAATTGCAATTTCAAAAAAATATAAAGTTCCAATTTTGGGTCTTGGCCTTGGAGAAAAAGAAGATGACTTACAAATTTTTAATGCAGAACAATTCGCTGATGCTTTTACTCAATTTAATTAATTAAATTTTTAGAAATTAAAGGTTTTTCAATAGAACATTCAAAATTATTCTTATTTGTTTTATATCCACAAATTTCTGCGTAGCTTGAAATAATAAAATTTAATTTACCATTACTAGAAAATTTTTTTAAATTTTTAGTTTCAATATTATATTCTAAATTTTGATAAAAATTTTTTTTACCACTAACTAGAATGAGAGTATTATTATCCTTCATTAAGTAATAAGCAAAGTCCTCTGGAAAAACTGGGTAGGAATAATTTTTTACAAGTTTTTTTACTTTTTTAGGAAACCACTCGTAAGTTAGTAATGGGTGATCTTCTTTTGAAATATGGTTATAAATATATAAATCTTGTGGATAATCATTAATATAATTTGTTTCTTCTCCTTTTGCTAAAACAGCTTTATTTCTAGTTTTAAAATATAAGGTGAATTTATCATTATATGATTTCATTTTCCCAATATAAAAATATTTATTTCTAGTTTCACTACTAATTTCTGCATAAGAAATATTTGAAATAAAACTTATAAGTATTATAGATAAAATTCTTGTCATATGAGACTTAACATAAATAAAGTTGATTAATTTTTGTTTGAATTGTGTCTTAATTTAAATTTTTAATAAAAAACTCAATTGAATTAATAAGATTTTTATTAAAATCCATCATATGGTCGTCATTTTCAACAAAAAAACTTGATTTTTCTCCATTAAACTTGGTAAAAATTTCTTTTCCCATTTTAAATGGTACGATTTTATCTCCCATACCGTGCATAACAAGTATTGGAGCAGAGTTATTGTTCAATTTACTAATTGAATTGTATTTATCTTTTAACAAATATTTAACCGGTAAATATGGATAATAACTTTTTGCTAATGTTTCCATAGATGTAAAGGGAGACTCCAATATCACGCCACTAAACGAATAATCTTTCGCAAGGTTAAGTGCGATAGCTGTACCCAACGATTCTCCATACAGTATTATATTTTTATCTTCTATTTTCTTTGAATTTAGCCATTTCTTTGCTGCTAAAGCATCATCATAAAGACCAATTTCTGAAGGATTTCCATCATTTCCACTAAATCCCCTGTAAGCAAATATCAAATAGTTAACATTCATTTTTGAGAATTCATTTAATTTATAAATACGATTATCAAGTTTGCCAGCATTTCCATGAAAAAATAGTATGGTCTTATAATTTTGGTTCTTTTGAAAATGCCAACCAACTAATCTACTTTCTGAGTTAATATAAATCTTTTCAATTTTATGATTTAAGGGACCTTCATCTAAATAATTATTTTCCCCTGGATGATAAAGTAGATTTCTTTGGTAAAAGTAAATGAAAATACAAATAATAATATAAATTAGTGGTATTAAAAAAAGAAATTTAGATAATGTCATTTTAAAATTAATTCTCATTTTTATTAAAATAAATAAAAAACAGATAGCTAAAAATACACAAAATTAAGAATATAGAGAATGAAATCTTATAGCTTGTGACTGTGTTTGCACCCATATTTTTAGAAAGATCAATTAATAATCCAATTCCCCATTGTACAAAAAATGTTCCTGAATGAATAAATACATTTATAGAGGTTAATGATTTTCCAGCAAGATTTTGAGGAAAACTTAAGGCTAAGGCAGGTTGCGTTAAAGATAAAACAATTGACGATAAAATATAAAGAGTAAACATTATAGCCCCTGCATTTTGGCCCATTATTATTATAGAAAATAAAACAACATAACTTATTGGCAAACCAATCTTTACAATCTTTATGCTGTCAATACCTAAAGATGAAAATTTTGGTAAAATATATCCCCAAAACATAAATGCGAATAACATTGTTATATTTATCCAAAACAAGCCTGTAGCACTATCAAGTGGAGAATAACCTGCAACATTTAACATCCAAGGACCTGCCCATAAAGTTTGGACTGCTTGAACGCCTCCGTAATTTAAAAAACATAGTGGAATTAAACTTATGAAAAATTTATTTTTCCATACATCCGAAAGATTTCCTTTCTCCTGAGTTATTGTATTTTTAGGATTATTATTCCAAGATGGGGTAAAAACTAAAATTAAAATAATACTTAATAAAATCAAAATTGAAATTAAAAGAAAAATAGATCTCCAGCCGATCATCGGTAGTAAAATTTGTACTGGTAATGTTGAAATTACAAAACCAAAACTTGCTACCATCAACATCCATGAATTTGCTCTTTGCTGATATTTTTCCTCAAACCAAACACGATAACCAGTCAGAGGTCCCATTAAACATGCCGCAACACCAACACCAATAAAAAATCTAGAAATTAATAATCCTGTAAAACTTTTTGCAAATGCAAAAGAAATGGTACTAATCAGAGCTATCAATAAAAGATATGCTACGACTTTTTTTGGGCCATACTTATCAAGAAGTAAACCTGCTGGTATTTGCATTAATGAAAATCCTAAAAAATAACCACCTGCTAGCAGCCCAAGGTTACCCGCTGATAAATCAAATTCACTTGTTAGAACTGGAGTGAGTGTGGCAGTAATTGATCTTAATAAATTAGAAATAAAAAAGCCAAAGGCAAATACACAAAAAATTAAAATACTTTTATTTGCTTTACTAATCATTTATATCTCTCTACTTAATCATTACTATGAATAATCAATCAACAAAAGATAAAGATGCACGATCGTCGAATGCAATGGCAGCGACTTCTCATCCATTGGCCACTGAAGAAGCATTAAAAATACTTAAAATGGGAGGAAATGCAGTTGATGCCTCTATTGCTGCTTCAATTGTTTTATCAGTTGTTGAACCTAACGCAACAAGTATCGGTGGTGATTGTTTTGCAATTGTTAAAATGAGTAATAAAGATGCAGTATCTTTTAATGGATCTGGTTTGGCTCCAGAAAAATTAAATTATGATTTCTTTAAAGAAAAAAATATAGATAAAATTGGATTAACAAGTCCTCATTCGGTAACTATACCTGGAGCAGTTCATGCTTGGGAAACTATCCATAAAGAATTTGGAAAACTTGATTTTGAACAATTATTTTCAGGAGCAATAGATATTGCAAAAAATGGTCATAAAATTTCTAAAATAGTATCGCAAGCTTGGCATAACAGTTTAAATAAGATTAATGGAAATGAGAATTCAAAAAAAATTTTTTTAAAAGATGGTCGTACATATCAAGAAAATGAATTAATGAGAAATATTGCGTTGGGAGAAACGCTTGAGGCAATTAGTAAAAAAGGAAGTAAAGAATTTTACGAAGGTGAAACTGCAAAAGATATAATTGAAAGTTTAAACGAATTAGGAGGAGTTCATACTTTTGAAGATTTTTCTAAGCAGAAAACAATGAGATCAGAGACTATCAAATCTTTATATAAAGGTGATTTTATTCATCAATGCCCTCCTAATGGACCTGGTGTTACGGTATTAGTTATGATGAAATTATTAGAAAGACTCAACATTCAAAACTATAATTTCAACAGCGTAGAAAGATTTCATCTTGAAGCAGAAGTTACAAAACAAGCCTATAAAGTTAAAGAAACAAGTTTGGGTGATCCAAGTTTTGAAAATATTAATTTGGATGAAATTTTAAGTGATAAAAATATTGAAGATATTTTTAATAAAATTAATCTAAATTCATGCAGTGATGTTGGCGACTTAAATATTCCAGCTCACCCAGAGACAATTTATCTAACAGTAGTAGATAAAGACTTAAATAGTGTATCTATAATCAATTCTGTTTGTTATGTTTTTGGATCAGGGATTACAACAAATAAAAGTGGAATACTTTTGCATAATAGAGGCACAAATTTCAGAGTAGAGCGTGGACACCCTAACTGTATTGCTGGCTTAAAAAGACCATTGCATACTATTATTCCAGGTATGGTCATTGATAAAGATAACAACGCAACCTTAAGCTATGGTGTTATGGGTGGTCAATATCAACCAGTCGGACAAGTTCATGTTTTAAATAATATGATTGATTATGGGATGGGACCGCAAGAAGCTTTAAGCTTTCCTAGAGCATTTCATTTTAATAATATTTATAAGCTCGAAAAAACTGTTGATAAAGAGATTTTTCATGGTCTTAAAGAAGTGGGTCACGATGTAGAATATATTGATGGTACACATGGTGGAGGGCAGGCAATAAAAATTAATAGAAGCAAAGGTGATCTATTAGGTGGATCAGATCCTAGAAAAGATGGATACGCAAAAGGATATTAGAAGTGTCAAAAAGAATTGTTAAAAACATTTTTGAAAATAGTGAAAATGATAAAATTGCAATTTCGTCTGAAAACAATTCAAAAGTTAGTTACAGAGATTTAAAAATATTTGTTGAAGATATTTCAAAACAATTATCAGGAAATGGTATATCTAATAAAGATAGAGCCGCAATAGTTCTACCGAATGGACCATCTATGGCCACTAGTTTCCTTGGAATTTCAAGTTACATGTCTGCTGCTCCTCTTAATCCATCATATAAATCAGAAGAGTATGAGTTTTATCTTAAGGATTTAAATCCTAAAATAATTATTGTTGAAAAAAATTCAAATAATCCGTCAGTAGAAGTTGCAAAAAAATTAAATATAGAAATTTGTGAATTGAAAATCCATAAAGATCAACCTGAAGGTTTGTTTGATTTGTTTGATAACAAAAGTGATTATTCATCCCCAAATGAAAATGATGAAGCTTTGGTCCTGCACACTTCAGGAACTACCTCAAGGCCAAAAATTGTGCCGTTATCTAATAATAATATTTATTCATCTTCTGAAAATATTTCAAAAAGTTTAAGTCTTACAGATAATGATCATTGTTTAAATATTATGCCATTATTTCATATTCATGGACTTATAGCAGTTTTAGCGACATCAATGAAAGTTGGTGCATCAGTATGTGCCTCTAGCGGTTTTAATGCATTAAAGTTTCTTGATTTGGCTAGATTAGAAAAAATTACTTGGTATTCAGGCGTACCAACTATGCATCAAGCAATCTTATTAAGAGCAAATAAAAATAAAGAGGCAGCAAAAAACTTAAATTTAAGATTAATTAGATCTTCCTCAGCTTCATTACCTCCTGCTGTATTTAAAGATTTAAATGAAGCATTTAATTGTCCTATTATTGAAGCATATGGGATGACTGAAGCAACGCATCAAATGACGTCAAATCCGTTACCACCAAAACAACAAAAAGCAGGATTTGTAGGCCTACCAGCAGGTCCAGAAGTATGTATTATGAGTGAAAATGGTGACATGATGAAAAAAGGTGAAGAAGGCGAAGTATGTATAAAGGGTGAAAACGTAACACTTGGCTACGAAAATAATGAAGAAGCAAACAAAACAAGTTTCACAAATGGTTGGTTTAGAACTGGTGATCAAGGATATTTTGACGAAGACGGATATTTGAAAATTTCAGGAAGATTGAAAGAAATAATTAATAAGGGTGGAGAAAAAATATCTCCTTTAGAGGTTGATAATGTTTTAATGGATCATCCATCAATAGACCAAGCTGTATGTTTTGGTTATGAGGATAAAATGCTTGGTGAAAACATAGCAAGCGCTATAATTATTAAGTCTGGAGAGATGTGTTCAGAAGAAGATGTATTAAAATATGCTCAAGAAAAATTAGCAAAATTTAAAATTCCTAAGAAAATTTTTTTTGTAGATGAAATTCCAAAGGGAGCAACTGGTAAGTTACAAAGAAACGTTTTAGCAAAAAAATTTGGTTTAAGTAGTTAATGACAAAAATTTGTATATTTGGTGCAGGATCTATCGGTGGATATTTGGCAGCTTGTTTAAGTAAAACAAATATAGATTTATCTCTTATAGCTAGAGGACCACACAAAAAAGCGATAGAAGAAAATGGATTGACATTAATTAAAGAGGGTAGGTCTGAAAACTTTAAATTAAAAGTAACCGATGATCCCAAAACATTAGATGTACAAGACTATATATTTATTTCTGTAAAGGCTCATGCAATTTCAAATATTGTTGATTCACTAAAAAATATTATTGGAGAAAAAACTTCGATTATTTCAGCTGTAAATGGCCTTCCTTGGTGGTATTTTTATAAAGCAAATACTGGAACGAATTTAGACAACCATCATATTGATAGTGTGGATCCCGAGGGAAAAATATGGAAACATTTAGATCCAGCAAAAGCTATTGGTTGTGTTGTTTACCCAGCTGCTGAAATAACCGAACCAGGTGTAATAAAACATAATGGAGGAGAAAGATTTACACTTGGTGAACCTGATGGATCTAAATCAGAAAGACTTAAACTCATTGCTGATTTATTAATTGCAGGCGGCTTAAAAGCTCCTCAAAAAAGTAATTTAAGAGATGAAATTTGGATAAAACTCTGGGGTAATTGCTCATTTAATATTATTAGTGCTCTTTATGATAAAACCTTAGATGAAATTGGAAATGATCCAGAATTGTTAAAAATAGTAAGAAAATTGATGGAGGAATGCCAACAAGTAGGTGAAAAAATTGGTGTAAAATTTAATGTTTCTATTGATCATAGAATAAATGCTGCGATTTCTATTAAGGGTCATAAACCATCAACAACTCAAGATTTACATGCTAAACGTCCATTAGAAATTGATCCAATTATTGGTTCTCTTATTGAAATTGGTAACAAAGTTAACATCAAAACCGAAAATTTAAAATCTGAGTACGAAAAATTAAAAACAAAAGCGGAAAATCTTGGTTTATACGAAAGATCAAAATTAATTGATCAAATCACAAAATAATTAAAAGTTTAAAGATATATCTCTGTGGATAGAATTACATTTAGAAACATATATAGCTTGTTCTTTCGTAAGTTTTGATTGCAATCTTAATCCAATAGTCTCACTAATAACTTTGTCATGAGCATTTATTCTATCCATATATTTTTTCTTGAAATTTTTTCTCCAATCAACTTCTTGCTCAAATAACGCAATAGTATCAACAGTTGAATTTTGAAGTTTTTCAAAATCAACTTCGTCCTCATCCATTAAAGTGATAAGATAATCTAATTTATCGGCAAACTCATCAGATCCAGAAATTTCTCCGACTTTTTCAAATATATTATCTATAAACTCTATTGCATCAATGTAACCTCTGTTATCTATTTTATTTTTAAGAAGTTTCATTTCTTGCTCTAATTCTTCAAATTTTTCACCATCATTTATAAAACTCTTAATCAACAATAAATCTTCGTAAGCATTATCAACTGTTTTTCGATATTTTCTTGTTGCAAGATTTTTAGCCTTATTAATTTTGTTAAATTCATCATTTTTTGATTTCCATTCTTCTGGGATTTGACTACTTATCTCGTCTATTTCTAGTTTCACATTTTCAATTTTTTGTTCAAGTTTGTTTTTATCTGAAACATCTTCATCATCTAAGTTTCTAATCTCAGCTTTATACTTATCTATCTTTTTATTTAATTTTAAAATCTTCTTTTGTTTCTTTCTTGTTTTAAAATGTAAGTCTCTGTAATCGACTGCATAATCGTTATATAATGTCTCAGTACTTTTAACCTCATTAACAAGTTCAAAAGAGTACTTAGAATTATCAACATGGCGTTGGAAGTAACTTAATTTATCTGCTGGCAAATTTGCAAGAATAATGTCGTCAAAGTCAGTTATACTTTTATTTATTACATCAGCATTATTAGAGTAGTTTGCAAATTTATACTCTTGTAAGCAATATTGTAGTTTTGGATTCATCGGCGGTGGAGCAACATTAGATGTTAAATAAACCCTGTTTGGTAAATAATTTACTAGACTAGGGTATGCGCCCACAATTCCTAAACCGATAAGTTGTAAGATAATAAAAGGAACAACACCTTTCCAGATATCTAATGTTTGGACCACTTTTGGCGCTACACCTTTTAAATAAAATAAAGCAAATCCAAATGGCGGGGTTAAGAAAGAGGTTTGTAAATTAACACCTATCATAACTCCAAGCCATACGGCTGTAACATTTGCCCCTGTTTCAGCTAGTAATATCGGTGCAATTATTGGTACAACAACAACAGCAATCTCAATAAAATCTAAAAAGAAACCTAACAAGAAAATTACAATCATTACCACAACAAACTGGGTCCAAAAACCTCCTGGTAAATCTTGAAGAAAATCTCTTACTAATTCCTCACCACCAAATGCTCTAAAACCTGATGTAAGCATCGCAGCACCAAGAAGGATTATAAATACCATAGAAGTTGTAATACAAGTCTCAGTAACTACTTCTTTTAAAACATTTTCAGTTTTAAATGTTCTCCAAAAACTCCATGCAATACCATAAACAAGTATTGCTACAAAAAAAGCAGCAATATAAATTGCACCAATATTTCTTTCTTCTAAATTTTTAACGTTAAGTTCATATGTAGAGGCAATAAATGTAATGGGTATTAATGATCCAATTATCAGAATTAAAGGATAAAAAGCACTTTTCTTACCTTCAAACAATCTATATCCTGCCATCAATGTTGCACCAATTGCACCAATTGAACCTGCTTGGTTAACTGTTGCTATACCCATCAGAATTGAACCCAAAACTGCAAAGATAAGTGCAAGAGGAGGAATAATTATAACAATTACACGTAACCAAAATTTAAAATTAAATTCTCCCTTAAATGGAACTGGTGGCGCTACACCTTTTTTAATTCTAGCATAGAAAAATACATAAATCATATAAAGTGCAACTAAAACTAAACCAGGTAAAAGAGCGCCAAGGAACATGTCACCAGCACTTGAGGACCCAACTCTAAATTCTCCAGGCATGTTAAATTCTCCGGTGACTGCTTTGTAATCATTTTGACGAATGTTGTTTGCAACATCTGATGCACTAGCTAATTGATCAGCAATAATAATTAAAACAATAGATGGAGGTATTATTTGACCTAACGTTCCAGATGAACATACGATACCACTAGCAAGTTTCCTATCGTAGTTATTATTTAACATAGTAGGTAATGAAATTAATCCCATTGCAATAACGGTTGCTCCAACAATACCTGTGGTTGCTGCTAACAATGCACCAACGAAAATTACTGAAATACCAAGACCACCAGGAATTGGACCAAACAATTGACCCATTGTTATTAATAAATCTTCTGCAATTTTGGATTTTTGCAGCATTATTCCCATAAAAATAAATAAAGGAATTGCAATTAGGGTATCAGTTTCAACGTCCCAATAATTACTCCTAAAGTTTGTTATACCAGCTACAAGCCATTCTATAGGACCATCAACTGCAAAATATGCGTCTACATCGCCTTCAAATAAGTATCCAAAAAACGCAGCTAAACCAATAGATATTATAGCTGAACCTGGAAGCGCAAATGCTACGGGATACCCAGAAGCAAGAGCAACTATCATTATTAAGACTAAAACTGCTAAGAAAAAAAGTTCCATACTTTAATTTTCCTTACCATTTAAAATTTTATAACTACTACCCATGAAATAACTCGTAAACTGTAAGAGCATTGTAACGGCAAACACTGCTAAGTATACAGCCATCAAATATAAAAGGTATAAACCATTAGATCCTTGCTGCGTAACTTCAAAAGCAACAACCGGTCCATTAATTATACTTGCTTTACCGTTAAGTCCTAAAAATATAACTATCAATACAAGTGGAACACCTAAAAGTGCAGAACCTAAAAGGTTTGTCCAAGCCTTTTTTCTTTCGCTGAATGAAGAGTAAAGAACATCTACTCTTACATGACCTTCGTGAATTAAAGCATAAGCACTTGCGAATAAATAAAGTGCAGCATACCAAAAACGGACAAGATCTCCTTGGAAGGCTTGCTCATAAGAAAATATAAATCTAGATAAGACAATTATGAATTCACTGACAACAACTAAAACTGCTAACCAGATAAAACCAACGGATTTTGTAAAGTAACCAATTACAAATGAAATTAATATAATTGGAAAATGTATAAATGTAATTCTTTCTGGTGATTTCACCATGAAAGCTTTCACTTCTGGACTGAATATAGCTTCCCATAATCTTTCAACAACCATAAATGAAATTATAAAATCAGCTACTCCCACCAAGAATACTGCCCAAAAAGATGACCTAACTAGGTAGGCTGAAAATTTTGATAATATTTCTGAGTCTTGCTCTAAAGTTTGAGAGTATGTTTTAAATACATAAATTATTACAGCTACAATACATATTAAGTAAACTCCAATTTGCATAAAACCGTAACTCAAAGTGGATCCATCAAGTGCTTTTTTCTTAAAACCAAACATTTCATAATGAGAGAAAATTTTCTTAACTCCTGGCCAATCAATCCAAACTGTTAAAACGTTATTTATGAGGAATGCCAGAGTGAAAGCTAAAACTGAGTAGCTAGCAATTCTTAGATATAGAGATATTTTGCTATTTTCTGGACCCATATGAATATAAATTCTATTAGTAATACTTAATTTTGAAATAAAAAAAAGGGCCCAAAAGAGGGCCCTTTTAATATCAAATTAAGCTTGATTACATTCCCAATGCTCTGTTTCTTTGAGAAATGTAAGGTGAGTCAGACAAGTTAGTCCAAGATCCAATGTCTTTTCTCGCTTTTAAGAAGCTCGAGTGAACTCTTTCAGCAAGACCACTGCTAGCTCTTGTTTCTTCAAACACTTCATTAGCAGCTGATGCAAAGCCATCATATACCTTGTCGCTAAACTTCTCTAGTTTAACACCATGATCATTTATTAATCTAGCTAAAGCTGCACCATTTTTAGCGTTGTATTCAGACATCATTACGTCGTTTTCCATTGCTGCAGCAGCTTCAATCAATAATTGATCTGATTTATTTAAGCTTGTGAACCAAGATTTATTTGTTCCACATGCTAACATTGATCCAGGCTCGTGCATACCAGGATAGTAGTAGTATTTAGCAGCTTCTTGGAATTTCATAGCTTCATCATTCCATGGACCTACCCACTCTGTAGCATCAATTGCTCCAGATACTAGGTTTTCATAAATTTGTCCACCAGGCAATGAAACTGGAGATCCTCCAAGTTTACCAATTACTTGTCCACCTAAACCAGGCATACGCATTTTTAAACCTTTGAAGTCATTAGGGCTTCTAATTTTTTTGTTAAACCATCCACCCATTTGAACTCCTGTGCTTCCACACATAAAGTTTTTAAGACCAAACTTGTCAGATAGTTCATCCCATAACTCTTGACCACCTGCAAATCTAATCCATGCATTCATTTCAGTGTAAGTAAAACCAAATGGTACCGCTGTAAAATAACCCCAAGCTGGATCTTTCTTCACCCAGTAGTAGTCAGCAGCATGGTACATTTGTGAGTTACCAGATGCAACTTCGTCGAATGAGTCAAATGCTTTAACTCTTTCATTAGCTGCATAATAAGTAACTTGGATTCTACCATCACTTATATCTGAGATTCTTTGTGCAAATCTTTGAGCTCCTGTTCCTAAACCTGGAAAATCTCTTCCCCAAGTAGCAACCATTGATGCTTCAATTCTTTCGGCAGCAACAGCTGGAGCAGCTAAAGATGATGCAGCTACAGCAGCAACACCAGTTGCAGCAGCAGCTTTAAAGAACTTACGTCTTGAAGGTGTTTTTTTAACCTTCAGCTTTTTGTCTTTAATCATTTATTTCTCCTCTTTAGTTAATTAACTGAAAGATATTAAACACATATGTAACTTAGAGTCATTTTAAAAATGACTGATATTCAATTAAATACAACTACAGATTGTTAATTTACTTTGTTTTTACAGTTTCCTGTTTTGAAAAATTCATCAATATTATCAATAGCTAAATTAGCCATTGCAGTCCTGGTTTCCTTAGTGGCGCTGCCTAAATGTGGAAGAATGAAAGCACTTTTGTGTTTGTAATAACCTTTGTTTAAATGTGGCTCATTTTTATAAACATCTAATCCTACAGCATAAACTTTTCTTCTATTTAGAGCATCAATCATTGCCTCATCTTCAATAATGTCTCCTCTTGCAACATTTGTGACAATTGCTCCTTTAGGTAAATATTCAATTGTATCTTTGTTAATCATGTCAATTGTTTCTTTTGATGCTGGACAGCATACAGATAGTACATCTGATACAGATAGAAAGTCTTTTAAATTGTCATGATAAATAGCGCCTTGCTCTTTATCTTCACTTAGTTTTGACCTGTTATGATAGTGGATTATCATACCTAGAGATTTTGCTACTTTTGCAATTTTTTGTCCAATTCTTCCCATCCCTAAAATTCCTAATCTAGTACCTGTAAGTTGTTTTCCAATTAAAAGGTCAGCTGACCAAACCCATCCTCCTTCTCTTGCTTGCTCAATTCCCTCTGTGGCTCTTCTACATGCACCTAAAATTAATAATACTCCGATTTCAGCAGTAGCGTCTGTTAAAACATCTGGGGTATTTGTTACAGCAATACCTCTGTTTTTTGCAGCCTCTAAATCAATATTTCCAAATCCAACAGCAAAGTTAGAAAGTATCTTAACACTATCTGGTAATTTGTTAATTGTATCAGCATCCAACTTATCAGTTAATGCTGAAAGAATACCATCACAACCTTGGCTCATTTCTATTAATTTTTTTTGTGAATAAAGTTCATCATTTAAGTTTAGATTTGCATCAAACATTTCCTTTGCTTTATCTTCACAAGATCTAAGCAATCTTCTAGTAACTAGAATTTTTTTCATAAAAGTTGATTAGTTCAAATCAAAGATCTTTCCAGGGTTCATGATATTATTAACATCTAATGATCTTTTGATAGATTTCATAACAGGAACATTGTCTGGATGTTCTCTAAGTAAATAATGTTTCTTTTGAAGTCCAATACCATGTTCACCAGTAATTGTTCCTTCAAGTTCAAGTGCTTTGTTGATTAGATCGTCGCTGTATTGTCTGATTTTTTTTTGTTTTTCCTCATCATCTGGATCATAAAGAACTATTGAGTGAAAGTTACCATCACCGACATGCCCAACCATTGGAGCAGTTAGGCCTAACTTTTGAACTTCTTTTTCTGCCCATGAAATACATTCTACTAATCTTGAAATTGGCACACAAACATCTGTGGAATAAACTTTCATATCGTTACCCAAAGCCTTAACTGAGTAATACACATCATGTCTTGCTTTCCATAATTTTTTCTGTTCCTCAGGGGACGATGCCCATTGAAAATCACTTCCACCATTACTTTTTGAAATTTCTTCGACTATCCCTATTGACTCGTTGTTTGAATTTTCACTACCATGAAATTCAAAAAACAACGTGGGTGATGCTTTTATATTATCTAATTTTGAATATTTAATACTTATTTCCATTTGATCTTTATTTAGCATCTCAATTCTCGCTATTGGGACACCATATTGAATAACCTCTTGAGCAGCTTTTACTGCTGAGTCTAAATCTGGAAAGTAACACACTGCACTCATTATACTTTCAGGTATTGGTGATAATCTTAATTGGACTTCTGTAATAATTCCTAGAGTTCCTTCAGAACCAATAAATAAATTTGTTAAGTTATATCCTGCAGAAGTTTTTTTTGTTCTGGCTCCAGTTTTAATAATATCTCCATTAGGAAGAACAACTGTTAGGCCCGAGATTACAGTTCTCATAGTTCCATATTTTACAGCCATTGTACCTGATGCCGATGTTGCAGCCATTCCACCAAGAGCAGCGTCTGCTCCAGGATCTATTGGAAAGAATACTCCATCCTCACGAAGATATTCATTTAGTTGTTTTCTAGTTACATTTGCTTGTACTCTACAATCAAAATCTTCAGCATTAACACTCAATACTTTGTTCATTTTTTCAAGAGAAATTGTTATTCCATTTTGATTTCCAACAACATGGCCCTCTAATGAAGTTCCAGTACCAAAAGGAACAACCGGAATTTTGTGTTCATTACATAACTTTAATAACTGTGATACTTCTTCATTGGTTTCAGGAAATACTACAGCTTTTGAGAGAATTGGATCATAAGTATCTTCTCCTCTGGCATAGTTTGCTCTTGTAGATTCTGAGGTTGAAAACCTTCCATTAAAAATTTTTTTTAATTCTGTTTGAACATTTTCATTCATAATTTAACATTATAGAAGTTTCTTTTAAAAAATACAGTCTATTTAGAAAGCATCTTGCCTATGTTTTCTAAGGCTTGTTGTATGTTATCTCTAGATGCGGCAAAACTAAATCTTACGTAGTCTTGGCAAGTTTGACCAAATGCAGTTCCCGGTACTATTGCTACTCCAGCTTCATGCATAGCTTTTTTACAAAACTCAGCACCTGACATTCCAGTTCCTTTTACATTTGGAAAAGCATAAAACGCTCCACCCGGTAAACTACACTCTACTCCAGGTAAATCATTCAAACCAGCATGGATTAAATTTCTTCTTAAAGTAAATTTATCCAACATATCTTTAATTGAGTCATCTGGACCATCTAAAGCAGCTATTCCAGCAAACTGTGCTGCTGCATTAACACAAGATACACTATTAATAAGTAGTTTGTTTACATGTTCAACAAGTTCTTTTGGCCAAAAACTCCAACCTAATCTCCATCCAGTCATTGAATATGCTTTACTCCAACCTTCAAGAACAATTAGTCTATCTCTTAAATTTTCATAGTGGAAGAATGATGGCATCTCTTTGTAATCAAAAATCTGTCTACTATAGATTTCATCACTTAAAATAGTGACATGTGGATGTTTTTCCAATTCCTTTGCAAAATAATCTATAACTGGTTTCTCAACAAAACTACCTGTTGGATTGTTAGGATTAATTAAAATTAACAATCTTGTTTTATCAGTTATAAGTGAAAGTATTTTATCCGGATCAAATTTAAGGTCCTTATCTTCAGTTAAATCATATGGTACTGGAGTAGAACCAGTATAGTTTATCATTGACTCATAAATAGGAAATGCAGGTGTTGGATGGATTATTTCTGCTCCTGGTTCACCATAACACTGAATTGCATAACTCATTGTAGGTTTTCCACCCGGCATAATTAAAATTCTCTCAAAGTCTATATCTGTATTGTAACGTTTTTTAATCCATCTTGTTACAGCTTGCCTACATTCTGGAATTCCATTGGACATAACATAACCATGATGACCATCATCTAAAGCTTTCTTGGCAGCCTCGACTACATGTTTTGGAGTTTTGAAATCTGGTTGTCCTAAACCCAAATGTATCATTGGATGACCTTTGGCCTCTAATGCTTTCGCCTCAGCTAAGACACTGAAAGCAGATTCTGTTCCTAAATTTTCTAAACTTTTCGCTAATTTCATAATCTTAATTTTAAGGTGTGAAAACTAACTGAAAAGTTAGTGTATGTCTATTATATTTAATTTATTTTACTTATTTTTTATATTAGTAATTTTTATTTATTTTCGGAAAATAATTTTTGATTCATCAAGGTCTTTAATACTTTTGCAGCCCATCAATATCATGTTACGTCTTATTTCATCATGCATATTTTGTAATAATCTTTCAATACCTTGTTGTCCGCCAGCCCCTAAACTAAACAAAAATGCTTTACCAAAACTACAAGCTGTCGCACCCGCTGCAAGTGCTTTCAATACATGTGTACCTCTTCTAACACCCCCATCTAATATAACCTCTAATTTATCACCTACTGCATCCCTAATAGCTTTTACCTGATCAAATGGAGATCTAGATCCATCAAGTTGTCTTCCTCCATGATTTGATATCATTATAGCTGTACATCCAATATCTATAGCTTTTTTTGCATCTTCAACTGACATAACTCCTTTAAGAGCAATAGGACCATCCCATTTTTTGATACAGTATTCTGCATCTTTCCAATTCATAGCTGGATCATACTGTTCATTTATATATCCCATAACAGATTGAGCAATATTTGTTCCTTTTTCAACTTTATCTTTCAGGTTAGCTAATTCAAATTTCTTATTTGTAAAATAATTAAATACCCACTGCGGTCTCATTGCGAAACTCATTAGACTATCTAATGTAAATTTTGGAGGTGTTGTAAAACCTGTTCTATGGTCCCTTTCTCTATTTCCAGCAACAATTGTATCAACAGTAATACACATACCATTGAAGTTTGCTCTTTTACATCTATCAATTAAGTCGTCGGTTATAGATTGATCTTTATGGATATATAACTGAAAAATTTTCGGTCCACTTGAAAGATTTGCAATTTCTTCGATCGAAAAAGATGCCATTGTAGACATGCTATAAATTGTACCAAATTTTTCTGCTGCACGAGCAGATGCTTTATCTCCATCTGGATGATATAAACTTTGCATTGCAGTAGGGGACAAAAAAATTGGCATGTCCATTTTTGTTCCAAAAACCTCAGTTTTTAAATCTGGCTCACCAACACTATTTAAAATATTTGGGACTAGATCGCAGTCATTAAATGAATCTGTGTTTCTATTCATTGTGACTTCATCGTCAGCTCCACCATCAATGTAATGAAAAATCGGGGCAGGTAATTTTTTTTTTGCTAGCTTTCTAAAGTCTTCGAAATTGTAGCAATTCTTTAGACTCATTATCTTCTGAATCTTAAATTACTTCTATTTAGATCACTAATTTTTGTGCAACCCATTAGTTTCATGTCACGTTGCAGCTCTGTTTTGTATTGGTTTAAAGCTCTTTCAACACCGGCTTGGCCTGCAGCAGCTAGTGCATATAAATAAAGCCTACCGCCTGAACATGCTTTAGCACCTAGAGATAATGCTTTAAGCATATGAGTTCCTCTGTGAATTCCTCCTTCACATATAACATCAAGTTTATCTCCAACAGCATCAACTATTTCTGCTAATTGATCAAATGGAGATCTTGAACCGTCGAGTTGTCTTCCACCATGATTGGAAACCATTATACCAGTACACCCAATATCTACAGCTCTTTTTGCATCTTCAACACTCATTATACCTTTAAGAGCAAAATGACCTCCCCATTTAGAACAAAGATTTTCAGCATCTTTCCAATTCATAGATTGATCTAACATGGTAGAAAAATAACTTCCAATCGAAGAGTTAGTGCTGGTACCTTCTTTAACAAAATCTTGAAGATGGGGTAATTCAAACTTACCTTTTGTTAAATAATTTATTCCCCACATAGGCTTTGTAGCAAAGCTAAATAGACTTGATAAAGTTAATTTTGGAGGTGATGTAAAGCCAGTTCTTAAATCTCTCTCCCTGTTTCCACCAGTAATAGTATCTACCGTTAATGCCATAACATCAAAATTTGCTGCTTTAGC
This sequence comes from uncultured Pelagibacteraceae bacterium, assembly GCA_902577075.1. Lineage (GTDB taxonomy): Bacteria > Pseudomonadota > Alphaproteobacteria > Pelagibacterales > Pelagibacteraceae > Pelagibacter. The sequence continues at coordinate 383,627 of CACGXV010000002.1, read as the reverse complement.
CCTCTCTAGACAAGAGTCATTAAGACCTCTGTCTTTGTGAAAATAAAATTGAAACATTTTAGGTGTATCAATCATAGAAGATATTTCTTCAACACTCACGGTTGCTAAAGCTGAAACACCAAACATTGTATTAAATTTTTTTGCTGCTTTTCCTACTGCTCTTTCTCCATCATAATGAAAAAGTCTTTGTAGGGCTGTTGGTGCTAGATAAAATGGTAGGTCCAATTTTTTTCCAAATATTGTTGTTGAAAGGTCAACATTTTCTACTCCTCTTAAAACATTTGGGACTAAATCAACATCGTCAAAAGCACTTGTGTTTCTAGCGTATGTTATTTCATCATCTGCAGCACCATCAATGTAATGAAAAATTGGAGAGGGTAATTTTTTTTTTGCTAATTTTCTAAAATCACTAAAATTGTGACAATCTTTTAAATTCATATAACTAGATTAGAATTTTTTTATATAATTAAACATATAACTATTTGCCCCAGGATTTTTATCTCCAAGACTTGCATTAGATATATGATTATATGACACTGCTATTTCACTATTATTTGAAAATTCATAAGATATTTGTATTTCAGTTTTAAACTCAATAACATGTCCCAAGTCTTTTCCATCACCCTTGGAGTATAATCCAGGTGTAAAACTTGGAGTAAATTTTAGAGGACCCTCATTGTAAATCTGAAAACCTGTATAAACATATGCTGCATTATCAGCCGTCACCAATAAACCTGTTACAGGTTGGAGTATTCCTAAGAAACTCTCTTTATCTTTTCCAGTATTGATATGTTGTACGCCAATTAAAGTCGCTTTTTTTCCGTCATCACTAAAATCAAAAGTTCCCGTATAAAAACTCCAATTTTCATTAGATTTATGTTCATCTGCATTTGCTAGATTAAATACTAGTAAAAAATAAATTAAAAATATTTTTAAAATGATCTTCATAAATAATTTGTATCTACTTTATAGATACTTTTCTAAGAATTAAAATACCGCCAAAAACAAATAAAATCAAAGGTAATACCCAAAGTAAAACTGTGTTTTTGCTTATTTCTGGATCATAAACAATCCAATCACCATATTTGGTTTTTAGAAAATCGTAAATCTGTTCTTCATTTTTACCCTCATCAATTTTATTTTGTATTAAGATTTTCATGCTCAGCGCAAAATCTGATTGGGAATCATAAACTGATTGCCCTTGGCAAATTAAGCATCTTAGATTTTTTGAAATTTTGTCAACATCTTGAGAAATCTCAGCTAAAGAATAATTTTGAAAGAATAAAAAAATAATTAGTAATTTGAATAAAATTTTTATCTTTTTCATTGAATTATATCATAAAGTTTTGCAAATGCTTTGTCATCTAAAGGGCCAATAAATTTATGGATAATGAGTTTAGATTTATTATCAATTAAATAAGTTTCAGGCACACCAAATGCTCCTAATTCAATTGAATTAATCCCCATAGGATCAGTAATTATATTTGTATAAGGATTTCCAAGTTCGCTAAGAAATTGTTTAGCGTTTTTTTCATCATCTTTATAATTAATACCTATAATACTCAATTTGTTTAAAGATTTTAAATTTAATAAATATGCATGCTCATCCCTACAAGGTAAACACCAAGAAGCCCATATGTTAATTAAAGACATTCCCTCATCATTAAGCAGATCATTTATAAATACTTCCTCTTCAGAAAAAAGGTATTTTGCTTTAAAATTGAAATCAACATTACTCTCTTTAATTTCTGGAGAATAAATATTTGATTTGTCTAACCCCTTTAAGAGTATGAAAAAAGAAAACAGTGTAAATAAAACTATACTGATTAATTTTATATTGTTAGACATTTTTTTTCTTTAAGCTTAATATCCCACCCAATGAAATCAATATTACTGAGATCCAAATCCAAATCATAAATGGTTTTATTTGATATCGTACATTATAAAAACCATCATTTTTAATAATATTAAATACTAGAAAATTATCTGCGAAAATAGTAGAGGAAATATCAGCTTCACTAGTAATTGTTTGGGGTTGGTCATAAATTCTAATTTCAGGTTTTAAACTTAGTGAATTATTTTCATCAACAATATTAAATTCGCCAATTAATGATTGATAATTTTGTTTTTTGATTACTTCAATTTTTTGAAATTTAATTATTTTACCTAAAAATTTAATTTCATCTCCAACTCTCATATTTGATGAATGTTCTTTAGCCAAAACACCATTTAATAAAATACTTAAAATTAATAGACTGAAACCAAAATGAGAGATTTTTTGCGAAATGTTAATATTTTTTCCAAAAAAATCTCTAATAGTCACAAAAAATAAAAAAAAACTAAAAATAAATAAAGGTAGAGATAGAAGATAAGAAACACCAAATTTACTTACAAAGATGTAAGAAATTACTATTGATATTATAAAGATAAAGATTTCTTTTAAATTAATTTTTCCTATCTTATCTTTTATCCATTTAATGTTAGGTCCAATTGCCATAAAAAATAAAAATGGAATTAAGAATGGGATAATTAATTTATGGTAAAAAGGTGGTCCGATCGAAATTTTTTCGTTGTTAATTACCTCTAAAAAAATTGGATAAACTGTACCAATCAAAACTACTGATAAAAAAAACATCATGAATAAATTATTGATTAAAACTGCAGTTTCTTTGCTCATTAAAAAAGTTTTTGTTGAATCAGCCGTAATAGTTTTTTGATAAAAAAAATAAATAAATATAGAGATAAAAATTAATACAAATAAAAAACACAATATAAACACTCCACGTGATGGATCGTTGGCAAAAGTATGAATTGAATTTAAAATTCCAGACCTAACTAAAAAAGTTCCACTCATACTTAATGAGAAAGTTGTAATTGATAGAATTATTGCCCATGATTGAAATGTTCCTCGTTTCTCTAAAGTAAAAACTGTGTGTAATAATGCTGTAAGGCAAAGCCAAGGCATAAGTGATACGTTTTCAACAGGGTCCCAAAACCAAAAACCTCCCCATCCTAATTCGTAATATGCCCATATAGATCCTAAGAGAATACCAATAGATAAAAATACCCACGAAATTAAAACCCATCTTTTAATGTGACTTGCCCAAGATTTATTAATAGAGCCAGAGATAATTGCACCTAAAGCGGATGAGAATATAATAGAGGTTCCAACATAACCTAAATATAAAATGGGTGGATGAATTGCTAAAGCAGGATCTTGCAATATTGGATTTAGTCCTGTTCCTTCAGATGGAATTGGAAATATATTTGCAAAGGGATTGGATGTAAAAAGTATAAATAAAAGAAAACCAAAAATTATAATTTCCTGAAAGAATAATGTAAGAATTCTGTATTTTTGAGGAAGATTTTTAGAGTCAATTACAAATAAAAATAAAAAAATTGTTAATACCAATAACCATAAAAGTAAACTCCCCTCATGATTGCCCCATGTCCCTGAAATTTTATAGAATAAAGGTTTTGCAGTATGAGAGTTGTTGTAAACAGTCTCGTTACTAAAGTCTGATGTTACAAAAGCATAAATTAAAGTTAGAAAACTAATTATAACCATTAAAGATTGTACAGATATTAATGAAAAAATATTGCCACTCAAAACATTAGAGGAATTCCTAAACGATAATGAGGTTTTTATAATTATAAAAATCGAAATTAATAAAGCTATATATAAAGAATAATTGCCTAGTTGATTGACCATTCTAATTTTCTTTCAAAGACTCTGCTACCTCAGGGGGCATATAGTTTTCATCATGCTTCGCCAAAATTTTCACCGCCTTAAAATAATTTCTATCTTGAAGAAATCCCTCAGCGACAACTCCTTTTTCTTCCTCAAACAAATTTGGTATTGAGCCTTTATAATTTACTATAAGCTCGTTTTTAAAATCAGTTATCACAAAATTTACTTCAGATTGATTAATATTAATTGAATTTTTTTTTACCATTCCACCAACTCTAATTTTTTTCTTTGTAACTTCAGGAAGTACCTTAATTTCTGTTGGTGATTTAAAATAAACTACATTTTCTTCCAGCGATTTTATAATTAAAAAAGATACTAAAATTAAAGAAACAAATGTTGATAATATAAAAACAGCTCTTAATTTTACTTTTTTACCATACATGAAAATAAGTAATTAAATCTTAGAAACTGAAGAAGTAGCTAAAATTTCTTTGAAAGTTTCTTGTTTTTTTGCTTTTTCAACTTTCTCTATATCTAAACTTTCAAATTTTGCTTCAAATTTTTTATGCTCTTTAATTAACTGAAGCTTTATAATTGAATGTAGAATCCAAAAACAAGATAAAGTAAATACAAAAGAAGACCATACGTATAAGCCGTACCCATTCATGTATAAAACGTCTTGAATCATAATCTATCTAATCCTTTATTCTTAATTTTTATCAGTTCTGTATTATATTTCATCAAAAATATCAAAAGCGAAAAAAGTGCAAATGCCGCAGTCATTATTCCCAAAGGAAGCAGCATTGACGAATGAATTGAAGTTTCTTTTAGAAGATTTATAGAAGCTGGTTGATGAAGAGTAGACCACCAATCGACAGAAAATTTGATAATTGGAACATTAATAACTCCAAATATAGCAATATATGAACTTAATTTTACAGCTTTATCCTCTGTTCCTGCAATTCTCCAAGACAAAATAAACATTAAATAAAATATTGCTAATAATAACATGGATGTAATTCTTGCGTCCCATGCCCACCACGTTCCCCAAGTAGGTTTTCCCCATATTGATCCGGTTACTAGAGCGATTATATTGAAGACAAATCCTGATGGAGCTAAACTTTTAGTGATAAGTGAAAAATTTTTATTTTTAAAAATAATAATACCAAAAGATAAAACTGATATTAAAGAAAAAATTCCTAATGAGATCCAAGCAGCAGGAACATGTACATACATAATTCTAACGGAGTCACTTTGTTTATAATCCTCAGGTGAAAGAATTAATGCCTCAACAAGTCCAAGAATTAAGATTAAAATAAATATAATAAAGACAAATTTTTGAGATCTATTGATAATCTGAATTAGGTTTTTTGGTTTAAAATAATTTAGCATTTTTTTAGCTATCTATATCAAATTAAAAAATTTTGAAAATTTTTATGGTGAGTTATTCTGACCAAGAACACAGAGGGAGATAAATAAATGGATTAATTATGCATCCTTGGCCAAAATATCTAAATATCTTAACCTTCATGTATGTCTAAGATTTGCACAAAATGTGTTTAAATGATGTAATTGTGTCTAGTTAGAGGGTTTGAAATAACTAGAGCCTCTTTTTCCTGAAAATATTTCATTTATTAAGGGGTGTTTAATGGGCTCATCAGAGTCGTCCACTAATAGATTTTGCTCAGAAACATATGCTTCGTATGTTATTTCATCATTCTCAGCTAACAAATGATAGAAAGGTTGGTCTTTTCTAGGTCTTACGTTTTTTGGTATGGATTGATACCATTCCTCTGAATTATTAAACTCAAAATCAACATCATAAATCACACCTCTAAAGTCGAAGTGCTTATGTTTTACAACGTCTCCGATTGAGAATTTTCCTTTTTGAATAGTCACATAATAAATATGGATATTTAAAAATAAAAATCAATAAAAAAAATATGATTGTTTTATTATTCTGCTATTATGTAGCAGTGAATAAATCTGTTTTAAAATTTGTTACTGATTTAGGGCCTTTGGTAATATTTTTTTATTTTTACTACAATAGTGATAAAAACTTAATTGTTGCGATACCTCCACTGATAGTTGCAACTATCATAGCAGTTTTAATTATGTGGATTGTTGAAAAAACAATTCCAAAAGTTCCACTAATTAGTGGAATATTGATTACATTATTTGGTGGTTTAACGATTTATTTTGATGATCCTATATTTATTTACATGAAACCAACAATAATAAATATATTGTTTGGTCTTGCATTAATGTTTGGAAAATACTTTACAAATGAACCAGTTTTAAAAAAATTACTTGGGAAATCTATGCCTTTAAGTGATGAAGGATGGGAAATTTTAAATAAAAGATGGACATACTTCTTTTTTGGACTAGCCATATTAAATGAAATAATTTGGAGAACTCAATCAGAAGAATTCTGGGTAAACTTTAAAGTTTGGGGAATGTTGCCAATAACCTTTATTTTTACCGCTTTTCAAATTGGTCTAATAAATAAATACAAATTAAATGAATAGAAACTTAAAACTAGTTGTAAATAATATAAATAAAGAAGAAAACAAAAAACTTTTTTTTGAAAGAACTGAGTTAAAAATTATATTAGATCTTTATGCAAAAATGGTTTCCTCAGGAAATTGGAAAGATTATGGTCTTTCTATTTCTGGAAAACAAGTAAGTTTCAGTGTTTTTAAAAATGCAGCTGAAAGAGCAATTTATAAAATTTGTAAAAATTTTAAACCATCAAACAAAAATCTAAAATATTTAATTACAGATACTAATGGTAAAATTTTAAAAAATTCTTACGATTTAAAAATACTCTTAAATAAAGTTGATTGGAAAAAAATTTAGGGCTTATCTTCTTTGACCAAATAATCTTAAAAGCATTATAAAAAGATTTATAAAGTCTAGATATAAAGTTAGGGCACCCATTACTGCTTTTTTACCCATTAACTCACCGCTGTCAGATGCTGCATACATATTTTTAATCTTTTGAGTATCGTATGCAGTTAAACCAACAAATACCAGAACACCAATTATTGATATTGCAAAATACATCATCGATGATTTTAAGAATATATTGACTATTGATGCAATTATGATCCCGATTAAACCCATCATTAAAAAAGATCCCATTTTGGTTAAGTCTTTTTTTGTTGTGTAACCATAAATACTCATAGCACCAAAAGTTGCTGAAGAAATAAAGAATACTCTTGTCACACTTAAACCTGTGTATACTAATAAAATTGACGAAAGTGATAATCCCATTAAAGCTGCAAATACCCAAAAAGTAGTTTGAGCCCTTGATGCACTCATTTTATTTATGCCAAAGCTCATGTAGAACACAATCCCTAGAGGAGCCAACATAACAATCCATTTTAATCCAGATAAATAAATTGCACTTCCGAATTCAGTTAGTCCAACAATCGCACCATTTGGGTCTGTTAAAACAGACATTTTAAATGATAAAAGTGCAATTATACCTGTAAGCAATACACCGGTTGCCATATAATTATAGACTTTTAACATGTAGGCTCTCAGGCCTTCATCCATAACAACTGTTTGTTTGGCTGTAGTTGCTTTTCTAAGAATATTTTCTTTATTGAATTCCATAATATTTATATAAGTTTTTTTTTTAAGATTTTCAAGTCGTCAAAATAAATGTAACAAACATTAAGTATAACTGAGTATGAATTATAAAAAACTAGGAAATACTGACATAAATGTGAGTACAATCTGTCTTGGGACGATGACTTGGGGTGAACAAAACACCCAAAGTGAGGCATTTGAACAAATGAATTACTCTTTAGAAAATGGGGTTAATTTTTGGGATACGGCTGAACTCTATGCAGTTCCACCAAAAGCTGAAACATATGGTCATACAGAAACTATTATTGGAAATTGGTTTGGGGAAACAAAAAAAAGAAAAGATATAATACTAGCATCCAAAGTGGGCGGCCCTAGCAGAAAATATATGAGAAATGGGGAAAATAGTTTTACTGGAAAAAACTTAGAGGATGCTCTTCACGGAAGTCTAAAAAGATTAAAAACTGATTATATTGATCTTTATCAATTACACTGGCCTGAAAGAAACGTAAATAACTTTGGTAGATTGGGTTACGAACATAAAGAGAATGAATGGAATAAATTTGAAGATGTTTTAGAAAACTTAAAAAAATTTATCAAACAAGGCAAAATTAGATATGTTGGTTTATCAAATGAAACCCCCTGGGGAGTTATGAATTGCTTGCAGCTTTCAAAAGATAAAAATCTTCCAAGAATGATGTCTGTTCAAAATCCATACAGCTTACTAAATAGAGTTTATGAGGTAGGTTTGTCTGAAATATCCATTAGAGAAAAAATTGGATGTTTAGCTTATTCACCACTCGCAAGTGGTTACTTAAGTGGAAAATATAGAAATAAGCAGTTTCCTAAAGGTTCAAGAATGGAGAGAGATTTTGATTTTTGGACAAGATATAGAAAGCCAAATATGGAAAATGCAGTTGAAGATTATTACAAAATTAGTCAGAAATATGATCTAGATATGAGTCAAATGTCCATAAAATTCTGTGAAGTCCAAGACTTTATGACGAGTGTGATAATTGGAGCAACAACTATGGAGCAGTTGAAAACTAACGTAGAAAGTGTAAAAGTGAATCTTGATAGTGAAGTAATTAAAGAAATAAATAATGTACAAAAAAAATATCCTAATCCATGTCCATAATTAAAAAATTATTTTTAAAAATACTTATATTAACAGTATTTATAATCTCATCTGTCCAATCAGAAGACTTAACAAAGTTAGGTACTTTTAAAGATTGGAATGCTGTTTCAGTTTTTAATGAGACTGGAAAAATCTGTTTTGCTTATTCTATACCAGTAAGCCAGTCTCCTAAGGCAAGCAACAGAGAAGCGAGATTGTTTGTATCCTTTAGACCTGAGGATAAAATTTCTGATGAGGTGAGCATAACTTCTGGTTACAACTTTAATGTTCAAAATGCAATTTTAGCTACTTCAGGAAAATCTAAATTTGAGTTTGACTTACCACAAAATAAATTTGCTTGGATTTCAAGTGGAAAAACAGAGCAAAAAATTATTAAAAGAATGAAAAAAGCCTCAAGGTTGATGATAACAGCTTACAAACAAAGTGGTACTAGAACTACAGATGACTATTCATTAATGGGCTTTACTAAAGCTTATAACGCTGCAAAAAAAAGCTGCACTTAAATGAAAAAACAAAAGAAGATTGTCCTCGCCTATTCAGGTGGTTTGGATACGTCTATCATTCTTAAATGGCTTCAAGAAAATTATGATGCTGAAGTTATAGCATACACTGCTGATGTTGGGCAGGAAATGGATAGAAAAAAAATAATTAAGAATGCAAAAAAATTGGGAGTTAAAAAAATCATAATTCAAGATCTAAAAAATATTTTTGTTAAGGATTATGTTTACCCAATGATAAGAGGTCATGCTCTTTATGAGGGTGTTTATTTATTAGGTACATCCATAGCAAGACCACTGATTGCAAAAGATCAAATCAGAGTAGCTAAAGAATTTAATGCTTATGCTGTCTCACATGGTTCGACAGGAAAAGGAAATGATCAAGTTAGATTTGAATTAGGATATCATTACTTTGGTCCTAAAATTAAAATAATTGCGCCATGGAGGATTTGGAAATTAAAATCGAGAACAGATCTAATTAATTATGCAAAAAAACATGGAATACCCATTCCAAAAGATAAAAAAGGTGCACCACCTTTTTCAGTTGATGATAATTTATTTCACACTTCAACAGAGGGAAAAGTTTTAGAAAATCCTAAAAATTCTGCACCTGAATTTATTTTTCAAAGAACAACTTCTCCTGAAAAAGCTCCAAATAAACCAAGCTTTATTACTATTAATTACAAAAATGGTGACCCTATTGGTTTAAATGGAAAAAAATTATCTCCAGCAAAAGTCTTGGATAAACTTAATCAATTAGCCGGAAAAAATGGAATAGGAAGAGTGGATTTAGTCGAGAATAGATTTATTGGAATAAAATCAAGAGGAGTTTACGAAACGCCAGGAGGAACAATATTGCTAGTTGCACACAGAGCAATTGAGTCTGTAACTTTAGATAAAGATACAATGCATAAAAAAGATGAGGTTATGCCAAGATATGCAGAGCTTGTTTATAATGGTTATTGGTATTCAAAGGAAAGATTTAAACTACAAAAGATTGTTGATTTGAAGAAAAATAAAGTAAATGGATCAGTAAAAGTCAAACTTTATAAAGGAAATGTTACAATTCAATCAAGACAAACTTCAAGTAATGCATATTCAATGAAAAAAGTTTCTTTCGAGGAAAATAAAACTTTTAATAAATCAAATGTAGAAAGATTTATTAGCTTTCATAAAAAAAAATTAAAATAAAAAAATGGAATTTAAAACTACGAGAGCTTCGGCTATTGAGAGCTTAGATAATTTTATTACAAATAATCTTGGAGAATATTCAAAATTAAGAAATTTTGATTTTGGTCCTGATAAACGATCTAATACATCTTGCTTATCACCATATATTACACATGGGGTGATTAATGAAAAAGAAGTGATTAGTAAATCGCTGGAAAGGTCTTCCTTTACAAAAAATGAAAAATTTATTCAAGAAGTTTTGTGGCGGACATATTGGAAAGGTTGGTTGGAACTAAGATCAGGAGTTTGGGATGATTATTTATTAGATTTAAAAAGAATAAAAGAAGAATTTAAAGATAATAAAAGCTACTTGAAGGCCATTGAGGGTAACACTGAAATTGAATGCTTCAATGAATGGGTAAATGAACTTAAGACTTATAATTATTTGCATAATCATACCAGAATGTGGTTTGCGAGCATTTGGATATTTACACTAGACTTGCCTTGGCAACTTGGTGCTGAATTTTTTATGAAACACTTATACGATGGTGATACTGCATCTAATACCTTGGGCTGGCGTTGGGTTGCAGGTATTCAAACTCAAGGGAAACATTATATTGCAAGTGAATGGAACATTAAAAAATTTACAAATAATAGATTTGAAAATATAAAACTTAACGAAAATGCTCCTCCAATAATAAGTGATAAAAATTATACTATTCTAAATAAAACTTTTGAAAATCCGATAAATATTGAAGAGAAAAACTTACTAGTTTTTGAAAATAACTTAGCATTTGAAATCACTGACTTTACAACTCAAAAGTTCAAAAAAATTCTTCTTATTAATAATAAAAATGAAAATAGAAATATTAAACTCAGTGAAAATGTATTAAATTTTAAAGATAGTTTGATTGAGGAACAAAAGAAAAGGTTAGAGGAAAAATCAATTAATTGTGAGATTATAGATATAAACGAAATTAAAAACCTAGAAAGCTGTTACTGCCTTTATCCAACTGTTGGAGAAAATCTAGATTATATAAATCAAAACTCGCTCAAAAATATTGAGTTTCTTTATAGAAAATTAGATCAAAATTCATGGAAGTTTTGTAACAAAGGTTTTTTTAACTTTAAAAAATATATTCCTAAAATAGTTGAAAACCTTGAATAAATTGTGATTGAAATTTTTTTAATTTATGAGATAAAAATAATATGCAAAACCCACAGATATTAGAATTAATTGAAAATTTAAAAGGAAGAAGAAACTACGAAGAAAACAAAGCTTCTAAGCTAGGCTTTAACTCTCTTTATGCATATTTGAAAACAAACTTTTGCAAGAAAAAACTGCTTTAGAAGAAAGTGCAAGAGAGATAGAAATAGCAAAAGCTGAAGAAAAACTATTAAAAGATGAAAAAAGTAAGCAAAAAAAAACTTGCGGCTGTTGCTAAATTCCTAAATTTTTTAAAGACTGAAATTCACCAATTTTAAAAATAATTGCATCTTCTTTTTTAAAACCATATTTTTCTGCATTATCTTTAAATCTAACTGGTGGCTCCATTATTGGCTCTAAGGATAAAACAAAAGTACCCCAGTGCATCCCTAAAACTTTTTTACTTTTAAGGTCTCTTGCAATACTTAAAGCCTCTTCGGGATTGGTATGATAAGAGGATTTATCTTTATTAGGTGATAATGGATAAAAATTATATGCACCAATATTTATTAATGTTAAATCAATAGGCCCATATTTTTCACCTAACTCTTTATAAATATTTCCAACACCAGTGTCACAAGCAAAGAGTATTTTTTTATTCTTGTACTCAATTAAAAAGTTTCCCCATAAAGTTTTGTTTGTATCTGTTAAGCTTCTTTTTGACCAGTGAACTGCTGGTAACAATGTTACTTTAAGGTCTTCATTAACTTTAATTTCATCATACCAATCCATTTCCTTCACATCTTTATAGCTATTTCGCGTGAAATACTTTCCAAGCTTTAGAGGAAGTAAAACTTTTGCATCCTTAAAAGGAAATCTTCTTATTGTAGTCATATCTTGATGGTCATAATGATTGTGAGTTAAAAGAAATAAGTCTGTCCTAGGAATTTCATTTAAATCTAGTGCTGTTTTAACATATCTTTTTGGACCAAAAATTAGTGGACCTGCATTTTTTGAAAAGACAGGATCAGTTATAATTGTTGTATTTCCTAGGTTAATTAAGAAAGTTGCATGTCCAATCCAACCGACATAATCATCATTTTTTAAATTATCTAAATTTGAAAGAACTCTTTGTTTATCAATGACATGATCCTCGGGAATAGACATATTAAGTTTTTTCTTTTCTTTATTGAATACTTTAAAAGACCATTTGAAATTAGAATTTCTCTTAGGTGAGCCCTCTGGGTTTCTGAAGCTACCGTCTGGTAAGTGATGATAAGGTATTTTTTCCATAGCTAATGATAAAGAATTATAGATAAAAAAAATAAGAATTAAAATTGCTAACTTTTGCAATAATCTTTAATTATTTAACGATCTTTTGAAACACTCAATTGTATTTTTTAAAAGACATGCAATTGTCATAGGTCCTACCCCACCTGGAACTGGCGTTAAAGCTTTCGCAACTTTTGAAACTTCTTCAAAATTTACATCACCCACTATACCATTTTCTGTTTTATTTATTCCAACATCTATAACTATTGCATCTTTTTTTACCCAATCTCCCTTTATAAGTTCGGGAATTCCAACTGCAGCAACAATCACATCTGCCTCTAAGCACTCATGCTGAAGATCTTTAGTTTTTGAATGAGTAATCGTTACTGTACAATCTTCTTGAAGTAAAAGCTGAGCCATAGCTTTTCCATTAAGATTTGATCTACCAATCATGACCGCTTTTTTTCCCGATAAGTTAGGTTCAATTTTTTTTAATAAGTAATAACATCCAAGTGGTGTACAAGGAATTGATCCTTGATATCCAGACGATAGATTGCCCACATTCATTGGATGCAAACCATCTACATCCTTGTGTGGTGAGATAGTTTCAATAACATGTTGCTTATTGATATGTTTGGGCAATGGTAATTGGACTAAAATTCCTGAGACTGTTTCATCTTTATTGAGTTCCTCTATTTTATTTAAAACAGTTTTCTCATCTACTGTAGCTGGATATTTTATAACTTCTGATTTCAAACCAACTTGTGTTGCTGACTTTTCTTTATTTCTTACATAAATTTGGCTTGGTGCTAAGTCTCCAATTAAAATTACTGTAAGGCCTGGAACTTTATTATGTTTTTGTCTTAAACTATCAACTTCTTTTTTTAATTCTTCTCTTAGTTCAGCTGATTGTTTTTTTCCGTCAATTAAAATCATGATATTAAAAAATTAGTGGTGCTATGTAGAGCTTCATACACATTTCTATAAACCATATCAACAAAAGAAGAATGATTGGCGATATATCAAAAGCACCAAGGCTAGGTAAAAAACCCCTGATTTTATTGAGAATTGGATCAGTTAACTTATATGTAAATTCTAAAATTGAATAAACAAATCTGTTCGAAGTATTCAAAACATTAAAAGCTATTAACCAGCTAATAACGACATTGGCTATTACAACATAAGAATATAGTTTTAAAAGTTGAAGAACTAAATAAAATATAGCTATCATTTCTTTTCTACATAAATAGACGTGCTTGGAAAAGCAAAAGAAGCTTTATTACTTTCTACAATTTCTTTTATTCTTATTGCAAGTCTCTCCTTAACCATTAACATTTCACTCCAACTGTTTGTTTTGGTATAACATCTCACATACAAATCTATCGAACTATCAGAGAATTTATCAACTCTAACTGATACACCAACAGCTGCTTCATAATCTTCAGAGTTATTAATGAAATTTTCTATCTCATTTCTAATAGTTTTTAATTGAGCTACCGTAGAGTCGTATTGAAGAGTTATAGTCCAACTAATTCTCCAATTAGTAATTTGACTTTTATTAATAACAGCGTTTTCTGCAAACTGAAAATTAGGAATAATAGCTAAAGATTTATCAAATTTTCTTATTACGGTTGATCTAAAACCTATTTTTTCTACTACACCCTCAATTATTCCCTCAACTTCGATCCAATCACCCATCTTAAATCTTTTCTCTACAAGAACTAAAATTCCTGAAATCAAATTTTTAAATAAATCTTGAGCTCCTAATGCAACAGCAACACCAAATAAACCTAGTCCGGCTATTATTGGGCCAATTTTTATTCCCCATAATTCTAAAACTGCTGCAGCACCTAAAATTAAAATTAAAATTTTGAGTGATTTAATGATCCAGCCGATGAGTTCTCTAGTTAAAATTTTATCAAAACCACTAAGAATGTAAGAGATTGGCTCAATTATCTGATGGATAATCCAAAAAAGTAGAATTGTAATTAAAGTTCTATTTACATTATCTAAAAATAATCTGGTGTCTTCTGAAAAAGACATATAATAACTCGCAAAAAATACCCCTAAAACAATTGGAAGGAATCTAGCTGGTCCCTCCATTGCCTTAACAAAAGTATCGTCAAGTTTATTGGTGGTTCTTTTTGAAATTAATTCTAATTTTCTTATTACTAATTTACTAATCAAGCCTCTAAAAACTAGAAATATAAAGAATATCCCAAGACCTATTAAGATCTCTACAAAGTTAACACCCAATATTCCTTTTTCCCAAACTGATAGAAAAAGTCCTGTAAAATTATCAAAAACATCCATGGCTAAATTTTATATAGCAAAAACTCTTCTTCACCAGGATTAAATAGAAAAATTTTTTTCCACTTGATCTCATTTAAAATTGATGATGATTTTTCACCCATGCACATCAAATTAGTATCCATCCAACTATCTAAAAGGTCATATTTTTTAAGTAAATTTAATAAACTCTTAGCACTATTTTCTGAGTAAACATAAATTATGTCAGGAATTGACTTTTTTAGTTCTACTCTGAATTCCTCTTTTATTTCTAGAGTTGAAGAAACTTTATAGTTAATCAATCTTTTTAAAGAATAACCCTCTGAAATAAGATCTTTGTCTAACCTACTGGAAACTACTTCTCCACTTACGTAAAGAAGTGATCCATTTTTTGAATCAAAGTTTTGTAATATTAGTTCTTTCAAATTATTTACGCTTCCTTCTGCAGAGATTATATTTTGAAAACCATTCAACTTTGCAACTTTTTCTGTTGCAGAACCAACACAATAACATTCAATTTTTTTATCAACTTTAGTTAAATCTAAATTCTTTATGGCATTGGAACTGGTAAATATTACTCCTTTGAATTGGCTATAGTCAGGTTCATCGTATTGAATTGGTTTAATTTTTATTACTGGTAAATGAGAAACATTGTGCCCCAGAGAACTAAATCTTAAGATTAATTCCTTACTATCTTCTAGCGGCCTTGTTAATAAAATATGCATTCTACCTTTTGTATGATCCTTTTGATTCTGATTTTAATTTTTCTCCAATCTTAATACTTAGATCATTTATCATTTTTTTATTTTCACTTTCATCAATATAAAATCTCTGTTTGCCATCAACTGAAAAAAGTTCTGCCTTAATATTTACAATATCTTTGCTAATTTTTGCATAAACACCAACTGCTGTATCACAATCGCCCTCAAGAATTTTCAAAACATTCCTTTCAGCATTTGCAATTATTCTTGACTGATTATCGTTAATTTTTTCCAATATATTAATTATTTCTGGATCATTTTCTCTACATTGTATTGCAATAATTCCTTGTCCAGCACATGGTATAAGTTCCTCTGTATTAAATTCCTGAGTAATCTTATTATCTAATCCCAAAGCCTCAATACCCGCTTTAGAAAGTAAAATTGCATCGTAGTCTCCATTTTCTAACTTTTTGATCCTAGTATCGACGTTACCTCTTATTAATTTATAATTTAGATCTGATCTAATACATTGGAGTTGATATTCTCTTCTATATGAAGAAGTACCAATAATTGAATTTGGTTTAAGATCCTGGAACTTAATATTATTATTGCTAATAAATATTTCATTAGGTGAATTTCTTTTTAAATAAAAATTAGTTATCAAACCCTCAGTTTCAATCGTTGGCATATCTTTTAAAGCATGAACTGCTATATCTATTTTGTGATTAATTAACTCTGTTTCAATTTTTTTTGAAAATAAGCCTTTCCCACCAATATTTGACAACCTATCATTTTGGTTTTCATCTCCACTTGTTATTATTTGTTTTATTTCTACGTGAGTTAATGAAACTTTTTTAAGAAACTTAGTCACTTTTTCAGTATAAATTAGAGCTAACTTACTTCCGCGAGTTCCAATGATAAATTTATCTCTTTTCATAATTCTTATTTTTATTACATTCTTATAGATTAATTGTATTAATTATAAATATTTATGAATAAAAAAAAAATAATCCTTGGAATTGAGACAAGTTGCGATGAAACCGCTGTATCAATAATAGAAGAAGATAAAGATGGTAAGATAAGAATATTATCTAATGTAGTTTCAAGTCAATTCGATATTCATAAAGAATTTGGAGGTGTAGTTCCTGAGCTTGCAGCTCGGTCTCATGTTGAAAAAATCGATTTAATTGCAAAAAAAGCAGTTACTGAAAGTGGTGTGAATTTGAACGATGTTTCTGCAGTTGCTGCAACATCTGGCCCAGGTTTAATTGTTTGTCTAACTATTGGTTTAAATTTTGGTAAAGCTTTATCTGCTAGCTTAAATATTCCTTTTATAGGTGTAAACCATCTTGAAGGACATGCCTTAAGTCCAAGACTTAAAACAAAGTTAGATTTTCCATATTTATTATTATTAATTTCGGGTGGGCATACTCAATATCTTAGTGTGAATGGGCTTGGAAAATACAAAAGGTTAGGAACAACAATTGATGATGCATTAGGAGAGGCATTCGATAAAACCGCAAAACTTTTAGGAATTGAATTTCCAGGAGGACCAAAGTTAGAAGATTTTGCTAAACAGGGAGATGCAAGTAAATATAAACTTCCCAAACCAATTATAAATAAAGGAGGATGTAATTTATCATTTGCAGGTCTTAAAACGGCAATTTTAAGGATATCAAGCTCTATAAGATCTAAGCAGGAGAAATATGATCTTGCAGCTTCATTTCAAAAAACAATTGAAGAAATTTTAGAAGTAAAAACTCAAATAGCATTTGATGAATTCAAGAAAATTAACAAAGAGAAAAATAGAGCTTTTGTAATGGCTGGAGGTGTTGCGGCTAATAAAGGTATTAGAAAAAAATTAATAAAAGTATGTAGAAAAAATTATTTTAGAGCAATTTTTCCAGAACCAAAATTATGTGGAGATAATGCTGCCATGATTGCACTTGTTGGTCTTGAAAAGTATAAAATAAAAAAATTTGATAATTTAGATCTACCAGCAAGTCCAAGACTATTGCTTGATAAAAAAGCAAAATTTTTAAAAGGTGCAGGAGTGAAATTATAAATGTCAAAAAGATATAGTGGTAAATCATTTAAGGACGCTAGCGTAATGAAACAAGCTAAACTTTCTTTAAAGGAAAAAAGAAAACTTAAAAAAGAAAAGAAAAAGAAAAAAAATTAAATACAGTATTGATTAATCAATCAAACAATCACTAAATTTCATAAGACCCTATAGACCTCTATCAACTATTTAATTTATATATATGAGAAACAGTATTGATTTATTTTTTTATGTATGTCTAAATATACTAAATCAAATAGTACGTTTTATAATATTAATTTGTAAGGGTTTTGATGTTGGTATTTGGTTAATTAAATTAATATCCAGAACCACCAGAAGAAGTGCCTTTTGCAATTTCCATTGCTAATTCTGCTTTTCCTTCATCGGTTAGTTCATAAGTACCTGAAGCGTTTTTCTCAGCCTTAAACCATTTTGATGATGCAGTACCTGTACCTTTCATTTCAGGGTAAGTTTCAAAGCCTGTTTTAGGTTTAATTTTGATAAGGAATCTAGTATTTTTATCTATCTTTAATTTTAAAGTTCCATAGCTAAACTTACCTTCATAAATTTTACCTTGGGAATCTGTGTATTTACCTTTGCCATGAATTCTATTTTTAGAAACTTTACCTTCATATTTAGACCCATCTGAAAAAATAAAAGTACCTTCACCATGCGCTTTTCCTTTTTTAACTTCACCTTCATACGTAGAAGCAGAGAATTTTAAAGTTTCAGCATAAGTGATACTTGTTAAGCTTGAAAAAAGTAATAATAAAGTTATTGATATAATTTTTGTGATTTTCATTACTATATTGCACATTTTTATTTTAATAAAAGCCTAAGAAATAATTTATTTTTAAAAAGTTAAGAAAAATTACAAAATTCTATATAATTTTTTAGTTTAATTTTTGAAGATTTTAAATGTCGCATATCAGATGTAAGACCATTTAATTTTAAATTTTCTGGAACCTGAGATATTAAAACCTTACTTATTTTTTTGATGTTTTCGAGTATTATTGCTTTTTTCTATTTTTGTTTTTTTCCAAATTTTTTTACCATTTACTTATATTGCAATATAACTTAAGAAATTTTATAAATTATGTCAAAATCTTATTGGCTTTTAAAATCTGAGCCGGATGTGTGGTCAATTGATCAACAAATCAAAGCTGGAGAAAAAGGTTCCGACTGGGATGGGGTAAGAAATTACCAAGCAGCAAATAACTTAAAAAAAATGGAAAAAGGAGATCTTTGTTTTTTTTATCATTCTAATATTGGAAAGGAGATAGTTGGTATTGTCGAAGTTGTTAAAACAGCATTTATTGATCCAACTGATAAGAAAAAAAGGTTTGTTGCAGTTAAAGTTAGATTTAAATGTAAACTTCAAAATCCTGTAACACTTGAAAACATCAAAAAAACTAAGGCTTTGGAGAACTTATCTCTAATTAGACAAAGTAGACTGTCTGTTATGCCTATTGATACTAAAAGCTGGAAAATAATTTTGAAGATGGGTAGAATTAATTAAAAAAAAATTCATGCTTAAGAAAAAAAAAGTTAAAAAAAAAGTAATCTCTAAAAAACCTAAAGAGATAATTTATAAAACTAAGAAAGAATGGATAAGTAAAGCTACCGTTAATAAATCTCAATACATAAAGAAATATAACGAGTCGATTAAAGACAACGATGGATTTTGGAAAAAAGAAGGAAAAAGAATTAATTGGATTAAACTTTATAAAAAAATTAAAGACGTTAAATATAGTAAAGATGATGTTCATATCAAATGGTTCTATGATGGTACTTTAAATGCTTCAGCGAATTGCATTGATAGACATCTTAAAAAGAATGCTCACAAAACAGCAATTATATGGGTAGGGGATGATCCTAAAGTTCAAAAAAAAATTACATATAAAGAACTGCATAAAGAGGTTTCAAAAGCAGCAAATGGATTAAAAAATCTGGGAGTTCAAAAAGGTGATAGAGTAACAATTTATCTTACAATGATACCAGAACTTGCCTACACAATGCTTGCATGTGCTAGAATTGGTGCAGTTCACTCCATAATATTTGGAGGTTTTTCACCAGATAGTATTTCGGGTAGAATAAATGATTGTGAATCAGATTACGTGATAACAGCAGATGAAGGAGTAAGAGGTGGAAAAACAATCCCCTTAAAATCTATTACAGATGAAGCTTTACAGAGCTGTCCCAACGTAAAGAAATGTATCGTTGTAAAGAGAACGGGTACCAAAAAAATTGATTGGTACAATGATCGTGATGTTTGGTATCACAAAATGACAAGTAAAGTCTCAGCAAAATGTGAGCCTGAAGAAATGAATGCTGAAGATCCATTATTCATTCTTTACACATCCGGTTCAACTGGAAAACCAAAAGGTGTACTACATACAACCGGTGGATATATGGTTTATGCATCAATGACTCACCAATATATTTTTAATTATAAACCTAAAGATATTTACTGGTGCACAGCTGATATAGGTTGGGTTACGGGACATAGTTATATTATTTACGGTCCACTTGCTAATGGCGCAACCACAATAATGTTTGAAGGAATACCTACTTATCCTGACACATCTAGGTGGTGGCAAATAGTTGATAAATATAAAGTCAATATTTTCTACACAGCTCCAACAGCAATTAGAGCTTTGATGAGAGAAGGTGATAAACCTGTAAAGAAAACATCTAGAAAAACTCTAAAACTTTTAGGCACTGTTGGTGAACCAATTAATCCAGAAGCTTGGGAATGGTATTTTAAAACTGTTGGAGATAGTAGATGTCCAATTGTTGATACCTGGTGGCAAACTGAGACAGGTGGGATTTTGATAAGTCCACAAACAGGAGCGATAGATTTAAAACCTGGATCTGCTACAAAACCATTTTATGGAATTAAACCAGAAATTCTTGATAAAGATGGAAAAGTTATGAAAGGAGAGGCGCAGGGTAGACTGTGTATTGCACAATCATGGCCAGGACAAATGAGGACTGTTTACGGAGATCATCAAAGATTTATAGATACCTACTTTTCACAATTTGATGGAAAATATTTTACTGGAGATGGATGCAGAAGAGATAAAGATGGTTATTATTGGATAACTGGAAGAGTTGACGATGTTATAATAGTTTCAGGACATAACCTAGGAACTGCAGAAATAGAAAGTGCATTTGTAGCTCACCCAAAAGTAGCAGAGGCTGCAGTTGTTGGTTATCCTCATGATATAAAAGGAAATGGACTTTATTGTTATGTGACTTTAAATGCAGGAGAAAAAAGTACTCTTGATTTAGAGAGAGATTTAAAACTATGGGTTAGAAAGCAAATTGGTCCAATTGCTACACCTGACTTAATACAGTTTGCTCCAGGACTTCCAAAAACTAGATCTGGAAAAATAATGAGAAGAATTTTAAGAAAAATTGCAGCAAATGAGCATGGTCAACTTGGAGATACGACTACCTTGGCAGATCCTTCAGTGGTTGATAGTTTGGTAGATAATAGAAAAAATATTTAGATCTTAATTAATTTCGAAAATTCTTCCTTAATATTATCCCATTTCAAAATCATTGAGTTAAGAACAATTTTTCTATCTAAAGTTTTTAATTCATTTGCTACAGGGGCCCAGTTATATAAAGCCAAGGCACTTTCATTAAATGGCCAAGATTTATAATATTCCTCCCATTTAATTTGATCTAATCTTTTTTTAAAACTTATTCTTGCTTCATCAACAATTTCTGTCGGCATACCGTTTTCTAGTTCTATATCGAGAATATTATTGTAAATTTCAGATGCTTTGTCTGTTTCTTTATAATTATAAAAAACTTTTAAATATGAAATTGTATATAATGACAAATCTTGAAGAGATATCGCATAAATATTCCACTTTGCAGTATTTATTGAAGTTAAAAACTTTTCGTCATCAAAATGTAGAACCCACTTAGTTCCCATTCTAGTTTTTAAATAGTTATATAAAGTAACTTGAGATACCCAAGCAGATTTTTGCTGAATGAATTGCTTAAGATCATCAATGTTCTTTATTTTTTTCTTAGGTAAAATGCCCTTAAACATCGCAACTAAATAAACTTTGAAATCTTCAAGTTTAATATCTTTTAGATTGAATCTGTATTTGAGGGCCATTTATCTATCTAATATGTTGATGTATAATGTAAAAATGCCACAATATCGAGCGTTTTTAGGGGTTTAAATAAATTTGATTATCAGTAAGGTTATTTCTTTAACCTATAGGGAGAGAAAAAAATGTCAAAACAAGAACAACACTGGGAAAAAACCAGGAATTTGCTCTTTATTACATTAGCAATTTGGTTTGTTTTCTCAATTGGCATCTTTCTCTTCGGAGCCGAAATGCAAGAATCTAGCATTAGACCATTTGGATATCCTTTAACGTATTGGTTTACATGTCAAGGATCACTTGCAATCTTCGTCATTTTAATTTTCTGGTTTGCAGGTCGACAAGAGAAAATAGATGATGAGTTCGGGTTTTCTGAAAGAGAGGGTGACAAATGATAAAAGGTAAATTTATAGATAATTTACCAAAGGTCTACGGAATATATACCGGAGGATTTCTTGTATTTATTATTCTGATGGCAATAGCTGAACAAGCTGGAATGTCTGCAAAATTGATTGGTATCTTTTTTGTAGCTTTTACAGTTTTGATTTATGCTTTAATTGGTTGGTTATCTAGAACACTACAAGTTGATGCTTATTATGTAGCTGGAAGACAAGTTCCAACTGTCTTTAATGGTATGGCAACTGCTGCTGACTGGATGTCAGGTGCATCTTTCGTTGCTATGGCAGGTGGAATTTATTTCAAAGGCTATGGATATATGGCTCTACTTGTTGGGTGGACTGGTGGATATGTACTAGTTGCTTCGTTATTAGCACCGTATCTTAGAAAATTTGGATGTTATACTGTTCCAGATTTTATAGGAACACGTTATGGTGGTAACTTAGCTAGATTTAGTGCGGTCATAGTTTTAACAGTAGCTTCATTCACTTATGTAACAGCACAAATTAATGCAACAGGCACAATTGCATCTGTAGCATTAGATATTCCATTTGGGATAGCTGTTTATGTAGGACTAGCAAGTATTTTGATGTGCTCAATGCTTGGTGGGATGAGAGCTGTAACTTGGACTCAAGTAGCTCAATACATCGTATTAATTATAGCTTACTTACTTCCAGTATTTTGGATTAGCAGTAAGTTGGGAGCAGGTTTCTTCCCACATTTCATGCTAGCTGATGAGGTTGCAAGAATTGCAGAACTAGAAGGTCAATTTGGTTTTGTGAAAAATTCTGCTGCTGATTTAGCGACAGTTCCAAAAGGTTTAGCTGGAATAACTAAAGCGCATTCGTCGGTTAATGCAACTCCATGGGCATTTATTTCATTAGCAGTGTGTATGATGGCAGGAACTGCATCATTACCTCACGTTATGATGAGATACTTTACTACTCCAAGTGTAAGAACTGCAAGAAGATCAGTAGGTTGGTCACTATTCTTTATATTCCTACTTTATTCTTCTGCACCGATGTTAGCTACATTATCTAAACTTTCTTTAATAGACCCAACACTACCAACTGGAATTATTGGTAAAACAATTGCAGAAGTTCAAGCTATTGATTGGTATCAAAACTGGAACCAAGCAAACTTGATGTTTATCAGTGACTTTAATGGTAATGGAACTCTTGAGCTTAATGAGTTCTTTATGGGTGGTAAAGCTGTTGTGTTAGCAACACCAGAGATTGCGGGATTACCGTATGTAATCTCAGGTCTAGTTGCTGCTGGAGGTATGGCAGCTGCAATGTCAACTGCAGATGGATTAGTACTAGCAATATCAAATGCGTTATCTCATGATATTTACTACAAAATAATAAATCCTAAAGCTGAGACGGCAAAAAGACTAATTGTTGCAAGGGTGTTACTTGTATTAATTGGTTTTGCAGGAGCAACAATAGCCGCGTTAGAGATACAGGGTATCTTGGGTTCGGTAATTTGGGCTTTTGACTTTGCTATGTCAGGACTATTCTTCCCACTCGTACTCGGTGTATGGTGGAAGAGAGCTAATGCACCAGGGGCTGTTGCAGGAATGCTGCTAGGACTTATATCTGGAACTGCTTACCTAATATGGGTAAGAAATGGAGGATCTGGTTTCTTAGGCATAACTCAACTTACTTTTGGAATAGTTGGAGCAGCTGTAAGTTTAGTTTCTATGATTGTTGTCAGTTTAATAACTGCAGCACCGGACGCAGCTACTCAGAAAATGGTTGATGATGTACGTGTACCAAGCGGTAAAACGGTACTAGCACAGAAATAAACAATAAAAATAAGGGGGCGATTTAGTTCGCCCCTTTCTCTTTAAATTATGTCTGCTAACTTTCATCCTTTAGTTTATATAATCGATTACATTTTAGGTGTCATTATGTGGACGTTAATTGGAAGGGTGGCCATGAATATTTTTCAAAGAGAAGACTCACAATTCTTCTTTATGAAAATTTTTGTAAAACTCACAAATCCACTAATAAATGTGTTTAGACCGATTACCCCGAGTTTTTTGGTAGGGCCTTTAGTTCCACTTTATGTAGCTTGGTTCTTTTACATGGCACGTTTCTATTTAATGCCTTATTTACTTGGTTATTCAGTAATGGGAATGCTTTCATTTCCTTTAGAAAGTGAAATAGCTCAAGAATTGTATAGAATTTTCAGTAAAAACTAATTCAAATAAAAAAAAAAATTGATAGTAATATTTTATTAGTATTCTATGAAAAAAATTCAAATATCACCATCTATATTATCAGCTGATTTTAGCCAATTGGGAAGTGAGATTAAAAAATTAGAACAAGGAGGAGCTGACCTAATTCATGTTGATGTAATGGATGGACATTTCGTTCCTAATCTCACAATTGGACCTCCTGTTATAAAAAACCTAAGAAAATATACTAAACTCCCATTTGATGTTCATTTAATGATATCCCCAGTTCATGACTATATACAAAATTATGCTGAGGCCGGAGCAGACATTATCACTATCCATCCTGAGGCAACAAATGATTTAAAGAACTCAATAAACTTAATAAAAAAACTCGGTAAAAAAGCAGGAGTTTCACTAAATCCCAAAACCGAAATAACAACACTTATTAGTGAGATAAAAAATATTGACTTAATATTGGTTATGAGCGTTAACCCAGGCTTTGGGGGACAAAAGTTTATGCCTGAAGTATTAGATAAAATAAAGAAGTTGAAAAATATTAAAGATGAGTACGGTTATAAATATAATATTGAGGTTGATGGAGGAATTAATTTTAGTAACTCTAGAATGGTTTTAGAAGCAGGCGCTGATATTTTGGTGTCAGGAACTACAATATTTAAGGAAAACGATGGAGATATAAGAAGTAATATAGAAAAACTAAAATCAATTTAAAATGTTTTTAAGAAGCTCTTTAAATTTCATTAATGATTTTTATTTTATATTTAAAAATCAGTTAAGAAAGATTTACCTAAATTCATCAATTTATAATAAAAAAATTTCAAGGATAGACGAAAATATTTTAGTTTACCAACCAAGTTTAAATATACTTAGTTCATTAATAAAATATGAAAAACAGAAAAAAAAAATAGAGGATTTTAATGTTCAATCAATTTGGGAGAATAAAACTTTAAATTATAAAAACTTTAAGAAACTTCATAGTTTTTATTGGCTATTTTCAATAGACCTTAAATCATCAAATCAGATTACTCAGTCAATTATTAATAATTGGATAACTAAAAATCAAAATTATGAAGCAAAAAGCTGGGAAGTAGATATTCTATCAAAAAGAGTTATAGCTTGGATTTCAAATTCTAAGATAACTTATGACAAGTCGAAAGATAAATATAAAAATATTTTTAATGAGATAATTTGTAAACAAGTAAATCATTTGATGAATGAAATTGATAGATCTTCTGACTTAAACAATAAAATGATTGGATGTACAGCTATAATAATGACGGGAGTTTCCTATAAAAATAGTAGATTTTTAAACTACGGTTTAATTCTCTTAAGAAAAATTATTAATAAATCTTTTGACGATAGTTACTTTCCAAAGTCAAGAAATATTAGACAAATGGTTTTTTATTTAAAATATTTCATATTAATAAGAGAACTTCTTAAAGACTCATTAAACGATATTCCAGAATATTTAGATGAAATAATCTTTTATCTAGGAAAAAATTACGATTTTTTTTGGGGTTCTTTAAAACAAAACTTGTTATTCAATGGTAATAACAATTCTAGTAATAAGGATTTTGATAAATATCTAGCTCTTTTTAGGTATAAATTTAAAAATGATAAGTTTGATACTTCAGGTTATACAGTTTTTAAAAAAAAAAATGTAATACTTGCTATGGATACAGGATCTAATCCGGGAAAAAATTATTCAGAAAATTATCAAAGTGGGCCATTATCATTTGAATTTTTTTTTAACGATAACAAATTAATTACAAACTCTGGTTATTTTCAAGATCACTCACATCAACTAAATAGAATTTCAAAATCGACTGCAACTCACTCAACATTAATTTTGGATAACTCTTCAGTCTGTGATTTTAAAAAGAAAAATAATGGTCCAAGTATAGTTAGCAAAGGATTTAAAACATTTGACAAACAAATAATTAATGAAAAAAACTTCTGGAGTATTACATGTTCTCATGATGGTTATTTGTCAAAGTATGGATTAATTCATCAAAGAAATTTAGAATATAATATAGAAAAAAATGTTTTATATGGAAAAGAAAAACTTATAAAAAAAAAAAATTTTAAGGTAACAAATTTTGAATTACGATTTCATTTACTACCAAATATTAAAGTTACGAAACTACAGGATAACAAATCCATATTAATAGAATTAGATAATTCTGGCTGGAAGTTCAGCTCTGAAGATGGAATGATAGGTCTTGAAACTGGACTATATTTTGGCAATAAAAACAGTTATACTGAAAATCAGAACATTTTTATATCTGGTGTTACTCAAAAAGAAGATCAATTAATTGAATGGAAAATTAGCAAAATATGAGAAAGAAAATTAAAAATGCAATTATTTCTCTATCAGATAAATCCGAAATTAAGTCAATTCTAAAAATACTCAAAAAATATAAAATCAATATAATAAGCTCAGGTGGCACATCTAAAGAAATTAAAAGACTAGGATATAAATGTATTGAAGTTTCAGATTACACAAATTCAGATGAAATTTTAGATGGCAGAGTAAAAACACTTCATCCAAAATTATATGCTGGTATCTTAAGTAAAAGAGATAATAAAAAACATTCCAAAGAGCTTAAAAAAAATAAATATGATCAAATAGACCTTGTTATAGTTAATTTTTATCCTTTTGAAGAGACCTTAGGAGTAACAAAAAACCATAAAAAACTTATAGAAAATATAGATATTGGAGGTCCAGCTCTTGTTAGAGCAACCGCAAAAAATTATAATTATACAACAATCTTAACCTCTCCAAATCAATATAAAGAGTTTATGATGGACTTAGAAAAAAATAACGGATCCACTAGTTTAGAATTTCGTAAGAGACTATCACAAGAAGCTTTTAATTTAACAGCTTATTATGACTCTGTAATTTCAGAATATTTAAATGAAAATAATAGTAATTATTTTCCCAAAAAAAAAACAATCCATGGAAATTTGATAGAGGAATTACGTTATGGAGAAAACCCTCACCAAAAGTCTGCGATTTATAGTAAAAATAATAATTTAGATATAATACAATTAAGTGGAAAAAAATTAAGTTATAATAATTATAATGATATTTACGCAGCTCTTAATATCTCAAAGACTCTCCCAAAGAATACAGGAACTGTGATAGTTAAACATGCAAACCCTTGTGGTGTATCAATAAATAAAAATAATCTAAAAAGTTATAAAGAAGCTTTAGCCTGTGATCCTATAAGTGCTTTTGGAGGTATTGTTTCATGTAATTTTAAAATATCTAAAAAAATAGCAATAGAACTAAATAAATTATTTATGGAAGTAATTATTGGAATTGGATTTGATAATGATTCTATTAAAATTCTAAAAAAGAAAAAAAATTTAAGATTAATTGATGCCTCAAAATTAAAGAATAAAAACTTAAGTAATTTGACGCTTAACTTTAATTCATTATTATTTCAAACCGCAGATAGTGGAGTATTCAATAGAAAAAATTTTAAAGTTGTATCAAAAGTAAAACCAACAAAAACAATCTTTGATCGTCTTTTATTTGCTTTTAATGTTTGTAGAAATGTTAAATCAAATGCTATTGTTTTAACAAAAAATAGTTCTACCATAGGTATTGGTTCAGGCCAACCAAGTAGATTAGATAGTTGCAGAATAGCAATAGATAAAATGAAAAAGTTTCAAAAAATTAACTCAAACGATTTAATTATAGGGGCTTCAGATGCTTTTTTTCCATTTGTAGATGGGATTGAAACTTTAGTTCAAAATGGAGTAAGTGCGATTATTCAACCCTCTGGTTCAATCCGTGATAAAGAAATTATTAAATTTGCAGATAGCTTAGGAATTATACTAGTATTTTCAAAGACTAGACACTTTAAACATTAAATTTAATCTATTCTATCGATTTTTGCCGCCAACACAAAATCACTTTCGTGTAATCCATTTATTGCGTGAGTTTGTATTTTAATTTTTGCATACCCCCAACCAAACCAAATATCTGGGTGATGACCTTCTTGTTCAGCAATTTCACCAACTTTGTTTACAAAAGACTGGCTTTCTAAAAAGTCACTAAATTTAAAATTTTTGATAATATAAAAGTCTTTTTCATCAGTAGACTCGACATCCCATCCATCTACTTTCTTTAAATATTTGTGAATTTCATCTAGATTAAAACTAGGAATACCACCTTCACAAGGAATACATTTTTTATCTGCTAAATCACTCATTTAAATTATATCCTAATTCATTTAAATCATCTTGAAAAGTATTATTTAATTTAAGTAAAATATTTTTTGGTAAAATCTTTTGCCATCTATTATTGAAACCCAAATTAAAGAAGCGTTTTTTTTCTCCAGTTTTTGAGTATACACTCTCCTCAAATCCTTCATTTTCTTCTTTATTACGTAAATTTGAAAAATTAGTAGAATTAATCGAATTTATAAATTTTTTTTCATCTATTAATAATTCATTTTGTTTCAAACTATTTATAAATATAAGTATTTTTTTAAAAGTATCTAATTTATTATTCTCAAAATCTTCATACTTGATAAATAATGTTTTGAAATCTTTTGTATTTTTCCAAGACCGATAATGATTTGACCATGACCCTAAAAAAGTAAAATTACTATAATCCCCATCTGTTGATTTTTCTAATAAAGTCTGATTCTCGTTAATCAATTTTGAATACGCTTGTTCATAATTTAATGAATAATGGTGTGTAATAGAAGTAATTAAGTTTCTAGGATCTCTTACTATATATATAGCTCCCATAGATAAATTTTTTGTAGTAAAATCATAACCTTTATATTTGTTTAGAGAGCTATGCGTTTTTATAAAATGTATTTTATCCCCAGAAAAAAATTGTTGTTGATTATAAATCCAACTTTGACATGCCTCTAATTCAGAATTAATTTTTTTTTTTGAAAATTTTAATGAAGGAAATTGAAGAATATTTAGTAATAAATCAAAATTGAATTTTCCTTTTTTTGAAAAATAATAGGAGGAAATAAAAGACCTTAAATACGTGTTTCCGCTTTTAGGATAAGAAGCGATCCAAATAATCATAATATTGGAGCGGGCAATGGGACTCGAACCCACGACCTTCTCGTTGGCAACGAGACGCTCTACCACTGAGCTATGCCCGCTTAAATTTTGACTATTATAATTATCATAATTTATAATTTCAATATAGATTTATACCTAACAGAATAGCCAAAATCTAAATTAACAGATTGATATTAATTAACAAAAATCAATTTTTAGTATACACCTTATATTAAATATATTGGTAATGTATAATCTGTTTTTAAGTAATTACGATAAGTTTGTTGTTGTTGGACTTTTAATAACAACTCACTCTTGATCAGATTTTTTTTACAATTAGTAGGTCAACATTGGATCAAAACAACAGCGCACACTTCTACATTAATTTTGCTTCCAATTATAACCTATGTCATTACAAATGTTATTTCGGGTAACATAGCACTTTCTATCGGAATGGTAGGAGCTTTATCGATAGTAAGATTTAGAAACCCTGTCCGCTCACCATTAGAGCTCACAGTTTATTTTGCAGCTATTACTATGGGTATAGCAGCATCTGTTCATATTAAATGGCTTATTTTTTTGAGTTTATCAATTATTTTCACAAGTTTTCTTTTAGTAATTATCAATTACTTAAGCAAAATTTTATGATAGTGGTATGACAACTTTATATCCTCAAAGAATAATTAATAGTTTATATTTTGATACAAAAAATTTTCAGCTTTTTAAAGACTCAGAAGAGGGTGTTTTGCCAAGAAAAAAAATAAGAATAAGATGGTATAAAAATATAAAAGCTTACACAAAAAAGATAAAAATTTCTTCAGTTGAAGGTCGTTACAAGATTAAAGAGCCATTTAATTTTTCTCATAATTTAGATGACATTAGTATTTTTGATCAACAATATGGGAATTTATTTCCGTCACTTATAATTCAATATGAAAGAGAGTATTTTTTATTTCGCAATGTAAGAATTACATTTGACAGAAATATTACTTACAATAATTTAAATCATATTATTAAACCTATATATCATGATAATATGTGTGTGATGGAAATAAAAACACCTAGTGATTTATCAGATGATTATATTGAAAAAATATTCCAATATCCTACGTCAAGATTTTCCAAATATTGCAGAGGTTTATTGCATACTAGCAAATTAGCTAAGTAAAATAGTTAATAATTTATTTTTCCACTTTGAAGAGTTTCTTCCATAGTTTTTAAATAATCTTTATATTTTTTCCATTCTTCAGAGGTATTTTTTTTTATTTTTTCTCTCACTTGTAAGAGAGAAGCAGTTTGCACTGGTCTTTTGTTTTTATTGTAATTTTTTATATTTTCTTCCCACTTAATCCCAATTTCTTTAATTAAGTTGTTAGTTTCATTTTCAAAATCATTGACAAAATTTTCGTACTTTATATGGATAATCTTATTTTTAATATTATTTGACCAAAATTTCATCAGGTCATCATAAAATATATAATATTTTGCTGTATCTTCCTGACTGAGAGAGAAATCCATACCAGGATCTGGGAAATTTATTTTATAATTCGACCAACAAACAGCCATTGGATTTCTTTGAATATGTATTATTTTTGCCTCTGGAAAAGCCTTAACAATAAAACCAATCCATCTAAAATTCATGGGTAATTTATCGATAATAAAGTTGCTATTACTTAATTGTTCTACTTTTTCATGATACTCAAATCTTATGGTTTTAATAAAACTTTCAAAATTTTGTATGGTGTCTAATTTAAATTTATCTATGATTTTTGGTAAATAATTAAGTTCTCCAGCTCCATAAATATTTGAATGGGAAGATAAGACTTGTTCTAGAAGAGTTGTTCCAGATCTAGGCATTCCAAGAATAAAAATAGGAGTAAAACTTAGTTGATCTTCGTGAGAAATAGTCTCAAGGAGTTTTTCTTTACAAAAGTTTTTTAGTTCTTTAAAAAAAATTTTTTCTTTATCAATACTAAAGTTTGATTTTATTTTTTTCAATTTATTGGAAGTATCTAAATATTTTAAAGCTAACTGTGAATTGTTTAAATCAAAATAACACTTACTAAGACTAGTATATGCAAATATTTTATCTTCATCATTTATATTTGACAAATCTAATTTATTTAATTTTTTAAAATATTTATTTTCATTATTGACTTTAGTAATTAAAAAATAATTTTTATAAGCTCTAATATGTTTATCATCAATATCGAGTACTTTTTGGAATTGTTTTCTTCCTTCTTCAATATTTCCAATTATTAAATTTAAATACCCCAAATCATTTAATGCTGTAGTATTGTTCTTGTCAAATTTTAGAATGCTTAAAAGTATATTTTTTAAATCATCAAATTTTTTTTCCTCGTTATACAAATGAGCTAGATTAAAATATGCTTCAAGATTATTTTTTCTTGTTTCAATAGCTTTTTGATAATTTTTAATTGCCTCCTTAGTTAAACCTAATCTTTTTTGTATATTTCCTAAATTATTAAAAGCATCGGAATAATCTGATTTCAGTTTAATAGCTTGTTCAAATGACTTTGCAGCTTCTTTAAGGTTTTGTGTTTTTTTAAGAATATTGCCATAAATAAAATAATTCTCAGCAGAAGGTCGTGTTTCTACTACATATTTAAAATTGTTTTCTGCATCACCATATTTTTTCAAGCTAAAATAGCTAATGCCTAAAACATAATATAATTGAATATCTCTGTTTTTTTTTAATAATTTTTTTCCAAATTTTATTACTTTTTCAAATTGATGTTTCTTAAAATAATCTAAAACAATCTTTTTATTATCTAAAAAAGTATTCAAAATCATTATTTAAAAGATATAAACATTCAAATTATTGATTTATGAAGCAAAATCAAACCAACCTGTAATTATGTATTTGGTTCCGCTCTTTAGAACTGACCCGGTGTGCGCATGAGTCCACTCGGCAGGCCATATCAATGTTTTATTACTTTCAGGCTTTATTTTTAATCCATAATGATCAAAATCAGTTGTGCCACCGTCATCCACATCATTTAAATAAGTCATGAATGCAAAAATTCTGTGTAATGTAGATAAACCTGTCCTCTCAGAATGTAGTGCTGCAAAATGATCTCCTGGAAAATATTTTTGAACGTTAAAAGGTCCGATATTAACTTTTGTTAGGAATTGTTTCACAAAGGGCCATTGCTCCCTATAGTCCATAAAACATTTTTGAAGTTCGGAAAAATAATCTTGGAAAATTTTATATTTAGGATCTGATAATTTATTAGGACTAATTGTAATATCAGTAGATTTTTTTCTACTTTCATCAATACCCTTAGCTGTTGAACCTTTTTTTTGTAAATTCTTATTTTTTTCAAAAAAATCAATTATTTTTTTACTGATATTTTTATCTTGAAGATACCAACAACCTATAAAGTTTGGAGATTTTTCACTTTTTATATCAATTCTATTCATTTAATAATTCAGTTCCACTTTCATTCAATTGCAAAAAACCTGCACCTTTTTTAATGTAAGATAAACCCTCTTTGTGAAAATTTAAAGCTAACAATGATTGACCTAATAAATTATTTAAAGTCCTATTAACTGAATATTTGGAGATTATTTTTAAAACAAAGTCTTTTAATTCTTTTTTTCTACCGGTCTTAAATAAACATATTGCAAAATTTTCACATATTTCTTCATGTTTTGAATCAATATTAATTACATTTTTATAATAATTTGATGCCTCAATATAATCTTCTAAATAAAAGTATAGACTTGCAAGATTATAATTTGCTTCCAAATTATTTTCTTTTGCTTTTATAGCTTTTTTATAATTAATTATTGCCTCCTCATGTTTGCCCAGGGATTTTAGTGTACTACCTAAGTTATTATATGCTTCAGAAAAATTTTGATTTAGTTTAATAGCTTCTTCAAATGAAACAATTGCATCCTCAAATTTTTTAAGTTTTTTTTGTATGTTACCTAAAGTATATAAGTGTTCAGCATTTTTATTAAGGGATATAAGTTTTTGAAAAAAATTTTCTGCTTCAATAAAATCTTGAAGGTTAATTGATGACAATCCAAGTGCATATATTAATTGTGCATCATTTTGTCTCTCTATTAACAACTTTTTTCCCTCAGAAATCACTTCTTTAAAGTTATTTTTTTTAAAAGAATTTAATATTTTTTCTTTTTGTTTTTCTAAATTATTTGAATTCATTTATTAGATGTTATAATTTAAATTATATGAAAAAAGAAGATCTTCCCAAAATTTTACCTGTTTTTCCATTATCGAATTTTATAATTTTTCCTCGTACAACTGTCCCCTTAAATATATTTGAGCCTCGGTATATACAAATGATTGACAATAGTATGAAATCTAACCGTATGATAGGAATGATACAACCTAAGAAAACTGGCGAACTAAAGAAACCTGATTTGCACAGCATCGGATGTGCAGGCAAAATAACGAGTTTTAATGAGACAGATGACGGTAGATATCTAATAATTATAAATGGGGTATGTAGATTTAAAATAGTTGATGAAATAAATAATGATAATTTATACAGAGAATGTGAAGTAAAATACGAGGAATTTTCCGGTGATTTGGTTGAAAAAAATGAGGCAATACAATTTTCAGATTTGAAATTGATATTTCAAAATCTTAAAAGTCTTTTCAAAAAGCAAGGATATGAAATTAATTGGAAGGAAATCGAGAAACAAAGTTTAGATCAAACTATAAATACTCTATCTATGGCTTCTCCTTTTTCATTAGAAGAAAAACAAGTTCTGCTTGAGAGTAAAAATTTAAATATTAGAAAAGAAAAGTTAGAGGAAATTTTAAATACGTATATTCTTGATAATTTTAACAATAAAACTTTACAGTAAATAGTTTGCTTTAACTTTAATTTGATAAGAATGTAGCATATTTATTCAAGAATTTATTTCCTTTTAATATTTTAAATAAAGGTTCCGATATTTTATTATCCAATTTATTATCAAGTTTGAAGAAAGAATTTATACTATCAATTCCTAATCCATATATAAAATTTAGATGTTTGTTACTTTCTTGGAATTTTTGAGCAATTATTTCACCATCATTTATTCCAATTTTAATATTATCATCTAAAATTTTAGATAAAGATTTAATATCCCTAATGGTCATATTGAAACCTTGTCCAGCCAAAGGATGAACTCTATGTATTAAATCTCCAAATGATAAAATATTTTTATAAATATATTTTCTTAATACTAAGAATTTAATTTTAAAAGACTCAACTTCACTAATTTTATTAATATTATATTTATTGTTGTATTTATTTATTATTTGCAAAAGTTTTTTCTTATCAATAAAATTTGTTGAATTATTTGAGAATACGATTGACGTCTGCTTATTCGATAATGGAAGAAATGCTAGAGGTCCTTTATTTGTAAAAATTTGAATAGCAACCTTATTATAAATTTTTTTATGATTTATTATAGCTGTGTGAGACAAGGTTTTGTAATCTTGAATTATTTTGCTTTTAAAATGTTTCTTAGTTATTGGGTTGTCCTGCTCAGAATTTATTATAAGATCATAATTACTTTTTTTTAAAGTATCAAAATTATAATATTCAGATTTTTTAAAATTTATTGATTTATTTTTTTTTACTAAATTATATATCTCATTATATTTTAACAAAAAAAAATTATTTTCATTTCCGTTTTTAAACTCAAATAATTCGGAAAATTTATTCTTATCAGAATAGATTTTTATTTTTGCTGTTGGCCACCCTAAGCTATTAAAACCATTAATGTTGTTTTTAAGAAATTTAAAATTTTCATTTGAAATAGCAATTGTTCTTATAGTATTTTTAAAAGCTGGTTTTGGAGTTTTTGAAATAATATCGATATTGATATTTTTCTTAAGTAAGATGTTTGCTAAAACTAGATTAGTTAAATTGTTTCCTAAAAGGCAAATATTCATAATATTATTTAATTTTATCAACAAAAATTAAATGATACAAAGTGACAAATCATTAAAAACAAAATGAGAATTAAAAATTTCTTTGATAAAACAACAAATTTTCTCCTCAACCGTATATCTGAGCTTATAGGCTTAACTTTACTTTGTTCATCAATATTGCTTCTAATATCACTTATAAGTTACTCACCAGAAGATCCGAACTTTATTTTTCCTGATAATGCTGAAATAAAAAATATCCTTGGGATAAGAGGTAGTTATATTTCTGACTTTTTTTATCAATCTATCGGTTTAATCTCATTATTAATACCAATTTCATTTTTCTTTATATCCTTAAAAACAATAATAGATAAAAAAATTTCACAAATTCTTGAATGTTCGTTTTTTATAATTTTGTATTCAATCTTGGGTACTTTATTTTTTACAGTTTTTCATACAAATGCATATTGGTTAACAATTAATGGTAATAATGGGTTTGTAGGTAATTTATTTGAAGAGACTTTTTTAATAAATTTGATTAATTTTAATCATAAAATTAGTTATACAATTTTAATAATTTTAATAATTTCAGTTTTTCTTTTGAGTATTAAATTTAAGTTAAAATATCTTAAGATTATTTTAGCAATTTTTTCTAAAGCAAAGAAGGAGTCGCCAAAAAGTCTGGCGAGCGATTTTAAAGAAAATATGAAAAGTGAAACTGACTATTTAAATAATGAAACTAGAATTCAAGAAAATTTTTCGTTTGACAAAGATATGTTAACAAACAACAAATTGCCTATTAAATATAAATTGCCTGCGTTAAGTTTTTTAAAAGCTCCAACAAAAAAAGACAAAAATTCATCAGAAAATAAGATCGATGAAAAAGTTTTAGAAAAAATTCTATTAGATTTTGGGGTAGAAGGAGAAATTAAAAAGGTTAGTAATGGACCTGTGGTCACATTATATGAATTTGAGCCTGCTCCTGGTGTGAAAGTATCAAAAATAATTAATCTTTCTGAAGACATCGCTAGGAATACTAGTTCAGAATCTGCAAGAATAGCTACAATACCAGGAAGCAATACTATCGGGATAGAATTACCCAAACCGCAAAGAGAAAATGTTTTCTTAAGTGAAATAATTTCTGATAATGGTTTTAGAAAAAAAGATGTTAAGTTACCTATTGCGTTAGGTAAAAGTATTTCAGGCTTACCAATCATTGGTGATTTGAGCAGTATGCCTCATTTACTTATTGCAGGAACCACTGGGTCAGGTAAATCGGTTTGTATCAACACAATCATTTTATCACTTTTATACAAACACTCTCCTGAAAAATGTAAATTTATTTTAATTGATCCTAAGATGCTTGAGCTATCAACTTACGAGGGTATACCTCATCTGTTATGTCCAGTGATTACTGAAGCAAAAAAAGCTGCCTCTGTTTTGGGTTGGGTTGTTAAGGAAATGGAAAATCGATACAAACTAATGACTAAAGTAGGAGTGAGGAATATTGATGGGTATAACGAAAAACACAAGATTTCTATGCCTTATATTGTTGTAATCGTAGATGAAATGTCAGATTTGATGCTCGTAGCAGGTAAAGATATAGAAAATTATATTCAAAAACTTTCACAGATGGCAAGAGCTGCAGGGATACATATTATAATGGCAACACAGAGACCGAGTGTTGATGTAATAACAGGGACAATAAAAGCTAACTTTCCTACTAGGATATCTTTTCAAGTTACATCTAAAATAGACAGTAGAACAATTCTTGGTGAACAAGGTGCTGAGCAATTACTAGGCAAAGGAGATAT
Source organism: uncultured Pelagibacteraceae bacterium (assembly GCA_902577075.1). GTDB lineage: Bacteria > Pseudomonadota > Alphaproteobacteria > Pelagibacterales > Pelagibacteraceae > Pelagibacter. Next base: position 346,572 of record CACGXV010000002.1, on the reverse strand, counting down.
GCTTTACATGACATCAGCAAATAGAATGACAAGAATTCATGCACCATTTGTTTCAGAGGAAGAAATTGAGAAAATCAATAATTTTCTTAGAAATCAAGCAGAACCAGATTATGTTGACGAAATTCTTAATTTTGCAGATGAAAAGGAAAGAGCTTCTGAGGTAAATGATAATGAGAATCTTGATGAATTATACAATGCTGCATTAAAAATTATTAAATCTGAGAAAAAAGCCTCAACATCTTTTTTACAAAGAAAATTACAAATTGGATATAACAGAGCTGCCAGAATAATAGATCAAATGGAAGCAAATGGAGAAGTTAGTTCTGCAAATCATGTAGGGAAAAGAGAAGTTCTTAAATGAAAAAATATTTAATTTTTGTTTTATGTTTTTTTTTTACATTATCCACAAATAGTTTATCAAATCAAAAAATAATTAATCATTTTAAAAACATTAAATCTTTAGAATTCAAATTTACTCAAAGGATAGACAATAATAATATAGAAAAAGGAGAGTGTATTATATCATACCCGAAAAAAATTTTATGTAGATACAACGACTTATATAATAAAGTATTAGTTTCAAACGGTAAATCATTGGTTATCAATTCTGACAAAATTAAAAATTATTATAGATATCCTTTAGATAAGACACCTTTGAATATAATTCTTGATAAGAAATTTTTGTTATCTAAAATGGAAAATTTGAAAGAGGATGAGACATATCCATTTTATTATGTGTATAACTTTGACTATGAAAATATTTTTGTAAAAGTTTTTTTCGATAAACAAAGTTTAGATTTAGTTGGTTGGGAAACCAAAGATATATATCAAAATCTCGTTCAGACTTTTATAAGTGATATTAAAACTAATATTGATGTTGAAGAAAAACTTTTTTCAATACAAAAATATATTAACTAACCTCTACATTAATTTTTTCTGATTTAAAAATTTGCATACCTCTAGCTAGATAGTTTTTTATTGCGTTTTTATGGTCTAACGAACATGTGTGCAGCCAAACTCTTGAAATACCTTCCTCAAATAATTTATTGATAGCCTCAGAAAGTAAATATCCTCCACATTTTTTTCCATAATACTCCTCTAAAATACCAAAATAAGCTATTTCTGTGTGATCATTATATAAACTACGTATAGTTTCATAATACCCTACCAAATTGTTATCATCCTTTAAAATAAACGTTTTTACATTTGGATTTTCAACATATTCAATCCATTTTTTATCTTCCCAAACTAATCTATCTATCCATCTATGATTTTTTCCAATTTGTTTATAAAAGAACTTATTTAATTGAAAATCAGGTGGTTTTACTTCGCTTATTTTAAAATTAGATCCTGGACTTTTTGATCGCTTTAAATTTTTTACTGAATTTATTTCTAAGAAACTTCTGTCTACACTAACAATCACGACACCATTTTACCAATTTTTTCACCACCAAATAAATGAAAATGTAAATGTGGCACCTCCTGTCCTCCATCCTCACTTATATTCGCTAAGGCTCTATATCCTTTACCTGTATCAACAGAAATATTTAATTTTTTTGCAACAGCATTAATACCTTTTATTAATCCAACCATTTCGTCTGGTGAAGCATTTTGGCTAAAATCATCTAGATCAATATATTTTCCTTTCGGAATAACTAAAGCATGAATTTTCTTTTGTGGATTTATATCATGAAAAGACAAAACAAATTCATCTTCATAAATTTTATTGCAAGGAATCTCTTTTCTTAGAATTTTTGCAAAAATATTGTTATCATCATAGCTCATAATTATATTTTTTCTAAAACTGCTTTTACTGTATCACCCATGACAGATGGATTTTTAGAAATTGTAATTCCACACTCTTTTAAAATTTCAACTTTTTCAATTGCACTTTCTCCATAGGCTGAAACTATTGCCCCTGCATGACCCATTACTCTTCCTTTAGGAGCTGTCAAACCAGCGATATAGGCTATAACTGGTTTTTTCATATTTTCTTTTGCAAATTCTCCTGCTGCTACCTCTTGCGGACCACCTATTTCACCAATCATTAATATTGCATCTGTCTCATCATCAGTCTCAAATTTTTCGATAATATCTCTAAATGAACTTCCATTAATTGGATCTCCTCCAATACCAACACTTGTTGAAACCCCTATGCTTAAATTTTTAAGTTGTTGAGCAGCTTCATAACCCAATGTTCCTGACCTACTTATTATTCCAATCCTTCCTTCTTTGTAAATGTGTCCTGGCATTATTCCCAACATTGATTTTCCTGGACTAATAATTCCTGCACAATTGGGTCCAACCAAAGTCATTTTAGAACTTTTGGTATATCTTCTCATATATCTTTTTATTCTAATCATGTCGTGGGAAGGTATTCCATCAACAATTGCAACACATGTTTTAATTCCTGCATCTGCAGCCTCCATTGCAGAGTCTGCTGCAAAAGCTGGCGGCACAAATAAAATTGATGCATCAGCACCAGTTTCGCTAACTGCATCTTTAACTGTATTAAACACCGGCAAATTTAGGTGCTTAGAGCCACCTTTTCCTGGAGTAACTCCACCTACAACATTAGAACCATACTTTATCATCTCATCAGCATGAAAAGTGCCCATTTTACCTGTAAAACCTTGAATAATTATCTTGCTGTTTTTGTCTATTAATACTGTCATGATTTATTTATTGAGAGCCGCAACCGCTTTATTTGCTGCATCCTCAAGCGTGTTTGCCTCTATATAATTTATTTTACTCTCTTTTAAAATTTGATTACCTTTTTCAACGTTTGTCCCTGCCAACCGAATAACTAATGGAACATTAACTTCGATTTTTTTTAAGGCTTCTACTATTCCCTCTGCAACCCAATCACATCTGTTTATACCAGCAAAAATATTTACCAATATTACTTTTACTTTTTCATCCATCGTAACTAATTTAAATGCCTTGACTATTTTTTCAGGTGTTGCTCCACCTCCTACATCTAAAAAATTTGCAGGACTTCCTCCAGCTAGTTTTATCATGTCCATCGAAGCCATTGCTAAGCCAGCACCATTTATAATATTACCAATATTTCCATCCAAACTTACATAGTTCAAACCTCTATCTGATGCAAAAACCTCTTTTGCATCTTCTTGTGTTTTATCTCTTAGCTCTGAAACTTGACTACGTCTAAACATCGCATTGTTGTCAAAACTCATTTTACAATCCAAAGCTAAAATTTGTTTTTGTTTTGATATTACTAACGGATTTACCTCCACCATTGTTGCATCTAGCTCACTAAATGCTTTATAGCATCCAATAATTGTATCCGATGCTCTTCTAATTAAATCAGATTCTATTCCTAAACCAAATGCTAATTCTCTAGCTTGGAAACTTTGCATTCCAACTGCAACTTCAATTTTTGATCTTATAATAGTTTCTGGTTTTTCTTTTGAAATTTCCTCGACACTCATACCACCTTCTGTTGACGCAACAACCATAATACTTTCTGAACTTCTATCAAAAACTAAACCAAGGTATAATTCTCGCTCTATATCTGTTGCTTCTTCAATATAAATTCTATTTGCTATTTTACCTTCAGGTCCTGTTTGATTTGTAACTAATTTTTTTCCTAATAATTTGTCCGTCGCTTGGGCAACTTCTAAAGGAGAATCACAAATAATTATTCCACCAGCTTTTCCCCTTGCGCCAGAATGAATTTGTGCTTTAACTACCCATCTTGATCCACCAATCTCTCTTGCTTTATTCTCAGCATTTTCTGGACTATACACAATTCCACCTCTTGGAATTGTAACCCCAAAATCTGAAAGTATTTTTTTTGCTTGGTATTCGTGAATATCCATAATTTTAATTATTTATTATGGATTAACTTATCGATGTTTACAATATTTTCAGCCATTCTAGCTGAAGCAGCATCAATCATCCTGCCATCAAGCTGCGCAGCTCCTTTCCCTTCATTTGCAGCCTTTTCTAGCTCTTCTAGGATCCTTTTAGCCTTAGTAACCTCTGCCTCAGGAGGAGAAAATACTTTATTTGCAAGCTCAATTTGAGATGGATGTATAGCCCATTTACCTTCAATGCCAATTGCAGCTCCTCTTTTAGCAGCAGCAGTATAGGCGTCTGGATCATTAAAGTCTCCAAATGGTCCATCAATTGCTCTAAGGCCATAAGCTCTACAAGTCATTACTAATTCTGATAACCCATGGTGCCATTGATCACCAGGATAATTTTCATTAAGACCACCTATGACAGTTGTTCTTGCTCTCAAACTTGCTGCATAATCTGCAACACCAAAATGCAATGCCTCGAGTCTTTCACTAGACGTTGCAATTTCTTTTATATTTGACATCCCTAATGCAGTTTCAATTAAACATTCAATTCCAATTTTATTTTTTAATTTTTTATTTGTTTCAATTTGAGTTAATAAACAATCAACCATATAAACATCGCTTGCTGTTCCTGCTTTTGGAACCAAAATCGTATCTACATTTTCTCCAGCGCGCTCAACTATTTCAATTAAATCAGAATACATATAATGAGTATCTAAACTATTTATTCTGACAGAAATAGTTTTACCATTTTCTTTCCAGTTCATTTCGTTTAGAGCTTTAATAACATTTGCTCGAGCTGAAATTTTATCATTAGGTGATACAGCATCTTCTAAATCAAGAAAAACATAATCAGCAGAAGAATTCATAGCTTTCTCAAACATTTTCTGTGAAGACCCTGGTACAGCTAGTTCACTTCTTTGTAATCTTGATCTAGCAGGTTTATAAAACTTATGGCTCATTTTTTTCTTTTATCTAGTTCACTCATTACATCTTCAATTTTTATGTTATTTGCCTCAAGATACATTATTAAATGATAAAATACATCAGCTGCCTCATGAATTTTATTTGAGTCTTGTTCAACTGCCTCGATGAGTTCATTTATTTCTTCAAGCACTTTTGCTTTACTTAAAGATTTGTCACTTAAAAGTTTATTGGTATAAGAACCTTCAACCGGTGAGGATTTTCTCTCTCGAGCAAGATTGAATAGACTTTCTAGAGTATTTAGCATCTCAAATCCTAACAGGTATACCTTTTGAGTCCAGATATTCTTTAGCTTCTTTCACAGAATATTTCCCATAATGAAATATGGATGCTGCTAAAACTGCGCTAGCATTACCTAATTTGATGCCATCAACTAAGTGATCAAGATCTCCAACACCACCTGATGCTATTGTGGGTATATTTACCATAGAGGAAATTTTTGACATTAAATCAATATCATAGCCTAGCTGAGTCCCGTCTCGATCCATCGATGTAACCAATAACTCACCTGCACCGCTATCTTCCATTTTTTTGGCAAATTCTAATGCATCAATTCCTGTGTTATTTCGGCCACCATGAGTAAAAACTTCCCATTTATCCTCATTTTTTTTTGCATCTATTGCAACAACAATACATTGTGATCCAAATTTTTTTGAACTTTGAACCACAACATCAGCATTTTGAACAGCAGCAGTATTAATTGAAACTTTGTCAGCTCCACAGTTTAAAAGTTTACTAATATCTTCTATACTTCTAACTCCACCACCAACTGTTAAAGGTACAAAACATTTTTTAGAAGTATCTTCCACTACTTCGTAAATTGTATCTCTATTTTCATTCGAAGCAGTAATGTCTAAAAAACAAATTTCATCTGCACCACCATCACTATAAATTTTTGCTTGCTCCACTGGGTCACCTGCATCTTGTAAATCAACAAAGTTTATACCTTTTACAACTCTTCCATTTTTAACGTCTAAGCAGGGTATTATTCTATTCTTAAGCATATATTTCTTTTGCAAGCTCCTCTAATTTAATATCACCATCATATATAGCTTTACCAATAATAATTCCTTCGATATTTTTATTTCCTATTTCTCTTGCTTTTCTAATATCATTTATTGATGAAACACCTCCTGAAATTATAATTGGACAATTTGAATTATTAGCTACATTTTCTGTTTCATCAAAGTTTGGGCTTAGCTTCATGCCATCTCTATTAATATCTGTATAAATTAATCTGCTAGCTCCATAATCATTTACATCCTTTAAAAAATCCAAAGTTTTTAAATTAGAATTTTCTTTCCAACCAGAAACAGATAAATAACCATCTTTAGCATCTAGCCCTAAAGCAATTTTTTCTGGAAATTTTTGACATGCTTTCTTTAAAAAATTTTTATCTTTTATTGCAGCACTTCCTAAAATTACTTTTTCAACACCAGTATCAATATATTTTTGAATACTTTCGAAATTTCTTATACCACCACCTATTTCAATTTTAAGATCAAATTTACTAACAATTTTCTCAATTATATCAATATTTACAGTCTCTCCTGTTAATGCTCCATCCAAATCGACTACGTGTAAATTTTCAAATCCGTGTTCTTTATACTTTTCAGCTTGTTCCACTGGAGACATGTCATATTCAGTTTTATTATCAAAGTCTCCTTTGACTAACCTAACACACTTCTTATCTTTAATATCTATAGCTGGAAATATTTTCACTTATCATCCATTAAATGTTTTAATATTTGTATAAATATAGTCTGATCTTTGTTCAGATTTAAAAATTTTTTTATATTGAATCATGTTTAAAAAATTATCAACTTCATCATAATTTGGATCAGGAATTTCAATTAATAGTAAACACTTATTATCCTTAAGATTATTTATTAAGCCTCTTAATGTATAGATCTCATGTCCTTCTACATCAATTTTAATAGATATCATCTGATTTTTAAAAGAAAAAATATCATCTCCAACCTTGAAGTATGCATCTTTTATTTCAAAATCTTTATCTTCAAACTTACCGCCTGAATATACTATTGCAGTATTTGAGTGAGTGTATCCATCTTTAATCATAGCTCTAACTTGAGTTTTATGATCAGTATCAGACAGACCAAAGTTAAACACCTCAATATTACTAAAAAAGTTTTTTTCTAACGTTTTTTTAAATTTATTATATGGATCTGAGTTAGGTTCAAATGCCTTTATCTTTATATTTTTAAATTTATCTGCAAAATAAAAGGAGTAATAGCCTGAGTTTGATCCAATATCTAAAAAATATGCAAATGAATTTTGACTCATTTTCTCTTCTAAAAAAGAAACTTGGTCACTTTCATATTCTTGATATAAAATCATATGCCTATCAATTGGATCTAGAAAATCTAAATAAAAATTTATATTTTTAACTTTAAAGTAGTTTCTATTTTTTTTAAAAAATTTGTAGAATTTAGTACTTAGTGAGGGAATTATTCTTTTAAAAATAGGTAATTTTAATAGAAATCTAATCATTTCAACTAAAAAAATACATAATTATATTTTTATGAAATTATCAATAATTTTCAGTCCAATTTTATCACTTTTTTCAGGGTGAAATTGGGTACCAAATACATTATCTCGTTCTACAGCACAAACAATATTAGATGAGTAATCAGTTGTTGCTGTAATAACTGCTTTATCCTCTGGCACAAATTCATAACTGTGAACAAAGTACATGTGAGAATTATTTTCTATACCTTTAAAAATCTCACTATTTTTTTTTATATTAATTTCATTCCAACCAATGTGTGGAAGCTTAAATTTACCGTCTTGGTTATCAATTTTGGATACTTTACCTGAGATCCATCCTAAACCCTTAGTTTTTACTTCCTCATAACCAAAATCTGCAAACATTTGCAAGCCTACACATATCCCCAGCAGTGGTTTTTTATGTTCTATTGCAAATTCATTCAATGTATCAATCAAACCATTAATGCTATTAAGTCCATCAATACAGCTTTTGAAAGATCCTTGTCCTGGTAATACAACTTTATCGCTAATTTTTATGGTTTCAAGATTCGATGTTACTTCAATTTTTATTTTATCTTTTGCAACTTCTTTAAACGAATTTATTACAGAACTTATATTTCCTGAATTGTAGTCAACAATTGTGACATTCATTAAATTTATAAAGAACCTTTTGTAGAAGGTATTGTAGTTTTATTTCTCGGATCCATTTCTAAAGCAGCTCGTAATGATCTAGCTAATCCTTTAAAACAAGATTCGATTATGTGGTGACTGTTGTCACCGTAAATATTTTCAATGTGCAAAGTAATTCCTGCAGCTTGTGAGAATGCTTGGAACCATTCTTTAAATAGCTCTGTGTCCATCTCGCCTAATTTTTCAACTTTTAGTTTTACTTTCCAAATTAAATAAGGTCTATTTGAAACGTCAATTGCAACTCTTGTTAATGTTTCATCCATAGGTATCATTGCATGCGCATATCTTTTAATGCCAACAAATTTTTTAGATGCTTTTTTCAAACATTCACCAATTGCAATTCCTGTATCTTCAGTTGTGTGGTGAAGATCAATATGAGTATCACCTTTAGCTTTAATATTCATATCCATCGAAGAGTGTTTTGATAGTTGTTCAAGCATATGATCTAAAAATCCTATACCTGTGTCAACTTTGTACTTACCCTTACCATCAATATTTAAATCAACACTGATGTTAGTCTCTTTTGTTTTTCTACTTATTTTGGCTTTACGTTTCATAATCTTAAAAAGGTATATATCTATTATTCAATTATGGCAATAATTCTGGACTTGGTCTTGAACTATTAAATTTAGTATCCATCTATATTCCATGACAACAATAGTTTTAGTAAGAAAAAACAATGAAGTAGTAGTTGCAGGTGATGGCCAAGTTAGTATGGGAAACACTGTTATTAAGAAAACTGCAAACAAAGTTCGTAAGATTGAGAAAAGAAATGTGATCGCAGGATTTGCTGGATCTACTGCAGATGCATTAACTTTGTTTGAGAGATTAGAGTCAAAATTAGAAAAACATGCTGGAAATTTAGCAAGAGCTGCTGTTGAATTAGCTAAAGATTGGCGAACCGATAAATATTTAAGAAGATTAGAAGCCTTAATGGCTGTTGGTGATAAAGAAAATAGTTTTATTATTTCTGGAACCGGAGATGTTTTAGAGCCGGAAGGTGATGTTATTGGAATAGGATCAGGTGGAAATTATGCATTAGCATCAGCAAAAGTTCTTATGGATACTGATTTATCAGCTGAAGAAGTTGCAAAAAAAGCCATTAAAGTTGCATCCGAAATATGTGTTTTCACAAATGATAATTTAAATATTGAGAAAATTTGATATGGAAAAATCAAACGTAACAACATTACCTAATGCAAAAGTAAAAAAAGAAAATAGCAACATCCAAAATTCATTATCTCCAAGAGAAATAGTTTCTGAATTAGACAGGTTTGTTGTTGGGCAAAATAATGCAAAAAGAGCAGTTGCAATTGCTTTGAGAAATAGATGGAGAAGACAAGCTTTGGAAGGAGATATGAAAGATGAGGTTCTTCCAAAAAACATCTTAATGATGGGGCCAACGGGTGTCGGTAAAACTGAAATATCTAGAAGATTATCAAAGTTAGCTGAGGCACCATTTGTAAAAGTTGAAGCAACCAGATTTACTGAAGTAGGTTATGTTGGTAGAGATGTAGAACAAATTATAAGAGATCTTCTTGAAATAGCTATTGCGATGGAAAAAGTAAAAAAAAGAAAAGAGGTTCATGCAAAAGCTCAAAAATTAGCAGAGGATAGAGTTCTTGACGCAATTGTTGGGAGTAAAGCAAGTGTTGCTACAAGAGAAAGCTTTAGAAAGAGATTAAGGGACGGCGACTTAGATGACAACGAAATAGAAATAGCTGTTAATGAAAGTGGCGGAGGAATGCCATCTTTTGAAATTCCTGGAATGCCTGGAGCAAACGTTGGTATGATAAATATTTCTGACATGCTTGGAAAATCTATGGGACAAAAAGCTAAAAAGAAAAAAATGTCAGTAAAAGAATCTCATGAGATACTATTGAATGAAGAGGCAGATAAATTAATAGAACAAGATAAAATTATTAAATCTGCAAAAAACACAACTGAAAATAATGGTATAGTTTTTTTAGATGAGATCGACAAAATTTCAGCAAGAACTGACAGAGTTGGTGGAGACGTATCAAGGGAGGGTGTTCAAAGAGACTTACTTCCTTTAATTGAAGGTACAACTGTTAGTACAAAATATGGTCCTATTAAAACTGACCATATATTATTTATAGCATCTGGGGCATTTCAATTAGCTAAACCATCAGATCTTTTACCTGAACTTCAAGGAAGATTGCCAATAAGAGTAGAGCTAGATGCATTGAATAGTGAAGATTTTAAAAGAATTTTAAAGGAGCCAGACAATAGTTTGATTAAACAATATAAAGCTCTATTAAAAACAGAAAATGTTGATTTAGAGTTTACTGAGGACGGGATTGATACAATCGCGACAATTGCAAGTGAAGTAAACACCACAGTCGAAAATATAGGTGCTAGAAGATTGCACACGATAATTGAACGAGTTTTAGATGAAATAAGTTTTACTGCAACGGATAGAGCTGGAGAAAAAATTAGCATTGACTCAGAATACATAAAGAAAAATATTGGTGAATTAGTTAAAGACGCGGATCTTTCAAAATTTATTTTGTAATCGTTATTTTTTTGTTTTTAAAAAGACGTCAAAACTTCCTACGGAGGGGTTTTCAACAGCTTCAAAATCAATACTAATAATTTTACTCATTAAATTTTCATTATTTTTAATAAAATTAGGCACTGAATATTTTAAAATGCTTAAATTATTGGATTGATATGGATCATTTAAATTTTGTGATCTTAAGCCTTTTCCTGTAATGATATTAATTTTTTTTACACCCTTAATAAAACAATCTTCGATATAAGTTGTAATTTTTTGATTTGCTTCCTCTAAAGTATAACCATGTAAATCAATAGATTTCTCGATGTATCTTTTGGGAGTTAAAGAAATTTTTTGTTCTTTATCTTCTAATTTATCAGAACTATTTAAAAAGTTTTGCCAGTCTTGTTTATCTTTATCTGATATTTTTTTAATCAACTATGCCTGGGTGTCAACTATTAACCAGTTTGGATTTTTTGAATTACTATCTTTTGTGAATTTCCAAGTATCTAGCACTTTCTTAACTTTTTGAGCATCACCTGATACAACTTTATTATCTTTATCTTTGATGCAAGATATTATTTCACTTACAAATTCAACAGTCACTTCAAGCATATTTTTATTTTGATTATGCTCTTTGATTTCAGCAGAATTGATACCAATAAACGTTGTATCAGAAGTAACATTTCTTGCCTTTTTATCTTTGATTGCATCGTCAAATTGATCGTATACATCTTTAGATAAAAGATTTTTTATAGATTTTAAATCTCCTTTAGAGAAGCTAGTAACAATGCTTTCATAAGCAATTTTTGCTCCATTTAAGAAATCTTTTTTTGCAGCATCGTCAAAAGTGTCAGCATTTAAAACCGGAGAACTTTTCGACTCTTTAACCTCTTCATGAGGAAAGCTTGAATTAATATTTTCTTCAAAGCCTGTTTTTTTGCCCAAAATACCTCTTAATCTTAGGAAAATAAAACCCGCTATCATTGCTAACAGTATTATATCGATGTATTCGAAGCTATAACTCATATTATGATAATATTTACTATGTTGATTAATTTCAACCTGCAATTTACACTATAGACAAATGAACACAGCAATAATTCTCATATTGGGCATACCTCTTATAGAAATCTATTTATTTATAAAAGTTGGCTCACAAATAGGAGCATTAAATACAATTTTTCTGATTTTAATCACAGCAGTGGTTGGTATATGGTATGCAAGATATGAGGGTTTTAACACTCTAAAATCAGGCATGTCGCAGCTGATAAAAAATGAACTGCCACTTTATGAGATAATTTCTGGAGCAGCAATTGCATTTGCTGCTTTACTGTTGATATTGCCAGGTTTCGCCACTGATGTAATCGGTCTTCTATTAGTTTTTCCATTTTCAAGAAAAATAATTTTAAGCAAATACTCTAAAAAATATTCCTCCAAAAATAGAACTACTGATAAAGAGAAAAGTTTCATTGAAGGTGAGTATGAAGATATAGAAGATAAAGATGGAAAATAAATATAAAATTGTATTAAGTTATATTCAAGATTTATCAATTGAGATACCTAATCCTGAAAGCTTGATAACTATTAGAAATACTACGCGTGAATACCGGATGAGCGTTAATATAACTTCAAAACCTTCAAAAAGAAAAATGATAGAAGTTCTCACTGCTTTAACTTATGCAAATCCAAACAAAAAGAAAGCCCAAGGATATTTTCAAATTAGATATGCAACAGTAATAGAAATATTAGACTTAAAAATTAAAAAAGATGAATTAGAAAAAGTAATTTTGTGTGATTTACAAACTAAAATTTATCCTGAATTGGAAAAAAAATTTTTAACAATTCTTCATAATTCTGGACTTCCTGATTTGAAATTTGGAAAAAAAATTGATTTTGAAGAACTATATAAATCTAGACTTAATTAAAAGAAATTTTTTTTAAGATTTTTTTTTAAAAAATTTTTATGATTTAAGATTTCCTCATCGTTAGGTGTAATAATTTTTTTGCAGTAATCTAGACCTGTTACATTTACTTGAATTTTACTATCACTATTGTCATTTAAATTGAGAGTAGGTTCTTTTTGATCAATTAAATTAATGTATACTTTTGCAAGCAAATCGCAGTCAATTAATGCAGTGTGCTTTTCTCTCCTAGAATTGTCAATTCTAAATCTTTTGCATAATGCATCTAGGCTTATACCAGATCCTGGAAATTTATTTCTAGCTAATTCTAGTGTATCAATTATGTTTGAATTGTTTATTTTTCCTTTTCCAATTAAAGACAATTCATTGTTTAGATGTCCAATATCAAACTCTGCATTATGAATAATAATTTTTTTGTCTTGAACAAAAGATAAAAAATCATCAGCAATTTCATGAAACTTTTGCTTAGTCGATAAAAATTCGTCAGTATATCCATGAACCTCAAAAGCTCTTTCTGAAACTTTTCTCTCAGGATTTAAATAAACATGAAATATATTTTTTGTTGGAACTAAATTATCTAACTCTACACATCCAATTTCAACAATTCTATGACCATCTCGTACAGACAATCCTGTAGTTTCAGTATCAAGAACTATTTCTTTCATCTAAAATCTTCCTCTTTATAATTTTAATACTTTTTTTTAAGCTTAGAAGTTTAAAATTGTTCTTAATAACATAATCAGATATTTTCTTTTTATAAGCCAATGAACTTTGTGATTTTCGGAGGCTATCAATAATTTTTTTATTATAAAAAGGCCTTTTTTTAAGTCTTTTGTTAATCTCATTTTTATTTGATTGAACAAAAATTAGATAAAAGTTTTTATCGTATAATTTATTTTCAACTAGTAATGGTATGTCTAAAACGACCATCTTTTTTCTTTTATTTTTTTTAAAAAAAAAATTCATTCTCTCTCTAACGATAGGATGCACTATATCCGTAATTTTTTTCAGATTTTGTTTATTTTCTTTGATTACACTTCCAAGTTCATTTTTTTTTAAAGATTTTGACTTGATAAATTTTGGAAATTTTTTTTTTATTTTTTTGTAACAAGATTTATCGTTTTTGTAGATATTGCTTACTTCTTTATCAGCATTAAAAACTGGATAACCAAATTGTTTTGCAACAAAGCTTTTACCTGAACCTATATCACCTAAAATACCAATTTTAATCAATTTAAAAGCTCCATGACCCTATCATCTACTTTGGGTTCTAAATTATTCCAAATTTTAAAAGAGGCTTTTGCCTGATAAATAAACATTTTTTTACCGTTTTCTATTTTATTTCCATTTTTTTTTGCAGATTTTAAAAAATTAGTTTCTGAAGGATTGTATATGACATCATAAAAGAATTTTTCGGAGCTAATTTTTGAATAATCTAAAATTATATTTTCGTCATTTTTCAAACCCAAACTAGTTGCATTAATGATCATGTCAAAATCTGGCATTGTTCCCCATTTAATAATTTCGATTTCATTAAAGTTTTTTTTTAAATTTTCAGCTTTGCTAAGAGTTCTATTACTTATAAATATTTTTTTTACACTCATATTGTTTAAAGCCAAAATTATTGATGGCGAAACACCTCCTGCGCCTAATATAAATACTTTTTTTCCATCAATATCATAATTTGTATGTTTAATGGCCAACTCAAATCCTTCTATATCTGTATTGTGACCTATTACCATTCCATCTCTCAAATATATCGTATTTACTGATTGTGTTTTTTGAGCCTCATTAGATAGTTTATCTAAAAAAGGAATTACAGAATTTTTAAAAGGAACAGTAACATTAATTCCATCAATTTTTTTTTCTTTTACTTCTTTAATTAAATTTTCTAACTCTGATATATCTAATTTTTTTTTATCGTAAACTGCTTTTAAATTATTAGATTTTATCCAATAATTGTGAAGTTTTGGAGATAAAGAATGTTCAATTGGGTTTCCTATAACAAAAAATTTTTTCATTTTTGAAGTTCTAGATATTCCTTAATTTTTTTAATAGGTAAGCCCATTATCGTGTCTTCATCGCCATCAATATTAGAAAATAAAGCTCTCCCTTCTCCTTCAATTTGATAGACATTGTAAGCATACAAAGCATCATCACTTATTTTATTAAGATAAGTGATTAATTCATTTTCAGAAAAATCCTTCATGGTCAAGTAAGCTTTATCAGTATGGTTCCAAATCATAGATCCATTTTTAGATATACATACCGAACTGATCAAAGAGTGTCTTTTTCCATTAAGTTTTTTTAAAATACTTAAAGCCTCTTCCCTACTTTCTGGTTTTGATATTAGCTCCCCAGTCAAATCGATGACACTATCTGCACCCAAAACTAGAGTATTATTAATTTTTTGACTTACTTTATTTGCTTTCAATTCTGCAAGATTTTTGGAAATGATTTCAGGTGAAGCTCCCTCTTTTAATAGACTTTCTTTAATCGGATCCTCATCAACATTTGATGCTTCAACATTACAGCTGATATTATGATTATCTAATATTTCTTTTCTTACCTTACTTTTTGAAGCTAAAATAATTTCAAGCATTTTTTTTATTTTTTATTTCATAAATTTTAATTACAGATGCTGCTGTTTCTTCAACTGATTTTCTGGTTACATCTATTGTTGGCCAATTATTTTCTTTAAATAGTTTTTTGGAACTATTTAATTCTTCCCTAATTTTGTCTATATTTATGTACTCACTATTTTGATCTTCTTTCAGAGAATTCAATCTGTTTTTTCTTAAATCATATAGTCTCTCAGCCTCAGTTACTAAACCTACAACACAGGGAGAAAAGTTTTTTTCTGTAACTTTCGTTGGAATTGAATTTTTGTTTACTAATGGAATATTTGAAGTTTTAAAACCTCTATTAGCTAAATAAATTGCTGTTGGGGTTTTGCTTGTCCTGCTTACTCCTAACAGAATGATATCAGATTTTTCTATATCATCAGTTTGGTTACCATCGTCGTGATTCATGGTGAACTGAATAGCTTCAATTCTATCGTAGTATTCTTCATTCAAAATATGTTGACCGCTTGGTTGATGCGAAGCTTTCTGATTAAGCACTTTTGAAAAATTTAATATTAAATCCCCAAGAACACCAAAACAGGGTATTTCTCTTTCATAAGCTTTTTCTGTAAGATACTTAGCAAGCTTACTATTCACTATTGTATATAAAATTATAGAATTTTTATCTTTCTTAGCTTGTTTTAAGATGCTTAAGGTTTGGCTTTCAGTGCGGGTAAAAGAAAAATGATTGGTTTCATATTCAAAATTAGGAAATTGTGCCTTTAGAGCCAAAAAAATCCTATCTAGTGTCTCTCCAGTAGAATCAGATATTAAATAAATTTGGTATAAGTTTCTCATGTATAAAATGTTTATAAACTATTAGTAAAATAAGAAAAATGCAGATTTATTCTTTGAACTCATAGAAGTTAGTTTTTTTCATATAAAATTAACTGAATTATAAATTTAGATCATAGTTATTCACATTGTATATAAAATATGAGGATTATTAAATTATCCCCTAATTATCTTATTTATTTAAGATAAAATTTGTTGATAATCAGTCAATTAAGTGTGGAAATTGACTAATTTACGTTATTCACAATACATAATACTAATAAAGTAAATAATATATATCTATTTATATGAGTCCCTTAGCAAACTGTATTAAAAATCAAGACACTAAATCCAATCCTATATGGTTAATGAGACAAGCAGGAAGGTATCTTCCGGAGTTTAGAGAAATTAGAAAAGAAAACCAAGACTTTATAAAACTTTGCTTAAATAGTGACTTAGCATCTGAAATTACCCTACAACCTATTAAAAGGTTTGGATTTGATGGAGCTGTAATATTCTCAGATATTTTAATGTTACCTTATGGCCTTGGTCAAAAAGTAGAATTTGAAAAAAATTTTGGACCTAAGTTAGGAGTTATAGATTTAGAAACAATAAGGGATGTCGATGAAATAATTTTCACTGAAAAAGTTTATAAAGTTTACAAAGCAATCGAAAAAACGTCCAAAGACCCTTTAATGAGCAATAGGGATATGATTGGATTTGTTGGGGCGCCATGGACAATACTAGTTTATATGATTAATAAATCCTCTCCCAAAAAAGGTTTATCAGATGACTTCTTCAAAGACGATTTTTTAATTAACAGATTACTAGGAATAATTGAGAAATTCTTAAAACTTCATATAAAAAATCAAATTGAGGCCGGAGCTCAAGTTATTCAAATTTTTGATAGTTGGGCTGGATTATTAGAAGATAAAATTCCAGAATATATTTATATACCCACTCTTAATATTGTAGAGTATGTAAAAGAACTAGGTGTTCCTGTTATTTGTTTTCCTAGAGGCATAAAAGATTATAAAAATTTTTGTGAAATTGTTAAACCCGACGCTGTAAATATAGATTACGATGTTGATCCAAAGAAAATAGTTAATGAAATCAAAATACCAATACAAGGTGGTCTTGACCCAAAAATATTATTAACTGATCAGAAGACTCTTAAAATAGAAGTTGAAAAATATCTTGGTATTTTTAAAGATCATCCATACATTTTTAATTTAGGTCACGGAATACTTCCTGAAACTAAAATTGAAATGGTTGAAGAATTAATCAAGATTGTAAGAAACTTTAAATGACACCAGATCATCCAAAAATTAGTTATGGCAAGACTGGTATTTTAATTATTAATCTTGGTACACCTGACTCTACGAGTTGGTTTGATATAAGGAAATATTTAAAAGAATTCTTATCAGACAGACGAGTAATTGAAGTTAATCCTTTAATTTGGCAGGTAATTCTTAACTTGTTTATACTTACCTTTAGACCTTCTAAAACAGCTAAAGCCTATAAAGAAATATGGATGAATGATAAAAATATGTCTCCTTTAAGATATTTTACAGAAAGACAAGCAGAAAAACTATCTAATCAAATTGCTAAAGAAGATTTAATCGTTGATTTCGCTATGAGATATGGAAATCCAAGTATCAAAAGTAAAATTCATGGTCTTCAAAAAAAGGGTTGTGAAAATTTAATTGTGCTTCCATTGTATCCACAATATGCAGCAGCTACAACAGCAACAGTTTGTGATGAAGTTTATAGAACTTTAATGAAAATGAGGTGGCAACCAAATCTTAAAATAATTCCTCATTATGAGTCTGAACCATTATACATTGAGGCGATTAAAAATAGTATTTTAAAAAAGATAAGTGAAATTAATTGGAAGCCCGATTTAATTATTGCATCATATCATGGAATCCCAAAAAAATATTTTGATAAAGGTGATCCTTATCATTGTTATTGTCATAAAACTACTAGATTGATTTCAGAGCAGTATTCAGATATTGAAATAAAGACCACCTTTCAATCTAGATTTGGCCCACAAGAGTGGTTGCAACCTTACACAGATAAAACTTTTGAAGCTCTACCTAAAGAAGGTAAAAAAAATATTCTGGTTATTTGCCCTGGATTTTCATCTGATTGTGTAGAAACCCTAGAAGAAATATCGATACAAGGAAAAGAAAGTTTTATTAAATCAGGAGGTGAAAATTTTGAAATGGTACCATGTCTGAACGATAGTGAAGATCATATTTCATTGTTAAAACATCTAGTTACAAAAAACTTATAATTTATGAGTGGATATCTACTATTTAAATCTCTTCACTTAATCGCGGTTATTTCTTGGATGGCTGGACTATTATATTTGCCAAGAATATTTGTTTATCATGTAGAAAACTTTGAAAAAGAACAAGCTACAGAAATCTTTGAGACAATGGAAAGAAAGCTTTACAATTACATAATGAGACCAGCTATGATTTTATCATGGCTTTTTGGAATAATTTTAATTTGGATTAATGGTATCGAAAGTTTCGCTTATTTATGGGTTCAACTTAAAATCATTTTTGTTGTAATATTGACTATTTATCACGAATATCTTGGCAAATGCATGCGTTTGCTAAAATTGAAAGAAAACAAAAAATCATCAAAATTTTATAGAATTATCAATGAAATACCTACAGTTTTGCTTATTTTTATTGTTTTCATTGTAGTTTTTAAACCTATCTAGGGTTGAAATTTTTATATCAGTATATATATTATCCTTATCTTTAATAAAAACTTCCACACATGAATATTCAAGAACTAAAAGAAAAAAGCTCTGAAAAGTTGATCACTGAAGCTGAAAAACTTGGCATAGAAAACGCTAGCACATTAAGAAGACAAGAAATTTATTTTGCAATTTTAAAAAACCTTGCAGAAAAAGGAGAAGAAATAACTGGTGGAGGGGTTTTACAATTACTTCAAGATGGTTTTGGATTTCTTAGAGCAATGGAGTCTAATTACTTACCTGGAGCTGATGACATATATGTTAGCCCGAGTCAAATTAGACGATTTGGCTTGAGAACCGGTGATACTGTTGAGGGACCAATTAGATCTCCAAAAGAGGGTGAGAGGTATTTTGCACTTCTTCAAGTAAGTAAAATTAATTTTGAGGAACCAGACAAATTCAAGCACAAAATAGCTTTCGATAACCTTACGCCTTTATATCCTAATAAGCAGTTAGGTATGGAGGTTGAGTCTAACAAAGTCGAAAAAAAGCCTGACTTAACCCCAAGATTAATTGATTTAGTAAGTCCAATCGGTAAAGGACAGAGATCCTTAATTATTTCACCACCAAAAGCTGGTAAGACAATGATTTTACAGAGTATTGCTAATTCAATAACTGCAAATCATCCAGAATGTTATCTAATGGTCTTACTAATAGATGAAAGACCTGAAGAAGTAACAGATATGCAAAGAACTGTTAAAGGAGAAGTTATTAGTTCTACCTTTGATGAACCAGCACAACGTCATGTAGCGGTCGCTGAGATGGTAATTGAAAAAGCAAAAAGATTAACTGAACATAAGAAAGATGTAGTAATTTTATTAGACTCTATCACAAGGTTAGGGAGAGCTTATAATGCAGTTGTCCCAAGTTCTGGTAAAGTCTTAACAGGTGGTGTTGATGCAAATGCGCTTCAAAGACCAAAGAGATTTTTTGGAGCTGCTAGGAATATTGAAGAAGGTGGTTCTCTTACAATTATTGCTACAGCTTTAATTGATACAGGAAGTAGAATGGATGAAGTGATTTTCGAAGAATTTAAAGGAACAGGAAACAGTGAAACTATATTAGATAGAAAGATTTCAGAGAAAAGAATTTTCCCTGCTATTGATATCACTAAATCAGGAACAAGGAGAGAAGAACTAATTTTTGATAAAAATGATTTACAAAAAATGAATGTATTAAGAAGAATTATTGCTCCTATGGGGTCTATGGATGCTATTGATTTTATTAATTCAAAATTAAAGACAACAAAGAATAATGCCGAGTTTTTTAACTCAATGAATAAGCCTGCTTAATTTATAAATATTTTAATTCTTTCATTTCCTTCTCAAATTTTTTATTTATTTCGTCTGAAATCTTTGGTTCTAAAATTTTTGTCCAATCATTTTTTGGACCAAGAAAAAAAAATTTGTTCCTAATCCCCTCTTTGCTTACTGTACTTTCTGTAAATCCACTGTCTTTCTCCATTTTTTCTAATTTTTCAAAAGAACTTAAATTAATAGCCGCATCAATTTGATCCTCAGTAAATTTTAACTTTAATAAATTGCCTATAAAATTAGCAATTTTCGTAAATTCGTTTTTTGGATTTTCCACTAAGTCTTCGTATTTAACTAATAGATAATTTTTATCCATATGTTTCCAAGATAAATAATTTGTTCTCCATGAACCAACAATTTGTTTGAGAGGAAATATTTTACTCTTCATGAATAAATTTTTTTGTCTTTCAGACATTGCTAGAATTTTATTCTCATCAAACATAAATTCTTTTGCTTCAGTGTAATCTGATAATGAGTAATGATTTTTCAAAGATGTAATTACGTTTCTAGGATCTCTCACAATATAAATAGTCCCAAGTGTATTTTCATAATCTGTAAATGGATATCCTTTGTATTTACCAAGCATGTTGTGAGTTTTAAAAAATCTTAAATGTTTATTAGAATTCATTTTTTTTTGTGAAACTATCCAATTCTTTGCTATTTCATCTAGATCAAATAAGTTAGAGACCAATCCTTCAAAATGCGTAGAATGGGGAAAAGCTAAGATTGCTTTCAGATGACCTAAATTTATATTCGTCTTTTTACCAACTAATAATGAAAGAATATAAAATCTTAACCAAGTATTCCCACTTTTTGGATATGAAGCTAGCCAGATAATCATACTTAAATATATTTTAATTCGCGCATCTCAATCTCGAATTCTTTCTCTATATTTTCCCTAAGTTCATTGTTAAGTAACTTTGTCCAGTCATTTTCAGGGCCTAAGTTAAAAAATCTTTTTTTTAGGCCTGTTTTTTTATCTATTATTGACTCTGAAAAGCCATTTTCTCTCTCTAACCTCTGAAGGTTCTCAAAAGAATTTGATTTTACAGCAGTATCAATTTTTTCATTTTCAAATTTTATACTTAAAAGTTTAGATAAATATTCTGAAAGTTTAATAAATTCTCTGTATGGATTTGCTAATAAGTCTTCGTATCTGATAAGCAAATAATTTTTCTTAAATTGTTTCCATGAATTATAGTGATTTTTCCATGATGATATTACGGTAAAAATATTTCTATTTGCATTTGGGTCATTTAAATCAAATTTTTTGCCTAGAGCTTTGTTTTCATCAAATAAAAATTGTTTAGCTTCTTCATAATTTTTTTTTGAAAAATGATAAAGCACTGAAGAAATTACATTCCTTGGGTCCCTTACAATGTGAACTGCTCCTAATGATACTTCACCATTAGTAAAAAATGAATTCTTATAATTACAAAGGGCATGATGTGTTTTTAACAATTTTATTTGATTATCCTGATTTATAATTTTTTGTGATTTAATCCAATTTAATGAAAGCTCTTCTAAATTATCAATTTCAATTACTAAATTTTTAAAATGAGATCTTTTAGGGTATTGATCTATCTTACTCAATTCATTTAAATCTGCGCTATTATCTTTATTAAATAACAATGAATTTAAAAATGATCTTACCCAAGTATTTCCACTTTTAGGATATGAAGCT
Organism: uncultured Pelagibacteraceae bacterium; assembly: GCA_902577075.1. Lineage (GTDB taxonomy): Bacteria > Pseudomonadota > Alphaproteobacteria > Pelagibacterales > Pelagibacteraceae > Pelagibacter. Next base: position 324,949 of record CACGXV010000002.1, on the reverse strand, counting down.
AGCCAAATAATCATTTATTTAAATATATAATTACGATTAATATAAAACTATAATAATTAATATGACAATCTATGCTCTATCATCTGGACCTGGTATCTCAGGAGTTGCTGTCATAAGGATATCAGGAACAAAAGTCGAAGAAATCCTAAATTTGATAACTAATAGCCAAGTGCCAAAACCAAGAGTAGCAACTTTAAAAAAATTCAATAAAATCAGTAATTCTGAGCTCATAGATGAGGGCATTTTGATATGGTTTCCTGGACCTCAGAGCTACACAGGAGAAGATATGGCTGAAATTCATATCCATGGTAGTATTGCAGTAGTGAAGGCAATTTTGGATGAATTATCAAAAATTGAGAATTGTCGATTAGCTGGACCTGGTGAATTTACAAAAATTGCTTTTCAAAATGGAAAAATTAATCTTCTTAAGGCTGAAAGTATTTCCGATCTTATTTCTGCTGAAACAGAAATTCAAAGACAACAAGCAATAAAAATTATGAGTGGAAAAAGCTCAGTAAGATTTCATTCTATAAGAGAAAAACTTTTAAAAATTCTATCAAACGTGGAAGCCAAAATTGATTTTCCCGAAGAAGATCTCCCAGAAGATGTCATTAAAAATATTAAAAATGAATCTGAAAAAATAAGATTAGAAATAGAAAAAATTTTAAATGATCAAAAAGTTGGTGAAAGAATAAGAGAGGGCTTTAAAATTGCAATTATTGGACCTGCTAATGCAGGTAAGTCATCTTTATTAAATTATCTTTCCAATCGTGATGTTGCTATTGTTTCTGAAATTGCAGGAACAACTAGAGATGTTATTGAAGCACACTTAAATTTAGACGGCTATCCTGTTGTAATTTCTGACACAGCCGGGATCAGAGAGTCTAAAGATGAGATAGAAAAAAAAGGAATTAAACTTGCCCTTAAAAGAGCCGAGGATGCCGACTTAAATATAATTTTAATTGAGCCAAAAAGTATTGATTTTACTGGATTTTTGAACGATTTAGTAACTGATAAATCTATAATTGTAATCAATAAAATAGATTTAGATTACAAAAATATTAATCAACAAATTCAAAAATTTAATCCAATTCTTATATCAATAAAAAATGAAACTAACTTAGATGAATTAATTATTCGAATAAAAGAAAAATTAAAAAATAAATTTGTTAGTTCGAACGAAACATTGATTACGAGAGAAAGACATAGACATAGTTTAGAGGCTTGTGTTCAAAACCTAAAAAATTTTGAAGATAAAAATTCCAAAGAAGATTTTGATAAAGCTGCAGAAGACTTAAGGTTAGCAACTAGACATCTTGGTATGATTGTAGGAAAAGTTGATGTTGAAGAAATACTGGGGTCAATTTTCAACGATTTTTGTATAGGTAAATAGTCCTTGAAATTACTTACTTTTTAGCCAATTTTAAGTGTTTCCTTGTAAATTTTAAGATCAATAATAAATTACTACTATGAAAAATGAAATGTCATTTGATGTAGTTGTAATTGGTGGAGGTCATGCTGGCTGCGAGGCAGCTGCAGCATCGGCTAGATTAGGTGTAAATACTGCATTATTTACACATAAATTCGATACTATTGGAGAGATGTCATGTAACCCAGCTATAGGAGGTTTGGGAAAAGGTCATCTTGTTCGAGAGATAGATGCACTTGATGGTGTAATGGGGGAAGTTGCAGATAAATCAGGAATACAATTTAGGTTATTAAATAGAAGTAGAGGTCCAGCTGTGCGTGGGCCACGTACGCAAAGTGATAGATCATTGTATAAAAAATATATGCAAGAAAAACTTGTAAACTACTGTAATTTAAGCATTTTTTCTGATCCTGTAATTGGGTTTATATTTGAAAAAAACATTATAATCGGCTTTAATACACAAGGAGGTAAAAAGGTACTATCATCAAAAGTAATTCTAACTACTGGAACTTTTTTAAATGGTTTGATTCACATTGGTGATGAAAAAACACCTGCAGGAAGATTTAATGAAAAACCTTCAACAGGATTAAGTGAACAATTAGAAAAATATAATTTTAAAATTGGAAGATTAAAAACAGGAACTCCACCAAGGTTGGATGCAGAGACAATAAATTTTGAAAAACTCGAGGAGCAACATGCAGATGAAGATCCGTATTTTTTTTCCTTTCTAACTAAAAAAAATATCAATAGACAAATTTCATGTAGGATGACTTATACCAATCAAGTAGTGCATGAAATAATTTCAAAAAATATAAAAAGTAGCGCTATGTACTCTGGAAGCATCCAAGGAATTGGTCCTAGATACTGTCCTTCTATAGAAGATAAAATTGTAAAGTTTGCTGATAAACAAAAGCATCAAATTTTTTTAGAGCCAGAGGGTCTAAACGATAACACTATTTATCCAAACGGTATTTCAACTTCGCTTCCAGCTAAAATACAGCAAGAAATATGTAATAATATCAATGGTTTAGAAAATGTTAAAATTTTGAGGCCTGGATATGCGATAGAGTACGATTTTATAGATCCTAGAGAGCTATTTCTAACATTAGAAACTAAAAAAATTAAAAACCTCTATCTAGCAGGTCAAATTAATGGAACGACTGGATATGAAGAGGCAGCAGCACAAGGATTGATAGCAGGTATTAATGCTGCACTCTCTATAAAAGGAAAAGAACCATTTATCCTTGATAGATCTGAGGCTTATATAGGAGTTATGGTAGATGACTTAGTCACTAAAGGAGTTGTGGAGCCTTATAGAATGTTTACTTCAAGGGCAGAGTACAGGTTATCTTTAAGATCTGATAATGCTGATATTCGACTAACCCAAAAAGGAATTGATATAGGTCTTATTTTGGGGGAAAGAAAAGTAGTATATAAAGAGAAAGCGTCTAAATTGGCAGAAAGTCTTGAAGATATGGAAAAATCTCTAATTTCACCTTCAAAAGCTTTTAAATTTGGAGTAAATATTGCTAAAGACGGTATCAAAAGAAATGCAATTGAAATATTGAGCCAAAAGTCAGTAAATATGAGTAAAATTAGGGAAATTTGGCCTAAAATTAAATATATTTCACGTGAAATTGATGAGCAGATTGAGATAAAAGCACATTATAAAGGGTATTTAAAGAAGCAAAAAGCAGATATTTTAGCATTTAAAAGAGATGAAAATTTAAAAATACCAGAAAACCTTGACTATGATCAATTTTCCGGATTATCAAATGAAGTAAAGTCAAAATTTAAGGAAATAAAGCCAAAAACTTTAGGTCAGGCTCTCAGGATAGATGGAATTACACCAGCAGCAGTATATATTTTGTTGTCTCATGTTAAAAGAAAGTCTATTAAGAATATAGCTTGATTGATTCGAAAATAATAAAAATAGACAAAATTGAACTACCAAATGTTTCACGTGAAACATTGAGTGAGCTGGAAGACTATTCAAAATCAATTATAAATACTAATAGAAAAATTAATTTGATAAGTTCAAGCACAGAAAGTTCAATAAATACAAGGCATATTTATGATAGTGCACAAACCATTGAATTTATTAACAAAAATGATATAAAAATATGTACTGATCTTGGTTCAGGTGCAGGTCTTCCTAGTATAGTTTTGGGTATTTTGATGAAATCAAAAAAGCAAGGTTTTAAGCTAATTTTCTATGAAAAAAGTTATCATAAAAGTAATTTCTTAAAAGAAATGGTTGAAAAGTTTAAATTAGAAGCAAAAATTTACCAAAAAAATATATTTGAAGAAAAAAATTTAGTTACTGATGTAATAATTTGTCGAGCATTCAAACCTTTGCCTGTAATATTTGAAATAGCAACAAAAAATTTCAAAAAATTTAAATACATAGTCGTATATTTAGGTAGAAGTGGAAAAAAAATTTTAAAAGATGTCTCCAAAAAATGGAAATTTGATTTAGAAGAAATGAAAAGTCTAACAAGCAATGAGTCATCGGTAGTAAAAATATCAAATTTAAAAAAAAAATATGAATAGAAAAATAATTTCAGTTATAAATCAGAAAGGTGGAGTGGGTAAGACTACAACTGTCATCAATCTGGCTGCTGGTTTAACAATGAAAGGAAAAAAAATTCTTGTCATTGATCTTGATCCTCAAGGAAATGCTACTACCGGTCTTGGATTATCCAATACAACTGATTCCGATCAAACCATTTATAATGTATTGAATGGAAATAAAGAAATTTCAGAGGTTATTCAATCTACAAGTTTTGAAAATCTCGATTTAATTTCATCAAATGTAGATTTGTCTGGACTTGAGGTTGAGACAGCTGGTGATAGTCGAAGAGCCTTTAAATTAAAAGATGAATTAGTCGCTATTTTAAACAATTCTGGGCTATCTTATGACTACATCATAATTGACTGCCCTCCATCGTTAAGCCTTCTTACAGTAATGGCGTTAGTAGCCTCTAATGCCCTTGTGGTGCCACTTCAAACTGAATTCTTTGCTCTAGAGGGATTGACGCAACTTATCAAAACAATTGAAAGGATAAAAACGAACCTAAATCCCTCTTTAGAAATAAGAGGAATACTTTTGACAATGTATGATAAGAGAAACAAATTATCAGGCGAGGTAGAAGCAGAGGCAAGAAACTATTTTAAAGATAAAGTTTATACAACTGCAATACCAAGAAACGTCAGATTATCAGAAGCACCTTCTCATGGTGTTCCAGTACTTATTTATGACAGTAAATGTCAAGGTAGTAAAGCATATTTTAATTTTACAGAGGAATTTTTAAACCAAGATAGTCCAGTGGAGAGCGCAGCATGATAAATCCGTTTAAATCAAAAAAGGGACTTGGAAGAGGACTGTCATCATTGATAGGCGAAAGTCAAAAAATTGATGATAAAAAAAATATTTCAATCAGTTCTTTAGTAAGAAATAAGTATCAACCAAGAAAAAAATTTGATGAGATAGCTTTAGAGGAATTAACCAACTCCATACGAGAGCGAGGTATTATCCAGCCTATCATTGTTAGACCATCTTCTGATTTACAAGATAAATTTGAAATCATAGCTGGAGAAAGAAGGTGGCAGGCAGCTCAATATGCAGGATTACATGAAGTTCCTGTTGTTGTAATTAATGTAGATAATTTAAAGTCATTAGAGTTTGCTATTGTTGAAAATGTTCAAAGAAAAGATTTAAATCCAATTGAAGAAGCCCAGGGATATAAAAGATTAATAGATGAATTTAATTATGACCAGGATAAGGTGTCAAAATTCATTGGTAAAAGTCGAGCTCATATCTCTAATTGTTTGCGACTCCTATCTCTTCCCCAAGAAATTATAGATTTCATAATTGAAGAAAAATTATCACAGGGTCATGCTAAAATTTTGGTTGGTTTAGATAATGCATTACTTTTAGCAAAGAAAATTATTCAAAAAAAGTTATCTGTTAGACAAGCTGAGAATTTAGTACGATTGTTAAAATCAAATTCCAACAGCTCAAATAAGAGAAAAGATCCAAATATTTTGAGTCTTGAGAAAGAGTTAACAGACAAAATTGGTATGAGAGTTTTTGTTAAAAATACAAGAAATAATTCTGGTACTATTATTTTAGAGTATAAAGGTATAGATCAGCTTAATAGGTTAGTGGAGGTTATTAAGCAAAATTATTAATAATTGCTAACAAAATTAGAGACAAAAACCATTGAATTTACTGTATTTCGTTTAACTAAGGCCTCCAACTCGTTTATTTTAAAAATAATTTCTTTTACCTCATTAGTGGACCATGATTGGGCCTGTTTTTTTACAATATCTTTTTCTTTCCAAAATATTGGTGGTTTAAAACTTGATATAATTTGGTCTATATTTGAATTATTATCCATTTCAGTTCTAATTTTTAAAAGTCTTTTTGATTTATTTAATATTGTTCTTATAATCAGCATGCAGTCTTCAGAGGAATAATGATTTTCATTTAGAATGTTGGAAACTCTCCTTGAATTTTTAGCTAAATAATTATCTGATAATTCAAACACACTGTAGTTTTCAGTAAGATTGGAAAGTTTTAATACGTCGTCCGTACTTAATTTTTTTTTACTTATTGACAAATTTTTTAATTTTACCAATTCATTTTTCAGGTTGATCCTATCCCCATTAGACCTTTCAATGAGAATATTTTTCATTTCTTGTGATAAATTGATTTTTTGATTTGATAGAAAATTATTAATAACAGTATTTAATGCTCTATTATCATCCTCATAAACTGGTGTACAAATTACCTTTTTCTCTTTTTCGCATAAATTTCGTAACTTAGACTTTTTCTCTAGGTTTAATGATTTTATAATGATTTTTGCATCTATTTCATCTCTTTCTAAAATTTCTTCTACAAACTCTTTAAGTTTATCAGTGCCCCTTGATATAATAATCAATTTGCTCTCCTCAAAAAGAGATTTTGTCAGCAATGTAGATATAAAATTTTCTTTATTATTTAAAATTTCTTGTTCCTCGTATTTTAGTATCTCTCCATTAAAACTTTTAATATAAAAATTATTTATTATATCTTGTTTAATACCTTCATTATTTCCATAAATTAAATGAATATTAAGTTTTAAAGATCTTAATTTTTCTAATTCAAAACTTTTAATTATCATTTAGATTTATAATCGATGAAATAATTATTCCACTGATACTTTCTGACAAGTTTTCTAAAATAATTTCTTCAGTCTGTTCTAATTTAAATTGATCCGAGTCGTTATTGTAAATATTATTTTTTTCAATTTTATTATTAAGAATTATTTTTCCATCGCTTATAACTTTATATTCAACTAGGATTATTATTTCAAATTTTAAAGGATCACCCTTGGAGTCTTTAGAAATAGTTTCTTTGTTTTTTTTTGTATTTATTTGAATTATATAATTTTTATTTTTATTATCCTCATTACTCTTAACAAAATTAAATTTATTTTTAATAATTCTGTTTATATCTTTATTCCCACTTAAAATAACTTCTTTGATTTCAAAATCATAATTTTTTTCTAAGAAGATTGGCTTATAAGAACACGATGTAAGACCAAATATGAAAAAAAGAATTACTATTTTTTTAAATATTTTATTCATTTATTATTAAGTTAATTAGTCTATTCCTAACAAATATTATTTTACTAATAGACTTATCTTTTAAATACTTGTCTGACAATTTGTTTAATTTAATTTTGCTCACAAGACTATCTTGATCTATGTCTCTATTTTCTTTTAAAATGGCTCTTTTTTTACCATTTATCTGTATTACATAATCTATTTTATCTTCCTCTAAAAGATTTTTATCTGCCTTTGGCCATTTTATTTCATGCACCAAATTTAGATCTTCTAAACATTCGGCTGTGAAGTGAGGAATTGCCGGTGAAAATAAAATTAATATTTTTTTATAGTTAAGTTTAAGTATCTCACTATCAATTTTTTTTTCAATTATTTTGTTAATAAAATTATATGTTTCGTAAATATTTGCTATTATGACATTGTAGCTAAAATCTTCTAAATTATTTGTTATTTTTTCAATCATTTGATTTGTAAATTTATTTAATTTCTCATTATCCCCACCATCATCTTTGTTATTTTCAATTTTTTCTTTAATTTTATTATGAAGTATCCAAAGTTTTTGTAAAAATTTGAACGATGCAACCATTCCTTGATCAGACCATTGCACATCTTTTTCGGGTGGGCTATCAGATAATATAAAAAGTCTTACTGCATCAGCTCCATAATTATTAATAATATTTTCAGGATCAATAACATTTTTTTTTGATTTTGACATTGACTCTGAAGGACCAACCCTTACTTTATTATTTGGATTTCCTTTTTTATAATATTGTTGCCCATCTAATTCTATTTCATCAGGGCTTAACCAGTTATCGTTTTCATCTTTGTAAGTTTCATGGCATACCATTCCTTGTGTAAACAAACCCTTAAAAGGTTCATTAAACTTAAATTTTTTATTTTTGTATCCTAAGGCTTTTGTAAAAAATCTTGAATATAAAAGATGAAGTATTGCATGCTCTACTCCACCAATGTATTGATCAACTGGCATCCAATAATCAATTTCTTCCTGCTTATACCCATAATCTGAATTATTGGATGAACAAAATCTTAAATAATACCAGGATGAACAAACAAAAGTATCTAGCGTATCTGTCTCTCTGATATATTTTTTCCCACCAATCATTATATTTTTCCAATTTATTATAGAGTCAAGTGGATTACCCTTAGAATTTAAATCTACATTCTCTGGAAGTTTAACTGGTAAATCTTCTTTAGGAATAGTTGTAACATTACCATCCTCATCATAAGCCATTGGTATTGGACAACCCCAGTATCTTTGTCTTGAAACTCCCCAATCTTTGAGTCTGAAATTAATTTTCTTTTTACCAATCTTTTTATCTTCTAAAATATCAATTGTTTTTAAGATAGATTCTTCTGGCACTTTAAGTTTATTGAGGAAATCGGAGTTTATTAAAACTCCAGGACCTGAGTAAGCTTCATTTTTTACCTTAAATTTATCATTTTCATTTTCAGGTCTTACAACTGTTTTTATTTCCAGACCATACTTTTTTGCAAAGTCAAAATCTCTTTGATCATGTGCAGGGCACCCAAAAACAGCACCAAAACCATAATCCATCAAAACAAAATTAGCGAAGTAGACTGGTACTTTCTGTGCAGGATTAAGTGGATTGATTGCTTCAAGATTAGTTTTAAAACCTATTTTTTCCCCAATTGCGATTGCTTCCTCGGTGGTCCCGGTTTTAGAACATTCCGATTTAAATTCTTTAAATGCCTTATCTTCTAAAAAATATTTAGAAATATCATGATCAACTGAAAGAGCTAAAAATGAAAATCCAAATAAAGTGTCTGGTCGAGTAGTAAAACATTTAATTTCTTTTACCGGCAAATCTCCCTCTACTTTAAATGAAATTTCACATCCAAATGATTTCCCAATCCAATTCTTTTGCATTACTTTTACCTTGTTAGGCCATAGCTTTAGTTCATCCAAACCATCAAGTAATTCTTGTGAGAATTTTGAAATATTAAAAAACCATTGATTTAGCTTTTTACGCTCAACAATTGCACCAGATCTCCAACCTTTTCCATCTATAACCTGCTCATTTGCAAGGACAGTTTGATCAACAGGATCCCAATTTACATAGTTTTCTTTCCTGTAAACCAGTCCTTTATCATAAAGTTCTAAAAAAAATAATTGTTGATGCTTATAGTATTCTTCTGAACAGGTTGAAATTTCTCTATCCCAATCAATTGAAAGTCCAAGGCGTTTCAATTGGCTCTTCATTGTGGAAATATTTTTATTTGTCCATTCTTTAGGATCTAAATTATTTTCTCTTGCAGCGTTTTCAGCTGGCATCCCAAATGCATCCCAACCCATTGGATGCATTACATTAAAACCTTGTAAAGATTTATAACGAGATAAAACATCTCCTATTGTGTAGTTTCTTACATGCCCCATATGTATTTTACCTGAAGGATATGGAAACATTTCGAGACAATAAAATTTCTCTTTAGAGTTATCTACCTCTGATCTGAAGACTCCTTTATTAATCCACTCTTTTTGCCATTTCTCTTCTACGGTTTTAAAATTGTATCTTTCCATTGAATTAAAATTTAAAAATTACCTTTTATTATTTTTTTCTGGTAGTTGTTCCACCATCATAAGGCTTGAAATTTTTATCTTTGTTTTGTTTTTTGTATATTGTTGCTTTTGATAAAATTTGTTTTTTTAGCTCAGCAGACAATGAACCCGTTTTCTGTGATATCTTGCAACTTGCTACTTGATTGCACTTTTTATAAAAAACTTTTATATCTAATGCATCGGCTCTGACTTCATTAGTCAAAAAACGAATAGATATCTTTACTGACTCGTCGAGGCTATCTCCATCTGAATACCAATCTGTTATAATTATTCCACCACTGTAATTAACAGATGAAAGAGGCATAAAGTCTAAAGTGTCTAGAGAAGCTCTCCAAAGTTCGTTAGCGCTAGCAAACATGAAATCTCCTCCTTTTTTTCCTCCTTTAAAAGCATCGTCTAATCTAAAACCTCGACCCTCCTCAAGATTTTTCTTTACTCTTGCTTTTGGATCTGGTGGGTTTTCTCTGGCATCTCCTCCGGGAAGGTTTTCCAAACCTTTACAGGAGGCAAGTGCGAATAGAGAAATTAATAAAAAATTTACGACTCTAAATTTAAAAAATTTTGACATAAGTGTTCCTAAAATCTTAGTAATAGATGAAAAAACACTATAATTAAAAGATTTTTTTTAAGAATGTCAAAAATGATAGTTATTTCAACATTTTATGTGATGTAAAAATACAACACTATTACAAAAAATTACTTCAAAATTGAGATTATATCAGAAAAATCAAAGAAAATTGATAGAGATTACCTGTTTAATATTAAACAATTAACGAAAGGTAATAATATGAACAATCTAAAAAAAGTAGGATTGACAGCATTAGGTACTGTATTAGTAGCAGGATCTGCGCAAGCAGCTACTATGAGTGTATCTGGTGGTACTTCAATCTTTTTCGGTGGAGAGGATAACAGTAATGGTGGAAATGGTTGGTCAATGACTGACCAAGTTACTTTCTCAGCAAGCGGTGAAATGGATAATGGTTTCACAATTTCAACTAGCCTTCAGTTAGATGGAGCTAGTGCTGTTGGAAATGTTGGCCCTTGGGATGACAGAAGCTTAACAATCGATACTGGTGATATGGGTGTATTAGTATTCTCAGGTCACGGATCTTCAGGACCAGTAGGTGCATGGGATGACTTAGTTCCAAGTGCAAACGAAGAGTCATGGGGAACATCTATCGGTGGAACAGTTGATGGACCAACTAATGCAGCAATTGGTAACAATTCATTTATTTACGACTACTCAGTAAATGATTCAATTGCTCTTAAAGCTGCATACAAACCTGCAAAAGGTACTCCACTAGAAAGCTCTACTGAAATCGGTATTGCTTATACTGGAATTGAGGGTTTAACTGTTAAAGCTGCAATGGGTGAAAACAATGACGCTGCAGATAAGCTAGACTTAAACGTGTTTAGTGCAGTTTATGCTAATGGACCAATATCTGTTGGTATTCAGTCAAATGAATCAGATGCAGGTACTGGAACAGATGAAGACTTTTCAGCATATGGTATTTCATACGCTGTAAGTGATGATCTATCTATTTCATACGGTGCATCTACTCTTGATTACTCTTCAACTTTAGAAGATCAAGAGTCATCTGCGGTAAGTGTATCATTCACAATGGGTGGTGTAGCAATTTCAGCTTCACATCAGTCTACAGACAATGTAGCTGGATCATCTACAACTGATAACACTTCATACGAAGTAAACTTCTCATTTGCATTCTAATTTAAGAAGTAACTTTATTTAAAAAAAGGGCCCCTTTTAGGGGCCTTTTTTTTGGTAAAAAATGAAATACCAGCAAAACCAACCGATTTAGTAAGACTAATTAATTTTATATTATCTTTTGATAAACCACCTAAGGCAACAATCCCTTTATTGGAGAGATTTGATATTAAATTAAATTTATTAATCCCAAGGAAATTTTTATTTTTCTTAAATATTGAGGATAAAAAAATTTTATCTACTTTCTGCTTCTCTTTAATTCTAATCTCTTTTAAATTATGTGCAGATCCTATTAAGCAAAAATCTTTTTTAAAGCGATAATTTAAATGTGAAAAATCTTTATTAAATGAGGGTAAATAAGCACCATCTAAACTAAGTTTTATCGATAATTTTATATCATTTGAAATAATAAATTTTTTTCTACTTTTTTTGCAGTAATCTTTTATGAGAAGAATTTCTCTTATATTATAATTTTTTTTGTAATTACGGTATATTATGGTTGTATTAAAGTCTTGTTTATCAATATTAGTTCTTTCAAATTTTTCTATAAAGTAATATTTTTCAAGAAATTTATTATGCATAAAACTGTTCAAAATTTAATATCAATTCAAACTTTGATCAAATCAAAATTGGAAGATAAAAATGAAAAAAAGAGTATACCAAAGATTATTGCTGTTTCAAAAACGTTCAAGATGGATCATATTTTACCATTAATTGAATATGGTCATTTAGATTACGGTGAAAATAAAGTTCAAGAAGCAATAGAGAAATGGACAGATATAAAAAAACAAAACAGTAAAATCAATTTACATTTAATAGGCAAGTTACAGAGTAATAAGGTTAAATTTGCTCTTAAAATTTTTGATTATATACATTCATTAGATAATGAGAAATTAGCAAAAAAGATCTCAGATGAACAAGAAAAACAAAATGTAAAACCAAAAATATTCATTCAGATAAATTTAGGACAGGAAAGTCAAAAATCAGGAATATCAAAAAACAATTTAGAGGAGTTTTATAATTTTTCAAAAAATCTTGGTTTAAATATAGTAGGAATAATGTGTATCCCTCCTTATGACCAGGACTCAACTAAATTTTTTTCTCAAATGAAAGAATTAAGTGAAAAAGTTAATTTAACTCAGACAAGCATGGGTATGTCTTCTGATTATTTAAATGCCATAGAGTTTGATGCTACATTTCTAAGAATTGGATCAAGTATATTTGGACAGAGAGGTTAAATTAATTTTATTTTAGTATTCTTGTCTATAATTTTCACCAAAATTAAAAAATCTTTTTTTTGAAGAGCTATACATCCAGCTGTAGGCAATAACCGTTTTGATAAATGAATAAAGATTGCACTTCCCTTCCCAATCTTTATATTTTTTGTATTATAGTTGATTGGAATTACAAAATCATATCTATAATCTTTTCTAAACAATTTTTCATGTCTAATTTTTTTATTAACTTTGATTAACTTATTGTAATATTTTTTACTTTTTACATCGTTACACCAACCCATATTTTTTTTAATTGGAATACATTTTAATTTTGTTTGAGGTTTTGTATTTCTATCTTTCCTAAAATATAAATTACCTAGCGAAAATATTCCAATTGGAGTTCTTTTGTCTCCTTCAACTTTTTTTTTAATTAATCCTTTCTTTCCAATTGAACAATTAAATATAAAATCATCAAATATAAGTGTTTTATTTTTAAGAATAATTGTCATATTCTTGATTATATATGAATAATCAAATTTTGGTAATTTATGATTTCAGAATTTTATATGAGATACTTTCTGAAATAGATAATTATATTAATTTTGATTTAATAAACATAAAAAATACTAATGAGTTAAAATTAAATGAGGGTGTTAAATACTTATTTTTATCCAACAAAAAAAAGAGAGATTTAGATAATCTAGTAGTTATTGAAAATTTACCGATTGAAATTACAAAATTAGTTGAAAATATAAATATTAAATTTTTAAAAATGCATTTTAACCAACAATCTGAAATAGATTTAGGAAATTACAAATTAAACTTAAACTCCAGAATGATTTATAATGAAGAAAATAATTTGAATTTAACTGAAAGAGAGTCAAATATTTTAATTTTTCTTAATAAGATAAAAAAGCCAGTTAAAATCAGTCAATTACAGACTGAGGTGTGGGGTCATAATTTAAAATTAGAAACACATACGGTGGAAACACATATTTATAGATTGAGAGCAAAGATTAAAAAGAATTTTAATGATAATAATTTTATTTTGAGTTCCAAGTTGGGATACACGATTTCAAAAAAATGAATCAATCTTTGATTGATAACCTAATATCTAAGGCTACAAAAAGTCACAAAGATAAAAATTTCTCTGATGCAGAAAAACTTTATTATGAAATTTTACAAATACAGCCAGAAAATATTAACTGTCTAAATTATCTTGGCACATTATTAGCACAAACGGATAGATTTAATGAAGCTGAGGAATTATTTTTAAAAGCAAAAAAATTAGAACCACAAAACCCTTTTCTTATTAATAATTTAGGAAATATTTACAATGAATTTGGAAAGATAGACAAGGCAAAATTATATTATGAAAAAGCAATTATTTTAAAACCCAACCTAGTTCAAGCAAATTTAAATTTAGGAATAATAAGCTTTAAAAAAAAGAATTATCCAAAAGCTCTAAATTATTTAAACAAAGTAATTGAACTAGAACCTAATAACATTCAGTCCTATGCTATTATTGCTAACATATATAATCATTTAAGGAATTTTAAACAAACATTAGAATGTTACAAAAAAATTTTCAAAATAGATCCTGAAAATCTTATGGCTCTGTCGGGTACTATAGATTTATTTAATACAATAAATCTGACAAATTTATCAGAGGGTAATAGTCATGATTTATTAGAAATGTTTACATTTTTGTACCAAAAAATAAATATTAATCATAATTATTTATTTAATAACGCCAAAAAATTAATTATTTACACAGAAGATAAAAAGCAATTAGAAACATTAATTGTAAAAAATTATAATTTACTAAACCAAAAATTAGTCAAAAAAATTTTAAAAAAAAAACTTTTTCAATACATATTACAAAAATCTCTTATTAGAGACCAATTCTTAGAGAAATTTTTATGTCAAGTCAGAAAAGAAATTTTATTTTCAATTCAAAATAAAAATGAATCTTTAATGAAAGAATTTTTTGATTTTATCCTTTCATATGCTGAACAATCTTTTTTTAATGAATACATTTTTTTTCAATCAAATGATGAGATGAACTTAATTGAAAAACTAAAACTTAAAATTGAAAACTCTAAAAAAACAAATGAGCTAGAAATTGCGGTTTTTGCCTGCTATATTCCTCTTTATAAGTCTAAAATAATTAGGGACAAACTTCAAAATTACTCATCTAAAAATATTTTGTTTAATGATTTAATTAAAATGCAAATTAAAGATTATATAGATGAGCAAAAACTTAAAACTACAATTAAATCTTTTGAAATTTCAAATAAAATATCAAAATTGGTTAGAAATCAATATGAAGAAAATCCCTACCCTCGTTGGAGATATGCAAATATAAATCCAAAAGCTAACTTCTTATTTGAACTCAATTCTGACATTAGCCCAAATAAAATTTTTATAAAGAATGATTTCATTAATAGTAAAACACTAATTGCGGGCTGTGGAACCGGACAACAACTAGCCAGAAGAATTGATTATAAAGGTTCATCTGTTCTTGCAGTTGATTTAAGTATTTCAAGCTTAGCTTTTGCTAAGCGAAAAATGCGAGAATTAAATATAAATAATATTGAATTTTTGCACTTAGATTTGCTCAAATTAGAAAATTTGAAACAAAAGTTTGATATCATAGAATGTGTTGGTGTTTTGCATCACCTTGAGGACCCAGAACTTGGTTTAAAAGTATTACTAAATATTTTGAAGCCAAATGGTTTCATGAAACTAGGTTTATACAGTGAACTTGCTAGGAAGCATATAATTGAAGCTAGAAAAATAATTAAAAATAAAAATTTTTCTAATAATATAGATGAAATAAGAAATTTCAGAGAAATGATAAAAAATAATAAGAACAATTCATTTCAAAAACTAAATTTAAATTTTGATTTTCATACAACATCAAGTGTTAGGGATTTAATTTTTCATGCTCAAGAACATCAATTCACGATACCAAAAATTTCAGAACTTATTCAAAAGTACAACCTCGAATTTTTAGGTTTTACTAGTAAATCAATTAAAAAAGATTATTCAAATTTCTTTAAAGATGATAAAAAGAATACTTCTCTAAAAAACTGGAACGAATTTGAGATTAAATATCCTGATATATTTCAAGGCATGTATCAGTTTTGGATAAAAAAAAATCAAAATGAGATCTAAAAAAAATTTTATAGCTAAAGATTTATTTTCTCAAAAATATAAACCAAGAGTTATTAAACCAAAAAAAGGTAAGGGGAGTTTTAAAAGGAAAAAAAAATAATTTTTTAAAGCCTTGCTCCAATTTGCTGAATAACCTTCGAAGACATTTCAGTACCTTTATCCAAACTTTCTTTTAATGACATATTATTTGTATGTCCGTGTAAAAATCCAGCAGCGAAGAGATCTCCTGCACCAGTTAAATCAACAATTTTAAGACCTTCTTTTATACCGCATTCAACAACTTCATTTCCATTAATAGCAACAGCACCTTTTTCTCCTCTTGTTAAAACAATTATTTTACTTAAAGATTTTGAAAAATTAATTACCTCGTCAAAAGATTTAGCGTCTATCAAAGACATTATTTCTTGCTCATTTGCAAAAGTTATATCCAATTTGTTTTTAACTAATTCTAAAAAATGAGGTTTGTGACGGTCAACACAAAACTGGTCAGATAAAGACATAGCTACTTTATTCGCATTTTGAATTGCTTTTTCGAATGCTTTTTTGGGTTCACCCTCATCCCAAAGGTATCCCTCTAAAAGTATCATTTCGCTTTGTTTAATTGCGTCTGAACTCACATCATTTTCATTTATTTTTCCTGCAGTTCCCAGAAATGTACACATTGTTCTCTCAGAATCTGGTGTAACTAAAATCAAGCATGTTCCAGTGGGTAGTTCTTCTTTTTTCTTTGAATAAAAATATTTAACATTTTCTTGTTTGAGGCCATCTTCATATTTACCCCCAAGTTCATCATCATTTACTTTACCTATAAATCCAACTTCATTATCAAGTTGAGATAAGCCAACGATTGAATTTGCAACTGATCCTCCCGATACTGTTTTTTCTATCTTAAGATTTGATAATAATTCTTTGAACTCTTTATCATCAAAAATTAATTTCATAGTGCTTTTTGTTAAATTATTTTTAGTAATAAAATCATCATCTACTTTGCAAATTACATCTACAATTGCATTTCCAATTCCTAATATTTTCATCGATTATGCTTTCTTTGTTATAAGTGGTTTTTTTCTCTTAGGATAACAACTAGTACAGATTTTACAAGATAAACCATAGCACTCTCTTGCCTTACAGTATTCTCTTCCATAATAAATTATTTGAAGATGTAATTTATTCCAATACTTTCTTGGAAAAAGTCTTTTTAAATCTTTCTCTGTTTGAGTAACATTTTTTCCATTTGTCAAACCCCACCTTTGAGCTAGTCTATGAATATGCGTATCTACAGGGAAAGCAGGATATCCAAATCCTTGAGACATCACTACACTAGCTGTTTTGTGTCCAACACCTGGCAACTCTTCAAGTTGCTCAAATGTTTTAGGAACTTTTCCATTATATTTTTCCACTAAAGTTTTTGATAAGTTATAAACACTCTTTGCTTTAATTCTAAAGATACCAATACTTCTTATCAGTTTTTCAATTTTTTTTCTTCCAAGCTTAACGAAATGTTCTGGCTTATTATATTTTGGATAAATATTTTTTGTAACATTGTTTACATTTACGTCCGTACATTGTGCAGATAAAAGAACAGAAACTAATAAAGTAAACATATTTCTGTGTTTGAGAGGTATCGGTGTTTTTGGATATATTTTATTTAATATTTTAAGAACAATTTTTGCTCTTTGTTCCTCCCTCATTTAAAATTTAAAACATCACGCATAGAGTATAAACCAGGTTTCTTACTCATTAACCATTTTCCAGCTGTTAAAGCCCCTTCACTATATAAAGCTCTATCAAAAGCTTCATGATTTAGTGTTATAATTTCTTTACCACTAGAAAACTTTACCTCGTGCTCACCAACAGTCTTACCTTTACGAATTGAGTTAAAATTAATTTTTTTTCCATAAGGAAATTTTTTTTTGTTAAGATACTTTTTTCCAATTAAATTATAAAAATTCCTATTTTTACCAATTGCTATACCTTTACCTAGCATCAATGCAGTACCAGACGGATGATCTATTTTATGCTTATGATGTACCTCATATACTTTACTCAAGAAATTATTCCCTAATGATTTAGATGCAATTTCAGTTAAATACATCAACAGATTTATGCCTAAACTCATATTGCCAGCTTTCAAAATAGGAATTTTTTTTGAAAATTTTTTAATTTGAAGTTCTTCCATTTTAGAGAAACCGGTTGTGCCAATAACCACTCTTTTTTTTAGCTTTGATGCTATTTTAAGAATTTCAAAAGTACATTTAGGAATTGTAAAATCAATTATTATATCAACATTTTTAAAAGAATTTTCATGATTCAAACTAGGTTTTATCCCAGCAATTTTTTTTTCTATTAATCTGTTTTCTGTAAGTGTAGTTAATTTAAAATTTTTATCAGTTTTAGAAGATTTCACCAGTTGCTGGCCCATTCGTCCCATGCAACCAGATATCGCTAATTTTACTTTGCTCATTAAATTATTTTAATATATTTTTAAACAATATACATCAATTATGGTTATTAAATACCTATTAAAATTTTTTCTGGTTTTATTTTTTTTTGTGTCACACAATCATTCCAAAGCAGACTTTTTTAAAGATATTACATCTCAAATTGATGATAATGACTTTAGACTCAGTTATGGTATTTCCGTTACAGATGTAAACGAAGATAACAAATATGAATTTGTGGTAACTGGATTTGGATTTTCAAATTTAGCACTTTCTTATCAAAATGGTAAAATTGTAAATATTAATAAAAATGAAATATTTGATGATGCTAAAAGAAAAACAATTGGTGTAGCTGCGTGTGATATAGATCAAGATGGTTTTGAGGAAATTTATTTTTTAAACACAGACACATATAGTGGAGAGAAAAAATATTCAGATAGATTGATTGATAAGAGTGGCAATGGTTTTGTAGATTTGTTTGAAAAAGAGATCAATAAAAAGAACTTAAATTTAACTGCTGGAAGATCAGTTGTTTGTGTTGACAGGAATGGTGATGGAAAATATGGCGTATATGTGGCCAATTATGGAGGACCTACAAGATTTTATGAACTGCGTACTGGACAAATTTTAGATTTAGCAGAACAGCTTAAAATTAATAAAATAACTGGTGGAAGAGCAGTGGTTGCAGGAAATATTTTGTCAGGAAAAACGGACATATTTGCTGCAAATGAGAGAGGTAAAAACTTTTTATATTATAACTCTGATGGATATTTTCAGGACATTGCTGAAGATTATAAAGTGGACGATCAATATGAAAATGGAAGAGGTACAACTTTAACTGATGTGTTTTATAGAGGAAGATTAGATATAGTTACGTCTAATTGGAATGGCTATCATAGAGTCTTCGTTTTAGAAGACAACAAATTTAGAGATATTGCTACTCCAACTTACAATATCCCAACAAGAATTAGAACTGTAATATCAGCAGACTTTGATAATGATGGTTACGATGAGATATTTATGAACAACATTGGTGAACCAAATAAATTATTCAAAATAAAAGAAAATGGATTTTTTGAAGAAATTAATATTAAAAATTCTTATGAAGCAAATGGTCTTGGAACAGGTGCAGCTGTAGCAGATATAGATGATGATGGAATTTTAGAATTGTTAATTGCTCATGGTGAGTCTGGAATGCAACCATTAACAATGTATAAAGCTGATATTAAAAAAGATTTCAATTATTTAAGGATAAAGCCATTAAATAAATTTGGAGCTCCTGCTAGAGGAGCTACTGTAATCTTAAGTTCTAATTTGAGAAAACATGCTAAAACTATAGATGCTGGCTCAGGGTATTTATGTCAAATGGAGCCTGTCGCTCACTACGGTATAAGAGAAGGTGAAAAAAATATATCTATAGATGTTGTTTGGACAAATGGATTATTAGAAACATTTAATGTAAATGAACTTAATAAAACTATAATAATAAGACAAAAATAATATGAGAGAAATACTCGACATATTTTGTAAAAAATTTAAACCTTTAAAAACTTTATTTATATTCTCTTTAATAACTTTTTTATGTTTTATAAAACCTTCGTACTCAAAAGATTTTAATTACTATGACGACCTTGTAAAAGATTGGATTAAAATCTTTCCTGATCAAAATAGGAATGCTGCAGGCCCTAAATTTTTTAAACATATTTTGGATAAAGAAATCACTTATCAAGATTTTATTGAATATAATAAACTATACTGTGCAGTCTCTGGTTCATTAATATCTCCAAACAGTCGACCAGATTTTGTCTATTTAAAAAGTACAGAAAATGGAGAAAAAATTTGCGGTTTTTATCATAAATGCTGTTTTCCATGCTCATGTGATTTAATGAAATATTCTCAAGTTAAAAATATGAAATATAAATTCTCAGATGGAGAAAAAGAATTTACTGTTTTAACTATTAAAAACCCTTGTGGAAAAAAAGATTTTCCTCGAGAAGTAAATAGAGATTATTTCTGCAACGGTAAAGTTCTTGACAATAATCAAGTCATTTCAATAGATAATAGACTTGTTATTGGTCTATTACACAATTCATCAAAATGTAATGAACAGAGTATTGCGGCTATTGATAAAGATGAGTACACTGGAGCTTATTGCAAATTAAGGAATAATGCACCATTAGAGCAGGTTCAAGGTGGAATGGGTGATATTTTTATTAAAATGGCAAGAGATTAACTATCTTCTTTAACTTTAACTTGCGAGTTTTTGAATTATTAATTTAGATTATGCCAATACCTTCTTTATAAAAATAGGCACCTAGAATTAGAATTGCTAAAACGTAAATAATTCCAAAGATTGTATATTTAATTTTTTTTTTCATCTAATTTTTCCAAAAACTTTTTGCTTTTTTAAAGAATTTTTTAATACTTGGATTTGATTTTTCATTTTCAATTTCTCTAAATTTCTCAAGTAATTCTTTTTGTTCTTTATTTAAAGATACTGGCACTTCAGTGTTAACTTGGACATAAAGGTCTCCATAATCATTTCCTCTCATTAATGGCATTCCTTTTTCTCTTAGTCTAAATTGTTTACCACTTTGTGTTCCAGCTGGGATTTTTATCTTTGCTTTTCCACCATCTATTGTTGGTATTTTTATTTCAGCTCCTAAAGCAGCGTCTGCAATTGATATTGGGCATTCAAAAAACAAATTTTCTTCAGACCTTTTGAAAAGGTCATGAGAATTTACATTAATAAATAAATAAAGATCACCATTACTAGCTCCTCTTGATCCAGCCTCTCCTTTACCTGAAAGTCTAATCCTAGTTCCATCGTCTACCCCTTTAGGAATCGTCACTGAAAGTCTCTTACTTGTTTGTTTTTTACCTGTGCCCCCACAGTTTGTACATGGGTGAGTTATTTGTTCACCAGATCCTGCACACTGAGGGCAAGTTTGTTGCACAGTAAAAAACCCCTGGCTTGAGCGAACTTGTCCATGACCACCACACATTGAACACGTACTTGCACTATAGCCTGGTTTTGAACCAGATCCGTTACAAACATCGCATTTATCAGAAGTTGAGAATTTAATATCTTGTTTTTTTCCAGCATAAGCCTCTTCTAAACTTATAGAGAGATCATATCTTAAATCAGAGCCACGATTGTTAGATCTTCTTGATCTTCTTCCACCACCACCAAAACCTTCACCAAAAAAATCCTCAAAAATGTCTGAAAATGATCCTGAAAAGTCAAAGTTTCCAAAGCCTCCTCTGCCACCTCCACCACCATTTTCAAATGCAGCATGTCCAAAGTTATCGTAATTTTGCTTTCTCTCTGAATTTGATAGAACATGATAAGCTTCAGAAGCCTCTTTAAATTTTTCTTCTGCTCCTTTATCGCCTTTATTTTTATCGGGGTGGTATTTGACAGCTTGTTTTCTATAAGCTGCTTTTATTTGTTCTGGACTTGCACTTTTTTCAACACCTAAGACATCGTAGTAATCTCTTTTTGCCATAACTAGTTATAGACAAATGGTTGATAGTTTAGGCGCTTTTTTCTTTATCGTCTTTTACTTCTTCAAAGTCTGCATCAACAACATTATCGTCTTTTTTCCCTTCATCTTTTGCATCTTTAGGTGCATCACCAGGTTTTGTACTTTGTTGTGATTTGTAAATAGCTTCTCCTAGTTTCATTGAAGCTTGAACCAAATCTTGAGTTTTCTTTTTAATTTCCTCTACATCTGTTCCTTTTAATGCATTTCTAACATTTGCAGATGCGTCCTCAATAGCTTTTTTATCTGCATCGGAAACTTTACTACCATGTTCTTTCAGGTTCTTTTCAGTTGAATGAAGTAAAGTATCTGCCTGGTTTCTTGCATCAACGGCTTCTCTTTTCTTCTTATCAGCCTCTTTATTTGTTTCAGCATCTTTTACCATTTGGTTTATTTCTTCTTCACTTAAACCACCTGATGCTTGTATTTGAATTTTTTGTTCTTTACCTGTGCCTTTATCTTTCGCAGATACATTTACAATTCCGTTTGCGTCAATATCGAATGTAACTTCAATTTGAGGGACACCTCTAGGCGCAGGTGCAATACCTACTAGTTCAAAATTGCCTAAAACCTTATTATCTGAAGCCATATCTCTTTCACCTTGTAAAACTCTAATTGAAACCGCAGGTTGATTGTCCTCTGCTGTAGAGAAAACTTGACTTTTTTTGGTTGGAATTGTTGTATTTTTTTCAATTAGTTTAGTTGAAACTCCACCTAATGTTTCAATTCCAAGAGAAAGTGGAGTTACATCAAGTAAGAGTACATCTTTCACGTCTCCTTGTAATACACCAGCTTGAATAGCAGCCCCCATTGCAACAACCTCATCTGGATTAACAGATTTATTTGGTTCTTTACCAAAGAAGTTTTTTACCTCTTCTATAACTTTCGGCATTCTAGTCATTCCACCAACTAGTATCACTTCATCAATTTCACTAGCGTTTAAACCTGCATCTTTAAGTGCTGTTTCACATGGAGGAATTGTTCTAGAGATAAGGTCTTCAACAAGCGCTTCAAGTTTTGCCCTAGTCATTTTCATATTAATATGTTTTGGACCAGTCTTATCTGCAGTTATAAATGGTAAATTTATTTCTGTCTGTGCAGCTGAAGATAGTTCAATTTTTGCTTTTTCCGCTGACTCCTTGAGTCTTTGTAAAGCTAATTTATCAGATTTTAAATCAATACCATTCTCCTTTTTAAATTCTGATAAAAGGTACTCAACTATAGTATTGTCAAAGTCTTCTCCACCTAAAAAAGTATCACCATTGGTAGATTTTACCTCAAAAACTCCATCACCTAATTCAAGTATCGATACATCAAAAGTACCACCGCCTAAATCATAAACTGCAATTTTTTTATTAGTTTTTTTATCAAGTCCATATGCAAGTGATGCTGCCGTAGGCTCGTTAATAATTCTTAAAACTTCTAAACCAGCAATCTTTCCTGCATCCTTAGTAGCTTGTCTTTGAGCATCATTGAAATAAGCAGGCACTGTGATAACAGCTTGAGTAACTTCCTGTCCTAAATACTTCTCAGCGGTTTCTTTCATTTTTTGAAGTGTAAAAGCAGAAATTTGAGATGGGGAATATTTGTTACCTTTAGCTTCAATCCATGCATCACCTTTATCGGAATTAACAATTTTAAATGGCGCAGTCTCAACATCTTTTTTTACAGACGGATCGTCGAAATTTCTGCCTATTAATCTTTTTACAGCAAAAATTGTATTTTCTGGATTAGTAACCGCCTGTCTTTTTGCTGGCTGGCCAATTAATTTCTCATCGTTGTCTGAAAAGGCTACAACCGAAGGAGTTGTTCTTGCACCTTCAGCATTTTCTAAAACCTTAGCTTGTGTACCTTCCATAACTGCTACACAAGAGTTTGTTGTTCCTAAATCTATACCTATTACTTTGCTCATAATTCTGTTACCTTTCGATCATATAAGTGCTAATTTTTAGACTACAACCATCTAGAAAATTTAAATTTTGGCTGTTTTTACTAGTTTTTTTCATCTTTTTGCTCTTTTTTTTCATTTTTATCTAATTTTTTCTTTGAAACTCCGACCAATGAAGGTCTTAGCAATCTGTCTTTCATCATAAAACCTTTTTGAATTTCTTGAACAATAGTACCGGGTTCTTTCAAGTCGTCCTCTACTTCCATCATCGCCTGATGAAGATTTGGATCAAGCTTTTCATTAATTGATTTTATAGGTTCAATATTATTTTTTTTAAATATTGAAAGCATATCGCTATTTATAATATCTAAATGTTCTATAATTTTTTTAAGTGCATCTGTGTTTTTTAAATTTTCATCGTTTTCGAGTGCAACTTTTGATCTTTGAAGATTATCTAATAAGTTTAATGCTTCTTTTGCAAATGAATATCCACCATACTCATAAGCATCCTCTTTTTCTTTCTCAAATCTTCTTCTCTGATTTTCCATTTCTGCAAAAGTTCTCGCAAGTTTATCTTTTAGAGACTCTATTTCTTGCTCTGGGGATAGTTTTTCCTCCTCTTTCTTTTGGGTGTCCAAGTTTTCATCACTTGTTTTTTGGCTTTCACCATTTTCTTCTAATTTATGGCTATTATTTTCATCTTTAGAAGCTAACTCCTTATCATCATTTTTTTTTAATTCTTCCTTGTCCATATATGTTTATATGGTAAGAAAAAGTATAATTTCTAGATGTCCCAAAAAAAAATTAAAGAGATATTCATTGGCTCAAATAATAAGGGAAAACTAAAGGAAATTGTAGATCTATTACCTAAAAGATTAAAAATTTCCTCTAATTTAGACTACAAAATTCCCAGTCCGAAGGAGACAGGAACGACTTTCGAGCAAAATTCTTTTTTAAAAGCAAAATATTTTTCTAAAAAAACAAATAAAATAAGCATGTCAGATGATTCAGGAATAGAGATTGATATTTTAGATAAAAAGCCTGGAGTGTATTCTGCAGATTGGGCTGGAAAAAAAAGAAACTTTAACATTGCTATTAAAAAAGTATACCAAGAAATTTTTAAAAAAGATAAAAACTGGAAAAAGAAAAAAATTAAAGCAAGATTTATATGTGTACTTACAATATTTTGGCCAGATGGAAAATTTGTGAGTAGAAGAGGTAAGATTGAAGGACAGATATCAAATTCAAAAAAAGGTGTAAATGGTTTTGGGTATGATCCAATTTTTATACCTAAAGGAAGAAAATTAACTTTTGGTGAATTAGATCCTAAGAAGAAATATAAAATAGATCACCGATTTAATGCTTTCAAAAAAATTAAAAAATTTTTTTGAATTTATTATCTTCAATACTGTAAAAGTTTAATTGATGAGTAATAGTATTTTTATTTATTTCAAAAATTCCTATTTTTCCTTTAAATTTATTTCTCTTATAAAAAATATTTTTTGTAACCTTAAAATCATTTTGATAAATCAAAAAATAGACTAGTCCTATTAAGTCGTAACTTAAGAATGACAGTTGGTCGCCATTTTGATCATAGTTATTTTTAAAATCATTAAGAAATAATTCATAGTTTTTCTTATTTATTGATGGAAAATAAATAGGATGAAGAGAATTTTCTTTTAAAAGACTTTCATCAAACCATTGATTTAATGTTATATATGAAATTCTCTTTGAAGATACATCTGTGTACAAAAGTGATGTTGCTACACTTTTTAAGTTTTCATCAAAATCTGCTATTACGACTGAATCAAAATTTATATTTCCCAAAGTGTCTCTTTTTTTTAAGTTTTGAATTTTTTTTTCATTATCATTAAATGATAAATTTTCTAATCTTTTTATCTCATCTTTAAGGTTGTTTTTTCTAATCTCATATTTAGTTAAATTTTCAATTTGTTTGGTGAGTTTGGTTGGCTCCCTGTCATAGTAAAAAATTTCTTTATGACGAATTTTTGTCTTATTTATAGCAACCTCTATTTCTTTTTTAAAATCTGATCTTGGAATTAAAAAAATACTATTTGACAAATTATTCTTATCATTAAATTTTTTTATAGTTTTTATTTGGGAAATGGCGTTTACACCTGCACTTATAACATTACTTGGATTGTCTATTAGTTTATTTGTAAATGATATGAATGTAACTTCGTTTATATCATCAAGGTATTTTGTGCTCTCATTAAATACGGGTCCAATTATGATTTTTACACCTTCTTCGTACAATTCTTTAGAAACTTTTAATGCATCTATAGGGTTGGATTTAGTATCTTTTGGTATTATCTCTATTTGGTCGTCATTAATTTTATTTATAGCCATTCTTATTGATTTTATAATTCTCTCACCTATGAGAAAATTTTCACCACTTAGTGGAACGATTAACCCGATCTTAATCTTGTCTGATGCATATGTACTTTGATGAAAAAGACTTATACTTACGCAATAAAGTATTAATAATTTAATAAAAGTTTTCATTTAAGTTTTAATAATATATTTAAATAAATAATTCATATGAATGTAAACAATAATAAATTTAAACCTGGGCTATATTGTGTTGCTACACCTATAGGTAATATGGGCGATATTACTTTTAGGGCAATAGAAACATTAAAAAATTCTGATTTAATTCTTTGCGAAGATACAAGAGTATCCAAAAAAATCTTTCAAAAATTTGAAATAAATAAGAAAATAATTTCTTATCATAAGTTTAATGAAAGTAAAAATTTAGACAAGATAATTGGATTGCTAAAGGAAAAAAAAATAGTATCATTAGTTTCGGATGCAGGAACACCTACAGTTTCAGATCCTGGTAGAGTATTAGTAAAAGAATGCGCAAAAAATGGAATCAATGTTTTTCCAATTCCTGGAGCATCTGCAGTCAGTTCTGCAATCTCAATAAGCGGTTTTTCTGATAATTATTATTTTTGTGGATTTATCCCAGAAAAAGATAGTCAAATTAAAAAACTTTTTAAAGATTTGTCATTAATACATGGCTCAATTATTTTTTTTATTTCGCCGAATAAACTTACTAAACGTATAAATGATCTAAAGGAATTTTTCTTAAATAGAGATCTATTAATTTGTAGAGAAATTTCAAAGTATCACGAAGAGTATATTAGAACCTCTGTAGCAAACCTATCAAATATTAATTATTCACGAAAAGGTGAAATAACAGTCGTTATATCTGAAATAAAAAAAGAAAATTTAAGTTTCAAAGAGCTGAAAGAATCAGATAAAAAAAAGATTAATAAGTTAATTAAAAGTATGTCAATTAAAGATATTGTAAAAAAAATCTCAGAGGATAGGGAAATTCCAAAAAAACTTATCTACAGTTATTGTCTTGAATTAAAAAATGAAAATTAAAAAAACTATAATTTTATTTAGTTTGGTTATTTTAACAAGTTGTGTAGGCTATTCTTCAACCGGAGTTCTAGGAACTGGGGTTTCAATTGCATTAGATCCTAGAAGTCTAGGTACACAAATTGATGATTCAATAATGCAACAAAACCTTAGAGCAAAAATGTTATCAACAAATAAAAGTTATTTAATTTCAGTAAAAACAAAGATTTTGGATGGAAGGATATTCCTTACAGGAAAAGTGGATTCTGTTGAGGATAAAATTAAAATTACCAAATTAGCCTGGGAAATTAAGGGTGCCAGATCAGTAAAAAATGATTTACAAATTAAAGAAAAGTTTGATTTTAAAAGATCTGCAAAAGATTTACTTATTACTTCACAACTAAGAGTAGCTTTGATTGAAAGTAAGAATATTAAAGCTGTAAATTATAATATCGATACTTATAAAAAGAAAATTTATATTTATGGAATTGCTCAAAATGAAACTGAAAGACAAGAGGTAACGAAAGAAGCAAATAATATTCTAGATGTTGAGGATGTAATAACTAGTATTTTTTTAGTTGACGATTTAAGGGTAGTAAAAAAATAATAATTTTTTATTTTTTTTTATAATCTATTATTCCAGCTGAATAGGCAGCAACAGAGGCTAAATTTAGTATTTCAGAAGTAGAAGATCTTAATGGAGCAATTTCAATAGGTTGAGCAAGGCCTATTAACAATGGACCGATTACTTTAGCACCGCCTAAAGTTTTCATAATCTTGTACGATATTGCTGCACTATGTTGGCCAGGCATTATTAAAATATTCGCATTGCCTACTATTTCTGAAAATGGGTACAAATCAGAGTATTTCGCATCAAGAGCAACATCAGGTTGCATGTCGCCATCAAATTTAAAGTCTACCTTTCTTTTTTTTAATAGTTCTACAGCATCTCTTATGTGCTTAGTTCTACTTGTTACAGGTTGACCAAATGTTGAATGAGATAAAAAAGCTACTTTTGGGTTAAATCCAAATAATCTTACAACTCTCGCTGCTGAGACTGCAATATCAGCCAATTCTTCGGATGATGGATATTCATTTACAGATGTATCTCCAATAAATACTGTTTTCCCTTTACTTACTATCATATTTAAGCCAAACATTATTTCACCTTCTCTTGGTGGTATCACCTTTTTAATTTTTTCTAATGATTGGGAGTATCGTCTTGTATTTCCAGTAACCATTGCATCTGCATCTCCACATTCCACCATACAAGATGACCAAATTACTCTATCATTTCTGATCATTCTATCACAATCTCTTTCAAGAAGACCTTGCTCTCTATGCAATTTCTCAAATAGAAACTTTACATATTTATCTCTCATCTTTTTATCAGTTGAATTTACGATTTTAATATCAAGATTTTCTCCATATCCAATTTCTTTTAATCTTTGTTTAACAATTTTTTCTTTTGCAACAATAATAGGATTTCCTAATCCACTATTCTTAAATGCAATTGCAGCTTTAAGAGTATTTTCATCCTCTCCATCAGCAAATACAACAGTTTTTTGATTATTTTTAACTTTTGAATTTATACCCTGAAGAATAGTTACCGATGGATCTAATCTTTGTTTTAATTGCTCAGAATATAAATTGAAATTTTCAATTTTTTTTCTAGCAACTCCACTATTTATAGCGGCTTTTGCTACTGCTACTGGAATTACACTCACAAGTCTTGGATCAAATGTAGATGGAATTATATAGTCTTTACCGTATTTAGGCCTATCTCCTCCCATAGCAGCAGCAACTTCATCAGGAACCCTTTCCCTAGCTAGTTTTGCAATAGCATTAGCTGCAGCAATTTTCATTTCTTCATTAATGGTTTTTGCTCTTACATCAAGTGCTCCCCTAAATATATATGGAAAACCAATTAGATTATTTACTTGGTTAGCATAATCCGATCTCCCTGTTGCAATTATTGCATCTTTTCTAATTTTGTATGCTTCCTCTGGTAAAATTTCTGGATCAGGATTAGCACACGCAAAAATAATTGGATTTTTTGCCATTTTTTTAATCATTTCTTTTTTTAAAATACCTGCTGAAGATAAACCTAAAAAAACATCTGCATTTTGTAATGCATCATATAAATTTTTATTTTTTGTCTTTTTTGCGTATTTTAATTTCCATCTATTTAATCCTTTTCTATCAGAACTGATTACTCCTTTGCTATCTATCATTGTTAAATTATCTCTCTTTACTCCTAACTTTATAAATAGATCAGAACATGCCATAGCAGACGCCCCTGCGCCATTTACAACAACTTTAATTGTTGAAATTTTTTTTTTGGTAATATGTATTGAATTAATCAAGGCTGCTGATGTAATAATTGCTGTACCATGTTGATCATCATGAAATACTGGTATATCAAGAATTTTTTTTAAATTTTCCTCAATTATAAAACATTCTGGAGCCGCAATATCCTCAAGATTAATTCCTCCAAAACTAACTGCAAAGTTTTTTATGCTATTAACTATTTCTTTAGGATCATTGCTATCAATTTCTAAATCAATAGCATCTATATCTGCAAATCTTTTGAATAATACTGCTTTGCCCTCCATTACAGGTTTAGATGCGATTGCTCCCAAATTTCCTAAGCCCAAAACTGCTGAGCCATTACTTATCACAGCAACCAAGTTACCTTTGGTAGTATAATCATACGCTCGATTTGGATTTTTATATATCTCTTTAACTGGTGCTGCCACACCTGGCGAATATGCTAAAGCTAGATCTCTTTTTGATGTCATTGGCTTTGATGAATTTATCTCAATCTTGCCAGATTTATTTAAATTATGAAATTCAAGGGCCTCTTTATCTGTATAATGTTCAATTTTGTTTTTCTTCATTAGGTAAATTAAATATACAATTAAGCTAAATTTAAGACTAATATGATTTATGAACCTCATTAAGTCAACAAGCACATTTAGTCTATTTGTTCTATTAAGTAGGGTTCTTGGATATGTACGAGATTTCTTTATAGCAATATACCTCGGATCAGGTCCATTAGCAGACGCCTTTTTTGTAGCTTTTAGAATTCCAAATACTTTTAGAAGATTATTTTCAGAAGGAACATTTAATGCAGCTTTTGTTCCTTCTTATTCTTCAGAACTTCTAAAAGGAAGAAGAGATGCAAACACATTTGCAAATACAATTTTTAATTTGTTATTATTAGGATTATTTTTCACAATCCTAATAATTGAAATATTTATGCCAGCATTTATTAAAATTATTGCCCCAGGATTTTCAAATAACACAGAAAAATTAAATATTGCAATAAGTTTAACCAGAATTACCTTTCCATTTTTATTTTTTATTAGTCTTGCATCTTTTTTTTCGGCAATTTTAAATTCTCATAATAAATTTGCTGCTGCAGCAGCAGCTCCTATAATTCTCAATATATTATTAATAATTTGTTTGTTATATGCAGAAAATTTAAATGATAATTTAGTTTTTTACTTATCTTATACCGTTACTTTTGCTGGAGTTCTTCAATTCATTTTTTTATTATTTTTTGTAAAAAAATACTTTGTAATAAATATAAATTTTAATTTAAAAATAAATAAAAAAACTAAAAACTTTTTTGCTAAACTTTTACCAAGTATTTTTTCATCTGGAGTAACCCAAATAAATATTTTAGTTGGAACAATTATTGCATCTTTTCAAGCAAGTGCAGTTTCATATTTGTATTATGCAGATAGAATTTATCAAATTAATTTAGCAATAGCTGGTATTGCTATTGGTACTGTAATTCTTCCAAACTTGAGTCGACATGTAAAAAATAATGATTCTTTAAAAACTATAGAAATTCAAAACAAAGCATTAGAGCTTAGTTTATTTTTAAGTTTACCCGCATCGCTTGCACTCATTGTTGGTTCAGAGCAAATAACATCTGCTTTATTTGGATATGGTTCTTTTGATCAGGCAAGCGTTAATAACTCCGCAAAGGCTTTATACTATTTTTCTTTTGGACTGCCTGCATTTTCTTTGATTAAAATATTTTCAACTTTTTTATTTGCTAGAAACGATACTAAAACGCCTTTTAAATACTCTTTAATTTCTGTGATTTTAAACATAATAATAAGTTTAACTTTTTTTCCGCAAGTTGGTTTCATTATTATACCAATTGCAACAACAATTTCTTCATGGTTTAATGGAATTATTCTATTAATTTTTGTGATAAATAAAAATTATTTTACATTTAGATCCAATTTTTTAATTCAAACAACAAAAATTATTTTTTCAAATGCTATATCGATTTTTATTTTTTATTTTTTGATAAACTTTCTAGCGAGTTCAATAGAATATACAAATAATTACAAATTTATTTTTGTTATTTTAATTGTTTTATTAACTTTCATTTCATACATTGGGCTTTCAATTATTACAAAAGCCTTTAAAATTTCAGATATTAATTTAAAGTATTAATCGATGTCAAAAAAAATTTTCTCTGGTGTTCAACCTACAGGTAATCTTCACTTAGGTAACTATCTTGGTGCTATTAAAAATTTTGTCGAATTAAATAATGATGAAGATAATAAGTGTATATTTTGTGTTGTAGATTTACACGCAATAACCGTGAAGCAGGATAAAGATGAATTAAAGAATAATATTCGTGAAACTACCGCAACTTTTATTGCTAGTGGCATAGATCCAAGTAAAAGTATTATTTTTAACCAATCAAAAGTTTACGCACATGCTGAAGGTTCTTGGATTTTAAGTTGTATGGCTCCGATGGGATGGTTAAACAGAATGACACAATTTAAGGAAAAGGCTGGCAAAGATAAGGAAAAGGCATCTGTTGGGCTGTATATTTATCCTATTTTAATGGCTAGTGATATATTGCTTTATGATGCAACACATGTTCCAGTTGGAGAAGATCAGAAGCAGCATTTAGAATTAACAAGAGATATTGCTCAAAAGTTCAATAAAGATTTTAAATGTGAAAACTTTTTAAAAGTCCCAGAGCCATTGATAAAAAAAAATTTTTCAAGAATAATGAGTTTGAAAGATGGTTTAAAAAAAATGAGTAAATCAGATCAATCAGATCTTAGTAGAATTAATTTAACAGATACTAAAGATGAAATTGTTAATAAAATTAAAAAAGCAAAGACGGACTCTTATTCAATTCCTAATGAAGAAGAAAAATTAAAAGATAGGCCTGAGGCTGAAAATCTTTTAGGCATTTATTCTAGTATTTCAGATCAAACCTTAGATAAGACGTTAGATCAATTTGGAGGTAAAAATTTTTCAGAATTAAAAAATCAATTAGCTGAAATTTTATCAAATAAAATTTATCCAATCTCTAATGAGATAAAAAAATTAATTAATGATAAACAATATTTGGATAAGATTCTTTCAGAAGGTGCAGATAAAGCAGAACAAATTGCAGGAAAAAAAATAAAAGAAATGAAGAAAATAATAGGTTTTTAAAAAATCTTTAAATTTTTAAATTTATAGTTATATAAGGACAATGTTCATTCAAACACAAGAAACACCGAACCCAAATTCTCTAAAATTTATTGTTGGAAAAGGTGTATCAAATGATGGCCCATATGAATTTTTAAACGAAAAACAGACTAATGTTCCTTTATTAAAAAACATTTTAACGATTAGGGGTGTTACAGGAATTTTTTTAAGTGAAGATTTTTTATCAATAAATAAGTCTCAGGATGAAAAATGGGAAAATATTAAGCATATAGTGATTTCACTTCTTAACGAATATTATGAAGCAGGTAATGAGTTTATAATTAATAAACAGTCAACATTAGGTGGCCAGAAAGATTATGGTGAGATCGAAAATAAAATAATCAAAATTTTAGAAACCAAAATCAGACCTGCTGTTGCAAGAGATGGAGGAGATATTACTTTTAAAGAATTCAAAGATGGAAAAGTTACAGTTATGTTAAAAGGTAGTTGCTCAGGATGTCCATCCTCAACTTTAACTTTAAAACAAGGCGTGCAAAATCTACTTTGTCATTATATCCCTGAAGTTAAAGAAGTTTTAGCTGTATAATTTAGTTACGATTAATTATAAAGAATCAATAATATTAAATGAAAAAAAAAAATTTTAGAAAAAAAAGTGATACTAATCAAAGTTTTTTAAAAACATTATTTTTAAGTTTAATATTAATTTCAGTTTTTTCGATCTTACCTAATTCAATCAATTTCATAAAAAATAATTTTAAATCTAATGAAACTGTTATTAATACCTCAAAACAAAGTTTTGAGGAAATAATCGATATAGAGAACAAAAAAAATAAACTTATTAATAATTCAACAAAGGAAAGATTTTCTTGGAATATATTTGAGGATATTGATGTCTTTGGTAAAGATGAAGAAGATAAAGACCCACAAAGGTTAAGTGCCTCAACTATTGAAGAGTTATTTAAAGACAATGGATATAATCTTGAAAAAGTAAAAAAAACCAAATTAGTGAATGCCGGAAACCAGCTTACAAGACTTCCAAAAGAACTAAAAAATATTGAAAGTCCAAAAAAAAGAAAGAAATTATTTATTCAAATTGTCTTACCACTTATTATTGAAGAAAATCTAAAAATAAGATTTGATCGTAAAAAACTTTTTCAAATTTTAAACAAAAACAATACAACTGAACGTGATAAATCTTGGCTAAATTTAAAATTTAAACAATATGGAATAAAAAATAAAGACCTATCAAAACTTAAAATAAGATTGGATGAGATACCAGTCTCATTAGCAATAGCTCAGGCAGCTAAAGAAACAGGGTGGGGAAGTTCAAGATTTGCACAAGAGGGTAATGCATTATTTGGACAATGGACATGGTCTGGAGAAGGTATAAGGCCTTTAGATCTTGAAAAAGATAAAAAGCATAAAGTTGCAAAATTTAAAATTCTTAAAGCTTCAGTAAGAGCATATCAAAGAAATCTTAATACACATTCAAGTTATAAAAATTTTAGAATTGAACGTGCAATTCAAAGGGATAATGATGAAAAATTAAATAGCCTTAAACTCGTAAATTATTTGGAAAAATATGCAGAAACTGGAAAAGAATATACAGAAGTTCTAAAAAAAATAATTACTCAAAATAATTTAACTGATTTTGATGATGTTGAAATTTTGCCAACAAGTTTAAAAATGAAAAACTTGATTTAATTAAGTGTAAATTGAGTACCAAACCATCTCCATCCTTCATTATCTTGCATAGAGCAATTAATTCTTCCTCTTCTAGGTAAAAATTTTTCAACAAAGACAACTTCAATTTTTTTATCTTTATAGTTTAATTTTGAATCTTTCCATTCTCCACCTTCATTTGAGAAACAATTAATTTTACTAATATTTGTTTGTTCCTTAAAAAACTCTATGACAAGTGATGGTGGATTATTAGAGTCAACTAAAAATTTATCTTCTGGAATAAGATTTTTATATTGAATAGGTAAAAGATTTATCAAAAAATTAAATCTGTCCAGGTCCCCATATTTTTCATTTATTGGAAATCTAGGTAATTCATATTTATCTTTATTTAAATCTATAACTCCTGAATGTTGACCAAATGCATAATCAAATTTATTAGAAATAAATTCTTTTTGTTCTAAACTATATTCACCAAATGGATAAGAAAAAAATTTAGGATTATAATTAAGTTTTTTTTCGAATATTTTAATTGATCTATTAATATCTTTCTTAAAATCTTCAAATTTATACTTTATTAGATATTCGTGAGAGTGAGAATGATTTCCAACAAATACATAATCCTCTTTTGATATTTTAATTATTTCTTCCCAGTTCATATACCCGTTTTTGCCAACAGTCTCTGTTGAAACAAATAAAATAAATGGAATTTTATTTTCTTTTAAAATAGGCCATGCATTTAAATAAAAAGAAGAAAAGGCATCATCAATTGTAAGTAAAATTTTTTTCTCTCTACTCACATTTTTAAATTCAAATTCAAAATTTTTTGGATTTAAAAAAGATAAGTTATTTTTCTTAATAATATCTATATGATTTTGAAATATATCAATTTTTATATTGGTTGAGGGATATTTATTTTCCTCAAATCTATGATACATCAAAGCTAATATACCTTTTTCATCAGGCTCATATTTTTTGTTTACAGTTTCTGCGTAAGCATTTAAAAAAAATAAATAAAATATGATAAATTTAATAATTGATGCTGCTAATGAAAAAATCGTTTTTGTGATCATCACTGATGAACAATCATACACTACGAGTCATATAAACAGTAGACAAAACTTTGACAATTTTATGAAACTACTTTCAAAGTTTTTAAAGAAAATAAAAATAAAAATAAGTAATATTAATAGAATATTTGTCCATTTGGGACCTGGCAAATTTACAAGTCTAAGGATTTCCCTATCAATAGCAAAAGCCATATCTTTTGTAAATAATACTAGTTTAATAGGTTTTCAATCTAATAATTTAACAAACAAAAATTACAAAAATTTAATAAAATTAGATAAAAAAAAATTAAAAAATAAAGGTTTGATAAAACCTATATATTCGAGTTAAAATAAATAATGTCTGAAACAATAGAGCAAATCTGTCTGAAAAAGGGAGTTAAACTCACTGATCAAAGAAAAATAATAGCAAAAGTTTTATCGGAATCAAAAGAAGTTTATGGTGAGTCTGACCACCCAGATGTTGATGAATTATACAAAAGGGTTTCTGAAATAGATTCTAAAATAAGCATTGCTACTGTTTACAGAACGGTTAAACTTTTTGAGGAGTCAGGTATACTTACAAAACATGATTTTAAAGGTGGAAAAGCAAGATATGAAGCATTAGTCGAAAGTCATCATGATCATCTTATTGATATAAAGACTGGAGAAATAATTGAATTCGTTGACGA
The DNA here is from genome assembly GCA_902577075.1 of uncultured Pelagibacteraceae bacterium. Classification (GTDB taxonomy): domain Bacteria; phylum Pseudomonadota; class Alphaproteobacteria; order Pelagibacterales; family Pelagibacteraceae; genus Pelagibacter. The sequence continues at coordinate 289,022 of CACGXV010000002.1, read as the reverse complement.
AGAAATTGAAAAATTACAAAAAAAAGTTGCTGAAAAATATGGATATAAATTGGTAGATCACAAATTAGAGCTTTATGGAATTAAAAAAAATAAATGAAATTTCATATTTGTTCTCAAATAAAAAATGTTAAATAAAAAAATCTTCATAAAAACTTTTGGCTGTCAAATGAATGAATACGACTCTAACAGAATTTATGACTCTGTAAGTAAGCTGGGTTTTGTTAAAACATCAAATCAGTCAAATGCAGATTGCTATATTCTAAACACATGTCATATACGTGATAAAGCTAAAGAAAAAGTTTATCATGAAATCGGAAGAGTGAAAAAATTATATAAAAATAAAAAAAAACCTATAATGGTTATTGCTGGTTGTGTTGCCCAAGCTGAGAATGAGGAAATGTTTAAGAGAGAGCCATATATTGATATAATTTTAGGCCCTCAATCATATCATAAAGTTAATGACTTATTAGATGAATACATAGTTAATCAAAAACAAGAGGAAACAGAGTTTGATACTATTTCAAAATTTGGATATTTTGATCAAATAAAAAATAATAATAATAAAATATCAGCTTTCTTAACAATCCAAGAGGGTTGTGATAAGTTTTGTCATTTTTGTGTAGTACCTTACACAAGAGGACCTGAATACTCTAGGCCATTTAAAAAAATTATAGGAGAAGCTGAACAACTAATAGAAAATGGTGTAAAGGAAATAACATTGTTAGGACAGAATGTTAATGCATATTCATATTTGGAAAATGCTAAGGAGTATAGACTTTCTCATATAATAAATTGTCTAAATCAATATTCAGAATTGGTGAGAATAAGATACACTACATCACACCCAAGAGATATGACTGAAGACTTAATTGAATGTTACTCATCCAATCAAAAATTAATGCCATTTGTTCACTTACCTATTCAAAGTGGATCAAATAGGATGTTAGAATTAATGAATAGAAAGCATACTGTAGATGATTATTTAAATATTTATGAGAGATTGAAAAAAATTAATCAAGATATTGAATTTTCAAGTGATTTTATCATTGGTTATCCAGGTGAAACACAAAAAGATTTTGAAGAAACATTTGACTTAATTAAAAAGATAAAATTTATTAATTCTTTTTCATTTATTTTCAGCCCAAGACCAGGAACAATTGCATCAAAATTAGATATGATAGATAAAAATATTGCAAAAGAGAGACTTACAATAATTCAAGAAAAGTTATTTAACAACCAAATAAAAATTAATAAATCAATGGAAAATCAAATTATTGATGTGCTTGTTGAAAATAAAATGGAAAAACAAAATAAATTTTTTGGAAGAAATAAGTATATTACACCGGTAATCTTTGATGGAAATGATAATCAAATTGGCAAGAACATAAAAGTAAAAATTCAAACGACTAACCAGAATACTTTATTTGGTTCAGTCAACAAAAATATGAGAGCTGCTTAAGTTGAGTAAGATAAATAAAAAAAAAATTATTTCTGAATTAAAATATGTATATTCAGATAATAATACCTTAAGTATAATTTTTCAAAATAATGAATTGTTGCTTGGTGTTACAGGTGAATTTAATAATAATTTAAAGGAATTAGAAAAAATTACTGAAACTAGCTTATATTCAAGAGGTAATTCTATACTTGTAAAAAGTACTCCTGAAAAAAATAATATAGTTAAAAATGCTATTCAATTTTTGACTGAACAATATTTAAATAATGGTACAATCGAAAAAAAAGATATAGTTTCTTCTATAAGTAAATTTATGATTAATCAAAACAATGATTTTGAAAAAAAAATAGAATATATCATAAAGACTCCAAAAAAATCTGTAATTCCGAGATCAGAAAGACAGAAGGACTATGTCAGAGCATTAAAAGAGTCAGATATAATTATTTCAGCTGGACCAGCTGGAACAGGTAAAACTTTTTTAGCTGTTGCCGTAGCATTAACAATGCTGTTAGAAAAAAAAATCGAGAGAATCATTCTATCTAGACCTGCTGTCGAAGCAGGTGAAAGACTTGGATTTTTACCAGGTGATATGAGAGAAAAAGTAGATCCATATTTAAGACCATTATATGATTCACTATATGATTTATTAGATTTTGAAAAGATACAAAAAAAAATTGAGGTTGGAGATATAGAAATAGCTCCTCTTGCATTTATGAGAGGAAGAACTTTAAAAAATTCATTTGCAATTCTTGATGAGGCTCAAAATGCAACCGATACTCAAATTAAAATGTTTTTGACAAGAATAGGTGATAACTCAAAGATAGTCATTAATGGAGATCCTTCTCAAATTGACTTACCGAACAAGTCAATGTCAGGATTAAGAAGATCAAAAAAATTGCTAGGGCATTTAAAAGAAATTTCAGTAGTTGATTTTGATCATAAAGATGTAGTTAGACATCCTCTAGTATCTAAAATTGTTAAAGCATATTCAGATAAAAGCTCTGAGGAATGATAAAGGCCAATGTAATATCTGGTCATTCAAATTGGATAAACAATATCAAAAATCCTAACATTTACCTTAATAAAAGGCTTAAAATTTTATCTAAAGCACCCTTTTTTAAAAGAAAAAATCACGAATTTTCAGTACTGCTTACTAACAACAAAAAAATGAAAAACTTAAATTATAAATTCAGAAAAAAAAACAAAACAACAGATGTTTTATCTTTCCCCATTAAGATTAAAAGTAAAAGCACACTTTATGTTGGTGATATAGCAATTAGTTATGAAATAATAAAAAATAGATCAAAAAAAACAAATTTTTTTTTAGAGTTTGATAAAATGTGGATACATGGTTACCTTCATTTGATTGGTTATGATCATAAAGGATTAAATGATTTCAATAAAATGATTAGAAAAGAAAAATCAATTTTAAAATATTTTCATAAAGTAAATTGACTTTAATTTATAAAAATAAAATTTTATTATATTCATTTATATTTATATTAGGCTTAATTTCTTCATACAGCCTTCCACCATATAATTTTTTCTTTCTAAACTTCTTTTCATATCCATTTTTTTTATTGGTATTGTTAAATTATTCTAAGTTTAAAGTTAGATCTTTTATTATTGGTTGGATGTTTGGTTTTGGATATTTCATTTCTAATTTATATTGGATAACTAATTCGCTTACATTTGAAGATACATTTAAACCATTAATACCATTTGCTTTAGTTTTAATTCCTTTATTTTTAGGATTATTTTATGGTTTATCAACTTTAACTTTTTCATTTTTAAATCCAAAAAGAAATTTTTTATCAATTCTTATATTATCTACCTCTTTATCTATTTTTGAATATATTAGAAGTTTTGTATTTGGAGGTTTTCCATGGAATTTAATTTCTTTTAGTTTTGTAAATCATTTAGAATTTATTCAATTATTGTCTATAACAGGCACTTATGCATTTAATTCAATAATTATTTTATTATTTTTATTACCAACCATTTTATTTTTTAATTACAAAAAAAATTTTAAAATAAGTATATTTCTACTATCTTTATTATTATTTTTTACCAATTATTTTATAGGCTATTTAAACTTAAAAAATTATGAATTAAATGAAAACAAAGATTTAGGATTTGTTATTAAGATAATTTCTCCTAATTTTAATATTGATAGATATTTTATAAATGAAAATCCTAGAAAATTGATATCTGAATTAATTGATATTTCTGATCCAAATCGACAATATGAAACATTATTTATTTTACCAGAAGGTATCCTATCAAATATTTATTTTGAGGATTTAAAAAAATTTAAAAATTTATTTTCAAATAATTTTTCTAAAAAACATAAAATTATTTTAGGAATGAATATCTATGAAAATCAAAAAATTTATAATTCTCTGTTGGTTTTAGATAATGAACTTAATGTATTAGAAAAATATTATAAAAATAAACTAGTACCTTTTGGAGAATTTTTACCATTCGAAAAAACATTAAGTAACTTTGGTTTCAAAAAAATTACCCAAGGTTATCAGTCTTTTTCAGCAGATATGACGAGAGATCCAATTAAGTTGAATAATTATAATTTTATACCACTTATATGTTACGAGGTTATTTATTCTGGCCAAATTAATAAAAGTAAAAAATACTATGATTTTATTTTAAATATATCAGAGGATGGGTGGTTTGGAAACTCTATTGGTCCCTATCAGCACTTCTCTCACTCAGTCTTTAGATCGATAGAGGAAGGAAAACCTCTTATACGATCCTCAAACAACGGAATTTCAGCTTTTGTAAATCCTAAAGGTCAAGTAATAAATAATAATTTAACAACCGACAAGGGATTTATTGAAATTAAATCTTTCAAAAAGTCCAATAAAACTATTTTTAGCTCCCAGGGCAATAAGATCTTCTTTTATTTTCTAAGCATTTATATTAGTTTAATTTTTTTTTTTAAAATACGGGGGAATTCATGAAAAAAAATTTTTTATTTACTAGCGAGTCAGTGTCAGAAGGACACCCAGATAAAGTTTGTGACAGAATTTCAGATATGGTTGTAGATACTTTTTTAGCTTCTGAGCCACAAGCAAGAGTTGCTTGTGAAACTTTAACAACAACCAATAAAGTTGTTTTAGCTGGAGAAGTAAGAGGACCAGAGCTTAAGCAAGATGAATTAATTTCAAAAGTAAGAGATTGCATTAAGGATATCGGTTATGATCAGGAGGGTTTCTCCTGGAAAGAACAAACTAAAATTGAAACACATCTTCATTCACAATCAGCCGATATTGCCATTGGAGTAGACTCTGCTGGAAATAAAGATGAGGGTGCTGGAGACCAGGGAATTATGTTTGGTTATGCCTGTAATGAAACAGACGTTTTAATGCCAGCCCCGATACATTATTCTCATAAAATTTTGCGATTAATGGCTGAGGATAGAAAATCAGGAAAATTAAAAGGGATAGAGCCAGACTCAAAAAGTCAAATTACAATCCAATATAAAGATGGTATGCCTGCTGCCGTAACATCAGTAGTTATTTCTACACAACATTCCAAAGATGTTAACTTGGCTCAAGTTAAAGAACTTTGTATGCCTTACATAGAAAGATCTGTACCAAGAAACTTATTAGGAAGTCTTGATGAAAAAGAGATTTATATAAATCCTACTGGAAATTTTGTAATTGGAGGTCCTGATGGAGATAGTGGTTTAACAGGTAGAAAAATTATTGTTGACACTTACGGTGGAGCTGCACCACATGGAGGAGGTGCGTTTTCTGGAAAAGATCCAACAAAAGTAGATAGATCTGCAGCATATGCATCTAGATATTTAGCAAAAAATGTAGTTGCATCTAAGATTGCTGATAAGTGTTTAATTCAATTAGCTTATGCTATTGGAGTTTCTAAGCCACTATCAATCTACGTAGACTTATTTGATAATGATGAAGAAAAAAATATTCATGTAGAAAAACTTATAAAAGAAAATTTTGATTTAAGTCCAAGAGGGATTAGAGAAATGCTTGGTCTAAATAAACCTATATATGAAAAAACTGCAGCTTATGGACACTTTGGAAGGGTACCAGAGAGTGATGGTTCATTTTCCTGGGAAAAAACAGATAAATCTGATGTTTTTAGTAAGTAAATATTGTTGAAAATCAATTAAAAATAACTATATTTCAAATACATTGTTAAAATTTCAAAATGGGCTTAGGCCCATTTTTTTTTGAGACAAAATAATATGTTAAACAGACGAGCCGATAAACTAGAATTATTAAGAATTGCAGAAGCCGTTGCTTTGGAAAAATCTATTGATAAAGAACTCATTATTGGATCAATGGAAACTGGTATTGCCAAAGCTGCAAAATCTAAGTTTGGATCAGATAACGAAATTAAAGTGGAGATAAATAGAGATAATGGAGATATTGGGATATTTAGAAAATTAAAGATTGTTGAAAAACCAGAGAATGCAAATTTAGAAATAACTTTAGATGAAGCAATTAATTTAAATAGTACAAATAAAAATAAACAAATCGGCGATGAAGTGCTTCAGCCTTTACCATCATTTGACTTTGGAAGAATCGCAGCACAAACAGCAAAACAAGTGATAAGTTTTAATGTACGAGAGGCAGAAAGAGAAAGACAATATAATGATTTTATCGACAAAAAAGACACAATTTTGAGTGGCATAGTCAAAAGGCTCGAATTTGGAAATGTAATAGTAGATCTAGGAAGAACTGAGGCGATTATTCAAAAGAATGAAATGATACCTCGTGAAAATATTAAAGCAGGAGATAGAGTAAAAGCTTATTGTTTAGATGTTAGAAGAGAGCCAAGAGGTCAGCAAATATTTTTATCAAGAGCTCATCCAAAGTTTATGGACAAACTTTTTGTTCAAGAGGTCCCAGAAATTTACGATGGTTTAATTGAAATTAAATCTTCATCGAGAGATCCTGGAAGTAGAGCAAAAATTTGTGTGAAGGCTATTGATACATCTTTAGATCCGGTTGGTGCTTGTGTAGGAATGAGAGGAAGTAGAGTGCAGGCAGTAGTAAACGAACTGCAAGGAGAAAAGATAGATATTGTAAATTGGTCAGAGGATCCCGCAATTGTTGTTGCTAATGCTTTATCACCTGCAGAGGTACAAAGGGTAAATATTGATAATGATGCAAAAAAACTAGATGTAATTTTAACAGAGGAAAATTTAAGTAAAGCGATTGGAAGAAGAGGTCAAAACGTAAGATTGGCAACAAAATTATTAAACTATGAAATTAACATAATGACTGAGCAAGAGGACTCAGAAAGAAGACAACTGGAATTTAAAGAAAAAACAGACAATATTGTAAAGAATTTGGAGCTTGATGAGACTTTGGGACAACTTTTGGTAGCTGAGGGATTCTCATCGATTGATGATATTAAAGATAGCTCAAAAGAGGCTCTTGTTAAAATTGAGGGTATCGAAGAAGATACTGCCAAAGAATTAATTGAAAGAGCAAAAGAGTTTTATGAAAAAGATCAGCAGGAAATTTCAAATAGAATAAAAAAACTTGGACTTGAAAATGATCTAATAGATCATGAAGGACTTACACCAGGCATGCTTGTGACTTTAGGAGAGCAAAAAATTTTAAACTTAAATGATTTGGCTGATTTGGCTTCAGATGAACTGACAGGAACATATGATGTTATAAAAGGTGAAAGAGTGAAGATAAGAGGATATTTAGAAGACTTTGCATTATCAAAAAGTGAAGCTGACAACTTAATTATGTCAGCTAGAGATAAAGTCTATAAAGATTGAGAGATGAAAAATGGAAAAAAAAAAGTTAAAGTTATCAATTTCAGGAAGTTCAAAAAAAACGTTTAGCAGTATTGAGCAAGCTAAATCAAAATCAAAAAACTCTGTAGTAATAGAAAAAAAGAACTCAAAGTTTGTTGGAAAGACTCAATTCACAAGACAAAATAACAATAACTTAAGACCAAACAATGTCAGTACGCCAAAAATAAACAATTTTACCAGATCAACCAATCAAACCACTTCAGACTTTGAAAAAAGAAAATTAGCAGAGCAAAGAGCAACTAGAAGACTAAAAGGTGAAGCTTCGCAAAAAGACAACAAATCTTCAAAAATTGTAGGAAAAAGAAGAGAATTAAAATTAACTATTTCAAGAGCCTTAAGTGATGATCATGTAGAACAAAAATCAAGAAGTTTAGCATCTTTAAAAAGAGCTAAACAAAAAGAAAATAGAAATTTAAACCAAAATGACGAAAAAGATAATTTTAAGCAAATAAAGAGAGAAGTCAATTTGCCTGAAGTAATAACTATCAGGGAGCTCGCAAATAGAATGGCAGAACAGTCAAGTAGTATTATAAAACACTTACTTGGAATGGGAGTAACTGTAACTATAAATCACACAATAGATGCAGATACAGCTGAATATCTAGTAAAAGAATTTGGCCATAATCCTATTAGAGAGAAGAGAGCTGAAGAAATTATTGAAAAAATAAAAGAAGTAAAATCCGAAAATCTAAAAAATCGACCTCCAATTGTAACTGTGATGGGTCATGTTGATCACGGAAAAACATCAGTTCTCGATGTTTTGAGAGAAGCAAATGTTGTTTCTGGAGAATTTGGAGGTATCACTCAACACATAGGAGCATATCAGATAAAACATCATAATAATAAAATTACATTTATTGATACCCCAGGCCATGCAGCTTTTACAGAGATGAGAGCAAGAGGATCTAAGTTAACAGACATTGTAGTACTAGTTGTTGCAGCAGATGATGGTGTAAAACCGCAAACAATTGAGTCAATTAAACATGCAAAAGCAGCAAAAGTTCCAATAGTTGTTGCAATAAATAAATGTGATTTACCAGAGGCAGATCCGCAAAAAATAAAAAACCAATTATTAGAGCATGAACTTATTGCAGAGGACTTATCAGGTGATACTTTGATGGTAGAGATATCGACAAAAACTAAGAAAAACTTAGATAAGTTAGTTGAGTCAATTGTACTCCAAGCAGAAATATTAGATCTAAAAACAGATTTCGAAACAAATGCAAGGGGGGTAGTTTTAGAGTCAAAGATTGATATTGGAAGAGGACCTGTAGCAAATATAATAATTACTGCTGGCACGCTTAAAAAAGGTGACTATTTCGTTAGTGGTCTTAAATGGGGAAAAATTAGAGCAATCATTAATGACCAAGGAAAACATATTGATGTTGCCACACCGGCCACCCCAATAGAAATTATTGGTATAAATGGAGCATCAAAATCTGGGGATGATTTTATAGTTTTACATAGCGAAAAAGAGGCTAAATCATTGTGTGAGGCTAGAGTTCAGGAGTCTAAAAATGAAAAAATTCCACTTAATTTTGTTACCCAAGACTCTGCTTTTAAAAGCACAGCTTCAGAGGAGCTAAATATTATTATTAAATCTGATGTCCATGGCTCTTCAGAGGCCATTAAAAATGCAATAGATCAAATTAAACATGATGAAGTTAAACCAAAAATACTTCTCTCAGATATTGGTATGGTTACCGAAACGGATGTGACGTTGGCAAAAGCATCTGAGGCAGTAATTATCGCATTCAACGTTAAACCAAGCAAAGAAGCAAAAAAAAGAGCTGAGCAAGAAAAAATTTCAATTTCGTCATTTAATATAATTTATGAAGTTTTAGATTTTATAAGAGGCAAAATGGCAGGTTTATTATCCCCAAATATTGAGGAAAAAATAATTGGAAGTGCAGAGATACTTGAAATATTCAAAGTTTCAAAAGTTGGAAAAGTAGCTGGATCAAAAGTTGTCGAGGGTGAAATTACGCATAATTCTAATGCAAGAGTTATAAGAGATGGAACTATCATTTTTAGTGGAAAAATAGGTTCAATATTTAGAGAAAAAGATCAAACAAAACAAGTTTCAGCAGGTTTAGAATGCGGAATTACTCTTAAAGACTTCGCTGATTACCAAAAAAAAGATATTATTGAAGTCTATAATTCAACAGTAACTGAAAGAACAATTTAGATGAAAAATTTAGGAAAACCTATTTCACAAAGACAATTAAGAGTAGGTGAAATGATTAAGCAAGCACTGGGTACTCTATTTTTAAGGGATGAAGCAAAAATTCCAAACTTATCAACTAGAGAAATTACAGTTACAGAGGTGAGAATGTCTCCAGATCTAAAAACAGCAAAAATATTTGTAATGCCATTAGGTGGAAAAAATACTGAGGAAATTATTGAAAAATTGAAAATATCATCATTTATTATTAGAAAAGTATTATCTAAAAAAATAATAATGAAGTTTTTACCTAAACTTTTCTTCGTAAAAGATGATTCTTTTGATTATGCAGAAAAAATTGAAAATTTAATTAAACAAACAAATAAATAAGGAAAAAAATGAAAGAAAAAGTAAACGAACTAAAAGTCCATCAGAAAGACACAGGATCTTCCGAAGTGCAAATTGCTCAATTAACAGGAAAAATTGAAAGTCTGTCAAAACACATGAAGCAATTTAAAAAAGATAAACACTCTTCTGTTGGTCTTTTGAGAGCTGTCAATAGAAGAAAAAAATTATTAGATTATTTAAAAAGAAACAATATGGAAGCATATAAAGCAATATTATCAAAATTAAATTTAAGGAAGTAAATGTTTAAAGTAATTAAAAAAGAAATAGAAATTAGTGGAAAAAAAGTAAGTTTAGAAACAGGTAAGATAGCAAGACAAGCCGATGGAGCAATCATAGCTCAGTGTGGAGAAACAGTTGTTTTGGCAACGGTAGTTGGTGCAAAAAAAGTAAATCCAGAAATGGATTATTTTCCTCTATCAGTAAACTATCAAGAAAAATATTATGCAGCTGGTAAAATTCCAGGTGGTTATTTTAAAAGGGAGGCAAGACCAACTGAGAGTGAAACTCTTATCTCAAGATTAATTGATAGACCAATTAGGCCATTGTTTCCTGATGAATTTAAAAATGAAGTGCAGCTGTTACCAACTGTAATATCTTATGATAAAGAAAATGAACCAGACATCTTATCTATCATAGCATCATCAGCAGCTTTAGCTATATCAGGTATGCCTTTTATGGGTCCTGTCGGAGCTTCTAGAGTTGGCTTTATTAAAGGAGAATATGTGCTTAACCCATCAAAAAAAGAATTAGAGGAGTCCAAATTAGATTTAGTGGTTGCTGGTACTAAAGATGCAGTTTTAATGGTTGAATCAGAAGCAAATGGTTTAACAGAGGAAGAAATGTTAAATGCTGTAAAATTTGGTCATGAAGGTTTTATTCCAATAATTCAAATGATAGAAGATCTTGCAAAAGAATGTAGAAAACCAGAATGGGTTGTTGAAAAAAAAGATCTTTCAGAAATAAAAAAGAAATTAGAGGAAGAATTTACTGAAGATCTGAAGAAAGCATTCTCTACTAGAGATAAACAGGATAGATCAAATCAAATTTCTGTAATAACTGAGAAAGCAAAAAAACTTTATGAGGAAAACGAAGATTACACAGATTTAGATGTTAACTCTCAACTCAAAAATTTAGAGAAATCTATAGTAAGAACTGACATACTAAAAAATAAAAATCGTATTGATGGAAGAGGTCTTGCAGATGTCAGACCAATAATGTGTGAAGTAGGTATTTTACCTAGAGTTCATGGTTCTGCATTATTTACAAGAGGTGAAACTCAAGCAATTGTTACAACTACTTTAGGTACTTCAGATGATGAACAAAGAATTGAAAGTCTAGATGGTCTTCTAAAAGAAAGATTTATGTTGCATTATAATTTTCCTCCATTCTCAGTTGGTGAAACTGGTAGAATTGGAACAGGTCGAAGAGAGATAGGTCATGGAAAATTAGCATGGAGAGCAATTAACTCCTCACTACCATCAAAAGAAAGTTTTCCTTATACATTTAGGATTGTATCAGAAATAACTGAGTCAAATGGTTCATCTTCAATGGCAACTGTTTGTGGAACTTCTCTAGCTCTTATGGATGCAGGTGTTCCTATAAAAGAACCAGTTGCAGGAATTGCAATGGGTTTAATAAAAGAAGGTGATGATTTTACAGTATTATCGGATATTCTTGGTGATGAAGATCATCTTGGAGATATGGACTTTAAAGTTGCTGGAACCAAAGATGGGATCACATCATTACAAATGGATATTAAAATCACTGGAATTACATTTGAGATCATGGAGCAGGCATTGAAACAAGCTAAAGATGGGAGAGTCCATATCCTAAGTGAGATGAATAAAGCACTTTCTAAATCAAGAGATAATGTTGGAAAACACACACCGAAAATGGAAAAAATTACTGTAGACAAAAAAGATATTGCTGCTGTAATAGGAAAAGGTGGTGCAACTATCAGAGAAATAGTAGAAAAATCAGGAGCAAAAGTTGATGTTAATGACGAAGGTGATGTAACTGTAGCAGCTCCAGATGAAGAATCTAGAAATAAAGCAATGCAAATGATTAAGGATATAACTGCAAAAGCTGAATTAAATAAAATCTATAATGGAAAAGTTATGAAAATTATGGAATTTGGTGCATTTGTGAATTTTTTAGGAAAACAAGATGGATTAGTCCATATTTCAGAACTTGCAGACAAAAGAGTTGCTAAAGTTACTGATGTAGTCAAAGAAGGTGATGAAGTTAAAGTTAAAGTTATTGGATTTGATCGAGGTAAAGTAAAACTATCTATTAAGCAGGCGGCTGTTTAATTTTTGGCAATATTCTCGTTATTAACTTTCTGGTATAAATAATAAGCAAAGACCATTGCTACAATATCTTTTTCCACCATCTGGTCCATCATTAAATACGTGCCCGTGGTGTGCACCACAATTTGCACAACTATATTCAGTTCTCTTCATGCCAAATGAATAATCAACTTTTGTTACAAATACTCCTGGTATTGCTTCAGTAAATGAGGGCCAACCTGTTCCGCTGTCGAATTTTGCAGTGGAATCAAATAATTTCACACCACAGTTAGCACAATGATATGACCCTTTTCTTTTTTCATAGTTTAATTCACTCGTACCAGCACGCTCAGTACCTTCCTCAAACATTATTATTTTCTGCTCCTCAGTAAGGTCAGGATTTATAATATTGTATTCACTTTCATCATTTTTCAATTTTTTTTTAAATCCAACTAAGTTGTTAGCTAAAGAGTTTAATGGATAGATTATTAAACCCAATACAGATGTAGCTGCAATTTTTAAAAAATTTCTTCTCACAATAAATTGTTTTATTTAACTTTTTTTTTACCTAATTTATTTATTAAGAATAAAGCAATTGCAGTCAATAGGGCAAAAACTTCTAATGCATGACCAGAACCTTCAAGGATTAATTGTACAATAAAAAATATTATACAAACCACAAACCAAACTAATATAAGCATAACAATCGAATTTAAGATATATTTTTAGGATCTGGCATTCCTACTTTGTTATAGCCAGCATCTACATAGTGAATTTCACCAGTCACACCACCTGCCATATCACTTAGAAGATATAGTGCAGAGTTTCCAACATCTAAATTATCTACATTTCTTTTTAAAAATGAGTGATCCGCATTCCATTTATATAAAAATTTTGCATCTCCAATTGCTGATGCTGCTAAAGTTTTAATTGGACCAGCACTTATTGCGTTAACTCTAATTCCTTTAGCTCCTAAATCACGTGCTAAATATTTTACACTAGACTCCAATGCTGCTTTACAAACACCCATGACATTATAATTTGGTATAGCTTTATTAGCCTCATAACTTAGAGTGATCATGCTACCACCCACTTTCATAACTTTAGAAGCTTCTCTTGCAACTTCTGTGAACGAAAAGCATGAAATAAGCATACTTCTTTGAAAATTTTCTCTAGTAGTATTTAAATATTCTCCAGATAATTCAGATTTATCTGAAAATGCGATTGCATGGACAACAAAGTCTATCTCGCCCCATTGGGATTTAATATCTTCAAAAAGTTTTACTACTTCCTCTTTTTTTTCAACGTCACAACTAAAAGTAACATTTGAATTGAGTTTTTTTGCTAAAGGTACCACTCTTTTTTTAAGAGCATCACCCAAATAAGTAAAAGCTAATTCTGCACCTGCTTCAGCAAGTTTTTGCGAAATACCCCACGCAATAGACCGTTCATTCGCGACACCCATTATCAGTCCTTTTTTTCCCTTCATTAAAGACATTAATTAAACTTTCTCAAAAATTAGTGTTGCATTTGTTCCACCAAAACCAAAACTATTTGACATAACTGTATTTAAAGTTGCCTCTGTTTCTGTTTTAGCAACGATTGGAAATTTTTTAGCCTCTTCATCCATTTCACCGATGTTGGCTGATCCAGCAATAAAATTGTTTTTCATCATAATTAAACAATATATAGCTTCGTGAACTGAAGCAGCTCCTAGTGGATGACCTGACAAAGATTTGGTTGAACTTATTTTTGGAATTTCATTTCCAAAAGTATCTTTTACTGCATTTAATTCTGTAATATCTCCTACAGGAGTAGATGTTCCATGAGTATTTATATAATCTATTTTATTTTTAGAAGTTGAAATTGCCATTTTCATACATCTTACTGCTCCTTCACCTGATGGGGCTACCATATCGTATCCATCTGAGGTTGCTCCATAACCAGTTAATTCTGCGTAAATTTTAGCTCCCCTTGCTTTTGCATGTTCGTACTCTTCAAGGACTAGAACCCCTGCACCTCCTGCAATTACAAAACCATCTCTTGTTTTATCATATGCCCTTGAAGCTTTTTCAGGAGTATCATTATATTTTGATGAAAGTGCAGTCATTGCATCAAACATTGCTGTCATTGCCCAATGAATTTCTTCACTTCCACCAGCAAAAACAATATCTTGTTTTCCCATTTGAATTAATTCCATAGAATTTCCAATGCAGTGACCACTAGTTGCACATGCTGAACTCATTGTATAATTCGTACCTTTAATTTTAAAAGGCACAGCAAGTGTAGCTGAAGCTGTACTCGCCATTGTTCTTGGAACTATAAATGGTCCCATTAATTTTGGAGTTTTAGCTCTAGTTTTATCTGCTGCTAAAATAACATTTTCTATTGAAGGTCCACCTGAACCCATAACAATCCCAGTTTTAAAATTACTTACTTCACTTTCTTCTAGTCCAGAATCTTCAATTGCTTCTTTCATTGCAATATAATTATAAGCTGATCCAGAGCCCATAAATCTAATTGTTTTTCTATCTATGTGATCTTCAAGTTTTATATTTGGCTTTCCATGGATATGACTTTTTAAATTGTGTTCTTTATACTCTTCGGAAAAAGAAATACCTGACTTAGAATTTAATAAAGATTGATGAACTTCTTCCTGATTGTTACCTAAACAAGAAATAATTCCTAAACCTGTAACTACTACTCTTTTCATTATTTAAATAATCCTACTTTTAGACCATCAGCTGAGTAAATCTTTTTATCATCTGCCAGAAGAATTCCATTTGCTAAGCCAACAGTTGTCTCACCTTTAATTAATATTCTTTTCATATCAATTATATATGTTGCCATTTTGACATTCTTTAAAACTTCTCCAGTAAATTTCACTGTGCTTACCCCTAAAGCTCTTCCTCTTCCTGGGTTTCCAAGCCAACCTAAGTAAAATCCAACCAACTGCCACATTGCATCTAGACCTAAACATCCTGGCATAACTGGATCTTCTTTAAAGTGACAATCAAAAAACCATAAATCATCTTTAATATCAAGTTCAGCTTTCATCAATCCTTTGCTAAAAGCACCCTTATTTTCATCAATTTCAGTAATTCTGTCAAACATAAGCATTGGAGGAGATGGTAATTTTGCATTACCAGGGCCAAAAAGCTCACCATTTGCACAACCTATTAATTCATCATAATTAAAGGAATTTTTTTTCATAAATTTGTAATCTTATTACTTGATTTACCACAATTATAATATAGATATTCTTTAGAATAATTATAATTAGTAATGGCTTACGCTGAGCAATATATAAAAAAATTAAGAAAATCAGGTCTAAGACCCACAAAACAAAGAATTAAAATTTGCGAAGTTTTGTTTGATGCTGAAAAGACTTTTCACTTTACAATAAAGGAATTGGTTAAAATCATTGAAAATCAAGCAAATATTAAGGTTTCACTGGCAACAGTTTATAATACTGTTCATGCATTTATCAAGAGGGGCTATTTAAAAGAGATTCCACTGAATGCTTCACAAAGTTATTTCGATACAAATGTTACTCATCACCACCATTTCTTTGATGAAGAAGAAAATAGATTAATTGATATTCATGAAGATGATGTTGATGAAGTTAATATTAAAAGAACAATCCCAGGAAAAAAAATAAAATCAGTAGAAGTTATCGCTAAAATTGTGAGTGATAATCAATCTCAAAAATAATTCAATAATATCAATAGTTTAAATAATACATTGTATTTATTCTAAACTGTTGACATATATTTTTTAACGTTTATATAAACCATATTTTAGAATCATTATTAATAGTAGGAGTAAATATGTCATTAAAAGGAAGTAAAACAGAGGAAAACTTAAAAGAAGCATTTGCTGGTGAAAGCCAAGCAAATCGAAGATATCTTTATTTTGCTCAAAAAGCTGATGTTGAAGGTTTTAACGATGTAGCAGCAGTATTCAGATCAACTGCAGAAGGTGAAACCGGACACGCACATGGTCATCTAGAATATCTTGAAGAAGTTGGTGATCCAGCAACTGGTAAGCCAATCGGTGAAACAAAAGCAAATCTTGAGTCTGCAATTCAAGGTGAAACACATGAGTATACAGATATGTACCCGGGAATGGCTAAAACAGCCAGAGATGAAGGCTTTGATGAAATAGCTGACTGGTTTGAGACTTTGGCAAAAGCTGAAAAATCTCATGCTGGAAAGTTTCAAAAAACTTTAGAAAGTATTTCTTAAACAAAATTTGTGGACGAACCCCTCTCGTCCACAAACACTACAATTAAATTATATGAATAAAGAAGGTAGTACACAAGCACCTACAAGACATCCATTAAAATTTAGAGATCCAGATTTTATAAACCCTGAGAAAATTGATCAGGAGATGAGAAGGGTCTTTGATATATGCCATGGATGTAGAAGATGTTTTAATTTGTGTGATAGCTTTCCAAAGTTGTTTGATTTTATAGATGAAACAAAAGGCGGCGAAGTATCAGATCTTTCAAGTGATAAGTTTAAACCCGTTGTCGATGCTTGTACTCTATGTGATATGTGTTTCATGACTAAATGTCCTTATGTACCACCGCATGAATTTGATTTAGATTTCCCTCATTTAATGTTGAGATATAGGACTGCTCAAAGAAAAAATGGTGATATTTCAAAAACTGCAAATCAATTAACCAAAATTGATAGAAATTCAAAAATAGGAGTATTTTTTAACTTTATAATAAATTGGATTACTAATATAAAAAACAAATTTGCTAGAAAAGTATTAGAATTTTTAACTGGTATAGATAAAAGAGTTATCTTACCAAGGTATAACAAAGAAACATTTTCTAAGTATTTTGAAAAATTCAAAAAAAATAATTTAAAAAAAAATCTTAAGAGAAAAGTAGTTATTTATTCAACATGTTTTGTAAATTTTAATAAGAAAAAAACTGGTGAGGCAGCTTTAAAAGTTTTACACCACAACAATGTAGAGGTAGAACATTCTTATGTGGGTTGTTGTGGCATGCCTTACTTAGAGCAAGCTGATTTAGATCAAGTTACAAAACAAGCCCAACTAGTTTCAAGAGAATTAAATAAATATATTGAAAAAGGCTTTAAAGTTGTTACTTTAACAGCTAGTTGTGGGTTGATGTTAAAATTTGAATGGCCTTTGTTAATGCCTGATGATGGCATAATCAAAAAACTTTCTCAAAACACTCTCGATATTGACGAATACGTGATTGATATTGCCGATAAAGAGGGTTTAGTTGACGGTTTAAGAGAAATTGACGGTGGAGTAACCGTTCATAATGCTTGTCATGCAAGAGCTCAAAATATGGGTAATAAAGCAAGGGATATGCTTAAACTAATCCCTAATATTAAATTAGATGTTGTTGAAAGATGTGCAGGTCATGGAGGAACTTTTGGAATAATGAAAGGAACTCACGACATTGCAAACAAAGTGGGCAAAACTACCGCAAGTACTGTTAAACGAAAAAATAATAAATATATGGCATCTGACTGTCCATTGGCTGGAAAACATATTAAGCAGCTAACTGAAGATACAAATATAGTTAGTGATGAAGCTGTACATCCAATAGAAATAGTCTCAAAAAGTTATGGATTATAGAATGTCAAAAGAGCAAAAAATAATTACTAAAGAAGATCTTCTACCATTAGATGCTTATACAAAAGTTAGAAGACAAATGAGAAAAGAATTAGTTGAATTTAAAAAGAATAGAAGAATTCTTCTAGGACCTTATGCAACATTTTATTTTGAGTGTTATGAGACAATGATAGCTCAAGTACAAGAAATGCTTTACATTGAAAAAGGAGGTGATGAACAAGTAGCTGATGAGTTAGCTGCATATAATCCTCTCATTCCTAATGGTAAAGAATTAATTGCAACTTTAATGTTTGAGATCGACAATCCAGTTATAAGAGCAGAGTTTCTTGGAAAATTAGGTGGAGTAGAAAAAAATATCTTCATTAAAATTGATGATGAAAAAATATATGCTGTTCCTGAGATGGATGTAGATCGAACATCAGGTGATGGAAAGGCTTCATCTGTACAATTTATACATTTTAATTTTTCAGATGATCAGGTTAATAAGTTTAAAGATCAGAATAATATTATTGAGGTTGGTATTGATCATAAGGAATATTCACATACAACTAAATTTTCAAAAGACAATATTAAAGCTCTTTCAGCAGACTTTAATTAACTATACCCCAAATATTTTTATCTTTTATAATCCAACCCGAATAATTACCGGTTTTAATATTACACCATTTTTCCTCACATTTTATGACTTTAAGTAGACGTCCTTGATCTAATTTGGCGAGTGGTTTTGAGTATTTTGTTGAGTTTTTAAAAAGTATCTTTTCATTTGTAGTGATTAAGGAGCGAGAAGGTCTTAGTTGAGAAATATGGATCCAACCACTATTTTTTTTATGATCAATTATTCTTCTAAAATTCTCTTTTTTATCAATTACTTTCACAGGTAAATCAATTTTTTTATAAATATATTTAACAGGATGATCCAGGCTTGGACCATATCTTACATTTACTTTTTTATTTTTTAACATTAGAAAATAACTATTTTCTTGAGCTGTCGATGAAATTGGTAAAAGAAAAAGAAATGAAAGTACTAAATATTTTCGCATACGCACCCTTTTCTTTTTTTAAATAATACTTTTCTAAATTTAAGATCTAATAAATCTATAATTAAAATATGTGAACTTAAATTTTTCCCAACATTTAAAATTGATTTTAAAACTTCATTTGCTTGTAGGCTACCAGCAATAACTGCTGTTGGTCCTAATATACCGTCAGTTTCACAATCTAAAACTCCCTCTGATGGTTCCCCTTGATAAAAACATTTCAAACATGGACTTTTTTTTAAACTTAAATCAAATGTAAAAATATGTCCCTCAAACTTACTTATTGCTCCAATAATAAGTTTTTTTTTATATTTTATTGAGAATTCATTTAAAAGAAATTTTGCTTTAAAATTATCCGTACCATCAACAATAACATCATATTGTTTAAGGATTTTCCCTAAATTTTCATCTTCTGCTTTAACTCTATAAGTTTTTACTCTTACCTTTTTATTTATTTTATTAATTTTTTTTTTTAAAATATTAACTTTATATTTTCCAACATCATCAGAAGTGAACATAACTTGTCGATGTAAATTTGATATATCCACCTTATCTTGATCCATAATACCAATTTCACCAATACCTGATCTACAAAGTAAATCAATCACAGGTGTTCCTAAACCGCCACATCCAACAATTAGAATTTTAGCATTTTGGATTTTCTTTTGGCCTAAAATACCAACTTTTTTTAAAATAATCTGTCTTGAATATCGCTCTAGGTCTTTGTTACTAAACATTTACTATTTACCAGTCGATCCAAATCCTCCGGACCCTCTAATTGTCTCTGGTAATTCATTTATTTCTTCACTTTCTACTTTTAAAATAGGCATTAAAACCATTTGAGCAACTCTATCTTCATCATTTACAATGAATTCATCTTTACTATGGTTAAATAAAATAATTTTTAGCTCTCCTCTATAATCACTGTCAATTGTGCCTGGTGTATTTAGCACGGTAATACTTGATTTTGCAGCAAGGCCTGATCTTGGTCTAATTTGAACTTCTGTATCTTCTGGAATTGCAATTGCAATACCTGTTGGTACCAATTTCGACTCATTTGGTTTGATTGTAATAGGTTCATCTATACATGCCATTAAATCCATACCTGAGGATCCAACAGTTTTATAACTTGGAAGTTTTGCTTTTTGGTTAAGTCTCTTAAATAAAACTTTTACCATTACTTAATTAAGCTCAGAGATAACTCTATCCACTATCTCAGATGCTATTAAAGATTTTTTCTTTTTAAATAATTTTTCACTTTCTTTATTTTTATAAAATATAGAAACTTCATTATCATCAGAGTCAAAACCAATTGTTTTATCAGAAACATCATTTGCAATAATCCAATCACAATTTTTTTGGTCTAATTTTTTCTTTGAATTTAATTCAAGATTTTGGGTTTCAGCTGCAAATCCAATTGTAATTTTTGGTCTTAGTGAATTATGATTTGATATGTTTGATAAAATATCAATATTTTTTTCTAACTTAAGATCTAAATTTTTACTTTTTTTAATTTTTTCACTATTAATCTCTTTAACTTTAAAATCAGCTACTGCTGCATTAAAAATAGCTACATCAGTTGGTAAGTTGTTAAGAGTTTCCCTAAACATTTCTTCTGCAGTTTTAACAGAAATAAATTTTACTCCTTCAACGGGGTCTAAATTTGTTTCTCCAGAAATAAGCGTAGTTTCAAAACCATTATCCCTCAATGATTTTGCAATCTCATAACCTTGTTTGCCACTTGATTTATTAGTTATGAATCTCACGGGATCTATAAACTCTTTAGTGGGTCCCGCTGTGACTAATGCCTTAAATTTTTTATTTCTTTCAATATTTTTAAAATAATTTTCTAAAGTCCCTAATATATATGAAGGTTCTGACATTTTTCCTTTGCCATACTCTCCACAAGCCATATCTCCAATTTCAGGTCCAATTATCTTATAACCATAGCTTTTCAATTTTGATAAATTATCTTTTGTTGATTTGTGTTCCCACATTCTGACATTCATAGCTGGCGCTAAAAATACTTGTTTATCTGAAGCTAAAACAACAGTACTAGCTAGATCGTCAGTTAAACCATAACTTAATTTTGAAATTGTATTTGCTGTTGCAGGCACAATCAAAATTAAATCTGCCCACCTAGAAAGTGAAATATGATCCATTTCAGCTTCATTTTCTGCACTGAATATGTCTTCATATACTTTTTCTTGCGAAAGTGAAGAAATAGACAGAGGTGTTACAAAGTTTTTTCCACTCTTTGTAAGTATTGTTTTAATACTTACATCTCTTTTTTTTAAACCTCTTATAACTTCTAAGCTTTTGTAAGCAGATATTCCACCACATATGATTAGAAGTATTTTTTTATTTTTCATGAAGAGAATTAAAATACCAATAGGGTTAAAATTACAAGAGATAATAAGCCAATAATAGATTGGTTTCTAAATGATTTCATTTCTTCTTTTTTAGTATTCAATTCATTATATGAGTTTGAATTCTGAGGTATTTGACCACTTGCAAGGTAATTAAGCGCTTGGTTTGCTTTATCCATTACCTCAGGTAAATTTGGAAGACGTTTTAATGCTTCCACAGAGTCTTTTAATGTCTCATTGATTGAATTTATAGGATCTTTAGTTTCTTTTAACCATTTTTCTAGAACAGGCTTTGATGTCTCCCATATATTTGTTTCTGGGTTTAATCTTCTTGCAACTCCTTCAACTACTACCATTGTTTTCTGCAACATAAGTAGCTGAGGTTGAGTTTGCATATTAAATTTTTCTGTAACATCAAAAAGTTGTTTTAGTAACTTACCACCAGAAATATTTTTTATAGAGTGTCCAAAAATTGGCTCACCAATAGATCTTAGTGCTTGAGCAAGATCATTTACAGGTACGTTGTTTGGAACTAATCCTGCTGCAAGATGTACTTCAGCAACTTTTTTATAATCTCTTTGTATAAAACCAAATAAAATCTCAGCTAAAAATCTTTTACTAACGTTATCTAACCTTCCCATAATACCAAAATCTATGGGAACAATTTGACCACTCTCATTTATAAAAATATTTCCTTGGTGCATATCTGCATGAAAAAAACCATCTCTCACAGCATGTCTTAAGAAATGTTGTATTATATCAGTGGCAATTTTTTTTGTATCAATTGATCTTTTCTCTAACTCCTCTGTCTCTCTAATAGATACACCATCAATCCAGTCAAGCGTCATTATATTTTCGCTTGTATAATCCCAATAGATCTTAGGGACTTCAAAACCCACGTCATTTTTGGTATTTTCTGCATATTCGTTAGCGGCAGCGGCTTCAAATCTTAAATCCATCTCAAGGCTAGTGATTTCTTTTAATAAAAAAACTACTTCAACAAGCTTTAATCTTTTAGTTTTTTTAATTAATGACTCAATTATAAAGGCGAAGAGCATTAAAGCATCTACTTCTTCATTGAAAATTTTTTTAATATCAGGTCTCAATATTTTTATAGCCACATCTTTAATAACTCCATTATCATCAATTTGAGCTTTGTGTACTTGAGCAATAGAAGCTGCTGCAACTGGCTCACTAATATTAATTATTGAATTATAAACTTCATCACTTAAATCGTTTTTAATCATTTCTTTTGCTTTGTCTTGTGAAAAAGGTGGAAGTTTATCTTGTAAATTTTCCAATTCTTTCGATAATGCATCTCCTATTATATCGGGCCTTGTTGCTAGGAACTGGCCTAGTTTAATGAATGTTGTACCCATTGATGCTAGTGAATTAGATAATTTTTCGCCTTCACTTAAATTATCAAATGTTAAATCCTTTTTAGTAAATGATAAAGAAAGTAATTTAAATATTACAGTTACTAATAAAGGTGGTTTGTTAAATTTTGATACAATAGTTAAAGCATCAGATTTTGCCAGTTTTCTTCCAAGTTTAAATAAAGTAATTAATCTTTTGAACATTATATTTTCCAACCAGAATGAATAGCTACTATTCCTCCTGACAAATTTCTATATGAACAATTATTAAAACTATTTTCTTTCATTAAGTCGATTAATTCCTCTTGATTAACAAATTCTTCTATACTTTTGGTCAAATATTCATAAGGTTCTTTATCACCAACAACAGCTTTTCCGATGTGAGGAATTAATTTTGAGTAATTTTTGTATAAAAAATCTAAATTAGAATTTTGAATTTTTGAAAATTCTAAACACATATACCTTCCACCAGGTTTAAGGACTCTATATGCTTCTGATAAAGATTTATCTAAATTTTTAGTATTTCGTAAACCAAAACTTATTGTATAAAAATCAAAAGTATCATTTTCGAATGGTAACTTTTCTGCTTCTGCCACAACCCATTTTATATTTTTATACTTTCTCAATCTTTTTTTACCTTTTTCGATCATTTTCTTGTTCGAATCTGAAGATGTAATTTCTCCATTCTTGTCTGTGTAGTCTAAAAATAATTTTCCGAGGTCACCAGTACCGCAAGCAACATCTAAATACTTTTTATTTTCAGTTGGATTCATCCAATTCATAAGGTTTTTTTTCCAAATTCTATGAATTCCAAATGACATAAAATCATTCATCAAATCATATTTATCGTAAACTTTATTAAATACGCCCTCGACGAGACCTGCTTTATTTTGAAGATTTTGTTGCATATAAATTATATTAAAACACTAATATAGTATGAAATGCCCGAATTACCAGAAGTAGAAATCGTTAAACAATCTTTGAATAAGAGTATTACAGGAAAGATTATCAAAGATATATTTATAAAAAATAGGAATTTACGGTTTAAGATCCCAAAAAATTTTGAAAAAAATATATTAAAAAAAAAAATAACTAAAGTAGATAGATTTTCAAAACATTTAATACTAAAATTTGAGGATAGTTCTAATTTAATGATTCATCTTGGGATGTCGGGAACTATTCATTTAATTAGTAAATCCAGAAAAAAAAATTCAATAACAAATACGAGTTTTTATCATTCTCCGTTGTTACCCAAAAAGCATAATCATGTAGAAATGAAAATTGATAACTTTAAATTGATTTATAATGATCCAAGAAGATTTGGCTATTTTACTTATTTTAAAAGTGATGAGCAAATTAAAAATAACTTTAAAAAATATGGGCCAGAGCCCTTTGACCCATTATTTAATAAGAACTATATTTTTAATTATTTTAAAAATAAAAAAAAAAATATTAAAAATTTTTTAATTGATCAGAATTTTGTTTCTGGAATTGGTAATATTTATGCTAGTGAAATATTATTCTTATGTAAGATTTTACCATCAAAGCAAGCAAGTTTGCTTAGTTTAAATGATTGCCAAAAGATTTCTTATTTTTCAAAATTAGTTTTAAAAAAAGCAATAGATAAAGGTGGTTCCAGCATAAGAGATTTTAAAAATATAAGTGGAAATCAGGGCTCTTTTCAAAAAAATTTTAATGTATATCAAAGAGAAAATAAAAAATGTTTAAAATATAGTTGCAAGGGGAAAATAAATAAAAAATTTATTTCAAATAGGTCAAGTTTTTTTTGTAATTTATGTCAAAAATAAACAATTATTGTATTGACCCAATCACTATCTGAAGATATACACTCACACTTATGGCAAATACTAAATCAGCAATTAAACGTACTAGAAAAATTAAAAGGCAAACAGCTGTTAATAGATCTAGAAAGAGTCGTTATAGAAGTGCATTGAAAACAATGAACTCTATAATAGAAAAAAAAGATAAAAAAGAAGCTTTAGCCTTTTTACCCAAGTTAAATTCAGAATTGATGTCTATAGCAAAGACTGGTGTTATTAAAAAACAAAACGCCTCAAGGAATGTTTCAAGAATTACAAAAAAAATTAATTCTCTTTAACAACCTACAATAAGTAAAAAATTTTTTCGTATACAACTTAAGCGTACAATTTACCAATAATTTACTACATCTTAAAGATTAATTTAAAAAGTTACTAGATATAGATTTATTAAAATTTTCGATTTTTAATTCTTTACTCCCCATTAGGTTGCAATAATAATTTTAAAAAAATTCAATCAGAAATTTATTCAATCATAAATTTTATTTTTTTTTATTATTACAAATAAATTTATTGCAAAAATTTTTGAGAGGTCTTAAGTGGAACTCCCTCATGAAAAATAATTTACAAAACAATAAAGCACTTGAAAAGAAAATTGACTGGGAAAATATCAAAAAACAAATGCGAGAAAAATTTGGAAACGATATTTATGAAAGTTGGATAAAAAAAATTGAATTAGTTGAGGAATTTCATAATTATATATTATTTTCAGTTTCAACCAGATTTATCAGAGATTGGATAGTTTCAAGATATTTAGACCAAATATTGCAGACAATTAAAGAATACAAAAAAGACTTAGTAAGGATTGAATTCACAATAAAAAACAATAAAGAGACAGAAATTGGTGAAACATATATTTCATCACAAAATTCTATTGAAACCAATAATGATAACGTATCGTTCATAAAAGATTCTTATCTACAATATAATAGAATAGATCCAAATAAAAATTTCGAAAATTTTATAACTGGAGGAAGTAACAAACTAGCTTTTGAAGCCTCTAAAAAAGTTTCAGAGGATATAGCACATTATAATCCTTTATATTTGTATGGTGGTGTAGGAATGGGCAAAACACACTTATTAAACGCTATTGGTTTAGAATTAAAAGAAAAGAATAAAGTAATGTTTATATCAGCAGAAAGATTTATGTACCAATTTGTAAAGTCTATAAAATCAAATGAAATGGTAAAGTTTAAAGAGTACTTTAGAAATACTGATGTTTTATTAATTGATGATATTCAGTTCATGAATGGCAAAGAAGCAATGCAAGAAGAATTTTTTCATACCTTCAATGCATTATTAGATAAAAACTCACAAATAATAATTTCAGCAGATAGACCACCGAACAAACTAACTAGAATTCAAGAAAGAATAAAATCAAGATTTTCAGGAGGATTGGTTGTTGATATTCAAAACCCCGATTATGAACTTAGATATAAAATTATTAAATCTAAAACAGAGGAGTTAAAATTTTCTTATTCTAACCAGGTTAGAATATCTGAAGAAATTCTAAAATTTTTGAGTTTGGAAATTAAAACTAGTATTAGAGAATTAGTTGGAGCATTAAATAGAATTGTTTCATTCACAAGGATTTATAATAAAGTTCCAAATTTGTCAGAGGTTAAAATAGTTTTAAAAGATTTACTAAATCATACTGAAAATAAGGTTGATATCGATAGAATTCAGACAATAGTTTGTAAATTTTATAAGATAAGTAAAAATGAAATGCTTTCACCAAGAAGATCAAGATATCTTGTTAGACCGAGGCAGACTGCAATTTATCTTGCAAAAATGCTAACATCTAAATCATTGCCAGAGATAGGTAGGTCTTTTGCCAATAGAGACCACACAACAGTGATACACTCGGTTAAAACTATCGAGAGATTAAGAAAAGAAGACAGTGAATTAAGTATTAATATTGATAGTTTAAAAAATAAGATTTTATATAATAAGGAAAATGAAGTTTAGCGTAAATCAACAAGATCTTCAAAAATCTTTAAGCTATTGTCAGGGAGTGATTGAAAAAAGAAGTACTTTGCCAATACTCTCAAATGTACTGCTTGATGCAAGTAATTCAAAATTAATAATTACAGCAACAGATCTTGATCTTATTTTCATACATCAAATTCCAAATGTTGAAATATTGGAGGAAGGTAAAACAACTTCATCATCGTCTATAATGTATGATATTGTAAGAAAGTTTTCTTCTGGAAGTAAAATAAATTTTTCTAATCCAAGTGAAAATAAATTGCATTTAGAAACTGATAATTCAGTTTTTAATTTAAATTGTATAAGTGCATCAGAATTCCCATTAACTGATGAAAATTTTAATGAAAATGAATTTACAATTACATCAAAAGATTTACTTAAACTGTTAAATAAGTGTAAATTTTCAGTATCTAACGATGAGACTAGGCACTATCTAAGTGGGATTTTTATACATCAAACAGAAGTTGATGACAAAAATTTCTTAACAGCGGCTGCCACGGACAGTCATAGAATGTCTATATCAAAAATAAGACTTCAGAAGAAAGTCGAATTTGATCAAATAATCTTGCCAAAAAAGACTATATTTCAATTATGTTCTTTACTAGAGGATTATGAGGGTGAAGTAAAAATATCGAATATTAAATCAAAAATTAAGTTTGAAATGAATAACAGTATTTTAATATCTAAACTTATTGATGGAAAATTTCCAAATTATGTTCAGGTTATTCCAAAAGAAAATCAAAAAAAATTAGAAGTAGATCTTAAATCATTCTTGAATTCAGTTGACAGAGTCGCATCAATTTCATTAGATAAAAAAGATGGAGTTAAATTTAATCTATCAAAAAATAATCTTAACCTATCAGTTAATAATACAAACAGTGGTGATGGTAAAGAGAGTTTAAGCGTAAAGTTTGATCATGAATTAGATATTAGTTTCAATTCAAGATATTTAATTGATGTTGCATCTCAACTTGATGGAGATAATATTGAGATTTATCTTAAGGATACGGGTTCACCAGCTTTAATAAGAGACCCAGCTGATTTTGATAGTATTTATGTTGTAATGCCAATGAAGGGCTAATTCATCGACTTTAATTCCTTATATATTTTTCCTTCTATATAATTTGTAAATTCAGCAGGAGCCATTCCAGGTCCTACTATAGGAAGAATAGATATCGTTATAGTTTTGTTTAAAAATAACCTGCCATTCTTAGTCCAAACATTTCCAGAGTTTATTGCTACAGGCTGGCAATTTATTTTTAACTCATCATAAATTCTTCCTACTCCCTTTTTAAAGGGTACAATTTCGTTGGGTAATACCCTTGTTCCTTGTGGAAATATAATTAAAGGTCTATTAGAATTTTTGACAGAATTTTTTATTTTGTCAATTAAGCCCAGGTTATCTTTACTAATTTTATTTCTGTTAACTGATAATGAACCAATCTTTTTTAAATACCAACCAAATATTGGTATTTTAATTAGTTCGTATTTTAAAATAAAAATTGGTGAATTAAAAATTGTTTGTAAGTAAAAAGTTTCAAACATTGATTGATGTGAACAAGCTATAAAAAATTTTTCATCATTGATAATATTTTCTCTCCCTTTAATAATAATTTTTGTCTGTAAAAAAATCTGCAAGCAGACACTAGACCATTTACCCATTATTCTCCCACCAAATAAAACTATTTTAGTTGGCATTAAGAGTGAGGGTAAAAAAAATAAAGATATTAATGAAATACCAAGAAAGAAAAAAAATAAAAATAAAAATTTCCTTATCATTATTATAAAAAACTAAATTAAATCTTTTAGTTTTTGTCTTTTTTTTATTAGATTAATCTTAGATCCTTTGATTAATATTTCTGCTAGCTTTGGTCTTACGTTATAATTTGAACTCAAAGATGAGCCATAAGCACCAACGTCACAAATAATAACATATTCTTTCTCATACAATTTTTGAAATTTTTTAGTAGTTAAGAATTTATCGGTACTTTCACAAATAGGTCCAACAAAATCGTAGATTTTATTAGTTTTTTTGTATTTTTTCACTAATGGAATGATCTTATGTTGTGCCCCATACAACGCAGGTCTCATAAAATCATTCATCGCAGCATCAATAATAATAAAATCTTTTTTAGAATTCTCTTTTATGTAAATTATCCTTGAAATTAATACTGCTGTATCACCAATTATTGATCTTCCAGGTTCAAATATAATTTTACTTTTATGCTTGGTTAAAAATTTTTTAATAATTTGACAATATTTCTTATAGTCGAATTTTTTATTATTTTTATTATAGTCTATGCCCATACCACCACCAAGATCGATATATTCAAAGCTAAAACTAGTTTTTCCTATCAGTTTGTCTAAAACATTAAGCATTTTTTTATAAGGTTTATGATCAAGTATTTGACTTCCAATGTGGACACTTAAGCATTTCAAATTCAAATGTTTTGAATATTTTATATGATTCGAAACCTCAATAAATGTTTTTTCATTAACTCCAAATTTATTTTCTTTTTTACCAGTTGAAATTTGTTTAAGTGTTTTTGCATCTGTATTTGGGTTCAATCTTATACCAATATCAACTCTTTTATTTTTAGATTTTGCAATATTTTCGATTTCCAATACTTCACTTTTTGACTCACAATTAATTAATAAAATTTTTTTATCAATAGCAAAAATAAGTTCCGATCTAGTTTTGCCAACACCAGAAAAAACTATTTTTTTTGGACTTATTCCTGCCTTTAGAGCAAGCATTAATTCACCTTTTGAAACCACATCTGCACCTAGTCCATTTTTTTTTATGTATTTAAGGAGTTCTAGATTAGAGTTAGATTTTGTTGAAAAACATATAATTGGAGAAATAGCTTTAAAGCTATTTTTAAAGTTATTTATATTTTCCTCAATTTTTTTTTTAGAATAACAGAAAATTGGTGTCTCAAATTTTTTTGTTACTTTGTCTAGTCTACAATTTTCTATTGTAAAAATATTATTGATATACTTCATTCTTTTTTGGCATTTTAAAAATGTTATTTTCTATTTGTAAAGGTATGAGGCTGTTATTTAATGATGCCTCATATTTTGGATCATTTTTTCTGCCACATGATATTAATAAAACAAGGCACATGAAAATTAAAATAAATTTATTAAATATATTCATTTCTTTTTATAACTTAATATCATCTTCTTAATATTGTCGAAAGAAGTTCCTCCGTATGAAACTTTAGAATTTACGGATTTTTTTAATTCAAAAACTTTGAACACATCAGATGTCAAACCTTTTTCAATTTTATTTATATCTCTTAGCGATAGTTCTGATAATTTTTTTTTATTTTTTTCTGCAAAATTTATGATTTTAGCAGTTTGTAAGTAAGCTTTTCTAAATGGATAATTTAATTCTCTTACTAGGTAATCTGCTAAATCAGTTGCAGTGATGAAACCATTTTCTGCAAGATCAAGCATTCTTTTTTTATCTGGCGAAAAATTTTTAAAAACATCGTTTAATATTATTAAGGAATTTTTTAATTGATCGAATGATTTAAAAACAATTTCCTTATCATCTTGTAAGTCTTTAAAGTATGATAAAGGTAGTCCTTTTAATGTTGTTAACATTGAAAAAAGATTCCCAAACATAAAACCTGTCTTACCTCTTAGGTACTCCAATGGGTCAGGATTTTTTTTCTGGGGCATGATGGATGAGCCAGTAACTATTTTATCATTTAAATTTATAAGTTTAAAAGCATCTGAATTCCAAATTATAAATTCCTCTGCTATCCTAGAAATATGAACTGCACAGGTAGAACAAGAATAAAGAAAATCAATTACAAAATCTCTATCAGAAACAGTATCAATCGAGTTCTTTGTGGGATTTTTAAAACCTAATTTTTTTGAAGTATAGAATCTATCAATTTTAAATGAGGTTCCAGTTAAAGCAGCAACACCTAGTGGACTTTCATTAAGACTTTCTAAATTATTTTCAAATCTTTTTTTATCTCTATTGAACATTTCTAAATATGCCATCAAGTAGTGTGCGAAAGAAACTGGTTGTGCATTTTTAAGATGTGTAAAACCTGGCATAATTGTCTCAATATTTTTCTCAGCTTTTTTTAAAATATTTTGAATAGTTAAATCTATATTTGTAATTATTTCTTTATTTGCTTTTCTTAACCAAATTTTAAAATCTGTCACTACTTGATCATTTCTAGATCTTGCAGTGTGAATATATCCAGCATCCTCTCCTATAAGTTCAAAAAGTCTGTTCTCTATATTCATATGAATGTCTTCAAGTTTCTCATTGAAAATAAATTTTTTTTTTATAATTTCATTTTTAATTCTATTTAAGCCCCAAACTATCTTATTTTTAATTTTAAAGTTTATAATTTTCTGTTTAAAAAGCATCTCAACATGAACAATTGATGCTTCTATATCTTCTTTGAATAGTCTTTTATCAATTGATAATGATCCACCAACCTTTTTGAATAGATTTGTTGAATTTTTTTTAATTCTAGTATTCCAAATTGGTAGATTGTTTTTCTTTTTACTCATGATATTTAATTATCTTAATTTTTATGAAAGTCATTTTTTTTAATTTTCTTATAATAATATTTTACTTAATATCACCTAGTGTCTCATATTCAATAGAGCGTCCAGAAATAAAGAATCTTATAGTACATAAAGATAAGAAAAAAATTGAAAATATAGAATTTATCAAATCAAAAGGTCAAAAAGTAAGTTTAAATAATTATGAATCTTACCCAATAATAATAAATTTCTGGGCCACTTGGTGTGCTCCTTGTAAAAAAGAAATGCCATCTTTAGACAAACTAAAGACTTTAAGTGATTTTAAAGATACAATTATAATCCCAATTAATATCGGTGGTGATAGCTATGAAAAATCCAAAGAATTTTTTGATAAACTAAAAATTAAAAATTTAGAAATTTTTACAGGATCTGGCTCTGAATTTTCCCAATTATTTAAAATTAGAGGATTGCCAACAACAATATTAATTGACAGGAATGGTTTTGAGATTGGAAGAATAGTTGGTTATATTGATTTTGACGATCAATCTTTACTGAATTGGTTATCAAAAAACCTATGAAATTTTTATTAAATTCTACAATCATAAATCCAGAAAATAATGAAGAAATTAAAAATGCAATAATTTTACTTCATGGATATGGAGGTGATGGCAAAGATATAAGTATGCTCACTTTAAATTGGAAAAGATTTCTAAAAAATACTGTTTTTTTGTGTCCAGATGCTCATGAAGTGTGTGCTTTAAATCCTAGTGGATACCAATGGTTTGACTTAAATAAAGATGATCCAGAATATATTCTTGAAGAAACTAAAAAGGCTGAAAATATTCTTAATGATTATATATTAGAGGTAAGAAATTTTTATAATTTAAATAATTCACAAATATGTATATCTGGATTTAGCCAAGGATGCATGATGTCATTAAATGTTGGTCTAACATCTGATAAAGAATTTAATTGTATTGTTGGATTTTCAGGAAAAATAATAAATATGAAAGATCTAACCGATAGAATTAAAAATAAAACTGAAATTTTAATGATTCACGGAGAAAATGATCCAATAGTACCACCAAACAATTTACTAGAAGCTAAAGATTTTTTCATGAGAAATAAAATAAAAATTGAAACTTTAATGATCAAAAATTGTGATCATCATATCCCAATAGAAGCATCAAGTGCGGCATTAAACTTCATTAGAAAAAAATTAAATAATTAATAAATCTATAACGTAAGATTAGTAGTGTTGAATTAAATTTTATTTAATGTATGTTTAAATTATGATTGAGCTCTCTGATAAAACAATTTCTTTAGAAAAATGTCCTGCATTAGTTTTAAATGCTGATTATAGACCTTTAAGTTACTATCCGTTGTCTTTATGGAGTTGGCAAGATTCAATCAAATCTGTTTTTCTAGATAGAGTGTCAATTGTTAGTTACTATGATAGGCAAATACGTAGTCCCTCATTTAGTATGAAACTTCCAAGTGTTATTGCACTTAAATCTTACATAAGGCCACAATCTAATCCAAACTTTACTAGGTTTAATGTATTTTTAAGAGATAAGTTTAGCTGTCAGTATTGTGGTAGTAAAAATGAATTAACATTTGATCACTTATTACCAAGATCAAAAGGTGGAAAAACAGATTGGGATAATGTTGTAACGGCTTGTTCATCATGCAATGTTAAAAAAGGTGGCAGATTAATTAAAGATTCTGGTATGACACTTAACCAATGGCCATTTCAACCAACCACTGAGGACCTGCATAAAAACGGTAAAAATTTTCCTCCAAACTTTTTACATAAAAGTTGGATGGATTATTTGTATTGGGATGTTGAGCTTGAGCCTTAACTAAATTTTTTCAGAAATTTTTATTGCGATTTTAGATCCAGTTTTGATTACCTTGTCCATGATTGAGTAGATACCTTTTTTTGTTGCTCCCTCTTCGTAAGCTATATCTTTATGATCCAATTCATCTTGTCTAAACTTAATTATTTTTTCTCTTAAATCTTTTTCATCCACTTCTATTTGATCAATTTGACTTTTGTAATGTTCATCAATCACCTCTTCAACAGAGGCTGTACATAACATTGCGGCTTTTTTTCCAAGGATTGTTGAACCAAACCCAAGACCCAATCCAAGTAAATCCCATAATGGTAGTAATTTTGTTGGTTTGATATTTCTTTTTTCTATTTCATCTTCAAAAAAATTCGAGTGCTCCTGCTCATGCTTTTTCATTTCACCAATAGTTTTTTTTAATTCATCATTTCTTACAACAGTATTTAATGCAAGCAATTGACCTTCATAAATTTTAATCGCACCTCTTTCTCCAGCATGATCTACCCTAATAAATTCCTCTAATTTTTTTTTGTTAGTTTTTTTCATAAACTAGTGTTTTAATTGAAATAATAATTATTAAAATTGATAAAATAGTATTAATTGCCGCTAGTGAAACTCCCAAAATCTTAAATGTAGCATCTTTGCAGTCAATAGGTATAGTTTTGTTAAGAGTTTCTAATAGTTGAGATTTATCTGATATCTCAGTAGATTTATTGGAACAACTGACAATCTCATTAATAAAATTGTTTTCAATTCCAAAATGATATCCAGCAATTATAGAACTCAAAACAAATATTATTATTAGTAAAATTAAAATGTTATCATTTTTAGAATAATTGTATCCTATAAAACTTACAAAAATTGCAACGACGTAAGGTAATCGCTGGTAGACGCATAACTTACATGGTTTATATTGAAGTATATATTCGATATATAAAGCAGAAAAAATTGATGCTAGTGAAATTAATAAAATAATAAGGTAAAAACTTTTTCTATTTGGAAAGAAATTCATATTTAAGTAATAAAATTGGCTAAGAATTTATAAATAAAATAAGCAAAACCAATAATAATTATAGACAAAATAATAGAAAATTTTAATAATTTTTTTTCAATAATCTTTTTCATTGTTGATCCAAAATTTCCTATTAGGAAAGCAATTAAAAAAAAACGTGAACCTCTGGTTAAGAGGCTTATAATTATAAAGTAAAATAAATTGAAATGAATAAAACCACTCGTTATTGTCAAAAGTTTAAAAGGAACAGGCGAAAATCCAGCAATTGCCAAAAGAGTAATCCAAGCAATTACTCCTCCATCAGATGAAACTTTATCTTTTAGAAAGGATGTATTATCTACTCCATAAATCTCAAATATTTTTAGACCAATTTCATTAAAAAATACGTATCCTATAAAATATCCAAGACATGCTCCTAAAACAGATCCTACTGTTGCAATCAAGGCAATTCTAATCCATTCTCGCTTTCGAGCTATTGTCATAGGAATTATCAAAACGTCAGGAGGTATAGGAAATATAAAACTTTCAATAAAAGAAATTAATCCTAAAATGGATTTTGATCTTTTATGACCCGCAAGTTTAATTGTTTTATTATATAGCTCTTTAAACATATTTTCTTTTAATATAAATAACTCTCATTTACTATTATATTGTGAAAAATTTTTATTTATTATTAATAATTTACTTAATTGTTTTAATATCTTTAAATTATTACCTCTATTTATTTTTAAAAAAAATTAAATTTGTAAAATATATAAAAAACTTTTTTATTTATTTTTTTTCCTCAATTCTTCTAATAATTTTTCTCGATTTCTATATTTTAAAATTATTAGGTCATGGTTTTCCAACATCAATTATTCAAGAAGAGTACCAAAGGGCACCATCCCCTTTTGATACATTTACTGGAGCTCCATACTACAAAGATCATAATTCATTGGGATTTAGAGGAAAAGAATTTAAGAATTATGATAAAAATACTATTCAAATAGCATTTTTTGGTGGATCAACTGGTTATAATGGAAATCCACCAATAATCAAAATTGTTGAAAGATTATTAACTGAAAAAAATAAAAAAGTTGAAACATATAATTTTTCATCTGTTTCATCAAACCATAATCAACACATCCACAGACTAGTAAAATATTCTGATTTGAATTTTGATTTAGTAATATTTTATGGAGGTTTTAACGAAACTCTGCAAACTTATTTTTATGATCCAAGACCAGGTTATCCATTCAATTTTTGGGTTCGAAATGAATTGGATAATTTAAAATATTTTTTATTAAAATATTCTTCAATATTTTCTGAATATGAGTCTTACACTGGTAATTTTTCAGGAATAAACCAAATTAAAGAGGATATTGATTTCATGAGTGATGAATGGCTGAATAATTTAATTGAAAATTATTATTCAACATTAATCAAAGGAAAAAAAATATCTGAAAAAATATTGATTAGAAACGCATGTGATGAGACAAAATTTTTTGCTTTTTACCAACCAATATCATTACAAAAATCAGAAGAATTCACAAAAAAAATTATTAAAAGTACTAAATCTTTTTTTAAAAATAAGGAAATATTAATTGATTTATCTCAACACATTAGTGAAGATAATTTTACTGATTTAACTCATATCAATCAACAAGCCAAAAATATTATGGGTAAACAAATTTTTGATAACATTTATCCATTTATAAGAGATAGATGTTAGCAAATTTAAATTAATTTAGTTGAGAAATTTTAAATTTAAAACATAATAACAATTTAACTAAGTTAATTAAGTATCGGGCGAATGGCGGAACTGGTAGACGCGTTGGACTCAAAATCCAATAGTAGCAATACTGTGAGAGTTCGATTCTCTCTTTGCCCACCATAAATTTATGAATACAGAAAAAGTTAATAATCTTGTAGAATTATTTTTTAAAAATTATCAAAAACAAAATAAAAATAATAAACTTCTCATATCTCTAAAAGATCAAAATAATCAATTTACATGGGAAGAAACTTTTCATTCTATAAAAAAAGTTTCATCTGAAATAAAAAAATATATAAATAAAGGTGACAGATGTTTGTTAATATCTGAAAATAGGCCAGAATGGTTTATTGCTGATCTTTCTATAATGTTATCAGCTGGAATAACTGTTCCAGCATATACTACTTATGCAGAACGTGATTACGAGTATATTATTAATGATTGTGCTCCAAAATTAATTTTTGTTTCTAACCAAGAACAATTTAACAAAGTAAAAAATATAATAATTAAAAACAAATTTATAGAAAAAATATTTTCATTTGAAGAATTAGATATAGATAAAAATAAATATGTAAATTTAAAAGAGATACTTTTAACTTTAGATCATAATGATGAAAGTTTTCCAAAGTTAGATTTAAAAAGAATAAATCCAGCATGCATTATTTATACCTCTGGTACACAAGGTAATCCTAAAGGAGTGATTCTAAGTCATGGTGGTATTTTAAATAACTGCGAAGGTGCTTTAGATATTTTGAAACCTTTAATTACAAATCAAACTAGATTCTTAACTTGGCTACCTCTTTCACATTCTTATGAACATACTGTACAATTTGTACAAATTAGCATTGGAGCTAAAATATTTTATGCTGAAAGTATTGAAAAGTTAATTAAAAATATGAATGATTGTAAGCCTCAACTGATGACAGCTGTCCCTCGTTTTTATCAAAACCTATATCAAAAAATAAATGCAAGTTTTAATAAAGCAACCGGGCTTAGAAAAAAATTGATCTATAATATGCTAGAACTTGGAAAGAAGAAAATATTAAAACAAGATTTATCATTTTTAGAAAAAATAATCGATAACCTGCTAGACAAGATTGTGAGGAAAAAAATAAAATCTCAGTTTGGAGGTGAACTCAAAACATTTGTTTCAGGTGGTGGGGCGCTTGATAAAGATGTTGGAGTTTTCCTGAATGCAATAGGCTTGCCTACTTTACAAGGATATGGATTGACCGAGACGTCACCAGTTGTTAGTTGTAATCCAATAAATGATATTAGAGTTGAGACCGTAGGCCCACCTTTTAAAGGTAATGAGGTAAAAATTGCTGAGGATGGAGAGATTTTAGTCAAAGGTGAAAACGTCATGTTAGGCTATTGGAATAATGATGAGGAGACAAAAAAAGTACTTAAAAATGGTTGGTTACATACAGGAGATATAGGTGTTTATGAAAATGGATATTTAAAAATAACAGATAGAAAAAAAGACATTTTGATTACCCCTGGAGGAGATAATATTTCTCCAGTGAAAATAGAAAATGAACTAACAAATTCAAAATTTATTGATCATTCTATTGTTTATGGAGATAACAAACCATATTTAGTAGCTTTATTAGTTTTGTCTGAAGAAAAGAATATAACTGAAGAAGAATTAAAGAAAGAAATTGATTATGTAAATAATAATCTTTCAAAAATAGAAAATATAAAAAAATTTTTTATTGTTAAAGAAAAATTTTCAATTGAAAATGGAATGTTAACTCCAACTTTAAAACTTAAAAGATATAAAATAGTTCAAAAATACAAAAATGATTTTGAAAAACTTTATAATTAAATTTTTTATAAAAGTGTTTATTAATAGCGATTTATTTAACTTTTTTAAAAATTTTAAAAAAATAAATAAAAATTATTTTTTTAAAAATTATTCTTCAAAAATTATATGTTTGACATAACTATTCAAAAAAAATAAAAATTACTTATTAACGAATCATAAAGATTCGTTTATAAAAAAAAGGGAGCTAAAGATGGCTAAAAGAAGAAAAAAAGCTGCTAAAAAGAAAACTAAGAAAAAAGCTAAGAAAAAAGCTAAGAAGAAAAAAAGAAGATAGTTTAGTATTCTTTTTAACTGATAACGCTTCTCATGGCGCTTGCGTGGGAAGCGTTTTTTTTTACTCTGGTATTTCTTGGCTTATCTCTTCTTCAGCTACTGATTTTT
Organism: uncultured Pelagibacteraceae bacterium; assembly: GCA_902577075.1. Taxonomy (GTDB): domain Bacteria; phylum Pseudomonadota; class Alphaproteobacteria; order Pelagibacterales; family Pelagibacteraceae; genus Pelagibacter. Next base: position 251,303 of record CACGXV010000002.1, on the reverse strand, counting down.
CTTCAATTTTTTGAGCTTGTTTTTCTAAATTACGTTTTAAAGCTTTATCAAGTTTTTTTTGTGCATCTTCTAAACTTGACCCCATAACTATTTGAAACTCTACTAACAATCTTTCATATGCTTTTTCGAACAATTGTCTTTCGCTATAAGATTGGTCAATCATGATATCGTCACCTTTATTAAGATCTCTTACAACTTCAGCTAATTCATAAATTTTACCTGATGAAATTTTAGCTTCATATTCCTGAGCTCTCCTGCTCCACATTGATCTCTTGATTTTTGGCTTACTTTTTAAAATACTAACACATTTGTTTATTTGATTTATTGTAGCAAGTGGTCTTAAATGAGACTGTTTATTTACTGGCACCATTCCATTTGCCTTATCTTTTTCAAATTTTAAGACATATGTCTCTACATCTATTCCACCTATATTAATTTTTTTGGTTTCTGTGATTTGACCTACACCATGTTTTGGGTAAACAACATAATCTTTTACCTTAAATATTTTTTTCTCTGTTTCCTGTTTTTTTACTTTTTTAATTTCAGGTTTTTGCTCGTTATTCTTAGGTATTCTTAGTGGATCAGATTTTGTATCAACTTTTTCTTGTTTTTTTTGTTCTTTTATTGTTTTTTTTTTTATTGGTTCTTTAGAGATTTTTTTGGCTTTTATAACTTTTGCAACTTTTACTTTTTTTTTTACTTTGGAAACTTTTTTAACAGTTTTAGTTTTCTTTTTAACAATTTTTTTGGTTTTTTTTTTATTCAAGATTTTCTTTAAAATATTTTTCATATTTATTATCTACATCTTTGTATTTTTCATGATCCATTGGAGGATCTTTTTTTTCACTTATGTTCGGCCATATATCAGCGTACTTTTTATTTATCTCTAACCATTTGCCATCACTATCCTCATTGTCTGATATTATGGCGTCCACTGGGCATTCTGGCTCACAAACGCCACAATCTATACACTCCTCAGGTTTAATTACAAGCATATTCTTTCCCTCATAAAAGCAATCCACTGGACATACTTCAACACAATCCATCAATTTACATTTGATGCATTTATCATTTACCAAATATGTCATGTTTTTTTTTGACTAACTTTCTTTTTAATATCACCTACAATTTTTGGATCAAGATAAAGCAAACCAGACAGCCTCCTCATAAGGTTAGTTTCGTACATATCGGCATCTTCATCTGAGTAAATTATATCCCATAAAGCTTCTATAATTATTTTTTTGTTTTCATCACTAATATTTTTAATCTCTCTGGTAAAATCAAGTATTTGATTAGAGTCCTTCTCTCTTTTTTCAGCTTCTTGTATCACGCTGTCAATTTCATTAACATCTGCACCCATCTCAATAATTGCATCCTTGATTATTTTCTTTTCCTTGTCTGTATAATTTTCATCTATTTTTGCAGAGTGAATTAATAAACATGATACAGCCATTATGGAGGGATTTTGACTTTCCTCCTTAATCTTTTCTTTTTTAAATATATTAAACATTATTTTAAGTTAAGTTGTGAGAGAACTTTAAAAGGGTTGTCATTAATATTTTTATTGTTGTTTTTTTTTATAATTTTTTTTATTGGAATATACTTAAAGTGTAAATTATTATTTTTTTCATAAGTTTTATAATTCATTTTTTTTATTAGTTTCACAAAATTTTCTTTATTACAACCTAACAAATTCAACATTTCGGGTATTAATTTAATATCTTTAATTTTATCATCTGTTTTAGTGTTAAAAATCATTAGAAATAGTCTTTCTAAAATATCAATCCTAACATATAAATTTTCAAATTTTTCAAAACCACATAAAAGCATTAAACTTTTATTTAAATTTTTCTTTTCTTCCAAAAAGTTTAATCCAAAAGTTGGTGGTAAAAAATCATAATTTTTTTCGTTGTAATTTTTCCATAATAAAATTCGCAACGATACAGAGCTTGGTTTAAATAATTTGAACAAAAATATATGATATCTTCCAAACTTGACCCCTAAATTTCTTAACTTTTTCCTTTCATCCTGATTAAGCTTATTTAAATATTCTAAAACTTCGTCTCTTTTGACTACTCCATTATTCTCATAAAGATGGTATGCTAAAGCTCTTAATTCTGAATTTTTATCCCTTACATTTTTTAAATCTATTAAACTCTTTAACTCCGTTTCAATTTTATTTTTTATCCATCTTTCTAGAAAAGAATTTAGTCTTGATTTTTCATTGTTCTCTATCATTTCATCAATAATTAATTGTATTTGTGGATTAAGGTAATCAGAACCAGGAATTAATTTAGCTATATGATTTTCATTCCAATAGATCTTAAAATCATTCTTTAATTCAATTAAACCAGTATGAATTATTTGATTAATTCTTTTAATTATTTCTGGACTTACGTTTTGTCTTGCAGCTTTTTTTAATGATTTTAGATCTGCATCTAATGTATCAACTTTTAAATCTAATTCTAATCTAAGACCTCTTAAACGACCTATATATTGCTCATTAATCATGACTTTCTCATCATTAACAATTTCTGTTTCAAACGTTATATCTTGTTTTAGACCTCTTGCTAACACACTTGCTCTTTTGTCAATAAATGTTTTTGTCAATTCCTCATGCAGCCTATCTGATAATTTATCCTCAAGATTTTTTGTTCTTTCTATCCAATAGTCCTGATTTTCTACCCAGTTTGATTTATTAGAAACATAAGCCCATGTTCTCACGTTAGCAATCCTGTTGGATAAGGAATCTACATTACCATCTAATTTGTCTAGTAAGGATAGTTGTTCCTTCATATAGTGATTTGGGACTTTTTTATTTTTGCCTGTTAAAAAACTAAAAATCTTACTTACAACTTCAAAGTGATGACCATAAGTTTTCTTCACAAAGTCAGGTATTTGACAACATTCCCAAAGCATTTGCAAAATCTCAGTATTATCTTGAATTTCAAAATTTGGAGCCTCTTTCAAAAAATATTTTAACACCTTTTCATCTTGGCACTCGTTGACTCTTCTTAGCCAGTCTTTATGTGGTCTTTCTTCCAAAGATTTTAATAATGAAATTTTATTCTGAAATTTTAGTTTTGAATTTCTCCAAAAAATTGTTTGTATATCTGGAAAGTTATGAGACTCTAGCGCTTCGATTTCTTCTGAACCAATCTCCTTACATTCACCAGTTGTTCCAAAAATACCATCATTTAAATATCTTCCAGCTCTTCCTGCGATCTGCCCAATTTCAGAAATATTTAAATTTCTCAATTTTTTACCATCAAACTTTTTTAAATTGGAAAAGTATACATTATCTAGATCCATATTTATTCCCATTCCAATCGCATCTGTTGCAACCAAATAATCTACGTCACCAGATTGATATAGACTTACCTGTGCGTTTCTAGTTTTAGGACTCAGAGAGCCCATTACAATTGCGGCTCCACCTTTTTGACGTCTAATTAATTCTGCAATTGCATAAACTTCTTCTGTAGAAAAAGCTATGACTGCACTCTTTCTCTCAATCCTTGAAATTTTTTTATGACCTCCAAATGATAATTTGGAAAGTCGATCTTTATTTTTAAATTCGATATCACCATCAAGTTTTTGGATAATTTTTTTAATTGAATTTGAACCCATTAACATAGTGAGTTTTTCACCCCTCATGTTCAATAATCTATCTGTAAAAATATGACCTCGTTCATGATCGTTGCACATTTGAATTTCATCGATGGCTACAAATTCTAAACTTTTATCTAATGGCATTGACTCAACAGTGCAAAGAAAATACTTTGCATTTATTGGAATAATTTTTTCCTCTCCAGTAATTAAAGCTACTTTAGATATATGAACTTTTTTTATAATTTTGTCATAGACCTCTCTTGCTAAAAGTCTTAATGGAAATCCAATCATTCCCGAGTCGAAAGAAAGCATAGTTTCAATTGCTAGAAAAGTTTTTCCAGTATTTGTAGGACCAAGAATTGCCGTAATTTTATTTTTTGTCATTTCTAGCTTTAGTATGAATTTTTTTACAAATACTATATATTGTTACCTCTAAAGAACAAAAAAGGGTTAAAACTAGTCCGAATCACTGGGGAAAAAGTTCTCATTTTTATTATTTAATGTTTTAAGGTTATCATAATTTCAAAAAATTAAATATATTTTTTTATGTCTCAAAAAATATGGGAAGCTAATTCTCAAATGAAAGCAAAATCAAATTTATTTGAATTTGAAAATTTTTTAGCAAAAAAATTTAATTATTCACCTACGAAAAATTATAAAAAATTATTTAATTGGACAATTAAAAATCCAAGGATTTTTTGGTCTTCAATTTGGGACTATTCAAATATCAAAGGCATTAAAAATGATAAATTTCATTTTCCTAAAGAGATTATTAAGAGTAAATTTTTAGTAAAATCCAAATTAAATTATGCAGAGAACTTATTGTCTAAAAATGACAATTCAAAAGCTGTAACTTTTATTAGTGAAAATGGCTTTAGAGAAGAGAAGTCATGGAAAGAATTAAATAAAAATGCCTTAAAATTTATTAATTTTTTTAAACAAAATAAAATAAAAGAAAAAGATAGAATTGCAGCATATACGATAAATCAAATTGAAACGGTCGAAGGTTTTTTAGCAACAAGTGCAATAGGAGCTATATGGTCATCATGTTCTCCAGATTTTGGGACACAGGGAGTTATAGAAAGATTTTCTCAAATTAAACCAAAACTTTTAATTATTACAGATAGATATTATTACAATGGTAAAGAAATAAATGTTATTGTTAGGTTGCCTGCTATTCTTAAAAAAATAAAATCAATTAAATACGTACTAATTACTAATTATCCAGGTAAAAAAAATTTAAGGCAAAAAAAGATAAAAGGAGTCAAAATATTTTATTACGACAGGTTGAAAAAAGAAAAAGAAAAACAATTTCTATTCAAAAAATTTGATTTTGATAAAGAATTAGCAATTTTATATTCAAGTGGAACTACTGGCAAACCAAAGTGTATATGCCATAGAGCTGGTGGAGTTTTGCTCCAACATTTAAAAGAACACAAACTTCACTGTAACGTTAAACCAGGCGATAACGTTTTTTATTTTACTACTTGCGGGTGGATGATGTGGAACTGGTTAATGACCTTTTTGGCATCGAAAGCATCAATAGTTCTTTTTGATGGATTTCCTATGTACAAAAGAAATGATTTACTTTTTAAAATTGCTGAAAGTGAAAAAATTTCTCTATTTGGGACCAGCGCAAAATATATCGACCAACTTAAAAAATTAAATTTAAATATAAAAAATAAGTATAAACTAAAATATCTAAGAACTATTTGCTCCACTGGATCACCATTATCCTCTGATGGTTTTGATTATGTGTATAAAAATATAAAAAGAAATGTTCATTTAGCATCAATTGCAGGGGGAACAGATCTTGTTTCTTGCTTTGTATTAGGGAATATTTACTCCCCTGTTTTTAGAGGACAAATCCAGAATAATGGATTAGGAATGAACACAGATATTTTTTCTGATAGAGGAAGATCTTTACTTAATAAAAAAGGAGAATTGGTTTGTAAGTCACCATTTCCATCAATGCCCATTTATTTTTGGAATGATAAAAATAATAAAAAATACAAGTCTGCATATTTTAAAAAATATAAAAATGTTTGGCATCATGGAGATTATGCAGAGAGAAAATCTAATGGTGGATATGTTATTTATGGAAGGTCAGATGCAACACTTAATCCTGGGGGTGCTAGACTAGGTACTGCTGAGATATATTCTGTAGTTGATAAATTTAAAGAAGTTAAAGAATCAATAGTTATAGGTCAGAAATGGGATAATGATGTGAGAATTATATTGTTTGTTGTTCTAAAGAAACCTAAGTCATTAAATGAAGCTTTATCTTTAAAAATAAAAAAAGCTATACGTTTAGATGCATCCCCACGGCATGTGCCCAAAAAAATAATCGAAGTAAACGATATTCCTAGAACTAAAAATAATAAAATTGTAGAATTAGCAGTTAAAAATGCAGTAGAGGGAAATAAAATTAAAAATATTCAGGCATTAAGTAATCCTGAAGCATTAGTAGATTATAAAAATATTAAAGAACTAAAAACTTAATGATAAAAAAGAAGATCAAAAATTTGAATTTATCAGCAACACTAAAAATTAATGAGATATCAAAAAATCTTGAAAATGAGGGTAAAGAGGTTATAAAATTTGGGTTTGGTCAATCTCCTTTTAATATTCCTGATACGATTGTTGATGAATTAAAAAAAAATGCTTTCCAAAAAAGCTATTTACCTATCCAAGGACTCCAACAACTCAGAGAGGCAATTGCTAATTTTGAGTCAAAAAAAAAAAAAAAAACGTTTCATTCAGAACAAATAATAATTGGTCCTGGATCTAAAGAATTAATGTTTTTGTTGCACATGTCTTTTGAAGGTGAAATTATTCTACCATCTCCTAGCTGGGTATCTTATAAACCTCAATCTTTAATTGCAGATAATAAATATCATTGGATTAGTACAACAAGTGATAACAATTGGTATCCTACAGCTGAAATTTTAGAGGAATTAGTATCTAAAGATAAAAATAAGAATTATTTATTAATATTAAATTCTCCAAATAATCCATCAGGGCAAGTCTGTAAAAACTTTAAAGAAATAAGTGAAATCATTGAAAAATATAAAATAATTGTTTTATCAGATGAAATATATTCTGATTTAAGTTTTGAAAAGGAAAATGACTCTATTTTTAATTATTGCCCATCAGATACAATTATAAGCAGTGGATTAAGCAAATGGTGTGGTGCCGGAGGATGGAGATTAGGATATTTCTTAATTCCTGAGGAACTTAATCATTATAAAAATTCAATTAAAATTCTAGCAAGTGAAACATTTTCATCAGTTAGCGCCCCTATTCAATTTGCAGCAATAAAAGCATTTGAAGGAAATCATAGTGAATATTTGCTAAAATCAAGAAAAATTCTAAACGCGGTTGGAAACTATGTTTATGAATTTTTAAAATCAAATAATGTTTCTATGAATAAGCCAATGGGTGGATTTTATTTAATGCCAGAATTTTTGAACAAAAACTTTAATTCATCAAGTGAAATGTGTAGCGATCTATTAAAAAAAAAAAATGTGGCTATATTACCAGGATCGGATTTTGGATTTGATAAAGAAAGATTAATTTCAAGATTAAGCTATACAGATTTTGATGGTAAAAATTTTATTTCAAAAATAAATTCAGATACAATTATAGATTTCGATACTATTGAACTCCTAGCACCAAAAGTAGTAGAAGGTGTAAAGAGAATTAATGATTGGGTAGAAAATGCCTAATATGAACAAAAACCCAATTTGATCAAATATAAAATTAGAATTATTCTAAAAAAATTTCTGGACAACATAAATAAATTTTGTTTCAATTCTCGATTATAACTAACTAAAAAAGAGAGGGAAAATGAAAAAAATATTATCTACTCTATCAAGCTCTTTAATTCTTTTTGCGGCTTTATTTTCTTTTAATAATGTTGCAAAGTCTGCAGAGTTTTTTACTATAGGAACAGGAGGACCTACTGGAGTTTATTTCCAAACAGGTAATGCTATTTGTAAAATGTTGCATAAATCTGCCATTAGTAAAGATCATGGTAGAAAAAAAGGAACTGCAAAAGCATATAGATGTACAGCTCCTTCTACTGGTGGATCAAACTATAATATTGGTCAAATAAAAGAGGGTGAGTTTCAATTTGGTGTAGCTCAATCTGATTGGCAATTCCATGCAGTAAATGGATCAAGCAAATGGGAAGGCAAAAAATTTGGAAAACTTAGAGCAGTTTTTTCTGTTCATAATGAACCATTCCAAATTTGGGCAAGTGCATCTTCTGGAGTAACTAATTTTAAAGGACTAAAAGGGAAAGTTGTTAATATTGGAAATCCAGGTTCTGGACAAAGAGGAACTATGGAAGAGCTAATGAAAGCAATGGGTGTTTCTAATAGTTACTTTAAGTCAACAACTGAACTTACTTCTTCTGAACAAGTTAAAGCTTTATGTGATGGAAAAATAGATGCTTATGGATATTCTGTAGGTTTTCCAAATGGTGCTATGGAACAAGCAGCAACGTGTGCAGCAAAAGCAAGACCAATTAATCTTACAGGTGGCCCAGTTCAAGGTTTAATTGATGGTGCAGATTATTATGCCAAAGCTGTTATACCTGCAGGAACTTATACTGGTCAAACATCTGATGCTACTACTTTTGGTGTAAAAGCTACAGTTGTAACTAGTGCTGATGTTTCAGAAGAATTAGTTTACTTAGTAACAAAAGCTGTTTTTGAAAATTTTGATGATTTTAGGAAACAACACCCAGCTTTTGGATCATTAGAGAAAAAAAATATGATAGCTGATGGTTTATCAGCTCCTTTGCATCCTGGTGCAATTAAATACTATAAAGAAGCTGGACTAATGTAGTCTTATCATTTTATTTATTTTAAAAGGCCCAATTTATTGGGCCTTTTTTTTGTTATAATAACTCTAAATGGAAAATATAATTAAGAATCGAATAAAAGAAGATCTATCACCTACAAGAAATTTAAAAGGTTTTCACTTAAAAATAGTTGCTCTAATAGCAATAATTTGGTCATTATTTCAACTTTGGTATGCTTCTCCTTTTCCATTTATGTTTAATTTTGGAATGTTTAAGGGATTACCTGCTAGAGCAATTCATTTAGGCTTTGCTTTAACTTTAGCTTTTTTAATTTTTCCAACTATGAGAGGAGGAAAAATAAATTTTTTTGATATTTTAATAAGTATACTTGGGTGTTTTTGTTGTTTATATATTTATTTTTTCTATGATCAATTAGTTGAAAGAGGTGGAATTTTATTAAATATTCAACTTACTGAGAGTTTTAATTTTCCGATTGAATTAGTAATCGGGATACTTGGAATACTAATTTTATTAGAGGCAACCAGAAGAGTTATTGGAATTCCTTTAGTTATAATTGCCATTTGTTTTTTATTATTTTCTTATTTTGGCAAGTATGCGCCCGAAATAATTTCTCATGGGGGGCTGTCTTTAAAAAGATTGGTTGGATTTCAATGGTTAGATCAAGAAGCAATATTTGGTATACCAATTGGCGTTTCTGTTGATTTTATCTTCTTATTTGTATTATTTGGTGCTTTACTTGAAACAGCAGGCGGAGGAAAATATTTCTTAGATTTAGCATTTGCAATGGTTGGAAAGATGAGAGGGGGGCCAGCTAAAGCCGCAATACTTGGTTCAGGTATGACCGGACTAATATCTGGATCTTCAATAGCAAATACTGTTACTACTGGAACTTTCACAATTCCTATTATGAAAAAGACAGGATTTTCAAAAGAAAAAGCTGGCGCAATAGAGGTATCATCCTCAGTTAATGGGCAAATTATGCCACCTGTAATGGGGGCAGCGGCATTTGTCATTGCAAGTTTTATTGGAGTTACATATTTTGAAGTTGTAAAACATGCTTTTTTGCCAGCTATAATTTCATACATAGCATTGTTTTATATATCTCATCTAGAAGCTTTAAAATTAAATCTAAAAGGAATGGAGGAAAAAGATGTACCAAATCTAAAAAAAACTTTTTTATCAGGTTTACATTTTTTGATTCCTATCTTTGTTTTAATTTATTTGTTAGTTTATATGAGATACACTGCATCGTATTCAATTTTTTATGCAACAACTGCTTTAGTATTTGTAAATTTAATAAAATTAATACTAAAAGAGAATAATTTTAAATTTGCAATTATATCTTGGTATAATCAAACAATAGTTGGTTTTCAAAAAGGCGCAATTAATATGATTGGAGTTGGTATAGCAATAGCAACTGCTGGTATAATTGTTGGAGCAGTAGGATCAACGGGTTTAAGTACTAATTTAATAATTGTAATTGAATCTATAGCTAAAGATAATGTAACTATTCTTTTATTTCTTACTATAATTTTATGTCTTTTGCTTGGAATGGGTTTACCTACTACTGCAAATTACGTCGTCGTTGCTTCCTTGATGGCTACAGTTTTAGTAGATGTAGGAAATGCTTCAGGTTTTATTTTTCCATTAATTGCTGTTCACTTATTTGTATTTTACTTTGGTTTAATGGCAGATGTTACGCCACCAGTAGGCCTTGCATCGTATGCAGCAGCAGCAATTTCGGGTGGTGATCCATTGAAGACTGGTGTTCAAGCTTTTTGGTACAGTTTACGAACCGGGATATTGCCAATTGTATTTTTATTTAATCATGAACTACTTTTAATTGGAATAGAAAATATTTGGCATGCTATAATTGTAATCATAACATCTTTGATAGGAATTTTAGTCTTCACTTCAGCTACTCAAGGTTGGTTTATAAATAAATTACGTTGGTACGAAATTTTAATTTTTTTAGTGATTTCAATTTCATTTTTATCCCCAGAGTTTGTTTTAAACAAATTTTATCCTAAATATAATTACTTAAATATTGAACAAATTCAAAATAGTGTATTTGATCCTGAAAAAGAAGTCAGAATTAAAGTCACACGATTAAGCGAATATGGTGAAAGATATAAATTATTTTTAATAGAAAAAAATTCTTTTGACAAAAAATTTAATTTAAAAGATTATGGAATGGATTTAATAAACGAAAATAATACTATAGTTGTTGATAATCTTAATTGGAAAGGAAAGGCTAAAAAGTCAGGAATTGAAATTGGAGATTTTATAAGTGAGTTTAAAATTGAAAATTTAAATAGACCCGACAAAAAAATTGTTTACCCAATTGCTTTGATTTTCTTAATTATTTTTGGATACTTAAATAAAAAAAGGCAAATTTAACCACCTAAGCCAGCATTTGGAAGTGGTCTTCTTAAAATTTTCCAAATTCCAACCGCACTTGCAATTAATTTATTTTTATACTTGAGTTTGCAATTTATAAATACCATTGACTTTGTAACTTTTTGAATTTCTACCGTTCCCAATAATTCGTCTCCAATGTTAGAAGGAGCTATAAATTTTATATCCAATGAAATAGTTACACACGGTTTATTTCCACTTGCTCTGTGACAAGCTGTACCTGCACCTGCATCAATGATTGTACAAATATAACCACCATGAGTTATCCCAGCTTTATTTAAATGTGTTTTTTTAATCTTAGTTTTAAACTCGAATTTTTTTTTAGTAATTGATCTAAACAATAAACCACCATTATGTTTCATGTAGCTTGGCTTATTACTTAATTGTTCAAATTTTTTTTTCATTAAAGGATTATTGTCATAATTAGTATAAATAATAAAACTAAACAAAAGAAATATATTACAGATTTTTCAAGTGATACTTTCATTTATCCTTTCATTTTGGTGCGCCTGCTAGGAGTTGAACCCAGAACCTCCTGGTCCGTAGCCAAGCGCTCTATCCAATTGAGCTACAGGCGCAATTTGTACAGTTTTTATACATAATTAATAATGTAAATTATTTTTTTAGCAAATATTGATATATATATATTACAAAAATGAATCTAGATTTATTAGTTCCTGATATAGGAGACTTTGAAAACGTTGAAATAATTGAAGTACTTGTAAAAAAAGGTGACACAATCAACAAAAATGACCCTGTTGTCACATTAGAAAGTGATAAATCAAGTGTTGAAGTACCCTCCAATTATGAAGGCACAATTGAAAATGTAAATGTAAAAATTGGTGATAAAGTTTCTAAAGGTGATTTAATATTAACTCTATCTTCAGAAAATAAAGATGAACATGACAAAATTAGTAAAACTTTAGATGAAAAAATTCCACCTTCAACAGAGAAATTAATAGAGGAAGCAGAAACTGCTACAAAATCTGACACAAAAGTTGAAACAGAAGTTATAGAGCCAACACAAATCAAGCAAACAAGATTAGTTAATGAAGTTAAAATGGTCAGTAGTAACGACGATATTGATCCAATTGAAACTAAAGAGTGGTTAGACTCCTTAAGTGCAGTTTTACAAAATGATGGTTCTGAAAGAGCTCATTTTTTAATTAAACAATTAATTGATCAATCTTATAAAGCTGGATCTAAAATTCCTCATACTCAAACTACTCCTTACGTGAATACGATACCTCCAGAGGAGGAAAAAAGATCACCTGGAGACCAAAACATAGAACGTAAGTTAAGATCATTAATTAGATGGAATGCTGCTGCAATGGTAGTAAGAGCAAATAAAAAACATCCCGAACTTGGCGGTCACATAGGAACATTTGCATCAGCTGCAACTTTGTATGATGTTGGTATGAATCATTTTTGGCGAGCAAAAAATAATAAATTCGGAGGTGATCTAGTATATTTTCAAGGACATAGTGCACCAGGAATGTATGCAAGAGCTTTTCTTGAGGGAAGACTAAATGAAAAGCAGTTAGATAGATTTAGACAAGAAGTACAAACTGGTGGACTTTCATCTTATCCTCATCCTTGGCTAATGCCTAATTTTTGGCAGTTCCCAACTGTTTCAATGGGTATTGGTCCAATGTTAGCAATATATCAAGCAAGATTTATGAAATATCTTATTAATAGGGGATTAATTAAAGACGAAGGAAGAAAAGTCTGGGCATTTCTTGGTGATGGAGAAATGGACGAGCCCGAGTCTCTCGGTGCAATAGGGTTAGCAGCTCGTGAAAATTTAGATAATTTAATATTTGTTGTTAACTGCAACTTACAAAGATTAGACGGTCCAGTTAGAGGAAATGGAAAAATAATTCAAGAATTAGAGGGAATTTTCAGAGGCGCAGGGTGGAATGTTTTAAAAGTCATTTGGGGTTCTTATTGGGATACTCTTTTAGCAAATGATAAGACAGGACATTTAGTAAAAATTATGAATGAGACCGTGGATGGCGAATATCAAGCTTTTAAAGCAAGAAATGGACTTTATGTTAGAGAAAAATTTTTTGGTAAATATCCTGAAACAACTGAATTAGTCTCATCGATGTCTGATACTGATATTTGGCGATTAAATAGAGGGGGTCATGATCCTCATAAAGTTTATGCTGCTTATGATAAAGCGGTCAATCACAAAGGAAGTCCCACAGTTATAATAGCTAAAACGATCAAAGGTTACGGTATGGGAAAAAGTGGAGAAAGTGTAAATACTACTCACCAGCAAAAAAAATTAGATGTAGATGATTTGATGTATTACAGAGATAGATTTGATGTTCCTTTAACAGATGCTCAAGTCAAAAACATTGAATATTTCAAACCAGACGAAAATTCAGAAGAAATAAAATATTTAAAAAAGAGAAGGATAGAATTGGGTGGTTTTATTCCAGAAAGAACATCTTACTCAAAACCAATTAAAGCTCCAAGTAAAGATATTTTTGATTTTATGAAGGCCTCAACTGGTGAAAAAGAAATGTCTACAACAATGGCTCTAGTAAGAATGCTAACTAATCTTTTAAGAGATAAAAATGTTGCTCCTAAACTAGTCCCAATTATTCCTGATGAAGCTAGAACTTTTGGAATGGAAGGTTTCTTTCAAAAAATAGGAATTTATGCTCATGAAGGTCAAAAGTACGAGCCCGAAGACTCTGCACAACTCTCTTCTTACAGAGAAGAAAAAAGTGGTCAAGTATTAGAGGAAGGGATTACGGAGGCGGGATCCATGTCGTCCTGGATTGCTGCAGGTACTGCTTACACTAATCATGACATTGAAATGATTCCAATTTATCTTTTCTATTCTATGTTTGGCTTTCAAAGAATCGGAGATTTTGCATGGGCAGCTGGAGACAGTCAAGCAAGGGGTTTTTTAATTGGCGCAACAGCTGGAAGAACAACTCTTGCAGGAGAAGGTCTTCAGCACCAAGATGGGCATAGTCATTTACTCGCATCTACAATTCCAAACTGTATATCTTACGATCCTACGTTCCATTATGAATTAGCCGTAATTTTTAGAGAGGGTTTAAGAAGAATGCATGAAAAAAATGAAAATATTTTTTATTATATTACTACAATGAATGAAAATTATTCTCATCCTGAAATGCCAAAAGATTGTGAAGATGGGATTCTAAAGGGAATGTACAAAATAAAAGAGTCATCAAGTTCAAAAGAAGCTAAGATTCAATTATTGGGATCTGGAACAATACTTAGAGAAATGATGGTGGCATCAGATATACTCAAAAAAGAATATCAGGTAGACAGTGAAGTTTGGAGTGTTACAAGTTTTAACGAGTTAAGAAAAAATGGAATGGAAGTTGAGAGACAAAACTTATTAAACCCCTCAGAAACAAACAAAAAATCGTATATAGAGGAGTGCTTGGGAAAACAGCAAGGACCTATCCTTGCAGCTACTGATTATATGAGAATTAATGCAGATCAAATAAGATCTTTTACGAAAAAAAGCTTTTATTCTCTTGGTACAGACGGATATGGAAGAAGCGACACAAGAAAAAATTTAAGAAGTTTTTTTGAAGTTGATAAAGAACATATAGTTGCTTACAGCCTTAGTGTTTTAGCCAAAGAGCAACTCATCACTTCAAAGTATGCTGAAGATGCAATAAAAAAGTATAATATTGATAAAAATAAACCCATGCCAACAAAGATGTAAATGTCTGATCAATCCATCAAAACATCTGCAAGTCCAAAAGTTAGGAAGTTTGCTAGAGAATTAGGTGTTGATATAAGTAATGTTAAAGGTTCGGAAAGATTAGGTAGGGTTGTAGAAAAGGATTTAAAAGAATATGTTTCTTCTAACATAAACCAAACATATGATGTAAAAGAAGTTAAAAATGAAAAAGTAATCAAAAGTGAATATCAACATTCAGATTTTGGAGAAGTTGAAATTAAAGATATTCCTAGAGTAAAAAAAATTGCCGCTCCTCATCTAGTCAACTCTTGGACTAATATTCCACATGTAACAAATCATGATGAAGCTGATATTACTGAGATGGAAGAGTTTAGAAGTTCACTTAAAGATAATTATACTGGAGAAAAAATAAAAATTACCCCACTAGCATTTATTATAAAAGCATTGGTAGTATCACTAAAAAAATTTCCATCTTTTAATTCATCAATTGATGATATTGAAAATGGTAAAATTACATTTAAAAAGTATTTTCACATCGGCATCGCAGTTGACACCCAACATGGACTTATGGTTCCCAAGATTAGAGATGCTAATCAAAAAGATATCAACGAGTTAAGTAAGGACTTGAAAAAACTAAGTGATGATTGCAGAAATCTAAAAATTGATAAAAAAGAATTCTTTGGGGGATCGATGACTATTACTAGCTTGGGTGGAATTGGAGGATCGTTCTTTACTCCAATAATTAATTTTCCTGAAGTTGCTATCCTTGGAATAGGCAGAAGCTACAAAAAACAGTTATTCATAGATGGAAAATTTGTACCAAGAACTATTTTACCTATATCACTCTCATATGACCATCGAATTATAGACGGAGCTGAGGCTGCTAAATTTAATAATGAATTAAAAGATAATTTAGGAGCAAATTTTGCTTACAACCTAAGTAAATGATTACAAAATTTGAAATATTAACCAATGATCTTCAGGTCCATTTTAGTGGAGAAAACTCGGAAATTTTTCCAAATATTTGGTTGAGAGATCACGCAAAAGATGAGCAAAATTGGGATAAAAGGTCTAGTCAAAGAAAGACTTTTACAGCATCTTTAGATCTAAATTTAAAAATAAAAAATGCAGAAATATTAGAAAATGGCAAATACTTGAGCATTTCCTGGCCTGATTTAGAGAAGCCAGTCAAATATTCATCTGAATTTCTAATTAATAACAAGATAAATAAAAAAAGAGAAACAAAATCAAATTTAAAAATCTGGAAGTCAAAAGAAATTCATCAGGAGATATTTGTAGACTATAAATCTATATTAACAAATGATGGATTTAAAAAATTTTTAAAAAGTCTACATACTTATGGTTTCTTAGTAATTAGAAATTGCGAAACAAATTTAAAATGTGTTGAAAAAATTGCTAATAAAATTGGATATGTAAGAAACTCTATATTTGGAGGACTATGGAGTTTTGAGTCTGATGAAAATAAAGCTGATAGCGCTTACACTCAAGAAGAGTTAAGACCACATACAGATTCAACATATAGTAATGATGCTCCAGGATTGCAATTATTATTATGTTGTGACTATAATGCTAAGGGTGGTGACTCAATAATGGTTGACGGACTAAAGATTGCTGAAACAATCAAAAAAGAAGACCAGCAAATGTACGAGTTGCTTACAAAAATAAATGTAAAGGGTAATTATATTGGTGATGGAGTTTTTCTAGAAGCGGAAAGACCAATATTTAAATTAAATAAAAATAATGAAATTATTCAAGTAAGTTTTAATAATTATGATCGAGCACCGTTTAGATTTGAAAAGGATTTAACTATAAAGTTTTATGAAGCAATTAAAAAATTTGATCTACTTGCTAATAATAAAGATTACCAATGGAGACATGTACTTAAACCCGGAGAGCTCTTAATATTCAATAATTGGCGAATACTTCATGGAAGAGGATCATTTAGTGGAGTAAGAAAAATGTCTGGATGTTATATAAACAAAGAAGATTTTGACAGTTCTTGTAAGATGAACGGAATAAATTAATATAATAATTTAATTTAATAAAATGACAAAATCTTTTTCAATGATCTGTGCATTACTTACAACTTTTATTTGGGGTACAGCTTTTATTGCACAAGATACCGGTATGGACAACATCGGTCCTTTAACATTCAATTCAGCAAGATTTGTTGTAGGATTTTTAACTATTTTACCACTTGCGTTACTCTTTGAAAGGAAGAAAATCAAACTTGAGATACTCTCAAAATCAAAAGTATTTATAAAGTATTTAGTTTTTATGGGAGTTTCGCTCTTCTTAGGAACCTTTTTACAACAAGCCGCCCTTCAATACACAAATATTGCAAATGCTGCATTTTTTACAGTATTTTACGTACCTATAGTTCCAATTTTATTATTTTTTATTTATTCAAAAAAAGTCCATTGGAGTATATGGCCGGCAATTGGTCTTTGTGTTTTAGGTGTATATCTACTAAGTGATTTTTCTAATTCAGAAATAATGTTAGGAGATGGTTTAGTTATTTTATGTTCTGTATTTTGGGCATTGCATATAATATTTGCAGGTAAATTCATGGAAGAATTCGATATTCCCATGTTCTATGCAGCATTACAGGCTTTATTTGTGGCAACGCTCTCAATAATTTTTTCATATGCATTTGAGGAAATTAATATTTCTAAAATTTTAATGGAAAGTAGTTCAATACTTTATGCTGGTGCATTATCAGGTGGAATTGCTTTTACATTACAGATGTTTGCTCAAAAAAATATAGAAGAAGCACCTGCCGCAATTATTTATTCGTTAGAGGGAGTGTTTGCGGCAATTGCTGGATGGATAATTCTTAATCAGTTTTTAACTACGAATAATATGATTGGATGTTTTTTAATATTGGTTGCTGTAATTTCTTCTCAAATTTCTCCAAGTACCAAAACTTAAGAATATGCAATTACAAAAAGAATTAATGCAAGAAATGTTCTGTAATAAACAAAAAGGTTTAAATTAAAATTTCTTACATAAATCAAAAAATATTTTATTGTTAAATAAGAAAAAACAAATGATAATAAGACAGCAAATATAAACAAAAAATTCATATCTATATTTGTCTTAACAATATCTTTCATACTTAGTACACTTGCACCAGCTAATGCAGGTATGGATAAGTAAAAGGATATTTTAGAAGAGTCTACTCTATCAAAATTTAAAAATCTTGATGTAGTAATTATAATTCCAGATCTACTAACTCCAGGTATAATAGCCAATATTTGAAAAATACCTATTAGTAAAATATTTTTAAGATTTAAATTATTACTAATTTTATTTTTAATTGTAGATCTGTCAGCGATAAATAATAATATTCCAAAAATTAATGTTGTCCAAGCTATCACTTTTAAATTTCTTAAATTTTCAATTAGACCCGATGAATAAAAAAAATAGCCAATAATAATTAATGGAATTGATCCTAAAACTATCAAAAGTAATAAAGATTTATTTTTGGTTATATTTAATAAATCTTTTCTAAAATAAAAAATAATTGCTAAAAGTGACCCTAAATGGAGGCTTATATCTAATTGAAGTGAGCTAACATTAAAATTAGAAACCTTTGAAATTATAATGAGATGAGCAGAGGAACTTATGGGGATAAACTCAGCAACTCCTTGTATCAATGCTAATATTGATGTTTCTATATATTTTGAAATCATTTGAGAATTGAATAGATAGTTAAAAGATTACTTAAATAAGGCAATTACTATTAAGCATAGCTACTATGCAAATTTGAGAAAATTAAGAAAAAACTGGGTTTTTTAAAAATATATGTCAGAATGTATTACCTAGTTTTACTTTATAGGTATTTAAAATTCGTATATAAGCCGACTCCGATGACGAATAAAATGCTTCAATTTGTGGATATAGGTCAACAAAATCCACCTAAAAGAGATAAATCTGAGAGAAAAGAGGATTTTGGAGAGATATATCAAGAATTTATACATGATAGAGCTAAAGAGCAGTCAAGTAGATGTTCACAGTGTGGCGTCCCTTTTTGTCAGGTTCATTGTCCTTTAAGCAATAATATTCCAGATTGGTTGAAACTCACTGCAGAAGGAAGGTATGAAGAGGCATATCGCTTATCACAAAGCACAAATAATATGCCAGAAGTATGTGGAAGAATTTGTCCTCAGGATAGACTATGTGAGGGTAATTGTGTAATAGAAAAGTCAGGGCATGGAACTGTTACTATAGGATCAATTGAAAAATATCTAACTGACAAGGCATGGGAAAATGGATGGGTTAAACCAATAAAAGTAAAAATCGAAAATGAACAAAGTGTTGGGATTATAGGTGCAGGACCCGCAGGGTTAGCTTGCGGAGAAGAGCTTAGAAAAAAAGGATATCAAGTAACAATATACGACAGATATGACAGAGCTGGTGGATTACTTATTTATGGAATTCCAAACTTCAAATTAGAGAAACATGTAGTTGAAAGAAGAATTAAACTTCTAAAAGATGGAGGAATAAACTTTGTAAACAATTTTGAAGTTGGTAAAGACTCTACCTTAAAAGAGCTACAATCAAAACATGATGCAATCTTGATTTCTACAGGTGTTTACAAACCCAGAGAAGTAAATTTGCCAGGAAATGACTTAAGCAATATTTTTCCTGCAATGGAATTCCTAACAGCATCAAATAAAAAAGGCTTGGGTGATAAAGTTGAAATGTTTGACAACGGTACGCTAAATGCTGAAGGAAAAGATGTTGTAGTTATTGGCGGAGGAGACACAGCAATGGATTGTGTAAGAACATCAGTTCGACAAAAAGCTAAATCTGTAAAATGTATATATAGAAGAGATAGAGAAAATATGCCTGGGTCTGCTAGAGAAGTAGGAAATGCAGAGGAAGAAGGTGTTGAATTTATTTGGTTAAGTAATCCAAAAGAATTTAAAGGGTCTAATAAAGTTAAGAGTATTATAGTGGATAAAATGAAATTAACTGACCCTGACGAGAGTGGAAGAAGAAAACCAGTTGTAGAAGAAAATTCAGAATTTGAAATAAAAGCAGATTTAGTGATTAAGTCTCTAGGATTTGATCCAGAGGACTTACCTATTCTTTTTCAAGAGCCAAGATTAAATGTTTCACAATGGGGAACTATTAAGGCTGACTTTGATACATTGGAAACAAGTATTCCTGGTGTATTTGCAGCAGGAGATATTGTTCGAGGAGCATCATTAGTTGTATGGGCTATTAAAGATGGAAGAGATGCAGCAACTTCAATTGAAAGTTTTCTTCAATCAAAACAAAAAATGAAAGTTGCATAATGGATATTCAAAAAAAAAATCGTGAATTATTAAAAAAAAATCATGTTTATGATGAGAAAATGGAACACGATGCCTGTGGAGTAGGTCTTGTGGCTTCAACTGAGGGGCTAAAATCAAGAAAAGTAGTTGAATATGGAATTGAAGCTTTGAAAGCTGTTTGGCACAGGGGTGCTATTGACGCCGACGGAAAAACAGGTGACGGTGCAGGAATACATATTGAGATACCTAGAGATTTTTTTGCGGAGAAAATAGAAATTACTGGACATAAGCACGACAATTCAGATTTATGTGTGGGAATGATCTTCCTTCCAAGGAACGATTTTGATGGTCAAGAGCAATGTAGAACAATAGTAGAGAGCGAACTTACAAAAAAAAATTTTAATATATATGGATGGAGACAAGTCCCGGTTGATCCATCTGTACTTGGTGAAAAAGCTGAATTAACAAGACCTGAAATTGCTCAAGTTTTGTTTACACATAATGATAAAGCAATTGTTGGTAAAGATTTAGAGAGAATGATTTACGAGACAAGAAGAAAAATTGAAAAAGAAGCTTTAAAAAATCAATTAAATAATTTTTATATTTGCTCATTTAGTTCAAAATCAATTATTTACAAAGGAATGTTTCTTGCAGAAGCCTTGTCAGACTTTTATATAGATTTAAAAGATGAACGTTTTATTTCAAGATATGCAATTTTTCATCAGAGGTTTTCAACTAATACAGCACCAAGCTGGGATTTAGCTCAACCATTTAGAGCCATCGCTCATAATGGTGAAATAAACACACTTAAAGGTAACATTAATTGGATGAATATACACCAAGAAGAAATGTTTAGTCCATTGTTTGATGATATGAAAAATTTGAAACCAGTTATTCCTGCTGGAAATTCTGACTCTGCATCATTAGACAATGTTTTTGAATTACTAAATATTTCTGGTCACTCAGCACCTTTAGCAAAACTTATGTTAATTCCAGATGCGTGGTCAAAAAAAAGCAAAGTTTTGCCAAAAGATCATCAACAATTGTTCAATTTTTTAAATAGTACTATGGAACCTTGGGATGGACCTGCTGCTGTTGCGGCTACTGACAATGAGTGGGTAATTGTGGGAAGTGACAGAAATGGTCTAAGACCTCTAAGATATACTGTTACAAGAGACAAACTTTTATTTGCTGGATCTGAAACAGGTATGATTGATTTAAATGAAAAGAAAATTGTTTCAAAAGGTAGACTTGGCCCTGGTGAAATATTGGGTGTTAGAATTGAAAAAGGAAAAATTTATACAAACAATGCGATTAAGAATTATTTAGCAAAAGAATTTAAAAAGTTTAACAACCAGATCATTGATCTTGATAAAAAATTTCCAATAGAAAATGAAAAAAATCAGTACTCAGGCTCTGATTTAAAAAAAATACAACACTGTTTTGGCTATAGCCTTGAGGATTTGGAACTAATTCTTCATCCTATGGCTGAAGATGCTAAAGAAGCAACTGGATCCATGGGTGATGATACACCCCTCGCTGTATTATCTGACAAATATAGGCCTCTTTACCATTTTTTTAGACAGAACTTTAGTCAAGTAACAAATCCTCCGATTGACTCTTTAAGAGAAAATAAAGTGATGAGTTTAAAAACTAGGTTTGGAAATCTGGGTAATATTCTGGATTTTTCAGATCTTACTGAGGAAAATATTTACGTTTTAGACAGTCCTATTCTCTCAAACAATCAGTTTGAAAAATTTGTGAAGTACTTTGGCGATAATTATAGAATTTTAAATTGTATATTCGACAAAGAAGAAACACTAGAAAATTCAATTGATAAATTAAAAAGGGATGCAGAGAAAGCAGTCAGAGAAGGTGTAACACAACTTATTTTGTCAGATAAAAATATATCAGAAACAAAACTGCCAATGCCAATGCTTTTATGTATTGGAGCAATAAACACTCATTTAATAAAATTAGGACTAAGAGGATATGTTTCTATCAATGTTCAAACAGGAGATGCTCTTGATACACACTCATTTGCTACACTTATAGGTGTTGGGGCAACAACTGTAAATCCTTATCTTGCATTTGATAGTTTATTTCAAAGATATTCTAAAAAACTTTTTGGTAAATTTTCTTTTGATGAGTGTGTCAATAGGTATATTAAATCTGTAAACTTTGGCCTGTTAAAAATAATGTCAAAGATGGGTATTTCTGTTTTAAGTTCTTATAGAGGAGGATGTAATTTTGAAACTGTAGGACTAAGTAGAACAATTGTTAAAGATTATTTTCCAGGTGTAATATCTAAAATTTCTGGAATTGGATTAAGTGGTATAGAAAAAAAGATAAGAGGTATACATAAGGATGCTTTTGATATTCATTCAAATATTTTACCTATAGGTGGTATTTATAGATATAGAAAAAATGGAGAAACCCACCAATATCAAGGAAAATTAATTCATCTTTTGCAAGCTGCTGTTGGTTCAAATTCTTATGATACTTATAAAAAATACACCAAAGGAATTTACGGCTTAAAACCAATTAATTTAAGAGATTTAATTGACTTTAAAAATCAAGAGGCAATAGCAATTGACGAAGTCGAGCCAATAAGTGAAATCATGAAAAGATTTGGAAGTGGAAGTATGTCTCATGGTGCTTTATCAAAAGAAGCTCATGAAACACTTGCTATGGGTATGAATAGGATAAAGGGGGCTTCTTGTAGTGGCGAAGGTGGAGAAGATGAAAAGAGATTTAAAGTTTTACAAAATGGAGATAGCGCTAATTCAAGAGTAAAACAAATAGCATCTGCAAGATTTGGAGTAACTATAAATTATTTAAATAATTGTAATGAAATTGAAATTAAAATTGCACAAGGTGCAAAACCTGGTGAAGGGGGTCAATTACCTGGGTTTAAGGTTACTGAAGAAATAGCTAAATTAAGACATTCTACTCCAGGAGTGACACTAATTTCACCTCCTCCACATCATGATATTTACTCAATAGAAGATCTCGCACAACTAATTTATGATTTAAAGCAAATCAATCCTAAGGCTAGAGTTGGAGTAAAATTAGTAGCTTCTTCTGGAATAGGAACTATTGCTGCAGGAGTTGCTAAAGCAAAAGCTGATATCATTTTAATTTCTGGTCATAATGGTGGAACAGGCGCTACTCCTCAAACAAGCGTTAAATATGTTGGTATCCCATGGGAAATGGGATTAACAGAAGCAAATCAAGTTTTGACTTTAAATAAACTACGACACCTTGTTACTCTGAGAACGGATGGAGGAATTAAAACTGGAAGAGATGTAGTTATGGCAGCAATGATGGGCGCAGAAGAGTTTGGTGTAGCTACTACAGCTCTAGTTGCAATGGGATGCATTATGGTAAGACAATGTCACTCTAACACTTGTCCAGTCGGTGTTTGTACTCAAGATGATGAACTTAGAAAAAAATTTACTGGTACACCAGACAAGGTAGTGAACTTATTTTCTTTTATTGCGGAAGAAGTAAGAGAAATTCTAGCAAGTTTAGGTTTTAAGTCTCTTAATGAGGTCATTGGTAGAACTGACTTATTAAGGCAGGTAAGTAAAGGATCACCAAATTTGGATGATTTAGATTTAAATCCTTTATTTGTACAAGCTGACCCCGGTAAAAATAAAAGATATTGTGAGAAACCTATAATTAATGAGGTTCCAGATACATTGGATCAAAAAATTTGGCCAGAGGTAGAAAACTTAATAGATAATAATTCTCCATTGGATAAAACATATGAAATAAAAAACACTGATAGAGCAGTAGGTACAAGAATCTCTTATCATTTATATAAAAAATTTGGAAATAATAAATTAGAGGAAAATACTTTTTCACTCAATTTTAAAGGATCAGCCGGACAATCATTTGGAGCATTTGGGATTAAAGGACTTAAATTAATTCTAAAAGGAGATGCTAATGACTACGTCGCCAAAGGTTTGTCAGGTGCTTCTGTAATAGTTAAACTTCCTGAGGAAAGTAATTTGGTCTCAAACGAAAATACTATTATAGGAAATACAGTCTTATATGGAGCAACATCGGGAACTTTATTAGCAGCAGGACAAGCGGGTGAAAGATTTGCAGTAAGAAACTCAGGAGCAACTGCGGTTGTTGAAGGTTGCGACTCAAATGGATGTGAGTATATGACAGGGGGATCGATTGTAATATTAGGTGATGTTGGAGATAATTTTGGAGCAGGTATGACAGGTGGAATGGCTTTTGTATATGATCCTAACAACGAATTTCCAAAAAAAGCAAATCCAGAGACAATTATTTGGCAAACACCCGAGACAGAGTTTTGGAAAAATAATTTAAAGAAATTAGTCTCAAAACATTATCAAGAAACAGAGTCAAATGTTTCTAAAAATATACTCGAAAATTTTGATTTAGAGGTAAATAATTTTTTACAAGTTTGCCCTAAAGAAATGATAGATAAACTTGAAAATCCAATTACTAATAAAAGTATTGTTGGTAAAGCTAGTTAACTTTTTTAATTATTTTTTGTAGTTCTTTACAAATTATACTTAAATTTTTACTTGAGGAGAGACTATGATCTCCATTCTTTATTATTAAAAGCTTTTTATCTGCTTTAGGAAAAGTTTTTAAAACCATTCTTGAGTATTTTACAGGTACTACCTCATCTTTTTGTCCGTGAACCATTGTGACAGGTATGTTATTATTTAACTTTTTATTAAGGACTTTATTAGTAGTTTTTTTTCCATCAAAAATAAGCTGTTTAGTAATTAAGTATTCATAATCACCATTTTTAATTTTAGATATTCCTTTTTTGATTATTTCATACTTTGTTTTTTTTGGAAATTTTTTCCACATAATTCTTGTAAGAAACTCAGGTGCAGATCCAATACCTAGGAAGCCTTTAATTTGAGAACTAAAATATCTGTGCATTATCATCGAAATCCATCCACCCATACTTGAGCCAATTAAAATAAAATCATTTTTTTTTACTATTTTATTAATTGCAGTCTTCGCATCATTTGACCATTTTGTAATATTACCTTTTGTAAATTCTCCTGAAGACCTACCATGACCAAAATATTCTAATGCTAAAAACCCTAATTTATTTTTAATGCTAAAATTTAAAAATTTCTTAGGTTTATCTCCATCTATATCTGATGCAAAACCTGGTAAAAAAACTATGTAGAGATTTTTCTTATAATTATTTGCGATATATCTTAGTTTTTTATATTTAGAAATTCTTAGAAATTTATTTTTTTTCATATAAAGTATTCGTGTTGACTAGGTATATATTATTATCACATGCAGTCTAAATTAAAAGTACTACAGGTAATTCCTAAGTTAGGTTATGGTGGCGCAGAAACTGGTTGTTATGATATTGCACATTACTTACCAGAAAATAATGTTAGATCATATCTAATTACAAGTGGTGGTGAACTTCTACAATACTTAGACAGAAAAAAAGTCAAACTTATTAGACTTCCTGTTCACTCGAAAAATCCTATACTCATTTTTATTAATTCACTAATTATTTCTGCAATTATTTTAATAAATGGGATAAATATTGTTCATGCTAGAAGTAGAGCGCCTGCATGGTCATGTTTAATTGCAACAAAAATTACAAGAAGAAAGTTTGTTACGACTTTTCATGGAACCTATAATTACAATAATAAGTTAAAAAAATTTTATAATTCTGTAATGGTTAGATCTGATTTAATTATTGCTGGATCTAATTTTATTTTTTCACACATCAAAGAAAATTATGCAGAATATCTAACAGATAAAAAAAAATTACTTTCTATATTTAGAGGCATAAATACAGATTATTTTGACTCTTCAACAACACTAGAAACTGATGAAGATAAATTATTTAAGTCATGGGATTTGAAAGTCGGAAAAAAAATAATTTTATTACCAGGTAGATTAACAGCTTGGAAAGGCCAAGAAATGTTTTTAGAGGCATTAAGTAAAGTAAATATTCAGTTAGGGAACGATTCTTTCATTGCAGTAATTTTAGGTAACGACCAAGGGCGAGATCTTTATAAAAAAAAATTAATTAGACTTGTTGAACAATACAGACTTACCAAACAAATAAGATTTATTGATCATTGCAAAAATATGCCATTAGCTTACAAAATATCTGACATAGTTGTCTCCACCTCAATTGAACCTGAAGCTTTTGGAAGAGTTGCAGTAGAAGCTCAATCTATGCAAAAATTAATTCTTGCCAGTAATATTGGTGGATCTAATGAGACAATTATTGATGGAAAGTCTGGACTATTGTTTGAAGCAGGTAATTCTGATGATTTATCAAAAAAAATTATACAAGTTATGAACTTTGATCCTAATGAACTTTCAAAAATGGGTAATTTTGGAAGAGAAAATGTCGTAAAGAAATTTAATGTTGAAAAAATGTGTTTTTCTACTTATTCAGAGTACAAAAAACTATTTAATTAATGCCAAATATTACATTACCTGACGGAAAAAAATTAAACTTTGATAAAAGTGTAACAGGTTCAGAGGTTGCAGAAAAAATAAGTAAATCTCTAGCTAAACAAGCCTTAGTAATGAGTGTAAATGGCGAATTAAAAGATTTATATTCAACAATAGATAAGGATAGTTCAATTAAAATTTTTACTGCAAAAGATCCAGAGGGATTAGAAGTTATTAGGCATGATACAGCACATATTATGGCAATGGCCGTCCAGGAATTATTTCCAGGAACACAGGTAACAATTGGTCCAGTTATAGAAAATGGCTTTTATTATGACTTTGCTAGAAAGGAACCTTTTACCAGTGATGACCTTAAAAAAATTGAAAATAAAATGTTAGAGATAATTGATAAGGATGTAAAAACTAGAAGGGAAATTTGGGAAAGAGATAAGGCAATATCTCATTTTAAAAAAATTGGAGAAAAATATAAAGCTGAAATAATTGAAAGTATTCCAAAAAATGAGATGCTTACGGTTTATCATCATGGTGATACATGGCATGATCTATGTAGAGGTCCCCATTTAGAATCTTCTAGTAAAATTGGTAAAGCATTTAAATTAACAAAAGTATCAGGGGCTTATTGGCGAGGGGATTCTAATAATGAAATGTTGCAAAGAATTTATGGAACTAGCTGGGCCAATCAAAAAGACCTGGATTTGTATCTTCAAAGAATAGAAGAAGCAGAAAAAAGAGATCATAGAAAAATAGGTAAAGAGATGGATTTGTTTCATTTTAGAGAAGAAAGTCCTGGCTCTGTATTTTGGCACCAAAAAGGATGGAACTTATTTCAGAAACTTATTTCTTATATGAGAATGAAGCAAGAAACTGCGGGATATCAGGAAATAAACACTCCAGAAATATTAGATCGATCACTTTGGGAAAAATCTGGCCATTGGGAAAAATTTGGCGCAAATATGTACACCTCTACTACTCCAGATGAAAAAGTTTTTGCTATTAAACCAATGAATTGTCCTGGATGTGTTCAGGTTTTCAATCAAGGTTTAAAAAGTTACAGAGATTTACCACTCAAAATGTCGGAATTTGGAAAAGTTCATAGATATGAGCCCTCTGGAGCTCTTCACGGATTATTGCGTGTTAGAGCATTCACTCAAGATGATGCACATATTTTTTGTACAGAGGAGCAAATCACAGAAGAATGTTTGAGCGTAACAAATTTGATTTTAGAAATTTATA
This sequence comes from uncultured Pelagibacteraceae bacterium, assembly GCA_902577075.1. Classification (GTDB taxonomy): domain Bacteria; phylum Pseudomonadota; class Alphaproteobacteria; order Pelagibacterales; family Pelagibacteraceae; genus Pelagibacter. The sequence goes on along the minus strand of CACGXV010000002.1, from coordinate 223,744 downwards.
AAGATTTAGGATTTGAAGATGTAATTTTGAAATATTCTGATCGACCAGACTTAAGAGTTGGGGATGATAAAGTTTGGGACAAGTCAGAAGCTGCATTATTGGAAGCTATAAAGGCAACAAAATTAGAATACTCTGTAAACAAGGGTGAAGGCGCTTTTTATGGTCCTAAAATAGAATTTGTTTTAAGAGATGCAATCGGAAGAGATTGGCAATGTGGAACTTTACAAGTTGATTTAAACTTACCAGGTAGGTTAGGTGCATCATTTATTGACAGTGATGGAAACAAAAAAGTACCTGTCATGCTACACAGAGCTTTATTTGGTTCATTAGAAAGATTTATAGGAATTTTAATTGAAAATTACTCTGGAAAATTACCATTCTGGCTTTGTCCAGTCCAAACTATAGTTATACCTATTTCAAGTGATTTTGATGAATACGCAAAACAAGTAAACAATGAGTTAAAAAATGTTGGTTTAAGTTCTGAAGTTGATTTAAAAAATCATAATTTAAATTATAAAATTAGAGAACATTCATTAACCAAAGTCCCAATGCTACTAATATGTGGAAAAAAAGAAGTTGACAGTAACACAGTAACTATTAGAAAATTGGATTCTAAAAAACAGGAAACTATGGAATTAAAAGAATTCTTAAAAAAATATTCTGCTCTTAACAAAGCACCTTCAATCTAAGTGGCAGATTTTAAACAAAACTATTTTCAGAAAAGAACTAAGCCTAAAGGTCCTAGAACTAACCAAAGAATAACTTCTCAAGATGTTCAAGTTATCGCAAGTGATGGAGATAATCTGGGTATTCTTAATTTGCAAGATGCAATTAATAGAGCTAAAGAGGAGGGTTTAGATTTAATTGAGATTGCTCCAAATGCAAAACCTCCTGTATGCAAAATTATGGATATGGGAAAATATAAATACGATGCTCAAAAAAAAGCAAACAAAGCAAAGAAAAAGCAAAAAAAGATTGAATTAAAAGAAATTAAATTACGACCTGTTACAGAAGTACATGATTATACTTTTAAAATAAAAAATGCTCAAAAATTTATTGCTAAAGGAGACAAGGTAAAATTTACAATAAGATTTAAAGGAAGAGAATTACAGCATTCAAGTTTGGGTAATGAGTTAATGGATAAGATCAAACAGGATATGGAGACTGTTGGACGAGTTGAGCTTCAACCCAAATTTGATGGCAAACAAATGATTATGGTTATCCAGCCTTTATAAGCCTTATTTCTGGTTGTAAATTAATATTAATATTTGTATAACCCCACAAAAATTATGCCTAAATTAAAAACAAAAAGTTCAGCAAAAAAAAGATTTAAAATATCAGCTAGAGGTAAAGTTATAACTGCTCAAGCTGGTAAAAGACATGGTATGATTAAAAGAACGAATTCACAGATAAGAAAGCAAAGAGGTACAACGGTAATGTCAAAACAGGATGGTAAGATTGTAAAATCTTATATGCCGTATAACCTAAGAGGATAAAATGGCTAGAGTAAAAAGAGGTGTAACAAGCAGAGCTAAGCACAAAAAAGTATTAAAGGCCGTCAAAGGTCAGTGGGGAAGAAGAAAAAATACCATAAGAGTTGCTAGACAGGCTATGGAAAAAGCAATGCAGTACGCTTATAGAGATAGAAGAAATAAAAAAAGAGACTTTAAATCACTTTGGATACAAAGAATTAACGCTGGAGTTAGATCTGAAGGTTTAACATATTCTAAATTTATTAACGGCCTAAGTAAGACAGGTATTAAAATAGATAGAAAAATACTCGCTGAAATAGCTTACGATAATCCAGAAGCATTTAAAACTATAGTTAAAAAAGCTCAAGCAGCATTAAACTAATTTTCATTGTTGTTTTTCTAGAGTTAACAAATATTCTACGAATATGTCCGATATAAAAAAAATTAAAGATGAATATTTAAAAAAATTAGACAACAATCTAGACATAGAAAGTGTCAATCAAATAAAAACTGAATTGTTTGGTAAAAATGGACAAATTTCTAATTCCTTTAAAAAATTAGGTTCGATACCTAATGATGAAAGAAAAAAATTTGCATCAGATTTAAATTCAATTAAAGAGGAACTACAAGAAAAAATAAATTCTAAACTTCAAGAAATTGAAATTAAAGAGATTAATTCTAAACTTGAGAATGAAAAAATAGATGTAACTTTACCTGAGAGAGAAATAAAACCAGGAAAAATACATCCTGTTTCACAAGTTATAGATGAGATATCTTCAATATTTTCTGAAATAGGTTTCAGTGTAGAAGAAGGGCCGGATGTAGAAAATGAACATTATAATTTTACTGCATTAAATACTCCCGATAACCATCCGGCAAGAGATATGCATGACACTTTTTATTTAGATAATAATAAAGAAATACTATTAAGAACTCATACATCTCCTGTACAAGTTAGAACAATGTTGAATGGAAAACCTCCATTTAAGATTATAGCTCCTGGGAGAACATATAGATCTGATAGTGATCAAACACATTCTCCAATGTTTCATCAAGTCGAAGGACTTCATATTGATAAAGAAATAAATATGGGTCATTTAAAAGGCTGTTTGAATTATTTTATAAAATCTTTTTTCGAAATAGATAAAATTAAAATGAGATTTAGACCTAGCCATTTTCCATTTACTGAACCATCAGCAGAAGTTGACATTGGTTACGAGTTAAAGGATGGAAAAATAGTTATTGGTGAGGGAGATAAATGGTTAGAAATCCTGGGATGCGGAATGGTACACCCAAATGTCCTAAAAAATGTAAATGTAAATCCAGATAAATACCAAGGCTATGCTTTTGGTATTGGTATTGATAGACTTGGAATGCTGAAATATGGCATAAACGATTTAAGAGCTTTTTTTGAGACTGACTATAGATGGCTTAACCACTTTGGTTTTGATCCGTTGGATGTTCCTTCAAATTACAGAGGTCTAAGCAGATGAAATTTACAATGAGTTGGTTAAAGGAACACCTTAAAACCAAGCATAAAGACATTCAGATCATTGATAAATTGACTGATGTTGGACTTGAAGTTGAGAGTTTTGAAAATATTAGCTCTGATTTCGACAATTTTAAAGTGGCAAAAATTATAAATGCCGAACAACATCCAAACGCAGATAGACTTAGGGTATGTGATGTTGATATAGGGCAACAAAATATTGTTAAAGTTGTTTGTGGAGCACCAAACGCTAAAAAAGGTCTTTTAACTGTTTACGCTGGTCCTGGATCAGTCATTCCAAAAAATAATATGAAACTTACAGTTAGCAAGATTAGAGGAGTAACCTCATATGGAATGCTATGTTCGGAGTCCGAATTAAAATTATCAGATGAAAGTGAAGGAATAACAGAATTAAACTCAAGTAAGTATTCAGACAAAATAGGTAAAAATTTTTTTAATAACAAAACTGAAAAAGTTGTTGATTTATCAATAACCCCAAATCGACCAGATTGTTTAGGAGTCAGGGGCATAGCCAGAGATCTTGCTGCGGCAGGAGCTGGTAAATTAAAAAGTATTTCAAACCAAAATCTAAAGAAAGATGGACCTCAAAATATAAAAGTTTCAATTACTAAAGATAAAGACCAAGGTTGTAAAATTTTTGGTAGTTGTCTCATAAAAGGGGTAACCAATAAAGAAAGTCCAAAATGGTTGAAAGAGAAAATTGAGTCTCTTGGTCAAAAACCAATTTCAGCAATTGTAGATATAACTAATTATGTCATGCTTGATTTAAATAGACCTCTACATGCATATGATGCAGATAAAATTGATAATGAAATCATAGTAAGAAACTCAAAAAAAGGGGAAACCTTTGAAGCCCTAGACAATAAAGAATATAAATTAGACGATGGAATGTGTGTTATATCCGATCAATCTGGTGTGTTAGGCTTAGGAGGGATAATTGGAGGAACACGTTCTGGTACTGAGTTAAAAACTAAAAATATTTTATTGGAGTCTGCATACTTTATCCCTAGATCAATAAGGAAAACTTCAAAATTACTTAACATTGACACTGATGCTAAATTTAGATTTGAAAGAGGAATTGATCCTCAATCAATAGAGACAGGTTTGCTAAAAGCCTCTCAACTAATATCAGAAATTTGTGGAGGAAAAATTAGTAAATTTGATATTCAAAAAATTAAACAATATAAAAACTCAGAAATCAAATTTAATACTTCGTTATTCGAAAAAATAACAGGTTTTAAAATTAAAGATAATGAAATTATTAAAATTTTGAACGATCTGGGCTTTAAAGTTTCCAGAAAGAAATCAGAATTAAAATTAGAGATTCCTTCTTGGAGACCTGACATAAGTCAACCGATAGATATAGTTGAAGAAGTTGTAAGAATTAAAGGGTATGAAAATATTGAAACTATAGAGCCAGAAAAAAATAGATTAAAAGACACATTAAATAAACAACAAAAACTCTTTCATTTTTTACAACGTTCTGTAGCATCAAAAGGTTATTTTGAGACTGTTACATGGTCATTTACAGACTCAAAAATAAATAATTTTTTTAAAGAAAATTTAAAAGAAATTAAAATAGTAAATCCAATAAGCTCAGATTTAGGTGTTTTAAGAAATTCAATTTTTTCAAATTTAGCTTTTTATTTAAAAAAAAATTTAGATAGAGGATTTAAAGACATTTCGCTTTTTGAAATCGGACCAATTTTTAAAAATAACCAGCCGGGAGAACAGTTGACGGTAATAGGTGCAATAAAATCAGGAAAAATTTCAAGATTAAACTGGAATGAAAAAGAAAGATCAGTTGACATTTTTGATGTGAAAAAAGATTTAATTCAAACATTAATGGAAGCTGGATATAACAAACAAAGTTTTTTTATAAGAGACAAATCTCCCACATACTATCACCCTGGAAAATCTGGCTCAGTTTATCTTGATAAGGATGATATTGATCCTGTTGCATATTTTGGAGAACTTCATCCAAATATTGTTAAGAAACTCGATATAAAAACTGAAGGAGTAGTTGGTTTTGAGATCTATCTAGATTATTTAAAAGATAATAAAATAAAATTAAAAGATCAAAAATCCAATTTTGAATATTCTGACTATCAAAAATCAGAGAGGGATTTTGCTTTTGTTGTAGATAAAAATTACAAAGCGCAGGATTTAATAGAAATCATATCATCAATAGATAAAAATTTAATAAGATCAATTAAAATTTTTGATATTTATGAAGGTGAAAATATTCCAGATGGAAAAAAATCAGTAGCTCTAAATGTTACAATTCAATCATCTGAAAAAACATTAGAGGAGAGTGATCTTGAAAAAATCAATAAATTAATAATTACAACTGTTGAAACTAAGTCTGGGGCAAAAATTAGATCCTAAATGTCCACTGAAATTGATTATATAAGAAATTTTGCAATTATCGCCCACATTGATCATGGGAAGTCAACAATAGCAGATAGAATTATACATAGATGTGGCGGTTTAACAGATAGAGAAATGAAAGCACAAGTTCTCGATTCGATGGATATTGAAAGAGAAAGAGGTATTACAATTAAAGCTCAAACAGTAAAATTAAATTATAAATCTAAAGATGGAAAAAATTATATTCTTAATATAATAGACACGCCAGGACATGTTGATTTTAGTTATGAAGTAAGTAGATCTTTGTATGCTTGTGAGGGTTCAATATTAATTGTAGATAGCACTCAAGGTGTTGAAGCTCAAACACTAGCGAATGTCTACCAGGCCCTAGATATAAACCATGAAATAATTCCTGTTTTGAATAAAATTGATTTACCTGCCTCTGATATAGATAGAACTAACAAACAAATAGAAGACGTTATTGGCATAGATACCTCTAATGCTGTCCCGTGTTCAGGAAAAACTGGAGAAGGAATAGATGATATCTTGGAGCAAATTATTCAAGTTTTACCTGGTCCAAAAGGTGAGAGAAATGAAAAATTAAAGTGCCTGTTGGTAGATAGTTGGTATGACACTTATCTAGGTGTAGTCATTTTAGTAAGAGTAATAGATGGGAAAATTAAAAATAATATGAAAATTAAAATGATGTCTACAAATAAAGAGTATTTTGTTGAAAAAGTTGGAGTTTTTACCCCTAAACCTAAAGATGTGGATGAACTAAATTCGGGAGAAATTGGATTTATAACAACTGGTATAAAAGTTTTATCAGAGACAAAAGTAGGAGATACGATTTGTGATGCCGATAAACCATTATCAGAGATTTTACCTGGTTTTAAGCCTAGTAAACCTGTAGTTTTTTGTGGATTGTTTCCAGTTGATAGTTCTGAATATCAAAAATTAAAAGATGGCTTAGCAAAGCTCAAATTAAATGACTCAAGTTTTTCTTTTGAACCGGAGTCATCATCGGCCTTAGGACTTGGTTTTAGGTGCGGTTTTCTGGGTTTATTACATCTTGAAATTGTAACTGAAAGACTTGAAAGAGAATTTGATATTAATCTTCTAACCACAACTCCAGGAGTTGTTTATAAAATACATATGAACAATGGTAAGGTGCAAGATTTACAGAATCCATCAAGTTTACCTGATCCAACACTAATTAAATATATTGAGGAACCATGGATAAAAGCTACAATAATCACTCCAGACCAATATCTTGGACCTATAATAAAAATTTGCCAAGACAAAAGAGGAATACAAACTAATTTGAGTTACTCAGGCAATAGAGCTGTTGTAAATTATGAATTACCATTGAATGAGGTTGTTTTCGATTTTAATGACAGATTAAAATCAATGACAAGTGGATATGCAAGTTTTGACTATGAAATCATGGGTCATAAAGAGGGTGATCTTGTTAAAATGAGTATATTGGTAAATGCTGAACCTGTTGATGCTTTAGCAATGATGATACACAAAGACTTTGCACAAAAAACAGGAAGAGAGGTATGCGAAAAATTAAAGGATTTAATCCCAAGACACAATTTTATGATACCAGTTCAAGCAGCAATTGGTGGCAAGATAATAGCAAGAGAAACGATCAAAGGTTTTAAAAAAGATGTTTTAACCAAAATTCATGGAGGAGGTGCCGTGGATAGAAAAAGAAAATTACTTGAAAAGCAAAAAAAAGGTAAAGCAAGAGCCAAACAATTTGGAAAAGTTGAAATTCCACAAGAAGCATTCATTGGAGTACTAAAAATAAATAAAGAAAAATAAAATAGTGTTTGTAAAATATTTAAAAAAATTAATATATATTTTTCTTCTCTTATTTTTTTTAGTTGGAATTTATCAAGCAATTAACTACGATCCTAAATATATCAACAGAGCGCCTATTCAAATTGACTTTAATAAAATTAGAACCCCATTTATTAAAAGAGTTTTTTTGAAAACTGAATATTTAATTCACAAAACTTTTGTTAAAAAAAATATCCCTAAAATAGAAAATGCTGACAATTTACCGAAGTATAAGTATATTTACTCTGATATTGAAAATTACAAAAATATAGTAGAGGATAAAAAACCAAGCAATAGATGGCATAGATCAAATCAAAATAGTGAGTCACAGAGATTCTCTGAACTTGACTTAATAAATGAAAATAATGTTCAAAATTTAGAGGTTGCTTGGATTTATAAATCCAACGACGATGTTGGACAAATTCAATCTAATCCAATTATAGTTGATGATAAAATAATAGTGCCAACCCCTGGGCACTATATTGTTGCATTAGATAGTAAATCTGGAAAAGAAATTTGGAGATTTAAATCTAAATCTAATTTTCCTGCTCAACGAGGATTAATTTACTGGGAAGGAAACGAAAAATCTAATCCAGGAATTTTTTTTTCAGATCAATTGGGCTTATATAAATTAAATATTAAAGATGGAACTTTAGACAAAAAATTTGCGGAAAATGGATTTAAAAAAACTGTATTATCAAAAACTGCACCAGTCATCATAGATGATAATTTAATCATTTCAACATTTGCTCCATCTATTGACTTTATTAATCTACACAACGGAAAAACAAAATGGAAGTTTTTTTTAAAGAAAAAAAATAATGGATTTTATGTAAATAGCAATTCAAGACTTGGTGGATGTAATCCATGGGGTGGTATATCAGGTGATAAAAAAAATAAAATTGTATATATTTCTACAGGTAATGCACAACCAGATTATTATGGAAATAAAAGACCTGGTAAAAATGAATATTGTAATTCTATAATTGCCTTAGATGTTGAGAATAAAAAAAAAATTTTTGATTTTCAGGAAATTTCACACGATGTTTGGAATAGAGATATTGCATCTCCACCAATACTTGGAAGTTTGAAAATTAAAGATAAAATAATTAATATTGTAATTGGATTAAGTAAAACTGGGAATATAATTTTGTTAGATAGATTAAGCGGAAAACCAATCTATGATATGCGATTTAGACTTAGTGATGATAAATCTACTTTTGGAAGCTATTATCTAGACTTAGAAAAACCAAATCCTTTAGAAAAATTTGAATTTTTAAAAAAAGACTTAATAAATATAAATTCTGAACTAAATAGTGAGGCTCAAGAAAAAATTAAAAACAAAAAATTTGGTTTTTATATAAAACCAAGTGCTAATTATGACTTATTAACCTGGACAGGATATGGAGGAGTGCCTTGGACTGGAGGTTCATATGATGACAAAAATGATATACTCTATGTTAACTCAAATAAAATACCTGGAGTTATTAGATTAAAAGAAGAAAACCCAGAAAAATATAATCTTAAAAGTTTTAATTTAAGTAATGGATTTCCGGGAACCAAACCACCATGGGGTAGTTTAAATGCAATTGATTTAAGAAGTGGTGAAATAAAATGGAAGGTTCCATTGGGTGAATATGAGGAATTAACAAAACTAGGGTATTCCAAAACAGGCACTGAAAATTATGGTGGAGCATTAGCTACAAGAGGAAATATAGTTTTTGCAAGCGGATCTTTAGACCGAAAGTTAAGGGCTTATTCAAGCAAAAATGGTAAGGTGTTATGGGAGCATTTGTTGCCAAATCATTCATTTGTTGCTCCATCAACATATATTAGAGATAATGAACAATATTTGATTGTTATTGCTACAGGTGGAGGTGTATTAAAGAAAAAATACCCTAAATATGTTACATCAGGGGATACATATATTGCTTATAAATTGAAACAAAAATGAAAAAAAAGATTGCTATAGTAACTGGCGCAGACAAAAAATATTTTTCATATTTAAAAAACTTAGTTTCATCCTTAGAAAAATCTAAAACCTTAGAAATATGTGATCTATGTATTTTATTAGTAGATGAAGATAATAAATATTTAAGTGAAATTGATAGTTTAATAAATAATAAAAAAAAGGCTTCATTTAGTCTAAGACTATTTTTTGATGATAAAAAAAATTGGTATAAGCTCCTTACAGAAAGGCCTTTTTTAAAAGACCATTTCCCTGGTTATGAAAAATATATTTGGCTTGATGCAGATACAGAGGTTTTAAATATTCAAGGTATAAAGAATTTGATTGAGGCAACAGATTTAAAAGATTTAGCAATTTCACCAGAAATGAATGAGTCATATGTTTTTAAAAATACAAAGTTTGGAATAAAAAAAATTTTTTCATCTTTTTATAAAATTTCGGGATGGTCATTTAAAAATTATAAAAGATATTTCAGTAAAGATTTAGGAGAAGATTTATTTTTTAAACCTTTGTTTAACAATGGAGTTTTTTGTATGAGGTCAGACTCGATATTTTGGGAATTATGGAAAAATGAGTATCAGAGTGCTTTAAATAAAGCTAAAACAAGTTATGGTATAAAAACTGATCAATTGTCGTTAAATAAATTAATTTATGAAAATTTTGAAAAAACTTCTATATTAGATTCAACTAATAATTGGTTAATTTTTAAATCGGAACCAACAATTAAAGATGGTGATAATTTTTATACGCCATCATACCCAAGACGAATAATAAATATATTTCATTATACGAACTATAAATCAAATGAAAGTTTTAATTGTTTAGAAAATGAAACACCAAGACAAATTCAGATTTTAAAATAAACATATGAAAATCAACCAAGATGAAAAAAAGAAAATTGTCGAAAAACAAAATTTATCATATAGAAAAAAAGTAAGTAAAAATAATAAAAATTTTCTTAAAAGTATACTCAAAGAAATTAAAACATCAGGAAAAAAATTATATTGGAAAAGTTTTTTCAATATTTCTTATCTACATAAGTCTTTGTTATTTTTAATTCTAAAAAAAAAAATTGTAACAAATAAAATTTCACTTTTAATTCCTACGAGAGAAAGAGTTTTAAAATTTGATAGATTTATTTCAAGTGTAATTGAAAATACCCAAAATATTAGTAGATGTGAAATTTTGGTCCTAATTGATATTGATGATCCTGAAAAAGATAAATATTTTGAATTAATAGATAAGTTAAAAGAAAAAATAAATATAAAAATATTTAATGAAACTTTGAGTACTCATGCCAAAAGAAACAATTTTTTAGCAAAACAGAGTTCAGGACAAATTTTGTTTCCTGCGAACGATGATATGATATTTGTTACTAAAAGTTGGGATTATTTATTAGATATAGAATTTTCCAAAAATCTAAAAAATAAACCATTTTGTGTATGGGTAAATTCTGGGAACAAATACCCATATTTATTTTGCCATTTTCCAATAATTAACAGATCATGGTATGAGACTTTAGGCTATGTAGGTTGTGAATTATTTCACTTTTGGTATTTAGATACTTGGATATGCGATTTAGCTAAAAGATCAAAACAATTCATTTATGCTAGTAAAATTAGATTTAAAGAATTTAATGCTCAAGCTAATATTGATGAATTCGATAATACTTACTTAAGAAATATTGCTGATAATAAGTTAGAAAAAGATATCGAAATATGGGAAAAATCAATTTATCAAAGAATTAATGAGGCAAATAAACTAAAAAATTAATATGATTTCTTCAGTAATAGGTCTTGGTAAGTTGGGTTTTCCTTTTGCACTATTTTTAGCTTCTAAAAAACAGAAGGTCATTTGTTATGATAGTAACAAAAAAATTTTAAATGATATATCCAATTTAAAGTCACCATATGTTGAACCTAAAACTTCGAGTTATTTAAAAAAGTATTATAAAAATATTCATATTTGTGAAGACTTAGAGTATTTGATTAATAAAAGTCAAATTTCTCATTTGGTTTTACCTACACCAAGTTTAAAAAATAATTCATTCTCAAATTCATTCATATTGAGAGTACTTGATAAAATAGGTTCTATTCTTTTAAAAAAAAAAAATAAAAAACATATAATCAATATTACAAGCACTGTAATGCCTGAATCTTGTAATATCTTTAGTAAATTTCTATCAGATAAAGGATTAATTAAAAATAAAGATTTTTTAATTACATATAATCCACATTTTATTGCTCAAGGTACTACAATTAAAAATTTAGAAGACCCAGATTTTATTTTAATAGGTAGTGATTGTAAAGATGGTAAAAAATTAATTTCTTACTATGATAAAATTTATAAAAAAAAAATTAAAATATCATATTTAAATACAGTAGAGGCAGAAATAGCTAAAATTTCAGTTAATTCTTACATCACCACAAAAATAACATTTTCTAATTTTATTTCTGAAATTTGTCAAAATACAAAAAATGTTGATGCAAATAAGGTTTTGAAAACAATTGGAGAAGATCATAGAATTGGTCATGATTATTTGGGTGTTGGAACAAAATATTCTGGCCCATGTTTTCCAAGAGACAACAAGGCATTAAATTATTTTATTGATGGTAAATCAAAGTATTCACTTCCTAAATATATTGATAAAATTAATAATGAACAAACTAATAGACTGATTGAGATGATAAATAAATCTTTAAAAAATAAATATTTAAAAAAAATTGGTATATTTGGTTTAACCTATAAAGACAAAACAAATATAATAAAAGATAGTCAGTCATATGATTTGATAATTAAGCTAAGAAAAAGATATCAAAAAAAAATAAATGTTTTTGATAAAAATGTAAAACCGAGTAGTAATTTTGTATCAACGTACAAATTATCGTATTTTGAAAATATTAATTTGTTTATAAAAGAGTCAGATTTATTGATTCTTATGTATCCAAACAAGGAAATAGTTAAAAAAATATTAAAATCTAAAAGAAAATTAATTATTGATTGTTGGAATTTGATTGATCCAAATAAAACACGCTCAAAAATAGTTAAATTGGGTAATTATTATTAATTTTTTGGAGAGGTGGCCGAGTGGTTGAAGGCGCACGCTTGGAAAGCGTGTATAGGGGAAACTCTATCATGGGTTCGAATCCCATTCTCTCCGCCATTGTTTATAATAAAAAAAAGGGTTTTATTTAACAAAAATATAAAATAGAAAATTTTCAAAAAAAATCGATTATTATCGTTGATATTGTTAATTTATTTAAGCTTATAGTTAAAAGGAATTTTATTTTAAATTTTTAAAATGGTATAAAACTTTATTTCCAATTAAAAAATAATGACAAAAAACAATACCAATACATACCATGCAGACTCTATCAAGGTATTAAAAGGTCTTGAAGCTGTTAGAAAAAGACCTGGTATGTATATTGGTGACACTGACGATGGCACTGGTCTCCATCATATGGTTTATGAGGTTGTGGATAATTCAATCGATGAAGCGCTTGCAGGCTATTGTAAAAAAATTGAGGTAAGCATAAACGCAAATGGCTCAATTACAGTTGAAGATGATGGAAGAGGTATTCCAGTAGATATTCATAAAGAAGAAAAAAAATCAGCAGCTGAAGTTATAATGACTCAACTTCATGCTGGTGGTAAATTTGATCATGACTCATATAAAGTTTCAGGTGGTCTGCACGGTGTTGGTGTTTCAGTTGTAAATGCTCTATCTGAAAAATTGGAATTATATATTGAAAGAGATGGAAAAAAACATTTTGTTGAATTTGTAAATGGTGAAACAAAATCATCATTAAAAGTAACTGGAAAGTCGAAGAATACTGGAACAAAAATTATTTTTTTACCATCTAAAGATATATTTTCGTCAACAAAGTTTAGTTTTTCGATTATTCAAAAAAGAATGCGTGAATTAGCTTTTTTAAATAAGGGAATTAAAATTATACTTAATGATTTAACACAAAAAAAAATAAAGACCCATGAGTTTAAATTTGATGGTGGAATAAATGAGTTTGTTGAATTTTTAGATGAAAATAGAGAAAAATTAAAAAATAAAAATGACAATGACTTGTTTAGAAAGCCAATTTATATCGAAGGAACAAAAAGTAATATAAATATTCAATGTTCATTAAAGTGGAATGCAGCATATAATGAAGACGTTTATCCTTATACTAATAATATTTACCAAAAAGATGGGGGTACGCATCTTTTAGGTTTCAGGAGCGCTCTTACAAGAGTTGTAAACAAATATGCATCAGAGCAAAATTTACTAAAAAAAAATAAAGTTGTTTTATCTGGGGACGACGTGAAAGAGGGTTTAACTTGTGTTTTATCTATAAAAATCCCAGACCCCAAATTTTCATCACAAACAAAAGATAAATTAGTTTCATCAGAAGTAAGAAATATAGTTGAAGGCATAATTAACGAAAAACTATCAATTTGGTTTGACCAAAATCCATCAGTTTCTAAAATAATTTTGACAAAAATTATACAAGCAGCAGTAGCAAGAGATGTAGCTAAAAGAGCAAGGGAAAATGTAAGAAGGAAAGGGGCTTTAGAGCTTACTGGATTACCTGGAAAATTAGCTGATTGTCAAAATTCAAAACAAGAAGGCACAGAATTATTTATAGTAGAGGGAGACTCAGCTGGAGGATCAGCTAAACAAGGAAGAAACAGAGAATATCAAGCCGTATTACCCTTAAGAGGTAAAATATTAAATACATTTACTGAAATAAATGGAGCAAAAAAAAATGGCAATCAAAGTGATCTTAGAACAAAATCATTATCAAAAATGATTTCTTCAAATGAAATAGTTACATTGATTAATGCTCTTGGATTAGATCCAAAAACAGAGGAAATAAACCTAGAAGATTTAAGGTATGGAAAAATTATTATTATGACTGATGCAGATGTTGACGGTTCACATATTAGGGCACTACTTTTAACTTTTTTTAATAATATTCCTTTTAACAAATTAATTGAAAAAGGTCATGTGTACCTAGCTCAACCGCCTCTTTTTAAAATAAATAAAGGTTCTAAAGGTATCTACATAAAAGATGAAAAAGACCTTGAAAATTATATAGTCAACAATTCAAAGGATCTAAAAAAAATTAAAAGAAGTTCAAAAGAGTATGATAAAATCATTCAAGCAGAAAAATCAAAATTGAATATTCAAAGATTTAAAGGACTTGGAGAGATGAACCCTGAAGAATTATGGAATACTACTTTAAATCCAGAAACAAGAAATTTACTTCAAGTTCAATACTCAAAAAATCTACAAAAAGATCAAAATCTTATACAAACATTAATGGGCAACGATGTTGCTTCCAGGAAAGATTTTATTGTAGATAATGCGATAAATGTTGTTAATTTAGATATTTAATTAATGGAGTTAACCAGTAATTCCAAATCATCGCATCTAAACAAAATTACATACGTCAATTTAAGGTGGATTGGTGTAATAGGTCAATTTATTACTATAAATGTTGTCGCATTCTTACTTAAATTTGAATTTAATTTTTTACTGGCAAATATCATAGTTTTAGCAGGTGCTCTAAGTAACATTTTCTTATTTTATTTTTTTAAAAAAAATCAATTACAAGAAAAAATATCTCTAACTTTTCTTACCCTTGATATTTTACAACTAAGTTTTTTGCTTTATTTAACTGGTGGTACTATAAATCCATTCTCAATATTCTTGATTATACCAAGTATATTTGCCTCAAGTAGCTTAAGTATTAGAACAAATATTTTATTAATAATTTTAACAATTTCTTCAATTATTTTACTTACTTTTTATCATCAAGAATTACCTTCACCATTAAATGAGTATATTTTTAATAATTACTATTATTATTCAGTTCCTTTAGCTTTAATTATCGCACTCCTTTTCCTGAGTTTTTTTGCTTTAACATTTGGAAATGAGACAAAAGTTAGAAAAGATGCATTAGACAAAATTCAGGAAGTTATTTCTAAAGAGCACGAATTGGTATCTTTAGGCGGTCAAGCAGCAGCAGCTGCTCATTCATTAGGCACTCCATTATCTACGATAAAGATTATATCTCAAGACTTATACAATAATTTTAAAAATAATAGAGACCTTAAAAAAGATATTGAATTGCTTGTTAGCCAAGTTGATAGATGTAATGAAATATTAAAAAAGTTATCTTTAAACCCCGTAGTTGAGGATGATTTTATAGATAAAAATATAAGTTTATATGATTATGTAAAAGAAATAGTCAATTCTTTTAGAGAGATATCAGATAAAAATTTTATTATTAATATAGAGCAAGATTATAATTCATTTGAAATTTCAAAATCAATTGAGATAGTTTATGGGATAAGAAATTTTATTGGAAATGCTAATAAATTTTCACAAAAAAATATTTTCATATCAATAACCAGTGACAGTGAAAATTCAATAATATCAATAGAAGATGATGGATCAGGTTTTCCTAAAGATATACTAGCTAAGATTGGTGAACCCTATATAAAATCCTTACAATCTAAAAATAAATCTAGAGCAGGACTTGGTTTGGGGATATTTATAGGAAAAACTTTGTTAGAAAAAAATAAAGCTAAACTTTTAATGAGAAATTCAGAAACAAGAGGTGGTGCAGAAATCAAAATTGAATGGTCAAATAAAGATTTAAAAAATATTTAGTGAAGTTTTTTATTTTCAAATAGACCGCTCAATTGATCGATCATTACATCACCTAGTTCTTGTACATCTGAAATTTTGATAGCTTTTTTATAATATCTAGATACATCATGGCCAATACCAATTGCTAATATTTCAATCTCACTATTGTTTTCAATAAATTTAACAATTTTTTTTAAGTTTTTTTCTAAAAAATCGCCTGAATTTACTGATAAAGTGGAATCATCTACAGGCGCTCCATCAGAAATAACCATTAGTATTTTTCTTTCCTCTCTTCTTTTTTTAAGTCTATTAAAGGCCCATGTGATGGCTTCTCCATCTATATTTTCTTTTAACAACCCCTCTTTTAACATTAGTCCCAGATTCTTTTTTGATTGTCTCCAATGCGAGTCAGCGCTTTTGTAAATTATGTGTCTAAGATCATTTAGCCTTCCAGGATTTTTTGTTTTTCCTAATTTATTCCATTCTTGTCTACTTTTTCCACCTTTCCAATTTTTTGTTGTAAATCCAAGTATTTCTACTTTCACTGAACATCTTTCTAAAGTTCTAGATAAAATATCAGCACAAATAGCTGCTATAGTTATTGGTCTTCCTCTCATTGAACCAGAGTTATCAATTAATAATGTCACTAGTGTATCTTTGAAGTCTAAATCTTTTTCTTTTTTAAATGATAAGGAATTGTATGGGTCAATAATAATTCTTGGCAACTTTGAACTATCTAATAATCCTTCTTCAAGGTCAAATTCCCAAGACCGATTTTGTTTCGCCATTAATTGTCTTTGTAATTTGTTCGCTAATTTTGTAATTAAATCTTGAAAGCTAGTAAGTTGCTGGTCTAAATTTTTTCTGAGTTTTTGAATTTCTTCAGCAGTTTCTAAACTTTCAGCTTTTGCAATTTCGTCAAACTCTTTAGTAAATATTTTATATTCTTTATCACTTATACCTAAATTCTTTTTTTGGATCACATTTTCTGAGTCCAAATCATCGTTATTCTCATTGGCAAGTTGATCATCAAGTCTAAATTCATTAACATCATCTTCACTATCCATACCCTGTGTGATATTTTCATCTTCACTTGACTGGCTAGACTGTTCATTGTTTTCATCCTCATTGTTATTTGGATTGTTTTGATCTTGGGTATCATCTTTTTCATCATTTTCTTTTTCGGTGGTGTCATCATTTTCAAAAATATCCATACTTTCTAAAATTTCTGAAAATTTACTATTATAAACCTCTTGATTTTCTAGATTTTCTTTTAAAAATTTCAAATGATTGCCTATGGACTTATTAAAATCATTCTCCCAAAATTGAAGAATTTCTTTATTTCCAGGACTTAATTCCAGATTAAAAAACTTGTTTGTCATATAAATTTCAAAAGCATCAATTATATTCGTGTCTTCTTTTTTTGTTGTCTTTTTTTGTTCAAGAGACTGAAGCCTATATTTATAATTATCTTTAAAATTTTTTGAAATCCCCTTCAGCATTTCCGAACCTAGTAACTCGTATCTAACTTTTTCTGAAAGCTGATAAAGAGTTCTACAAGATGGATTTTTTGGAATATTTTTGGCTAGTAATTTTTTGTCTGAAAACCTTTTTTTTAATGCCTCAGAGTCTGTTTCAGCCCTTAATTTGTTAAACTGATTTTTATCAGTAATATTATCTATTTCACCAACACTATAAATTTTTTCACCTTTATTGTTATTTCTGTCAACTTTATAATCATCTGAGATAACTCTATAAGTTGATTGCAGCGCTTGTTTGAATTTTTCTTTTATACTATCTTCTTTATTCATTAAACTTGAATATTAATCATTGATTCTGGCAGTTCTTCACCAAAACATCTTTGATAATATTCAGCAATAGTATTTTTTTCTGCATCGTCGCATTTGTTTAAAAATGTAACTCTAAATGCATATCCTATATCTTTGAAAATTTCTGAATTTTCAGCCCAATGCAAGACTGTTCTTGGACTCATTACTGTTGATATATCACCAGCCATAAACCCTTTTCTAGTGAGTGAAGCTACTTTTATCATATTTGATACTTGTTCTTTCCCTTTAGAATTGTTTAAATTTTTATTTTTACCTATTATTATTTCCATCTCTTTTTCTAAACTAAGATAGTTTAATGTGGATACAATATTCCATCTATCCATCTGACCTTGATTTATCTGTTGAGTTCCATGATACAAACCTGTTGTATCGCCTAGGCCTACAGTATTCGTTGTTGCAAAAAGTCTAAAAAACTTATTTTGTTTAATGACTTTATTTTTATCTAATAACGTAAAACTTCCCTCTGACTCAAGTACTCTTTGAATAACAAACATTACATCTGGTCTTCCAGCATCGTATTCGTCAAAAACTAATGCTACTGGGTTTTGAATTGACCAGGGAAGAATACCCTCCTTAAATTCAGTTACCTGTTTACCTTCTTTTATCACGATGGAGTCTTTTCCTATTAAATCAATTCTGCTTACATGACTATCAAGATTAATTCTTATACAGGGCCAGTTTAATCTAGCAGCTATCTGTTCAATGTGAGTTGATTTTCCTGTGCCATGGTAACCTTGTATCAGAACTCTTTTATTAAAGGAGAAACCTGACAAAATAGCTAATGTTGTATCTTTATCAAACTTATATGTTTTATCTATCTCTGGTACATACTCACTTGATTTAGAAAATGCATCTACTTCCATATCACTTTCAATACCAAAGGTTTGTTTAATTGATAACTTAATATCTGGGGTACCGTTAATATTTGGCGTCAATTTTTTCCTTATATGTGTTTTTTAATTGAGTATAAGCTAAAGTTATTACTTTTAGCTTGTCTTCAAATTTTTTATTTCCAGCATTCATATCAGGGTGAAATTTTTTGACAAGTTTTTTAAATTTTTCTTGTACTTTCTCCCATTTCAATCCGACACTTATTCCCAATATATTAAAGGCTTTTATATCATTGTTATTGAATTTAAACTTATTCATATTATTAAAATCATTATTGAATTTAAATTTGTCCATTTCATCTTTTAAAGCATTACTCCACAAAACTTTAAAAAAATTGTCAGAGGAACTAAAGCTTTGTGTTGGTTTATGCCAAGTCATGTCAGAACGTAAAAATTCAACTATTTGTTGATCACTCATACCTCTAAAATAGTTCCAGTTTTTATTAAATTCTTTTATATGATCTAAACATAATAATCTGTAATCTTTACTATTATCTCTTTCTTTAGGTGCTTTATACAGGCCTTCGGCACTACAATTATTCCAATCACAAATATTTTTCATAGTATATAGTACTTTATACTATGAAAATTAGTGAACTTATAAAAATTATCGAAAAAAAAATTATGTCGCAGGATTGTATTACAAGTGTAAAGATAGAAGATAAGTCATTTCTACATAAAAATCATAAATCGAATGAAAAAGGAAAATTTCACATTTTGCTCCTAATTGAATCTGCTGAATTAAAAGAAAAGAATAAATTGTATTCAACAAGATTTATCTACAAAATTTTAAATAACGAATTAAAAAATAATATTCACTCTTTACAAATAAAATTAATTTAAACTTTTTAAAATATATCTCTTTAAAATTAAAGGATTGATCTGAAAGTCTATTTTTATTTTACCAAAATTTTTTATTAGTATTAAATTAATTTTTTCAGAGTTATTTTTTTTATCACTTTTCATAAAATTTAAAATTTTATCAGTATCTTTTTTTTTAAAAAAATTATTTATTCTTGCTTTCATACCAATTCTATTTATATGGCTCATAATAATATTAAATTTATCTTTTGATAGAATTCCACTTTGAAGACTAAATTCTGCTGCACTTATTATGCCTAAAATAACAGCTTCTCCATGATTTAATTTTTTAGAAAAACCTAACGTTGACTCATAAGCATGTGCAAATGTGTGACCCAAATTTAATACTTTTCTAAAATTTTTCTCATTTACATCTTTTTCCACTACAATTTTCTTTAAATTACACGTTTTTAAAATTGAGTTTTCAATAAAAGGTGATTTTAATTTTAAAATTTTTTCTAAGTTTTTATCTATATATGCAAAACTTTTATAACTATCTATGATGCTACTTTTTAATATTTCAGCATATCCACAAATAATTTCTCTTTTAGGTAAAGAGTTTAAAATATTAATATCTGATACAACTAAGTCTGGTTGATAAAAACTACCAACTAAATTTTTTCCATATTTATTATTAATACCAGTTTTACCACCTATTGATGAGTCTACTTGTGAAAGTAAAGTTGTTGGAATATTTATAAATTTTAAACCTCTTTTATAAGTGCTTGATGCAAATCCAACAATATCTCCAACTATTCCTCCACCAAAAGAAATAACACAATCTGATCTATTAAATGTTTTTTCAAATAAAATTTTATGAATCTTTTGAATCGTTATATTATTTTTAATTTTTTCTGATGGCACTAATTCAAATTTGAATATTTTTTTAGATTTGAGTTTTCCAAATAACGTTTTTTTAAACTCCCTTGGAATATTCTTGTCTATAACAACCAAGCATTTTTCAAAAGTTATATTACTATCTTTTAAAATTTTATCTATTTTGTTAACTAAGTTTCTTCCAACATGAATTGAGTAATTTTTTGTATTTGTTCTTATATTTATTTTACTTATTTTCATAAATATCTAATATCTTATTTATAATTTGAACTTTGTCTAATTTATCACAATTTATTTTATAGTTCGACAACTCGTAAATCTTTGATCTTTCTTTGATTAAATTATTTATTTTATCTTTAGTGAGGTTCATCACCATTGGTCTTTTTTTGCTTTTATATATTCTTTTTATAATTGTTTCATTTTTCCAATTAAGCCAAAAAGATAAGCATGATTTTTGACACAATTTTCTTATGGATGAATTAATAAAGCCTCCACCACCTAAAGAAATTACGTTATTTTCAGATTTAAGATATTTTAGTGAAATTTTTTCTTCAATTTTTCTAAAATAGTTTTCTCCATTTTTTCTAAAAATATCTGAAATGCTTAATGACTCAACTTCTTCAATCTTTCGATCAATATCTATAAAACTGATATTTAATTTTTTTGATAAAATTTTACCAATAGAGGATTTCCCAGATCCCATCATCCCAATTAATACAATGTTTTTTTTTGATTTCATGAGTTTCTATATTGAAAAAACACAAATATGTCTTATTTTGAAATTATTAAATTATATGCAATTTACAAAAAATACAAGTAGAGGCAAATTTTTAGGTTTAGGTTTAGTTTTTAAAATTTTAGTAGCCATTTTTATAATTATATTTGGTTTTATGTTAATTAATCAGATTAATTTGCCTGCGCCAGTTAAACAAATTGAAAAAATCTTGCCAAATGAAAATTTCAAAACAATTAAGTAAGATTTTAATTTTTACATTTTTTATTTTATTAGTTCAATTCGCTAAGGCACAGGAAATAAAAGAGATTTGGTCTGAGATAGAGAAAAAAGAGGTCTCCAATAATAGATCAGTCAATAATGATGAAAGTACAAGTGTTGTAAACCAACTTGAAGGTGTCAAAGTAAAACTTTCTGATGAAAATATTCTAGTAGAGCAAAATTTAGATGGCTCTAATATTTTGTTGTCTGGATTATTTGATCCCGATGACAACGATTTAAAACTCGATATGTGGTCAAAAACTGATGGAATAGAAATCAAAAAACAGCTTGAAAGAATACAGTCAAAAAATCTATCTAGTTTCTCTGAAAGACTAATGGACGTAGCATTATTAACAAACTCTTATATTCCAAGTCAAAATTTCTCGCTGGATGAATTTGAAAGTTATACACTTGATCATCTAATTAAAAAAAAAGATTATAATTTAGTCGAGCAGTTCATACAAAAAAATTCATCAATAAAAGACAAAGAAAGACTTATAAAACATGTAGCCGATTACTATTTATCATTAAACAAAATAGAAAATTCATGCGCAGCTGTTGACAGTTTAAGTATGATAACAGATGAATACTTAACCTATTACAAAATATACTGTTTAATTACTCAGAATAAAAAAAATGAGGCTCAATTATTGTTTGATCTTAACTCCGAGATAAACACTTTAGATAATTTTTTTGTTCAAAAGTTTGAAGTACTAATGGGATATGAGGATAGTGATTATATATTATCTGATGAAAATGTTCTTTATTTCCACTTATCTCACAAAACAGATAAAAAGTTAATATATTACCCGTCAGTAGACTCTAAAGAATTTGTTTGGAAATATTTATCAAACTCGAATTTACTGAAAAATTTAAATGATTTTAATCTTAGTGACATTGACCAGGTAAAGTTTTTAGAAAAAGCAACCAGTGAAGGTATTTTTGAAGAAAGTGATTTATTGAATTTGTACAAAAAATTTCAATTTGAGATTGATGACTTAATTAATCATGAGAAAGCATACAAAAGTTTACCTGATTACGAGGGAAGAGCTCTACTGTATCAGAGGTTTCTTCTTACAGATAATGTGGAAAAAAAACTTTTATTATTATCAAAATTAAATAGTTCATTTGAAAAATCAAATTTCAGTAAATCATTTGATGATGAGTTGTCTAAAATATTAAAAAAAATAAATAAAGAGGAAATTCCATCAAAATTTTCTTCTTTTTACCAAAAAAATTTAATAACCGAAGCAAATAAAAAAAATAAAATTAAGTTTAATGATGAAGTTTTTCATCAGTCAAAAGTGTTAAATTATTTTTTGAACAAGCAAAGCTTACCCAAAACCCAAAAACTGACAGACAATTTATTGTCAAAGATGAAAAAAGATAAAAACTATTCTTTT
Source organism: uncultured Pelagibacteraceae bacterium (assembly GCA_902577075.1). Lineage (GTDB taxonomy): Bacteria > Pseudomonadota > Alphaproteobacteria > Pelagibacterales > Pelagibacteraceae > Pelagibacter. The sequence continues at coordinate 201,088 of CACGXV010000002.1, read as the reverse complement.
GACTATAAAGATATTGTTTTGTTGCAATCTCTAAGATCAGATGGAATTCAAATAGGTGAAATCGATGAACTCTCTCAATATAAACCTGATTTAAACCCTGAATTAGATAAAATGATAGATAATAATGAATCAGGTATGATATTATTAAAAATAGTTGAAATTATTGGTGAAAAAGAACTAGATGAATTAAATAGTACTTCATTGAATTTTATAGTTGAAATTATGAATAGAACAAAATTAATTAGTTTGAGAAATGAACTATTGTTGGAAATTCTTCCATTAAAAGTTTAAAATACTTTATTCATCATGACAATAAAGACTATTATAACGGAACCAAACAAGATTTTAAGACAAGTTTCAAAACCTGTACTACATGTTGGCAATGAAGAAAGAAAACTAATGGATGACATGTTAAAAACAATGTATGCAGCTAATGGCATTGGTTTAGCAGCTATTCAAATAGGAATTCCTAAGAGAATTATAGTTATGGATATTTCAAAAGATGGAAATAAAAATCCAATGTTTTTTGTTAATCCATTAATAAAAAATAAAGACAAAGAAAAAACGACATATGAGGAAGGATGTTTGTCCGTCCCTAATTATTTTGCTGAAGTTGATAGACCCAAATATTGCGAGGTAGAATATTTAGATTATAGCGGAGAAAGTAAAATTCTAAAAGCCGATGGACTTCTTGCAACATGTATACAACATGAAATGGATCATCTTGAAGGAATACTTTTTATAGATTATTTATCTAAATTAAAAAAAACAATGATTGTCAAAAAATTATCAAAAAAAAAAAATAATCCTGATCGTATTATTGTTTAATGAGCAAAAAAATTGCTTTTATGGGCACACCCAGTATTTCGGGTCAAATATTAAAATCTTTGTATCAAAATGGTTTTAATATTGAAATTGTATATACCCAACCACCTGTTGCATCAAATAGAGGATATAAATTAAATAAATCACCAGTTCATATAATGGCTGAAATATTAAATATTCCAGTTAGAACTCCAGTAAAATTAGATAATCTCGAAGAAAAAAAATTTTTAAAAAGTAAAAATATTGATTTAGGTATAGTTGTTGCATATGGCCAAATTTTAAAAAAAGATATCTTAGCACTGCCAAAATTTGGATGGATAAACATCCATTATTCACTTCTACCAAAATTACGCGGTGCAGCTCCAATCCAAAGGGCCATTATGAATAACGAGAATTTAACAGGAATTTCAATTATGAAGATGGATGAGGGTTTAGACACAGGTCCAGTTTGCAATCAATATCCAATAAAAATATTAGATAATGAAAATAGTGAAGATTTGTCTAAAAGATTAAGTAATTTAGCTTCTGAAAAGATTTTAGAAAATATTGATAATATTTTAGAAAATAAAGCTTTATTCAAAGATCAAGATCATAGTCAATCTTCATATGCAAAAAAAGTCAAAAAAGAAGAAGGAAAAATAATTTGGCAAGAAAATAATAAAAAGATTATAGGAAAAATAAATGGTTTATATCCCAATCCAGGTGGATGGTTTGAGTTTCAAGGAGAAAGATATAAAATCCATAAAGCTGAATTATCAATTAATACTGGAAAAGCAGGCTATGTTTTGTCGGATAATCTAGAAATTGGTTGTGGTGAAAATTCTATTAAAATTATTGAAATTCAAAGACAAGGAAAAAAAGTCCAAAAAACTGGGGAGTTTTTGCTAGGTAGTCAAATTAAGAAGGGTACCAATTTGAATTAGATATGTTTCGTTATCAAATTTTAATTGAGTATGTCGGTAGCTCTTTTATTGGATGGCAAGTTCAAAAAAAAGGTAAAACCATTCAAGGATTAATTCAAAAAAAGATTTCAAAACTTCTAGATGAAAAAATAATTGTTACTGGTTCTGGAAGAACAGATGCTGGCGTTCATGCTATTGAACAATCTGCACATTTTGACTGTATGAATAAAATTAAAAATTTAAAAAAGTTTTTAAATTCTATTAATTATTTTCTAAATAAAAACGAAATAGCTATTTTGAAAATTAGAAAACAAGGTTTAAATTTTCACGCACGTTATTCAGCAAAAGAAAGAGTATATAAGTATGTTATTTATAATCAATCAACCAAGCCTATTATTCAAAATAATCGAGGATGGTTTGTTATAAAAAAACTTGATTTTGAAAGTATGAAAATGGGAGCAAAAAAATTAATTGGAACTCATGATTTTTCTTCATTTAGAGCTTCGGGATGTAATGCAAAAAGTCCAATTAAATTAATGAAATTTGTAAAAATAAAAAAATTAAAAGGTAAAATTGAACTTGAATTTAGATCACAGTCATTTTTAAAACAGCAAGTAAGGTCGATGGTAGGTTGTTTGAAATTTATTGGAGAAAAAAAATGGTCTATTAAAAAATTTGTGAAAGTTATAAAGTCAAAGAATAGAAAATTATGTGCTCCTCCTGCACCTGCCGAGGGATTGTATTTAGTAAAAGTAAAATACTAATTTTTTTTATTACTCATTGCGAATTTTTTGTTAATTCTCCACCTAGACTCTGCTCTTACAATATAGCCACAACAATTTTTTGATTTACATTTACAGGGAAATTGCTTGTAATCTTTATCATAGCCAAAACCATAGTCACAAGTCAGTTCCTCACCTTTTTTAATATCTTTGATTGCTTTAACCCATATCTTAAGCCCTTTACCGTCATAATCACAATTATTTTCACAAGAATGATTTATTAGTCCGGCTGTATTCCACGGAAAGTCTCCATCAAGATCATATTTTTTATTTACAGTAAATAAATATATTGGTTTACTATTATCATATTTATCAGACTCTTCTGTTTGTTTCTTTGTAATTAATTTTCCAATATAATCTATTATCTTCTCACCCTCTTTTATATCCCGTGTAGCGTAAAGTCCTTTACCTTTTTTATCTATATCTGACTTTTTAATTTTATATGGTCTCATATTTGTTTACTTATTATTTAGAAAAAATTAATCAATTAAATTCTATTAATGCATCAACATGTCGTTTAGTACTGCTTTGTAGCGCTCTTAAATCGTAGCCTCCTTCAAGAATTGAAACTACTCTCCCCTTACAAAAAGACTTTGAACACTCTAATGTTCTTTTAGTAATTTTGTAAAAATCTTCTGAACTTAGCATAAGTTGTGCTAAAGGATCATCAATATGTGCATCAAAACCCGCAGAAAATAATAGAAATTCTGGTTTAAATGTCTTTAATTTATTTAAAACGATTTCGTAGGCATTTAAATATTCTTCAGAGGTTGTTCCAGCTTTTAATGGAATATTTAAAACATTATCAAAATTTCCCTTTTCTTTTTCCGACCCTGAACCCGGGTAGTATGGATATTGGTGAGTTGAAATATATAAAACTTTTTCGTTATCATAGAAAATATCTTGTGTTCCATTACCATGGTGAACATCAAAATCAATTATAGCAATTTTATTGTATTTATATTTTTCAATTAAATAATTAGCACCAACAGCTATATTATTATAAATACAAAATCCCATAGCTTTATTTTTTTCGGCATGGTGACCAGGTGGTCTGACAGCACAAAATGCATTATTAAATTCTTTATTTTCTACTCCATTTATTGCTGAAATTATTGAGCCTACTGCATCTTTTGTTGCATCTTTGCTTCCAGGAGAAATGATTGTATCTCCGTCTAAAAATACTAAACCTTTTTTAGGAAATGACTTTTCTACTTGATTAACATAATCCTCAGAATGAGTTTTATTGATAAGGGATAAATTAAATTTTGCTGATTTTTTCCATATAAGATTTTTGTCATCTATTTTTTTAAAATTCTCAATTACCGCAGTAACCCTGTCAATTTTTTCTGGATGACCATTTCCAGTATTATGATTTTTATAGGTATCTGATATTATAAGGCCAGTCTTCACTTAAAATAATGTTTTAAAATATTTAAATAAATTAAACTTAATTTTTTCAAATCGGTCAATGAAACTGCTTCATCAACTTTATGCATTGTTTTTCCAACTAAGCCAAATTCTAAACACGGGGCAATTTTTCTTATAAATCTAGCATCTGAGGTACCCCCAGTTGTTGACAGTTTTGGTTTTATTTTAGTTATTTCTTTTATAATTTTTTGTATCATAAAAGTCGTATGATTTGGCTTTGTGAGAAAAGCCTCTCCTGAAACATCATAATCAATTTTATATTTAGATTTAGTTTTATTGCAGACTTTTTTCAAAATCTTTTCGATCTTATTTTTGATTGAATTTGAAGTATGTTTATTATTAAATCTTATATTAAATGTAGCATAAGCAATGTCAGGAATAACATTATCAGCCATATTATTTATATTTATCTTTGTAATTTCTAGGTTTGTAGGTTGGAAATCTTTTGTACCTTTATCAAATTTTATATCTTTAAGTTCATTTAGTATTTTTACAATTGTTGTAGAAGGGTTATTTGCTCTATGAGGATAAGCTACATGCCCTTGTATACCGGTAATTCTTAATCGTCCAGTCATGCTTCCTCTTCGCCCAATTTTTATCATTTCTCCTAATTTATTTGGATTTGTTGGCTCTCCAACTAAGCAAAAATCTATTTTTTCTTTTCTTTTTTTTAAGTAATCAACAACTTTTTTAGTTCCATTAATAGCAACACCTTCCTCGTCTCCAGTAATCAAAAGACTTACAGATCCCTTAAATCCTCTATTTTTTTGAATAAAAATACTAACAGCAGACACAAATGCAGCAATTGAGCTTTTCATATCATTTGCTCCTCTACCAATTAAATGACCTTTCTTAATTGATGGCTTAAATGGGTTTACCGTCCAATCATTTAAATTTCCAGCAGGGACAACATCTAGATGTCCTGCATAACAAAAGTTTGAACCATTATTTCCTAATCTTGCATATAGGTTTTTGACTGGTTCGCTTCCTTTTTCCTTAAACTCAAGAATTTTTGTTTTAAACCCAAGTTTTTTTAGCTTCCTTTCCAGAAATTTCATAACTCCTGCATCTTTAGGAGTTACAGTTGGAAATCTAATTAGCTCCTTTGCTAATTGTAATTCATTTATAATTGCCATTTAAATTATTCTCTCAAGAGATCGTTAATAGAAGTTTTTGATCTGGTTTTCTCATCAACTTGTTTGATTATTACTGCACAATACAGTGAGGGTGCAGATGAATTATTTTTATCTGGAAGTGAACCTGGAACCACAACTGAATAAGGAGGAATTTTTCCATAAGTAATTTCACCAGTTTTTCTATTAACAATTTTTGTAGATTGTCCAATGTACATTCCCATACTTAGAACCGATCCTTCTCCTACAATTACACCCTCTACAACTTCAGACATTGCACCCAAAAAAACATTATCCTCTATAATTGTTGGAAGTGCTTGTGCAGGTTCTAATACACCACCCACACCTGATCCTGCAGAGATATGACAATTTTTTCCTATTTGGCTGCAGCTTCCTGCTCTTGCAAATGTATCAATCATTGTACCTTCATCAATATATGCGCCGATATTAACGTAGCATGGCATTAAAACTGCATTTTTGCCTACAAAACTTCCTTTCCTTACTGGAGAGTTAGGTACCATTCTAAAACCAGCTCTTTCATGATCTTCTTTTGTCCATCCTGCTGTTTTACCTTTAAGTAAATGCGATTTATCATACCAACTACTGTAAGGACCATTCAAATTTTCCATAGGATACAATCTGAAACTTAACATGATCGCCTTTTTTAAATGTTGATGAGTTACCCACTCACCATTTATTTTCTCAGCCACTCTCGATCTACCACTATCTAAATCATCGATCACTTGATTTATTGTATCTTTAAGGGACTGTTCAGATGACGGGTTTACTTGATCTCTATTTTCCCAAGCATCATTTATAATATTTTCTATACTCATAATTTTAAGAGTTTTTTAATAACCTTATTTCTTTTAAAAATAAAGAGAGATTTTCTATTTTGTAGTCAATATACTCTTTGTTAGATTCCTTTTTCCCCCAATACTCGTTATTGATTAACCAAACTGTTATAGCTCCTCTTTCCTTTCCAATCGACAAATTTTTAGCAATATCTTCAATATAAATTGTCTCTTTAGGATTAATATCAAATTTCTTAACCATTAAATCGAATGCTTTTGTGGCTGGTTTTGGATGATAATCAGCATCAACAATATCAAATACGCCATCAAATAAGTCATCTATACCTAAGTGTTTAGTAATATTTTTAACATGTTCCTTGCTTCCATTGGTAAAAACAAATTTTCTTAGATCTAATTTTTTTATTTCTTCTCTTAAAACTATGTCTTTCTTCATAAAAGATAGATCAATATCATGAACAAATTGTAAAAATTCTGTCGGGGGAATATCATGGTGTATCATTAATCCGTTCAGACTTGTATTGTATTTATGAAAATAACTAGTTTGTAGCTCTTTTGCTTCTTTTAAATCAATCTTTAACTTTTTTGAAATATACTGAGTCATTCTTTTACTTACTTGTCCAAATACTGCCTCTAGATCTTGATAAAGAACACCGTCACAATCGAACAAGATATTTTTTATGTGCTTCATCTTCTTATTAATGTTCCTGCACCTTTGTCTGAAAATAATTCGAACAAAATTGAATGTTTTTTTGTACCATCTATGATTCCTACTCCTGTTACGCCGTTCATTACTGCATCAAGGCATGTATTTATTTTGGGTATCATGCCCTCTGTGATTGTTTCATTATTAATCATTTCTAAAATTTCAGAAGAGCTTATCTCTTCGATAAGCTTTTTTTCTTTATTTAAAACTCCTTCCACATTGGTCATTAATAATAATCTTCTACATTTTAATGATTTTGCTATAGCTCCAGCAGCTGTATCTCCATTAATATTATACGTTTGACTATTTTTTCCCAAACCTAAAGGAGATATAATTGGTACTGCATTTATTTTGATTATATCTTTTATTATGTCGACATTTATTTTATTTGGAATACCAACAAATCCTAGTTCCTCAGCCTCTGGAATAACTTCTATAGCATTGTTTTTCTTTGTGTTTAGAGAAACTGCATTTGCACCTTTTTCGACTAAAGAATTTACAATATCCTCGTTAAAGTCGATAAGGACATTCTCAACTATGTTAATAATTTTTTCATCTGTAACTCTTAATCCTCTTATAAATTTTGATTGAATATTCGATTTATCTAACTCTCTTTTAATTCTGGGCCCACCTCCATGAACTATAATTATAGAAAGTCCTAATTTATTTAAAATACTAATATCTGAAATAAAATTATTAAAGATGTTTCTATCAATAAAAACATTCCCCCCATATTTAATTACAATTAATTGATCTTTATATTTATCAATGTATTTTTTAAATTCATCGATTGTAGGACCGTCTTTGGGTACAATTTTCTCTATTTCCATTTTTAAACGGTTTTGACAGTCGTTCTCTTAATGATGATGTACTGTTGAGCCATTGTTAATATATTATTTATAGTCCAGTAAATGACCAGTCCAGCTGGGAAAGGAGCTAATATAACTGTTAAAAATAAAGGGAAAAACATAAATATTTTTGCTTGGACAGGATCAGGTGGTGTTGGATTTAGTTTTTGTTGCATCCACATTGAAACACCCATTAAACACGGCCAAACACCAATAAGTAAAAAAGAAGGGGGGTCCCATGGAATTAAACCAAACAAATTAAATATAGAAGTAGGATCCCTTTCACTTAAATCTTTTATCCAACCAAAAAATGGCTGATGTCTCATTTCAATAGTTACAAATAAAACCTTATAGATGGCAAAGAAAAATGGAATTTGTATGAAAATTGGAAGGCAACCGCTGATTGGATTAACTTTCTCTCTTTTGTAAAGTGCCATCATTTCTTGCTGAAGTTTCATTTTGTCTTCTTTATGTAACTCTTTGAGCCTTGTCATTTCTGGTTGGAGAACTTTCATTTTAGCCATTGATTTAAATGAGTAATTAGCAAGTGGAAAAAATACTAATCTAATACAAGCAGTAATCATAATAATTGCTATTCCAAAGTTTCCAGCAAGATTAAAGAAATATTGAATTGCAAAAAATAAAGGTTTAACGATAAAGTAGAACCATCCCCAATCTATAGCCAAATCAAACTTGCTTATATTTTCAGTTTCAGCATAGCCATCAATAACATTTACTTCTTTTGCCGCTACTATTGCTCTGATAGAATTAGTTTTTGTTTCATTAGCACCAATTTCAGTTGCATCTGTCTCTATAAAATTTGCTCTAAATTTATTTTTATAATCAAAATCAGACCTGAAACTTTTCCCATTTTCTGGAATTAGACTAGCAATCCAATATTTATCAGTAATGCCCAGCCATCCAGTATCTGCATTTATAGAGTATTTTTTTTCCTCTATATCATCATAATCCTCTTCAACTAATTTGTCGTCAAAGACACCAATTAGTCCCTCATGCAAAATATAAAAATTTGTTACTTCTGGTGCAATGTTTCTTATGATTTGACCGTAAGGATAGAAATTATAAGTTTTATCAGACTTATTTTCTATAGTTTGTTTAATATCAAAAAGATATTGATTATCAATACTAATTTCTTTTGTAAATTTGATATTCTGATTATTTTTCCAACTTAATTTTACAGACGAATTTGGTGTAAGTTTCTTATTTCCTTCAATCTCCCACAATGTTTTTGAATTTGGTAGGTCAATATTTTTATTAGTTGTTGCCCAACCGGTTTCTACATAGTATCCATTTTCAGATTGTTTAGGATTTAACAGTACAACATTATCATCTCCATTTAGAGTGTTTGTGTAATTCTTAAAAGTTAAGTCGTCTATAGATGAACCAAGCAATGAAATTGAACCTTTAATTTTATCATTTTCAAATAAAATTCTTTCATTCTCCTCCAAAGCTTCATCTCTTGAAATCTTAATTATTTTCTCATCTTGAGCTAATGAAGGTGCATCTGATGAAGAATTTTGACTTGAAGTTTTTTTATTATTTGAGATATGTTTTTGATCCACGACAGGAGGAGCAAAAAATAAACTGTAAAGTATTATGACAGCTGCACTTAAAGATATCGCTGCAATTACATTTTTTGTATCCATAAACTACTTTTTCTTTTTGATAGGATCAAATCCTTCGCCACCACCTAAAAATTTTACAGGGTGACAACTTAGAATTCTTTTGAATCCGTTAATACTTCCTTTAAAAATTCCGTACTCTTTTAGACTTTCTATAAAATAATCTGAACATGTCGGTAGATATCTACAGTTGTTTCCTAAAAATGGGGATATTACTATTTGATATAATTTGATAGTTTTGATCATTAAATATTTAATAAGTTTATTCATTTAATTTTTTTAAAATCCTCAATTGTTACCATTTTTATTTTCTCATAAGGATCATTGTTAACAGATATTCTTGCAATTAATAAATAGCAATAATTTAGATTAATATTAATTGTTTTTAAAGCTTCATTCATTATATTTCTTAATCTTCTTTTAATTCTATTTCTAATAACAGCATTTCCTAATTTTTTTTTGGCTACAAAGCTTATGTTTAATCTGCTTGTATTTTTATCTGAAAGTTTTTTAAAGAAAATTGTTAAATACTTATTAGAAATTTTTTTTCCACCAAGAATTGACTTAAAGTCCTCATTTTTAGAAAGGCTAACAATCTTTTTTTTCATTAAGCGTTTGTTAATTTTTTTCTTCCTTTAGCCCTTCTTCTTTTTAATACTTTTCTTCCACCCTTAGTTTTTCTTTTAGCTCTAAAGCCAACAGCTTTTTTTCTTTTTCTATTACTTGGTTGATATGTACGTTTCATTGTTGTTAAATTAATGTTAAATTTCGGTAGTTATACAAATATATGTATATAAGTACAGTGATTTTTAATAAGTTAAAAAATCAATGAATAGAGAAAAAAAAATTAAAGTATTTTTAGGCTCTGCTTACATTTTGATAGTATTTGTTTTTTTATTGTTTTTTTTTAATAAATTTTCATTTCAGGATTTTTCTAGTTATGAACTAATCAGAGAAAATAGAAATGCTTTGGAAGAAATTAAAAATGGTAATATTTTTATATCAAGTATTATTTTTTTATTTGGTACTATAGTATGGGTTCTTTTGTTAGGTTTTGGTTCACCTGTATTTTTAGTCGGTGGTTTTATTTTTGGAAAGTGGTTAGGAACTTTGCTTATAGTATTTGGATTATCAACAGGTGCAACACTCTTATATGTATTTGCTAATTACTTTTTTAAAGATTTAGTTGAGAAAAAATTTTCATCACGTTTTAGTACTTTGACCGAAAAATTTAAAAAGAATGAATTTATTTTTTTTCTTATTTATAGATTTATTGGTGGTATTCCTTTTTTTATTTCAAATATTTTACCAACAATTTTTAATGTTAAAGTTAGAAACTTTTTTTTAGGTTCAATAATTGGAATGACTCCACAATTATTTGTTGGAGCATCTCTTGGAGCTGGTTTGAGTAAGATTTTAGAAGAAAATGCTGAGGTTCCAACTATTCTTGAATTAATTTTTACTCCAGATATTTATTTGCCAATTCTTGGTATTATAATTTTAGTTTCAATTGGATTTATATTTAAAAAAAAATTTTACACAAAATAAAACTGGTGCCCTCACCCAGAATTGAACTGGAAACTCATCCTTACCATGGATGTGTTATACCATTTAACTATAAGGGCAATATTTAACTCAAATTAGTGTATAAATTTAATTTTTTCAAATTATTGCCTTAATTTTTTTTTAAAATAAGTTATATCTAGCTAAGGAAAATGTTATGGGAATTCACTACACATATGGAGCTAATAAAAACGCAAAGCTCATGGAAAAAAAAGCAAAAAGAGAAAAAAAACTTGCAGAAAAAAGAGCCAAGAAGCAAATCAAAACTGGACCAGCAAAAATAGAAGATGATAAAACAATTCCTATTGATCAAGTCATCACTCTAGACCATCTTACAAATCCTGACAAAAAATAAATTATGACTTCAAAGAAAAATAATTTAAGTAAACTTGAAATTGCTTTAAGAAAAAATTTAAGAAAGAGAAAAGAATTCCAAAAAAAAACAAAGAAAAAAAATAAATAATGTCAGTTCAATCTGATAAGTGGATTATTCAAATGGCAAGAGATAATGATATGATTTCTCCATTTGAAGATAAACAAGTTCGAGGTGATAAAATATCATTTGGTGTATCATCATATGGTTACGATGCAAGGGTCTCTGACGAATTTAAAATTTTCACTAATGTCAATTCTGAAATTGTAGATCCAAAAAATTTTAAATCTTCTAATTTTATTACTAAAAACTCATCAGAATGTATAATACCACCTAATTCTTTCGTGTTAGCAAGAACAGTAGAGTATTTCAAAATTCCAAAAAATGTTTTGGTAATTTGTTTAGGAAAATCTACCTATGCAAGATGTGGAATAATAGTTAATGTTACGCCTCTTGAGCCAGGATGGGAGGGTCATGTAACTTTAGAATTTTCAAACACAACCCCATTGCCAGCAAAAATTTATGCTAATGAAGGTGTTGCACAATTTGTGTTTATCAAAGGAAATGAAGATCCATCAGTTTCATATGCAGATAGAAATGGCAAATATCAGGGCCAAAAGGGAGTTACACTTCCAAAAATATAATAATGGACAAATTTATTGTTAAAGGCCCTAGTAAATTAAAGGGAGAGATTGCAATTTCAGGTTCTAAAAATGCTGCTTTACCAATACTAGCATCAACGATTTTATTTGAAAAAGAAGTTGTAATTAAAAATTTACCAAGAGTGAAAGATATAGATACAATGATTAATCTTTTAAAATCCCTTGGGTCAATAATAAAATTTAGTAAAGATAGAAAAACTGTTAAAATAACAAACAAAAAAAAACATAAATTTTTTGCCTCATATTCTCTTGTTAGAACAATGAGGGCTGGAATTTTAGTTTTAGGTGCCCTAGTTGCTAAGTATCAAAAATCTATTACCTCTTTGCCTGGAGGCTGCTTAATTGGAGCAAGACCAATAAATTATCATTTAAATGCACTTAAAAAACTTGGAATGAAGTATGAAATCAAAAAAGGTTACATACATGCAAATTCAAAAGGAAAACTAAAAGGCACAAAAATTAGATTTTCAAAAATCAGTGTTGGGGCAACTGAAAATACAATTATAGCAGCATGCTTAGCGAATGGAATTACAATACTTAGAAATTGTGCAATTGAACCAGAAATAATCGATTTAATAAATTTTTTAAAGTCTGGTGGTGCTAAAATAAAATTTATTGGTAAGCGGACTGTTAGGATTGAGGGAGTAAAAATTTTAAAAAGTACTATTTACTCAGTTATGTCAGATAGGATAGAAACTGGAACTTTTTGTGTCGCAGCATGTTTGACTGGTGGTAATTTAAAGATTAATAACTTTGATCCTAAAATTATAAAAGCAGAACTATCTTTACTGAAGAAGGTTGGAGCTAAAATTAAAACAAGTAAAAATCAAATCCATATACTAGGTCCAAAAAAAATTAAAAATATCACCAATTTGGTCACAAAAGAGTACCCAAATTTTCCAACAGATTTGCAAGCACAATTCATGGTTCTTTTATGCAAGGCAAAAGGAAAAAGCTCAATAACGGAGAGTATTTTTGAAAATAGATTCATGCATGTTGCTGAATTAAGAAGATTAGGTGCTGAAATCATAATAAAAAAAAATAAGGCTTTAATTTTAGGTAGCACAAATTTTAAGGCTGCAGAATTAATGTCTAGCGACTTAAGAGCCTCAGTTGCATTAGTTCTAGCCGCAATTGTTGCAAAAGGGACATCTACTATTAATAGAATTTACCACTTAGATAGAGGATATGAAAATATAGAGAATAAACTCAGAAAAGTAGGTGTAAAAATAAGACGTGTTAGTTGATGGAAAATCAATACTTAAAAAAGATAATTGCACAATCTCCCGAGGATCTTAATGTCATTTCAGCTTGCTGTTCTGAAGGGAGAGTAAATATAAAAGATGTTAAGTATTTAGCTTCAAATAAGATTTTCCTGATGTCTATATTAAGGCTTAGCAAAGAGGAGGAAAATAAAAATAAGCAAATAAACAGTATTATTAAATTTGAATTTATAAATTCTTCTAAATCAAAGAATATAGACCAAAAAGACCCGAGTCTTTCATTAGAACTCTTAACTATTGATATTTTTAAGAAAGAACAAAACTTTGAAATAACTATGTTATTTTCGAAAAATAGAATTATAACTCTATCCGCTGAGGTAATTGAAGTAACACTAGAGGATCAAAAATTAGAAAATGATAAAACAAATTAATTGTAATAAAAAAAACTATCTAGATAATTTAACAAAATTCCTAGAAGTTAGAAGGTCTTCAAAAAAACCTGAAAATAAAATTATATCCAAGATCCTTAGGGATATTAAGAAAAATAAAAATAAAGCACTTATAAAATATGAAAAAAAATTTAGTAAAAATAGTCAAATTAAGCCGAGCATTAAAGAAATAAATAATGCAATTAAATTTCTGGATCCTAAGATTAAAAAAGCAATTGATTTTGCATTAAAGAGAATATTCAATTTTCACATTAAACAAAAAAACAAGAATATTTTATATAAAGATGGTTTAAATAATAAAATAGAATATAAATATGTACCAATCCAATCGGTAGGCATATATGTTCCAGCAAACTTGCCATCTACATTATTGATGAATGCAATTCCTGCAAAAATTGCGGGTGTAAAAAGAATTGTACTAGCAAATCCAAAAAATAATGGAAAACTAAATCCAGCAGTATTATATGCAGCAAAAAAACTATGTATAAATGAAATTTATTCTATGGGAGGAGCGCAAGCCATAGGTAGTTTAGCCTATATTCAAAAAGTAAATAAAATTGTTGGCCCTGGTAATATCTTTGTTGCTGGTGCTAAAAGGCAGGTTTTTGGAGATGTAGGAATTGAAGGAATGATTGCTGGTCCATCTGAAATAACAATATTAGCAGATGGCAAAACTAATTTGAATGAAGTTACAACATCAATGATTGGTCAAGCAGAGCATGATATAAATTCACAATGCATATTAATTACAAAAGACTCAAATTTAATTAAAAAATTCAAAAAGGATTTGATCTATAAATTAAAAAAAATACCAAGACAAAGTATTGCTACAAAAAGCATCAAAAATAATGGACTTATTATAAAAGTAAATAATGATAAGCAGATTATAAATATAATTAATGAAATAGCTCCTGAACATTTGGAGTTAAATGTAAGTAACTACAAAAAATATAAAGATAAAATTTTTAATGCAGGAAGTATTTGCATAGGTAAGTACTCTCCTATGGCATTAAGTGATTATGCTGTTGGCACAAACCACGTATTACCCACAAATTCATCTGCTAAATTTTCTTCAGGATTAAGTCTTAGTGAATTTTATAAAAAAATCAGCCTGATAACACTCTCAAAAAAAGGTGTTGAGAAAATAGGAGAATACGCTAAACATCTCGCTGAGTATGAAGAATTAAAAGGTCATGCTTTGAGTATAAAATCTAGAATAAGGAGAAGGTAATATTGGCAAAACAAGACTTGTTAGAGTTCAAAGGAAAAGTAATCGATCTTCTTCCCAATGCAATGTTCAGAGTACAATTAGATGAAAATAAACAAATTGTTACTGCACATACCGCTGGGAAGTTAAGAAAAAATAGAATTCGAGTTTTGCAAGGTGATAATGTTACTGTTGAAATTAGTCCTTACGACCTATCTAAGGGACGAATTATTTTTAGATTTTAAATTTTGGCTTCGTAGCTCAGTTGGTAGAGCAGAGCCCTGAAAAGGCTTGTGTCGCTGGTTCGAGTCCCGCCGAAGCCACCACAAACTGTTAAAAGTGGGCTTGATTAAAGCTTGCATTCAAATTTAAAATCTAATAACTATCCCGCTAGCTGAAGTTTAGCTAAGTTTAATACAATAAAGAAAGAGTAAACAAAAAGTATGAGTACATTAAAAGGTAAAGTAAAGTGGTTCAACGGTAAGAAGGGCTACGGTTTTATAGAAAGAGAAGACGGAGAAAAAGATTGTTTCGTTCATGCAAGCGCAGTTCGTGAAGCAGGACTTCGTTTTTTGAATGAGAACGACGCTGTAGAATTTGAAATTCAGGATGGAGATAAAGGTCCTAGCGCTGTAAATTTAAAGAAAACATCTTAAAATTTATTTCATTTAAAATTTTGTATAGGAATATAGTAGGCAAGCCTATAAATATTCCTATACAATACATACTTGCATTTTAAGTTTAAAATGCTATTTAACTCCCATGATTTTAAATAGTAACATCCTTGTATCTCACAAAAGACATCATTTTCATGCTGGCTTGCAGCTAGCTATTTAACTATTTATAAATTTAAATTTAACTCTAATTAGTATAAAACAACAATAAGCCCTGGTGGTGAAATGGTTATCACGTCAGTTTGTGGAACTGAAATTTTTGGTTCGATCCCAAGCCAGGGTACCAAAAAATGAAGAAAGAAAATAAATTAATACCTGGGTTACCCTCAGGGTTTGAAGATCGTTGGGATAAAAAACTCCTTCTCAAAAAAAAGCTTTTATCAGCAATTGAGAATGTTTTTATTAAGTTTGGTGCTGAGCCACTAGAAACCCCATCGTTTGAGATCAGTGAAAATATTGGATCATTTTTGGCAGAGGATGAAACTAACCCTATGTCTGATGTATTTTCATTTAAAGATGGAGATAAAAATATTACTCTTCGATATGATCTATCAAGTCCCTTGGCAAGATTTGTTGCACAAAATAATCAAGAGTTACCCTCAATTTATAGAAGGTATGCCATCCAAAATGTTTTCCGTAATGAAAAGGCAGGCAACGGAAGATATAGAGAATTTCTACAAGCGGATTTTGATATTGTTGGAAATGTAAATTCATCACAGGCTAATGCAGAGCTTTGCAACTTAATTTCAGCAGCATTACTTGAATGTGGACTAAAGAAAGATCAATTTACAATCAATGTAAGTAATAGAAAAATAGTTCAGGGATTGTTAGATGATTTGAAAATATCCAATGAAAAGCAATTAAAAGTTATTAGAGCAATTGATAAACTTGATAAACCTGGTTTTGGGCTAAAAGGTGTAGAAGATCTCTTAAGAAAAGAACGAAAAGATACTAGTGGAGCTATTACAAAAGGTGCAGATTTAAATGATGATCAGGTTGACCAAATATTAAAATATCTAAAAATAAAGGATTTAAAAGAACTGAAACAAAGCTTAAAAAATCCATTGTCACAAGAGGGAATAAAAGAGTTGGAAGAATTTTTTGTGGTTCTTGGGTATGGATCAAGTTTAGATCAAGTAAAAACTAATTTCACAATTGTGAGAGGTTTAGCTTATTATTCTGATTTTATTGTAGAAACAAATTTAAATTTTAAAGTTACAAATAACAAAGGCAAAGAAGTAGATATCGGCAGTATTTGCTCAGGAGGAGCTTACGCAAAGCTCATATCTAGATTTAAAGGTGTAGATATTCCAGGTACAGGTATAAGTTTTGGCGTAGACAGACTTTTATTTGCATTAATGCAATTAGATCAAATTCAATTAGATGAACAAAAACCAGTTTTGGTATGTGTAATGGACCAAAAATATTTAAAAAATTACTACGAAATTTTAGATCTCTTAAGACAAAACAATATTAATGCTGAAATATTTTTAGATTCTAAAAAAAATCTCGGTAAACAGCTTACTTTTGCAAATAAACGCCAATTGCCAGTTGCCATTATCTGTGGAGAAAATGAGTTTAAAGATAATACGGTGACAATTAAAAATTTAAAAGGTGTTAAGGGAGAGAATAATAAAACTTTTTCAAAGAAGGATTTAATTAATGAAGTCAAAAAACTTATCTGAGAATATTCTTAAATCTTTAAAATCAAGTGGATTTGATTATATCGATTTAGATACAGTCATACCTACCAATTTAATTCTTGAGAGATCTGGTGAGTCATTTAGAAGTTTAATTTTTTCATTTGTTGATCAGAATGGAAAAGAAATTTGTTTAAGACCAGATTTAACTGTTGCGTCTTGTATTAAGTATCTTAATCAAAAAAATAAGAAATCTTCAAAAGTTTTTTATAGTGGACAAGCATTTAGAAAAGTTCAGAAAAAAACCGACAAAATTATTAGAGATCAAATAGGTTTTGAGATTTTAGGATCAAAAGATGAGAAAAGAGATGATAAAAAAATCATAAATACAAGTATTAAAGTTATAAATAAATTTAGATACAAAACTGGAAGTATTACAGTTGGGAATGTTGAAATTTTTCACTTATTAATAAATAAATTAGAAATCCCAAAAAGATGGAGACTTCGATTACAAAGACATTTTTGGAGAGAAAATTATTTTAACGAATTGTTGAAACGTTTAGAGACAAACTCAGATGTAGATGAAACAGTAGTTGAATTGGATAAAAAAAGATATTTGAAAATGTTTAAACAAAATCAAGATAAAAATATTGCGGGTCGTAGTTTAAACGAAATTTTATTAAGGTTTGATAATAAAATTAAAGATCCTAGAAGGCAAATAAAAGGCCAAAATGTTGTAAAAATTATTAGAGATTATTTAAAAATTAGTTGCCCTATGAGCAAAGCAGCAGCAACTCTAAATACTTTTTTTAAAAAAAAATAAAATCAATCTTAGTGTTGGAAAGAATTATTTTCCAATAACAAAAAATAAAGTTTCAAAGTTAAATGTAAATTTTTCGTCTTCATTCGGCAGACATTTGGAATATTACACAGGTATGGTTTTTAAAATTCAAACAAAGGTAAAATCAAGAAAAATTGAGGTAAATGGTGGCCGTTATGACAATCTTATAAGTGATTTAGGATCTAAAATAAAGGTCCCAGCTGTAGGAGGTGCAATAAATTTAAATGATTAATATTGGCATTCCTAGCAAAGGCAGACTTAGAAAAGATACTTTAAGTATTTTTAAAAATAAAAATCTTAAAATCTTATCAGAAAGAGGAGAAAGAGACCTTTTTGGATATGTAAAAGGAAATAAAAAAATTAAAATAGTATATCTGCATGCAAGAGAAATTATAGAAAGATTAGGGGATGGATCTTTAGATATAGGTTTTTCAGGTTATGATTTATTAAAAGAGTCTGAATTAAATATTCAAAATAAAGTTATTATTAATAAAAAACTCAATTATGGAAATGCAACTTTAGTTGTAGCTGTTCCCGATGAGTGGATAGATGTCCAAACACTTGCTGATTTAGAGGAAATATCTTTTGATTTTAAAGATAATAAGAAAAGTAGATTAAGAGTTGCAACAAAATATCCAAATTTGACCAAAGAATTCTTATTTTCAAAAGGAGTAACTCAATTTAAATTAGTGCCTTCTCTTGGAGCAACTGAGGTATATCCATTTACTGGTTCATCTGAGATTTTAACCGATATAACCAGTACAGGAGAGACTTTAAAGGCTAACAATTTAAGAATTTTAAAAGATGGAAATATTCTTAAAAGTACAGCAATCTTAATGTCGAATAAAAAATCAAGTAACAAAATTGGTTTAAAGAAAATTTTAAATTTACTTAGTTCTTAGCTTTTCTAATTGAATTTTAAAATTTCACGTATATCCTACGAATCATGAATACTATAATTCTTGTTTTACTTTCACTCTCACTTATTAGTTCAGTATTAATTATATATTTGAATTTTAAATCAAAGAATGAGTCTCATAATGAGAAGGAAAATCAGGAGATTCAAAGGCTAAATCAAGAAATTATAAATTTAAAAGAGTCTTTAAATACTACAATAAATAGCACTATGAACTCAATGGCTACTTCTTTTAATAATCTTTCATCAGGTGTAACAAAAGATATGACGAATGCTTTAACTCAAGTAGATCAAAAAGTAGCTTCCTTTAATGCCCAAGTTGAAAATTTGAATGAAAGTCAGAAGGGCATTAATCAAATATTGGCAGGTGTTAAAAAGTATGGAACCTTAGCTGAGTTTAGTTTGGGATCTTTGATAAAAGATTTATTGCCAGCATCTCAATTTATATCAAATGTAAAAATGAAAGAAGATACAGGTGAAAATGTTGAATTTGCAATTAAACTTCAAGATGGGATTTTAGTTCCAGTTGATAGCCACTTTCCAGTTGAAAGATTTAAGGCCATCCAAGATGCACATCAGGAAGATGACAAGAAAGCTATGGCTGATGCAAGAACTAAACTTGCTAGAGCATTTAAAGAAAAAGCTAAAAGCGTGAACGAAAAATATATCGTCCCACCAAAAACGACAGATTTTGCGATTGTTTATGCACCAACTGAAAGTTTATTTTTAGAATTAGCTAATTATCAAGATCCATCTACAAAAGAATTATTAACTCAAGAATTAATGAAGAAATATAAAGTAACTATCATGGGCCCTAACAATTTATCTGGTTACTTACAATCACTTCATATGGGATTTCAGAGCTTACGAATTAAAAAGCATGCATCTGAAATATATGATCATTTGAAAAAAATAAGCACGAGATTTAATATGCATTTTAACAACGTTTTAGTTTTAAGAAAAAAATTAGAAGAAGCAATGTCAGTAGTTGATAGTTTTGGTAAAGATGCTAGAGCAATAAACAGAAGTATTGACTCAATAAAAAATCCTAATGATGACGATGATCCAGATCCAAGTTCTCCATCTCCAATTTCTGGTTATGGTCAGGATGAAAAACGAAAAGTTTCTTAAAGCCTAAATGAATGAGATGGAGTAATAAATTTATTTATCCAAAATCTACAAGGTCAATTGAGGATGGATATAGAAAATATTCCTTAGGTGAGGAAAAACTACCAAGTGTTACTACAATTTTAAGTGCTACTAAATCTGAAGAGGAAAAGGCAGCTATCAAAAATTGGCAGGAGAGGGTAGGTTTTAAAGAAGCAAATAGAATTAAAACTGAAGCATCTTCAAGAGGAACATCAATGCACTCTTATATTGAAGATTATTTAAGAGGCAGAATTAATGAAAGCTTTTTTGAAAGTAACGAACAATACAAAAATATGGCCAAAGAAATAATTGAAAAGGGGGTAAATAATAAATTAGATGAAATTTATGGGATGGAAGAAACTATTTATTACCCAGAGCAATATGCAGGAACTGCAGATTTAATTGGAATTTATCAGGGAAAAGACGTCATAATAGATTTTAAGCAGAGCAATAAACCAAAAAAAACAGATTATATTCAAGATTATTTCTTGCAACTTGGAGCATATACTTTAGCTCATGATGTAGTACACGGAACAAAAATGAAAGCAGGTATAATTTTACTTTGTACAAAAGATATTCTATTTCAAGAATTTAAAATTGAAGGTGCAGAATTAGAGATGTATCAAAATTTATTTATGGGTAGGGTTAAAAAATTTTACGAGATGAATAATATAGCTTGACTTTAACCGACCAATACATAGAACAGAGGAAACTAACTAGAAGCTACTTGTTTAGATGCAAAGGTTTAGTCTTAAAAAACTTTCCGAAAACCCATCAAAACATAGCTAATTTAAGGTTAATAATATGAATTTAGCAATTTGGGACATAGAATCATCGAGTGCCAGTACTGACTTTGGAAGCATTATAGAGATTGGTGGAATACTATTTGATGAGAATTTTAAAGAAAAAGATAGGTTTAATCTTCGATGTAGACTTCATGAAACTGAGATTTTTCAAGCAGCAGCTTTAATAGTTAACAAGACATCAATTAAACAACTTACTCAAACAAACCTAAGTCACTATCAAATGCTTGGGCAGGTTGAAAAAATTTTTAAGAAATGGAGCCCTGCTATTTTCTTAGGATGGAGTTCACTAAATTTCGATGAGGAGATGATAAGAAAAGAATTTTTCAAAAGTATTAGGTATCCTTATTTGACAAATTCTGCACCAAATACAAGACATGATGGAATAAATATTGCAAGAGCTGCATATGCGGTAGATCCAACAGTTTTAGAGACTGAAATTAATGAAAAAAATAATCCAGTTTTTAAATTAGCATCTCTGGCTCAGATGCAAGGCATAGATGCAAGTGATGCTCACTCCGCACTAGCTGATGCAGAACTTACTGCAAAAGTTTTGAAAATTGTAAAAAAAAAACAAGAACATACTTGGGAGTCTTTTTTAAGCACCGCAAATAAATCTAATACTGAAACTATTATAAAAAAAGGAGAAATTATAACATTAAACGAATATTATTATGGAAAGTCCAGGCTTCATTTAGTTGTACCGCTACATGCAAAACATTGTATGCATCCAATTTATCAAGGGTGGTATTACACAATAGATCTTAGAACAGAAATTCAACCATTGATTAATAAATCTATAAATGAATTAAAAACTGAGATGAAAAAAACACCCAAGTTTTTAAGAACGGTTAGATCAAACAAAGCACCAATAATTATTGATGCAAAATATGGCTTGAATGTTGAACCATATAATAAATTAGATAAAAACGTTATTAAAAAAAGAGCTGAATTTGTTCAAAATAACGAACAGTTTTCACAAAATATTTTAACTGCCCTTCGTGAGGTTGCAGAAGAAAAAGAGCAATCAAAATCACAAGAAGATATATACGCAGAAGAGAGCATTTATACAAAATTTACATCAAATAAGGATACTGCTTTGTTTCCAAGTTGGCATGAGGCACCATGGAAAGAGAAATTAAATTTATTAGATAAGTTTGAAGACGATAGATTGGTTAGTTTTGGTAAAAAAATCATCTTTCAAGAGGCTCCGGAGATACTTCCAGACTCTATATATAAATCAATCAGAAGAGATATAGCAAAAAGAATACTGAGTGAAAAAAAAGAAAAATGGTGGACTATTCCAACTTTATATAATGAAATTGATACTTTAAGAGAAAAATATACTAATGAAAATGATAATGAAAAATTAGCTCTTTTGGATGAGTTTAATAATTATGCAATGTCAATTCAAAAAAAGTATGAAAATGTTTAATGTATAAATATAAATTAATCTCAATTTTACCTATTGAATATATACAAAATTAATCTATATCCGTCCTATGGCAACAATAAATGTAACTGACGAAAACTTTGACGAAAAGGTTTTAAGAAGTGATAAACCAGTTCTTGTAGATTTTTGGGCAGAATGGTGTGGACCTTGTAAAATGGTAGGACCCATTTTAGAAGAAATTTCAAATGAAATGGCTGAAGAAGTTGTAGTTGCAAAACATGATATAGATTCTCAACCTAACGTTCCAACGCGATATTCGATAAGAGGAATTCCTACTATGCTTTTATTTTCAGGTGGAGAGTTAAAAGCTACTAAAGTTGGTGCTACACCAAAAAGTGATATTGTTTCTTTTATTAAAGAAAATATCTAATTTAATTTTAAAATTTCTCCTGCAAGATATAACGAGCCTACACAAACTATTATTGTATTTTCATTTTTAGATAATGATTTAATAGCACTCTCAATACTTTGTGATCTTTTAATATTTAGATTTAATTCATTTAACTTACTTTCTAAATTTTCTTTTGATATTGCACCATCTTGATTAGGAATATCAATTAAAGTTATAGAATTAACTAAATTCCTAAAAGATTTCATAAATTCAATATGTTCCTTATCTTTCATCATTCCAACTATTAGATTTACCTGTTGGTTTTGATTTTTTATCCAATTAGCAATAGATAAACTTGCGCTTATATTGTGACCACCGTCAATTATTAATCTATTATTGCCTGCAATCATTTTTAACTTACCGCTTTTGATTTCTTCCAATCTTCCTTTTAGTGAAATATTTTGAATACCATAAATTATATCATTATCTTTTATATTAAATATTTTTCGTGATGCAGCAATTGAAGTACTAATATTATGAAGTTGATGATCTCCAAGAACGCTTGGTTCAGGTAATACCATTTCTCCTAAATGATCTTGATATTGAATAAAACCATTTTCAGAATTTATAATATTAAAATCTCTTCCAAAAAAATATTTATTAGAAGTATTTTTTTCTAATGACTTTTCTATCTTATCTCTTATTTCTTTATTGATTTGTTTATTAACAAATATATTTGAATTTAAAAGTTTAGCTGTTTTTTCATAAATCACTCCTTCAATTGATTTATTTTCAAGCCATTGGAAGTGATCGTTATGAATGACACCAATGAGAGTCATTAAATTTTCCTTAAACACATTAGTACTATCAAATCGATGAAATAATCCTGACTCAATGATATTAATATTATCTTTAAAATTTTCAGCATATTTTATGAATGCACAAGTTAAAATTTCAAATAATGTTGCATTGTCATTTCCTAAAACTCTTTCAGTATCTTCTAACAGATCAATTAAATTTTCCTCATCAATCTCATTATCATTAAATATATATCTTTCTGTATAAGAGAGTAGGTGTGGAGAGGTGTAAAGGTTGCATTTATATCCAGCTTTATTTAGGATTGATTTAAGACTATAGCACATACTTGCTTTGGCATTAGTTCCTACAACAGTAATAATATTTTTTAATTTATCTTGAGGGTTGCCAAGTTTTTTTAAAAGATTGAAAGTTCTTTCTAAAGATAGATCTAGTTTTTTTTTATGATGCTTCTCTAGTTTGGATATGAGATTCTGAATTTTCATTTAAATTTTCTAAATGTATATCAGAATTTTTTCTAAGTAATATCGAGAGAAGGTTACCCACTTCTTTTTGTAAGTCTTTTCTTTGTACTACTCTGTCTACAAATCCATGTTTTTCAACAAATTCCGCTGTTTGAAAATCAGAGCTTAATTCTTCCTTAACAGTTGCCTGTATTACTCTCTTTCCTGCAAAAGCAATCAAACACCCAGGTTCTGCAAGATGTATATCTCCCAACATTGCAAAAGAGGCTGTAATACCCCCTGCTGTTGGATCAGTAAAGCACACGATGTAAGGTAAATTATTATTTTTAAGTTCATTTATTGCAAGCGTTGTTCTTGTCATATTAGCCAAAGCAATTGTAGACTCAAACATTCGTTGGCCTCCACCGCAAGGAAAGAACAGATAAGGCGTTTGATTATCGATTGCATGTTGCACCCCATATATAATTGCCTCTCCTTCTGCAGCTCCAACCGATCCACCAATAAAATCAAAATTTATTGCACCTGCAGTAACTTCAATTCCATTTATTTTTCCCTTGGCAATCATAACTGCACATTTTTGATTTGTTTTCTTTCTGGCTATCTTAAGTCTTTCTTTGTAAGATTTTGTATCAACCCAATTTAATGGATCCTCTGTTGGTATTGGAGATTCTAAAATTTCATATAAGTTTTTCCCAAAAATTATATCAAATCTTTGTCTACAACTAATTCTATGGTGTTTTCCACAAAGGTCACAAACCCATAAATTATTTTCTAAATCTTTCTTTAATATTGGTCCTTTACAACAACTTGTCCAGTCAGAGTTAGCGATTTCCTCTTTTGAAGGTCTTTTACGAAGTACCTTTTTTATTTTTTCTCCAAATCTGATTGCTTTTGTAAGCCAATTCATGATATTTTTTTTTTTAATTTATTAACCATCTTACTTACATTTATGACAGGATTTTGTCTATTGTTTAAACTTCTAGTAATTTCTTTACAAATTTGACTTCCTACAACTAGTCCATCGGCTTTTTTAAAACTTGATATTGTTTTTTCAGTTATTCCAAAACCGATAACACAGTTTTTTTTTGGACTTATCTTTTTAATCTTATAGTAATTATTTAATATTCTTTTTGGAGAAACTTTTAGTTTGCCACCAGTAGTAGATAACATACTTATGTAATAAATCATATCATGTGAATCTTTTGTAATACTCTTTAATCTTTTTTTTGAGGTTGTTGGTGATAATAATTGAATAAAATTAATTGAATTTTTTTTACATTTTTTTGAAAAAAATTTATTTTCTGGCCAGGGTAAATCAACAACTATAAGACCATTAACTCCTGATGTCTTACAATTTTTAATAAACTTATTTTCACCATATTGATAAATCATGTTGTAGTATCCCATAAAAATTATTGGCTTCGAATTTTTAATTTTTTTGAAATCTCTTGCAATCTTAAATATATCATTCATTTTAATACCATTTTTTATTGCTCTATAAGCGCTTGTTTGTATTTGTCCTCCATCTGCTACTGGTGTATTATGTGGTACACCAAGCTCTAAAATATCTGCATAATTAGATATAGATTTTAATATTTCTAATGATTGTTTTTTTGAACTATCACCAGCAACGGTGTATGTAACCAAGGCTGGTCTTTTTTCCTCTTTTGCTTTTTTAAAAGCAAGATTAATTGGATTTGTCATACTTCTTTCCTAATTTTTTTTCCAAAATTTTCTTGTCCTTGTAAGCATCACCACAACTATTAATAACCACAATTGTATCTTTGCTAAGTTTTTTAGCTTCTTTAATTGCAACTGAAAATGCATGGCTTGGTTCAAGTGAGGGCCTTAAATTTTCATACTTTGTAACTATCTGATAAGCTTTCAAGGCCTCTTCATCACTAGCAGCTGTGTATCTGGCTCTTTTAGCATCTTTTAAAAAACAGTGTAAAGGAGATATCCCTGGATAATCAAGACCTGCAGAAATAGATTCAGTTTCTTCAATCTGACCATCACTATTCTGGTTAACATACTGTGCGGCCCCATGAAGTATTCCAATTTTAGATCCATATGTGAGAGGGGCAGCGTGCTTTTTACTTTTAGAAGGACCTCCAGCCTCTACTCCAATAAATTCAACTTGTTTTTTATCATAATCCATAAATTCGTTCCAAAAACCAAAACTTGATGAACCTCCTCCAACACAATTATATAATTTAAGTTTTTTTGGAATCGCACCAAATTCATCTAATAATTGTCTTTTAAGCTCCCTAGAAATTTGGCTAGTACTCCATCCACATATACGAACAAAAATTGCAGGACCGACTGTACTACCGACACACATTGCAGTTGTATCACAATTAGCAACCCAATATCTCATACACTCAGATACTGCATCTACAAGTGTCTGACTTCCCGAATATACAGGTATAACATCTGCTCCATTTTTTTTCATAGCCCTAACATTTGGCTGTTGCCTCTCAATATCTTTTGCTCCCATAAATATTTTACATTTCAATCCAAATTTTTTAGCAGCCATACTTAACATTTTGCCAGCATAGCCTGCACCAGTATCACCGATAATTACTTTTTTTCCTGATCTTTTTGCTAATAGACAATGAACTGTAGCATTATATATTTTATGAGCACCTCCATTTGCATCAGATACAACTTTTGACCAGATTTGTGCTCCACCAATATATGTTGTTAAATTATTTAATTTAATAAATCTTGTCGGCACACCAATCCAATTTTTGAAATACTTATCTCTTTCATAAATAAATTTTTTATCATTTTTCAATTTATTAAATTGACTTTCTAAATCTTCGATAGGTTTTTTAAGAGTCTCGGGCACAAAATTACCACCAAATTTGCCACCCCAAAACCCAAATTTGTCTCCCTGATCTATAACAGGTATTCTTTTTTTTAATTTCATAAATTTGAAAAATTTAACAATTTATTAATTTTTTTAATATCTTTCTTACCTTTTCCATCTTCTAATGCACCACTTAAGTCTACATAGAAATCTTTATTTTTAAAGGTTGGAATATCATCTATTTTTATATTTCCAGCAATCATTTTATTTAGGGAATTAGGTAGTTTATTTAACAACTTATGATCAAACCCTATTGATTTTTCATACCCTTTTCCATCAAAAAGAACTATATCGGCAGTATCAATATAATTTTTATACTCTTCAACATCGCTTTCTTTATCTATTGTCAGGGCCGTAATAATCTTTATTTCATATTTTTTTTTTATTTCTTTTGTTCTTTCTGGACCCACATCATACAATTGATAATAATCAAAATTAAAATTCTTTATTTTCTCCAATTCTTCATTATTTGGATTTACAAGAACAGATACAAAATTTATATTTTTTTTTTCTATTTTTAACAACTTCTCTAGGTCATTATTTTCAACGTATCTCTTACTTTTTTTGTAATTGGTTATAAAACCTATAAATTTTGGAGGAAATTTATGATCTATAATAAACTTTAATGTCTCAAGATCTGAGACCCCACAAATTTTTATACCTTTAAACATTATCTCAAATGATTAATTAAATTTTGAAGGTTTTTTTTAATATTTCCTTTTGTAATGGGCCTTCCAATTACTAACCAGTCAGATCCATTTTTGTATGCTTCTTTTGGAGTCATTACTCTCTTTTGATCATTTGATTTTGAATTGAATCTTATACCAGGCGTTATTATCTCTTTTTTAAAAACTTTTTTAACTATACTTACTTCCTGTGGACTACATACAATAGCATCTAGGTTTGCTTTATTTGCTAATTTTGCTTGCTGCAACACTATATTTTTTAAACTCTTATTAAAACCAATCTCTTTTAATGATTTGTTATCTAAAGAAGTCAGAACAGTTACACCAATTAATTTTGTTTTTCCTGAAACTTTTTTAGCAGCCCTTAGAGCTTGTAATCCAGAATTAATATGAATTGTTAAATAATTAAATCTCAAATCTCTAACAGCTTTGATTGTTGAGGAACTAGTGTTTGGAATATCAGATAATTTATAGTCGCCAAATGTAATTTTATTTTTAATTTTGTTAATAAAATTTCTACCATTTTTTGAATTTAAAAATTCTAACCCAAACTTATAACCAATTTTTAATTTAGAATTTCTAGTTTTTTTGATGATTTCTTTAATTTTATTAATATTTTTACTATCGCAGGCAATAAATATTTTATTTTTTTTCATTAATTATTTTTGACCACTCTTTAGAAATTTTAAATAAAATTGCTTTTTTCTCAGGAGTATTCACTTGCTCATTAGTTTTTGGATTCCTTGAAATTCGAGCTTTTTGAATTCTCGGTTCAATTGTAAATACATCTCTTAACTCTACTCTCTCACCTCTTTTTAAAGACTCTTTTATCTCATAAATCATTATGTCAAAAAGTTTAGTTAAATCTTTTTTTAAAAAATTGGGGTAATTTTTAGCTAATTCTTTGATTAAATCTGACTTTACAAATGTCAATTTTTATTCTGTATCCTTTTTATTTTTTTTATCGTCTAATTGTTCAGATAGCGTTGAGAAGGGAAGGTTTTTTCCGCTTAAAGGGCTTGAATGTTCCTTTATTGCTTTTTCATTCATAATTTCTTCAAGTAGTTTAATACTTAAAGATATCTTTCTTTTTTCAAAATTTAAGTCAGCTATTGCTGCATCAATTCTTTCACCTCCTACAAAACGCGAGGGTCTTGCATCAGATGCGCTCATTGCTATTTGAGATTTCTTTATCAATGTTTCAACTTCACATCCTTCTGGCTTAACTAACAATCCTTTATTATCTGATGAAATTACTTTTACTGTAATTGCATCATTAACTTTTTTATCCTTAAACCAATCAAAAGGATCTTTTTGTAACTGTTTTAAGCCTACTCTTACTTTTTGTTCGGATTTTTTTATTTCTAGTACTTTGACTTTTAACTTATCACCCTTTTTATATTTTTTTAATTCTTCCTCAGGGTTTCCTGTAAAAGAAAGGTCATTTGAGTGCAAAAAACCATCAATATCGAAGTCAGCTAACTTAAGATAAATAGCATATTCATTAGAGTTACTTACTACTCCTTCAATATCTGATCCCACCGGATAAGTATTTTCTAGCTTAGAGTAAGGATTTTCTTTTGTTAATCTATGAGAAATTGCAACTCGTCTTTTTTCTTTATCAATTTCTGTAATAACACAATCTATTTGGTCTCCGACATTAAAAAATTTTTTAGGAGATATATTTTTTTTAGTCCAGCTTATTTCACTACTGTGAAGAAGCGTACTTAAGCCTGCTTCTAACTCACAAAAACATCCATAATCTGTAATTTTTACAACTTTAACTTTGTATTGACTACCAATTTGATAGTTCGAAATATGTTCAAACGGATCAGGAGACAGTTGTTTTATAGAGCATCCAACTTGTAATTTATCCATATCTATTGAAATTATTTTAAGATCATGTTTTTCACCAATATTAAATATTTCGTCTGGATGATTTACTCTACTATAACTTATCTCCTGTAAATGACACAGAGTATCTATTGTTCCCTCAGGTGTAGTTACCTCAAAAAAGCAACCAAATGATGAATATCCTTTTACAACTGCATCTTTAATAATATCACCAATTTTAAACTTCTCGATAATTTTGACTTTATCCTCTTTTTTACTTGAAGAAACAACTTGTCTTCTAGACACTACGCTATTTCCTCTAACCATATCGAGTTTTATTAGAGCGAATTTTTGCTCCACTCCAATTAGATGGTCAATGTTCTTAATTGGTTTATCCGATATTTGAGACCCAGGACAAAACATAAGTGATCCTGTTTCTATGTGTTCAACAATTACACCACCTTTGGTTTTTTGAGTAATTTTTCCGTTAATAAGTTCATTATTTTCGTAACATTTTACTAATTTATTCCAGCCTTTTATTTTTTGTGCTTTTTGTGCAGATACTATTACATCACCATTTTTATCTTCAATTTTTTCAAGCAAGACAGAAATTGGAGTTCCTTCTTTTATTTCATCACCGATACCTATCATTTTTGCTTCGTTAACATCAATTACAGGTTCACTTTTCAAGCCAGGAATAAACAAAAAAATGTATTTATTTGTTATCTTAGTTACCTTACCTTCAATTATTTTACCTTCCTCAATCTTGTTTTTGGATAGCTGACTATTTAGTAATTTTTCAAATTGTTGCGAAGCGGGGCTTGTTAATTCTTTATAAATTTCCATTAACTATTTAATTTTTTATCTATTATTGCTTTTATCTTTTTAAAGCAGGCTTTCTTACTTAATTTAGTAGTATTAATCAAGATAGAATCTTTTGTTTTTTTTAGTGGTCCAAATTTTCTTTCTTTATCGGATTTATCCCTTTTTTTAAGGCTTTTAAGCACCTCTGCGTAACTAATTTTTTTATTTAAATCTTTATATTCAGAAAATCGTCTTCTTGCTCTTTCCTCAACATTTGCAGTAATATAGAATTTAAACATAGCATCTTTTACTTGAATTGATGTAATATCTCTTCCATCTAATACAGATCCTCTAAATTTTTTTGGAGGGTTATATGCACAATTTTGCTGAAATTTATGAACTATGTTTCTTATTTTTCTATCTTTGGCAATTATTGATGCTGAGACAGCAACTTCATTTGATAACAATGACTTATTTTTTAAATAAATCATTTTTAAATCATTAATTTTTCTTTTAATAAATTTATAATTAAACTTTTTACTATCTTCTAATTTCAATTTACCTATATATCTGTAAATCTTTCCAGTATCTAAATAAAATAAATTATAATTTTTTGCTATTAATTTGGCTTGTGTTCCAGCTCCAGCCGCAGCAGGTGAATCAATAGCCACTGTGATAATATTTTTTCTTTTTTTCAATTTATTTTAGCCCCAATTGTTCTTAAAATTTTCAAAAACTTAGGAAATGATGTATTTGCACTTTTTTTATCATAAATTCTCCAATTTCCACCCAAGGTTAACGCTGCAATACAAGATAGAAAAAAAATTCTATGATCTTTTAAAAAATTCTTCATGGTAAAATTTTTTGACAAATTTAAATTTGGATTACCATAGATATTTAAATCATTTTTGATCCTCTTTACTTTAATACCAATTAATTTTAAAAATTTTACAGCTAAGTCTAATCTTTTGGATTCTTTTTTGTTCATTTCTCCTAAATCTTTAAATCTTGAAATTCCCTTAGCCTTTGCAGCAACTAGAAAAATTATTAAAAATTCATCAATTGCTGAACTGTTAAGCGTTTTTGGACAAATTATTGATTTTAGCTTACTTTTACTTTGGACATGTATATTCGCTATTTTTTCTCCTTGGTATTTTCTTTTTTGCTTTAGTTTTATTCCTGCTCCCATTTTATTTAAAATTTTGATTATTCCAATTCTACTTTCATTTACATTTATATTTTCAATTATTATTTTTGAATTTTTTGAAAGAAGTGTCAAAACAATAAAAAAAGCTGCAGAACTAATATCACCAGGCACATTATAATCAAATGCCTTATATTGTTTCAATCCATCAATAATTATTTTATCGAATCCTTTTTTTTTATAAATTTTTATCGGATATTTTAAATATTTTAACATTAATTCTGTGTGGTTTCTTGAAATCTTTGAATTTATTTCAGTCTTGCCAGGTGTATTTAGTGCACTAAGTATTATGCAGGATTTAACTTGAGCACTGCCTATATTTTCATTATAATTTATCGGTCTTAAAAAATCTGTACCTGATATTGTTATTGGAAGTAAGTTATTTTTGGATTTTACATTTGCACCAAACATTCTTAGGGGTTTTATAACTCTTGAAAAATCTCTTTTCGATAAACTATTATCTCCAATTAATTTTACTTTTGTTTTAGATTTTATAAGTAAACCAAGTATTAATCTTGCTAATGTACCAGAATTACCTGCATCAATAGTTACGCTTTTTCTTTCTATAAATCCATTTAATCCAAATCCATGAATATAATAAATATTATTTACTTTCTTACATTTGATTCCAAGTTTTTTAATTGATTTTATTGCATTTAAAACATCTTCAGACTCTAAAAGGTTTGATATTCTCGAAATCCCAACTGCTTGTGATGCAAGCAATATTGTCCTTATTGAAATACTCTTATCTGAACTAACTTTTATTATTTTGTTATAGTTATTTATTTTATCTTTTATGATTATGCTATTTTCCATTGATGAATTAATTTATCTTAAATTCATCACCAAAGTAAGCAGATTTTGCACTAGCATCTTTAATAATTTCATTTGGACTTCCAGATGCAATTATTTTTCCATTAGATAGTACAATCGCCCTATCAACACAGCTTAACAAATCTCTAGCTTGATGATCACAAACAACTACTGTTATCTTTTCTAGTGCTTGCAGACTAACAATTATTTCTTGTAACATTTTTATAGTTAAAATATCCAAAGCTGCAAATGGTTCATCTAACAATAAAATATTGGGATCATTAATTAAGGCCATACCAATTACTAATTTCTTTTTTTGTCCACCAGATAAGTGCTTTGCTTTGATTTTTAATAATGGATCAAATTCAAACTGTGATATTATTTTTTCTATTTTTGACTCTCTTAAACCCTTTTCTTTTATGTGAATTTCGCCAACAAGTTTTAAATTTTCTATTAAACTTAGACTCTGTATGAAACCTCCATATTGAGGCACATACCCTAGTTTATATCTTGTAGCCCTTTCATAAATTGGAATATTTGTACAGTCTTCTCCGTTAATAAGAACCTTTCCATAACTTGGATCTTTTAAACCTGTTATAATATGAAAAATTGTTGATTTTCCAACACCATTTGGTCCAAGCATTCCCAAAACTTCTTGTCTGTTAATTTTTAAATTTAAGTTATTTAAAATTTGTCTTTTATTAAAAAACATAGAAATTTTATCCAATTCCAATAAAGTTTGTTTTTCCTTAAAGCTTTTTATTCTGAATTTTTTTATTAGTGCCATTATTCTGTCACAACCTTAATTTCTGCAGAAGCAGTCTCTGGATTTATATTTATATCTTTTGTTTTTAAATCGAACTCAACTATTCCTGCTTTCATTTTTGATTTGGGGTCTGTAATTACAACATTAGTATAAGCTATAGCCTTACTTGTTTCCATATTAATATCAAAGTTTTCACATGTGATTTGTTTTTCCTGATAATTTATTATTACGTTTTTAAAAAATTTTGAATTTGAATTTACTGAATTATACTGCCCATAGTCTGAGACAATATAAATTGTATCTCTTTTATCTGAAGAAATTTCACCTCTAACATTGCTAAGATCTAAAATATCATTATTATTTGCATTTGATTTACCTGAGTTTGCAAGTAGATAAAATTTATTCCCTTTTTCATCAATGGAAGTATATTCTACATCTTTGACTAAATTTTTTATTTCTTTTGTTGAAATTTTTTTTTTTTCAAAATTTGTTTTTTTGTTTTGTTTTTTCTCATCATCTTTTATTTCAATATTTTCATAAGTTATATTTTTATTTTCAATAGGTGTTTTTTTCTCTTCTTCTTTATTGTTGCTTAACTCTCCAATCAATTTATTATTTTTTAATTCTAATTCTATTATCTTTCTCTCTAGCTCATTTATTTTGTCTTGATTAACAATTTCTGATAAATTTGTTTCTTCAACAATATCTTTTTTTGTATCAAAATACTTATAATAAACTCCTCCAATAATAGAGAAAATTAATAATAAAATTAATATCTGTATTAAGGACTTAATTGACATTTAACTTATATTTGCATTCAAAATTGTATGGATGTGTATAAATCCTATTGTTTTATTTTTTTTATTTTTTTGATGTACACATAAACTAGTAATTTTTTTTGTGTTCATGATAGAAAGTGCTTGGACTGCTAGCATATCTTTATCAATACTAATTGGTTTTCTTTTCATGACATTCTTTATTTTTAAATTATGAAAATTTAATTTTAAATTAGAAAGCCTTTTTAAATCGCCGTCAGTTAATATTCCACTTGTATTATTATTTCTGCCCTTGACAACCAAAGCACCCAACCCTTTTTTTTCTATTTTTTGTAAGGCAGTTTTCATTTTTACATTTTCACTAATAAATGGTATGTGCCTTCCTGTTAACATTAAATCCTCAACAGTTTTTAATTTTATCGAAAGAGATCCACTTGGATGAAATTTTTTAAAGTCTAGTTTTCCAAATTTTTTATAATTCATACAAGTTATTGCTATAGCGTCTCCCAAAGCTATTTGAACTGTTGTTGATGATGTTGGTACAAAATTTCCAGGACCTGCCTCCTTAACTGATGGTAATAAAAAGTTCACGTCAGCATTCTTGTATAAAAGCGAATCCTTTTTTGAAGTAATACCTATAAGTTTTATATTTCTATTTCTTGATGCATATTGAATAATATTCTTTAATTCTTCACTTTGTCCGCTCAAACTTATTAATATTAAAATATCATTAGATGTAATCTGTCCCATGTCTCCATGGCTTGCATCTGAGGCGTCTAAAAAAAAAGATGGTGTACCAGTAGAAGATAACGTTGCTGACCATTTTCTACCAATTATTCCACTTTTACCTACCCCTGAAATGATTATTTTACCATTTTTACAATTTAAAATAATTTTGATAATTTTCTCAAATGATTTCCCGATGCTAGATTGAAGTTTTTTGAGAGAGTTTAATTCAGTCCTAATCACTTCTTTGCCGACATCTAATAAATTTCTATTTATCATTTTAGTGAGCCCATATATCTTCTTTGAATGATGCGTAATCTAATTCGACTCTAGTATTAATAAATTTAATTGTATTTTTATAAAGATTTAATCTTTTTTCTCTTTCTAATATTTTAAATAAAGCCTCATAAACTTTATGTAGATATACTACATCTTGAGCACAATACTTTAGTTGTTTATCTGACAATTCTCCCCCAAAGTCAGAGGTTTGTAATTGCTTACTTATATCAATTCCAATAAATTCTTTTATTAGATCTTTTAATCCATGTTTATCTGAGTAGCTTCTAGCAATTTTACTCATAATTTTTGTGCAATTTACATTTCTTATATCAATACCTAAATATTTTTTAATGAATAAAAGATCGGCTCTAGCGAAGTGAAATAATTTATTTATATTCTCATTGATTAAAACTCTTTTTAAATTTGGTGCATTATAATTCTCTTTATTTAATTGAATAATGTGAGCATCATTTTGACCTGATGATATTTGCAATAGGCACAGTCTATCTCTTTCAATATTTAACCCAGTAAATTCACAATCAATTGCAATCTTGTCACTGAACTCTATTTCGTCTGGTAAATCTTCTTTATGTAATTTAATATCTAAATTCATTATTAG
This sequence comes from uncultured Pelagibacteraceae bacterium, assembly GCA_902577075.1. Classification (GTDB taxonomy): domain Bacteria; phylum Pseudomonadota; class Alphaproteobacteria; order Pelagibacterales; family Pelagibacteraceae; genus Pelagibacter. The sequence continues at coordinate 166,064 of CACGXV010000002.1, read as the reverse complement.
ATATATATATATGAAAAATCAGGATTCAATTTTAATATTTGGTTCATCTGGTCAAATTGGAAAATCTTTAATAAGAAAATTTACCAAAAATAATTATAGAGTTATTGCGGTTACTAGGAGCATACATCAAAAAGGTTATCAAATTAAAACTCAATCTAATTATGGATACTTAGAACTTGAAGAGATTAATTCATTTAATGAGGAAAATATTTCTCGATTAATGGAAAATTGTTCTATTTGTATAAATTTAATCGGAATTCTTTATGAAAAAAGAGATAATCAATTTAATACCATTCATTCAGACTTACCATCATTACTATCTAAAGTAGCTTTTGAAAAATCAATCGATCAATTTATTCATGTCTCTGCATTAGGGATAGAACTTGCAAGTGATAGTAAATATGCAATGAGTAAGCTAAGTGGTGAAAAAAAGGTTATGGGCAATTTTTCTAAATCTGTTATTTTAAAACCATCAATAGTATATTCTGTAGATGACAATTTTACTACAAATTTTATGAAATTGTTAAGTATTTTGCCTTTAATGCCACTTTATTATGGTGGAAAAACTAAATTCACACCAATACACGTTTCTGACTTTACAGATATAATTTTTCAAATTGTTCAAGAAAAACTTTCTGGAGAAATAATAGAATGTATAGGGCCTGAGGTTCTCACTTTTAAAGAAATAATTTTAAAAATTTTAAAATCAATTAATAAAAAAAGATTATTAATTTCTTTGCCTTTGCCATTAGCTAAAATTAATGCTAAGATTTTTCAATTGATGCCCAAGCCATTATTAACAATTGATCAATTAAATTTGTTGAAATATGATAATATTGCTTCAAAAAAGTATAAAACTAACTTTGAAATTAACATGAAAGCAAATAAAAAATTTGATGAGGAAATAAATCGCTATAGTTACAATTGGACTAGTGGCGGACAATTTTCTAAAAAATGAAAAAAAGAAATTAATGTTAACAAATATTATTTATTTAATCGTATTTTTAATTTTAGCATTTGTCTTATCAATTGCTGTTAAAGCAATTACGAGAGGTGTAGAAGCTAAACAAATTATAAAAGATGAAAAGAATTTAGATTCTAATCAAGAAAATCAAAACCAAAAACTTGAGGTAGTTGATCAATTAAAGGAATTAAATAACTTGCACCACAAAGGTATTATAAATGATGATGAGTTCAAAAAAGCTAAAGAGAAGATTTTAAAATAAGCTATGCAGATTTTACTTTTTTTTCAATAAACTTTGGAACCTCATCCTCATTATCAACTAACTCATCTTTTTTTCCTTTAGGTTGAAAAACTACCATTAAGTGTAATGGGCAATAAGAAAATTTTTCTATAGTTTTTCTTCCACAAAAGGAAGAGTCTTTTTCATCAGGATGACCTTCCATATACTTGCATGTATTTTCATTTAATTCTTCTAGCAGTAGATTTTTGGCTGGCTCAAAATTTTTATCCAAAAGCAAAGATCTAAATTTTTGTTTTCTACTTCCCTTTTTAAAATTATTATTATTTGAAGCTATTCCACCAGGACTATTTTGTGAAACAGATGTTCTTGTTTTAATTTTTGCAGATAAATTTAATCGATGAGCCTTCCCAATTACAGCATTTCTACTAACTCCACCTATTATTTCTGCAATTTGACTTGCTGTTTGCCCCTTGCCCCAAAGTTCTTTTAATTTGTTAACTTTTTCGTCTGTCCAGCTCATAAGTACTATATTTAGTGTATTAATATTTTATTATTACATAATCTAGAGACCATAATTATATCATCTTAACAAGCTTTTTTTTTTGTTTTTTAACAATTTTCAAAAAAAATGTTTATTAATAAAAACTTATGGTTGAATTGGATAAAAAATATCAAATTGGAATTAGAAGGTTTGGACTGATTAATTGGGTTGGGACTTACTCTTTGTTCAAAAAAGAAGTTTTAAGGTTTCTTACAGTTTCAGGACAAACATTATTCGGACCAATATTAACTAGTATCCTTTTTTTAACAGTTATCTCTTTAGCAATAGGGGATGAAAGAGCTGATGTTTTTGGAGTTTCGTATATTAAATTTTTAGCTTGTGGATTGATAATGATGCAAGTAATTCAGCAAAGTTTTGCACATTCGAGCTCATCTTTGATGATGGCTAAAATGATGGGTACAATCACTGATGTTGTTCATAGTCCGTTGTCCTCATCAGAGGTGGTTTTTGCAATAACATTTGCCTCTGCAGCAAGGGGTTTATTAATTGCGTCAGCTTCAACTATTATCTTTGTATTTTTTATAGATCTATCAATACCTAATTTTATCTTGTGGTTTACTTATTTATTTCTGGGAGGACTATTAATGGGATCATTGGGTTTAATTGTTGGATTATATGCAGACAAGTTTGATCAAATGAGCAGTGTAACAAATTTTATAATAGTTCCATTGAGTTTTCTGAGTGGTACTTTCTATAGTATTGATAAATTGCCTGAATTTTTAAAAATTATGAGTAATTATAATCCTTTTTTTCATATGATCGATGGATTTAGATATTCATTTATCGGCCAATTGGATGGTTCGTTAATATTTGGTATTTTACTACTTTCTTCTCTAAGTTTATTTGTTACATTTTTCGCATACATTTTAGTACATAAAGGTTATAAAATTAAATCTTAATTCAAAATGAGTTCTTTAGCTAAAAATTATAAAAGAAGAAACATCTCTTTTACTAAAGGTAAGGGTTCTTTCTTATACACGAAAAAAGGTACAAAATATTTAGATTTTGTTCAAGGTATTGCTGTTAATTCATTAGGACATGCAAATCCTTCTTTGGTTAATGCAATAATTAGACAATCAAAAAAACTCTGGCACGTTTCAAATTCTTTCGTAATTCCTGAAGGTGAACAGCTTGCAAAAAAATTAACAAATAAAACCTTTGCGGATGCAGTTATTTTCCAAAATAGTGGAGCTGAAGCCACTGAGGCTGCTATAAAAGTTGCAAGAAGATATTTTTATTCAATTGGAAAGCCAAAAAAAAATAGAATTTTATGTATAAAAAATTCTTTTCATGGAAGAACAATTGCAGCAATAAATGCAAGTGGATCAAAAAAAATGATTGAGGGATTTGGTCCAAAAGTAGGAGGATTTGACCATTTTAAATTTGGAAACCATAAGGAACTTAAAAAAAAAATAACAAATAAAACAGCTGCTATAATGATTGAACCGATAATGGGAGAGGGTGGAATAAAAGTGATACCCACGTGGTGTTTAAAAGAAATAAGAAAGATTTGTAACAAGAAAAAAATTCTTTTAATTTTGGATGAGGTCCAATGTGGGATAGGCAGAACTGGTAGGTTTTTTTCATATGAATATGCAAGTATAAAACCTGATATAGTTCCGATAGCTAAAGGAATTGGAGGTGGATTTCCTATCGGAGCTGTTTTGATGACAAAAAAAGTTTCAAAAGCTATGGTGCCTGGTACACATGGATCTACTTTTGGTGGAAATCCATTGGCAATGGCAGTTGGCAATGCAGTCATGAATGAAGTTTTTAAAAAAGGTTTTCTTAAAAAAGTTAATAGTAATTCAAAATATTTTATTTCAGAATTGAATAAAATTAAAAAAAAATTTCCAAAGATCATAAAAGAGATAAGAGGAAAAGGTCTAATTTTAGGAATACAGCTTCATCATGATCAAACAAAATTCATAGAAAATTTAATGAAAAATAAATTGTTAACAATAAGAGCTGCAGAGAATGTAATTAGAGTTTTGCCCCCGCTTAATGTAAACAAAAAAGAAATTAATATGGCTCTTAAAATTATAACAAAAGTTTGTAACTCATAAAAAACTAATGAAAAACTTTCTTTACATAAAAGATATTCCAACAAAACATTTAAAAAAAATTATTTCTGACGCAAAAAAAAGAAAATTAAAAAGAAAAAAATTAGGTACACTAGATCCTGATAAGGATATTCCTTTAAAAGGAAAAATACTCTTACAAATGTTTGAAAAATCAAGTTTAAGAACTAGATTAAGTTTTTATTTAGCAATTAAACAACTAGGGGGAGGGTCACTAACTTTAAGACCAGAGGAATTACACTTAGGAATTGGAGGCGAAAGTATTGAAGATACATCAAAAATTTTATCAACATATGGTAATGCATTTATGTTAAGAACAGACTCTGATAAAAAGTTAAACGAATTTAAAAAGTATTCCAAAATACCAATTATAAATGGATTAAGTCCATCATCACATCCAACGCAAGTTTTGTCAGATATTTTTACAATTCAGGAAATCAAAAAAAAAAGTGTTTCTAAATTAAAGTTATGTTGGATTGGAGATGCCAGTAATAATATGATGAACAGTCTTATCGAAGTATGTATAAAATTTTCGATATCTTTAAATATTGCCTGTCCAAAAGACTATCAACCAAATAAAGCACTTATCTCATGGATTAAAAAGAAGAAAGGAAAAATAAATATCTTTAATAAAAAAGAATTAGCGGTTAAAAATTGTGACGTTGTTATGACAGATAAGATAATTTCATTGAATGATAGAGTAAATAAGAAAAAGAAATTAAAATCATTTAAAAACTTTAAAGTTGATGCTAAAACTATGAGCTTTGCAAAGAAAGATGCAATATTTTTACATTGTCTCCCTAGAGGTAGTGAAGTTACAGATGAAGTTTTTTTAAGTAAGAAATCTAAAGTATGGGAACAAGCTCTTAATAGAGTTTATGTTCAAAAAAGTATCTTGTTATATTGTTTTGATAAATTAAGGTAATTCTAAAGGAGTGTCAGCATATGAATTCATATATAGTATGACTGATGCTCTATCTTTTTCTTTTTTTAACCCCGCAAAAGCCATCTTAGTTCCCTTGATATAAGTGGCAGGTTTAATCAAAAAACTATTCATTTCTTCAAAAGTCCAATCTTTACCAAATGCTATCAAAGCTTTTGAATATTTATAATCTTCTAATGCACCCATATTTCTGCCTAAGACGTTATAGAGGGCAGGTCCTATATTATTTCTTCCGCCTTTTTTAATAGAATGACATGCGCTACACTTTTTGAAAACTGTTTTACCATGCTCGACACTTCCCATTGCTAATAAAGCAGCTATGTCCACCTCTTGGGTAGAAGTAGATTTTTTTGTATCTGACTCAGCAAATTCTACTTTATAAGCAGATTGAGCTGGTTTCTCCACGTAGTAAATATAGTCTGAAATTTTAGTAATGCCAAAAATAACTATAAAAATAACTAATACAGCAGCTATGATTTTATTAATCTCAAATGAATCCATGATTTTTAATTATTAACCTCGTATAACATGTTAAACAAAAAAAATACTAAATTTAATTTTAATTATTGCGTCTGAAAGACGCATAATACTTAATTTTTATGAACAATGTAGTGATTTTAATCCCATCAAGATTAGCAGCAACAAGGCTTCCAAAAAAACCATTGTTAAAAATTAATAACATTTCAATTATTAATCATGTTTATAAAATTGCAAATTCATCAATAGTTGGTCAAAGTTATGTCGCAACTGGTGATAAGGAAATATTTGATGAGGTGACTAAACATGGAGGAAAATGCATTTTAACCCAAAGTGACCATAAAACAGGAACTGACAGAATTTTTGAGGCTTTTCAAAAATTAGAAAATGATAATATTGAGTATGTAATTAACCTTCAAGGAGACGAACCAATGCTTGATATTCAGGATGTAAATAATCTTCTTGAAAAAACAATTAAAAAAAAATCAAAAGTTTCAACATTAGCTTGTGAGTTAGAGAGTGATGAAATTTTGTCAAAAAAAAATATTGTTAAAGTAACCACAAATGAGAAACTCATAGAGGGTAAATTATCAACTGCTACATCATTCGTTAGGGAGGCAAGTAAAATCAAACAAAACATTTATCACCATATTGGGATTTATATTTATAATGTGACTTATTTAAAAAAATTTGTACAATTTGATCAAACACAAAATGAAAAAACACAAAAGTTAGAACAATTAAGATTGATTGAGAATAAAATCAGTATAGATGTTGGTTTAGCAAAAACTAAACCAATAGGTGTTGATACACATGAAGATTATCTGGAATTAAAAAAAATAATGGAATATAAAACTTAAATTATGAAAATTGCTTATCAAGGTGTTGCTGGTAGCTACAGTGAGAGCTGTGCCAAAAAAATGTATCCGGAGTGTGAAACATTGCCTTGTAAAACTTTTGATGAATGTTTTGAAAGATCTAGTGAAGATAGTTCAATTAAATCTTTGATACCAGAGTCAAATAAAACAACTGGAAATATTGGTGTTGAGTATTTAATTTTCAAATACAGATTAAATATTTATGCAGAACATTTTTTTCCAATCAATCATAATCTTTTGGGCATAAAAGGGTCAAAATTAAATGATATAAAAGATGTATATTCCCATGCTCAAGCGCTTAGTCAATCTTCAAGCTTTATAAAGAAAAAAAAATTAATAGAAAATGTCAGAGCCGATACTGCAGGTTCGGCAAAATTTGTTTCAGAAGCTAAAGATAAGTCTAAGGCAGCAATAGCCTCAAGTTTAAGCGCTGAAATATATGGTCTTAAAATATTACAAGAAAATGTGCAAGACGATAAAGACAACGTAACCAGATTCTTGTTACTAGGAAAAGATATATTTCAACCAGATTTCAGTGATGAAAGTCACATAACATCGATATTATTTAAGTTAAAAAGTAAGCCGGCTGCCTTGTATTCTGCATTGTCAGGTTTTGCAATTAATGGAGTTAATATGAGTAAATTACAAAGTTTTCCTGAAAAGAACTCTTTTTCCTCATATTTTTTTCTATGCGATATTGATGGACATATAGAATCTCCAAAAATTAAAAACTCACTTGAGGAATTAGGTCTGCATTGCCAAGATATGCACGTTCTAGGTGTTTATAAATCTGATAAATTTAGAGAAAAATAAACTTATAACTTTCTTGTAGAATAGAAATTTTTATTGATATAATAAAGTTGGAGGCCAGTCAGGTGGTGTTACCACAAATCCCCCAGGATCGAAAGATAGCAAGGGTAGTGAGTATTTTCCAGGTTGGTTGGTCTCCTTAAAAATGACAGAAAATTCAAAAGTACTAGCTTTAAAATACAGACCTCAAGTATTTGAGGATTTAATCGGCCAAGAGATTATTGCTGAAACAATTAAAAATTCAATAATTTCAGACAAGTCACCTAACGCATTCTTGTTTACAGGTATTAGGGGAGTAGGAAAAACAACTTTTGCAAGAATAGTTGCAAAGTCATTAAATTGTGAGCATGGAATTGAAAACATGTGTAAGAAAAAATGTAGTAACTGTGATGCAATTACAAACTCAAATCATATTGATGTTTTGGAAATGGATGCTGCAAGTAAAACAGGTATTGACGATGTAAGAGAGCTTATTGAATTTTCAAGATATGGACCAACAACAGCTAAATATAAAATATTTATTATTGATGAAGTTCATATGTTAAGCAAACAAGCATTTAATGCTCTTTTAAAAACTCTTGAAGAACCACCAAAATATTTAAAATTTATTTTTGCAACAACCGAAATCAAAAAAATTCCTGTAACAGTAATATCGAGATGTCAACGTTTTGATCTCTCTAGAGTAAAATCTGAAGAGCTTTTTAATTATATAAAAAAAATTAAAGACAAAGAAGGAGGTAAAGTTTCTGATGAAGCTTTAAAATTAATTGTAAAAATTTCAGAAGGATCTGTTAGAGATGCATTATCTTTGTTAGACCGTGGACTTGTAGTCAATCAAAATAATGAGGAATTAAGTCTAGAAAAAGCACAAAGTGTTTATGGATATTTTGATAAAAGTTCTTTGATAGAATTAATAAAAAATCTGTTTAGTGGTAAAGAAAAAAAAGTTTATGAGTTGTATAGAAAAATTTATGATTCTGGTGTAGATCCAAAAATTTTTTTGAATGATTTTCTTGAAGTTTTATATTACTTAAAAAATATTAATTTTATAAAATTAGACGGAAATAATTTTTCTTTAAATGATCAAGATTTTAATAATCTTTCCACTATATCTGAAAATTTAGATTCAAAGGACATAATCCTTTTTTGGCAATTTACACTTGATACAATTGATGAAATTAACATGGTTTCAAATCCAAATTTATCAGTTGAAATGTTCCTTTTCAGATTAATGAGAATAAAAGGTTTTAAGGAGAAAGATGTTGAGGAAAGCTTTACTGGAAAAAATCCTGGTACTTTAATTAAAGAGCCTGAAAAAAAAATTACAAGTAAAACAATAGATCAAATCAAAAATATCTCACAACAAGAAAAAATTGAACCTAATTTAAATAAAGATGAAGTAATTAATGAACTTAAAATAGATTCATTTGAAAGTTTGATAAAACTATGCACAGAAAAAAAAGAAGCTAAGCTTAAATATGAGCTTGAAACTAATACAAATTTAGTTTCATTCTCTGAGGGTTTAATAGAAATATCGTTTAATGAAAGCTTAGACAAAGACTTTATTAAAAATCTATCTAACAAACTCTACGAATGGACATCCAAAAGATGGATTATCTCTCTATCAAAAAACCAAGGACAAATTTCAAAAAAAGAAAAAAATAAAATTGCCGAGAAAAAAATATTTGACGATGTTAAAAAGTCTGAAGCATATAAAAAAGTTATTGAAGCATTTCCTGATGCAGAATTAATAAATGTTGAGTTTAAAGAGGATTAAAATGACAGATTTTTCAAAATTAATGGAGAAAGCTAAAGAAATTGAGAATAAAATGAAAGAAAGCCAAGAAAACATTAAAAAGATCGAGGTTGAAGGTGTCTCGGGAGCCAATGATGTAAAGGTTACTCTAAATGGAGAGGGCACTATGATTTCAATTAAACTTAGTGAAAATGTTTTAAAAGAAAAAAAAGTAATATTAGAAGATCTTATTACTGCTGCTCATAATAACGCAAAATCACAACTTAAATCAAAAACAGCAGAGGAAATTTCTAAGGCCTCAGGAAATTTTGGAATACCTGGATTTAAGTGGCCTTTATAATTTAAATGCAAAATATTCCTGAAATAGAAAATTTAATTAAACTGATTTCAAAACTACCGGGGTTAGGGCCTAAGTCTGCAAAAAGAATAATTTTAAAAATGATTAATAACCGACAAGAATTACTAAAACCTTTGGCTCAAAATTTGAGCGAAGTTTTTAAAAATGTTGTTAGATGTAAAATATGTGGAACATTAAAGCCTAATACAATTGAGTGTAGTTATAATAATTGTGAAATAGTAGAAAAAAAATATAATAAAATTTGTGTTGTAGAAAATATTTCAGATCAGTGGGCAATAGAAAGTTCTTCAATTTTTCAAGGTTACTTCCATATTTTAGGGGGGACCCTCTCAAACAATAATAATAGTAATAGAGAGGACTTGCTTATTAATTCTCTTATAGAAAGAATAAATAAAGATGATATTGAAGAAGTAATTTTAGCAACTAGCGCAACTGTAGAAGGCCAAACTACTGCATTTTATATTCAAGATACCCTCAAAAAAACAAACATTAAGATTTCAAAACTTGCTCAAGGTTTGCCAGTAGGTGGAGAAATCGAAAATTTAGATGATGGTACTCTTATATCTGCATTTAAAAATAGAAAAAATATAGAATCTTAATTAGCTTTTTTTAATCAATCTGTTTAAATGCAAAAGAGGTTCTGTATAGCCAGAGGGCTGAGATTTTCCATGAAAAATTAACTCACATGCTGCTTTAAAAGCGATAGATTTATCATACTCTGGTGACATACTTTCGTAGTTTGTGTCGTGTCTATTCTGTTTATCTACAACTTTTGCCATTTTTTTTAAAATTTCAAGAACCTGTCTATTAGAACATAAGCCGTGATGAAGCCAATTGGCAATATGTTGAGATGAAATTCTTAAGGTTGCTCTATCTTCCATTAATCCAATATCATTTATATCTGGAACTTTGGAACAACCTATACCTTGATCAATCCATCTGACTACATAACCCAAGATAGTTTGAGCAGAATTTGAAATTTCAGTATTAATTTCATCAATAGACCAATTAGGACGATCTGCTATTGGAATAGTAAGAAGATCAGATAATTTTGATGGCTCTCTTTTTAATATTGCTTTTTGTTTTTCAAAAACATTTACTTCATGATAATGCATAACATGTAATGCAGCGGCAGTAGGAGATGGAACCCAAGCACAATTTGCGCCAGCATTTACATGTCCAATTTTTTGTTCCATCATTTCGTTCATTTTGTCAGGCATTGCCCACATTCCTTTACCTATTTGAGCAACTCCTGAAAACCCACATTTTAAGCCTATATCTACGTTATTATCCTCATAGGTTTTAATCCATTTAGACTCTTTCATATCTCCTTTTTTGATCATTGGCCCAGCTTCCATTGAAGTGTGCATTTCATCACCGGTTCTGTCTAAAAATCCAGTATTGATAAAAAATACTCTATCTTTAAGTGTTCTAATACATTCTTTAAGGTTTGCAGATGTTCTTCTTTCTTCATCCATAATTCCACACTTAATTGTATTTTTTTCCAATTTTAAAACTTCTTCAACTTTTGAAAAAATCAAATCTGCAAATTCAGTTTCCTCTGGCCCATGCATTTTTGGTTTAACAATATAGATAGAACCCTTTCTTGAATTACCTTTTCTTCTTAGATCATGAATACATGCGGCAGAGGTAATAAAAGCATCCAATATACCTTCAGGAACTTCTGATCCATCATTTAAAGTAATTGCAGGGTTTGTCATTAAATGTCCCACATTCCTCACAAGTAAAAGACTTCTTCCATGAAGTTTTGATTTGCTGCCATCTATTGAAACGTAACTTCGATCTGGATTAAGTTTTCTTTCTAATTCTTTTCCATTCTTCATAAACACTGATTTTAAAGTTCCTCTCATAAGACCTAACCAATTTCTATAACAAGTAACCTTGTCTTCTGCATCTACTGCAGCTACACTATCTTCATGATCACATATTGTTGATACAGCTGACTCAATTATAATATCACTTATACCAGCGGCATCTCTTGCAGCACTAAACGCTCTTGGATTAATAATTATTTCAAGATGAAGATTATTATTTTTTAAGATTATAGCATTTGGTTTAGTCGCATCTCCTCTGTGACCAATAAACTTTTCTAAATTTAACAAATTATATTCTTTATTTTCCTTGTAAATTATCAGTTTTTTATTATCTACAGCCAAACCAGTTATATCTTTCCAGTCAAGATCATTGATAGGAAAATATTTATTCAAAAAGTTTCTAGTATATTTAATTACTTCTTGTCCTCTTAAAGGATCGTATTTTTCGCTTCCACTTTCTTCAGACTCAATGATATTAGACCCATAAAGACTATCATATAAACTCACCCACCTCGCATTCGCAGCATTTAGGCTATATCTGGAATTCATAATCGGAACAACTAATTGTGGTCCTGCTATGTTAGAAATTTCTTCATCTAAATTTTTAGTTGCTATTCTAAAATCATCACCTTCTTTTTTTAAATAACCTATTTCTTCCAAAAAGTTTTTATATTTATCATAGTCAGGTTGTTGGCTTCTATTTTTTTTATGCCAAAGATCAATTTCTTGTTGTAAAGTTTCTCTAAATTCGAGTAATTTTTTATTTTTAGGTGCTAAATCATGCACCACTTTATCGAAGCCCTTCCAAAATTCGTCAGCACTTACATTGGTATCTAGTAGAAGCTCATTTTTGACAAAATCGGCAAGCTCTTTTGCTACAGATAGGTTGTGGATTTTGATGTATTGCTCTCTCATAAATTGAAAATCTTATAATAAATTTTGATTTTTGCGCAATCAAAATTACTAATTAAATTTTAACAATTTATTGCCTTTTTTGTTTATAATAATGATATTAAATGAAAAATTACTTAAATTTTGAGACAGATATAAAAAAACTTGAAGAAGAACTAGATAAGTTAAAGGATCCTTACAATCAGGAAGGTTTATCTGAGGTTGATACTTCAAAAATAAGTAAAGTTGAGGAAGAAATTAATGAAAAGTTAGAGAAAATTTACTCGAATTTAGATCCATGGCAGACAGCATTAGTTGCTCGTCACGAGGATAGGCCAAAGGCAAAATTTTTTGTTGAAAATCTTTTTGATGATTTTATCCAACTTTCAGGAGATAGATATTATGGCGAGGATAAAGCTGTTATAGCTGGATTTGCAAAGTTCGATGGTAAATCAGTTTTAGTAATTGGCCAGGAAAAGGGGTCTGATCTTAATAAGAGAATAGATCATAATTTTGGGATGATGAGACCTGAGGGTTATAGAAAAACAATCAGACTCATGGAATTAGCTAATAAATTTAAAATTCCAATAATTACTATTGTAGATACTCCAGGAGCATATCCAGGAGTTGGCGCAGAGGAAAGAGGTCAAGCTGAAGCTATAGCAAAATCTATTGAATGCTCAATGAAGTTAACGGTGCCCACAATAGCAGTTATAATTGGTGAAGGAGGATCTGGCGGAGCCATAGCTTTAGCATCATCTAATAAAGTAATTATGCTTCAAAACGCAATATACTCTGTAATTTCTCCTGAAGGATGTGCCACCATTTTATGGAGAGATCCAAAAAAAACTTTAGAGGCTGCGACTGCAATGAAAATGTCATCTAGTGATCTTTTAAAATTAAATATTATTGATGAAATAATTCCAGAACCAGTTGGAGGTGCTCATCGAGATAAAGACCTGATATTGGATAATGTAAGAAACTCATTAAAAAAAAATTTAGATTTTTTTTTAACAATGGATAAAGATGAAATTATTAATCATAGAAAAAATAAATTCTTGTCAATTGGGAGAAATAAAGGATTTTCAACACAATCAGATGATAGAAATGATCTATCTATGAAGGCAAGTCTACTTGAAAATATTAATCAAAACTTTAAGAACAACACTAAACTTTATTATGGTATTTCTGGTGTACTAGTTTTGATATTATTGCTTAGTTTTAGTTTATAAAGCACCGTGGCAATGTTTATATTTCTTTCCAGAATTACAAGGACAAGGTTCATTTCTTCCAATTTTTTTTGTTGAAAGCTCCTCAAATTTTTTACTTAAATTTTCATTGCCTTCTTCTTCTTGGTTATTTTTTATGAGTTTTAAGTTAAACAAAATTGTAATTAGATCATATTTAAGCTTATTTAATAAATTTTCAAAAAGTATAAACGCCTCTTTTTTGTATTCAACCAAAGGATCCCTTTGTCCATAAGATCTTAAACCAATTACTTGTCTTAATTGTTCTAAATATTGTATATGTAATTTCCAATTTTGATCAATAAGTTGTAAAAAAATTCTTTTTTCTATTTCATTATATTGGTCCTCATTCAACATTTTTATTTTCTCTTCTCTTAGAATATGAAATTTATTTTTTATTTTTTCCTCAAATTCCTTATTTCCTAGATTAACTAATTCATTAATTTCACTCTCTTCAAATGATTTGCCAAATAGGGATTTCAATTGCATATGGATTTCATTTGATCCTGCATTGGCTAACTTTTTTGATTTCTTATTTTTCAAATCATCAATAATTTCATTCAGAAAATTTTCAGAATATTCCTTAGAGTCTTTATTTTCTATTACTTCATTTCTTTGAGAAAATATTACTTGTCTTTGATCGTTTAAAACATTGTCAAACTTCAAAAGAGTTTTTCTAATATCAAAATTTCTTGCCTCAACTTTTTGTTGTGCTCTCTCTAATGCTTTATTTATCCAGGGATGATCTATACTTTCTCCATCTTTAAGTCCAAGTTTCTCAAGTATATTATTCATAGACTCAGACCCAAATATTCTCATCAAATCGTCCTCTAAACTTACATAGAATATAGAACTACCTTCATCACCTTGTCTGCCTGATCTTCCTCTTGCTTGATTATCTACTCTCCTACTTTCCATTCTTTCTGTACCAATAACAAATAATCCTCCCAATTTCTTTATTTCAGCTTTGTCGCTTTCGTCTTGACCTCCCAATTTGATATCAACACCTCTTCCTGAAATACTAGTTGTAATAATTATTGAGTTTCTTTTTCCAGCATTTGCAATAATTTCAGCTTCTTTTTGGTGATTTTTTGCATTTAAAACTGTGTGTTTTATATTTTTTTTGTCTAATAGATTTGAAAAGTGTTCAGACTTATTAATACTTGAAGTGAAGACTAATAATGGCTGTCCTTTAATGTTACATTCAACAATCTTATTAATAATTGCTTCATCTTTTTCTTTACTAGTTCTAAATATTTGATCATTCGAATCTTTTCTTATCATCTTCTTATTAGTAGGTATCGATACAACTGGTAGATTATAAATTTCAAAAAACTCCTCTGACTCTGTTAATGCTGTGCCAGTGCATCCAGCTATTTTTTTGTAAAGTTTAAAAAAATTTTGATAGGTAATAGATGCTAAAGTTTGATTTTCAGCATTAATTGTTAAATTTTCTTTTGCCTCTAGACTTTGATGAAGACCATCACCAAACCTTCTTCCTGGCAGTTGTCTACCTGTTTGCTCATCAATTATTATTATTTGGCCATCTTTTACAATGTAATCTCTTCCACTCTGAAAAAGATGGATCGCACGTAATGATTGATTAACTAAATGAACAATATGAAGGTTTTCTGGATCATAAAAATTTTTATTCTTAAGTATACCAGCATTAGAAAATATATTTTCAACATTATCCACACCTGTATTAGTTAATAAAATATTTCTATCTTTTTCATCTATTTCAAAATCATCCTCTTTTAAATTTTTCACAAGCTTATCAACAGCTATATATTGATTTGTCTTATCTTCTGTTGCTCCTGAAATTATTAGAGGTGTTCTAGCCTCATCAATTAAACAAGAGTCAATTTCATCGACAATCGCATAATTATGTTCTCTTTGAACCATAGTCTCTTTTGAAAATTTCATATTATCTCTTAAATAATCGAAGCCCAATTCACTATTAGTAGAATAAGTTATATCTTTTGAATAATTTTGTTTTCTCTCCAAGTCATCTTGTCCAGTATTAATATATCCACAAGTCAAACCTAAAAAGTTGTAAATCTTACCCATATTCTCGCTATCTCTTTTAGCCAAATAGTCATTTACAGTTACTATATGGACACCTTTTTTTTCTAGAGCATTAAGGAAAGCTGCAAGTGCTATAGTTAATGTTTTACCTTCTCCAGTTTTCATTTCTGCAATCTTATTCTCATGGATCACAACACCACCAATTAGTTGAACATCAAAGTGTCTTTCACCCCTAATTCGTTTAGAGGCTTCCCTAACCATTGAGAAAGCCTCAGGTAATACGTCGTTTAGACTTTTGCCATTTTTAACTTCTTCGATTAGCTGCTCGGTTTTTTTTGGAAACATTTCGTCAGATAAATTTTCTAAATTTTTTTCTAAAAGATTAACTTTATTGACTATTTGTTGAATTCTGCTTAGTTCCTTTTCATTTCCGCTTTTAATAAGCTTTGAAAATATATTTAGTGGGTTGAACATTTTGATATAAAATTAAATATTAGAAATATATAGTAATTAATTAATTATTTTAAATATCATGAAATTTAACATAAACAATTTTATAAAAACTAGCAGTGAAAGCCCGAAAATTGTTGATTTTCAGGATTTAGATCATATTGATGGTGTTTCAATTTCTGCAGTCAACGCTGGCCTATATAAATCTAAGAGAGATGATTTAGTTTTATTTTATTTTAGAGATGGAGCAAATTATGCCTCTCTATATACCCAATCAAAATTAATATCAGAAAATTTAAAATGGAATAAAAAAATTAAATCAAAAAAAATATTTGCTTTATTAGTTAATACAAGAAATGCTAATGCATTAACAGGTCCCGAAGGTTATGACGCGTTAAAGAAAATTTCTTTAGACTTATCATCAAAATTAACTGAGTTACAAAAAAGAGATGAAGATGCTCCAAAACAAATTTCTTCAAAAGAAATACTTTTTGGTTGCACAGGTACTATAGGTGAGAAGTTTCCATTAGAAAAAATTAAAACCTCATTACCAGAGTTAGTCGATAAAATAAAATATACACAAAATAAATTAATCTGGATGAAAGCTGCAATGGGTATAATCACAACAGATTTAAAACCCAAAGTCTCAATGGCTGAAACAAAAATTGGCTCATCAACAATTAAAATTTATGGAATCGCAAAAGGCTCAGGTATGATTTATCCAAATATGGCAACTACATTGTGTTATATATTTACTGATGCAAATTTACCCTCTTCAGTTTTAAATGATGTCTTAAAAAACAATATAAAGACAACTTTCAATGCAATTTCATGTGATGGCGACACAAGTACAAATGATATGGTTTCTATATTTTCAACAAGGAAAGTTAATCACTCAGAAATTAAAAAACATAGCGATAGTAGGCTCAAAAATTTTAATAAGTCAGTTCATGATGTTTTATTAAATTTAGCTAAGCAAGTTGTCTCTGATGGAGAAGGAGCCTCTAAATTTATTTCTATTAATTGTATTAATTGCAGAACTGAAAAGGATGCTAAAAATATATCTTTAAAAATAGCAAACTCATTATTAGTGAAGACTGCTATTGCGGGAGAAGATCCAAACTGGGGCAGAGTGGCTATGGCTATTGGAAACAGTGACACCAAAATTAATGAACAAAAATTATCTATTTCTTTTGGACCACATAAAATATATCAAAAAGGATCTTTATACAAATTCTATGATGAAGAAAAAGTTATGGAATACATGAAAGGCAAATCAATTGAAATAGAGGTTGATATTGGTCAAGGATTAAAAAAATTTAAATCATACACAATGGATTTAACAAAAAAATATATAGAAATTAATGGTGATTATAGGACTTAGCTATATTGAAATTTTGTTAACTAATATTTAGATACAAAGAATGATCAAGTATTTACTAAAATGTAAAGATTGTGAGCAAGAATTTGAAAGTTGGTTTAGTACTTCTGATGAATATGATAGATTGCTAAAATTAAAACTTTTAAATTGTCAATCTTGCGAGTCGATAAATGTAGAGAAAACATTGATGTCTCCAAATTTGTTAAACACTAAGAAAAAAGAAAATTTAAAAGAAATTAAAAAATATAAAGATGTTCGCAAAAAACTTTCAGATTACAAAAAATTTATTAAAGATAATTTTGAGTATGTGGGAGAAAATTTTACTTATAAAGCAAGATCAATTCACTATGATAAAAGCAAACCAAAAAAGGGTATTTATGGTAGCGCATCACTTAAAGATGTTAAGGAGCTTAGAGAAGAAGGAATAGAAACTGATATTATTCCATGGATTGAAGATGATAAAAATTAAACCTTCATAAACTCTGAAATATAATTTACAGATTTATCAGATGTAATAGACCATTTATTTAAAATAGGGTTGAAGGTCATTCCATCTATTTTTTTTAACTTTAAAGAGTTTTTTTTACAAACATTTATCAAATATTCTGGTTTCACAAATTTTTCCCAATCGTGTGTCCCTATTGGTAACCACTTTAAAACATACTCAGCACCTACAATCGCAAATAAGTAAGATTTAAGTGTTTTGTTTAAAGTAGCTACAAACATAACACCTGATTTTTTTAAAAATTTTGAACTTTCTTTAATAAAAAAATCAATATCTTCAACATGTTCAACAA
This sequence comes from uncultured Pelagibacteraceae bacterium, assembly GCA_902577075.1. Taxonomy (GTDB): domain Bacteria; phylum Pseudomonadota; class Alphaproteobacteria; order Pelagibacterales; family Pelagibacteraceae; genus Pelagibacter. The sequence goes on along the minus strand of CACGXV010000002.1, from coordinate 148,365 downwards.
TTTCCATATTTAAAATAATATCAAATCTTTTCTTTATTTTAAAATTTTCTGGAGACGAATTGTAATATTTAATTTTAAGTTTACTTTTTTTTAAATGAAACTTAGCAACTTGTATATTTTTAAAGGAAGCATCTATACCAACAACTTCTGCTCCAAGTCTAGCCATAGGCTCTGATAGTAATCCACCACCACATCCAATATCCAAAAGACTTAAGCCTCTAAAAGGTTTATGATCTTTTTTAATTTTAAACTCAGATAAAATCGTATCTCTTATATATTTTATTCTAATAGGGTTAAATTTATGCAATGGCTTAAATTTTCCGTAAGGATCCCACCATTCCTCAGCTATTTTTGAAAATTTTTCTATTTCTTTTTTATTTATTGTGTTATTTTTCATTGTTTATTGACATTACAATCAAGATGTATTTTATCAATATATTTTAATTTATATTAAAAAATATCAATGAAAATAATTGTATTAAAATTTGGAGGTACTTCAGTTGGTACCACTGATAGAATTAAAAAAGTAGCAAAAATTATTGCTAAGTATAAAAAAAATTACAGTGTAATTGTATTGTCCTCAGCAATGAGTGGTGTGACAAATAATTTAATAAATTTATCAAAAAAAATAAGTAAAAATTTTTCAGAGTCAGAATATGATGTTTTAGTTTCATCCGGAGAACAAATGTCATGTGCATTAATTTCGGGAGAATTAATTGATAAAGGTTTTAACTCAAGATCTTGGATTTCTTGGCAAGTTCCTATTTATACAGAGGGAAAATATAAATTTTCAAGAATTAATAAAATTAACAAGCGACAAATTTTAAATTATTTAAAAAAAGATGGTATTCCCATAATTACAGGTTTCCAAGGTATAAATAGCGAAAAAAGAATTACTACAATTGGCAGAGGTGGATCTGATGCAAGCGCAATTATGTTTGCAAAGTATTTTAATGCAGAAAAATGTATAATATATACGGACGTAGATGGAGTTTACTCTACAGACCCAAATAAATTGAAATCAGCCAAAAAAATTAAAGTAATATCATATGAAGAAATGTTAGAAATGGCTTCTCTTGGAGCAAAGGTTATGCAACCGCATTCTATTCAAGATGCTAGATTAAATAAAGTAGATATTGAGGTCAGATCTTCTTTTACAGATAAAGAAGGTACATTAATAACAAAAAGAAAAAATATAATAAATCATAAAATTATAACTGGTATCTCAAGTACCATTAATGAGGCAAAAGTAACTCTTATAGGAGTCAAAGATAAGCCAGGCATTGCAGCATCAATTTTTAAACCTTTGTCTGAAAATTCAATTAATGTTGACATGGTAGTTCAGAATATTTCTGCTGATGGTAAAGAGACAGACTTAACCTTCACTATAAAATCTGAAGATTTAAGTAAAACTAAAAGAATTATTTTGCAAAATAAAAATATTAATTTCAGAAATTTAATATTTGACAAAAATGTATCAAAAGTCTCAATTATAGGTGTTGGCATGGTTACCACACCAGGAGTTACTTTTAGAATGTTCCAAACTCTCGCTAAACAAAAAATTAATATTCAAGTAATATCTACATCAGAAATAAAAATTTCCGTTTTGATAAATAAAAAAAATGTTCAAAGAGCTATATTGTCTCTACATAAAGAGTTTAAATTAAATAAATAATTTATGAACATCAGACCATTTAGAGAAATAAAAAGAAAAAAAACTAAAGAAATTAGTGTTGGTGATGTAAAAGTGGGTGGAGCTAACCCTATTTCTGTTCAGTCAATGACAAATACTCTTACAAAGAATATCAAGGAAACAATAAACCAAATAGAAAAAATTACAGAAGCTGGAGCTGACATAGTTAGAGTATCTTGCCCAGACGTAGACTCAACAAAAGCTCTCAAGGATATCACAAGCCATAGCCCAATACCTGTTGTTGCAGACATACATTTCCATTACAAAAGAGCTATAGAGGCTGCGGAGAATGGTGCAAATTGTCTAAGAATAAATCCTGGAAATATTGGAGATATAAATAAAATCAAAGAAGTAATTTTGGCTGCAAAAAATAATGGTTGCTCTATCAGAATAGGGGTTAATGCTGGATCTTTAGAAAAAGACTTATTGGAAAAATACAAAGAACCTTGTCCAGAGGCGTTGGTAGAAAGCGCGTTAAGAAATATAAAAATTATCGAGGATTTAGATTTTTTTAATTTTAAAGTAAGTGTTAAATCATCTGACGTATTTTTATCTATTGAAGCTTATAAACAACTTTCAAATGCTACTGATTATCCGCTACATTTAGGTATTACCGAAGCAGGAACTTTTTTGCCTGGAAGCATAAAATCGTCAATTGGGTTTGGCTCACTTTTATTAAGTGGTATTGGAGATACAATAAGAGTCTCTTTGTCTGACGACCCGGTAGAGGAAATAAAGGTTGGCAATGAAATACTAAAATCATTAAATTTACGTAATAGAGGTGTAAAAATTATTTCTTGCCCCTCTTGTGCTAGACAAGCTTTTGACGTAATTAAAACTGTTAAAAAGTTAGAAGAAAGACTGTCACATATTAAAACCCCAATTTCCTTGTCTATAATTGGTTGTGTGGTTAATGGTCCAGGGGAGGCAGCACAAACTGATATTGGTATTACTGGTGGAGGTAAAGGAAACAATATGCTTTATTTAAATGGAATTGAAAGCAAGAGAATTACAAGTGAAGAGATGATTTCAAAAGTTGTTAAATTAGTTGAGGAAAAAGCAAAAGAAATCGAAAAAGCCCAATAATGGTCCCATTATCAAAAGTTCAAGACTTAATTGCAAAACATTCCAAATTGGAAAAAGAGTTGTCGTCACAAGAAATTGATAAAAAGTTATTTGCAGAAAAATCTAAAGAATATTCAGATCTTAACGAAATTATTGAAGAAGCCAAATCTTACTTTAGCTTTCAAAAAAATAAAGATGATTTAAAAAAATTAATTAATGATCATGAAACAGATAAAGAGATGAAAGATTTGGCTATAAGTGAATTGAATTATCTTGAAGAAAATAATCAAAATAATGAAAAAAAAATCAAACTATTTTTGTTACCTAAAGATGAAGCTGATACAAAAAATGCAATTATAGAAATTAGAGCTGGTACAGGAGGATTGGAGGCAAGTTTATTTGCTTCTGATTTATTTAAAATGTACGAAAAAGTAAGTCATAAAAAAAAATGGTTAATTGAAATCATCTCAATTTCTAAAAGTGATGCTGGAGGACTTAAAGAAGTAATAGCATCTATTAAAGGCAAAAATATTTATTCCTCACTTAAATATGAAAGTGGTGTACACAGAGTACAAAGAGTCCCAGATACCGAAACCCAAGGAAGAGTTCATACATCTGCTGCAACCGTTGCAGTTATGCCTGAGGCTGAGGAAGTAGATGTTAAAATAGAAGATAAAGATTTAAGAATTGATGTATTTAGAAGTAGCGGCCCTGGAGGTCAAAGCGTTAATACAACAGATTCAGCAGTAAGAATTACTCATTTGCCAACTGGAATAGTTGTAAGTCAACAAGATGAAAAATCGCAAATAAGAAATAAAGAAAAAGGTTTAAAGATTCTTAGGTCAAGAATTTATGAGTTAGAGCGTCAAAGAAGAGATGAGGAAAGATCAAAAGACAGAAAAAGTAAAATAGGCACAGGTGATAGATCAGAGAGAATTAGAACTTATAATTTCCCACAAGGTAGAGTAACAGATCATAGAATTAATTTAACTTTACATAAATTACCTGAATTTATGGAAGGTGAAATTTTTGATGAAATGATAGAAAATTTAGTTATTCAGGCTCAAGAAAATGAGCTTAAAAATATTTAAATATGAATTATAGTGAAATTCTTAAAAGAGGTGAAACTTTTTTAAAAAAAAGTAACATTAAAAATGCTCACTTAGATGCAGAATTAATTTTATCAAAAGCAATCAACACAAAAAGAGAAGAAGTATTATTAAATATAAATAAAAAAATAAATAATAAAGATATATATAAATTTAAAAAATATTTATTAAGAAGAAAACAAAAAGAACCAATAGCATACATTCTTGGTTTTAAATATTTTTGGAAATATAAATTTTATGTAAATAAATCAGTATTGATACCAAGACCTGATACTGAATTAGTTATAGAAGAATTCTTAAAGCTTGTCTCAAAAAATAAGTCAATAAAAATTTTAGATATTGGAACTGGGTCGGGCTGTATAGTAATTTCTCTTATTAAAGAGAGGCCAAATTGTATTGCAACAGGAATAGATATATCTATAAAAGCAATAAATGTTGCTAAAACTAATGCAAAATTACATCACTTAGAAAATAAAGTTAATTTTATTAATATCGATATTGACAAATATAAATCTTATAACTATGATTTTATTATATCTAATCCTCCATACATAAATAGTATTGATTATAATAGATTAGATGATGATATAAAATTCCATGAACCTAAAGTTGCTTTATCTGGTGGTTTTGATGGAATGAAGGATATAAAAAAAGTAATTATTAAAAGTAAAAAATTGTTAAAAAGAAACGGGAAGTTAATACTTGAAATTGGTTATAAGCAAAAAGATAGATCTATCAAATTACTGGTTGAAAATGGTTATTTCATTAACAAAGTATCCAAAGATTTGTCTGGAAATGATAGATGTATAGTAAGTACTAAGTTATAAAAATGAATAATTTCAAAAATAATAACAGAAGGAATAGATTTAAATCAAATGGAGATAGAAACTTCAGAAGAAATGGTAATGGACATAAATCTAATGGAGATTTTAGCAATGGTCCCTCATTTAAAAGAAGACATCCAGGTAAAAATAACCAAAATGCTGCAAAGCTTGTTGAAAAATACAATGATCTTGCAAGAGAAGCTCTTTCAAATGGTGACAAGATATTGTCAGAAAATTACCTACAACATTCTGAACATTTTTCTAGGATCCTTTTATCTCAAGAGAATACAAGAAATCATAATGAAAATTTAAGTGATAGTAATTCTGGTAATCAAATAAAAATTGAAACAGATACACAAGAGTCAGAAGAGCAATCGAAGAAATAACTTATAATTTAGATATAAGCTCTGATTTTAAAACATCAATTTTGATTTTATTTACTTCAAAATTTTTACGTTCATTTCCTTTTAATATTTTTCCAGAAGGCAGCTTAAGTTTCTGTGAATTTATTTTTCTACCATTTTCTATCACCTCGTAATGTAAATGCGGTCCGGTAGAGAGACCTGTGGAACCAACATATCCAATTATTTGACCTTGTTTAACTTTTACTCCTTTTTTAATTCCTCTTCCAAATTTAGACATATGAGCGTAAACAGTTTGATAAACTCTGTTATGTTTTATCTTTACGCAATTTCCTCCACCTCCGCACCATTGAGCTCTTACAACTATTCCATCACCAGAAGCTAAAATTGGTGTGCCAATTGGAGCAGCAAAATCTGTTCCAGTATGCATTTTAGTAAAACCTAATATTGGATGTTTCCTCTTACCAAAAGAAGATGATAATCTGGCTCCATTGATTGGTGTCTTCATTAAAGTTTTTCGCATACTTTTTCCATTTTCATCAAAGTAATCAATTTTATTTTTTTTATATTCATATCTATAAAGTTTCAGATCTTCATTTTGTAAATTTAAATTTGCAAATATAATATTTCCAGTATCGATAATATCTCCATTATCATTTAGAAATTCTTCATAAATAATTTGAAAGGTGTCATTTTTCCAAATATCTCTCTGAAAATCAACTTGAAAACCATACAATCTTGCAAAATCAATTATTATATTTGGCTTAATTTTTAAGTTTATAGCTGTTTGGTATAAACTGTTTGTAATTTTACTTTCTTTGTATGCAATAGTTTTTTTAAATTTTTTTTCTATTATTTCTGAATTGAAACTTTCAGTGCTAATGTCTCTTGTAAAATGAACTCCTTTTTTTTTGTTTATCTCAATAATAAATTCTACTATTAATGGTTCATCTTTCCTGTCGATTTTAAAATAAATTTTTTGTCCTGGTCTTAAAACTTCTATATCGTCATTTTTTTTAATTGTTCTAATAAAGTTTTTTTTTTCATTTTTTGAGATATCAATGTTATTAATTATGCTCTCATAACTATCACCATTATTAACGATGTATTCTTCATCCAAAAATCTTTTCTCTAAATTGGATGTTATATTTGATAAAACTTTTTTTAGATAAATATTATTTAAAGTTTTTTTAAGACTGTAATGCTGAAAATTTTTATTTTTTTCGTAATAATAAGTTGCAAAAAAAGAGATAAATATTAGCAAAACTAACCATAAAAAATGTGAAAACGATTTTAATTTTCTTTTAAATTTTTTTATCACTCTATTGTCTATCTGCTAAAAATGTTGAATTTTCTAACTTTTTAACATAATTTTTGTTTATCTAAAAACTTGATTTATAAATTATTTCCAATATAAGCGTCACACTCAACATATAAAAAATGTTATTTATTGGGCCTAATAGCCCAATTAGCTATTAAAATTGTTAATATTTTAAGAAGAGAAGTGTGGACGGTTAAGGTTACCAAAATTTGTCGTACACACTTCAACATTATACAAATATTATTCTTAGTATTTGTATAGAAGCTAGTGTGCGCCGTTTTTAAACTTGAGAGTTTGATCATGGCTCAGAACGTACGCTGGCGGCACGCCTTATACATGCAAGTCGAACGAAGTAGCAATACTTAGTGGCAGACGGGTGAGTAACATGTAGGTATCTTCCCTTTGGTGAGGAATAACACGAGGAAACTTGTGCTAATACCTCATAAGTCTTTACGGAGAAAGCTTTATGCGCCGAAGGATGAGCCTGCACTTGATTAGTTTGTTGGTGGGGTAATGGCCTACCAAGACTTTGATCTATAGCTGATCTGAGAGGATGATCAGCCACATTGGGACTGAGACACGGCCCAAACTCCTACGGGAGGCAGCAGTAGGGAATATTGCACAATGGAGGAAACTCTGATGCAGCGATGCCGCGTGAGTGAAGAAGGCCTTTGGGTTGTAAAGCTCTTTCGTCGGGGAAGAAAATGACTGTACCCGAATAAGAAGGTCCGGCTAACTTCGTGCCAGCAGCCGCGGTAATACGAAGGGACCTAGCGTAGTTCGGAATTACTGGGCTTAAAGAGTTCGTAGGTGGTTAAAAAAGTTGGTGGTGAAATCCCAGAGCTTAACTCTGGAACTGCCATCAAAACTTTTTAGCTAGAGTATGATAGAGGAAAGCAGAATTTCTAGTGTAGAGGTGAAATTCGTAGATATTAGAAAGAATACCAATTGCGAAGGCAGCTTTCTGGATCATTACTGACGCTGAGGAACGAAAGCATGGGTAGCGAAGAGGATTAGATACCCTCGTAGTCCATGCCGTAAACGATGTGTGTTAGACGTTGGAAATTTATTTTCAGTGTCGCAGCGAAAGCGTTAAACACACCGCCTGGGGAGTACGACCGCAAGGTTAAAACTCAAATGAATTGACGGGGACCCGCACAAGTAGTGGAGCATGTGGTTTAATTCGAAGATACGCGCAGAACCTTACCAACACTTGACATGTTCGTCGCGACTCTAAGAGATTAGAGTTTTCGGTTCGGCCGGACGAAACACAGGTGCTGCATGGCTGTCGTCAGCTCGTGTCGTGAGATGTTGGGTTAAGTCCCGCAACGAGCGCAACCCTCACTTTTAGTTGCCATCATTTAGTTGGGCACTCTGAAAGAACTGCCAGTGATAAGCTGGAGGAAGGTGGGGATGACGTCAAGTCCTCATGGCCCTTACGTGTTGGGCTACACACGTGCTACAATGGCATTTACAATAGGAAGCAAGATGGCGACATCAAGCAAATCCTAAAAAGGTGCCTCAGTTCGGATTGTACTCTGCAACTCGAGTACATGAAGCTGGAATTACTAGTAATCGCGGATCAGCGCGCCGCGGTGAATACGTTCCCGGGTCTTGTACACACCGCCCGTCACACCATGGGAGTTGGTTCTACCTTAAGGCAAGGTTTAAAACCCTTGACCACGGTATAGTCAGCGACTGGGGTGAAGTCGTAACAAGGTAGCCGTAGGGGAACCTGCGGCTGGATTACCTCCTTTCTAAGGATGATTAAGGATTACTTCTTAATCTAAAAAATATAACAGGTTAATGTTGACCGTCCTCATTTCTCTTTTTAAAATAGTGTTTCTCCTTTTGCACAAAGGGGCCGGTAGCTCAGTTGGTTAGAGCACACCCTTGATAAGGGTGGGGTCGAAAGTTCGAGTCTTTCTCGGCCCACCATATTTCTGGGGGATTAGCTCAGCTGGGAGAGCGCCTGATTTGCATTCAGGAGG
>CACGXV010000002.1:0-135000 GCA_902577075.1 uncultured Pelagibacteraceae bacterium | reverse complement strand
AAACTAGGTCTTCTAAATTTTCAATCAGCATCAGAAAAGTAAAAAAATTATTTTCTTCCTTTAACGTAGAGGAAGGGATTAATGAATATAAGTTTAAATATTCTAAAGAGGAAATTCATACTTATCAAAGTCTATTTAAACAAATTAAATCAAAAGAGGATCTAATTAATTTTAAATATAAATCATATGATATCGGTTTATTAGTTTATGACACTTATATAAGAATAGGAAATCTTCCAACAGTTAATTTAAGAGATAAGAAGTTGGAAGGCATATTCATAAGAGGGATAAAAACATTAAATGAGTGTTTAAACTATTTTGAGAAATATAATGTTAAATGTGTAATTCCAAGTCATTTTTGTTATATAAGTTATGGTATAGTCTCAAGAATTGCCCTTAAAAAAAATATACCAATTATAAAGATATATTCAAAATTTAGGGGAAATTCGTCTTATAGAATTCATAGAATAAGAGATTTTTTAGTTGATGAGGCGCCTTACTATAAATTTAAAAATAGTTTTGAACTATTTTCAGATGTACAAAAAGAAAAATTTAGAAAAATAGGTCAATCTTTAATCAATAAAAGACTTTCTGGAGAATACGATAATAATTTACCGTATATGAAATTAAATCAATTTAATAAGAAACTAGAAAGTTCTGACTTGTTAAATAATAAAAAAAAGAAAATTTTTATATTTCCACATTGTTATTTTGATAATCCACACAAATATAGGTGGATGATATTTACAGATTTTTATGAACAAGTAAGATTTCTTTTAAATCTATCAAAGGAAACTAATGATGAATTCCAATGGTATTACAAGCCTCATCCTAATGAATTAAATAAAGATTTAGATCTTCATACTGATATTTTGAAAGATTATCCAAATGTTTTTTACCTAAATAAATCTGTTGGACACAATCATATTATTAATTCAAAACCAGATTTAGTAATCTCAAATCATGGTAAGGTATGCCATGAGTATGCTTATAATAATATTCCTGTTATAAATACGGGAGATAATGCTCATATAAATTATAACTTTTCTTTAAATCCTAAAAATAAATTAGAATTAAGAGATATGGTATTAAATATTAATAAATTTAAAAATAAAATTGATTTTAATAAAGATCAAATACATGAATATTTATTCATGGATTTTCACTACTACAATAACAAGTACAATAAAAATGAAAATTTTGAAGAAAGATTTTTTTCTTCTGAGGATATAAATGTCAATAATTCTTCAAAAGTATATAAATATTTTTTAGAAAATTTAAATAAAGAAAAAGAGCAAAAAATTAATAAATATTTAGAACTTTTTTATAAAGATAATTTTTTTATAAATTAATATTCAAATTTTAAATATTTGTAATCTTATTTTTTATACAACTATTCTAAATTAAAAAATTTAAATGTATTGATTTAATTTATAATCAAGATAAATAATTTAAGCAAATTATAACATATGAAAAAAATTTTAATTTTTGGGGCTGGATCGATTGGTAATCATTTAGCAAATGCATCTAGAGAGTGCAATTTAGATGTAAGTATTGTCGATATTTCACCTGAAGCATTAAAAAGAATGAAAAACGTTGTATATCCATCAAGATATAAAAAATGGGATCAGAAAATCAAAATTTTTGATTATAAAGAGATTTTTAAATCAAATATAAATTATCACTTAATTATTGTTGGAACACCACCGGAAACGCATTTAGAATTGTTAAATAAAATACGAAATAATCTAAATTATCAAAAAATTCTCGTTGAAAAACCTTTTACTATTTTCAATCAATCAAAAAATAAATTGATAAAATATACTAAAGAAAAAAATATTTATGTCGGTTACAATCATTCTGTAAGTAAATCTTTTTTGTATTTTTCTAATTTGATAAAAAGAAAAATAAAAACTAATGAAATAAGTTGTATAGAAATTAACTGGCGAGAGGGGTGGACAGGTATTTTAAATGCTCATTTTTGGTTGAAAAATGAATTTAGCTCGTATTTAGGAGATATTAAAAAAGGTGGTGGAAGTTTACATGAGCACTCTCACGGGTTACACCTAATTATCTGTTTAGAAAAAATTTTTAGTTTTAAGCTGCCAAATAAGTTTAATATAAATATATCTTATAAAAAAAACGAAAAAAAAAAAGTTTATTATGATAACTTTGTGAATATAAACTGGAAGGTAAATAATTTTTTAATTAATTATACAACCGATCTGATTTCTGAACCAGCAGATAAATCTATAAGAATTTATACAAAAAATAAAATTTATAGTCTTGTTTTTAATTATCAAAAAAAAAGCGACAAGGTAGAAATTCAAGATAAAATTGTGTCAACTAAAAATAAAAATATTATTTTCAAAAAGAAAAGATCGACAGATTTTATTAATGAGATAAAACATTTAACAAATATGAATTATGAAAAGTTATACAAAAAATCTTTTTTAAAACTAGAAAATAGTTTAAGAGTTCAGGATATATTAAGTTATGCTTTTAAAAATGAAAAATAAATTTAAAGACTTATTTATTCTAGATTTAGCGAATAATCATTTTGGTGATGTCAATCATGCAAAAAAAATAATTTCTAAATTTTCTAAAATAGCTATAAAAAACAAAATTAAAGCTTCAATTAAATTCCAACTACGAGATTATGCAACATTTATACATAGTGATGCAGTAAAAAGTGATGATAAATATGTAAGACGTTTCTTGGATACAAAACTCTCAATTAAAGAATTTAAAGAGTTATTTAACTACGTAAAAAAAAATAAATTAATGACATCATGCACACCATTTGATGAAAATTCTGTAAAAATTATTGAAAAATTTAAATTTGATTACTTAAAAATTGCTAGTGTTTCAGCAGGGGATTTCAGACTTCTTAAAAGAGTTATTAAAAACAAGATACCTAAAATTATTTCAACAGGTGGTCTAGACATTGAATCAATCGACAAGATCATAAGATTAATGAAAAAATACAATCAAATATTTGCTTTAATGCATTGCATATCAATTTATCCTAGCAATAATAATGATCTTCAACTTTCATTTATTAAATTGATGAAAAGAAGATATCCAGACGTACCAATTGGTTGGTCAACTCATGAAGATCCCAACTCTTTCTTGCCCTCAACAATTGCAAAATCTTGTGGTGCAGAAATATTCGAGAGACATATAGGTATAAATACAAAAAAATATAAACTAAATAAATATTCTATGCAGCCAAGTGTGTTTGAAAAATATATAAATAATTTAAAAGATGTAAAAAACATTTTAGGTTACACAGATAAAGACGAGAAAATTGTTTTAAAAAAGGAAAGAGACACATTAATGTCTTTGCAAAGAGGTTTGTATGCAAAGAAGGACCTTAAAATCGGTACTATTTTGAATGAAAAAAATTCTTATTTAGCATTTCCATTAAAAAAAAATCAGCTTTCAGCCGATATGTTAAAAAATAACACAGAAGTAAAAACGAAAATTTTTGCAGATAATCCAGTTAACATTAATAATATTAAATTTGATAGGCAGACTAATAGGGATCTTAAAATTTGGGCTCTAATTCACAAGGTAAAAGGAATTCTAAATGAAAACAAGATAGCTATTGGACAAAATTTTGAAATGGAAATTTCTCATCATAAAGGAATAGAAAATTTTGACAAAATAGGTTGTTATCTTTTTAACCTTATTAATAAAGAATATGCAAAAAAAATAATTGTAATGCTACCTAATCAGTCTCATCCTAATCATCACCACAAAATAAAAGATGAAACGTTCTATGTTATTTCAGGAAAATTAATTTTAACCCTAAATGGAAAAAGAAAAGTTCTTTATCCGGGTGATATTATAGATATAAGAAAAAACTCAAAACACAAATTTAAGGCAGGTCCCCAGGGATGTATTTTTGATGAAATTTCAACTACGAGTATTAAAACTGACTCATACTATTCAAATTTAAAAATAAAAAAAATGGAGAGACTTGAGAGAAAGACAACAGTAAATTCTTGGGTTTAATTTGAGAATTAGATGTTTTTGAACAAGAAAATACTTGCTTTAATCCCTGCGAGGGGTGGTAGCAAAGGTATAAAATATAAAAATTTAAAAAAAATAAACAAAATTAGTTTAATTGGTCATACATCTAGGTTCATAGATAATTGTAATTTTTTTGATGAAAAATTAGTTTCCACCGACGCAAAAAAGATAATTAAGGAAGCTCTTAAATTTAAATGTAAAATATTTAAAAGAAAAAAGTCAACCTCGAAAGATTTTACATCTGATTTTGAGGTAATTAGTGAAGTTTTAAATAATAATTCTATAAAATCAAAAAAATTTGACTACGTCATTTATTTACAACCTACTTCACCTTTAAGAAAAATATCTCACTTAAAAAACGCATTAAAATACGTAATAAATCATAATTATCATTGTTCATGGTCTATATCAAAGATAGATATGAAATTTCATCCTAAGAAAGTTTTAAAAATTAAAAATAATAAATTTTTATCAATTTACCAAAACGAAGGAAAAAAAATATACGCGAGACAACAATTGGATGATGTATATATAAGAAATGGAGTTTTTTATATTTTTAAAATTTCAAAATTTTTAAAAAGTAAGGACATTTTTTTTACAAAAAACTATCCTTCAATAACAAACTATAATGTTGTTAACATAGACACTATTAGTGATTTGAAAATAGCAAGAAATAAAATAAAATAAATGTATAATAATAATATAATTAATAATTAAATGAAAAAAAAAATCCTTATAACAGGTTCTGAAGGTTTTATTGGTTCTCATTTAGTAGAAAGGTTAGCAGCAAATGAGAATTATAGAATTAAAGCAATTGTATTATATAATTATAGATCTGAGATAGGTTGGTTAAATAATGTAAATAAAGATATTCTAAAAAAAGTTGAGATAGTACCTGCAGATATCAGAGATTTTGATCTAATGTTAAAGGTATCTAAAAACACAGATATTATAGTTAATCTTGCAGCTTTAATTGGAATTCCATATTCCTACGATGCTCCAAAAAGTTATATTGATACAAATATCATTGGTACACAAAATATTTTACAATGTGCTAAAGAAAATAAAATAGAAAAAATTATTCAGACTTCAACCAGCGAAGTGTTTGGTAATACTAAAGATGGTATAAAATTTTCTGAAAATTCTTATCAATATGCACAATCCCCTTATGCGGCATCTAAAATTGCCTCAGACCAAATTACAAATGCTTACTTTTCATCATTTAACGTACCAGCTACAATTATCAGACCATTTAATACATTTGGGCCCAGACAATCAGAAAGAGCAATAATACCCACAGTTATCAATCAAATTTTAAATAAATCAAAAAAAATAAAACTTGGAAACTTATATGCTTATAGAGATCTAAATTATATTGATGATACAATTAGTGCTTACTTGAAACTTATAAGTACAAATAAAAAAATTCAAGGTGAACATTTTAATGTTGGATCAGGTTATTCGATTTTAATAAAGGACCTAGTTTTATTGATTAAAGAAATTATGCAGTCAGATATAGATATAATTTTTGATCATAAAAGAGCTCGACCAAAAAAATCAGAAGTTAAGGGATTATTATGTAATAATAAAAAATTTAACAAATATTTTAATTGGAAACCAAAATATGCAGGCATGCATGGGTTAAAAAAAGGAATAATTAAGACCATAGAGTGGTTTAAGGCTAATCAAGATCACTATACAAAATCTTCAAAATTTATTAAATAGAGTAATAGTGAATAAAATATCTTTATTTGAGCCGAATGTAGGAAGAATAGAAAAAAAATTAGTAATAAAATCTATTAACGAAAATCAAATTTCATCTTATGGTTACTTTACCAATTTATTAGAAAAAGAAGTAAAAAAAATTACATCATCAAAATTTAATTTAGCTACAAGCTCTGGTAGTTCTGCACTATTTGTTGCATTTAAATCAATTGGTATTAAAAAAGATGAAATAGTTTTAACCCAATCATATACTTTTACAGGAACGACAAATGCTATAATTCTCAATAATTCTATTCCTTTATTACTTGATATATCAAAAGAAAATTTAAATTTGGATTTAGATAATCTAGAAAAATTTTTACTTTGTAATACATTTAAAAAAGGTAAATTTATTTATCATAAATCTTATAAAAAAAAAATTAGCTGTATTTGTCTTGTTTTTACTTTAGGAATAATTCCTGATTTAAATCGTGTCAAAAAAATTTCAAAAAAATATAACCTTAAAATTGTTTTTGATGCAGCATGTGCTCTTGGTCAGAAATATTTTAATAAAAGTCTTACTAAATTTTGTGATGTTGCAATTTATTCACTAAATGGGAGCAAAAATATAACTTCAGGTGCTGGTGGTATTATATCAACTGAAAAATTTAAATATTATGACTTTGCATTAAAATTTTCAAATAATGGCAAAATTTTAAATGCATATGATTATAAAATGATTGGATTTAATTTGAAAATGAGCAGTTTAAATGCTGCTGTTGGACTTGGTCAGATAAAACGTTTTAATTACTTTAAGAAAAAAAAGAAAAAACTCAAAGAAATTTATTCTAAGGAGCTAAATCCAATCAAAACTTTTAATACTAAATTTGAATGGGGAAATTATCTTCCATGGTTAAATTTTTGTATTCTCGATGATCCAAAAAAAAGAGATAATATTATAAAAGCTTTAAGAAAAAAAAATATTATGGTTAGTAAATTTTGGTTACCTATGCATAAACAAACTACCAAGAAATATTTTTTACTTACAAATTTTAAAAATACACAGTTTATATACGATCGAATATTAGTTTTACCCTCTTCAACTTTTTTAAAACTAAAGGACATAAAAAAAGTAACAGGAATAATTAAGAATAGTTATTTTAATAAATAATTTTCGTAAAATTGAAGTTTTTTAAAGTCCTCTTTAGGATATTTTTTTTTGAACGTTTCTTTTAATTCTAAATAATCATCATTATTTAAAATAATTTTTCCAATTTTATTATTCAAGATTTCTTCATTTGCAAATCCAGATTTATATTTAAAAATTCCATCATCATTAGATTGACTACCACCTAAAAAAAAATATTGTAAACCTTTTAAATGAAAAAATTCAATAATTTTTGATTTTAAAAGATGATTTGAACAAATATTTTTATAGTCATGATTAGTTGCCCCAAGATAAGAGTGACAAAAAGTTTCATTATTAATAACTAACTCACAGGAGATAATTTTCTCCTCATATTTTGCGTAAAAAAATTGATAATTATTTTTCAAATATTTTTTTAGTTTATAAAAAAACTCTTTTTCAAAAAAGTAAAATTTACTTGCTTTTTTAAACTTCATTTCATCAAAATATATTTCAAAAAAATTGTTTAAATACTCCTCATTATTTGAAATAATTATCTCTACTTTATTTTTAATCGCTTTTTTTATTGACTTTTGGTGTCTGTATTCAAAATTTTTGATCAATGGTTGGGTAATTTTTTTTAAATTTACAATTGCATATTTTCCTGTAGACGAAACATTAATTTTATTAATTATATCTGTATTTTTTAAAATTGGATGAAATCGCAAAAAAAAATTTAGTACTTCTTTTTCTTTGCAATATTTTATTAATTGTTCATTAAAAAATTTTTTTAATTTTTCATTTGCTTTGTTGCAAATTGGTCCACCCAAATTATATGGTGATGTAATATCTGTATATTTTTTTTTTTTAAATATAAAATTTCTCTCAATAATTGGACACAATATGTAATTATCATTATCATTCGCAATTAAACATTTGACGGAATAATCTTTATAAATAGTATTTTGTGCAAGTTCAGCAAATTCTTGTGTATAAAAAATATCTCTATTCACACTTGAAAAAAAAGACAGAGATTTTTTCCATAATTTATTACTTGGTCTAATACTATAAAATTTCACAATTTAATTTTCTTTATGACTATATCAATTCTTTTTTTCATCTCATTTAAATCATTAGCTTTGTACCTTTGATCTAATGGGAAAGCTAAAAATTCTTTTTTAAATTTTAATGCAATTGGATATTTCTTAGTTATATAATTATTATTAAACCATAATTTTGTAGCAAATACCCTACTTTTATGGAGTTCCTTAATTAAGTGATCTCTTTTTTTTGTTAAAACTGGGTATCCAAATGGAGTCCCTAATTTTAAATTTTTAATTTTTTTAAATCTTTTTTTCATAAAGGGTGAAAGAATTTTATAATTTTTTATTCTTCTACTTTTGTGTTCAATTGGATCTATTTTCAAAAAATTTTTATAACTTTTATTAGAAATTTTTCGAGGTGGAAACGACTGCCAACTTTCCTCTAATTTTTTTGATAATTGTATACCTTTATTTTCTAAATTTAATTTATTCGAATTTAAAAATTTTCTAGATTTATTTTTAATTATCGTAAAATTTTTTTCTCTTTTTAAGCTTTTATAGCTCAATAATAAGTTTTTACTTAATTTTGATATGGCTAAAACAGCCCCATCATTTGTAGAAAGTGATTTATGTGGACAAGATAAAATTGCACCATTTTTAGGGACACTATATTCTAAGTGCCCATAAGCTGTTTGAGCTGAGTCAATAAGAATATATATTTTTTTATTAAACTTTTTCGATAGTTTAATCAAGTCTAACCAAGGCTTAAAACCATAGAACACAGAGACAATTAATAAAACTTTTCCCTCCATTTTATTCAATCTTTTTTCTATATTCTTTTCAAATAGATCATAAAAATCTATTTTAAGATCCAATTTTTTCATTAAATTAGGTATTGCAGGCCAAGTGTATGCGCACATCAAACATGAATCGAATTTCAAGTTTTGAACTAACCAAATCATTGCTGATCTGCCATGAGAAAAAAAAAGATGATTTTTCTTTAATCTAGTATTTTTTTTTAATTTATGATCATAATCACCTGAAATCATCCCTCCAAATTTTTGTTTTAAAATTTTCATGCAAAATAAATATCTTTATAAATTTAAATTACTATCTATAATTGTTATCAATATCATTTGTAATAATTGTTTATTTATTGATTTATTTGTTAGATTTTTAAAGGAAAATTAGAATGAATAAAGTAAAAATTATAGCTGAAATTGGTCCTAACCATAACGGAAAACTTCATCTTGCAAAAAAATTAATTTTATCTGCAAAAAAGTCAGGTGCTGACTACGTTAAATTTCAAACTTTTATAACTGAGGATGTTATTACAACAAATTCAAAAAAAGCTGATTATCAAATAAAAAATACAAAATCTAACGAAACACAATTTGAGATGCTTAAAAAATTACAACTTTCATTTAATCAATTTAAAATTATAAAAAGATTTTGTGACAAAAATAAAATTAAATTTTTATCGACTGCTTTTGATTTAAAATCCTTAAAATTTATAAATTCTCTTAAACCTGATTACATAAAAATTCCGTCTGGAGAAATAAATAACTTACCTCTATTAAAAGGTATTGCAAAATTAAAAAAAAAAACAATTCTCTCAACTGGTATGTGCACCATGAAAGAAGTTATTAATACAATAAATTTATTAAAAAAAAATGGTTTAAAAAAAAATAAAATTACTTTATTACATTGTAATTCAGAGTATCCAACTCCATTAAAAGATGTAAATTTGAAAGTACTTTCGACCTATAAAAAATTTTTTAAGGTTGACGTAGGATATTCAGATCATACCTTATCACAAAAAGTTCCAATTGCCGCAGTAGTTTTGGGCTCTTCAATAGTAGAAAAACATTTTACATTAAATAATAAATATAAAGGACCAGATCATAGAATGAGTTTTAATCCAAAAAAATTTTCACAAATGGTAAAAAATATTCGTGAAACAGAAATACTTTTAGGTAAAGATAAAAAAATTGTAACACATAGTGAGTCAAAAAATAGAAAACTTGTTAGAAGATCTATTGTTGCAATTAAAAAAATTAAAGTTGGAGAAAAATTTACAACAAAAAACTTAGGTGTTAAACGACCAGGCTATGGAAAGTCTCCATTAAAATTTTTTCATATTTTAGGAAAATATTCAAAAAAAAATTATAAAGAAAATGATCTAATATGAGAAAAAAAATAGTATTTTTTACAGGTTCAAGATCAGAGTTTGATCTCATGTCTGGTTTGTATGATGCTATAAATAAAACTAATAAATTCAAGGCTAGTTTAATAGTTTCAGGTTCTCACTCATCTAGAAAATTTGGAAGTACTTATAAAATAATCAAACAAAAAAAAATAAAAATAGACAGCTTTATAAAAATTTTTAATAAATTTGACTCAAAAAAAGATATTATCAAATCAATATCAGAAGTTCTGACAAAAAATTTTTATTTTCTAAACCATTTTAAACCTAATTTAGTATTTTTAATTGGCGATAGATATGAAACTTTTTCAATCTCTATACTTTGTCTGGTTTTAAAAATACCAGTGGCTCATATTCATGGTGGTGAGGTTACAGAGGGAAGTTATGATGATAATTTTAGACACTCTATAACTAAATTTTCTAAATATCATTTTGTCTCTAATTCTGTCTTTAAAAAAAGAGTTATTCAGCTTGGAGAACTTCCAAAAAATGTTTTTAATGTAGGTGGCTTAGGTGTTGATAATATTAAAAAGCTTAAAATTGCTAATAAACAAACTATTTTAAAAAAATTTAACTTAAAAAATAATTATTTTTTAGCAACATTTCATCCCTCATCACTTGATAGTAAAAATTCAATAACCTATTTAAAAAATTTTTTATCTACATTAAGAAATTATAAAAAATATGATGTAATTATTACTTACCCAAATGCTGAAGAGGGCAATGAAAAAATAATCAAATTGTTGAAAAAATATGAGCAAAACAATTCAAACCTTAAGTTGTATAAATCTCTCGGATTAGAGAATTATCTTTCATTAATGAAATACTCAAAACTTGTAGTTGGAAATTCATCAAGCGGCATAGCTGAGGCACCTTCGTTCAATATTCCAACTATAAATATAGGAAATAGACAGAAAGGAAGAATATTTGCAAAAAGTGTTATACAATGCAATGGAAGCACAGATGATATAAGAAAAAAAATTAATAAAGCTCTTTCTAAAAATTTTCTAGTAAGTCTAAAAAAAAATAAAAATCCCTATGGAAATGGCGGAGCATCAAAAAAAATATTAAAAATTTTAAAAACTTTAAATTTAAATGATATGAATACTAAAAAACCTTTTTATGATATGAAAAAATGAAAAAAAAGGATTGGAAAAAAACTTTAGTTAGAGATGATCAAAATATTGAGGAAGTTATTAAGAGTTTGAGATCCTCAGGATTACAAATTGTACTAATAATAAATAAGTCAAAACAATTAGTTGGCACTATCACCGATGGAGATCTTAGAGAATTTATTCTTAAAAAATTTGATTTAAAAAAAAAATCAAAGCTTTTAATGAATAAAAAACCAATTTTTGCAAAAAAAAAATTTAATATCTCAAAAATTCTAAATTTGATGAAACAAAAGGGAGTTTCTCAAATACCAATACTTGACTCAAATAAACGTGTAGTGGATTTAAAAATTTTGCAAAATTTGATCCAAGACAATGAAATAAGAGATGAGTGTTTTATTTTCATGGCTGGAGGGAAAGGGCTTAGATTGAGACCAATTACAAAAAAAACACCGAAACCTATGATAAAAGTAAATGGCAAACCTATATTAGAACATTTAATTGTGAATGTAAAAAAACAGGGCTTTAGGAATATTTTTATTTCAACACACTACCTGCAAAATAAAATAAAAAGTTATTTTCAAGATGGAAAGAAATTTAAATTGAAAATAAAATACTTAAACGAAAAAAAACCATTAGGTACCGCGGGTGCATTATCAAAATTAAATAAAAATGATATTTCTGAAAATTTTATTGTTTCTAACTCAGATATATTGTCAAATATAAATTATATAGAAGCTATTTCATATCATAAAAAAAATAAGGCCGACATTACTTTGCTTACAAAAAATTTTTTAACAAAACATAAATTTTCAGTAATTGATAATAGTGGCAAAATACTGAAGAAAATAGATGAAAAACCAACAACTTTTGTAAATTATGGCATTGGCGTGTACATATTTAATAAAAAAATTCTTAAATTTACAGGCAAGGAAAAGTATATAGATATGATTAAGTTTATCAAAAATTTTCAAAATAAAAAAAATTTTAAAGTTATTACTTACCCAATTCACGAAGATTGGAGAGATATAGGAAATCCTTTGGATTTAGAATTAATTAGTAAAAAATGAAAAAATTTATAGCACTAATACCAGCAAGAGGAGGTAGTAAGGGCATTAAGAATAAAAATTTAGTAAAAATAAATCGTAAGCCATTAGTCGATATAGCTATTGATTTTGCAATAAGTTCAAAAATTTTTTCAAAAATAATATTGTCATCAGATAGTAAAAAAATTTTAAATAGAGCTAAAAATAAAAAAATAATTACTCACCGTAGGAGTAAAAAACTTTCATCAGATAGTTCTTTATTAAATGAAACAATTTTAGATATTATATCATTCTATAATTTAAAGAATAAATATATATTAGTTATTCTAGAGCCTACAAGTCCACTACGAAATTTAGAGGATCTTAAGATAGCAACCAAAAAAATCGTAAAAAACAATCTTGACTCTTATTGTACATTCACTGAGTCATTCATTTCACCTTATAGAATTTGGAATATTTCAAAAAATTATCTTAAACCTTTTTTAACTAATAAAAACTCCTATGGTCCTAGACAAAAATTTAAACAATATTATCAACCAATTGGTAATATAATCGCAATTAATTTAGAAAAATTCTCAAAAAAGAAAAATATTATATTTGGAAAGATTGGCTATAGTTTAGTCCCAAAACAAAGAGCCGTTGATATTGATAGTGTAGATGATTTAGAAATAGTAAGAAAGATAATGAGAAAGTAGTGGAAAAAATATTAATTACAGGATGCAGCAGTGGTTTTGGAAAAGCTTTGCTGAAAGACTTAAGTAAAAAATATTTTATAATTTGTATTTCAAGAAGAAAACCTTCTATTAGAAAAAAAAATATTGAATTTTATAAATGTGACTTATCCAGCTCCTTATCATTATCTCTCTGCATAAGTAAGATAAAAAAAAAACATAAATATATACCCTACATAATAAACAACGCAGGAGTTTTTAAAATTAGTAGTTTAGAAAACATCAATTTATCTGATATTGTGAAATTTTTTAAGATTAATTCTTTTGCACCAACCATAATAATAAAAAAATTTATTAGTGAAATGAAAAAAAATAATTTTGGTAGAATAATAAATATTACATCGGGTGCACCTCTTAATTGCGCTCCAGGAGGGTTTTTATACAGTGGAAGTAAATCAGCATTAAACATTTTAACTTTGACAACCTCCAATGAGTGCGCAAAATTTAATATTAAAGCAAATATTTTTAGTCCAGGACAAATTAAAACTGAAATGATGCCCAAAGCAAAAGGTGATCCTAGTAAATCAGTAAAATATCTTAAAATTCTGCTTAGTAAGG
The DNA here is from genome assembly GCA_902577075.1 of uncultured Pelagibacteraceae bacterium. Lineage (GTDB taxonomy): Bacteria > Pseudomonadota > Alphaproteobacteria > Pelagibacterales > Pelagibacteraceae > Pelagibacter. The sequence goes on along the minus strand of CACGXV010000002.1, from coordinate 121,436 downwards.
AAAAAAATCTGTTTTCAGGAAAATTTATTTGGAAAAATTATAATTTACCACTGTATCCTAGATTAAAAGATATAAATTGGGAAAAGGGAACAGCACCAAAAAAATTTAAAATTAAAAAAATATGATTGAAATTGGAATTATAGGTTTTAGCCCAAATAATGGACATCCTTACTCATTTTCAGCTATTATAAACGGATATAATAAAAAATACTTTAAAAAAGTAGGATATAAATTTATTTTAAACTACTTAAATAAGCAATCTCACAAAAATTTCTTAAATAAAAATCTTAAAATTACAAAAGCATGGAGTAATGATTATAATCAAACAAAACTTTTAGCAAAAGCTTGCAGGATCAAAACTGTTGTAAAAAATTACCAAGACTTGGCAGATAATAAAATCAAAGCAGTAATAATTGCGAAAGATGATTGGAAAAATAATAAAAAAATTGCCCAATTTTTTTTAAAGAAAAATATTCCTGTTTTTTTGGACAAACCTTTGACACTTCGAGAAGAAGATCTGAACTTTTATAAAAAATACTATAATAAAAAAATACTTATGTCATGTTCGGGTTTAAGATTTAGCAATCAAATAATTGATATTAAAAATAAAATTAAACTTAATGGAAAGCCCAATTTAATAATAGGAAATATATCTAATAATGTTGAAAAATATTCAGTCCATTTAATTGAGGTAATTCAAAAATTAGGTTTTTTAAAAGTAAAAAAAATAGAAAAACTGGATACAAATTTTGAAACTTATTTTTTAAAGTTAGAAAATAATATTCATTTCATATTAAATTGTTGTGGGAAAAATATACGTATAAATGAAATGGATTTTTTTTGCAAGAATGGTCACTTTAAAATAGATTTTAATGATAATTTTGGTTCTTTTAAAAACACTTTAAAAGCCTTTTCAAATTTGATTAAACAAAAAAAACAAACAGTCAAATTTAAGGATACCGAAACAATCATTAAAACAATAATTAAAATTATTAAAATCCGTGACAAAAATCGGTCAATCATTTAAAATTAATGAAATTTCTATATATAATTGTGTTAATATTGAAATATTCAAGTAAGACTATTCAAAATTATTTATGAAAACTAACCAAATTATTCAAAATTATTTTGATAAAAACTATTTCAAGAAAAAAAAAATATTAATTACTGGAGCAAGTGGTGTATTGGGTTCAAAATTAGCAGAGGTCTTTTTAGAGTTAGGATCTGACTTAATCCTAATAGACAAAAAAATAAAAAAATCCTCAAACAAGAATATTAGATCTTTATCTGTAGATTTCACTAAAACTGAAAAGTTAGAAAGGATTTTAATAAAAGAAAAAAAAATATTTAAAAAAATAGATTTTATAATTAATAATGCAGCCTATACGGGTACTAACTTAAATTGGATTAAACCACTAAACTTTCAAACCTATAAAGATTGGAGATTTGCACACAAGGTTAATTTAGACTCAATTTTTATAATTTCTAAAGTTTTATCAAAAGAAATAATTAAAAGTAGAGGAAAAATCTTAAACATTGGATCAATCTTTTCTGATTTAGTACCAAACTTTTTTAACTATAAAGGAACTAAAATGAATAGCCCTGCAGCTTATTCAATATCAAAAAATTTATTACTCCAACTAACAAAATGGCAGGCTTCATATTTTTCACCTTATGTAAACGTAAATATGATTTCTCCAGGAGGAATTTCTAGAAATCAAAATAAAAAATTTCAAAAAAAATATATTAACTCAACACCACTACAAAGAATGTGTAAAGAAGAAGATATCATTTTTGTTGTTCTTTTTTTATTAAGCAATTTGTCAAATTACATAACTGGTCAAAACATAATTATTGATGGTGGTTATTCAATTCTTTGATGAAATTTCTTCATAGTATTTTAAATATTTTATTTTTTATATTAAAATTTTTATTACCAGATGAATTTTTGTTAAGAAAAATTTCTTTTAAAAATCAATTCACTAAAAAGTTTTTAATTTACAAAATTAATTCAGATTTAAGTAAAATTGAATTAAACAAACAGGGTTTGCAATATTGGAAAACACGAAAGGCACTCTTTTATTTTATTTATGCTAAAAATAATAATATTATTAATACAAATACACAAAAAATTTTAAATAACTTATTTACTGAAATTAAAAATTTTAATGATGAAACCAAATATCTAGAAATAGGATGTGGATACCCAATATATTTAAAGAGTCCCTATTTAAAAGAAAAAATTAAACACTACTATGGCTATGACATAAATCCCTATATCTCAGCATTTTTTAATATAAATAATATTTTTAATTTGTACCCAAACAAAGAAAAATATGACGTCGTACTCGTCCTCTCAGGAGTGATCAAATATTATTTAGATGAAGAACTGAATAATTTTTTAGAAATATTAAATAATGTGGGTGCTAAGAAAATTATTATTTCCCATAAATTAGATTATAAAATAATTAAAGACAAAATGTTTCAATTAGATACTAATGAAAAATTTAAAAATTTGCGTAGTATTGAAATAATTAATATCTAACAATGATATCTTTCATTTTACCAATTAAAAGTAGGCCAGAGAATTTGAGTAAAATTCTTATAAATTCAAATAAAGTTTTCAAGAAAATAAAATTTGAAATAATTGTGGTCGATGCAAGTAGCAATAAAATTGCAAAATTAAATCAACAAATCATTAAAAGATATAAAAATGTAAGATATTTCAAACAAAAAAGTACTAGAATTACAAGAGGATGTTTTGAAGTTTTGAAATATTTAAAGTATGACATCGTAACATTTCTTTATGACGATGATATAATGGGTCCTTACGTTTTCAAAATTTACAAAAACTTTTTTAAAAATAAAATCTTTAGTATGGGTACCGGGATTGTTTTGGATCAAAAATTTTCAAAGTTTAAATTTAACAAATTAAAAAAAATTCAAATCGATAAAAATGTTTTGTTATCAAATTATTTTGGTTTACCATTAAGCAAATATGACAAAAGATTTATGAATGTACTATCTAGTCCAGTTAGTCCAATATGTACTTGTTTTGAAAAAAAATTTATTTTTGATTGGAGAAGCAAAATAAAAAATTTTGTCAAAAACAATAAGTTTAGAAATTATTTTTTATTAGAACTAGATATAGGACCAGATTTAATTACTTATTTAACTAATATAAATAAAGAACAAAACAAAATACATTATTATTTACCTCCATCAGTAAGATTTAGTAGTCATAAAAATTCTATCAGTGTAATTTATGGAAAAAATAATTTAAGAATTGGTTACTGGCTAGCTAGGATTTCTTTTTTAGAGAATGAAAAAATTTCTAATAAAGAAATATTAAATAAAATTTACACTTATTTACTTTTTATAGGCTTGTGTCTTGTTGTGATTAATATTTTTAATAATTTTAATAGAAATAATATATTATTAGAGTTATTAACTCTAATAAGAAATAAAAATTATGCTTTTTCATATAAATATTTATTCAAAATTTTAGGAATTTTATTATTGAAATGAGTAAAGAAAAAATAAAAAATCATCTTGCAATTATTTACTTTTCAATTTTTGGGAAAACATTTGGAAGGGGATACGAGAGGTATAAAGTAAGTTTGATTAAACATATTATTTCAAATAAAAAAATAAATATTAAAAAAAATAAATATTTTGACGAAAGAATAATAGAAATTCCATGGATAGTTAAAGAACTTAAAAAATGTAGGGGAAATTTATTAGATGTTGGCTCTACTTTAAACTTTAATTATATTCTTAACTCAATATCTAACATAAAAAAAATCTTTTTTAATACTCTTTATCCTGAAAAAGTTAATTTTAACAGTAAATCAGTCAATTATATATATGAAGATATTTGCGAAAATTCATTAAGAGAAAAGATTTTTGACAATATTACATGTATCTCTACCCTTGAGCATATTGGTTTTGATAACAGTCATTATAATTACAATAAAAAAATAAAAAAAAAGAATAAAATGAACAGATTTAAATATTTAATAGCTTTAAAAAATATAAAAAAATTACTCAAAAAAAAAGGAAATTTTTTTATGACAATTCCATTTGGCAATAAAAAAGCTTATAAAAATTTACAACAATTCAATTCCCTTGATTTAAAGAGAATGTTTAATATTTTTAAAGAATATAAAAAAAAGGTAATTTTCTATAGATTTGCTGATGGGAAATGGAGTTTAAGTAATGAATTTGAGTGTAAAAACATCGAGCCTTTAGTTAAAAAAGATGATAATGAATTTGTCTTAAGTGCTAAAAGTATTGTTCTCGTAAAATTTTATAATAAATAATGTTATTTACAAAAATTAAAAAGTGCAGAGTCTCGAATGACAAAAATCTAATTAAAATTGGAAAATTAGGCAATTTTAGCTTAACAGGGACATTTAACAAAAGAAAACAAAATAAAGATAAGAAAACTCCTATTGAATTAGTTTTTTCTAATAAATCTAAATTACTTCAATTAGCACATAATTATGATGAAAGTAAATTGTTTGGAACAAATTACGGTTATAGATCAAGTTTAAATAAAAGCATGATATCTCATTTAAGAGAAAAAAAAGATAGATTGGTAAGAATTGCTAATCCTCAAAAAAAAGACTCTATTTTAGATATTGGAAGTAATGATGGAACTTTATTAAATTTATTTTCAAATCAATTTAAAAAGTATGGAGTTGATCCAACGGCTAAAAAGTTTATTAGATATTATCAAAAGGACATAAAAGTAATCTCAAAAATATTTTCAAAAGATATTTTCAATAAAAAAAAAAAATTTAAAATCATTACATCAGTAGCTATGTTTTATGATTTAAAAGATCCATTAAGTTTTTGTAAGAATGTTGAAAATATTTTAGATAAAGATGGCATATTTCACGTAGAAGTAGCTTATTTACCAGATATAATAAAATTATTCTCTTTTGATACTTTTTGTCAAGAACATCTAACATATTTTAGTTTTACATCATTCAATTATCTAATTAATCAAACTAATCTTAAGATAGTTGATTACCATAGAAATAAAATTAATGGAGGTAGTATTAATTTTGATATTGCTTTTAAACATTCTAATTACAAACCAAAAAGAAAAAAACTCCAAAAAATAATTATTGAAGAAAATAAATTAGGAATTAACAATTCAAAAAAATTAAAAAAATTTTACAAAGAATTAATCACTAAAGCAAAAGAAATAAATTTAAAACTCTCAAATATTAAGAAAAAAAATTTTAAGATTTATGGATATGGTGCATCAACTAAAGGTAATGTTTTGTTACAATTATGCAAATTAAATAATAAAATTATTGATGGTATTTATGATGTCAACAAGGAAAAATATAATTTATATACCCCAGGATCAAATATTAAAATAATTCCAGAAAAAAAAATTTATGCAAATAAGAATGATTACATTTTATTTTTGATATGGCATTTTAAAAAAAGTATTTATAAAAACTTTAAAAAGTATAATTTTAAAAATACAAAATACATTTGGCCATTTCCCTCCATTAAAATTTCAAAGAAAATTTAAATGACTATAAATTTCTACTCTGCTGTTATTGGAGCTAACGGTCAAGATGGTTTTTTCATGACAAGATATTTATTAAAAAAGAACATTAAAACTCTCGCAATTATAAGAAATAAGAACGATAAAATAAAAAGAATAAAAAATTCAAATCTTAAAATACTCAGGCTTAAAAAATTTGACTTAAATAGTTTTAAAAAAATAAGAAAATTTAAAATTAATAATTTTTACTTTTTTGCAGGTTACAGTAAGATTCCAACTAATAAATTTGAAAAAGAAATTTGTAAAAATTCAAATTATAAAATTTTAAGTGATTTTTTAATTTTTTTTAAAAAATACTATAAAAAATCGAAACTTTTATATTTATCATCAGGTGAAATTTTTGGAGAAAACCAAAAAAATGTGAAAAATGAAAATTCATTAATGCATGGAGATAATTATTATAGTCAGTGTAAAATAAAATCCCATGAATTAATAAATAAGTTCAAAAAAATGAAATTATTTATCTCAATTGCTATTTGTTATAACCACGAATCATTATACAGTCCAAAATCACACTTAATACCTACAATAATCAAAAAATTAAAGAGCTCACAGAGTCAAATAACATTCTATAATGTAAATGAATATAGAAATCTTTCACATGTGTATGATTTCTTGCCATTATTTTACAAAATTCTTTCTTTAAAAAAGCCTTCTAGTTTAATCTTAGCTAATAACGAAAACTACAAAATAAAAGATTTGATAAAAATTTTAATTAATTATTTAAAAATTAAAAAAAAAGTGAAATACGTTTTAAAATTGTCGAAAAGCTCTCGGAAGGCTTCAAATTTTCAAATGAAAAAGAAATTTAATTATAAACCAATATTTAACACAAGAAAACTTCTTATAAGAATGTGCTCATATTATAAAAGGGGGTACTATATTTAATGGGACATTTGACTTATTTTCTTTCTAAACTTGAAAAAAGAGAAATTATTAAGATTATCAAACTAGTAATAAACTCTTTTATTGCTGGTATTTTAGAAATTATAAGTTTGGCATCTTTAATACCAGTATTACATGTAGTTTTAAATAGTGATCAAAAACAATCAGAGAGCAATTTATTCGGAAATCTATTTATATATATTGATAGTTATTTGCCACAACTAAATAATATATTTTATGCATGTTTTCTTTTTATAATAATCTTTGTAATAAAAAATACTTTTATTTTTCTATTTTTTAGAAGCCATGTAAGATTTGCAAAATATTTAGAAGTAAAATTCTCTTATCATATTATAGATATGTGCACCAAAAAAGATTTTAATTTCTTTTTAAAAAAAAAAAAATCCGAATTTTTAACAATATTTTCTGATGAAATAGCAATGGCAACCAGAAATTATGTAGGACCACTCTTAATACTTTTTACAGAAGTTATTACTTTAATTTGCTTTTTAATTGCATTTATTTTTTGGGGTCAATTTAATTTAATACTAATTTTTATTTTCTATTTTTTTTTTGGTATTCTTATTTTAAGAATTATTTCTAAAATTAGTAAAAAAATTGGATTTACTAGAGCAGATACGACTGAGAAAAAATTTTTTCTTTTAAATAATATATTTTCAAATATCAGATATTTAATTTTAGAAAATAAAAGATCATATTTTTTTGGGTTATTAAAATCCCAGGTAGAGAAACTTGCTGAGGTTCATAAAAAATTTATGATTATGACTATTTTACCAAAAATTTTGATGGAACTCGTTGCTATAATTTCCATTCTTACAATTATAATATATTTAAACAGTATAAAGTATAATATTAATGAGATTATTATTCTCTCCGGTTTATTTTTGATGGCAACCTACCGAATAGTACCAAGTTTTAATAAAATTATTGGATCATATAATCAACTTATTTATGCGTCTCATGCGATGCAAAAAGTTTTTTTTGAAAATGAAGAATTAGATAAAAATGAAGATTATAGTAAAATTTCCGAGGATGAATATAATGAGGATTTAAAATTTCAAACATCTTTAGAGTTAAAAAATGTAAATTTTAGTTATCCTTCAAATGGATCAAATGTATTGGAAAATGTAAATTTGAAAATAAATAAAGGACATAAAATAGGTGTATTTGGTTATTCAGGGGCAGGAAAATCAACTCTGGTAGATATAATTTCTACATTAAATAGACCGACCAAGGGGCAAATTTTGATTGACAATAAACCACTTTCGAATCGGAGTAGTTTTAGAGCATGGCAAAATCAAATAAGTTATGTCTCTCAAAATTCTGTTTTGTTGGATGATACTATTCAAAATAATATTACTTTTTTTGACAAAGAGGGTTTGGATAAAAAGAAATTGGAAAATTCAATCAGAAATACTCAGTTAAAAGAATTCATAGAAACATTGCCTAATGGCATCAATACAAGCGTAGGTGACTTAGGTAATCAACTTTCAGGAGGACAAATTCAAAGAATAGCAATAGCTAGAGCACTTTACAAAGATAAGGATCTCTTAATACTAGATGAACCAACTAGCGCACTTGATGAAAATAATGAAAAAAAAATAATTGAGAATTTATTAAGTCAAAAAAAAACAATAATCTTAATTTCACATAATCTTGAAAATTTAAAAAAATGTGATTTTATATATGAAATTAAAGATAAAAAAATATTATCAATTAAAATTTAATTTTTTTAAAAGAATTCCATAGACAATAAAAGTGACAAATAAAACTATTACAGTATTTAACTTTAATAAAACAGCTGTCAAAATTAATAATTTTATAATAAATAAAATTTTAAAAACTGAAATTTGATTAAATCGTCTTAGTAAAATATGATGTAAGTGATTTTTATCACCACTAAATGGGTTTTTTTTATTTAAAATTCTTATTATAAATAGCCTCAACATATCAATGCCAGGTATCATCATTAACAAAAATATTTGATCTGAATAAATTTTTTCAAATTTATAAATATCTATTATAAAAATACCAATTATAAACGATAAAATATAACAACCATTGTCACCTAAAAAAGATTTTGATTGAAAATTTTTAAACATAAATAAAATAAGAGAGAAAATAAACATAGAAATAAAATAAATATTATAAGAGTTTAAAATAAAAAAAATAAAAAAAATTAGTGAATATGAAGCTGATTGTAAATTTATTCCATCATACATATTAAATGCATTTATAAATAGAGATAAACAAAGTATTGTAAAAATAAATGAATAATTTCCTAAATTTATAGTTTTATCTGTAAAACTGAATTTTAAAATTTGTATTATAAGACTCTCATTTAATCCTAAAAAAAGGCAAAGAATGAAAATTATTACTAAAAGCTTTAAATTTGCGTTTAAATTTATTTTATCATCTACAAAACCTAAAACGAAAAATGTAATAGCTGAAAATAAGAATAAATTTTCAATGTTTTTATCTGAAAATTCAATAAATGATATTCCAAATATATTTTTAATTATAAAGAATAGAATTAAATTAATAAAAAAAAATAATCCACCAGATAGTAAAACACCATCTGAATGTATTTTTCTTTTACCTGGATGGTCAATCGGATAGTTTATATTATGTAGTTTATTGTGAAATAAAAATAAGAATATATTTAGAATTGCTATAATAGAGTATGATAAAATCATTCAGTTTTATAATTATCAAATTTTAAATAGATTTCATTAAAAGTAATTAAAATGTAAATTATTACAAAACCAGAAGTTTGAAAGAAAAGTCTATCTAATGTAACTTTCATTAAAAATTCAGATGAATGAGGATGTATTGTATAAAGAGCATAATAAAATCCAAAAATAGCCAAAATTATAAAAAAAAGTAAGGTGATATTTTTTTTATCAAACTTTTGTTTTATTAAAAAATAAGCAGATATAAAGGTGATAATCCATAATGGATATTTTAATAATGAAATGATCATATATTTTATAATTAAAACTGAATTTGTAATTAAAAATTTAATATTTAAAATTTTATCAAAATTTATATTTATTGATTCCTGGAATCCATGCACTTGAATAATATTTTTTTCTAAGAAAAATTGAATTGAAATTGAAACAATCAGACTTAATATGAGCAAAACTTTTTGCGAATTATTCCTCAAAAAAAACTGAAAAATAACGAAAATTATTATTAAATATATTAGCCCCTCATCTTTGAAATAAATTAGCAAGTTACCAGTAAATATTAAAATAAATAATTGTTCGATTGAAGATTCATTATTTTCAATGGAACTCAACATTAATTTTGACATTAAAGCTATAAAGCTAAATAATAAATATTCTTGATATCCCCCAAATAAATACTCATCATATGTAAGTATGATTAAGAATAAAATAATTGGAAATAAAAATAGATTGAAATTATTTTTATCTTTAAAAAATGAACAACCCATTGAAAAAATTGATAAAATATAAATAAAAACATAAATCAATCTACCAAGATATTCATATTGAATTATTGAATTTTTCCAAAAAAAAGCCCATATGTACGGTCCTAAGTGTGGGTACATGGGAGCAGGAAGATTTTTAATATTCTCAACTGGGTGCCCATCATAGAATAATTTAGTTTTGAAAAACCAATGCGCAATGCCATCCCATTCAAATTTTAAAGAATTTGATAAGCTAAAAAATATACAAAGACAAACTATCAAGAAAAAAATTAAATTTTTTTTTTCTTTTATTAAATATTGCATCCACTTTTTATAATTAAAAGCATAAGTTAAAATTGAAAGGGTGATTAATATAAAAAATAAATATTTAAGATTAAAATTTAAAAAGGAGCAAATAATAAGAAAGTTTAATAAAAAAACCCCGTTAATCAGTAGTGTATCAAATGTACCAAAAAAATATTTATCTGATTTTATTATTTTATTTAAAATTATTGGATTCAATGGAAATGAAAAAATTATTAAAAAAAATAATAATTGTAATATAATAGCACTTATTTCAATCATGAATTAAAAATATAAAGGTAACAATTATTTTTTTGTTCAAGTAATTTAAGATTACTTAAATTGATTTCCTTTCCTTCTACTTTAAGTGTTTCAGGTAAATTTGTATATGGGTAATTTAAAATTAATACAAACTTTTTATCAAGACGTATATCTTTTTCATAAAAAAAACCTCTCAATAACGGGTAACTCTCATAATTTTCTTGAATTACTTTATACTTGTTTATTTCATACTTTTTTACCATATCATTATAAAATCCAAAAGATTCTTTTTCACAAAAGCCATGTGTACTTTGCATTCTACTTTCATAACTTCTCTTATAGATTTTATAAATATTTTTAAACCCATCAAAATAATGAATTACAAAAACCAAAAATATGGTTAATAAAATATTTACTTTGTTCATTTATAAACCTTACAGTAATTAGTATTATGAAGTACATTAATTATCATTGTATGTTCTCTATAAAATTATTAAAATATTTTTTATTAACTATATTAATCTTTAGATTTTAAAAAATGATAAAAACATAGCGGAAATATAATTAAATTTAAATTGAAGCTTCCAAAAAGATTTCCAGTTGTAATTAAAGGCCAAAAATTTGCAAAAGTTAATGAAATTATAGCCAACTGGCCAAAATTAAAAAAAATAGTTTTCTTTATATAAACGTGAAAAAATTGTCTAATTAATTCAAAAATAATTATCAAATAAACTGAGAATAATAACAAGAAACCAATTATCCCAGTTTCTCCTAAAAGTTGAATATAATAATTATGAGGATGTGTGCTACAGCTTTTTGGACCAGAGTTGTATTTAGGATCATCACATAACTTCCTAAACATATTTGGTCCTTTACCGAATAGTTTGCTGTCTTCAAACATCTTTATTGATGTCTGCCAATGACTTTGATGTCCTTTAGAAAAATAAATAATTTTATCAGCACTCTTAATATCACTTAAAGTTTTATAAAAAAACCTGTGTTTAAAACTTTCGGACAATAAAAAGGCTGATAATAAAACAACAAATATAGATATAAAAAAAATAACTTTTTTATTTATATTAAAAAAATCATAATTCACCAAAAAAATTATACTTAACAGTGATATCAAAAATAAACCAAATGCGGCTCTGTCACCCGATAGAAGTATTACGATAAGCGAAATTAAAGATATAAATATAAATATAGGCTTGGAATTTTGTTGAAAAAAATAACCTAACAATACTATCAACAATAATACCATCTTGGACACATATGATCCAAGAACAAATCTACCATCAAAAAAACTAGAGATTCTAAATCTAACATTTTCTTGATAACCAAATAGGTTTTTCCCACTAAAAAATTCATAAAAACTATCTATAAATAAAACCATAAAAAAAACTGAGAGTATTATAGTAAAGTTTTTGATTATTCTTTTTTCTTTTTCAATAATAAACGTAACCGCTATAAAAAATAAGAAATATCTAATCAACAATATTGAACTTTTCAAAGAATAAATAATTTCTGATGAGAAAAAAGATCTAATAGAAATATATAACCAGAAAAGTAACAATATATATACAATCTTATTTTTTATGAATGAATTTTCATTTTTAAATAATAGTATTGTCCCTAAGATAGCTAAGTAAAATACTGTAAAATTTGCTAAAAAATTACTAAATACGATAAAAATTGGAAATAAATAAAATAAAATTTCGTTACTCTTAAAATAAAATTTTTTAATCATTTGTTATCTATTCTCATTAAACAGGACGAAAATTGCTTTTAAACCAAAATAACATTGCATAATAAAAAAACCTTAATTAATAATCTTCATATACCCTGTCAGTTCAATAAACAAGCCTCGAAATTTTAGAAGTTTTTAAAATTTCTTAAGCAATTTTAAAATATTTTTTTTTTTAAATTTTGTTTTGGTATTATGATAAATAATTTTACTGTCAAATTCTCTTCCTATTTTAGTAGGCTTTGTACTAGTTAAAATATTTACATTATTATTTATACAATCAATTGCAAAAAAATTATAAATATTCTCCTCGGATGAAATAAAAATCTTGGTCTTAGATAAAACTTTCTCAAGTTTATTTTTTGTTAAAAACCCTAAATTTTTTAATCCATCAATCTCTAATTTATCTCCCACTACTATTATTTTGAAATTGGCTTTTAAAAGATTATTGATAAATTTAATAGGATAAAGCTCTTGTTTATTTCTATGCTTTCTGTAATAAATTATAAAATCATAAATTTTTTTTTTCTTAGATGTTTTTTTTTTTTTTATTCCTTTTAAAAAAAAATTGAAATCTGATTTTTTTTTAAGTTTTTCATTTAAGTATTTTCTTAGTAAAATTGTTGAAAAAACTGTATTCACCTCTCTTTTGTTAAGAATAAATATGCTTAATTTGTATAAAATTGGGAATAAGTAATTCCTTACAAAGTAGTTGAAGCTTAAGTCTTTCTTATAATTTGATCCACCAGTTATTGGGCCTAACAGGGTTGAAGGCGGTAATAAACTAAAAATAAATATATTCCACAGGGGCAGATAATTTAAGTAACAAACCTTTTTTTTTAATAGGTATAATTTCCAGCAATAAAAGATACCCAAAATAGGAGTTATATACTTATTTTTAAAGAAAGAGTTATTAATAATTATATTATTTTTGGGCTTAATAATATTAAAATTATATAAAGGTTCTAGTTTTTTTTTAATAAATAAATTACCTAAACTACCCTCACCTGTATATTGAGATAAATCGCTCGCCCAAATATATAATTTTTTTTTATTCAATAGAGTAAATATTAATTTTTTTTAATTTTTTCTTAAGGTATTTCCCACTTAGAAAAAAAACCATTGACTCAAACATCCTTAAAATTCGTCTAAGAGGATCTGTTCTCAATCTCCATAAAAATTCAAAATTTTCAATTGCTTTTGGAACACTTTTTTCTTCCCCTGATGCGATCGAAATTGAAGCACCAATACAAATAATTTTAAAATGCTTATTATTTTTTGCAATTTCAAAAGCAATTTGTTCTTGCTTAGGTGTTGGAAGTGTTAAAAAAACTATTGAATTTTTGTCAATTTCTTCATTAATGTATTGTTTTATTTTACTAATGTTTCCATAGGGTAATTTTTTGTGAACAATAGGTAATTTAAATTTTTTAATTAAAAAATTCTTATTTAACAAAGAGAGATTTCCATAAACATATATTTTCTGTATAAATTTTGGTAATTCCATATTATTAATAATATCTCTACCAGGTACTTTACGAATATTATCAAAAACTGTTTTTGCAAAAATTCCATCTGGCCAATGATATAAATCTTGATGCTGTTTTATATCATTCTTAAAATAATAACCTAGAAAAGCAAGATTTAAACCTGAGAGAATAAAATTTTTTTTAAATGGAATATTTTTTACATCCTTCACAATTTTAAAAGCATCTTGAAGATATTCTTTACCAAACTTTAATTCAAAAAGCCTAAAGTTATTATTTAAATTTTTTTTTGAGATAAAAATATATTGAAAAAGTTTTGGAGGTAATCTTAGTAATATTAAAAATAAATTAGTTCTAATTTTATTTAATTTGAATGATTTGAGTATTTCTTTTGTTGAAATTATATAACTTCTTATATTTCTACCAGATATACCTCCCATTCTCATTCTTACTATTGTTTTGTTTAATTTATAAAAACTCAATTTTTCTTTAAAAATTAATCTCAGAAATATTTCAAAATCTGAAGCAATTTTAAAATCTGAACGATATAGACCATATTTTTCGTATATTTTTTTTTTTATAAAAGATGACGGGTGTGGTGGCATAAGACCTATTTTCATGTGCCACTGCTTAAAATTTTTAGAACTATAATGTCTATAAATCTCGAAATAACTTGAGTTTTTAAAATAAACCACATCTCCAAGATAAATCGGGTAGGTTGGATTTTCTTTTATCAGATTTACAGTTTCAGAAATAGTGTGTGTATTTTGATATATATCATCAGAATTTAAAATTGTAATTATTTCCCCAGTAGCAGCCTCAATCCCCTTGTTCATCGAGTCATAAATACCGCTATTTTCTACAGTAATTATTTTTTTCTCTCTATGATCATAATTATTAATTATTTGAATTGTTTTGTCAGTTGATCCACCATCTACAATAATATGCTCGATATTTTGGTAAGTTTGAGATAATACTGAATTCAACGTTGAAATTATAGTATTTTCTGAATTTAAACAAACTGTTATGATAGATATTTTCATTATATTATTTTTAAAAATCTATAGTACTATTACACAAAAATTCTATTAACTTAATCATGAAAAAAAAAATAGCATTTATTACAGGAATAACTGGTCAAGATGGTTCATATCTTGCTGAAGTATTATTAAATAAAAATTATATAGTTCATGGGATGAAAAGGAAATCGTCATCATTTAACACAGAGAGAATAGACCATATTTATGAAAATAAAAAATATAAAAAAAAATTCTTTTTACATTATGGAGATATTTCTGACTCTTTAAGAGTTTTAAATTTGATAAATACAATTAAACCAACAGAAATTTACAATCTTGCAGCTCAAAGCCATGTCGCAACTAGTTTTGAAATACCAGAATATACTTCTGATGTAAATGCTTTAGGGGCCCTAAGAATATTAGAGGCAATAAGGAGTTTAAAACTAAAAAAAACACGTTTCTATCAGGCATCCTCTTCAGAGCTCTATGGAAAAATCCAGGAGAAATCACAATCTGAGAGCACGCCATTTTATCCCTTGAGTCCTTATGCAGTATCAAAGCTTTATGCTTTCTGGATAACAAAAAATTACAGAGAGTCATTTAATATTTATGCTTGTAACGGAATTTTATTTAACCACGAATCTCCTCGTAGAGGAGAAACTTTTGTAACAAGGAAAATTACATTAGGGTTAAACAGAATAGCATTAGGCTTAGATAAATGCCTTTATTTAGGAAATATTTATTCTCTTAGAGATTGGGGTCATGCGAGAGATTATGCTTTAATGCAATGGAAAATTCTTCAACAAAAAAAACCGGAAGACTATGTCGTGGCAACAGGAAAACAGTATAGTGTTAAATTTTTTGTTGAAAGATGCTGTAAATTTTTAGGTATAAAAATTAAATGGGTTGGTAAAGGAACAAATGAAAAAGCAGTAATTGTTGATTTAGATATTAAGAAAAAACTTAAAGTTAAAAAAAATGATGTTATTATAAGAGTGAGTAAACAGTATTTTAGACCACTTGATGTTAAAAATTTAATAGGTAACTCAAAAAAAGCACAAAAAAAGTTGGGGTGGAAACCAAAAACAAACATAGAAGACCTAATTAGGGAAATGATGGTATCCGATAGAAAAGAAGTTCTAAATTCTATTAAAAAATATAAGTGAAAAAAAAATTATATATTGCAGGTCAAGAGGGAATGGTTGGTAGTGCAATTTTGAAAGTTTTAAAAAAAAAATTTAAGATCATAAATTGTTTGAGAAAAGAATTAGATTTAGTTGATCAAAATAAAGTAGACAAATGGTTTAAAAAAAATAAGCCTGACATTGTGGTAAATGCAGCAGGAAGAGTAGGTGGCATATTGGATAATGCAACATATATAGATGAATATATTTACACAAATACAATGATTGGTTTTAATTTGATAGCAGCAGCTAACAAGTATAACGTAAAAAAGTTTATAAATCTAGGTTCTGCATGCATATACCCTAGAAATGTTAAGCAACCTATAAAGGAGGAATATTTATTATCTTCTAGGTTAGAAAAGACAAATGAGGGATATGCAATAGCTAAAATTTCATCTTTAAAATTTTGTGAGTACTTAAATTTAAAATATAAAAAAAATTTTATTACGTTACAACCAACAAATTTATATGGGGAGGGAGATAATTTTAACTTAAAATCAAGTCATGTTATCCCAGCCTTAATAAAAAAATTTCATATTGCAAAAATTAAGTCTCATACATCTGTGGAAGTATGGGGATCTGGAAATGTGAAAAGAGAATTTTTAAATGTGGATGATTTAGCCTCCGCTGTAAAATTTGTAATAAATAAAAAAATTAATAAACCCTATATTAATGTTGGTAGTAAAGATTATTTAAAAATAAGAGATCTGGTCAAAATAATAAAATCAATAACTGGATACAAAGGCCAAGTATTTTATAACAAATTATATCCTGATGGTGTTAAAAAAAGAAAGTTAGACACTAAAGTTCTAGACAATTTAGGTTGGAAAGCAAAAATTAAAATTAAAAATGGTCTAAGAGAATATTATAATTATTTCTTAAATTCTGGTTTATAGTTATAAGAGGAAAGATGGAACGTCCTTTTTTTTCTATAGTAACACCTGTCTCAAATGGTGAAAGATATTTAGAAAAAACTATTACAAGTATTCTTAATCAATCAATAAAAGATTATGAATACATAATTGTTGATAATAGATCGAGCGATAATTCAAAAAAAATAATTGAAAAATATCTTTCTGGTATTACTAAATTCATTTCAGAAAAAGATGATGGCATGTACGATGCTTTAAACAAAGGTTTTTCAAATTGTAATGGAAAATATTTTTTTTGGCTTAATTCAGATGACTTTTTAAAGAATGATTATGTTTTAGAAAATATTAAAAAATTTCTAATGAGTAATCAAAATATTAATTGGATAAATTGCAAAACTAGTTTTAAATATGAAAAGATGAAATTTTCTATTTCACTATTTCCATATGTTTATCCAAGACAAATAATTAAAAATGGATTTGCTCATAATTGTGGATGGGGGTTTATACAACAAGAGAGCACAATGTTTAGTAGAGATTTGTTTAATAAAGTTGGAGGGTTTAACAAGAACTATAAAATGGCTGGGGATTTCTACTTGTGGAAAAAATTTTCAGAGATATCAAAACCTTATCCTTTAAATTTACCGTTGGGTGTTCAAAGAAAATGGGATGGACAAATGCAGAAAAATTTAACTTTTTATTATAAAGAATTAAATAAAAATAAATGTATAATACCTTTATTAAAGTATTTTAGATTATTTTTTTCATTTATTTATTTTATAGTCTCAAAGGTAAAAAAACTTTAATGAAAATTCTAATAGTTGAACCTGAGACTAAAGGACATTTTATTTCATTATACGTAAACACAGTTTTAAAATCTCTTAAAGGAAAAGTAGATATTTATATTTTAACTTCAAAAAAAATTTTAAAACTTGAAATTTTAAAAGTTTTAAGAAGAGAAAATAAAAAAATAAAAATAATATTTTGCGACGATTTAATTTATTCAAAAAATAAGTTCTTCTTAAATCTGTTAATTAATCAATTTCAGAATTATAAAAATCTTAATTTAAAGATAAAAAAATACAATAGAAAATTAAAATTCGATAAAATTTTTTTTACAAATCTTGATCACATAGATAAAGTTTTATGTTTTTTTAGTAATCCTTTTGACTCTGTGAAATTTTCAGGAATCTTAGTAAATCCTAGAGTTCATCAATATCAAAATAAAAAAATAGGTATCAAATATTTTTTATATAAATACCTATTATATAAGTTAATTTCTAATAAATATTTAGAAAAAATTTTTAGTAATGATATTTTATTTTATAATTTCTCAATTAATAAAAAATTTAATAACAAAATAATTTTCTTTAATGAACCGGTAAATAAAGTTAATAAAAAATCTAGAATTAAATCATCGATTGCTAAAGGATTTTTTAATGTTTTAGTTTATGGAGCTATTAGAAATTCAAAGTCTTTAGAGGAATTGATAGAAATTACCAAAAAAATAAAAAATTATATTAAAATAAATATTATAGTTGCAGGAAAACAAAATATTGAGGCAAAAAAAATTCTAAATAAAAAAAATCTTGTTAAGAAAAGTGTTGACGCTAATTTTAAAATACTCAATAGGTTTATTTATCCTGCTGAAGAAACTTATTTATTTTCTAATATAAATGCAGTCTGGTGCGTTTATAAAAATACACCCCTCGGGTCTAGTGGTGTATTTCATTCATCAATTAGTTATCAGAAACCTGTAATTACCAACAATTTAGGTTTACTTGGATGGTATAACAAGAAATATAAACTCGGTCCCATTCTTCAGTTTAAAAATATTGAGGACTTTAGGATTTCATCTAAAAAAATTATTGAACTATCTAATAATAAAAAAAAATATCAATTTTATAAAAATAATCAGTCAAGATTATTCAATCTTATAAAAAAGCAAAAAAAACTAGATGAATTAATTAGTGATTTTGTTGATAAATATAATAAATAAAATTTTCAATTTCATCATTTTAATTGTATATATCTTTAATGCAGTCAGTAATCTTAGCAGGTGGAAGAGGAACCAGAATATCTGAAGAAAGCCTATTAAGGCCAAAACCTTTAATCGAAATTGGTGGAAAACCAATTATTTGGCATATTATGAAACACTATTCGCATCACGGTATAAATGAATTTATTATATGTTGTGGATATAAAGGAGAATTACTTAAAGAATATTTTTCAAATTTTGGAATTTATTCTTCGGATATAACAATTGATTTAAAAAAAAATAAATTGACCTATCATAAGAATAATTTTGAAAAATGGAAAATTACTTTAATTGATACTGGAGCAGAAACACAAACTGGTGGAAGAATTAAAAGAATTAAAAAGTATTTAAAAGGTACATTCTGTTTGACTTATGGTGACGGACTTTCTAACGTAAACATTACTGAAAGTATAAAATTTCACCAAAGAAATAAAAAACTAGCTACAATTACAGTAGTTCAGCCAGCTGGTAGATTTGGATCAATAAATTTAAAAAAAAATATTGTTACTAATTTTGTTGAAAAACCAAAAGGAGATGGTGGCTGGATAAATGGCGGGTTTTTTGTACTTAATAAAAAAATTCTTAATTATATTGTTGATGATAATACAGTATGGGAGAAAGAACCACTTTCTAATCTTTCTAAAGAAGGTCAATTGTTAGGTTACAAACATTCAGGATTTTGGTATCCAATGGATACAATAAGGGACAAAGAACATTTGGAAAATTTATGGAGAATGCCAAATTGTCCTTGGAAAACTTAGAATGAACAATGATTATAATTTTTGGAGAAATAAAAAAGTTTTAATTACAGGTCACACAGGATTTAAAGGGTCATGGCTATCTTTATTGTTATACAATTTTGGAGCAAAATTATATGGATACTCATTAAAACCAGAGAATGGTCATTTATTTCAAAAAGCTAAACTAAGTAGAATTTTTGCTAAATCAATTTATTCAAATATTCTAAATTATAATAGATTAAGTTATAATATTAAGAAAATAAAACCCCAAATAATTTTCCATTTAGCGGCCCAGCCCTTAGTTGTGGATTCTTATAAAAATCCAAAAGATACTTTTAATGTTAATGTGATAGGAACATTAAACTTACTTGAGTCAATAAAAAAAATAAATACCATCAAAACAGTAATAATTATTACAACAGATAAAGTTTATAAAATAAAAAAAAATGACCCATTTTATTCAGAAAGAGATAATCTTGGCGCATCTGACCCATATGGTACTTCAAAAACGTGTGTTGAATTAGTTTCAGAAAGCTACAAATACTCTTATTTTAAAGAAAAAAAACCAAGTATATCAACAGCAAGAGCTGGAAATGTTATTGGTGGAGGTGATTATTCAAAAAATAGAATTGTTCCTGATTATTTAGATGCACTGAATTTTAATAAAACATTATTGCTAAGAAATCCTGGATATATAAGACCCTGGCAGTATGTTTTGGAACCTGTTTATGGATATACCTTATTAGCCAAAAAAAAATTTTTTTCAAAAAATAATGAAATTTTTGACTCTTGGAATTTTGCTCCTAACAATAAAGACTCTATAAGCGTAAAAAAATTAGTAAATCTTTTTCAAAAATCGAAATTAAATAGAAAAAAAATTATTGTCAAAACAAAAAAAGAAAAACAAATCGAAAAAGAAACTTCCACTTTAAAACTCAGTGCATTAAAATCAAAGAAAAAACTTAATTGGAGGCCTAAATTTTCACTTCCAGAAACAGTTGATATAATTTTAAATTGGAATCAAATGACAAAAAATGAAACTGTTTTCGAAGTAAGCATGAGGTTTGTTAAAAGTTATATTAATAAAATTTAGCCTTCTAATAATAATAAAATTTTTTCTGCCATATATTTTGAATAAACACTATGACCATATTTATTTAAGTGAACATTATCAAAATAAAATTTTTTTTTGTTCTGAATTGGAATTTCTGAAAGATCATAGAAATTTTCAAAGCTATCAAAATAGTTTTTAAAGTTATAATAGTCTTTATTTTTTATTTCAATAAGAGAAGGCGAATAAAAAATCATGTAGTTTATCTTTTTGTCTTCTAGAGTTTGATCTAGCTCTTTGATTAGGTCATCATAATATTTTAAATCAATATTTTTATGAATTTCCTCATTACCTAAATCATATTTTAATTCATTTCTGTACTTATCTATATATATAAACAAAACCTCAGTTAGTGCTGGGAAAAAGTTGTTAATATTCTTTGACCAGAACGGTTGGCTTAACACACTATGAAATGTTCTTGGAAAATTGTTTCCAATTAATGTCAAAATGATTAAGTCAGTGTTATCTAATTCTGTATATTTAATTCTTCTAATTATTGAAAATAAACTATACCCATTTGTTCCATAATTGCCACATTCAAACATAATACCATTTTCGTTTAGATTGTTACAAACTTTCTCAGAAAATAAATCTTCATTGTTAACAATTGAGCCACCATAAGTTACGCTGTCTCCATAAAACAATATTCTAAATTTATCTTTTTCATTATTTGATAAATTTGTTGATCGCATACCCAAATTATTAATATATATATTTTTCCCTCTTCTGATTATATTTTGATTAGGTTTAATAAAATACCCATATTGTTTTGAGCTAGAATATAAAATAGGCTTTCCGAGACCATAATATTTATATAATATTATATCAATTACTTTTAATGTTATTAAAGAAATTGTTATAAGAAATATAATTAATACAATTTTTTTTTGTTTTAACATTTCCATTTTTAGAATATTTATAATTAAATTTAGTATATTAAAAAAAAATTATATGTCATTTATAAGTATTGTTACACCAACATTTAATGAAGAAGAAAATATAAAAGAGTTATGTTTAAGAGTAGAAAAAATCTTTATCAAGTTAAATGTAAGATATGAACATATAATAATCGATAATAATTCGTTAGATAAAACAGTCCAAATAGTAAAAGAGATAATAAAAAAAAATAATTCAGTAAAATTAATTGTTAACAACAAAAATTATGGCCAATTAGCTTCCCCAGTGCATGCTATAAAGCAAACCTCTGGAAATGCAGTTATTTTATTAAACGCAGATTTTCAAGATCCACCTGAATTAATTCCGGATTTAATCCAGTCTTGGGAAAATGGAAATAAAGTTACATTGTTGCAAAAAGAAAGCTCTGAAGAAAAAAATGTGATCAGTATTTTAAAAAAATTTTATTATTGGTTTTTGAGTAAAATTTCAAACGTAAAACTTACACAAAATACAACAGGATCAGGAATAATTGATAAATCGATTGTTGATATTATAAAAAAAATTAATGATCCAATTCCATACCTCAGAGGTTTGTTAGCTGAACTTGGTCCCCAAATTAACTTACTAAAATTTAATCAACCTATAAGAAAAAAAGGAAAATCAAGCAATAATCTTTTCTCGCTTGCTGATGTTGCAATACTTGGGATAATAAAACATTCAAAGGTTCCTTTGAGGTTTATGACGATTTGTGGACTTTTAATAAGTATTGTCTCTTTCTCTTGTGCTATAATTTTTCTTTTACTAAAATTATTTCTTTGGACTGAATTTGAAATGGGTAAAGCACCTTTGTTAATTGGGTTGTTCGCAATAAGTGGATTTCAAATTTTGTTTTTAGGACTATTGGGAGAATATATAAATATTATACTATTACATGTTAGAAATCTTCCTATGGTAGTAGAAAAAGAAAGATTTAATTTTTAATATTCAGTTTGAAAAATTATATTTTTATAAATTATTTATTAGTTTTATTAATAATTAGTTCTTTTATCTTTGGCTTAGTTATAGGTGAAAATTCATCAGGAGGAGCAGAAAACGATTCTGTCTCAATTTTAAATAATGTTAATTTATTTAATATCTACTCTCTGAGGGAAATTCCATGGGATATATACAAATCTACTTCTCTACCTTTATTTTATATTTTTAATAAAATTATATTCAAAGACATCGAATTTATTGAGTTGGTAACCACAAATATATTTTTTTCAATTTTTATATTTTTTTTCTTTTATCTAACTTTAAAAAAAAAATTATCAGGTAATAAAATTGAAAATTCTAGTTTATTACTCTTGTCAAGTATTGTTTTATTAAGTCCTTATCTAAGAAGCTCAACATTTTGGGGATTAGAAGAAATAATTGGAGTTTTCTTCTTTGTTTTAAGCCTATTTTTTTATGAAAAATCTAATTCTAATAAAAACTTTTCAAATCAAATACTATGTTTGCTAGCTGCCTCACTAACAGTGCTTTCTAGACAAAGTTATATATTTTTACTTATTTTCTACTGTTATGAATTTTTCAATTTCAACAAAATTTTTGACAAAAAAAATATTTTAATATTTTTTGCTTTGTTAATTTTTAATTTACCTATGCTTTATTTTTTTTACATTTGGAATGGCTTATTACCACCAATGGCTCAAGATCAAAGAGGTTTAAGTATAAGTTTAGTAAATTTACCATTTATTTTATCAATCTTGTTTATATATTTTGTGCCAACAATGTTGTTAAATTTTAAAGATCTATTTGATTTAGTTAAATTTATAAAAAAAAAATATATTTATATATTTTTATCCTCTGCATGCTTTTTAATCCTCATATTTTTCTCCGATTTAATTACAATTGGTGGTGGAGTATTAACAAAAATTATATACTTATTTAATTTAAATAAATTTTTTTTAAGTTTAATTTTATCTATATTTTCAGGGACATTTCTTATTTACTTAAATTGTTTCTTCGAAAAGAAAATTTTGATACTATTTTCGCTAATAACATTAGTTTTTTCAACAATTGATATTGTTTTTCAAGAATATTTTGATCCAATCACCTTTATAGCCATTAATATTCTTTTTTTATCAAAATCTACAGAAACCAAAAAAATATTTAACTATATATATTTTTCAGTTTCTTATTACACAATATTTTTAATAGGATCTTACTTTTATTATAATTTATGAAATGTGCGATTGTAACATTCTTTGATAGTTATCCACCCAAAACAGGTTCTGGAAGAGTATGTTCTGATTTCTTTTTATCTTGGCCAATAAAAGAAAAAAAACTTTTTCAACTTTCAGAAAAAAAATTAAATAGTAAAAGTATTAAAACAATAACAATAAAAAAAAATAGACCAATTTTTAAAATTTTTAAAATTTTAAATTTAATCTTAGCTATCAAACAATATTTTCAAAATGAAAAAAAAAAAATACTAATATTAGAGGGGCCAAGCTGGATCTTCTATTCCTTTGTAACAATTTTGTTTTTTAAATACTTCCAAAAAAATATATTTATTATTTATAGATCTCATAGTATTGAATACGAAATTAGAAAAGCAAACTCCAATTTATTAATATGTTACTTAACAAATATTTTTGAAAATTTTGTTATAAATTACTCAAATATAAGTACATCTGTCTCTAATAAAGAAAAAATGGGGTTTAAGAGACTGTATAACAAAAATACATATCTTTTTCCAAACTCGCTCAATATTAAAAAACTTAAAAATTTTAAGGAAAAAAAAACTAAAAGAAAATTACCCAAAAAATTTATTTTATTTAGTGGATCATATGATTATAGACCTAACAAAGTAGCAATTGATTATATTATTAAATATTTAATACCAGAGCTTATAAAAAAGAAAATTTTTCTAGTTATAACCGGAAATCATAAAATTAAATTTTATAGTAAAAATGTTATTAATTTAAATTTTGTATCTACAAGTGAACTTAAATACTTACATAGAAAGTCAATATGTTTATTAGTACCGATATTTGAAGGTTATGGAACAAGAATAAAAATTTTAGAGGCATTAATTTGGAATAATAGAATTATATCAACTGAAAAAGGCATAGAAGGAATCAATTATGAAAAAAATCGAGATATAATAATCGCTAATAATAAAATAAAATTTTTAAAAGCAATTAATTTATTTCAAGCTAAAAAAAAAAATTACAAAATTTCTAAACAAAAAATTAAGAGTATTTCAATGGAAGAAAACTGTAGAAAGCTATATAATTTTGTAATCAAAAAAACAGATAATTTGTGATTAGTCAGATAATAGATATCCAAAGAAAGATTAGAGCTTCTCTAAGTATTTTCTATAATAAAAATGAATTAAATAACGAAAGAGAAAAAAAATTATCTGAGGAAGCAAAAATATTAGGGGAGAACATTTTAAAATCTAAGAAATCTAATTATAAAAAAACACATAAAATATTTAGTAATAAAACATTGAATATAATTTTAAATAAAAAACTTCTGAATTTTTTACAATACTCTTTTATTCAAAAAATGTTTTTTGTACACAACAGACTATTTTTAAATCAATATTTAAATGAATTGAAGAGATCAAAAAACTGGTCTTTCTGGAAAAAACTTATTAACGAAAATAATATTGGTAACCCTGTAAGATATTTTTTGGATCCACAGACAAGTGGAAATAAAATTTTTCAAACTTATCATTTAAAAAAATATCAAGAATTCTCAGATAAGAAAATCAAAAATTATAAATTTATTTTTGAATTTGGTGGAGGATATGGAAATATGGCTACTACTTTTTTTAAAATTAACCCAAAATTAAAATATGTTATTTTTGATACTCCTGAAATTAATGTGCTCCAATACTATTATATCAAAAAAAATAATTTGGATGTCGGAATCGGTTATAAGAATAGAAATAAAAAAATTGTATTAATCCATTCATTTAAAGATCTAAAAAAAATAATTTATCAAAATCAAAATTTAAAAAAATTATTTATTGCAAATTGGTCTTTATCTGAAACTCCTCTAAAGTTGAGAAAAAATATTGATATATTATTAAGTAAGTTTGATTACCAATTAATCTCATTTCAAAAAAATTTTGAAAATATTGATAATTTAAAATATTTTAAAAAATTAAATAATATTAATTTAAAAAAAAAAAGAGTTTCTAGATTAATTGAAGTTCCAAAAATTAAAAATAACTATTATTTATTTTCAAAATCAAAAAAGTAGATTTATTTAAAAAAAAAATTATTTACATATTTTTCACTATTTAAAAATTCAATTTTTTGTTTATTTTCTAAGAATTTATTAATATCATTTATTGGAATTTCTTTTAATTCATTTTCATTTCTTAAATAAAATATTTTATAATTTAGGTTCTTTAAAAAATTAAAAACTTTTAAAAAATTTTTGTTGTGTCTTTTTTCAATTTCTATAAGGAGTAAGGGTTTAAAATTGCTAAATTGATAACTTAAACCTTTAAGTACATCTAATTCATAACCCTCTACATCAATTTTAATGAAATCAACTTTTTTACTTTTGAAAAAGTAATCTCCTCTTTCTAGATTTACAAATATACTATCAAATTCAGTATTTGAATTTATAAAGGATGCTTCTGGATCATTATTTTTTGGAATAAAAAGTTTTTTCTTACCTTTTTTGTTACCAAGACCAAAATTATAAACTATTATATTTTTATTTTTAAATATTTTTTTCTGATTAATGCAATGGTATTTTATAGGTTCAAATGAAAATACCCTTTTACTAATTTTTAAAAGAGTGTTTGAATAGTATCCTGCATTTGAACCAATATCTGCGGAGTTTTCAAATGTATAATTTTTTTTCAGGTACTTTGCTTCTTTTTCTAATCCTAAGTTTAAAAGAAATTTAAATTTTAAAATTAATATTCCTAAATTTGTTTTTTTAATTTTATATTTTAACTTTTTAAACATTGTTTTTCTTTTAAATTAGATATTAAAATCATTGATTAATCAAAATCTTTTTATATTTTAATTTTATCAAAGATAATTGTTATTAAACTAGATTGATATAGTATGTAAAAATGAAAAATATTGATCAAATATCAAAAAAAATCAGAAAAAACATATTAAAAATTTCACATGCAGCCAAATCGGCTCATATAGCTAGCTCCCTCTCAATTGTAGATTTAATAGTAAATATCTATTTTAATTTTATGCAAAAAAATAAAAGAAATATTTTCATCCTGAGTAAAGGACACGCATGTCTTGCACAATATTGCCTGCTTTATGAGTTGGGTTATATTAAAAAAAAAACACTTGATACTTTCGGTAAAAATGGAACAATTTTAATGTCACATTCTAGTCATAAAGTACCAGGTGTAAATTTATCGACAGGTTCATTGGGACACGGATTACCTGTTTCAGCTGGTATCGCTTTATCAAAAAAAATAATAAATAAAAATGGCAAAGTTTTTGTTCTTTTAAGTGATGGTGAATTAAATGAAGGTTCAAATTGGGAATCTTTACTCTTCATATCTCACCACAATTTGAATAATTTAGTTATCATAATAGATTATAATAAAATCCAAAGTCTAGATTTTGTTAATAAAACTCTTAAATTACAGCCATTAAAAAAAAAATTTACCTCATTTGGATGTAAAGTATTAGAGATTGATGGTCATAACCATAAAGAAATTTTTAAATCTTTAAAAAATAGTTCAAATAGACCACTTGTGATTATTGCAAATACTATAAAAGGAAAAGGAATAAGTTTTATGGAAAATAAAGTACTATGGCATTACAAACCACCAAATGATCATGAATTAAAACTAGGTTTAGAGGAACTCAATAAATAAAAATATGAGGAATTTGTTTATAGATATCCTCGTTAAGGAAGCAAGATTGAATGAAAAAATAGTTTTAATAGTTGGAGATTTAGGTTTCAATGTAGTTGAACCCTTTAAAAAAGAGTTTCCAAATAGATTTTTTAATGCTGGAGTTTCTGAACAATCTATGATTGGTATTGCGGCTGGTCTTTCAATGAGTGGATTTAAGGTTTTTGTGTATTCCATTGCAAATTTTCCAACTTTCAGATGTGCTGAGCAAATTCGAAATGATATAGATTTTCATAACTTGCCAGTTACTATAGTTTCTGTTGGCTCAGGTTTGGGATATGGAAATTTGGGATATACACATCATGGTTTGCAAGATTATTCTTTGATAAGATCTTTACCTAATACACTAATATGTTCACCCTTAGATAACAATGAATTGAAAAGTTCATTGAAATATTTATTTAAAAATCCCCAGCCTTCATATCTTAGATTAGATAAATCATTAAATATAGAGATAAAAAGTGATAAGAAAAATCTTTATCCAGGTGAATGGAATTTAATGAGTAAACAAAAAAACACAAAAAAACTAATATTATCAACAGGATCTACCTATAATGATTGTAAAAAGTTTCTTAAAAAAAAAGAATTACAATTCAAT
The DNA here is from genome assembly GCA_902577075.1 of uncultured Pelagibacteraceae bacterium. GTDB lineage: Bacteria > Pseudomonadota > Alphaproteobacteria > Pelagibacterales > Pelagibacteraceae > Pelagibacter. Next base: position 93,351 of record CACGXV010000002.1, on the reverse strand, counting down.
TGGTATTCAATCCCAATGTGGGGTATGAAAGTTAAAACTAGTCAATACAAAAAATTATCAATGTATAACGAAATAGTCACTTTTGAAAATCATATTCAAGATGGTGGATTTGGATCTTGGATAAATGAAGTTTTAAGTGTAAACAAAACAAAAAAAAAAATTTTTGTTCAAAATAAATTTATTAATTCAAAAGTAATTGGAAAGGTTGGTTCAGAAAATTATTTAAATAAATTATATGGACCAAAATGAAAAAACAATTATATTAAATTTTTATGAAATACTTAATAGCAGGTGCCGGTGGTTTTATAGGAGGTCATCTCGTAAAATCTTTAATGGATGAAGGTCATGAGGTAGTTTGTGCCGATGTTAAACCATTGGAATTTTGGTTTCAAACTTTTGAACAAAATATAAATTATTCATTAGATCTTAAAGATTATCAAAATTGTTTAAAGGTAACAAAGAATATTGACTATATATATAATATGGCATGCAATATGGGAGGAATGGGCTTTATTGAAAATAATAAAGCGGAGTGTATGCTGTCAGTTTTAATAAATACAAATCTATTAAGAGCATGTATTGAAAATAAAGTAAAAAAATATTTTTTCTCATCGAGCGCATGTGTTTATAATGCTGATAAACAAATGGATGTTTTTGTACCAGGATTAAAAGAAGATGATGCTTATCCTGCTCAGCCAGAAGATGGATATGGTTGGGAAAAACTTTTTAGCGAAAGAATGTGTAGACATTTTTATGAAGACTTTGGTTTAGAAACTCGAGTTGTTAGATATCACAATGTTTATGGACCTTTAGGGACTTACGATGGTGGAAGGGAAAAAGCTCCTGCTGCACTATGTAGAAAAATATGTCTGGCAAAAATAAATAAACAAAAAGAGATTGACGTTTGGGGTGATGGAGAGCAAACAAGAAGTTTTATGTTTATCGACGATTGTATTGAAGGAACAAAAAAATTATTTAATTCAAATTTAAAAGATGTGTATAATATAGGAAGTGATGAACAAGTCAGTATAAATCAGATGATATCTACCATTGAAGATATTGCCGATATTAAAGTAAATAAAAATTATCTTTTAGATAAACCAAAGGGAGTAAGAGGTAGATCTAGCGATAATGTCAAAATTAAAAAAGATTTGAATTGGGTACCAAGTACAAAACTTAAAGATGGTTTGAAAAAAACCTATAAATGGATACATAATCAAATTATATCTGGTGATAATTCAAATAAGTATACACGTAGTTATTAGATAAAAATTAAAATGAAAATATCCTATGGAAAAAATGTTTATGGATTAAAAGAAATAGAAGCTGTCACAAGTCAATTAAGAAAAACAACTCAAATGGGTAAATCTGTGACTAAGTTTGAAAAAAACATTTCTAAAAAGTTTTCTAAATCTTTTGGTTTAATGGTAAATTCTGGCTCCTCAGCAATTATGTTGGCTTTAAAAGTTTTGAATTTAAAACCTGGAGATGAGGTAATAACTCCTTGTCTAAATTTTGGAACTGCAGTTTCATCTTTATTACATTATAATCTAAAACCAATTTTAGTGGATGTTAATATTGAAACTTTACAAATAGATATTGAAAAAATTGAGGATAAAATTTCAAGAAGGACAAAGTTATTATTGATTCCAAATCTAATAGGAAATATTCCTGATTGGAAAAGTATTAAGAAACTTGCAAATAAGTATAATCTTAAAATTGTTGAGGACTCCGCAGATACCTTAGGAGCTAAAATTTATAAAAAAACTACTGGTTATTTTAGCGATATTTCTATCACAAGTTTTTATGGGTCTCATGTAATAAGTTGCGCAGGTAATGGGGGAATCTTACTTACTAACAATAAAAAATACTATGAAAGAGCAAAAGTTTTAAGAAGCTGGGGAAGAATGTCTACTTTGATAAAAGATTCAGAAAACATAAAAAAAAGACTTAATATAAAACTCAAAGGTATTGAATATGACAAAAAATTTGTATTTTCAGAGGCAGGTTATAATTTTGAGCCTTCAGAAATAGGTGCAGCATTTGGACTTATTCAACTAAAAAAGTTCAAAAAGTTTTCTAATATTAGAAATAAAAATTTTTATTTACATAGAAATTTTTTTAATAATTTTAAAGATTTTTTTATACTACCTAAAATTTTAAAGGGGGTTTACACAAATTTTTTGGCCTATCCAATTATAATTAAAAAAAATAATCAATTTTCAAGAAAAGATCTACAAATGTACTTGGAGAAAAAACAAATACAAACAAGGCCGATATTTTCAGGAAATATACTAAGACACCCCGCATTTTCAAATTTAAATAATAGCAAAAATAAAGTTAATAAATTTCCCAATGCAGACTATATTATGAAAAATGGTTTATTAATTGGTTGTCACCAGGGATTGGGAAAAAAAGAAATCAATTACATACATAAAAAAATACATAATTTCATAAAATCTTAATTTTTACCTAAATAGATTAAATTTTATTGGTTTTTTATACAATAAGATTTCTTTACAGAATTAAAATAAGTAAGTATAAAACCATGCCTGGTAATTATTGCGAAAGGGTAATACCCGATCCCATTCCGAACTCGGAAGTCAAGCCTTTCTGCGCCGATGGTACTTTGTCTTAAGACATGGAAGAGTAGGACGTTGCCAGGCTAATTCCTTCATGAAAAAGTATATAATAATAACTGGTGGAGCTGGCTTTATAGGTTCAAACTTAATCGAATTATTAATTGAAAAGACAAATTTTAAAATAATAAGTTTAGATAATTATTCTAGCGGGTCCAAAAAAAACCACATAAATTCAAAACGTGTTAAATATATTAAAGGTGATACATCAAAAATATATTTTTTACTTAGAAAATTAAAAAAAAATATACATAGTATTTTCCATTTTGGTGAGTTTTCTAGAATTTTTCAAAGTTTCAAATATTTTAATCAATGTTTCCACTCAAATTCAATAGGCACTAAAGAAGTTTTTAAGTTTTGTTTAGATAATAAAATAAAGTTAATTTATTCAGCAACATCAGCTAGTTTAGGAAATCATGGAAGTGACAAAAATTTATCACCATATGCTTTTACTAAGTCTAAAAACCTTGAGTTACTAGAAAACTTAAAAAAATGGTTTAACCTAAAATTTGAAGTAATATATTTTTATAATGTTTATGGAAAAAGACAAATTAGCAAAGGAGAAATGGCAACGGTGATTGGAATTTTTGAAAATCAATACAAAAAAGGTGAACCTTTAACAATTGTAAAGCCAGGAACACAGTCAAGAACTTTCACACATGTAAGTGATACTGTGAGGGTGTGCTACGATGCCTGGAAACTTAATAAAAACGCTCATTACAGTATTTCTCATAAAAATTCATATAAAATTATTGATGTAGCCAAAATGTTTAAGTGCAAAATTAAATATTTGCCCTATAGAGAAGGAGAGCGATATGCATCAGCTTTGACAAATATTTCAATAAATAACAGAGTTTTTAAAAGATTTGGAAAAATAAGTTTGAAACATTACATAAGTTCGTTTATTAAGACTAAAATTTAATTATGAAAATCGCAAGTTCATTAAAATCATTAAAAAAAAGAGATTTAAATTCTAAATTGGTTAGAAGAAGAGGAAGAGTTTATATAATCAATAAAAAAAACCCAAAATTTAAAGCTCGACAGAAGTAATGAATAGATCATATCTTAATTAGACTATGATAGTTGGTTCCATATCTGAAGATAAAAACGTTGAGAGTAGAATTGCAATAACTCCTGATGTTGTAAAAAAGTATAAATCACTAGGTTTAGAAATTAATTTGTCAAAAGATTACGCTTCACATTTAGGTATTAATGAGGATGACTATAAAGTGGAGGGAGCAAATATATTAGTTAGTGATGAAGATGTAATTAAAAAATCAGATGTTTTACTGCAAATGAATATTCTAAGTGATGAAAATTTAAATAAACTTAAAGAGAATCAATATTTGATAGGTGTCTTGAACCCATATTTAAATGAAAAAAAACTTAAAGAAATTACATCTAAAAATATTAATTGTTTTTCGCTTGAATTGCTTCCAAGAATAACACGAGCCCAGTCGATGGATATTTTATCTTCACAAGCGAATTTAGCAGGATACAAGGCTGTAGTTGACTCTTTTGCTTATTTTCAAAAAGCAATTCCAATGATGATGACAGCGGCAGGCACAATCTCTGCAGCTAAAGTTTTGGTTGTTGGTGCTGGTGTTGCTGGTTTACAAGCGATTGCAACTGCAAAAAGAATGGGAGCAATTGTTTTTGCCACAGATGTAAGATTAGCTTCCAAAGAACAAGTTGAGAGTTTAGGTGGAAAGTTCTTAATTGTAGAGGGAGCAGAAAATTTAGAAACTGAAGGTGGTTACGCTAAAGAGACTTCAGATGACTTTAAAAAAAGACAAGAAGAATTGTTAAAAGAAACTTTAAAGAAAATTGATATTGTTATATGTACAGCTTTAATACCTGGAAAAAAAGCACCTATTATAATTAAAAAAGATATGATTGCTGTCATGCAGAATGGTTCAGTTATTTATGATTTAGCTGCATCTCAAGGGGGGAACTCTGAATTAACAAAAGTTAATGAAATTATTGATAGTAATGGTGTAAAAATTATGGGTGAAGCTAATATCTTAAATAAACTTCCCGTTTCTGCATCTAATCTTTTTGCAAAAAATATGTTTAATTTTGTTAACAATTTATATGATAAAGAAAAAAAAAATTTTGAAATAAATCTTGAAGATGAAATAATTGAGAAAACTATGGTAAAATAATGGAAATAGATCCTTTTATATTTAGATTAAGTATATTTATATTATCAATATTTGTTGGTTACTATGTCGTATGGAGTGTCACTCCATCTCTTCATACACCGCTTATGTCAGTTACAAATGCAATATCCTCTGTAATTATTGTTGGAGCTATTATAGCTGCTTTATCTAGCTCAACATTCAGTATTTTTGAAACTTCAAATATATTCGGATACCTTGCTATAATTTTAGCCGCAGTCAATATTTTTGGAGGATTTTTAGTAACCCAAAGAATGTTGCAAATGTATAAAAAGAAGAAAAAATAAATATGTCACCTAACTTATCATCACTATTCTATTTAGTATCAGGAATTTTATTCATTTTGGCTCTGCGTGGTTTATCTTCACCTGAGACTTCAAGAAGAGGAAACTATTTTGGAATAGCTGGTATGGCGATTTCTATTATTGTAACCTTTCTTACTGTAGGAACTTTCGGATCTGCATTTGTGTATGTTTTAGTATTTCTTCTAGTTGGAGGTTCAATTGGGGCCTATATAGCCTTTAAAATTCCTATGACAGCAATGCCCGAACTTGTTGCTGGCTTTCATAGTTTAGTAGGTCTTGCAGCTGTTTTTGTCGCTATTTCTGCATTTTTAAAACCAGAGGCATTTAATCTAGGAATTGTTGGAAATATTAAATTAGCTAGTTTAATTGAAATGTCTTTAGGTGCAGCAATTGGAGCAATTACATTTTCTGGTTCAATAATTGCATTTTTGAAATTAAGAGGAATCATGTCTGGTGCTCCAGTTTCTTTTAAAGGACAGCATTATTTAAATTTGTTTTTAGGGATTTTGATAATATTTTTGATATACTATTTATGCGTATCTCAATCATCAAATATATTTTGGTCAATAGTATTAATATCTTTTTTAGTCGGTATATTGTTGATAATACCAATTGGAGGCGCGGATATGCCTGTTGTTATCTCGATGTTAAATTCATATTCAGGTTGGGCAGCTGCAGGTATTGGTTTTACACTTGAGAATTCAGCTTTAATTATAACTGGGGCTTTAGTTGGCTCCTCGGGTGCAATTCTTTCCTACATAATGTGTAAAGGTATGAACAGGTCATTCTTTAACGTAATACTAGGAGGATGGGGAGCAACCGATCAATCAACAAGTTCTAAAAACACTGAGCAAAAGCCCGTAAAAAATGGTAATGCAGATGATGCTGCTTTTTTAATGAAAAACGCTTCCTCTGTAATTATTGTTCCAGGATATGGAATGGCAGTAGCGCAGGCTCAACATGCATTAAGAGAAATGGTAGATGTCTTAAAAAAAAATGGAGTAAAAGTCTCTTATGCAATACATCCAGTAGCAGGAAGGATGCCAGGACATATGAACGTTTTGTTGGCTGAAGCAAATGTGCCGTATGACGAAGTTTTCGAGTTAGAAGACATTAATAATGATTTTGCTAACTGTGATGTTGCATATGTTATTGGTGCAAATGATGTTACTAATCCAATTGCAAAGTCAGATCCGCAAAGTCCAATATATGGTATGCCAGTTTTAGATGTAGAAAAAAGCAAATCAGTTTTGTTTGTTAAAAGAAGTTTATCACCAGGATATGCAGGGATTGATAACGATCTATTCTATAGAGACAACACCTTAATGCTATTTGCTGATGCAAAAAAAATGACAGAAGAGATAGTTAAGAGTTTATAATTGACTAAGATTTATTGCGACATTGCTGACTTTAAAATTATTAAAAAATTCAATAAAAAGAAAATAGTAAAAGGCTTTACAACAAATCCGAGTTTAATGAGGAAAGCTGGAGCCAAAAATTATAAAGATTACTTGAAAAAAATTATAAAAATTACAAAAAAACCAATTTCGTGTGAAGTTTTTGCTGACGATGAAGAAAATATGATTTTGCAAGGTCACAAAATTAGTAAGTGGGGTAAAAATGTTTACGTAAAAGTACCTGTAATAAATTCTCAAGGCAAATTCATGAGAAAAGTTATTAAAACTCTTAATAAAAATAATATTAAATTAAATATAACGGCTGTCTACACTTCAGAACAAACTAAACAAATATTAAAAAATATTAATAAAAAAACGAAAGTTATAATTTCAATTTTTGCAGGTAGAATGGCTGATACTGGCAAAGATCCAATACCTCAATTCAAAAAAAGTTTAAAACTTTCTCAAAAATATAAAAATGTTCAAATTCTCTGGGCAAGTACTAGAGAACCTTATAATTATTTGCAAGCAAAACAGTTAGGTTGCCAAATTATAACTATTCCACCAACAATAATTGAAAAGATTGAAAAATTTGGAAACAGTTTTAAGAAATTGACTATTACTACAGTGAAAGGTTTTTTAAAAGATTCAAATAAATCAAAATTCAGTTTATAAATTGGTTGCGGGGGACGGATTTGAACCGCCGACCTCAAGGTTATGAGCCTTGCGAGCTACCAGGCTGCTCCACCCCGCGGTGTCTAAATTCTATTTTTGAGCTTGTTTAATTTCTTTACTCTTTTAATATTTTCTTGAAGAATTCTTTTTTTCTTTTCTGATGGTTTCTCGTAAGTATTTTTAAGTTTTATAATCTTAAAAAAACCATCTCTTTGGAGTTTTCTTTTCAAAACTCTCAATGCCTGCTCAATATTATTATCTTTAACCTCTATTTTAATAACTACCTCCAAAAAGAAAGTTTGGTAACACTTTATAAATTATTTGTCTATTTAAATTCATGTTTTATTTAAAATTTCTTTTTTTTCTTTCTCTTTTTTTTCTCTTTTAATCCTTCTCTCAGCTTTTTCTAAGGCTTCTAGCAAATCTTTTTGACTAAAAAGTCCCATCGCCACAGGATCCTTTGCATTAAGATTGTTGAAATTCCAATAACTTTTGTTTCTAATCGCAGTAGCTGAATTTTTGGTAATACCAACAAGCTTAGCTATTTGTGAGTCTTTTAAAATTGAATGTTGTTTGATTAACCAAAGAGCAGAGTCTGGTTTATCTTGTCTTTTAGATAATGGGATATATTTTTTAGATTTTTTTTCATTATTTTTTATTTCGATCTCGTTAACATTTAAACTTAAAGGTCTATTCGGATTTTCAGATGAAAGGTTTATTTCTTCTCTTGTTAATTGACCTGCTATTATAGGATTATATCCTACTATTCCTTTTGCTACATCTCCATCAGCAATACCCTGAATTTCTACTTCGTGTAATTTACAAAAGTTTGCTATTTGATTAAATGTTAAAGATGTATTTTCGACCAACCAAACAGCGGTTGCCATTGGCATTAGTGGTGCATTGCTCATTACTTATCCTCTGATCTGAAATTTTGAAATTTTTTATTAAATTTACTTACACGGCCTTTGTCTAATATTTTTTGTTTTCCACCAGTCCATGCTGAATGTGATTTAGGGTCTATCTCAAGTTTTAATATATCACCCTCATTACCCCATGTAGATCTGGTTTCAAATTGACTTCCATCGGTCATTTCAACCTTTATTGAATGATAGTCAGGATGTAAGTTTTTTTTCATAGGCGGTCTTATAGCAAAAAGTTTAACAAAAACAATTAAAACTTATCTAATTTTTCCATCATTTTATGATAAATATCACTACTTGCTGCTCTAATATTTATATTATTGTCATCAAACTCACCTATATTATTTATAATTCCTCCTGCTTCTTTTACGATTAAAATACCTGCAGCTATATCCCATAAATTTAGATTATTTTGAAAACATCCATCTAATCTTCCAGATCCAACATATGCCAAATCCAAAGCTGCACTACCTGAATTCCTAATATTTAATAAGGGGAAAATAGACTTAAGTCCTTTTGCATCAGAGGAAAATAGGCAATCATCTAAATTATTTTTTCTTGAAACTCTAACTCTTTGATTATTAAAATATGCACCAAAGTTATTTTCAGCAAAATAAGTTTCATTTTTAATAGGATCGTAGATTAGTGCTGATTTAATATCGTTATCAATTTGAAGTGCAATTGAAATTGCAAAATGTGGTATTCCATGTAGAAAATTCGTAGTCCCATCGATTGGATCAATTATCCAAACTTTATCTTTATCATTTTTTTCTATCTTACCACTCTCTTCAGTTAAAAATGAATAATTTTTTTTTGCTTTAGATAATTCATCTACTAATATTTCTTCAACTCGTTTATCCGTTTTGGTTACAAAATCTCTTGGTCCCTTTTTTGCAACCTGTAAATTTTCTATTTCACCAAAATCTCTTATAATAGTTTTGGATGCTTTTTCTGCAGCTTTAATCATTATATTAAGAATTGGTGAAATTGAATTCATAAAATTATATTTTTTTTACGTATTCTAAAGTTCTTGTATCTAAGAAAATTTCATCGCCTGCTTCAACAAATGGTGGGACTTGAATCTTTATTCCATTATCTAGCTCAGCAGGTTTATAAGATGATGAAACTGTTTGTCCTTTTATCGCTGCATCCGTTGTATTTATTCTACATTTAACTTGATTTGGAAGTTCCACTGATATTGGATTTTCATTGTAAAAACTAACTAGTACTTCTAAATTTTCAGTAAGCAACTTGCCTTTTTCACCAATAATTTCTTTTTTAATTTCTATTTGTTCAAACGATTTAGGATTCATAAAAAAATAATTATTTTCGTTTTCATAAAGGTAAGTATGGTTTGTCTCATCCAATGAAGCTTTCTCAACTGACTCACTTGATCTAAATCTTTCATTTAATTTAGTATTTTTACCTACACTTTTCATTTCCACTTGAGCAAATGCTCCACCTTTACCTGGCTTGACGTGTTGAGTTTTAAGAACCTGCCATAAATCATTTTTATATTCTAAAAGCATTCCAACTCTAATTTCACTAGCATTAATTTTCATTTTAATAGTTCAATCGCTTGTTTTGGTTTATTTTTTTTATTATTCCAAATGTAGCTTGAGATAGCCAAAAAATCAGCTTTGTTCAATAATAGATTTTTATAATTTTTAGAATTAATCCCACCAATTGCAACAATCGGGATATTGGTAATTTTCTTTACTTTATTAATAATTTTTGTCGATGATTTATATTTTGTGTCTTTTGTTTTTGTAGCATAAAAAGCTCCAAATGCTAAATAATCAGCTCCTGCATTAATGGCCTTTTTAGCAAGTCTAATTGAATTATGACAAGTAATACCGATTATTTTATTACCAATAATTTTTTTTGCTTCTTCTAAAATCATGTCCTTTTGACCCAAATGGCAACCATCAGCGTCAAGTTTCTGTGTCAACCAAGGGTCATCATTTACTATAAATTTGACTTCGTTATCTTTACATATTTTTTTTATTTTTTTTCCAATAATTAATTTCTTATTAAAAGAATAATTTTTAAATCTCATTTGAAACAGGCCTACTTTCTTTGTTCTTAATACTAATTTAAGATTTTTAAAAAATTCCTTATTTAATTTATTTGGAGAAATAAGATAAATAAATTTTTTTTTATAGGTTTTCAAGATTGCTTGACCATTCCCCTTTTGAAGCTAAGGAGCACATTTTAGCTCTATGGTTAAAAATATTTTGAGTTGAAACTTTATCTTTGATATTTTTTGACCATTCTCTTAGAGCGCTTTGTTGAAGAGCCCTTCCATATGAATAAGTCATAATGAAATTAGTATTGTTGTTTTTATTTATTAAATTTAAATTTTTTGTTGCTTCTAGTTCTGATTGTCCACCAGACAAGAAAGCAACTCCAGGCACTTCACTAGGAACTGAATTTTTTAAACATTCAAGCGTTTTATATGAAACCTCTTCATTTGAAATTTTATTTATTGATTGGTCACCGCTTAATATCATATTCGGTTTTAAAATAATTCCTGATAGATCAACTTTATGTAAAATCAATTCGTCAAAACACTTTTTTATAACTTCCGATGTTTTTTCAAAGCATATCTCTGCAGAGTGATTTCCTTCCATTAGTACCTCAGGTTCTACTATAGGAACCATTCCACTCTCCTGAACTAATGCAGAGTATCTTGCGAGTGAATGAGCATTGCAATTAATTGCTAATATACTAGGATATTTTTCAGTTATAATATAAACTGCTCTCCATTTAGTAAATCGAGCCCCAAGTTTGTAATATTTTTTTAATCTTTCTCTTAGCCCATCCAATCCTTCAGTGATCTTTTCATCAGAGGAGTTCGCTAAAATTTTTGCACCTGTGTCAACTTTTATTCCTGGTAATGCACCTGAAGAGGAAATTAAATCAGGAATTAATTTTCCCGAACTGGTTGTTTGATTTATAGTCTCATCAAAAAGAATTACACCACCAATATACTTTTTCATACTCTCCGATGAAAAGAGTATTTCTCTAAATAAAAGTCTATTTTCAGGGGTTGAATTAACATTTACCGCTTCAAGTCTTTTTGTCATGGTTCCATTACTCTCATCAGCGGCTAGGATACCTTTGCCATTAGATATTATCTTAAGTGCAATTTTATTTAACTCAGACATGTTGATCTAGAGCGGTTATACCAGGAAGCTTTTTACCTTCAAGATATTCCAAAAAAGCTCCACCTGCAGTTGAAACAAAATTAAAATTATTAACAACCTTTAAGCTGTTTAATAATGAAACAGTGTCTCCACCGCCAACAACTGAAAATATATTGTTGGTTTTATTATTTTCAATTATTTTTTTTGCTATTTTAATACTTCCTTTGGCAAAATTTGGGTTTTCAAAATATCCAGCTGGACCATTCCATAAAACTGTTTTACTTTTATCAATAATATTTGTTATTTGATCAATAGTTTTAGGACCAATATCTAAGATCATTTCGTCAGGCTCAATTTGATCTATTGCTTTTATTTGAGAAGAACCATTAAAATCTTTTGATACAAGCACATCCTCAGGATAAATTAATTTACATCCCTCTTTTTTTGAAAGTGAATTAATTTCTGCAACAATTTCATCACAATTTTTTTCAATTACTGATTTTCCAATATTATTGCCAAAATATTTAATAAAATTATTTGCCATACCACCAACAATAATAATACTGTCAAATTTTGGAATTAAATTTTTAATTATATTTATTTTGGTCGAAATTTTAGATCCCCCAATAATACAGGTTATTGGCTTTATAATTTTGGAAGTTATTTTATTAAGAGCATTTACTTCTAAGTCAAATTGTAATCCTGAAAATGATGGTAATAACTTTGGAAGTTGTTGAATAGAAGCATGCGATCTATGAGAACAAGAAAACGCATCATTTACATAAATATCACCAAGGTTAGCCAATTGTTTTGCAAATTTAAGATCATTCATTTCTTCCTCAGCATAAAATCTAATATTTTCTAATATAAAAATTTCTTCATCAAAATTATCAAAGAATTTTTTATTTTTGATTTCATTTATATTTTGATCTATTAATTTAACTCTTAAATTCAAATTTTTTTCCAAATTTTCAGATATTGGTTTCAGAGACAGTTGTTTAATAATTTTTCCTTTTGGTCTTCCAATATGAGATAAAATTACGATTTTTGTTTTTTTTTGAATTAAAAAATTTAAAGTAGGTAAAATTTTATCAATTCTTGTTGTGTCGCTTATTTTTTCATTTTTTAACGGTACATTTAAATCTAACCTTAACAATATTACTTTTCCGTTAAGATTTTTCTCTTTTGTAATACTTCTCATCAAGAGATTTTATGCAATTTTTCAGCAATATCGCACATTCTATTTGAAAAACCCCATTCATTATCATACCAGGCAGATATTTTACCCATATTGGTACCAACAACACTTGTCAATGAAGTATCAACTATTGCTGAAGCTGCATTGTGATTAAAGTCAATTGAAACTAGCTTTTCATTGGTAATTTCTAGAATTTTTTTTAGATTATTTTTAGACGCATTCTCAAATACATGATTTATTTTTTCTATACTAATTGTTTTTTTTGTACAGAATACCAGCTCAACCAATGACACGTTAGGAGTAGGCACCCTCATTGCCACTCCCTCTAATTTCCCTTTAAGACTTGGAATAATATCTCCTATCGCCTTTGATGCACCAGTCGATGTAGGAATAATTGATTGACTAGCCGCCCTTGCTCTTCTTGGGTCTTTATGTGAGTTATCCAAAATTCTTTGATCGCTTGTAAATGCATGGATCGTAGTCATAAATCCTTTTTCAATTTCAAAATTATTGTTCAGAACATCTACAACTGGTGCTAAACAATTAGTAGTACATGAAGCGGCAGAAATTATTTTATCGTTTTTAGATAAGATTTTTTCGTTTACTCCAATAACTATTGTTTTATCTGCATTTTTACATGGAGCAGAGACAATTACTTTTTTTGCTCCATTTTCTATGTGACCAAGTAATTTTTCTTTAGAATTAAATTTTCCTGTACATTCGAACACATAGTCAACATCATACTTTTGCCAGTTAATATTTTCAATTTTCGACTCTTGAGAAAAAGTAATCTTATTTTTGTTTATCATTAAATGCTTTTCATCAAATTTTACATCTGCATTAAATTTTCCATGAATAGAGTCGTATTTAATTAATTTGTAAGTAGACTCTGCTCTCGATCTATTATTTATATGATTAATTTTTAAATTATTATTTTGATTTTCAATAATTGATCTAATTACCATTCGTCCAATTCTTCCCATTCCATTGATTCCGATTTTAATTGTCATATCTAAACTAGGATTTTATTAAACTTTTTGATTTGTTTGCAATATTTGAAGCACTTAATCCAAAATACTTATAAATATCTTTATAAGGTGCACTTTTTCCAAATTCGTCAATTCCAAAAGTCATTCCAAAGTCACCAACATATTTTTTCCAATAATCGATCGATCCAGCCTCAATCGATATTTTGAATTTAGTCTCGTTAAGAATTTTATTTTTATATACATTTGATTGTAAATCAAAAAGTTCCATACATGGTGCCGAAATAACTTTTGAATATATCTTATATTTGGCTAATTTATGGCTAGCCTCAATAGCTAAGCTTACCTCTGAACCACTTGCCAAAATAGTTAATTTTATTTTTTTGTTAGTTCTTAGAACTTCATATGCTCCTAAAGAGCACTTATTAATTGTAGAATATTTATTTCTTATAGGTTTGAGATTCTGTCGGGTTAAGGATAGAATACTAGGTGTTTTTAAACTCTTAAGTGCATAATCCCAACATTCAACAGTTTCCAATCTGTCTGCAGGTCTAAAAACATTAAGGTTTGGAATAGCCCTCAAGCCGGACAATTGTTCTATAGGTTGATGTGTTGGTCCATCCTCTCCAAGTCCTATAGAGTCATGTGTCATTATATATATTACCTGTTGTTCCATCATTGCTGCTAGTCTTATTGATGGTTTGCAATAATCTGAAAAAATTAAAAAAGTTCCTCCATAAGGTATTAATTTGCTATGTAAGGCTAATCCATTCATAATCCCACACATTGCGTGTTCTCTTACTCCGTAATGTATATAGTTTCCACCAAATTTTCCTGGTTTTACAATTGTATGAATTTTTGTTTTGGTATTATTAGATCCAGCAAGATCAGCAGATCCTCCAATAAGTGTATTGCTTTTTTTTATAAGAGAACTGATTACTGACTCTGAAGATTTTCTTGAAGCCTGAGTTTTACTTTCTTTTAAAGCTATTTTTTTTTCATCAACCAAAGACGTTTTAAAATTATTTTTGAAAAATTTATTTATTCTATTTTTCTTCTTTTTAAAAATTTTGTGCCATTTATATTCAATTTTTTCTCCTTTTCTCCCGATTTCTCTCCAATGCTTTAATATATTTTTAGGTATTTCAAAAGGTTTATAACTCCATGATAATTTTTCTCGAACTAATTTAATTTCTTCGGCACCCAGAGGACTTCCATGAGAAGAGGCTTTTCCAGATTTATTAGGCGATCCATAACCTATTTTAGTTTTACAAGAGATTACAGTTGGTTTTTTTGCTTTTTGAACTTTTTTTAGTGCTTCAAATATCTCTTTTTCTTCATGACCATTAATTAAAATGTAATTCCAACCATAACTTTCAAATCTTTTTTTGAAATTATCAGAAACAGCCAAATTTGTTGGTCCATCGATAGATATAGAATTATTGTCAAATAGCATTATTAGATTTTTTAGTTTTAAATGACCTGCCAAACTCATTGCCTCGTGGCTAATACCCTCCATAAGACAACCATCGCCTGCAACTACATAAGTTTTATGATTTATAATATTTTTTCCGAGTTTTTTTTTTAAAATTTCCTCAGCTAATGCAAAACCAACAGCATTGGAAATTCCTTGTCCCAAAGGCCCAGTTGTAGTTTCAATTCCAGAATTTTTAACATATTCAGGATGACCTGCACAAATTGAATTAATCTGTCTAAAATTTTTTATGTCTTTAAGTTTAACACTTTTATAACCTGTCAAATAAAGCAAAGAATATAATAGCATTGACCCGTGACCTGCAGATAAAACGAATCTATCTCGATTCAGCCAACTAGGATTTTTAGGATTGAATTTTAAAAAATACTTAAAAAGAATTGTTGATACATCTGCCATCCCCATAGGCATACCTGGATGTCCAGAATTAGCTTTCTGTACAGCATCCATTGATAGAGCACGTATTGAGTTAGACAAGATTTTATTTATTTCTCTCAAAAATTTATCCTTTGTAGACTTAGGTGAATCTATTTATTATTATAGATATATATATGAAATCAATTAGTGAAAAAGAAAAAAAATTATTAGAAACTTTAAAAAAATTGAAGAATCTTGAAAATATAAAACCAAATAAAATTTTAGAGTTAGAAAATCTAGCGAGCCAAAAAAATCAATTAGAAATTGAAAAGAAAGAAATTGAGGAAAGATATAACTTATTACATCAAGAAAATGAGATACTTAAGCAGAAATTTGAAGATTTTAAGAAAAGAGATTTTGAGGAAAAAAAAAAAGAAGATGAATTTTCTGAGAAAATTGATGAATTAAATCAAGAAACAGATAATTTGATGGAAGAAATTGATAAATGGCAAATGTAAATATTAAATTTAATGGAAAAGAATTTTTGTTATCATGTGATGATGGTCAAGAGGAACATTTAGAGGAATTGTCTTTTTATTTAAATGAAAAATTTATCAGTCTTAAGAATTCATTAGGAAATATTGGAGAAAGTAAGCTTTTATTAATCACATCAATTTCAGTTTTAGATGAATATTATGAAACAAAAAAAAAAATTGATATGCAAAAAAGTGAAATTAATAATATAACTGAGAAGTTTAAAGAACTTAAAACTTTGGTTTATAATTATAAAGATCTGAAGGAAAAAGAAATTTCTCAATTAAGTGTTAACCAAAATAATCTTAAGAATGAACTCGAATCTAATAGAAATGATTATGAAAATTTAGTCGATAAGACTACAATTGAAATTGAGAATTTTATTAAAAGAAATGATCCAGATACCAAGACCCAGTAATTAATGTGTCTAAGGAAATTTTAAGAAAAAAATTAATTGATTTAAGAAAAAATTATTTTGCAGGGCAAAAAATAAGTTTTCCAAAATTTGAAAAGATATTAAATAAATTTTATTTAAAAAAAAAAATTTTTATTGGTGGCTATTTTCCAATTAATAGTGAGATCGGATGTTTAGAGGTTTTAGAAGAATTAGAAAAAAATAAATTTAAAATTTCCTTACCTGTGGTAAAGAAAAACAACAGTATGGATTTTTATGATTGGTCTTTTCAAGAACCTTTAAAAGTAAATAAGCGAGGCATCCCAGAGCCTAATCGCAAAAAAAAAGTTTTCCCAGATGTTTTGATTGTTCCTCTAGTCGGGTTTGATAAAAATAAATTCAGATTAGGTTACGGGGGAGGGTATTATGATAGATATATTAATAAAGTTTTAAATTTTAAAAAGGTGTTGACTGTTGGATTTGCTTTCTCTTTTCAAGAATTGAAATCGATTCCTATAAATAAATTTGATCAAAAATTAGATATAATTTTAACTGATAAGAAAATTATTAAATGAATATTTTATTTTTAGGAGATATAGTAGGAAATAGTGGATGTGTTGCCATTAAAAAATTTTTACCAAATATAATAAAAAAAAAAAATATTCATTTTGTTGTTGTAAATGGAGAGAATGCCGCAAAGGAAGGAGTTGGAATAACAGAAAATATTGTAAATGAATTACTAAGTTGTGGTATTGATGTAATTACAACTGGTAATCATGTATGGGATCAAAAGGAAACATTAGAATTTATAAAAGGACAAAAGAGATTATTAAGACCATTAAATTTATCAGGTGTTGTTCCAGGTCAAGGCTTTGGGATCTATGATACAATCGGAGGATTTAAAGTTGGAGTTTTAAATTTAATGGGCAATGTCTTTATGAAAAAATGTGATGATGTGTTCATAAAAAGCAAACAATTTATTAACGAAAATAAATTAAAAGAAAAATTTGATTTTTTAATTGTTGATTTTCATGGTGAGATTACAAGTGAAAAGATGGCTATTGGTCATGTATTTGATGGAAATGCAACTTTTGTAGTTGGTACCCATACTCATGTACCTACGAATGATGGAAGAATTCTTAATAAAGGGACTGCATATTTAACTGATGCAGGTATGTGCGGTGATTATAATTCAGTTATTGGAATGAACACTGAAAATTCTCTTAATAGGTTCTTTAAAAGAACTTCGGTAAAGCATTTTCCAGCAGAGGGAGAAGCTTCTCTTTGTGGAGCGATAATTGAAGCTAATCCTGAAAATGGTTTGGCATTAAGCATTACCCAGTTTATATTAGGCGGTCAACTTCAGAAAGTTAATTGAAACATGGCAGGTCATTCACATTGGGCGGGCATAAAACACAAAAAGGGAAAAGCTGATAAACAACGATCAGCAATTTTTTCAAAATTATCAAGAGAGATTACAGTTGCTGCCAAACTTGGAGATAAAAATCCAGACATGAATTCAAGATTAAGGTCAGCTATCCAGGCAGCAAGATCTGCAAATATGCCCAAAGATAATATCGAGAGAGCAATTGATAAATCTTCAATTGCTTCAGACTCTAATTTTGAAAGTATAAGATATGAAGGATTTGGACCAGCAAAAACTGCAGTTGTAGTCATTACTTTGACGAATAATAAAAACAGGACTGCGGCAAATATAAGAACAATTTTTCAAAAGTATGGGGGAGGTCTTGGCACACAAGGGTCCGCATCACACAATTTTATTCAACAAGGAATAATAAAAATTAGTAAAAATGAAAAGGATGAAGAGAAAATTTTTAATCTTGCTACCGAAGCTGGCGCTAATGATTGTTTATTCCATGATGATTATTACGAAATTCGCACAAATAAAGATGAGATATATGACGTGAAAAATATAATGGAAAAAGAAATTGTTAACTTTATATCTACTGAAATCGAATGGATACCAGTAAATAAAATCAAATTAAATGAGGAAGAAAAAGAAAAAATGTTAAGTTTTTTAGAAATTTTAGAAGAAGATGATGATGTACAAAATATTTTCACAAATTCAATTTAATTTTAATTTATGCTTATAATTGGAATAGATCCAGGAATCACAGGAGCGATTTGTTTTTTTGAAGATGGAGTTATTAAAGATGTAATTGATATGCCTACAATGGCTTCAGGTAATAAAAATAAAAAGCAAATTAATGGTAGCCAAATATTTAACGAAATATCTATAAGAACTAAAAACTACAAATCTGAAAATGTAAATGTGGTAGTTGAGCAGGTTTCAGCAATGCCTGGACAGGGTGTGACTAGTATGTTTAATTTTGGTCAATCTTTCGGTGTAATAAAAGGAGTATGTGCCGCTATGCAACTGCCGATCTTTTTTGTTAGACCGGCAAAATGGAAAAAACATTTTGATTTAATAAATTCTCAAAAAGATTCGAGCAGAGTCAAAGCAATTGAAATGTTCCCTAGGTTTTCATCAATGTTATCCAAAAAAAAAGACTCAAATAAAGCAGATGCAATATTAATTGCTAATTATCATCAAAATACATACGAAAAATAGAGGTAAGTTGAATTTTCTAGTCAAATTCATGACACATTTTAGTGTGAAATCAATCAAATGGATGCAGATATAACTTCTCAAGTAGTTGGACTTGCAAGTAACACAGATTTTTCAATTTTAAGTTTATTTTTAAGAGCAGATTTTATTGTCAAATCTGTTATATTAATTTTAATTGCTAGTTCAGTTTATTCTTGGGCGATAATATTCGATAAAATTAAAATGTTCAGAAAAATTAATAGAGAGTCTGAAGATTTTGAGGAAAGATTTTGGAAATCTAAATCAGCAGAAACATTTTACAACAGCTTACCCACAAAATTAGATAATCCAATGGCACAATTATTCAAAGATTCCATGCAAGTTGTTATGAAATCAAGATCAAAAACTAACATAAGTCAAAGACTAGAAAATATTTTAGAAGTAAATATAGAAAAGCAAATGAATATTGTTAATCAAAAATTTACTTTTCTTGCAACAGTTGGCTCCACTGCACCATTTATTGGATTGTTTGGAACAGTTTGGGGGATAATGAATTCATTTCAATCTATTGCCATTTCAAGAAACACAAGTCTTGCTATAGTTGCACCAGGAATTGCAGAAGCACTGTTTGCTACGGCCTTAGGTTTGTTGGCTGCAATACCTGCGGTAATTGCCTACAACAAATTTGGTAATGACTCTAAAAAGTATTCACAAAAACTAGAAAATTTTTCTAAGAGATTCATCTCAATTATTTAATATGGCATTTAACCTAAAGCGTTCAGAAAGAGAACCGATGAGTGAAATAAATGTAACCCCCTTTGTAGATGTTATGCTTGTTCTTTTAATTATTTTTATGGTTACAGCGCCATTACTTACTGTTGGGGTGCAAGTAGATCTACCTGAAACATCAGCGGATACATTACCTGAGGAAAGCGAACCACTTACATTGACTATAAATTCAAAAGGTGAGGTATTTATTCAAGAAACAAAAATTGAATATAATAATTTAATCAAAAAAATTCTAGCAGTATCGAACAATAGAACTGATACAAGGATATATGTTAGAGGTGACAAAACAATTAATTATGGAAGAGTACTAGAAGTAATGGGAAAACTTTCAGGTTCAGGCTTCACTAAAGTTGCCTTAATATCAGAACCATACAAAGAGAGATAAATTTGTTTAATAAGTTTGCATTCAGTGGCTTACCAAATCAGCTTAATAATTTTTCGTTTAGTATGTTGTTATCAGTTATTTTCCATGGGTCGATATTTATGGCAACAATTTTTGCCCTTCCTTTTGTTGCAAAGAAACCAATAGAATTACTCCCAAGTATTTCGGTTGAATTAATTCAAATTTCTGATCAAATGATTATTCCATATGCGCCTAAGGCAGCTAAAATTATTGAAGAGGCAAAAAAAGACAATAAAAAATTACTTTCAGAGCAAGCACCTCCAAAAGAAGTAAAACAAGAGATTAAAAAGCAAGCACAGTTGAATAATCAAAAGGATAAAGTAGATATATCAAAATCAAAAAAAGTACCTGTTCCAGAAAAAAAGCAAAATCAAATTAAACTGGATACGTCCGAGGCAATACCTTTACCTAACAAAAAAACAGAGAAAATTGAAACAAAGCAAGAAACTGAGCAACAACCATCTAAGGAAGTTACAAAAACACAAGTTGAGAAGGAAAAGAAAAAAAAAATTGAAAAAGAAGTAGAAAAAGATTTGGTAATTAAAGAATTTGTCAAAAAAAATAAACCAATTAAAGAGGATAAAGCAATACAATCCTCTGAATATGAAAAAAAAGAGTTAGATTTAGATTTAATCAAGGGGCTAATTGCTAAGCAATATGAAAATATTGGAGAGGTTAAAAAAAAAACTGATGGAATTACACAATCAGAGGATAAATCGATGAGATTAACTAAATTATCAGTTACAACTGAGTACTCTATTCAGATGCAGTATAAAGATTGCTGGTCCCCACCGATGGGAGCTGAATATAAAAAAAACGATTATCTAGTGACGGTAAAACTAAATTTAGAACAAGATGGAACGGTAAAAAGTAGGGAAATTATTGAGAGAAATAGAATGGGTATAGATGGAAAATACAGAATCTTTGCAGAAGCTGTTGATCGAGCAATATTAAAATGCAACCCTCTTAGAAATCTACCAATTAAAACTTATGAAAATTGGAATATTATGATACTTAGATTTAATCCAGAAGGAATGATGGTTGGGGAATGAAAAAAAAATTAATTTTTATTTTTATTTTTTTTGCAATTTTAAAACCAAGTGTTGGTTTTTCACTTGTTGAAATTGATATCACCAGAGGCAATCTTGACCCAATGCCTATTTCAGTATCACCTTTCTTCTCTGACGAAAATACTAATGTTAAGATTAAAAATAACATTAATATTGAAAATTTAGGTTTAGAAATCTCGAAAATAATAGAGAATAATTTAGAAAAAACTGGTCTATTTGATGCAATTGAGAAAGAGGCATTTTTACAAAAACCTGATATAGCTCATTTAAAACCAAGATTTGAAGATTGGGCTTTGATAAAATCCCAAGTTTTAATTACCGGTAAAGTTACATCTAAAATCATAAATGATAAAGATTATATAAATATAGAATTCAAACTTTGGGATGTATTAGGTGCAAAAATGGTTGATGGTTTCTCTTTGACAACTACACCTCGATCTTGGAGAAGGGTAGGCCATAAAATATCAGATAAGGTCTACGAACGCTTAACTGGCGAAAATGGTTATTTTGATACAAGAATAATTTACGTTGCAGAAGAGGGACCCAAAACTCAAAGAGTTAAAAAATTAGCTCTAATGGACCAAGACGGTTTTAACACAAAGTATATAACTTTAGGAAATGAATTGGTATTAACCCCAAGATTTAATCCAGCAAATGATAAAGAAATAACTTACATGTCGTACTTTAGAAACATGCCTAGAGTTTATATCGTAAACCTTCAAACAGGTGAACAGAAAGTAGTGGGTGACTTTAGAGGCATGACATTTGCACCAAGATTTTCACCTGATGGAAAAAAATTAATAATGAGTTTAGCAAAAGATGGTAACTCTGAAATTTGGGTAAGAGATTTAGAAACCAATATTCAAGAAAAATTAACTGATCATCCATCAATAGACACATCACCTTCCTATTCACCTGATGGAAAATTCATCACATTTAATTCTGACAGAAGTGGCTATCAGCAAATTTATGTAATGAGGAGCGATGGTTCAAAAGTCAAAAGAATATCATTCGGTAAAGGAATTTACGGAACACCAGTGTGGTCTCCAAGAGGTGACTTAATAGCATTTACAAAATTGCATAAGGGAAAGTTTTTTATTGGAGTTATGAGAACCGACGGATCTGGTGAAAGATTGCTTACAGAGAACTTCTATCAAGAAGCACCTTCCTGGTCACCAAATGGAAGAATCATTATATTTTATAGAGAGACAAAAACTAATGATGAAGGTAAGGGATTTTCAGCAAAATTATGGTCAATTGATTTAACTGGATACAACGAGAGGTTGGTAAAAACTGAGACAGATGCATCAGACCCATCATGGTCCTCTTTATTAGGAAACTAAGGAAAATTAACAATTTTGTTAAATTAGGTTGATTTTTGTAGACAAAACATCTAATTAAATGATTAAATTCATAATATTCTATTTAAGGAGCAAAAATGAATCTAAGCAAAATTTTTAAAAACGCGCTTGTTGTTGTCATGTTCGGATTGATTGTTACAGCGTGTGCAACTAAAAAGTCTGTTAAAACAACGGAAACCAAAACAACTAAAGCAGCGGAAACCGTTCAAAAAGCAGATCCAATTGAAAAACTAGATGCGTTAATGCAAGGAGATGTTTATATAGGATCAGATACTGTAGGTGAGTTAGCTAGTGGAGTACCTGACAGAGTGTTCTTTGCAACAAATGAAACAATTTTAACAACTGCATCAAGAGAAACATTAAGAAAACAAGCTGCATGGTTAAGACAGAACTCTGAAGTAACAGTTGTGGTTGAGGGTCATGCCGATGAGAGAGGTACCAGAGAGTATAATTTGGCTCTAGGTGAGAGAAGAGCTAATGCTGCAAAAGACTATCTTATGACTTATGGAGTATCTTCAGATCGAATTAAAGTATTGAGTTATGGAAAAGAGAGACCTGTTGACTCAGGATCAAATCCACTCTCATGGTCAAAAAATAGAAGATCTGTAACTGTAAAAGCAAATTAACACAAATTTTTTAGACCCTAACATTACAAATGTTAGGGTCTTCTTTTTGCCATTATTATAATTACAAATGTTTTGATGAGATCATTAATTAAGTTTGCTTCTTTTATCCTCATTTTTTTTCTAACATTTTCTGTAAACGCTTCTTTTTCACAAGATAAAGAGGTTGGAGAAATTTTAGAAATAATTCAAAAGGATTTAAGAACTCTCGAAAGAGCGGTATACTCACAATCATTTTCTAAAACTGACAGTTCGAATACAACTCAAAGAGCATCTACAAAAGAGTCTGAGCAAGCTTTAACAAGACATTTATTGAAATTAAGTGAAATTGAGATCCAGTTCCAGGAATTGACAAATAAATTTGAGGAAATTAATTTTAAATTAGATAAATTATCTAACGAAATTGTTAACGTTCAAAAAGATAATCAATTAAGATTTGAGCAAATTGAACAAAATTCAATGAACAATGAAAAAAGTAATTCACTTACTTCTTTACCCAAAACTGAAAAATTATTAACAAATAATGATCAAAATACTAAAAATAAAGTTATGCCTGGTTCATCAAAACCACAATCACTTGGAGAACTTTCTTACAAAGACATGACAACTAATGAGGAAACGCAGGTCATTGAAACTGTAGAACAAACAGAAACTATTATTTCTGAGGTTTTTAACCAAGAAGAAAAAATACTACCAGATACAAGTCCAAAAGAACAATATCAATTTGCAAGAAATTTTTTAAAAGTTGGTGATTATGATAATGCTGAAAAAGCATTCAGAGAATTTGTTTTAACCAATCCTGATGATGAATTATCAGGTAATGCACAATATTGGTATGCAGAAACTTACAGAATTAGACAAATGTACACTGATGCTGCTACTGCTTATTTGGAAGGATATCAAAAATATCCAAAAAGCAAAATTGCTCCTGAGAACTTACTTAAATTAGGAGTATCATTGGTTCAGATGGGTGAAAAAGATCAAGGATGCTTGATGATTGCAGGAGTAAAAAAACAGTATCCTGATGCGACTCAATCTGTACTTCAAAAAGCAAAGTATTATGAGGAAAAAGAATTTGAATGCAAAAAAGAAAATTCATAATTTTTATTTCAAGAAATTAAAAGATCCAAGAATAAAAAAAATTTATCTTTCCTTTAAAAAAAAGTTGGATGATAATAATATAAACAATTTTTGTGTAGCTGTTTCGGGAGGTGAAGATAGCCTAGCGTTAACGTTTTTGGCAAAATGTTATTCTTTGGAAAAAAATACAAAAGCTTATTTTTTTATCGTAGACCATAAGATAAGAAAAAACTCTACTTTGGAGTCTAATATTGTAAAAAATAAATTAAAACGGTTTCAAATTGTCAGTGAGATACTTACTTTTAAAAAACAGAAAAAAATATCAAATTTACAATCCTTTGCTCGTGAAAATAGATATAACCTAATCATTAACCAAAGTTTAAAGAAAAAATTTGACTTAGTTTTAACAGCTCATCACGAAGATGATTTGTTAGAAAATTTTTTTATTAGATTGCTTAGAGGTTCAGGATTAAAAGGTTTAATATCTTTTAGAAAAATTAAATCAAAAGTAAAATCAGATCATAAAATTTCAATTTTAAGACCATTAATCGATGTCTCAAAAAAAGATTTGGTTTATATTACAAAAAATACCTTTAATTTTAATGTTTATGACCCCTCTAATGAAGATGATCAATTTTTAAGAGTAAAAGTAAGAAAATTGATTTCAAAATTAGAGAAAGATGGTTTAACTTTCAATAAATTTAAAGTGTCCCTTACAAATTTAAGTAAAAGCAATGATGCTATTGATTATTTTGTTCAAAAAAATATTTATGATAATTCAATCTATTTAAAGTTATCGAAAAAAATTATTTTAAAAAAAGATTTTCTTAATCAGCCCAATGAAATTGTCTTTAGGTCTTTTTCAGAAATCATTCATAAGATTGGAAAAAAAAAAACTTTTACCAGAGGGTCTAAGGTAGTTAATTTATTAAAATATTTAAAATCTTCGAACAATTATAGTAAAAAAACACTTTCAGGATGTATAATCCAAAAAATAGAGAAATCCGTCGTTATTTCACAAGAAAAATAGAAAAATAATTTAAAATTGGCACATATTGGCACTTGTTATATCTATAATAATTCTTAATTTATAAGTATGAATTTCAAAAATCTAGTAATGTGGGCTGTCATAGTTATCTTAACTATTGGACTTTACAACATGTTTAAAAATCCTCAGGGAGCAGTAAATCAAAAAAATAATATTATATTTTCAGAATTTCTGAACCAAGTTGAAAATGGAAGAGTTGTTCAAGTAGAGATCCAGGGAAAAAATATTAAAGGAGTTATGTCAAATGGTGAAATATTTAATACTTATGCACCTGAAGATCCAACTTTAATACAAAAATTAAGTGAAAAGGGTGTCAGTATCTCAGCTAGTCCTATTGAAGAAAAAATGCCTTCATTATTTGGAATTCTTTTATCTTGGTTTCCTATGTTACTATTAATAGCTGTTTGGATTTTTTTTATGAGACAAATGCAAGGAGGAAAAGGTGGAGCAATGGGTTTTGGAAAATCTAAAGCTAAAATGATGAATGAGCTAAAAGGTAAAGTAACATTTAACGACGTTGCAGGAGTAGAAGAAGCAAAAGAGGAAGTTGAGGAAGTAGTAGAATTTCTAAAAGACCCTAAAAAATTTAGTAGACTTGGTGGTAAAATTCCAAGGGGATGCCTATTGGTTGGACCTCCAGGCACTGGGAAAACTTTGTTGGCTAGAGCAATAGCAGGAGAGGCTGGTGTTCCTTTCTTCACGATCTCAGGTTCTGATTTTGTTGAAATGTTTGTTGGAGTTGGAGCTTCAAGAGTCAGGGATATGTTTGAGCAAGGTAAAAAACATTCTCCATGTATTATATTCATAGATGAGATTGATGCTGTAGGAAGAAGTAGGGGTGCAGGACTAGGAGGAGGAAATGATGAGAGGGAGCAAACTCTTAACCAGCTTTTAGTTGAAATGGATGGGTTTGACACAAATGAAGGTGTAATAATTATTGCAGCAACAAATAGACCTGACGTTTTAGACCCAGCTTTATTAAGACCAGGAAGATTTGATAGACAAGTAGTTGTTTCTAATCCAGATATCATTGGAAGAGAAAAAATCCTTAAAGTACATGCGAAAAAAATATCAATGGCACCTGATGTTAATTTAAGAACAATTGCGAGAGGGACTCCTGGATTTTCTGGAGCTGATCTAGCAAACTTAGTTAATGAAGCAGCTTTGCTAGCAGCACGTAAAAATAAAAGGATAGTTACTTATCTTGAATTTGAGGAAGCAAAAGACAAAGTAATGATGGGATCAGAGAGAAGGTCAATGGTCATGAGTGAGGAAGAGAAAAAACTTACTGCTTATCACGAAGCTGGCCACGCTATAGTTACCATAAATGAAAAGGCAGCTTATCCAATCCATAAAGCAACAATAATTCCAAGAGGAAGAGCATTGGGTATGGTAATGCAACTTCCTGAAAGAGATGAAGTTTCCCAAACAAGGGAACAGCTCCACGCACAAATGGCCATTGCAATGGGCGGAAGAGTTGCGGAAGAAATTATATTTGGAGATGATAAAGTAACAACAGGTGCTGCAAGTGATATTGAACAAGCCACTAAAAGAGCTAGAGCTATGGTCATGAGAGCAGGATTAAGTAAGGAACTTGGCCCAGTTGCATATGGAGAAAATGAGGAAGAAGTTTTCCTTGGTAGATCTGTAGCAAGACAACAAAATATGTCAGAGGAAACTGCTAAGAAAGTTGATAGCGAGATAAGAAAATTTGTCGATCAAGGATATGACAGGGCTAAAAAAGTTTTAACTGAAAAAATTGATGATCTTCACAAACTTGCAAAAGCTCTTTTAACATACGAAACTTTAACAGGAAGTGAAATAGAGGATATAGTAAACAAAAATATATATCCAACAAATAAAGAAGATCTAAAAGTAGAGGAAGATGATCAAGGTTCAGCTTTAGGATCAATTGGACTTAAACCAAAGATTGTTCATTAAAATTTAATGATAAAATATTACACAAGAGCGTGTAATTTTTATTATAACAATACATCTTTAGAAAATATTAGAAAGAAAATTTCTCTTCCGGTTGGAGGAAATAAATTAATCTCATTTGATACAATTGAGATTATTTCTAGAACGAAAAAAAAAAAAATAAATATAAAAAAAATAAAAGAACTTCCAAAATCTATTAAAAAAAAAGTTTTGGGTGATATTAATAATATATGTAAAATAAAAAAATTTCCTAAACTTAACTTTGAAAATTTACCAATTCTCATGGGGGTAGTAAATATAACACCTGATAGTTTTTCAGATGGAGGCAAATATAATAGTAAGGCTTCTGCAAAAAAACAGATTGATAAATTAATTAATGATGGTGCAAAAATAATTGATATAGGGGGTGAGTCCACAAGACCTGGATCAGAAGAAGTAACAGCTGCAAAAGAATGGATTAGAGTAAAAAAAGTTTTAAATCATGTAAAATTTAAAAATATTTTTGTTTCCTTAGATACAAGAAAAAGTTTTGTAATGAAAAATGCTTCAGATTTTAAATTAAATCTAATAAATGATGTGTCAGGTCTTAGTTATGATAAGGAGACTATTAATTTTTTGAAAGAAAGTAAGTTACCATTTGTGCTACACCACATGAAAGGTTCTCCAAAAAATATGCAGAGAAATCCAAAATATGAAAATGTTTTACTTGATATATATGATTATTTTGACGAGAAGCTAAGAGTAATAAGAAAAGCAGGAATAAAACATAAAAATATTGTTTTAGATCCAGGAATAGGTTTTGGTAAAAATTTGAAACATAATATTACTCTTATAAATAATATTTCTATTTTTCATTCATTGGGATACCCATTAATGTTGGGTCTTTCAAGAAAAAGATTTATAAAAGATTTATCTGGAAAAAATGATAGCAAAGAAAGAATAGGTGGGACTGTATCTTCAAGTATATTCAGCATGTTAAAAGGAGTACAAATTTTAAGAGTCCATGATGTAAATGAAGTGAGTCAAGGGATAAAAGTATTTAAAAAATTAAATTAATATTAATGATTAAAAAATATTTTGGAACAGATGGAATAAGAGGAAAGGTAAACCATGATAAAATAAATGGTGAAATGTTTTTCAAATTCGGATTAGCTGCTGGTACTTATTTTAATAATCAAAGAAAAACTAAACAAATTGCAATTATTGCTAAAGATACACGATTATCAGGATACACACTTGAGCCAGCCTTAGTTTCAGGTTTAACTTCCGCTGGAATGCATGTTTTTACTTTAGGTCCATTACCTACAAATGGTTTGGCAATGCTTACAAAAAAAATGAAAGCTAATATGGGAATTATGATAACTGCATCTCATAATCCATTTGATGATAATGGTTTAAAATTGTTTGGACCTGATGGGCTAAAATTGTCAGATAAAATTGAAAAAAAAATAGAAAAACTAATTGATTTGAAAGTATCAAAAAACCTTTTAAATCCAAAAGTGTTGGGTAGAGTTAAAAGATTAGAGGATGGATCAGAAAAATACATTGAGATATTAAAAACAAATTTTCCTAAACAATTTAATCTGAGAGGTTTGAGAATTACAATTGATTGTGCTAATGGAGCTGCATATAAAGTTGGACCAAAACTACTCAGATCATTAGGAGCGACAGTTTACGAGATAGGAACTTCACCAAATGGCTTTAATATAAATAAAAAATTTGGATCTACATTTCCAAATAAAATTAAATATCACACAGTTGAAAATAAATCTCATATTGGAATTTCGTTAGATGGTGATGCAGACAGAATAATAGTTTGTGATGAAAATGGAAAAATTATTGATGGCGACAAAATAATTGCAATGTTAGCACAAAGATGGAAAAGAAAAAAAATCTTGAAAGGTGGTGTTGTGGGAACTTTAATGTCTAATTATGCATTAGAAAAGTTTTTTTTAAATAATAAGATAAAATTTTTAAGATCTAAAGTAGGTGATAGGTATGTAAAAGAACTTATGCAGAAAAGCAAATTTAATTTAGGTGGTGAACAGTCTGGTCATATAATATTGGGTAATTTTGCAACAACAGGGGATGGCTTACTAGTTGCATTGGAAATTTTGTTTTCGATGAGAAAAGGTAAAAAAGCTAGCGAAATATTTGAAAATTTTATCCCCACACCACAAATATTAGAAAATGTGAGAGTAAAAGATAAATCAATAATAAACAGTTTGAAATGTAAAAATGCAATAAAAAAAGCAAATATTTTGTTAAAAGGACAGGGGAGAATGTTAGTTAGAAAATCTGGAACAGAACCTGTAATAAGAATTATGTGCGAAACTGAAAATGAGGATATACTAATAAAATGCATAAACATTGTAAAAAAATCAATTAATTAAATTGAAGATAAATTCTAAAATATTAGTTATTGCTGGCTCAGACTCTTCCGGAGGCGCTGGTATACAGGCAGATATTAAAACTATTACAACGCTCGGATCATATGCTATGACAGCTATAACAGCTATAACTTCTCAAAATACAACTGGTGTTATGTCAATTTTTCCTGTCAATAGTAAAGAAATTTCCAATCAAATTGAGTTTACAGCCAAAGACATAAAACCTGATGCTGTAAAAATTGGAATGCTTCACTCCAAAGAAGTAATAAAATCTGTCATGAAGTCTTTAAAAAAGATTAATGCAAAAAAAATTATATTGGATCCTGTGATGGTTGCCAAAGGTGGAAGAAAATTAATTGACAATCAGGCTATAAAAATATTAAAAAATAAATATCTATCTAAAGCTGATTTAATTACACCAAATATACCTGAAGCAGAGGTATTAACTAATTCAAGAATAATCACTGTCAAAGATATAATTTCAGCAGGAAAATTACTATTAAAACTAGGTGCAAAAAATGTTTTAATCAAAGGAGGACATCTGAAATCTAAAAATATTCAAGATGTGTTTATTAATCAAAGAGAAATAGTGATATTTAAAAATAAGAAAATTTATACAAAAAATAGCCATGGAACTGGCTGTACGCTATCAAGTGCTATAACTACATATTTTGCGTGTGGAAAAACTTTAAAGAGATCTTGTGAAATGGCAATTAAGTATGTAAATCATTCTTTAAGAACACAACCAAACTTAGGGAAAGGTCACGGTCCTGTTAACCATTTAAACAGTATACAAATAAAAAAAATTTTTAGATGAAAAATGTAGTTGTTGTCGGTTCTCAATGGGGAGATGAAGGAAAAGGTAAAATCGTTGACTGGTTATCAAGTCAAGCTGATATTATAGCAAGATTTCAAGGTGGCCATAACGCTGGTCATACTCTTGTGATTGATGGTACAGTTTATAAATTAAGACTATTACCTTCAGGAATTGTAAGAAAAAACAAAATTTCAGTAATTGGAAATGGAGTGGTAGTAGATCCATGGGCTTTATTAGATGAAATAGAAGAGATTAAATCTAAAGGTATAGAAGTAAATTCAGATAATCTAATTTTATCTGAAGCCGCAACACTCATCTTACCTTTCCATAAAGAAATGGATGAGATAAGAGAGGACACGGCAGGAAAATCAAAAATAGGCACAACAAGAAGAGGAATTGGGCCTGCATATGAAGATAAAATTGGCAGAAGATCCATTAGAGTTATGGATCTTGCTTCAGAAAATAATTTAGATAACAGACTTGACTCTGTATTACATCATCATAATTCAATTAGAAATGGTCTTGGAAAACCTGAGTTTAAAAAAGAAAAATTAAAAAATGATTTATTAAAAATTGCACCAAAAATTCTTCAGTTTTCTCAACCAGTATGGAAAAAAATTGACGAATTTAAATCTCAAAATAAAAAAATATTATTTGAAGGTGCGCAGGGAGTTCTTTTAGATGTTGACCATGGAACCTATCCATTTGTTACTTCCTCAAATACAGTAGCCTCTTCTGCCGCCACAGGAACAGGCTGTGGAATAAATTCTATTAATTATGTTTTGGGTATTACTAAAGCGTATACAACAAGGGTAGGAGAAGGACCATTTCCTACTGAGCTTAAAGATGAAATAGGTGAAATACTTGGAACTAGAGGTAAAGAATTTGGAACTGTAACAAGTCGAAAAAGACGATGTGGTTGGTTCGACGGAGTTCTTGTAAGACAAACTTTAAAAATTTCTGGTATAAATGGAATTGCATTAACCAAATTAGATGTTTTAGATGAACTTGAGGAAATAAAAATGTGTATAGCTTATGAGATTAATGGAAAAAAATTTGATTACCTCCCAGCTTCAGTTGATGATCAACTAAATGCTAAACCAATATATAAATCATTTAAAGGTTGGAAATCTTCGACAGTAGGTGTTAAAAATTTTGACCAATTACCAGAACATGCAAAAAATTACGTAAAAGACTTAGAAAAATTTATTGAGACAAAAATTTCTAGTATTTCAACTAGTCCTGAGAGAAATGATACAATTCTTATTCAAGATCCTTTTAAACTTTAGTTTGCTGGTAATAAGTTTTTTGATTTAGCTGAATTAAGCATGTGCTTTTGAAGTTTTTCAAAAGCTTTATTTTCTATTTGTCTAACCCTCTCTCTACTAATTTTATATTTTTTACTTAAATCGTCTAAAGTTAAGGGATCATCAGTTAACCGTCTTGAATATAGAATTTTCCTCTCTCTATCGTTTAAAATTTTTATAGAGTCTTCAAGCAAGTCTTTTCTTTGCTCCATTTCTTCACTTTGTGCGACTTTTAATTCATGATCCATCTCATTGTCAATTATCCAGTCTTGCCACTCATCTCCATCTTCTCCAATAGGTGCGTTAAGAGACTGTTCTTTGCCAGAAAGTCTTCTATTCATTGAAACCACTTCTTCTTCACTTACTGACAGTCTTTTAGCTATATCCTCAACATGTTCTTTTTTTAGATCTCCTTCAGTTCGAGGTGCAATTTGGTTTTTAATTTTCTTTAAATTAAAAAACAGTTTTTTTTGTGCTGTAGTAGTTCCCATTTTAACCAAACTCCATGATCTTAATATATATTCTTGTATAGATGCTTTAATCCACCACATGGCATAAGTTGCCAGTCTAAAACCTTTTTCTGGTTCAAACTTTTTCACAGCTTGCATTAATCCAACATTTCCCTCAGAGATCATTTCGTTAAGTGGTAACCCATAACCTTTGTAACCCATTGCAATCTTTGCAACTAGTCTTAAGTGGCTAGTAACAAGTTTCTCAGCAGATTTAACATTTCCAGTTGATTGCCAGTTTTTGGCTAACATGTATTCTTCCTCTGCTGCAAGCATAGGGAACTTCTTAATCTGAGCAAGATATGCAGCTAAACCTCCTTCGTTAGAAAGTGCTGGTAGATTGTAAGTATTATTATCCATAAGAAATATTTATTTAATGAAGAATTAAATTTTTACAATGGTTTAATTATCAAGCTTTACGTAGTATTTTTAATATATTTTCAAGATCACTAGGCAATTTTGAGGAAAAATTTAATCTTTCATTTTTCTTTGGGTGATTAAACCCCAATGTTTTTGCATGAAGAAATTGTCTTTTTAACCCTAAGATGAGTTGTTCGATATTAGGGTCAATATTAATAATTTTTTTGAATTTTTTCTTATATTTTTTATCACCCAAAATATGATTTCCGGTATTAGATAGATGAACTCTAATTTGATGAGTTCTGCCAGTTTCTAGTTTGCATTCTACAAGACTTAGAGTTGGAATTTTTTCAGCCTCGAAAATATTTAAAGTCTTATAATTAGTTATTGCTTTTTTACCTTTTATTGATGAAACCTCCATCAACTGTCTATTCCGTGAACTTCTGTTTATAAAAGTTTCTATTTTTCCATTTTGTGGTCTTAATTTACCCCAAACTAAAGCTTGGTAAATTCTTTCAATTGAATGATCAGAAAATTGCCTAGATAAATATTCATGAGAGAAATTATTTTTGGCTACAACAATTAATCCAGATGTGTCTTTATCAATTCTATGAACTATACCAGGCCTTAAATTGCTCCCAATATTTGATAAATTGTTACCAACATAATTTATTAAGGCATTTACAATTGTATTATCATAATTTCCTGGTCCAGGATGCATAGATATACCTGCAGGCTTATCTATTACTATTAAATCGTTATCCTCATATATAATATTGAGAGAATACTTGAACGGTTTAAGACTTTCTTTCTTTTCATCGATAATTTCGAAATAAATTCTATCATCTAATTTTACTTTTCTTGATGGATCATTTACGATTAAATTATTTATTTTTAGTTTATTTTCCAAGATTAAATTTTTTACTCTTGATCTGCTGAGTTTAATATTTTGGTTAGATAGTAAAATATCTACTCTTAAATTTATTTCATTATTTCCAATTTTTATATTTATTAATTTTTTCATATTGTTATACTTATAAAATAAGCGCTTGTAGCTCAACTGGATAGAGCGCCAGATTTCGGCTCTGGAGGTTCAGGGTTCGACTCCTTGCGGGCGCACCAATTCAATAAAAATAAAATACCTAAATTAAATCATTAAATTTTTTAGTTATTTAATAGAATTTATTTCTTTTATAGTATTTACTATAGCTTCAAAACTGTTGAATTTAGACTTCCATCTCAACTCTTTTTTTATTTTATCTATGTTTGGCACGTAGTAATCAATTTTTTTTTCGGAAAATTTTTTTAAAATTTTAGCTTTTAATTTATATTTTTTTGATAATTTTTTTAATAGCAATTTTATATCAATTTGATCATCAGAACCTACATTATAAATATCACAATTATTTTTAGTTCGATTCATAATCATAAAAAGGCACTTTGATAAATCATCTGTATGCATAAAAGACCTTATTACCTTAAACTTTGATTTTGCAAAAAGTTCCTTCTTTGTAAGAATATTATTTATTAAATTTCCAATTAAAAAATGTGAATTTCTTGGAATATTTGCTCCAACAAAAGTAAAACATCTTGCAATAGATACTTTGTAACCATTTTTTGATAATTCTATAAATTTTTTTTCTAAAAAAATTTTCTCTTTAGCATAATTTTTTTTATAACCAGTAAATTTATTTATTAAATTAATATTTATTTTAAGATTTTCTGAGGATTTTTTATTTTTAATATTTTTTCCATAAACCGCTCCTGAGCTTAAAAATAGAATTTTTGTTTTCTTTGAGTATCCTACCAGTAATTGCTTAAAGTGGTTAAAATATTTCTTACTTTCTTCAATTTTTTTACTATTAATGCAGTAAACAATATAATTAGCTGTTGGTAGTTTTTTAATTGTAATAATATTTTTTTTTTCTGATCTAGAGTATGAAAATACTTTTGAGATATTAATTCTTTTTTTTTTTATATAATCTTTAATACTCTTTCCAATGAAACCTGAGCTACCTATTATTATTATCTTTTTCAATAGTTACCTCAATTTGCCTCAAAAATTTTTTTATCTCTACTTATTAATTTTACTTCCATATTTTTCCAGAATTCTTCTCTTGGAAGCAATGGTGACATATCCTCTATTGGATTCCCAAACTGTAATTTGGGAATTATTTTCTGACTCTTATTAATTTTTACTTCAATAATTTCGGAACATCTTGACTCTAAAATTTTTGGTATTTTGCTTAAATTATTATGGTTCCTAATTAAATTATAGTTGATATTAAAAGCTTTGGCTATTTTTTTAAAATTTGGGTTGCTTACACCTTTTCCAGATGCTTCGTATCTCTTTTCTAAATACAATTCTTGAAACTGTTTTATAATTCCATAACCATCATTATTTAAAACAAAAATTTTAATTGGTATTTTAAGTTTATCTATAGTGTGAAGTTCCTGAAGATTAATTTGTAAACTTCCATCACCATCTACGCATATTATTCTAGAATTTTTGTTTGCAATTGATGCACCAATACTTGCAGGTAGCGCATAGCCCATAGGGGAGTTGCCAAAAGCAGAAAAAAGTTTTTGACCATACTTTATTTTAAATGCTTGTAATGTCCACGTTAAATGACCACCGTCATCAGCAATTATAATATCCTTTTTTTTTAATTTTTTTGATAAATATTCTATAAATACGTAAGGATTTACAAATTTCTTATTTTTGTAATAAGAATTTGAAACAATTGGATATTTACTCCTCCAAACAAGACACTTTTTTGTCCATTGTTCTTTTGATATTTTTTTAAAAGATATTTTATTTAATTCTTCTAAAAAATATTTAACATTTAAATTTATCTTGTAATCTATATGTAATCCTCTCTTTTTTTTTAATTCATTTTTATCAATATCTACTACAATTTTTTTGGCATTTCTGGCAAAGTTTTTTGGAACTCCTCCAGTTACTCTTGTGTCCAATCTAGATCCTAGAGATAAAATTAAATCAGAATTTTGAATAGTAAAGTTTGCAGCTCTACTTCCATATACTCCAATATTTCCAATGTAATTTTTATTTGAATGATCTATTAAATCAACTCCACTCCAAGTCGTAACTATAGGTATACTTAATCGCCTTAAAAACTTATTTAGGTTTTTTTCTGCTTTAGCATATTTGATACCACCTCCTAAAATAATAACAGGTTTTTTTGAATTAATTATTTTTTTTACTAAAAAATTTAATTTTATTTTAGAAATTTTAATTTTTTCTAATTTAGGTTTAAAAGAACTTAAATTTTTAATATTTATTTTCTTCCTTTGCAAATCCATTGGTATATCAAGTAAAACAGGTCCTGGCCTACCAGTAGTTGCTAAATGATAACATTTTTCCAAAATATATTTTATTTCATTTGCTTTTTTTAATTTGTAGGAAAATTTCGTAATTGGTTTTGAAATACTTACTATGTCTGTCTCTTGAAAGCCAACCTGTCTTACATTTAAAGTGCTTTTATTTGAGCTTTGTTGTTCGTAGGTATTTACCTGGCCGCATATATGAAGTGATGGAATAGAGTCAAAATACGAGCAACCTATACCTGTAAGTAGATTTGTGGCACCAGGTCCTGATGTAACCATTGTACATGAAAAATTTGGACCAATTCTAGAGTAAGCATCTGCCATCATTGCTGCACTTTGTTCATGCCCCACAGAAATGTATTTAATATTTTTATTTCTTGAAAAAGCATCTACCATAAAAGATATGGCTCCACCTGTAATTAAAAAAACTTTTTTAATCTTTTTTTTTACTAAAAATTTGAGAACATAATCTGAAAGATTCATTTTTTTAATTTATTTAATTTGATAACTAACTTAATATATACTTATAAATTTTTAAAATAAATAATTTCATGAAGTCTATTGGATATTTAATAACTGTATATAACGAAATTAAAACTGTAAGACAGTCTATAAACGATGTGATTAATATAGATTATCCAAACAAAGAAATTTTAATTATAGATAATGCCTCAACTGATGGAAGTCGACAAATTATAGAAAGCTTTAAAAATAATAACATAAAAATGATTTTAAGGTCAAAAAATGAAGGTTTTGGAAAAACAATTCAAGAAGGAATTAGTTCACTTGATACAGATTATATTTTTATTCAATATTCAGACTTAGAATATGATCATTTACAAAGTTTAAACATGATGAATTATGCAATAGAAAATAAGCTTGATGTTGTTTTAGGATCAAGATTAATTACTGAGGATTTTAAAAAAAAATCAAAAATTAGGAGTTTGATAAAAAAACCATCTTATTTAGCCACAATTATTTGTACTTTTTTAACAAATAAGTTTTACAATCATAATTTCACAGATATTATTGGAGGAAAACTTTATAAAACTGAAGCAGTAAAAAAAATACCTATCTCTTCATTTTATATGGGTTTTGATTTTCAATTTATAAGCAGAATCTTTAAAAGAGGACTTAAAGTTGGAGAAATTCCAATAAAATACAAACCTAGAGAAAACAGTAGTGAAAAAAAAATAAAATATTACCATATGGCCAATGCTTTATACCAAATAATTAAAGTAAAATTTTTTGAATAAATTAAGTTGATTTACTCACCCATGTTAATTAACGTTCCTTTTTTTTTTGCAGCATTAAAGGAATAATAAAAAAGAATAATCGAAATTGTAAAATAGACTGCATTCAAAACGAAAGCATAATAGACATTCTCAATATTAACATTTTGGTTAATTAAAATATTTCTAGCTTCCTCAAATATATAAACAAGAGGTAGTGCATAAGCTATTTTTTGAAAAATTTCTGGTAAAGTATCTATTGGGTAATAAATACATCCAAATGGAGCAAGTAAAAACATTGTTGACCATGCTATATTTTCAAATGATGGACCAAACCTAAGCAAGCCTGACGAGACAAGAATACCAAGTGTAATACCAAAAATATAAAGACTTAAAAATAGAAAAAATAAAAATATCCCTAAATCTAAAATTGATATTCCAAATAAAGGTGAAGTTAACAAAATTGCTGGGACTAGGCCAATTAAAGATCTTATTAAAGCTGTAATAACAAGTGAAATTAAAATCTCTCCAATTTTCATGGGAGCTATGAAAAGATTTGTGAAGTTTCTGCTCCAAATTTCCTCTAAAAAAAGCATATTGAAACCAATACTTGTTCTAAATAAAAAATCATAAAGAATTGCACAAGTGAGTATTACCCCAACTGCGTTATTATAATAAGTTGTGTGTGTTGCAAAAAAATTTGAAATAAATCCCCATAAGGTAATTTGAATTGTGGGCCAATATACTAAATCCAAAACTCTAGGAAATGATCTTGTAATTAGATAAAAATGTCTCAAAAATAGACCGTACATTCTAGTTAAGCTCATTTTTACTCCTTGATAATTTTAAAAAAACTTCCTCTAAATTATTTCTTCCATGCTTATCGATTAAATCTTGTGGTTTACCTTTATCTATAATTTCTCCATTTTTCATCATAAGTACTGACTTACACAAACGTGTAACTTCATTCATATTATGAGAAGCTAAAAGTATAGAAATTTTTTTTTCTTTTTTGTATTCCTCTAAAAAAGTTCTAACAAAATCCCCAACTTCTGGATCCAATGAAGCTGTTGGTTCATCAAGTAATAATACTCTTGGTTCATTAATTAACGCTTTTGCTAAACTTACTCTGTTTTTTTGGCCTGAGGATAATTCTCCTGTAATACTATCTAATAATTCTGCTATTCTTAATTTTTCTGAAAGATATTCAATTCTCTCTTTAATATTCTGAACTTTATAAAGTTTTGAATAAACATATAGATTTTGCTTAACTGTAAGCTTTTTTGGTAATTCAATATAGGGTGATATAAAATTAATTATCTCAAGAATTTTTATTCTATTATCTTCTAGTTTGAGATCATTAATAAAAATTTGACCACTTGTTGGTTTTAATAAACCAAGCAACATTCCAATTGTGGTGGTTTTTCCAGAACCGTTTGGTCCAAGTAAACCGAGAATTTCATTTTCCTGAACATTAAAAGATATTCCCTTTACTGCTTCTTTTTTTCCATAATTTTTTTTTATGTTTTTGACCTCAATTAAATTTTTCATTTTTTTGATGCTCTTAAAAGTCTATCATTAATAGCTTCACCAATGTTAATATTAGGTATCCTCTCAACCGCAATTTGTTTGTAATTTTTTTTTTTTATTTTCCTTAGTGTTTTGTATAAATTTTTTGCTGCCTCTTTTAAATTATTAGTTTTACTTAAATAAAAATAATTTTTATTTATTTTTTTTCTTTTTTTTATCAAAATAAATGCTTCTTTTTTTTTATTTTTTTTGACATTTAGTCTCACAGGTATACCAGGTGAGTAATGTAATTTACTATTTCCAGGCATTTTTACATTAATTTTTCTCTTATTTTTATTTTTAAAAGAATTTATAGTTTTATAAATTGATTTACTATCTATTCCACCTAATCGTAAAATATTAGGTTTTCCAATAAGATTTATTATAGTAGATTCCAAACCAACTTTAGAAGATCCACCATCTAAAATAAATTTAATTTTATTGCCAAATTCATCGTATACGTCTTGCTTTGATACAGGACTTATACTTGATGATATATTTGCACTCGGTGCTGCGAGAGGATAATCTATTTTTTTTAATAGCTTTCTTGCTAAATTATGACTAGGAAATCTAACAGCTATTAAATTTGAGTTGTTCGTAGCTTTTTTTGAAATTTTACTTGTTTTTTTTAACTTTAAAACAAACGATATTGGTCCTGGGCAAAATTTATTATAAAGACTGATGAAAATGTTATTTATTTTACAATCTTTTTTTAATTCATTGAGATCATAATAGTGAACAATTAAAGGATTGTTATTTGGTCTTTTTTTTAATTTAAATATTCTAGATACAGCCTTTTTTGAGTAAGCATTTGCAGCCAACCCATAAACAGTTTCGGTGGGGATTGCTACACATTCATCATTATTTAAATATTTTATTGCTTTTTTAATATTTGAATCACTATTTTTCATATAATATTACCAACTAATATATGAATGAAAAAAATTTACTAGATGATATTGCATCAAAATCTTTAAATGAGCTCACGGATTTAGCTGATAAAATTATTAAAAATTTGGAAAATGAAATAAATTTAGAAAACAAATCAGAGGATTATGCAAATTTGATTAAAATAAACAAACTTATAGAAAAAAAATTTCAAAAAAACTTTAGAGAAATATCAGAAAAATCAAATTCAAAAATCAAAGAGATAAAATCAAAGAAAGATGAAAAAAAAACTAAATAGAATTGTTAAAAAAACTAACGATTATCTTTATCGATATTTTTCTAAAGAAAAAAATACAAATTTAATCAAACCGATGTTATATGGACTTCTTCCTGGAGGAAAAAAAATAAGATCAAAAATATTATTTGATGTTGGTTCAATATTTAAAATAAATAAAAAAAATATCTTGCAAGTAGCCGCTGCAGTAGAATGCATTCATGCTTACTCACTCATTCATGATGATTTACCCTGTATGGATAATGATAATTTAAGGAGAGGAAAGTTAACGACCCATAAGAAATTTAGTGAGTCCACAGCAATACTTGCTGGTAATTCTTTACTTACAATAGCTTTTCAAATTTTGAGCCAGAAAAAATTAAATTTAAGCGAAAAGAAGAAAATAAAATTAATAAACTTACTATCAGAGAGTTCTGGTCATTCTGGTATAGCTGGAGGCCAATATCTAGATTTAAGTTATGAAAAAATAAAAAAAAATAAAAGACAAATTATTGATATGCAAATTAAGAAAACTGGTAAGCTTTTTAGTTTTTGCTGCGTGGCACCAATTATTATGTCAGGTAAAATAAAATATTTAGGAATGTTTAATAAAATTGGTAATGAAATAGGCTTATTGTTTCAAATTGCTGACGATTTAATAGATTTAAAGGGAAAAACATCAAGCGTTGGAAAAAAAACTAGAAAAGATTTAAAAATGGGAAAAGCTACTTTAATAAGTTTACTAGGTACTAAAAATACTATTAAATATGCAAATAACCTGAAATTAAATATATTTAAAAGTTTAAATAAATTTGGAAAAAAAAGTAGAGATCTAAAAGAAACCATAAATTATATTTTAAGTAGAACAAAATGAGCAATAATTACAAATTTTTAAACAACGTCAATTTTCCAAGTGATATCAGAAAATTATCTCAATCTGAGATAAAAGTTTTGGCTGACGAGGTCAGGCAAGAATTAATTGATGTTGTTTCAGAAACTGGTGGACACCTAGGAGCTGGTCTTGGAGTTGTAGAGCTCACTGTGGTTTTGCATTATATATTTAATACTCCACATGATAAATTAATTTGGGATGTTGGGCACCAAACCTATCCTCATAAAATATTAACTGGTAGGAAAAATAAAATTAGAACACTAAGAAAAGGGATGGGATTGTCTGGTTTTACAAAAAGATCAGAAAGCGAGTATGATCCTTTCGGCGCTGCACATAGTTCAACTTCTATATCTTCGGCACTAGGAATGGCTGTTGCTAATAAATTGTCAAATAAATCTGATAATGTAATTGCAGTCATAGGTGATGGAGCGATAAGTGCTGGTATGGCATATGAGGCAATGAACAACGCAGGAGAAAGTAAGACAAAAATGATAGTCGTTTTAAACGATAATGACATGTCAATTGCAAAACCTGTTGGAGCAATGAGAAAGTATCTTGCAAAAATTTTGTCAGGTAAGATTTATTTTAGTTTTAGAGAGACATTAAAATTAATCATATCTGCCTTCTCAAAAAGATTTAAAAATAAAGCAGGGAAAGCAGAGGATTTTTTAAGATCCGCAGTTACTGGTGGTACTTTATTTAATTCCATGGGATTTTATTACATTGGGCCAATAGACGGACATGATATTGATACAATGGTTTCTGTATTTAAAAATGCAAAAGAAATTAATTATGATGGTCCCATTTTAATTCATGTTAAAACTCAAAAAGGGAAAGGATATAAGTTTGCTGAAAAGTCAGAGGATAAGTTCCACGGAGTTTCAAAATTTAATGTAAAAACAGGAGAACAGATAAAGTCTTCATCTAATGCACCATCATATACAAAAGTATTTGCTAACACCTTAATCAAGCATGCTGAAAAGGATAGTAAAGTTGTTGGTATAACAGCAGCTATGCCATCAGGAACAGGTATGGATTTATTTGGAAAAAAAATTTCCTAACAGAATGTTTGATGTTGGAATAGCAGAACAGCACGCAGTAACTTTTGCCGCTGGAATGGCTACAGAGGGATTTAAACCATATGCAGCAATATACTCAACTTTTCTTCAAAGAGCTTATGATCAAGTTGTTCATGATGTTGCAATTCAATCCTTGCCAGTAAGATTTGCAATTGATAGAGCTGGACTAGTTGGCGCTGATGGACCAACACATGCAGGCTCGTTTGATATAACATACTTATCAACACTACCAAATTTTGTAGTAATGGCGGCTAGCGATGAAGCTGAGCTTGTAAGAATGATCAATACCTCAATAGATATCAATGATAGACCCTCAGCTTTTAGATATCCAAGAGGAAATGGTCTAGGGATTGAATTACCAGAAATAAATGAAAAAATTGAGCTGGGTAAAGGAAAAATTATTAAAACTGGAAAAAAAGTTGTAATTTTAAATTTTGGTGCAAGACTTCATGAGTGTATTTTAGCATCTGAAAATTTATCTAAAAAAGGAATTAATATTTCTATAATTGATGCAAGATTTGCAAAACCCTTAGATGAAAATTTAATCTGGCAAATTGCAACAGAGCATGAAGTTATAATCACAATAGAGGAGGGATCTATTGGTGGATTTGGATCTCATGTTAGCCAATTTCTTAGTGAAAAAAATCTTCTAGATAGCAATTTAAAATTTAGATCAATGATATTGCCTGATAGATTTATAGATCATGATAAACCAGAGTTAATGTATAAATTTGCAAATCTTGATTCAATTGGTATAGAAAATAAGATTTTAGATACATTAAATTCAAAAGTTTTAATAAAAAAATCTAATTAAATTTTATTTTGAGCAGTGTTCATTAAATAGTGGTCAAGAATTACACAATGCATCATAGCTTCTCCTATTGGGACTGCTCTAATTCCTACACACGGGTCATGTCTTCCTTTAACAGATATTGTTGTATTTTTGCCGAACTTATCAATTGTTTTTCTAGATGATAAAATCGATGAAGTTGGTTTAACAGCAAATGAAATTTTTATTTCTTGACCTGTTGAAATTCCACCCAAAATTCCACCAGCATTGTTTGATTT
The DNA here is from genome assembly GCA_902577075.1 of uncultured Pelagibacteraceae bacterium. Taxonomy (GTDB): domain Bacteria; phylum Pseudomonadota; class Alphaproteobacteria; order Pelagibacterales; family Pelagibacteraceae; genus Pelagibacter. Next base: position 50,508 of record CACGXV010000002.1, on the reverse strand, counting down.
AAAACTAGTTTTACCTTTTCTTTGTGAAATCTCATCAGAGTTTTCTTCCCCAGTTAGCATAGCTGAATCCATTCCTGATCCAATATTTACCCCCTTTACAGCATTAATGCTCATCATCGCAGCTGCTAAATCCATATCTAATTTGGAATATATTGGCGCTCCAAGTCCTAAAGGTACTCCTCTTGCTCTTATCTCAATTATTGCTCCACAAGATGAACCAGCTTTTCTTATGCTGAGTAAATATTTTTCCCAGAGCTTTATTACAGATTTGTCAGGACAAAAAAATGGATTTGTGGATATAGTTTTGTCTTTCCATTTGTTTATATCGCACCCTAAAATTCCTAATTGTATAACTGCACCGACTGCTTGATATTTAGCACCAATCTTATTTTTCAAAACTACTTTTGCAATTGCCCCTGCTGCAACTCTTGCTGCAGTCTCACGGGCTGATTGCCTTCCACCTCCTCTATAATCCCGAATTCCATACTTTTTAAAATAAGTGTAATCTGCATGTCCTGGTCGAAATTTGTTTTTTATTGTCTCATAATCTCTAGATCTCATGTCTTTATTATAAATTATCAAAGATATTGGAGTTCCAGTAGTTTTTCCCTCAAAAACACCAGATAAAATATTAATTTTGTCATCCTCTTTTCTTTGTGTTGTGAATTTAGATTGACCTGGTTTTCGTTTATTAAGTTCTTTTTGAATATCACTTTCCTTTATTGGAACATTTGGCGGGCATCCGTCCACAACACACCCAATTGCAGGACCATGAGACTCTCCCCAAGTAGTAAATCTAAATAACTTTCCAAAAGTATTAAATGACATTATCTTACTGTATAAATTATTTTTTAAAAATTATGAACGAAAAAAACTCACTTGGATTAAATCTTTGCTTTAAAGATCATAATAACCCAATAAAACTTTTTGAAGAATGGTTCAATAAAGCAAAAAAAACTGAAATTAATGACCCAAATGCGTTTGCTGTAGGTACTGTTAATAAAAAAGGATTTCCAACAGTCAGAATGGTTCTTCTTAAAGATTTTGATAAAAATGGTTTCGTTTTTTATACAAATTTAAAAAGTGATAAAAGTAAAGCCATTAAAAATTCTTCAAAAATTTCCATGTGTTTTCATTGGAAAAGCCTACAAAGACAAATCAGAGTAATTGGTATTGCATCTAAAGTTTCAAAAAAAGAAGCTGATGAATATTATAAATCAAGAGCATATGGAAGTAGAATTGGTGCTTGGGCTTCACAGCAGAGCAGCATTTTAAAAAAAAGAGACGATTTATATAAATCTATAAAAGAATTTAAAAAAAAATTCCCAAATCAAAAAAAAGTACCACGACCAGAGTACTGGTCAGGCTGGAGAATAAAACCTAAAGAAATAGAATTCTGGCTTGATGGTCAAAATCGAATTCATGAAAGATTGAAATACATTAAAAAAAACTCAAAGTTGGAAAAAAGTATTGCTAAGCCCTTAGAAATTTCTCTCTATACTAAAAGATGTTAAATTTTTAAGCACATTTTTTTCATCAGACTCCTCAAATACACTTAAAGAATTAGAGGCTAAATTTACATAATGCTCTGCTTTTTTATAACACTCTTTAATTATGTTATTTTTTTTTATTAGACTTAGAACATATTCTAAATCTTTCTTTTCACGAATTTGTTTTTCAAATAAAAATTTTAATTTTTCTTTTTCAACATCATCTAATTTTTGATAAAGTAGAATTATAGGTAAAGTTACTTTTCCCTCATAAAAATCATTACCAATGTTTTTTCCAAATAATTTTAATTCAGAATTATAATCTAATGTGTCATCTGCAATTTGAAATGTGAGACCTAGGTTTTTTCCATAAAATTCTAAAGCATTTTTAAATTTTAAATCTTTTTCTGAAATAATTGCGCCAACTTTAGTAGCTGCTGCAAATAATGATGCAGTCTTTGAGGAAATAATATTAAGATATGTCTCCTCTAACATGTCTATTTCTTTATTGTGTTGCAATTGTAGAACTTCACCTTGAGCAATTTCTGATGATGTGTTAGCCAAAAGTTTAAGTAATTCTAAATTTCCATCTTCAACCATCATTTCAAAACATTTACTTAAGAGATAATCGCCTACTAAAATTGACGAGTGATTTCCCCAGATCTTATTTAAGGTCTTTTTTCCTCTTCTAATTTTAGAGTTATCAATTACATCATCGTGCATTAAAGTTGCTGCATGGATTAATTCAACACATGCAGCCAGATTAACATCTCTTAATCCTTTCTCGTATCCACAAATTTTTGAGCATTGCAATGTTAATAGAGCTCTAAGTCTTTTACCTCTAGTGCTTAAATGATATTTTGTCATCTTTTGAACTAATTCAACTTTACTTGCTAATCTGGAATTAATTTTTTCTTCAACTAGAATCAACTTATCTTCAACTGAGTTTTTTAAGTCTGTATAAGAGTTATTAATTTGTTTTTTAAGTTGTATTACAGTTCCCATATTTTAAAACTATTATATACAAATTATTATTATACTTATCAATTGACGCACCTCATTCTTTAATTATAACTAGAGTTTATTAAATATTTTAAAAAACTTATAAAAATTCTTATGTTTTCATTTTTAAAAAAAAAAAAGATAATTAGCCATCTCAAATTATCTGGAGTTATAGGAAATGCTGGAAGATTTAGACAAGGTATAGATTTTTCAAGCCAAGAAGAAATTATAAAAAAAGCTTTTTCAATAAAAAAAGCCTTAGCAGTGGCAATTACAATAAACTCACCAGGAGGATCTCCAGTACAATCTCATCTGATATATAAACTCATTAAAGAGCAATCAAAAAAAACAAAAAAAAAAGTTATAGTTTTTGCTGAAGATGTAGCTGCATCTGGTGGATATCTAATTGCGTGTGCTGGCGATGAGATTTATGCGAATTCAAGTTCGATAATAGGATCAATTGGAGTTATTTCTGCATCATTCGGATTTAAAAACTTAATAGAAAAAATTGGGGTTCAAAGAAGAGTATACACAGCTGGCAAGAATAAAAGCACTTTAGACCCTTTTCTGGATGAAAAAGAGGAAGATATAAATCGTTTAAAAAATATCCAATTAGAAATACATCAGGACTTTATTGATGTAGTTGAGGAAAGTAGAAAAAATAAACTCAATAAAAAATCTGGTATTGAACTTTTTTCTGGTGAATTTTGGGCAGGAAAAAAAGCAAAAGAACTAGGTTTAATTGATGGATTGGGTAATGCAGAGCAAATATTAAGAGAAAAATTTGGAGATCAAATTGAGATTAAGAAGTTTGAAAAATCTAAGGGATGGTTGTCAAAAAAATTATCATCCTCAGAAAATTATGCTGAGAAGATTTTAAGTGTGTTAGAGGAGAGATCAATCTGGCAAAGATATGGCCTCTAAAATAAAAAAAAATAATTTTTCTTTTCAAGATACTATTTTTAATTTGCAAAAATTTTGGGCAAAAAAAGGTTGTGTAATATTACAACCGTACGATCTAGAGGTAGGAGCTGGAACATTTCATCCTGCAACCACTCTTAGGTCTCTAGGACCAAAACCATGGAAAACTGCTTATGTGCAACCATCACGTAGACCTACTGATGGTCGATATGGAGACAATCCAAATAGATTACAACATTACTATCAATTTCAAGTTTTAATTAAACCTTCTCCAAAAGATATTAAAAAAATGTATTTAAATAGTTTAAATTCGATTGGAATTAATCATGAAGATCATGATATTAGATTTGTAGAAGATGACTGGGAAAGTCCTACTTTAGGAGCCGCAGGCCTTGGATGGGAAGTTTGGTGTGATGGAATGGAAGTTACACAATTTACTTATTTCCAGCAAATGGCTGGTATTGAATGTAATCCTGTGTCTGTAGAAATTACTTATGGTTTGGAAAGATTGTGTATGTTTATTCAAGATAAAAAAAACGTTTTTGATTTGAATTGGAATAATAAGGGCATCTTATATAAGGATGTTTTCCATCAATCAGAAAGAGAATTTTCAGCTTATAATTTTGAATATGCCAATACTGACAATTTATTTAAAATATTCGATATGCTTGAAGAAGAAACAAAATTATTAGTTGAAAAAAAAATTTCACTTCCAGCATACGATCAATGTTTAAAATGTAGCCATGTATTTAATATTCTAGATGCTAGAGGGGTGATTAGTGTAGCACAAAGGGCTGAATATATTGCAAGGATAAGAGAACTAACTAAATCAATTGGGAAAGTTTGGATTGAAAGCCAAAGTTAATGTCAGAATTATTTGTAGAGCTATTTAGTGAGGAAATTCCTGCAAAGCTTCAAATTAATGCACGGAATGAGTTAAAGAAAAATATTAAAAATTTTTTTATTGATAACCAAATTAAATTTAACGAAAATTTCAACGTTTTTTCAACACCAAATAGACTAGTTCTTCATATTGATAAAATCCCTAATGAAATTAAACTTAACTCGCAGGAAATAAGAGGTCCAAATGTAAATGCTCCTGAAAAAGCTTTGGAGGGATTTATTAGATCTAATAATACAACGTTAGAAAAAATCTTTAAAAAAAGTACTGAGAAAGGTGAATTCTACTTTTTTAAAAAAGAGACTAGAAAAATAAAAGTTTCAGATTTATTAGAAAAAAATTTAAGTGAAATCTTATCAAAGATAACATGGAAAAAATCAATGAAATGGGCAAATTATGATCTTTACTGGGGAAGACCTCTTAAATCCATTTTAGCAATATTTAATAAAAAACCTCTTAATTTTGTTTTTAACCATATAAATAGCTCTAACAAAACTTTTATAGATAAATCACTAGAAGAAGGTTTGAAAATTTTTAACGACTTTAATTCGTATTTAAAATTTTTTAAACAAAGAGGTATTTTAATTGACCAAGATTTAAGAAAAAAAATAATACAGAATAAGATTAATGAAATAATTAATAAAAAAAATTTAAATATCGAGCAGAATGAAAGACTTATAGATGAAATAGTAAATATAGTTGAAAAACCATCAGTAATTGTTTGTAATTTCGACAAAAAATTTTTGAATGTACCTAGTGAAATATTGATTACGACTATGCAGAGTCATCAAAAATATTTACCAATTTTTGACAAAAAAAATAATCTTACAAATAATTTTTTTGTAGTTTCAGATATGAAAGACACTAAAGGGTTTGTTAAATTAGGAAATGAGAGAGTGATTGAAGCAAGATTAAGCGATGCTGAGTTTTTTTGGGAAAAAAATAAAACTCAAAATTTAGTTAAACAAGTAGATAAATTGAAAAATATAAATTACTTTAAAGGTTTAGGATCCTACTTTGATAAAATTCAACGAATGAGAAAGTTATCATCATTAATTTCTGATGATTTTTTAATTAGTAAAGATAAAATTGAAATAGCCTCATCAATTTGTAAAGTTGATTTAATGTCCGATCTTGTTGGGGAATTTCCAGAACTCCAAGGTATTGTTGGTGGTCACTTTGCAAAGTTTCAAGGATTTGATAAAGAAGTTTGTCTTGCTGTATCTGAACAATATTTGCCTAACGGCATGGAAAGCAAACTACCAAAAAAAATGTACAGTGTTGCTTTATCTTTAAGCGATAAACTAGATTCATTAGTAGGTTTTTTTGGAATAAATCTGAAACCTACTAGTTCAAAAGACCCATATGCTATAAGAAGAATGGCTATAAGTCTTGTCAGATTAATTGTTGAAAATGAAACAAAAATCAAATTAAAAGATTTAATTGTTTACACTTGTTCAGCATATAAAGATCAGGGCTATAATTTTGACACCAAAAAGATACAAAACGAATTAGGCGATTTCATAATTGAGAGATTAAAAAATTATTTAAAAGAAAAAAAAATAAGACAAGATATAATTGAAAGTGCAACATTTTTGCTTGGATTGGATGATTTATTAAAGGCTTATAAAAAATCTTTATGTTTAAATAAAAATATAAAAAAAGAAATCGGTTTTGAAACTATTGCAGTATACAAAAGATCTTCAAATATATTAAATACTGAAGAAAAGATATCTATTGAAACTCTCGGTTTTGCAGATCCAGGCTTATTTAAAAATGATTATGAGAAAAAATTATATAAAAAAATAAATGATATAAGAAAATATTTTCTGAGCATTGGAAAAGATGAAAATTATGAGGAAAGTCTAAAAATTTTATCAAGTATTAAAAATGAGGTAAACGATTTTTTCGATAATGTTATTGTTAACGATGAAGATATAATAATTAAAAAAAATAGATTAGAATTATTAAACATGTTGTGTAAAACTTTTGATAACTATTTTAATTTTTCAAAAATAGAAGCCTAGTATGAAAAAAATTATATTTAATTTTAAATCAAATGAAATAAAAAAAATTAAACTACCAAAAAATATTCTTGGTGGCAAAGGTGCAAACCTTTCTGAAATGGGAAGAATGGGACTACCTGTGCCCCCTGGTTTTATAATATCTACTGAGGTATGCAATTTGTTTTATAAGAATAAAAAAAAATTAAATAAAAAAATACTTAATGAAATAAATAAAGAATTAAAATTGATTGAAAAAGACTCAGGGAAAAAATTTGGAGATATAAAAAATCCTCTCCTAGTTTCTGTAAGATCTGGAGCTAGGGTTTCAATGCCTGGTATGATGGATACAATTTTAAATCTAGGCCTAAATGATAATACGGTAATAGCACTTGCAAAAAAAACTTCAAATTTAAGGTTTGCAAATGATAGTTATAGACGTTTTATTCAAATGTATTCCAATGTTGTGTTGGGTATCGAAGCCTATCACTTTGAGGATATAATCGAGAACTATAAGTTAACAAAAGGAGTATTACTAGACACAGAATTAGACGAGTATGACTGGGAAGCTTTAATAAAAGATTTTAAAAACACTGTAAAAGAAAAAACAAAAAAAGATTTTCCTCAAAATGTCAAAGAACAACTGGTGGGAGCTATAAGTGCTGTATTTTTATCTTGGGAAAGTAATAGAGCAAAAGTCTATAGAAAATTAAATCAAATACCGTCCCATTGGGGTACAGCAGTTAATGTACAATCAATGGTTTTTGGAAATATGGGAAATGATTGCGCAACTGGTGTAGTATTTACTAGAAATCCATCAGATGGATCAAAAAATATTTATGGGGAATATTTAATAAATGCACAAGGAGAGGATGTAGTTGCTGGAACCAGAACACCCCAACATATTACAAAAAAAGCCAGAGTTGAGTCAAAAGAAACTCTTAAGTCAATGGAAGAGACAATGCCAGAGACATACAAGCAACTTAAAAATATTTTAAATAAGTTAGAAAAACATTACAAAGATATGCAGGACGTGGAGTTTACTGTTGAAAATAAAAAACTTTGGATGCTTCAAACGCGCTCTGGAAAACGGACAGCTAAGTCTGCTGTTAAAATAGCTGTAGATATGGTTAAAGAAAAGTTGATTACCAAAAAAGATGCAATATTGCGAATAGAACCAAGTTCTTTAGACACTTTGCTTCATCCAACTTTAGATGAGAAAGCAAACCTAGAAGTAATTGGGTTAGGCTTACCTGCATCACCTGGTGCTGCAAGTGGAAAAGTTGTTTTTACGTCTGAGGAGGCTGAAAGACTAAATAGTATGATGCAAAGTACAATATTAGTTCGTGTAGAAACTTCACCAGAGGATATACATGGTATGCATGCAGCAAAAGGGATACTGACATCAAGAGGAGGTATGACAAGTCATGCTGCAGTAGTTGCTAGAGGAATGGGACGACCATGTGTTTCTGGATCTAGTGAAATAGAAATTGATTATGAAAATAAATTATTCAAAACAAAAAATAGAGTAATTAAAGAGGGAGAACTAATTACAATTGATGGTTCAACAGGCAGAATAATTATTGGAGAGGTAAAAACAGTTAAACCAGAAATATCAGGTGATTTCTCAAAAATAATGAGTTGGTCTGATGATTTTAGAAAATTAAAAATTAGAACTAATTCCGAGACACCATTAGATAGTAAAACTGCTAGAGAATTTGGTGCAGAAGGTATTGGTCTGTGTAGAACTGAACATATGTTTTTTGACGAAGAAAGAATTTTATCAGTAAGAGAAATGATATTATCAAAAACAATTGAAGATCGATCTAATGCACTCAAAAAGCTATTGCCGCATCAAAAAAAAGATTTTATTGAAATATTTAAAATAATGAGAGGTTTACCAGTAACAGTAAGGTTGCTTGACCCACCACTTCATGAATTTTTGCCAAAAAGTAATAACGAAATAAATGATGTTGCAGTTTCACTCAATATTCCTGTTAAAGAACTAGAAGTTAGAATTTCCGAACTTCATGAACAAAATCCTATGCTAGGTCACAGAGGTTGTAGATTAGCAATTTCATTCCCCGAAATTTATGAGATGCAGTGTACTGCAATTTTTGAGGCTTTAGTGGAATGTAAAAAACAAAAAATTCAATCAACCATGCCTGAAATTATGATTCCTTTAGTTTCAACAGAAGCAGAAATAAAAATTATGAAAGATTTAGTCATTAGGGTAGCAAAAAAAGTTCAGGATGAGAATAAAATTAAAATTGAATTTTTAGTTGGAACAATGATTGAATTGCCTAGAGCTGCGATAAAGGCAAAAGATATCGCTAAACATGCTGAATTTTTTAGTTTTGGAACAAATGATTTAACTCAAACTACATTTGGAATTAGTAGAGATGATAGTGGTAAATTCCTTAATGATTATATAGAGAACAAAATTTTTGATATTGATCCTTTTATATCAATTGATGATGGAGTTGGGGACTTAATTAAAATTGCAACTGATAAAGGAAGAAAACAAAACAAAAAAATAAAACTTGGAATTTGTGGTGAACATGGTGGAGATCCTAAAAGTATAGATTTTTGTGCAAAAACTGGATTAGATTACGTGTCTTGTTCGCCTTACAGAGTTCCAGTTGCAAGATTAGCAGCAGCTCAAGCTCAAATAAAAAAAAATTAAATCTCTAATTTTAAATCCAAAGCTTGGATACTATGCGTTAATTCACCTACTGATATTCTATCAACTTTTGTTGAGGCTAAATTTTTTATGTTTTTTAAAGTTACTCCTCCAGAGGCTTCAGTCTCATATTTTCCTTTTGCATGTCTAACAGCTACTTTTAGACTTTTTGGGCTCATATTATCAAATAGAACTGTATTAAATTTTAGTCCATTAATTCTTTTAAATTGTTTTAAATTATCAACCTCAACAGTAATTTTTCTTCCCTTTTTAGTATTAATTGCTTTTTTCACTATCTCTTCAAATTTTTTTGATGAGGCTAGATGATTATCTTTTATTAAAAACTCATCACTTAAATTAAATCTATGATTAGTTCCACCTCCTAGTTTTACAGCATACTTTTGAATAACTCTTAAATTTGGAATTGTTTTTCTAGTACAACAAATTTTTGTTTTCTTACCTACTTTTTTTACGAATTTATTAGTCTTAGTTGCAATCCCTGAAATATGAGAGAGAAAATTTAGAGCTACTCTTTCTCCAATTAATATATTTTTAATTTTACCTTCAATTACAGCAATTACAGAACCTCTGGTAACTTTTGATCCTTCCTTTTTTTTTATGTGAAATTTAATATTCTTATCTAATAAATTAAAAGTTTCTTTAGCAAATTCTAGACCTCCTATAATTCCTTTTTGATTACTTATTAGTTTAACTTTTGAAATTGAATTATTATTTAATAAATTTGTTGTTATATCTCCTAAAGGGTAAAGATCCTCATTAAGAGCAAGCTTACAGGTTGATCGGATAAAATTTTTACTTAATTGAATTTTGGGCACAGAATTTATCTGCCTATTTCAGCCATTCTCTCTACTGATTTTCTAGCTTTCTCAATTGTATCATTATCCATAATTAATTCATTACTTTCGTTTTCTAAGCAATCAAGAATTTTTGGAAGTGTAATTCTTTTCATGTGAGGACATAAGTTACACGGTCTAATAAATTCTACGTTAGGATTGTCAATTTGAACATTGTCACTCATTGAGCATTCTGTAACCATCATAACCTTTTCAGGTTGGTTATCCTTTACATATTTAATCATTCCACTTGTTGAGCCAGCAAAATCACTTGCTTGTATTACATCTGGTGGACATTCAGGATGGGCAATAATTTTGATACCTGGGTTATTTTTTCTAATTTCATTTATTTCTTCATCATTAAACTGTTCATGAACTTCACAAGTACCCTTCCAAGAAATAATTTCCACATCAGTTTGAGAAGCAACATATTTTGCTAAATAGTCATCAGGTAAGAAAATTACTTTTTTTACACCTAAAGAATTTACAATTTTAACTGCATTTGCTGATGTACAACAAACATCAGTTTCAGCTTTGACATCTGCAGATGTATTAACATATGAGACTACTGGGACTCCTGGATAACGTTTTTTTAAATTTTTTACATCCTCTCCTGTTATTGATGAGGATAAAGAGCAACCAGCTCTCATGTCAGGCAGCAAAACTTTTTTGTTTGGGCTCATTAGTTTTGCAGTTTCTGCCATGAAATGTACTCCACACATAACTATAATATCCGCTTCAGTTTTTGAGGCCTCAATTGCTAAAGCCAATGAGTCAGCTGAGAAATCAGAGATACCGTGATATATTTCTGGTGTCTGATAATTATGTGCAAGAATTACAGCATTTTTTTCTTTTTTTAATTTATTTATTTTATAAATGTATGGAGCATGTAATGCCCATTCTATTTCTGGAATGGATTTTGAGACCTTCTGATATATGGGATCTGTTGCTAATTTTACTTTAGTTGTGAATTCCATAAGAAAAACTTATCAACTTGAAATAGAATTGTCATTCATTTAATCTGACGCATTATTTGCGGCCATGCTGAAATTGGTAGACAGGCACGGTTGAGGGCCGTGTGAGCCTAGCTCATGAGAGTTCGATTCTCTCTGGCCGCACCATAAATTATAATATTACTTAAAAGGGGCGTTCTGTTGCCAGGTGCCCCAAACCCCGTAACTTAATTAATAAATTAATTAAGCTGCAAGTGCATAACTTTCGTTAGCATTTATAAATTAGCCCGTTACGGCGGAACAATACCGAACGAAAGAACAACTTTTAGTCACCCGTCGATCCTAATTCACCCCCTTAAGTTGTAAATGGTGGAGGTGGTGGGTACTGCCCCCACGTCCGTAATGGTTATTACGAAATTCGTTTATCGTCATAGTTGGAAAACCAACACTATTAATATAAAACCAAATAATAGAGATTCAATAATTTATTCATGAAACTTACAAAAGATCAAATAAACGACATAAAAGAACAACAATCTCAAGATAATAAAACTAAAAGAGTTACCGCTCCAGAATTAGAAAAAATTTTATATGAGGCTTTACCAGTTTTAGATCACGGTTTTATAAGAGTTATTGATTACATGGGGGATGATAGCTCAATTGTTCAGTCTGCAAGAGTTTCATATGGTAAAGGGACTAAACAAGTTTCAACAGATAGTGGATTAATTAAGTATCTGATGCGTCACTGGCATAGCACTCCATTTGAAATGTGTGAGATTAAATATCATGTCAAATTACCAATATTTATAGCTAGACAATGGATTAGACATCGTACAGCAAATGTAAATGAATACTCTGCAAGATATTCAATCTTAGATAAAGAATTTTATTTACCTGATCCAGAAAATTTAGCTGCACAATCAATAGCAAACAGACAAGGTCGAGGTGATGTTATTAAAGGAGATCAAGCAAAAGAAGTTTTAGAACTTTTAAAAAATGATGCAGAAAGAACATATCACAACTACGAGACTATGCTAAATCAAAAATATGATGGATCCACCATTGATGAGAATAAAAAAGGTCTAGCTAGAGAGTTAGCGAGAATGAACTTAACGTTGAATACATATACACAGTGGTATTGGAAAACAGATTTGCTTAATCTAATGAATTTTTTAAGATTGCGTGCAGATCATCATGCACAATACGAAATTAGAGTTTATGCAGATATTATGTTGGATACATTAAAGAGATGGGTTCCAATCACCTATGATGCTTTCATGGATTATAGAGTAGGTGGGACAGAAGTTTCAGCCAAAGGTAAAATTATTATTCAAAAGTTATTAAAAGGTGAAGATGTAAATATCGACAATTCAGGACTTTCAAAAAGAGAATGGAATGAACTTATGGAAGCTTTTGAAATTAAAGATAAGATTGTTTAATTTTCTCAGCAAATTCTAAATAAATTTTTGTTATTTCGTGGTCTGGATCCTTTTCAACAATAGGAATACCCATATCTCCATATTTTCCTACATCAGCATTAATTGGAATTTGACCTAAAAATTTTTTTTCAAATTCTTTAGCTGTTCTTTCAACACCATTCTCACCGAAAATTGAATATTTTTTACCATCATCCCCAATAAAATGACTCATATTATCTATTAAACCAATGATATTCACTTTTAATTTATCAAACATTCTTATTCCTCTTTTAACATCTTGAAGAGCTATCTCTTGAGGAGTTGACACAATTATTGCACCATCAACTTTTATTTCTTGTGCAAAAGTTAGTTGAGTATCTCCTGTTCCTGGGGGCATATCAACAATAATAAAGTCTAAATCTTTCCATCCAACTTTTTGGGTAAAGGTTTTTATTGCACTCGTTACCATAGGTCCTCGCCATATCATTGGAGTTTGTTCATCAGTAAGAAATCCAATTGACATGCACTGAATATCATACTTGATGATCGGTTTTAATATTTGACCATCACTTTCAGGTTTTTCATTAATTGAAAATAATTTAGGCAAAGATGGCCCATAGATATCCGCATCTAAAATTCCAACTTTGCAACCAACTTTTTTTAAAGCTAAAGCTAAATTCGTGGCAAAAGTTGATTTTCCAACACCACCTTTTGCGCTTGAAATAGCAATTGTAAATTTAGTACCTGGAATAGGGTTTCTTTTGAAGGTTTTTGGCTCTGTTTTTGCCTTCATTGTGTCACTAAGACCTACTTTTTTATCGTTCATAAAAATACACTTACCTTGTTTTTGACCATAAAGACACTATATAGAATGTCATAATGACGATTTATAAAAATCAAAGCCCATGGGGCACGCCCCCAGGAAGTGGTGGAAACGGAGGAGGCTTTAGAAGAGGCCCAACTCCCCCCAACTTAGATGAGGCAATTAAAAAATTACAGGACACAATAAATAAATTTACAGGAAGTAGCACAGGTGGAAAAAAACCGATCATACTTGGATTAATAATATTAGTTGTTATTTGGGCATTAAGTGGTTTGTACAGAGTTTTACCTGATGAACAAGGTGTGGTTTTAAGATTTGGAAAATTTGTTAACACTACTCAACCAGGATTAAATTATCATTTGCCATTTCCAATTGAAAGTGTGCTTACGCCTAAAGTAACAAAAGTAAACAGAATGGATATTGGTTTCAGATCAGAAAGAGACAGTGGATTTGGACAGGGTGGTGGAGTTGCAGATGTGCCAGAAGAGAGTCTGATGTTAACTGGTGATGAAAATATTGTTAATATTGATTTTTCAGTATTTTGGGTAATTAAAGATGCGGGTAACTTTTTATTTAAAATTCAGGACCCAGAAGGAACAGTTAAAGCTGCAGCAGAGACTGCGATGAGAGAAGTAATAGCAAGATCAGATATTCAACCAATTCTTACAGAAGGTAGAGCAGTTATAGAAAGAGATACACAAGATATTATACAAGGTATACTTGATGAATATGAAAGTGGAGTGCAAATTACCCAAGTTCAAACTCAGAAAGCTGACCCACCCGACCAAGTAATTGATGCATTTAGAGATGTCCAGGCTGCTAGAGCTGATATGGAAAGATCTAAAAACGAAGCAGAGGCCTATGCTAATGATGTAATACCAAGAGCACGGGGAGAAGCTGCAAAAATTTTACAAGCTGCAGAGGCTTATAAAAAAGAAGTTGTCGCAAAAGCGGAGGGTGAAGCTAGCAGATTTTTGTCTATTTATGCAGAGTATGCAAAAGCAAAAGATGTAACTCAAGAGAGAATGTATTTAGAAACAATGGAACAAGTCCTTGCAGATATTAACAAGATTATTATCGACAAAGATTCTGGATCTGGTGTAGTTCCTTATCTTCCATTACAAGAATTAAAGTCGGGGGCAAATTAATGAAAGCTGGAAAATTTATATTACCAATAATTATTTTGATTGCAGCAACACTATTTTTTTCAATATTTATAGTCAAAGAAGTCAATCAAGCTATCGTTCTTCAATTTGGAGATCCAAAAAGAATAATATTAAAACCTGGTCTTAATTTTAAAATCCCATTTATCCAAAATGTGGTTTTTTTAGATAAGAGGGTTTTAAATTTAGATACCCCTCCAGAAGAAGTAATTGCTTCAGATCAAAAACGATTAATTGTTGATGCATTTGCAAGATTTCAAATTGTTGATCCATTAAAATTTTATATTTCAGTGGGTAATGAAAGAGTTGCCAGATCAAGATTAGCAACGATTATAAATTCAAGAATAAGAAACGTATTAGGTCAACAAAAGTTACAAACATTACTATCTGAGGATAGATCTAAACAGATGGCCTTAATTCAACAAGGTGTAAATAATGAGGCGGAAAATTTTGGAATAAAGATCGTTGATGTAAGAATTAAAAGAGCGGATTTACCTCAAGCTAACAGCGATGCAATTTTTAGAAGAATGCAAACTGAAAGGGAAAGAGAAGCAAAAGAATTTAGAGCAAAAGGAGCAGAAATGGCTGTAACAATAACGTCTACTGCAGACAAAGAAGTCACAGTTATCCTTGCAGATGCTCAAAAAAAATCTGAGATAATGAAAGGGGAAGGAGACGGTCTAAAAAATAAAATTTTTGCAGATGCATTTGGACAAGACCCAGAATTTTTTGGATTTTATAGAGCAATGCAAGCCTATCAAAAAGCTCTAATCGGCGGAGAAACGTCTATGATTTTATCTCCTGACAGTGAGTTTTTTAAATTTTTTGGAAATAAAGAAAATTAAAGTAAAAATAATTTAAAATGAGAGAGTTGATCATAGCCTTTGGTCTTTTCTTATTTATCGAGGGTGTTTTATATGCCTTATTTCCATCAAAAATGAAAAATATGTTAAAGAAAATTAATACTATTGCAGAAAAACAATTAAGACTAGGCGGTTTTATTTTTGTAATTATTGGTTTTGCGATTATTTGGTTTTTAAAAGCATGAAAAGTATAGTTAAAATTTTTGCTGTTTTTTTAGTTTCAATAAATTATTTTTCTATCTCCTTTGCAAACTCAATCCCATCATCTTTTGCTGATCTTTCAGAGAGATTGATGCCCTCAGTTGTTAATATATCAACAAGAACAACGGTTACTACAAGATCAAACCCTCTTCCATTTGAATTTCCTCCTGGGTCTCCTTTTGAGGATATGTTTGGTACACCACAACAAAGACAGACTAGTGCATTAGGTTCCGGCTTTATTGTTGATGAGGAAGGTATAGTGATTACAAATAACCACGTTATTCAAGGTGCACAAGATATAGTGGTTAGAGTAAATGGTGATAAGGATTATAAAGCAAAAGTTCTTGGTGCTGATGCAGGAATGGATCTAGCAGTTTTAAAAATAGAGTCAGATGAAAAATTTAAACCAGTAAATTTTGGTAATTCAGATAAGGCAAGAATAGGTGATTGGGTAATAGCAATAGGAAATCCTTTTGGTCTTGGTGGTACAGTTACTGCAGGAATAATATCTGCAAGAAATAGAAGCATAGGTTTATCCAGATATGAAGATTATATTCAAACTGATGCATCAATTAATCAAGGAAATTCTGGAGGCCCACTATTCAACATGGCAGGTGATGTTATTGGAATAAATACCGCTATTTTAGGTCAATCAGGTTCAATAGGTATTGGTTTTGCAATTCCTTCTAATAGCGCTCAAAAAGTAATTAAACAACTTATAGAATTTGGAGAAACTAAAAGAGGTTGGCTTGGGGTTAGAATTCAAGTTGTTGATCAAGGAATTGCCGATGCAGAAAATTTAGATAAGCCAAGAGGAGCACTTGTTGCAAGTGTTGCAGAAAATAGTCCTTCAGACAAAGGTGGTATTAAACCAGGTGACATAATTTTAGAGTTTGATGGAAAACTTATAAATGAAATGAAAGAATTACCAAAGATTGTGGCAGAGACAGATGTTGGAAAAAAAGTTATAGTGAAAGTTTGGAGAAACAAAAGAGAAATAACTAAAGAAATAATTCTTGGAAGATTAGAAACATCTGAAGATTTTAAAGCACAAAAACCAGTAATAGAAAAACCTAAAGCATCAAGAATTGATGGTTTAAAAATAGAAGTTCGTTTATTGAATAAAGATGATATTGAGTCAAGGAACTTGCCAAAAGGAACAAGTGGCGTGGTAATAACAAAAATAGATAAAGAAAGTCCAATTAATTATTTACAGGTAGATAATATAATAGTTGAAGCTAATAGAAAAAAAATTAATACTATTGGCGATCTTGATAATGTAGTTAAGTTGAAATTAAGAAGTGACGAAAATAATTTATTGATTGCAATATATAATAATCAAAATCAGAGAACATACGTAGGCGTTAAGCTTAAATAGTAACATGGACCTTAAGTCCAAAATAATTTTAATATCAGGACCCACCGCATCAGGAAAATCTAAATTAGCAATTGATTTTGCTAAAAAAGTGAATGGAGAAATAATTAATGCAGATAGTATGCAGGTCTACAAAGAATTAAAAATATTAACAGCTAGACCCATAAAAGAAAATATCAATAAAATCAAACATCATTTATATGGCTTTCAAAGTGTTAAAAATAAATTTTCTACTGGTCAATGGTTAAAATTAGTAAAAAAAAAAATAAAAGAAATAAGAAATAAAAATAAAATACCTATTCTGGTTGGTGGCACTGGTCTTTACTTTAAAGCACTAACAGATGGTTTAGTTAAGATACCGAAAATTCCTAACACTATTAGAAATAAAATAAGATCCAAGCAAAAACAAATGGGTCAAAAGAAATTTTATTTAAAACTTTTAAAACTAGATAAATTTGTAAAAAATAAAATAGTCTCTACTGATATCCAAAGATCTTTAAGGGCCTATGAAGTGATTTACTTTACAAAAAAATCAATCTTTGAGTGGTATAAAAAAACAAAATCACAATATAAAATAGATGAATTTCTAAAAATTTATATTGATTATCCTAAAGAGATATTGGTCAATAAAATTTCAAAAAGGGTAGATCAAATGATAAAAGATGGGGCAGTCGAAGAGGTACAAAACTTTGAAAAGCTGAATTTAAAGAGCGATAATAATCTTTATAAAGTTATTGGCATAAGAGAGATAAAAGATTTTATTGATAAAAAAACTTCATTGAAAGAAATGAAACTAAATATTGTAATAAAAACAAGACAATACGCTAAAAGACAGAGAACTTGGTCTAGAGGTCAAATGAATGATTGGCAAAAATTTGATCCTAAAGAGCTCTCAAAATTTATAAAAAAATTATAATTTATCTCTACTATAACTTGACCAATGAGCACAACTTCAGCTAGATTGTCCGAATGCCAAAATTATATTCGGGAGCTGAAATTGTATTTAAATGTTTAGAAGATCAAAACGTTAGTCATATTTTTGGATATCCAGGAGGAGCAGTACTCCCAATTTATGATGAGTTAAAAAATTTTAATTCTATAAAACATATTTTAGTAAGACATGAGCAAGGTGCAGGACATGCAGCCGAAGGTTACGCAAGATCATCAGGAAAACCTGGAGTACTATTAGTAACATCAGGACCTGGGGCTACAAATGCAGTTACCGCTCTAACAGATGCTTACATGGACTCAGTCCCATTAGTTTGTATTACTGGACAAGTTCCAACTCATCTAATCGGAACTGATGCATTTCAAGAGTGTGATACAACAGGAATTACTAGACCTTGTACTAAACATAACTGGTTAGTAAAAGATATAAATGATCTAGCAGAGATAATGCATAAAGCTTTTGAAGTTGCAACTACGGGAAGACCAGGGCCTGTGCTAGTTGATATTCCAAAGGACATACAATTCCAAAAGACAAAATATAAAAATTATCAAAAAGTTAAAAAATTAAATGGCAAATCTCATGATAATTTTTCTCAAAAAAATATTGATGACTTAATTGGATTAATTAGTAAGGCAAAAAAACCGATATTTTATACAGGGGGTGGAGTAGTTAATTCAGGACCAAAGGCTAGTGAACTTTTAAGAGAACTTGTGTACGCAACAGGATTTCCTATAACCTCAACTTTACAGGGCCTGGGTTGTTTTCCTGCTGATGATAATCAGTTTTTAGGAATGTTAGGAATGCATGGTACCTATGAAGCTAATAATGCAATGTACAGTTGCGATCTTATGATAAATATTGGAGCAAGATTTGATGATAGGATAACTGGTAAGATTGATGAATTCTCACCTAAATCAAAAAAAGTCCACATAGATATTGATCCATCATCTATAAATAAAAATGTAAAGGTGGACTTACCAATAGTTGGAGATATTAAATCAGTTTTAACATCTACACTAAAAACTTTAAAAAAATCAAAAAAGAATTTTTCTAAATCAAATAAACATCAAATATCAAATTGGTGGGAAAAAATTCAAAGGTGGAGATCTAAACGTTCTTTAGATTACATTGGTAGCGAAGAGACAATTAAACCACAATATGCCATTGAAAGATTATATGAACTTACAAAAGATAGAGATGCCTATATTACAACTGAGGTTGGTCAACATCAAATGTGGGCTGCCCAACATTATAAATTTAATAAACCAAATAGATGGATGACATCAGGTGGTCTTGGAACAATGGGATATGGTTTGCCTGCTGCAGTAGGAGTTCAAATAGCACATCCCAAAAAATTAGTTGTGGATATTGCTGGAGAAGCCTCAGTTTTAATGACAATGCAGGAAATGTCTACTGCTGTCCAATATAATTTACCAATAAAAATTTTTATCTTAAACAATGAGTACATGGGTATGGTAAGACAGTGGCAGGAGCTATTGCATGATAAAAATTATTCTGAGAGTTATACTGCTGCGTTACCAGATTTTGTTAAAATGGCTGAAGCTTATGGATGTGTTGGCATTAGAGCAAAAACACCTGAAGAGTTAGATGACAAGATTATTGAAATGTTAAATACTGATCGACCTGTAATATTTGACTGTCTTGTAGACAAACAAGAAAATTGTTTTCCAATGATTCCTTCAGGAAAACCACATAATCAAATGTTACTAGGTCCAAAAGATCAAAAAGAGAAAAAAATTACAGGAAAAGGAAGAACTTTAGTTTAAAATGGCTAATTTAAAATCAGCTTATAGTATTGCTGGAAAAAAACAAAAAAATGATACTCATATAATTGTAGTCTGGGTAGACAACGAAGCTGGAGTGTTAGCGAGAGTGGTAGGATTGTTTTCTGGAAGAGGTTATAATATAGAGTCTCTTGCTGTTGCAGAAGTTGACCAAAAGCAAAATATCTCAAGAATTACAATAGTTACCACCGGAACACCTCAAGTAATTGATCAAATTAAACTTCAATTAAAAAAACTAGTACCCGTTCATAAAGTTGCAGATTTTAAAAGAGAAGATAAAAATGTTATATTTAAGGAAATGGCATTATTTAAATTTGTTGCAAATAATAAAAAATTGATAAGTGCATTAAATGCCTGTAGAAATTATAATCCCGTTGTACTCGACCAAACAAAAAAATCACAAGTTATTCAAATTACAGCATTGAGAAGAGAAATAGATAAAATGTCAAAAAATTTAACAAAATTTGGATTAGTAAGTGTTTCAAGAACAGGAGCGGTTGCTATGACAAGAGGATCAGATGTATTTAAATAATTAAAGGAGATAGCTATGAAAATGTTTTATGAAAAAGATACAGATGTAAATTTAATAAAAGACAAAAAAATTGCAATTTTTGGATATGGAAGTCAAGGACATGCTCATGCTCTTAATTTAAGAGATAGTGGAGTTAAAGAAGTAGTAGTTGCTTTAAGAGAGGGTTCTTCTAGTATCGCAAAAGCTGAGTCTAAAGGTTTAAAAGTTATGAATTTATCTGACGCAGCAGAGTGGGCAGATGTTGTAATGATACTAACTCCAGATGAACTTCAGGCGGCTATATATAAAAATCATATAGAACAAAGAGTTAAGGAAGGAACATCAATAGCGTTTGCACATGGTTTAAATGTTCATTATGATTTAATTAAAGCAAGAAAAGATTTAGATGTTTTTATGGTTGCTCCTAAAGGACCAGGCCATTTAGTAAGAAGTGAATATGAAAAAGGTGGAGGTGTCCCATGCTTATTTGCTGTGCATCAAAATGGATCGGGAAAAGCAAGAGATCTCGCGATGTCTTATGCTTCAGCAGTTGGAGGTGGAAGATCAGGGATTATTGAAACTACATTTAAAGATGAGGTTGAGACTGATTTGTTCGGTGAACAAACTGTTTTATGTGGTGGATTAGTTGAACTAATTAAAAATGGTTATGAAACTTTGGTTGAAGCTGGTTATGAACCTGAAATGGCATATTTTGAAACTGTTCATGAGGTAAAATTAATAGTAGATTTAATTTACGAGGGAGGAATTGCAAATATGAACTACTCTATTTCAAATACTGCTGAATATGGTGAGTATCAATCAGGTCCAAGAATAATTAAAAAAGAGGAAACCAAGCAAAGAATGAAAGAAGTTTTAGCAGAGATTCAATCTGGTAAATTTACGAAGGAATGGATGGATGAATGCAAAAATGGTCAAAAAAATTTCCTTGCAACAAGAGCTAAGCTGGCTGAACATTCTGTTGAAAAAGTAGGAGCTGAACTCAGAGCAATGATGCCATGGATTTCCAAAAAAAAATTAGTTGATAGCGATAAGAAGTAGAAAAATTATTAATTTTTAGGCCTAAATAGTCCAATTTATTTTGCAATCTGAGCGTGAGCATGTATGATGCTGTGGCTTAAATAAAAAATGACTGATAAAAATAGAGTTTATATCTTTGATACTACTATGCGAGATGGGGAGCAATCTCCTGGTGCATCAATGAGTTTAGAAGAAAAAATTCAAATCGCTAGAGTTTTTGACGAACTTGGAATTGACATTATTGAAGCTGGGTTTCCAATAGCATCTCCAGGAGATTTTGAGGCAGTTACTGAAGTTAGTAAGATATTAAAAAAATCAATACCCGCAGGTCTAGCAAGACATTCAAAAAAAGATATTGATAGGTGTTATGAAGCTCTTAAACACGCTCCGAGATTTAGAATTCATACATTTATTTCAACAAGTCCTTTGCATATGAAACATAAGTTAAATAAATCGCCAGAGGAAGTTTATGAATCAATTAAACAGAATGTAACTTATGCAAGAAACTTTACCGATGATGTGGAATGGTCATGTGAAGATGGCACCAGAACAGATATGGACTATATGTGTAAGACAGTGGAACTTGCAATTAATTGTGGAGCTAAAACAATTAATATTCCAGACACAGTTGGATATACTATCCCATCTGAATTTACAAATATTATTAAAACATTAATAAACAAAGTTCCAAATATTGATAAAGCAATTCTTTCAACACATTGTCATAATGACTTAGGATTAGCAGTTGCAAACTCTTTAGCAGGAGTGCAAGCTGGTGCAAGACAAATAGAATGTACAATTAACGGATTAGGAGAAAGAGCCGGTAATGCAGCACTTGAAGAAGTTGTTATGGCTATGAAAACACGACCTGACTTAATGCCTTATGAAACAGGAATTGAAACCACTCTTTTAAGTAAAGCATCAAAAATTGTATCAAATGCTACAGGTTTTCCAGTTCAATATAACAAGGCTATTGTTGGAAAAAATGCATTTGCACATGAGGCAGGAATTCACCAAGATGGAATGTTAAAAAATAGACAGACCTATGAAATCATGACCCCAGAAAGTGTGGGAGTTCAACAAACTTCATTAGTAATGGGAAAACATTCAGGGAGACATGCATTTAAAGATAAATTAATTAGTCTAGGTTATCCAGATCTTACAGACGATATCGTCGACAATGCATTTGCAAAATTCAAAATTTTAGCTGATAAAAAAAAACATGTTTACGATGAAGATATAATTGCTTTAATTGATGATAGTTTAATTATAGATAATAAAGTAAATGCTATTAATCTTAAGTCCTTAAAAGTATTTGCAGGAACTGGAGAACCTCAAAAAGCTGAGATGACATTAGATGTTTATGGTGAAATTAAAAAAGCGTCTGAGACTGGTGACGGGCCTGTAGACGCAATTTTTAAATGTATTAAAAAACTTTATCCTCATGATGTTAACTTGCAACTTTATCAGGTACATGCTGTTACAGAGGGAACTGATGCTCAAGCTACAGTAAGTGTAAAAATTGAGGAAAATGGAAAAACAACAGTTGGACAAGCAGCAGATACAGACACTTTAGTTGCATCTGCTAATGCTTACATAAATTCTTTAAATAAAATGATTATAAAAAGAGATAAAACAGCACCAGAACAAAATTTAGAAAATCAAAATTATGAAAATCAAAAAATGAAAGGCATCTAAAAATGGCTATGCTAAGCAACTTAAAAAAATTATGGAGTCAAGATATGGCAATAGATCTTGGTACAGCAAACACATTAGTAGTATTAAAGGGCAAGGGAGTGGTTTTAAATGAGCCATCGGTGGTTGCAGTAGTTGATAATAAGGGAAAAAAATCAGTTTTAGCAGTTGGTGACGAAGCAAAAACTATGTTGGGAAGAACGCCAGGAAACATTCAAGCGATTAGACCATTAAGAGATGGAGTTATTGCAGACTTTGTTGTTACTGAAGAAATGATTAAACATTTTATTAAAAAAGTTCATAAAAAAACATTAGCCAATCCAAGAATTTTAATTTGTGTTCCAACAGGATCAACGCCAGTTGAAAGAAAAGCCATTCAAGATAGTGCCCTCGCTGCAGGCGCACGTAAAGTTAACTTAATTGAAGAACCTATTGCGGCAGCAGTAGGAGCCGGTCTCCCAATATCTGAAGCAACAGGTTCAATGGTTGTTGATATTGGTGGAGGTACGACTGAAATTGCAGTTTTATCTTTAGGAGGAGTTGTATATTCAGAGTCTTTAAGAGTTGCAGGAGATGCAATGGATAATTCTTTAAAAGAATATATGAGGGAAGAATACAATTTAATGATTGGAGACAGTACAGCAGAAAAAATTAAAAAAGATATAGGTACAGCAATTCCAACAAATAATAATACATATGCAGTTAAAGGAAGAGATTTAAGATCTGGAACACCTAAGGAAGTGAACATTTCAGAAGAAGATACTGCTGAAGCTTTAAATCCAATTTTAAAAGATATTGTTTCTGCAATAAAAAAAGCTTTAGAAAATACTCCACCAGAACTATCAGCAGATTTAGTAGACATGGGTTTAACTTTGACAGGTGGCGGATCTCTTTTAAACAATATTGATAAAAGATTTTCTAAAGAAACAGGTTTACCTGTAAATGTTGCTGATGATCCTTTGTCTTGTGTTGCAATTGGAACAGGTAAAGCATTAGATCAAGAGGAAACTTTTTCGTCTGTATTGACTGAGTATTAATAAAAATGTCTAGGGAAATGGGCAGAGATGATTTTGTTATATCTGCTCGTTCTGTTTTTTTAAAAAAGAGAAATAGACAAAAATTCTCTTTATTAACTCTAATTATAACGTCTATTATAATTCTCTCTTTAGAATACTTTAAATCTGGCCCAATAAATCAAGCAAGATTAATTACAAAAGACATAATTATAAAGTCATCGTATATTGCTTCAATTCCTTTTAAATCAATTACGAAGACTTATTATTCTTTTATAGATCATCTTAATATGTACGATAAATATGAAAAACTCAAAATCGAGCAGAAAAAAAATAAAAGTTTAATACTTGAAAGCAATTTTTTTAAAGAAGAAAATCAAAGATTAAAAAAATTAATAGATGAAAAAAATCTTTACCAGGAAGATTTTCATATCACTAAAGTTTTGATAGATCAAAAAAGTCCTTATCTAAGATCCATGCTAATCAATAAAGGATTTAAGCATGGAATTAAATTGGGTGCTGCGGTTAAAAGTAATTCATATTTTGTTGGTAAGGTCGTAGACAGCAACTACCTTACTTCAAGAATATTACTTATAAGTGATTTGAATAGTAAAATTCCTGTTATTATTGAGCCCGGTGCTGTCAGCGCAATCTTATCTGGAACTGGTGATAATAAGTTAGGAAAAATTGAATATTTACCTGAAAATAATAATATAAAAGACGGAAATGTGGTTTATACGTCTGGAGCAGACGGAATAATTTCTTCAGGCATACCTGTTGGAAAAATAGTTATTGATAATGACCATGCAAAAGTAAAATACTTTTCAGATTTTACACAAATTGAATTTGTGAAGGTTTATTACAAAAAGTGAGCATACCAAATAAATTTTATTCAAGTATACTCTCAATATTTCCTCTTCTTATTTTAATTATATCTATTTTATCGAGCTCAAAATATAATTTTACATATAGTGGCCATAATCTAAATTTTAATATTAGTTACCTTTTGATTTTTTATTGGAGTTTAAAAAAACCAAATTATTTAGGATTAGGTTTCATTTTTTTAGCGGGTA
Source organism: uncultured Pelagibacteraceae bacterium (assembly GCA_902577075.1). Taxonomy (GTDB): domain Bacteria; phylum Pseudomonadota; class Alphaproteobacteria; order Pelagibacterales; family Pelagibacteraceae; genus Pelagibacter. Next base: position 25,774 of record CACGXV010000002.1, on the reverse strand, counting down.
TATTAAATGATGTAATTCAAGATAATCCTTTAGGTATCTCATCAATTGAGTATTTATCACTTTGTATAATTACTGGTTTTGTTAGATCGAGAATAATATTACAAAATTTATTTTATGACTGGGTATTTTTTTTAATTTCAATTTTAATTGCAGGATCAATTAATTATATTATACTAGTTTATATATTTAATGTTTCAATCATATATAACAGCTTGTTATTAGGATTAGTTGCTACATTTCTTTTATATCCTTTACTTGCCAAAATATTAGGTTGGATTGATAATATTGTTCAATTAAGTGGCAATGATAAAAAGAAATAATAATTTAGATAAAAATAAGACTATTAATCGAAGACTTTTCATTTTAGGAACAGCAAAAGTTGGTTTGTTAGGATTAATAACCTCAAGATTATATAACCTTCAAATATCTGAAAAAAAAAAATATGAGTTATTATCTGATAAAAATAGATTTAGAGAGTCGAAAACGCCGCCTAAAAGAGGTGTAATTACAGATTTTTACAATAATGTAATTGCTGACAACAAAAGAGTTTATCAGGTTCATCTTTCTTTAGATGAAACAAAAGATTTTAATAACTCTATATTTAAATTAAAAAATATAATTAATTTAAGTGATGACGAATTAAGTAAAATTTACGAAAAAAAACAGAAAATTAAGCCTTGGGATACTATCGTAGTATCTGAAAATTTATCTTGGGAAAAATTCTCAAAATTAAATCTTTATTTACATGAAATAGAGGGAGCGAAACCAGTTTTATCCACTTCCAGGTATTATCCTTATTCAAATGATTTAGTTCACATTGTTGGATATGTGGGCGATGCTAGCCCAGATGACATAATAAAAAATGAAAAGATTGAGAAAAATTTTGTTCCAGGTCTGAAAGTTGGAAAAATAGGAATAGAAAATTCAACAGATCAAATATTAATTGGAAATTATGGTATCAAAAGATATGAAGTAAACTCGTCAGGAAAAAAAATTAGAGAAATTAGTTATAAAAAAGAAACTCAAGGAGAAAATCTTAGAACAACAATTGATATAGAGGCACAAAAACTCGCACAAAAACTTCTTGAAAATAAAGCTGGATCCATTTGTGCTATGGATATTTATAGTGGCGAAATAATAGCAATGGCATCTTCACCTACCTATGATCCAAATAAATTTACATACGGTATAAATAAAAAAGATTGGAATGAGATTAAAAATAATAAATTAAGACCACTAGTTAACAAGTCAATAGCAGGTTTATACTCGCCAGGTTCTACTATAAAACCTCTAGTAGCTCTTGCTGCTTTAGAATACGGAATTATAAATCCTAAGCTCAAAATCAAATGCAAAGGTCATGATCATCCCTATGAATTATATGGTCAGAAATATCATTGCTGGAAAAAAAATGGTCACGGCATAATGAGCTTAAGAAATGCTATAAAGCAATCGTGTGATATTTATTTTTATGAAGTGGCAAGATTACTTGGAGTAGATAGGTTATCGATTATCGCCAAAAGATATGGTTTAGGCTCAAAAGTACTAGAAAATATTTTTTCTGAAGAAAAAAAGGGTCTCGTTCCATCTACTAAATGGAAAAAACAAGTTTTAGAGCAATCTTGGTATCTTGGTGAGACTCTTATCACAGGAATTGGACAAGGATATATACAAACAACTCCTCTACAACTTTGCTTAATGACTGCTCAGCTAGCAAATGGTGGATTTAAAATTAAACCAAATATAATTTATAATAGCAATTTTAATTATGAAGAAATTTTATCAAAAATCGAGTCTGAGAAAAATAAACCCTCAAAAGCAAATATATTAAAAGATAAAAATATAAATCTTTACGAAAAATTATATAAAAATCCAAAAAATATCAAAATTGTTCTTGATGCAATGTATGGATCAACAAACGAACAATTTGGTACATCATTTAGATCAAGACATGTAGATAAAAAATATAGGTATGCTGGAAAGACAGGCACCTCACAAGTAAGAAGAATCACTGATAAGGACAGAGAACTAGATTTAGATACATCTGAAATTGAATATAAAAATAGAGACCATGCATTGTTTGTAGCATTTGCTCCTTATGACAAGCCAAAATACGCCATAAGTGTTTTGGTTGAACATGGTGGGTCTGGTAGTAAAGCAGCAGCACCTCTAGCAAATAAATTGATTAAAAAAATTATAGATAGAGATAAAGATAGAGAAATAATAAGGAAAGAATTAAAAATTATATAATGATCTACTCAACTTTAAATTCAAATTATTCTTTTGTTGATAAATTAAAATCTGTAGATTATTTTTTAATTTTTTTAGTTTTAATAATTGGAGCTATTAGTGTTTTTTCAATTTATTCAACAGAAAGTGGAGATTTTTCGTTTTATACAAAAAATCATTTAATAAGATTAATTGCATTTTTTTCATTATTCTTGGCCTTGTCATTTGTAAGGGTTTCAACTTGGTATAGACATGCTTATTTATTTTATTTATTTGGTCTTTTACTTTTGTTATTAGTTATTTTTTTTGGAATTTCAGCTTCTGGTTCTAAGCGTTGGATCAACTTATTTGTATTCAATCTTCAACCATCTGAACTTATGAAAATTGCAGTTATTGTTTGCTTTGCTAGATATTATCATAGGATACAAAGTGCAGATATCGAAAGTTATAAATATCTGCTGCAACCAATAATACTTTTATTGATACCTTGTTCTTTAGTAATCACTCAACCAGATTTAGGAACTGCTATTTTAATAGCAGGTAGTGGAATAGCTATAATTTGGTTAGCGGGATTGAACATAAAATATTTTATTTATTCTGGTCTATTACTCCTTGTATCTTTGCCATTTATAATTTCAGTTTTAAAACCATACCAAAAATCAAGAATTTTAACTTTTTTTAATCCTGAAAGAGATCCTTTAGGTGCAGGTTATCAAATTATTCAATCTAAAATAGCAATTGGTTCTGGTGGTATGTATGGAAAGGGTTTCTTGCAAGGTACTCAGAGTTATCTAGAGTTTCTGCCAGAAAAACATACAGATTTTATATTTACTCTTTTCTCAGAGGAATTTGGATTTATAGGTTCAATACTACTAATATTTTTATATGCATTGATGATTTATAGGATTATCAAAATAGGGTTTTCTTGTAGGAGTTTTTTTGCAAAACTATATTGTTTTGGCTTTTCAACAGCTCTTTTCTTATATGTATTTGTGAATATAGCTATGGTTGTAGGATTATTGCCAATTGTAGGAGCTCCATTACCAATTATGTCTTATGGAGGCTCATCAATGCTTTCTATAATGATCGGCTTAAGTATTGTGATGAGCTGTAAAATTTATAGCCAGGAAATAATATCAAATTGAACTTATCACCTATCTTGATATCAGCCGCGATCAAATATCATATATAATTTCAATCAACTCCATTTATATTTAAAATATGTCTGATAAAAATTTTAAAATCGGTATTGTTGGTGCAGGTATTCAAGGAGTGTGTAATGCTCTTTTTCTTCAAAAAAAAGGATATCAGGTAATACTTTTTGACAGGGATGAGCCTGGTAATGCAGCATCTTATGGGAATGCAGGACATTTCTCACCTTATGCATCAGTTCCATTAAACAGACCAGATATTCTATCCGACGTGCCAGCAATGTTAATGAGTTCAAGAGGACCACTAGCTTTAAAATGGAACTATGTTCCAAAAATGATCCCATGGTTTTCAAGATTTGTCGTTAACTGTACAAAAAACAAAATGATGCATACTGCAAAATATATGCATCAAATTTTAGACCAGTCATTAATTGCATATGACGAACTTTTTGATGAAATAGATTTAGAGGGCTTAGTTGAAAACAATGGAATACTTTATATTTGGAATGAGAAAAATTTAAAAAGTAGAGAGTTAGAAATAAAAATTAGAGAAGAATTAGGAGTAAAACAGAAAATAGTAAATAAAAAAGAAATTCATGACTTAGAGCCTAACTTAAAACCTATTTATTCTGGTGGAGTATTTTATGATTATGCAAGGCACGCAAGGAATCCAAAAAAAATCTTAGTTAAGTTGTTTGAAAATTTTATTAAAAAAGGCGGTAAATTTCTAAAATTAAATATTCAAGATTTAAACTTTGATGAGAGCAAACCAGTATTGAGATCTGAAACTCAAAGATTTGTATTTGATAAATTAGTAATTGCTTGTGGAGCATTTTCAAAAAAACTTACAGATAAACTACATGAGAGTATTCCACTAGATACTGAAAGAGGATATCACATACATTTCAAAGATTTCGACCATTTAATTTCTAGACCAGTTGTAAATTCTAATAGAGGTTTTGGAATGTCTCCAATGGACCAGGGATTAAGGGTAGTTGGCACAGTTGAGTTTGGTGGTTTAGAAAATGCACTATCAAAAAATAGAATTAAAAATTTAATTTTAAATGCGAAAGAAATGCTGGATGGATTACCAGAACATAAAGATGAGTGGCTTGGTTTTAGACCAACTTTGCCAGACTTTTTGCCAGTAATAGGGCCATCTAAAAATTATGAAAATGTATATTATTCATTTGGTCATCACCATTTAGGATGGACTTTAGGTGCAATATCTGGAAAAATAGTTTCAGGAATGATTGCAAATGATAATACTAATATGGATTTAAAACCATATAGTTCAGTAAGATTTGCTTAGTAAAGTTATATAGTGTGGATATTAAACTTGAAGATAAATATAAATTAAGTGAAGGAACTAGATTTTTAACTGGTGCCCAAGCTCTAGTGAGAGTTCCGATAGTCCAATATAGAAGAGATAAACAACAAAATCTTGATACTGCATGTTATATATCTGGTTACAGGGGCTCACCACTAGGTGGTTATGATCAACAAATATTAAAAAATAAAAAATATTTGAATGAAAATAATATTTTCTTTCAACCTGGAATTAATGAGGAACTTGCAGCAACTTCCTTATGGGGCACACAGCAAGTTAATCTCAGAAAAAAAGATAAATATGATGGTGTGTTTGGCATTTGGTATGGTAAAGGGCCGGGCGTAGATAGAGCAGGGGATGCGTTAAAGCATGTGAACTTAGCCGGTACCTCAAAGTTTGGTGGAGTCATTGCTCTAATGGGAGATGACCATATTTGTGAATCTTCTACAACATCACATCAGAGTGAATTTGCGATGATAGATGCAATGATACCTTTTTTAAACCCTAGTGGAGTTCAAGAAATATTAGACTATGGAATAATAGGAATCGAATTATCTAGAAAAAGTGGTTGTTGGGTTGGTATTAAGTGTGTTCATGATAATGTCAGTTCAGGCGCAACAGTAGATTTAAATGAAAACAGAGTTGTTCTTAAAGATGTTTCTGATGAGAATTATCCATCTGATGGACTAAATATTAGATTGAAAGATACAGCCCAAGAAAAAGAATACCGCTTACATCATCATAAGTTAAGGTATGTTAAAGAATATTGTAAACTAAACAATTTAAATAATTTATTTTTTGACACTGAAAAACCTAGAATTGGAATAATTAGTACAGGAAAATCTTTCTTAGATACTAAACAAGGACTTGAAAAAATTGGAATAAATAAAAAAGTTGCAAATAAAATTGGAATTAAATTTCTAAAAATTGCCATGCCTTGGCCATTAGAGGAAACAGTAATTGAAAAATTTGCAGAAAATTTAGAAAAAATAATCGTAGTTGAAGAAAAAAGATCGATTATAGAGACACAAGTTAAAGAAATATTATTTAATAAAAAATTAAAGGTAAAAGTTGTTGGAAAAAAAGATGAAAATGGCAATGATTTATTTCTTTCTTCTGGAGCTTTAGACCCAGGAGAGATTGGCTTAAAAATTTATGAAACAATAAAATATTTACAATTGCCTAAGGATGTGACTAATTTTTCAATGGAATTGAAATCTTTAACTGAGTCAACTAATTCAAATATTTCCTTAAAACGAATCCCACATTTTTGTTCGGGTTGCCCTCATAATACCTCAACTAGAATTCCAGAAGGTAGTAGAGCAATAACAGGTATTAGTTGTGCTTATCTTGTCGAACATATGGAAAGAGATAACGAGGGTTTTTCACAAATGGGATCTGAGGGAGCTACCTGGGTAGGAGAGTCAGTTTTTAGTAATACTGATCATGTTTTTCAAAATATGGGAGATGGGACTTATATTCATTCTGGAATTCTCTCGATAAGACACGCAGTTGCGGCAAAAACTAAAATGACATTTAAGATATTATACAATGATGCTGTCGCCTTAACTGGTGGACAAGCATTGGATGGCTTACCAACTGTTGCCCAAATGTCTAAACAGCTTGAAGCTGAAGGAGTTGAAGAGATAGCAATAATTACAGATGAAATTAAAAAGTATGGTGATACTGGAGGTTTTGCCAAAAATTCAAAAGTTTATGACAGAAAGAATATTATAGATGTTCAAATTGAATTAAGCAAAATTAATGGAACGACTGTAATAATTTATGATCAGACTTGTGCAGCCGAAAAAAGAAGAAGAAGAAAAAAAGGTATTTTAGAAGAGCCTAAGAAAAAAATATTTATAAATAAGGACTTATGTGAAGGATGTGGAGATTGTGGAATACAATCAAATTGTGTTTCAATTGCTCCTGTAGAAACTGAGTATGGAAGAAAAAGACAAATTGATCAATCATCATGTAACAAAGATTACACATGTGTAGACGGATTTTGTCCAAGCTTTGTAAGTCTTGAGGGAGATATAAGAATTAAAAAAAATTACGATGAAAATCTTATAAATAAAATAAACTCAAAAATCGAAGAGCCAATATTACCCGAAATAAATAAATCTTATGGAATAATGATTGCTGGTATTGGTGGAACTGGTGTTGTTACAATTGGAGCAGTACTTGCAACAGCTGCTCAAATAGATGGTAGAGGATCTGGTGTTCTTGATATGACTGGACTAGCCCAAAAAGGTGGAGCTGTTAAAAGCTTTTTAAGAATTTTTGAAAAACCAGAGGATGTTGGGGCAATCAGGTTATCCTACGGGGATACAAACTTACTCTTAGGATTTGATTTACTAGTATCAAATGATTTAGAAATAATAAAAACTTTGGATAAAAAAATTTCAAAACTAATAATTAATACAGATGAGGTAATGCCAGGAGATTTTACTAGGGATAAAGATTTTTATTTACCATTCGATGAAATGCAAAACAATTTAATTAATATAGCAGGATTAGAGAATATAAAATTTATATCATCAAATAAAATTTCATCTAAGATCTTAGGAAATTCAATATTATCGAATATGTTTAACGTTGGGGTTGCATATCAATCAGGCCTGATACCAATTTCAGCCTCATCAATTGAAAAAGCAATTGAATTAAACGGCGCTGATGTGAAAAATAATATTGATGCCTTCCGATTTGGTCGACATTATGAAAATTTAAAAGAAGAATTAATTAATATAGTTAAAGATGAACCTGAAATATTAGAGGGTTTTGATGCGAAATATCAGAATAGATTTAAATTTTTAGAAGACTATCAAAATAAAAAATATGCTCAAAATTATGAAGATTTGGTGAGTTATGCAAAAAAAGTTGATAAAGAAGTTGGAAATGGAAGTCAATTTTCCACAGCAGTATTAAAAAATTACTTTAAATTAATGGCTTACAAAGATGAGTATGAAGTATCGAGATTAATGACAAATAAAAAATTCTCTGATGATATAAATAAAAACTTTGAAGGTAATTTTAGTTACAACTTTTATTTAGCTCCACCAATCTTCAGTAAAAAAAGTAAAGTAGATGGTAAATTACTAAAAATTAAATTTGGTGGATGGTTGTTTAACGTATTTAAATTAATCTCAAAATTTAAATTTTTAAGAGGTACAAAATTTGATCCATTTGGTTATTTAGATGAAAGAAAAAAAGAGAGAGAATTAATAAGAGATTACAAACAAACTATCGTTGATATTGGATCAAAAATAAATAAATCAAACTATGAAACAGCTGTCAAAATAGCATCAATACCTGATCAAATAAGAGGATTTGGACACGTCAAAGAAAAGAATATAAAAGAAGCTATTAACAATAGAACAGATTTACTTAATTCTTTTCATGAAAACTCTTAGTCCAATATATCTAGCCTCTCTATACTTGGTGCTAGCTTGTTTATTTTGGGCTGGTAATTTTATAGTCGGTAAAGCAGCAAGTATTATAGATATACCTCCAATATCATTAAATTTTTATAGGTGGTTTTTAGCTTGGTTAGTTTTACTCCCATTTACTTACAAGGAATTATTAAGTAAGAAAAAAATTATATTGGACAATATTTTATTATTTTCAATTTTAGGAATATTGGCTGTTAGTGTTTTTAATTCTGCACTTTTTTATTCTTTGAGACATACCCAAGTAATAACTGGAGTGCTAATGATATCCACAGTCCCTGTTATGATAATATTATTTTCATTTTTACTTAAAATTGAGAGAACAAATTTCTTTCAAATAACAGGTGTATTTCTCTCACTTACAGGTGTTTTGTTTATAATAACTAAGGCAAATTTAAATAATCTATTAAATTTATCTTTTAATAAGGGAGATATTTTTGCATTGATTGCCATGTTTGCTTGGTCACTATATTCAACTCTTTTAAAAAAAAAAGAATTTAATTTATCTCCAATTTCCCTACTACAGGTCGTTATAACTTTTGGAGTTATTTTTTTAATTCCTATGTATTTTATTGACTATAGTTTAGGAAGCACAATCAAATTACAATCTTCTTTTTATTTAGTTTTATTTTATGTTGTTTTTTTTCCTGGGTTAATTTCATTTTTATTTTGGATAAAGGGTGTAAAATTAATTGGTGCAAATAGATCTGGAGTTTTTTTACATTTGATGCCCATACTAGGCGCTATAATGGCTATGATAATTTTCAATGAAAAAATATTATCTTATCATTTCTTAGGTGCAATTTTTATTATTGCTGGTATTACAATCTCGAATAAAAAAACTCAAAATGCTTAAAGTTGCTATTTTAGACGATTATCAAAATATTGCTCAAGAATTTATTGATTTGAAAAATCTTTCATCAAAATTTGATATTGAGATTTTTAGTGAACCTTTTGAAAACGAGGTCGACGCCATAGAAAAATTAAAAGAATTTGAAGCTCTGCTTATTATGAGAGAAAGAACTTCAATTACCTCAAATATTATTAAAAGTTTAAAAAAACTAAAATACATCTCTACAAGCGGAATGAGAAATAAAGCCATAGATCTTGAAGCAACAAAAAAAGCTAAAATTATTGTTACAGGCACAGAAATCAATTCAAATCCAACATGTGAATTAACATGGGCCTTAATTTTAGGACTAGCAAGAAATATTAAAGTGGAAGTTGATAATATGTACCAAGGCTATTGGCAGACAACAGTGGGAGTTGAATTAAAAGGAAAAATTCTTGGTCTTATTGGTTTAGGAAAAGTTGGATCTCAAGTTGCCAAAATTGGAAAAGCGTTTGGTATGCAAGTAATGGCTTGGAGTGAAAATCTTAGTCTAGATAAATGTAAAGAGCTAGATGTTTTGCCTTCAAGCAAAGAAGATATTATCCAAAATTCTGATTTCATATCAATTCATGTACAAGGAGGAGAAAGATATAAAGATTGTTTTAAACTTGCTGAGTTTGATAAAATGAAAAAAACAGCCTTTTTGATTAATACCTCAAGAGGTCCAATTGTAAATGAAGATGATTTGATTATAGCACTTTCAACTAATGTAATTGCTGGTGCTGGAATTGATGTTTATGATAAAGAGCCTTTGCCTGCTGGTCACAAATTAAGATTTGTACCTAATGCACTTTTACTTCCACACGTAGGTTATGTAACAGCTGAAAATTATTCTATTTTTTATACACAAATGATTGAAAATTTAGAAGCTTGTGTTGCCGGCAAGCCTATAAGAGAAATAAAGTAAAGTGGAATTACCAGTTGTAAATCATCCTGATTATGAAGCAAAGATTGGTGATGATAACAAATTTCCAATTAAAAAGTTTGGCGAATTAGCAAATTTTCTTAAAAATGAAAAAGTAGTTAAAAAATTTTATAAACCTGAACCATGCTCAATCGATACACTTAAAGAGGTTCACTCAGAGGAGTATATTTATAAAATTAAAAATAAAACATTAGAAGATACGTTAGTTAAAAAAATAGGGTTCCCTTTAGTTGATAGTGTTGTCAGAAGGTCTTTAGTAGCAACAGGTGGAACTGTCTTAGCTTCTAAATTGGCTATTAACTATGGAGTAGCTTGTAATACCGCTGGAGGGAGTCACCATGCAATTTACGACGAGGGAGCAGGATTTTGTGTTTTTAACGATGTAGCAGTTGCTGCGAAATATCTACTCAAAAGAGGATTAGCTAATAAAATTCTCATTCTTGATCTAGATGTTCACCAAGGCAATGGAAACGCAGAAATATTTAAAAATGAAAACAATGTTTTTACTTTTAGCATGCACTCAAAAGTAAATTACCCTCCTATAAAATCAAAAAGTGATTTAGATGTTGAACTCGAACAAGACATGGAAGATTTACAATACTTAGATATTTTAAAAAAAAATTTGATTTTTTTAAACGATTTTAATTTCGATTTTGTATTTTATATTGCAGGAGTTGATATTCATTTAGGTGATAGATTAGGCAAGTTAAAAATATCTGACTTAGGAATAAATAAGAGAGACGACATGGTTATTAGGAACTTTTTTGAAAGAAGAATTCCCATTTGTGGAGTTTTAGGTGGTGGTTATAATAAAGATTTTGAAAAACTTGTTGAATTGCATGCAAGTTTACATAAAAATTGTGCAAAATATTTAAATGACAAAAAATAACCCAAATTTATCAGACCAACAAAAAAAAGTTTTATTTGAAGAAGCAACAGAAGCTCCAGGCTCTAGTGAATTAAATTTTGAAAAGAGAGAGGGTAGCTATTTTTGTGCAAATTGTGGGACAAAATTATTCGACTCTAATACCAAGTATGAAAGTGGTTCAGGATGGCCTTCATTTTACGAGTCCCTTCCTGATGTATTTGAAACTAAAACTGATCATCATATTGGATATGCTAGGACCGAATATCACTGTAAAAAATGTGGTGGGCACCATGGACATATATTTGATGATGGACCACAGCCATCTGGTAAAAGATATTGTAATAACGGAGTGTGCCTAGTTTTTAAACCAAAATAATCGATTTCAATTAATGAATTTAATAGAAATACAAAATAAGATTATTTCTGAAAAAATTAAGCTCAGAAATAAATCAAAAAATGTTGTTAATAATTTTAAAAAAATTGAAAAATATATTCAAAAAGAAGTTACAATAATTAAAGAGTCAAAAGATACAATTATTCCCGAAATAGAATTTGAGGATATTTCAACTAAGGATCAAGCCACAATAAAAGATAAAGTATTCAAACGTGGATGCGTTATTATTAGAAACGTTTTTGATAAAAACAAGGTGAAAGATTTAAATGAAGATTTAGATAAATATGTCTTGGAAAATAATTATTTTGAAGACCAAAAAAAAAAGATTGGTATAGACAAATACTTTAGTGACTTAAAATCAGGAAAACCTCAAATTTTTGGTTTGTATTGGTCTAAAGCGCAATCAGAAATTAGACATTCTAAAGAAATGGAAACCGTTAAAAAATGGTTGAACAATTTTTGGAATTATAATTATGAGGGCAAAAATGTATTTGATCCGAATAGAGAACTTGTTTATGCAGATCGAGTAAGAAGAAGAGAACCAGGAGATGATACTTTAGGTTTATCTCCACATTGTGATGCTGGATCTATTGAAAGATGGACAGATAAAGCATATCAAAAAATTTACAATGATATTTTTTCAGACAATTTCGAAAATTTTAATCCATTTGATGCTAAATATAGAGATGAAACAATTGAATTTGAGTCTCCTGCAGTAGCACATGTATTTAGAACATTTCAAGGATGGACTGCCTTAACAGAACAAGGTCCAAATGATGGAACTTTACAATTAATTCCTATTGTAAAAGGAATGTCATACGTTTTAACAAGAGCTTTATTAGATGATGTTCCTGAAAATGAATTATGTGGATCAAAAGCAGGAAAAGCTTTATCGATAAATGAAAAATATCACAGTTTACTGCTAGAAGGTTTAATTTCAATTCCTAAAATGAATCCTGGAGATACTATTTGGTGGCATCCGGATGTAGTGCATGCAGTTGAGGAAAAACACAAAGGAAAAAATTACTCAAACGTTATTTATGTTGGAGCAACACCCTATTGTAAAAAAAATATTGATTATATAAAAAAACAATCCAAAAAATTTATTGAGGGCAAAAGTCCACCTGATTTTGCTCCTGAAGATTACGAAGTAAATTATAAAGGTAGAGTCAAAGTTAATGACTTAAGTGAATTAGCAAAAAAACAATTAGGTTTAATTGATTGGAATTAATTTACTTTAAAGATGCTTCTAGTTGACCATTTTTTTCAAGGTCTCTTAGTTCTTGATATCCACCAATATGTTCATCGTTAAAAAAAATTTGAGGAATTGTTCTTCTACCATTAGCTTTTTGAATCATTTCATCTATAAGCTCTGGACCTGTAGATACGTCAATTACTTTGTATTCAAGATTATTTCTTTTTAATAATCTTTTTGCAGCATCGCAAAATGCACACATTGGTCCTGAATACATTGTTATATTTTTCATGCTTTAGATATAATTATATTTTTTGATTTTACCAGTTATAAATTTCATTTTTCTTTATCTTAACTCTTATTTGTTTTCTTGAATATTCAAACTTTTTTCTATGTTTAATGCTTTGTGAATTTACTCTTTTTCTCCACAACCTAAAAGATGAAGGTTTTAAATTTCTTCTCATTATCTTGATTACGTCAGACTCTGTTTTTCCAGTTTTTTTTTCGATGTCTTCAAATGTAATTCTATCTGCCCATGCTGCCCAAATGACCCAGTCTGGACTACCAGGTTTTGGTTCAGGTTTTTTAACTCTGGTTGTAGGCCTGTGACTTTTTTTCATAAAATTCCAGCAATCTTGAAATAAATAACTAATGCAAATTTATATACCTGTGATAATATCACTTTTAGATAGTCCTATCTAGCCATCTTTAGCTCCCGGTTTTTTAGGGCTATCCATCATGCTTCCTTTAAATTATTTTCTTTTTCTTCAAATTATCTTGTTCATGTTTATTACTCCTGGAACTCCTAGAATTGTTATTATTTCATATTCTATGAATTATGGTGTTAGAAATTGTATTTGGACTGCCTTAGGAGATGTTACCGCAAATATTATTCAAGCATGTCTTGTAATTTTTGTAATCGGCTCTTTTATTTCTGATAATCCTACTTTATTAAATATTTTTAAATGGTTTGGTGTAATTTATATACTTTACCTGGCATTCGATATTTACAAATCTAAACCTAAAGATATTAACTCAGGTGAAACTTTGCAAAAAAGTTCGTTATCATTTTTTAAAGATGGTTTTTTAGTTGCGGGGACAAGTCCTAAAGCTTGGATGTTCTTTCCTTTTATTTTTCCTCAATTCATTGATTTTAATTCAAACTATGTTGCACAATTTTTAATTTTAATAACAACTTATGTAATATTAGATTTTTTATCTTTAGTTGGTTATGCAGTCTTAGCAAATAAAATGATTATGTGGGTTAAAGCAAAAGCAAAGGTCATAAACACAATTTCTGCGTGCGTCTTAATTGTTATAGCTCTCATAATTGCATTTATGCAACAATATTGACCCTTAATGCGATACTACTGTTACTTGAAAAAAAACTGATTTCTTAGTTTAATAAGGTTTAAATTAATTAATTAATAAGAGGAGATAAATGAAAATTAAAAACATTATAATTACATTTGTTTCTGCAATAGCAATTTTATTTTCAACTTCAGTTGTTTCATTTGCAAAGGTTGTTGGTGATAAAATTATCTTAGGTGCCGCAATTTCTTTAACTGGAAAATATTCATCTAACGGTGTTCACACTCAAAACGGTTATAATATGGCCGTTGATAGAATAAACGAGATGGGTGGTGTTAAAGTTGGAGGAAAAACTTACAAGTTTGATATTATCTATTACGATGATGAGTCAAATCCAAAAAGAGCAGCACAACTTGCAGAAAGATTAATTTCACAAGACGGTGTTGAGTTTATGCTTGGGCCATATAGTTCTGGTTTAACAAAAGCAATTGCACCTGTAACTGAGAAATATGGTGTTCCAATGGTTGAAGCTAATGGTGCATCAAGATCTTTATTTACAAAAGGTTATAAATATTTATTTGCAGTGCTTGCACCAGCAAACTTATATTTAGATGTTGCAATTGAAACAGCAGTAGCATTGAATGGTGGAAAAGGTGTAAGAATTGCACAAGCTTTTGAGCAAGATGCATTCTCACAGGATGTTAGATTGGGTATTCTAGATGCAGCTGAAAGAACTGGATCTAAAATCATAATTGACGATAAACTACCAAAAGAGCTAAATGATATGGCTGCAACTTTAGCAAAAGTTAAAGCTGTTAAGCCAGATGTATTAGTTGTATCAGGTCATACAAAAGGTGCATTAACTGCAATCAGACAAATAGCCGAAATGAAAGTTGATGTTCCAATGTTAGCAATGACACACTGTGATGCTGCTAAATTATCTAAGCAACATGGCAAGAACTCACAGTACGCTTTATGTGCATCTCAGTGGCATAAAACATTAACTTACAAAGATGATTTTTTCAAAGATGGCATGACATATGCTGCCGACTTTGAGAAATTATTTGGTTATGATCCACCATACCAATCAGCAGAATCATCAGCTGCTTTATTAGTATTTAAAGATGCATTTGAAAGAGCAAATACTTTTGATCAAAAGAAAGTAAGAGACGCTCTTGCAGCTACTAATATGCAAACATTCTATGGAAATATTAAGTTTGCCGAAGGTGGTCAGAACGTTGACAAACCAATGGTACTTTTCCAAGTGATGTGTGATGACGCAGGAAAATGTGAAAATAAAGTTGTAGCTCCATTAAAATGGGCATCAGCTGAATTAATTCACCCAATTCCTAAGTGGTCTGAAAGATAATTAAAAATAATATTAGCCCCCTAGCAATAGGGGGCTTTTTTTTATATAGCATTTAGAAGTTATGGATTTTTTAATTTTCCAAGTTCCGATGTTAACTTTACAGGCCGTACTAGATGGCTTGTTACTTGGAATTTTATTTGCGTTGATCGCCTACGGAATGGCTCTTCAATGGGGAGTTATGAATATTATTAATATTGCTCAAGGTGATTTAGTTATATTAGGAGGATACATTGCATACTTTATGTATCTGTATGGAATTCATCCCGCATGGGGAGTAATAGTTTCACCAATAATAATGTATTTTGTTGGTGTAATAATTTATAAACTAGTAATTAATAAAGTAGTTGATAGAGATCTATTCATTTCAATTTTAGCAACTTTTGGAATTAGTATCTTATTCATGCAATTAATGAACTTTGCATTTGGTGCAGATGTCGTCCTTGCAAACTCAGGATATGGTACAACAATGCTGTTTGATAACTCTGTTACATTGCCAAACTCAAAGATTTTTTCAGCATTTATAAGTATTGTGTTTGCTATCGGGCTTGTGATTTATATGAAAAAATCTAAGCTTGGAAGGGCTATTAGAGCTACAGCCCAAAATGCTAGAGCTGCAAAAATATTAGGCGTAGACACTGAAAAAGTTTATGCGGCAACTTTTGGAATAAATGCTGCTCTTTGTGGAGTAGCTGGAGCACTTATTTCTATTACATTCACGATACACCCTTATATGGGCTTACCTTACACAATTAGATCTTTTATGATTGTAATTGTTGCTGGACTTGGAAATTTACCTGGTGTTGCAATGTCAGGTATGGGTTTAGGTGTATTTGAGGAGTTTGCAGATTACATTTTAGGAACAGAATTTAGAATTGGATCAGTATTTTTACTATTAGTTTTAATACTTGTTTATAGAAGATTTAAACTTTCAAGAAAAAGAGAATATCTAAAATAATGAACAAAAATATTATTTTATATGGTGCTATTTTAATATTTGGTATTGCCGCACCTTTTATTTTTCCAGCATTTAAAGTTCAATTATCAATCCTTTGTATATTAATAATTCTAGCTATCACTTGGAACGTCCAAGGTGGTGAAATGGGTTATAATACTTTTGGAAATATTTTGTTTTATGGACTGGGAATGTATTTATGTGCCTCAGTTCAGGTAGGAATGTTTTTTCCTTTAGGAGAGTGGACTGAGGGTGGTGGAGAAAAAACTTTTGTTCATACTCCTGCTCAATTTTTTCAAGGTTTTGCAGTTGGCTTAGCTGTTGCTGCAGTAGTTCCAGCAATAATCGCAGGGCTTATAGGATATTCTATTTTAGGTTTAAGAGGACATTATTTTGCAATTTGTACATTGGGTTTAGGAGTTGCGGCTGGAGAAATTTCTGGTGGAATAGAAATAATTGGAGCAGGGCAAGGTTTTACAACACCACCATTTCCTAATGTCGATAGATTAGAAGCAAGAGGTGAGTTTTTCTACTTTTGTAGTTTCATAGTTTTGGTATTCACGTTTCTTGCAGTTAAAGCAATTTACTCAACAAGATTTAAACTTGTTCTTAATGCAATTAGAGATAACGAAGATAAAGCTGAAGCAATGGGTATTCAAACAATGAAATATAAAATTATTGGTTGGATGATCTCTGCATTTTTCTGTGGATTGGCTGGAGGTATCATGGGTGGATTAGTTGGGTATATAGACTCAACTGATGTTGCATTTGATGGAAGAGAAATGGGAGTATTCATGGTCTTGATGGCTATACTTGGAGGAAAAGGAACCTTGTGGGGCCCAGTAATTGGTGCAACTTTATTTCATATATTTAAAGAAGGTTTTTGGACTTTCTTCTTAGGTTGGCAGTATGTTGCTCTTGGAGTTTTGATTGTTGTAATTGTTATCTATTTCCCAGAGGGGATTATGGGTTGGTTGAGAGAAAAGTATCCAGAGAGATTTGGTGAAGTTGTGGATGAAGCAGATCGGAAAGCACAGGTTACACTTAAATGAGTATTTTAGAGGTTAACAATGTCAGTAAGTCATTTGGTGGAGTAAAAGCGAATGTTGACATATCCATGTCAGTTGAAAAAGGAAAAATCGTAGGTTTAATTGGTCCAAATGGATCAGGAAAAACTACATTGTTTAATTCTATAGTTGGAACATATCCTATAGACCAAGGGTCAATTAAGTTTAATGGTAAAGAAGTTTCTGAATTACCAGTTCCAGTAATAGCTAAACTTGGTTTACTTAGAACTTTCCAGCAAACAAGAATTTATGGAAAATTGAATTGTGTAGATAATATGCTTATAAGTCACAAAGCAAGTGATGAAAGTTTAGTTTCTATATTTTCACAGGTACCTCAAAATCTTACAGAAAAAGCTGAAAATTTATTAAATTTTGTTGGATTATATCAAAAAAGAAAACTAAGAGCTGGAGATTTATCATTTGGTCAGCAGAAGTTATTAGAATTAGCAATGGCATTAATGAATGAGCCTGAGATGTTATTACTGGACGAACCGACTGCAGGCATCAACCCTACATTAATAAATGGAATTATTGATAGATTGATAAAAGTAAATCAAGATTTTGGAATTACTCTTCTTGTTATTGAACATAATATGAGAGTAATAATGCAATTAGCTGAAAGCATCTTTTGTCTAGCACATGGAAAAATGCTTGCAAATGGTACACCTGAAGAAATTAAAAATGACAAGCGTGTTATTGACGCTTATTTAGGAGCTCAATAATGGCAAATCAATACGAAGTTCTTGGTAAAGCTCCTGGAGCAGAGGATTTAAAAAAACTATCGTCTGAAAATGTTCACTTAACTATCAAGGGTTTATCAGCTGGTTATGGTAAGATGGAAATTTTACACAATTTTGATTTGTTTGTAAGTAAAGCACAATCTCTCTGTTTGATTGGTCCAAATGGTGCAGGAAAATCAACTATACTTCATTCAATATATGGTTTTACAAATATTTTTTCAGGAAAAATAGAAATTGATGGAAAAGAAATAACTAACCTCAGCCCTGCAGAAAAACTTAAGTCTGAAGGGATAGCATATATTCTACAGGATAATTCGGTTTTTCCAGATATGACTGTAGAAGAAAATCTTCTAATGGGTGGATACATTAAAGATAAAACTGAAGAATCTTTTGAAGAAGCAGAAAGAGTTCTTCAAAAATATGAAAGATTAAGAAACAGAAGAAATCAACCTGCAAAAGTGTTATCTGGCGGAGAAAGACGACTATTAGAAATTTCTCGAGCCTTAGTTATGAAACCTTCTATCTTGCTTGTTGATGAACCATCAATTGGGCTTGAGCCTAGATACATTCAAATGGTTTTTGAAATTTTAGATGATCTTCAAAAAAATGAGAAAAAAACAATTATATTGGTTGAGCAGAATGCCAAAAAAGGTTTAGAGTTTGCTGATATTGGTTATGTTTTAGTTTCAGGAGAAACAGCTATTGCAGGTAAAGGAGATGATCTTTTAAATAATCCAGATGTCGGCCGTCTATTTTTAGGCGGTTAATGATAAACTTAAAATATTTTATCAAAGGAATAATCTGTTCAAAAAAATTTGATAGTCCAGCAATTGCATTAGGAGCTAGTTTCATTGCTATAGGCGCCTTATTAAAAAATTTGGGGTTTAATATACAAGAAAGTATTTTCTCAACATTTTTAACTTATGCTCTTCCAGGATCATTAGTGATGGCAGAGTCAATGCTTATTGGCGCTTCACTAGTAAATATTTTTTTAGCAGTATGGTTGGTAAATTCTAGACTATTTCCAATGACAGTTTCAATTATGCCATTACTTAAACATGATAGCCAACCAAGATGGAAATATTATCTATCATGTCACTTTGTAGCTGTTTCGTCGTGGTTGATTTTAAAAAGTAATTATGAGGAAATTGATAGGAAATATAGAATTGATTTTTGGATTGGTATAGGAACAGCTACTTGGCTGATTGCCATTTTTTCAACAGTATTAGGATTTTATGCTGCCGACTTTTTAAGTAAAGATATGATAATTGGACTTGCTATCGTAAATCCAATTTATTTTATGTGCGCAATGATAGGAGTTATGAAAACTATACAACTTTCCTCCTCAATTATTCTGGGCGCTTTTTTAGGTCCAATTTTTTATTTTTTTTCACCAGAATGGAGTGTTTTACTTGGTGGATTGGTAGCTGGTTCAATTGCTTATTTGATAGGAGAAGTTTATGACAACTAATATTGTTTTAGCAATTTTAGTAACTTCTCTTGCAACTTATATTTCAAGATTTCTTGGTGCTTTAACTTCAGAAAAGATAGGAGAGACATCTAAAATTTATAAATGGTTTAATTGTGTAGCATATTCAACTCTTGCAGCTTTAATCTCAAGAATGTTAATTTTCCCATCTGGAGATCTTTCAGATGTACATTATATTTTAAGGATAATTGTCATTTTATTATCAATATTAATTTTTTATGTCACTAAAAGAAATTTAGTTTATCCGACCATATTATCTGCTATAATTTTGGCTACATTAAATAGTTTTGCTGTATGAAAAAACTTTTTTTTATTATATTTTTTCTAATACTTTCTAGTAATGCAAATGCTGGATGTGATGATCCAATAGCTGATGGAGTAGACTATTCTAAATGTAAATTTTCAGATGGTCAGGATTTACAAGGAACTTTTCTTCCTAACTCTAATCTCTCATTTGCTAGTTTTATTCAAGTAAATTTTGACAAAAGTATAATGATGAATTCAGATTTAACATTTGGAACTTTTTCAGAGTCATCTTTCATAAGAGCTAATTTATATGAGTCAAATTTAGGTGGTGGAAATTTTGAGCAATCAAATTTTACAAGTGCTAACTTAACTAGAGTAGATTTTACAGGTTCTACTCTCATAGATGCAAATTTTCAGAATTCTAATTTAATGGAGGCAAACTTTACGTCATCTAATATTTTAAATGCAAATTTTGATGGAGCTAATCTAATTGGCGCTACTTGGACAATGGGAGAAATTTGTGGACCAGAGTCTATAGGTACTTGTAATAAATAAACTCGTGAACAACCTTCTTAAATTAGATGGATTTGAAATTTCCTTTCATGAAAAATCTAAGAGGATAATAAATATAAAAATTGAGGATCAAATTATTGATCGATTAGTGTTTCCATTTAAAAAATTTAATATTACAGCATTGGAGTATAAACCGTTTACAAGGTTCACTATTGCAAAAAGTTTAGATGAAACTGCATCTGATAAATTAAGTAATTTTTTAAACGAAATTATTAAAGATAGAGATACTGGTTGTTTTATAATTGGTCCAAAAAATAAGTCTTCTAAAATAGATCAAACATTTTTAGTTAAACTATCAACCGCAATAACTCACTTAATTGGAAATCCAAATCACGACTCAATGGCTGGAAAATACTATGCAAGGTTTCATGTTAAACATGAAGATAATAGCGACTCATATCTGCGTAAGGCATATATAAATATGGATTTACATACTGATGGAACTTACGTGAAAGAAATAACTGATTGGATATTAATGTCAAAGCTTAAGGAGGAGAATGTGATTGGTGGAGAGACTGCTTTGCTACATCTTGATGATTGGGAACATTTGTCTGATCTCTCAGATGATAAAATTGGACAGCAAAATTTTATTTGGGGATCTCCAAAAAGTAAAAATATTGATTACAAAGTTGAACACCCTGTGTTTTCTAAAGATAGTGATGGAAAACCTATTATTTCCTACATCGATCAATTTCCCGAACCAAAAAACATGGATCAAGGATTGTTTTTACAAAGATTATCTGACGCTCTTGAGGGTAGTAAAAATAAGATAATCACATCTTTGCCAGTTGGAAGTGCTGTTGTGGCGAATAATTATTTTTGGCTACATGGTCGAAAACCTTTTAAAGAAAATAAAAATTTATCAAGAGAATTACTAAGAATAAGAGGTTCCTTTTTTAACAATTAAGTGTAGAAAATACACTAATGAAACTTGGATTTATAGGAACCGGTAAAATTACTTCAGCAGTAGTGACGGGTATATGTAAGTCGAAAATTAAATACACCAAAATTATTGTATCTGAAAGAAATAAAAAAATTTCAAAACAATTAAAAAAAAATTTCAAAAAAATTTATATTGCAAAAAACAATCAAGATATTGTCAATGATTGTAATTGGATTTTCCTTGCTGTAACACCTACTGTTGCAAATCAAATTATACATAAGTTAAAATTTAAAAAAAGTCATGTCATTGTAAGTTTCATATCAACAATGAATCTTCAAAATATTAAGAAGGCAGTAAAAGTAAAAGCAAATATTTCAAGGGTGATTCCTTTACCACCTATTTCCCTTAAAAAGGGGCCAATTCCTATTTTTCCACCAAACAAGAAAGTTAAGAAGTTTTTTAAAAATCTTGGAACAGTGGTTGAAATTAAAAATGAAAAATTATCTAAAAATTTTTGGTCAACATCTGGAATGATGGCACCTTTTTATGAATTATTAAGAACTATGTCTGAATGGTTAAATGAAAAAGGAATTCAAAAAGACCAAGCTCAGAGATATATAACATCTCTTTTTTTAGCACTTTCTGAAGATGCTGTGGTTAACTCAAAGAGAGATTTAAAAATACTTGTTAAAGACTCTCAAACTCCAAAAGGATTGAATGAGCAAGGTGTAAATGAATTAAAAAAAGCAGGCTTCTATAAAGCTACTAATAAAACTTTAAATAGTATTCTTAAAAGATTAAATAAAGCATAATTTTATAAGTAATAAATGTCTAATATTCTACAAATAGATAATTTATCGAAATATTTTGGTGGTTTAGCTGCTGTATCAAATTGCTCATTAAAAATAAAAGAAGGTTCAATTACAGGAATAATTGGTCCAAACGGATCAGGCAAAACTACTTTATTTAACCTTATAGCAGGCAATCTTAAGTCATCAGATGGAAAAGTATTATTTGATGAAGAAGATATAACAAATGTTCCATCTCATGAGCTTTTCTCAAAAGGTTTACTTAGAACTTTTCAAATAGCTCATGAATTCTCGAATATGACAGTTCTTGAAAATCTAATGATGGTACCTGGTAATCAGTCTGGTGAAATTTTATTAAATGCGCTTTTAAAACCAAATTTAATTAAAAAAGAAGAGGATATAATAAGAGCAAAAGCATACGAAGTAACTGAATTTTTAAATCTTAAACATCTAGCAAATGAACGTGCTGGTAATTTATCCGGTGGGCAAAAAAAGTTGCTAGAACTTGGAAGAACAATGATGGTGGATGCAAAGCTTGTTTTATTGGATGAAGTTGGAGCAGGGGTTAATAGAACATTATTAAAAGACTTAGGAACAGCAATATTAAGACTTAACAAAGAAAAAAACTATACTTTTTGTATGATTGAGCATGATATGGATTTTATAAGCAGAATGTGTGATCCAGTCATTGTAATGTCTGAAGGTTCTGTTCTTTTTGAGGGAACTTCAGATGAAGTTAAAAAAAACGAAAAAGTTATAGATAGTTATTTAGGTAGAAAGAAGTAAATGGCATTTTTTGAAGGAAATAAAATGACAGGCGGATACGGTGACGGTCCTGATATTATCAGCTCGTGCACTATTAATGTTAATAGGGGTGAGATAGTTGCGATCCTTGGACCAAATGGAGCTGGCAAATCTACAGCAATGAAGGCAATGCTTGGATTGTTAAATTTAAAATCAGGTAATATTTCAATTGATGGAGAAGATATTTCTAAATTATCTCCTCAAGATAGAGTTAAAAAGGGAATATCATTTGTACCACAAACTAGAAATGTTTTCGCAGAACTTACTGTAAAAGAAAATTTAGAAGTTGGTGCTTTTTTAAGAAAAGATAATGTAAACAATGTTATCGAGGAAATATATGATCTATTTCCAATCCTAAGAGAAAAAAAAGATCAAGTTGTTGGACAATTATCAGGTGGACAAAGACAACAAGTAGCTTTGGGAAGAGCTTTAATGATAAAACCATCTGTTCTTATGTTAGATGAACCTACAGCAGGTGTTTCCCCAATAGTAATGGACGAATTGTTTGAACATATTATTAGAGTTAAAAATACAAAAGTAGCAATCATCATGGTCGAGCAAAATGCAAAACAGGCTTTAAGTATTTCTGACAGAGGATATGTCCTTGTAACTGGTGAAAATAAATTCGAGGGATCTGGTAAGGAATTATTAAATGATACAGAAGTAAGGAGATCTTTCTTAGGAGCTTAGTATGGATTTAATTAATGCAGCAATAGTTTTATTGAATTATACAATTATTCCGGCTTTAACTTATGGCTCTCAATTAGCACTTGGAGCAATTTTTGTAACATTAATATATGGCATTTTAAGATTTGCTAACTTTGCAACTGGGGACATGATGTCATTTGGTACAATGTTTGCAGTGCTTTTGACTTATTACTTTCAATCAATTGGAATTAACTTTGGTTTTCTACCCACTGCTTTGCTCACTATACCTTTTGCAATTTTTATGATGATTTTGTACATGCTGATAATTGATCAAACAGTTTTTAAATATTACAGAATTAAAAAAAGTCCACCAGTAATGCTTGCAATGGTTAGCGTTGGTGTAATGTTTGTAACACAGGCGATAATAAGAATAATAATTGGACCTACTGATCGTAGATTCTTAGATGGTGAAAAATTTATTTTAAAAGCAACTGAGTTTAAGGAGATGACAGGTCTTGCAGAAGGATTAACAATTAAATCTACACAAATGATAACAATTGTGGTCACTATAATTGTTGTTGCTATTATGTTTTGGTTTTTAAATAAAACTAAAACTGGAACTAGCATGAGAGCTTACTCAGATAATGAAGATTTAGCTCTTCTCTCAGGAATAGATCCAAAAAAAGTAGTTCTAATTACCTGGATTATAGCAGGAATATTAGCAACAATTGGTGGAATTCTTTATGGTTTAGATAAAAGTTATAGACCATTCGTGTATTTTAATAACATGTTACCCATTTTTGCTGCAGCGATAGTAGGTGGAATAGGAAATCCATATGGAGCATTCTTCGGTGGTTATGTTATAGCATTTGCTGAAATATTTTTGACATATGCATATAAAAGATTTTTAGTTTATATTTTGCCAGAGTCTTTAGAACCAAATTCGTTAATGCAATTATTATCAACCGATTATAAATTTGCGATCTCATTTTCGATACTAGTTATTGTTTTAATATTTAGACCATCAGGCATATTTGAAGGAAAACGTATATGAGGAATTATTTAAATATAATTATAGCGTATTCGATAATGCTACTTTTAATTATTTTAGTTGGCATCTTTCAGTCTTGGTCTATAGCATTAACAATATTTAATTATTGTATGATTTCTGCAGTAATGACACTGGGTGCAAATATTCAATGGGGTTATGCTGGTTTAATAAATTTTGGAATTATGGGCTATACGGCATTAGGTGGTTTAGCTGTTGTATTAGTATCTGTAGCACCTGTTCCTGAAGCTTGGAGTGTGGGTGGAGTAAATATGATGACCTGCCTAGGAATAATTATATTAATGATTTTTTCTACAAGGTATATTTTAAAAAATATTCAAAAATCTAATAAAAGAAATTACTTAGTAGCTGGAATAATTATTATTGGATTAATTCTAATAAAAATAATTGCTGGACCTGCAATTGAACAAATAGAAGCTGTTAATCCTGCAAAGACAGGGTTTCTTGGAGGACTTGGGTTACCAGTTTTATTCTCATGGATAGTTGGAGGGCTTTTTGCTGCTGGACTAGCATTTATTGTAGGGAAAGTGGCTTTAGGATTAAGAGCAGATTATTTAGCTATTGCAACGTTATTGATAGCTGAAATTGTTGTTTCCATTATTAAACATGAAGATTGGTTAGCAAGAGGAGTTAAAAATGTTATTGGTTTAAAAAGACCAGCTCCTTATGAAATTGACCTACAAACTTCTCCTTGGTTTATAAATTTAGTAGAAAAATTTCACTCAGCAAAATTAGATCTTGCAAATTCATTGTCGGAGAGACAGGATATTTTAAATCAGTTAGTGATTGATGCATCATCTGTTTATGTAAAACTATGTTTTGCAGGCATGTTTTTAGTTGTAGTTATAATTTTATTATTAATTACACAAAAGGCTCTTTACTCCCCCTGGGGTAGAATGATGAGAGCAATAAGAGATAATGAGGAAGCTGCAAGTGCTATGGGCAAGAATGTGGTGAAACAACATTTATTTATATTTATTTTAGGTTCAGCAATTGTAGGTATTGCAGGAGCAATGATGGTAACAAATGATGGGCTATTTACCCCAGGTAGCTATAGACCAATGAGATATACATTTGTGATTTGGGTTATGGTGATTGTTGGAGGGACTGGAAATAATTTTGGAGCTATATTAGGTGGGTTTGTTGTTTGGTTTCTATGGGTTGAAGCGGCACCAATTGCTTTATTTTTTATTAATTTGTTTACCTCCCATCTGCCTGAAACAAATGAAATTAAAATTCATTTAATTAATAGCGCACCTTATTTTAGATTTTTACTTGTTGGAATTGGACTTCTTTTAATAATGAGATTTAGACCTCAAGGAATTATTCCTGAAAAAATAATCAAACAATAAATTACAATGAGTTTTTTTATTTTAGGTTT
>CACGXV010000001.1 GCA_902577075.1 uncultured Pelagibacteraceae bacterium | reverse complement strand
CAATGGATTGGATGGAGCAAGAACAAGAGAGAGGTATTACAATAACTTCTGCGGCAACAACGTGTTTTTGGAATGATCATCGTATTAATATAATTGACACACCAGGTCACGTTGATTTCACAATTGAAGTTGAAAGATCTTTAAAAGTACTTGACGGTGCAGTAGCTGTCTTCGATGGTGTAGCCGGTGTTGAGCCTCAATCAGAAACAGTTTGGAGACAAGCTGATAAATATAAAGTTCCAAGAATATGTTTTGTAAATAAGCTTGATCGAACGGGTGCTGATTTTTTTAGATGTGTGGGGATGATAAAAGATCGTCTAGGTGCAAAGCCTTTAGTTATGCAAGTACCAATTGGTACTGAGTCAGCCTTAAAAGGTGTTGTTGATCTTATAAAAATGAAAGCAGTTGTATGGAAAAATGAAGATCTTGGTGCTGCATGGGAATTAACTGATATTCCAGAGGATTTAAAAGAAATTTCAGCAAAATATCGTCAAGAACTAGTTGAAACAGCTGTAGAGCAAGATGAAAAACTTATGGAAGACTATCTTGGTGGAAAAGATATATCAGAGGAAGAATTAATTAAATGTGTAAGAAAAGGATGTTTAGGTTTTGATTTCGTTCCTGTTTTAACTGGATCAGCTTTTAAAAATAAGGGTGTTCAGCCTTTATTAGATGCAGTTGTAAATTATCTTCCAAGTCCAAAAGATATTGGCTCTATTAAGGGAACAAAGCCAGGTTCTGATGATGAGATTGAGATGAAATTTGAGGATGGAGAACCATTTTCAGCACTAGCGTTTAAAGTTGCGAATGATCCATTTGTTGGAAGCTTAACATTTATAAGAATATACTCAGGAACAGTTAAGTCTGGAACAGGAATTTTTAATACATCTAAAGACAAAGAGGAAAGAGTTGGAAGAATGCTTCTTATGCATGCTAACTCTAGAGAGGATATTAAAGAGGCAAATGCTGGAGATATTGTAGCTCTTGCTGGATTAAAAAATACAATAACTGGACACACGCTTGCAAATAAAGAAACACCAGTTTTACTTGAACCTATGGAATTTCCTGACCCTGTTATAGAAATTGCTGTCGAACCAAAAACAAAAGCAGATCAAGAAAAAATGGGTGAAGCTCTTGGAAGATTAGCAAAGGAAGATCCATCCTTTAGAGTAACGTCTGACGAAGAGTCGGGACAGACTATAATTAAAGGAATGGGTGAACTACACCTAGATATAATCGTTGATAGAATGAAAAGGGAATTTAAAGTAGAGGCAAATGTTGGAGCTCCTCAAGTTGCGTATAGAGAAACTATTTTGTCTCCTGCTGAATACGATTATACTCACAAAAAACAGAGTGGAGGAGCTGGACAGTTTGCAAGAGTTAAGCTTACAGTTGAACCTCTGGAACCTGGCAAAGGTAGAGAGATAGAAAGTAAAATAAAAGGTGGAGCTATACCAATGTTTCTATATTTATCTAATGTGTGAGTTCTTGACATAATTTATTACCACCTAAAATGTGCAAATGCTTTATTTGACTCGGCCATTTTGTGAGTATCCTCTTTTTTTTTTATTGCAGATCCTCTATTTTGATATGCATCGTATATTTCATTAAAGATTTTGTCGGACATTTTTTTATCTTTACGTTTTCTTGATGCATCGACAAGCCATCTTAATGCCAAAGCCTGAGATCTCTTTGATTTAACCTCAACAGGAACTTGATAGGTTGCTCCACCAACTCTTCTTGATCTTACCTCAACTGTTGGTCTAATATTATTTATAGCATCATTAAATACAGTAAGTGGTTCGTCTTTAGATTTACTTTTTATCTTATCTATTGCATCATAAATTATTTTTTCAGCTATAGTTTTTTTTCCATCATACATTATTGAATTAATTAATTTTGGAATTATGGTTGACTTATATTTTGGATCAACAACTGGTATCTTTTTTGGAGCTTTTCTTTTTCTAGACATTTTTATTTACCTTTTTTAGTTCCATATAACGATCGTCTTTGTTTTCTATTTGCAACTCCTTGAGTATCTAGATTTCCTCTTAAAATATGATATCTGACACCTGGTAAATCTTTTACTCGTCCACCTCTTATCAAAACTACAGAGTGTTCCTGTAGATTATGTCCTTCACCTGGTATATAAGCCGTTACCTCAAAGCCATTAGATAGTCTAACCCTAGCAACTTTTCTCAAGGCTGAGTTTGGTTTTTTTGGAGTTGTTGTGTAAACTTTTACACAGACACCTCTTTTCAAAGGTTGTTTCTGCAAGGCTGGAACCTTGTTCCTAGTGACTTGTTTAATTCTGCTTTTTCTTACTAATTGGTTAATAGTTGGCATAAATTTATATAAATATTTTATTTTTGATGAAAATAACTGACATGTTATTTGTGGCAGCGTTTAGTGATCTAGTCACTACATTCCAACCAAAAACATGGCCAAAATACATTAGAAATTCTATTTGTCAAACTAAATAAAGGCTAAAAAGTCCTTAAAATTATTGATTTATTTGAGTTTCTGAGCTTTCTGTGGTCTCTTGCTCTGATAAAAATTTTTGGTCATCATTAAGAGCTTTTTTATTCCAGGAATTTTTAATTGCACCAGTACCAGCAGGAACCAATCGACCGACAATTACATTTTCTTTCAATCCTGTTAGTTTGTCAACTTTACCCTTTATAGCTGCATCAGTTAATACTCTTGTTGTTTCTTGGAATGATGCGGCAGAAATAAATGACTCAGTCTGTAAAGATGCTTTAGTTATTCCCATTAATACTCTTTCACCAATACCTGGTTTTTTCCCATCTTTTTTTAATTCTTCATTCATATTTTCAAATTTTATTCTATCAATTATCTCTCCGGGTAACAGTTTGCTATCTCCAGATTCTTTCACTTCTATTTTTTTAAGCATTTGTCTTAAAATAACTTCTATATGTTTATCATTAATGATTACACCTTGTAATCTATAAACATCTTGAACTTGGTTAACAAAATATTCTGTTAACTCCTCAATTCCCAAAATTCTTAGAATATCATGTGGTAATGGTTGACCATCTAACAAATATTCTCCTTTTTTAATTTTTTCACCTTGATTAAAATTTATATGTTTTCCTTTAGGTATTAAATAACTAGAAGTTTCACCTTTATCTGATTCAATTGTAACTCTTTGCTTGCCTCTAACTTCTTTGCCAAAAATAACTTTACCATCATTTTCAGCAATAATTGCACTATCTTTTGCTTTTCTTGCCTCAAACAATTCAGCTACTCTTGGTAATCCACCTGTAATATCTTTTGTTTTGGTTGTTTCTTTAGGTAATCTAGCTATTACATCACCTGCAGATATTTTTTGCCCATCTTTAACAGATAGAATTGAATCGGGTACTAAATAATATCTTGCTTCGTTATCATCAGCTTTTTTAATTACATTACCTTTTTCATCTCTTAGTGTAATTCTTGGTTTTAAATCAGTATTTTTTGATTGTGTTTTCCAATCAACTACAGCTTTAGTTGAAATTCCTGTGGCATCATCAACAGTTTCAGCAATAGAGACTCCATCAATTAAGTCTACATAATTAGCAATTCCATCTTTTTCTGCAATAACAGGAGTTGTATATGGATCCCACTCACATATTTTAGCTCCTTTTTTTATTTTCTGCTCGTTTTCAAAAAATAATTTTGATCCATATGGAACCTTATATGATGCAACTTGTAGGCCATTATCATCTTCAATAGATATTTCTGTGTTTCTACCCATAACAATTTGATTATTTTTTGAATCTTTTAAAAGGTTTGTATTAACTATTTTTAAAATTCCATCTGAACTTGATATAATCTGTGACTCTTGTTTAACAGATGCAGTCCCGCCTACGTGAAAAGTTCTCATCGTTAATTGCGTCCCTGGCTCACCAATTGATTGTGCTGATATCATTCCAATTGCCTCTCCTACATGAACCATTTTTCCTCTTGAAAGATCTCTACCGTAGCATTTTGCACATACACCCTCTTTAGAGCTACATGTCATAACTGAGAAAACATTTAAAGTTTTAACACCGGCAGCGTCTATTTTTTCACATCCTGCCTCGTCTATCATTTGATCTTTTTTAATTATCACTTCACCAGATAAAGGATTTTTAACATCAGTTGCAGTAACTCTTCCTAAAGCTCTTTCAGATAGACTCACCATAATATTCCCACCTTCAAGAACCTCTGTTAGTTTAATAAATCCTGGATTGTCACATTTTTCTTTTGTGACAGTTAAGTCTTGAGCCACATCACAAAGTCTTCTTGTCAAATAACCAGAACTTGCTGTTTTAAGTGCTGTATCTGCTAGACCTTTTCTAGCACCATGCGTTGAATTAAAATATTCTAAGGCTGTAAGGCCTTCCTTAAAATTTGATGTGATAGGTGACTCGATTATTTCACCAGATGGTTTTGCAATTAATCCTCTCATACCTGCTAGTTGTTTCATTTGAGCAGCAGATCCTCTTGCGCCACTATCAGCCATCATAAATACTGAATTAATTTTTAATCCATCATCTGTAACTTCAGTTGCAGAAATTCTTTTCATCATTTCAGATGCAACACGATCTGTGCACTTTGACCATGCATCAATAACCTTATTGTATTTTTCTCCTCTAGTGATGAGTCCTTCAGCATATTGACCTTCATAATCTGCAATGAGTTTTTTGGTTTCGTCAATTAGCTGTTGTTTATTATCAGGTATAACTAAATCATCTTTACCAAATGATATTCCTGCTTTAAATGCATGTTTAAATCCAAGATCTTTTAATTTATCACAAAATATGACTGTACTTTTTTGACCTGAGAATCTAAACACATGATCTATCACTTCAGATACAATTTTTTTTGGAAGCAATCTATCAACTAAAGAAAATTTATTATTAATATTTTTAGGAATTAGGTTTGATAACAAGAATCTTCCTGCTGTACTTATGTGCTTTTCAAACTTTTTATCACCTTTTTCATCAACTGTTTCAAATCTAGAAACTATTCTTGAATGAACTTTAATTTGTCCAATTTCTAAAGCGTGTTCAATTTCTGTAGTATTTACAAAATAACCATCAACTCTGTCAGTTTGAACTGGAGGTTGAGACAAATAATATATACCTAGGATCATATCTTGACTCGGCACAATTATCGGCTTTCCATTGGATGGGCTTAAGATATTATTTGTAGACATCATTAATACTCTTGCTTCTAACTGCGCTTCTAAACTTAAAGGAACGTGTACAGCCATCTGGTCACCATCAAAATCTGCGTTAAATGCAGCACAGGTTAAAGGGTGTAATTCTATTGCATTACCCTCAATGAGTTTAGGTTCAAATGCTTGAACACCCAATCTATGAAGTGTTGGTGCCCTATTTAATATTACTGGGTGCTCTCTAACTATTAATTCTAAAGCGTCCCAAACCTCATTTCTCTCTCTTTCTACTAGTTTCTTTGCTTGTTTAATGGTAGATGCAAGTCCAAGTTTGTTCAATCGTGCGTATAAAAAAGGTTTGAAAAGCTCTAAGGCCATTTTTTTTGGTAAACCGCACTCGTGTAATTTTAAATCTGGCCCAACCACTATCACAGATCTTCCTGAATAATCTACTCTTTTACCAAGCAAGTTCTGTCTAAATCTACCCTGTTTTCCCTTAAGCATCTCAGCAAGTGATTTTAATGGTCTCTTACCAGTTCCTGTTATAACTCTTCCTCTT
The DNA here is from genome assembly GCA_902577075.1 of uncultured Pelagibacteraceae bacterium. Classification (GTDB taxonomy): domain Bacteria; phylum Pseudomonadota; class Alphaproteobacteria; order Pelagibacterales; family Pelagibacteraceae; genus Pelagibacter. Next base: position 488,658 of record CACGXV010000001.1, on the reverse strand, counting down.
CTACCGTTATCAAATAGTGCATCAACAGACTCTTGAAGCATCCTTTTTTCATTTCTGACAATTATATCAGGGGCTTTTAAATCTATAAGTCTTTTAAGTCGGTTATTTCTATTTATAACTCTTCTATAAAGATCGTTTAAATCTGACGTCGCAAATCTACCTCCATCTAACGGTACTAGTGGTCTTAATTCTGGTGGTATTACTGGAACAGTTGTTAAAATCATCCATTCTGGTTTATTTCCAGTTTCAATAAATGACTCGATTAGTTTTAATCTTTTAATTGATCTTTCTTCAGAAACTTTTGATTTTGTTTCTTTGATACTTTTAATTAAAGAATCACGTTCCTCTTCTAAATTTATTGATTTTAAAATTTCTAGTATAGCTTCTGCTCCTATGCCAGCTGTAAAGGCTTCTTCCCCGTATTCATCTTGATATTTTATTAATTCTTCTTCTCCTAAAAGTTGATTTTTCTTTAGGTTGGTGAGGCCAGGTTCAATTACTATGAAATTTTCAAAATATAAAACTCTTTCTACTTCTTTTAATTTCATATCAACTACTAAAGAAATTCGACTAGGTAGAGATTTTAAAAACCATATGTGTGCGACAGGTGTAGCTAAATTAATATGACCCATTCTTTCTCTACGAACATTTGATTTTGTAACTTCCACTCCACATTTTTCGCAAATTATTCCTCTAAATTTCATTCTTTTGTATTTCCCACACAAGCATTCGTAATCTTTGATTGGACCAAAAATTCTTGCACAGAAAAGACCGTCTTTTTCTGGTCTAAATGTTCTATAATTAATTGTTTCTGGTTTTTTTATCTCACCAAATGTCCAAGATTTTATTTTTTCAGGACTTGCTAATGTAATTTTAATACTATTAAAATTTTGAGTTTCAGATATTTCTGAAGATTTAAATAAATCTGATAATTCTTTACTCATATTAATTTAACTCCACATTTAAAGCTAAAGATTTTATCTCTTTTACTAATACATTAAATGACTCAGGTATACCCGACTCAAAATTTTCCTCACCTTTAACTATTGTTTCATATACTTTTACTCTACCAGCAACATCATCAGATTTCACAGTAAGTATTTCTTGCAAAGTGTATGAAGCTCCATATGCTTCTAATGCCCATACTTCCATTTCTCCAAATCTTTGTCCACCTAATTGAGCTTTTCCACCTAATGGTTGTTGAGTAACTAAACTATATGGCCCTGTTGATCTAGCATGTATCTTATCCTCCACTAAATGATGTAATTTAAGCATATAGATGATTCCCACTGTTACAGGTCTATCAAATTTTTCTCCGGTTCTTCCATCCCATAATGTTGTCTGACCAGAATTTGGTAGGTTAGCAAGTTCTAACATTTTTGTTACATCATTCTCTTTTGCACCATCAAACACTGGTGTAGATATTGGAACACCCTCCTGAATATTCAGGCATAAATCACTAAATTCTGTGTTTGATAAGCTGTCTATATTTTCATTAAAAACCTCATCACCATAAACAGATTTTAAAAATTTTGTTATTTTTTCTTCTTTTTCAACTTTTTTTTGGTTTTTATTTATTAAATCTGTCAATTGCTCTCCAAGTTCTTTACAAGACCAACCCAGATGAGTTTCTAATATCTGACCAACATTCATTCTGCTTGGGACTCCTAATGGATTTAAAACTATATCAACAGGTTTACCGTTTTCTCTGTAAGGCATATCTTCAACAGGAACTATTTTACTTACTACTCCCTTATTTCCATGTCTTCCTGACATTTTATCTCCTGGTCTTAATCTTCTTTTGATAGCAACAAAAACTTTGACCATTTTCATTACACTTGGTAGTAAATCATCGCCCTGCCTTATTTTCAAAACTTTATCCTCAAACCGATCTTGTATATCTTGTTTAGCATTATCATACTGTGATTTTAGTTGGAGCATTGCCTCAGTTTTTTTTTCATCATCAACTGAAATTTTAAATAAGTCTGTCACAGGTAATTCAAATATTATTTCTTCTTTCAATAAAGTGCCAATTTCATTGTTTTTTATTTTTTTTATTAGTTTTGTATTAACTAATATTGATGAAGCTCTCTGCTTAATGCTTCGCTCTAGAATTTCTTCTTCAACGTTTTTATCCTGTTGGACACTCTCAATTTCTGATCTTTCAATGGTTATTGATCTTTCATCTTTTTCAATTCCATGTCTATTAAACACTCTTACATCAACAACTATTCCACCACTTCCACTTGGCATTTTTAAAGATGTATCAGTAACATCAATAGCTTTCTCACCAAAGATTGATCTTAATAACTTCTCCTCTGGACCAGAAGCTGAGTCTCCTTTTGGAGTTACCTTTCCAACAAGAATATCTCCAGGTTTCACCTCTGCACCAATATAAACTATTCCTGATTCATCAAGATTTTTTAGTGCCTCTTCATTTATATTTGGGATATCTCTTGTTATATCTTCTTCACCTAATTTGGTATCTCTAGCCATAACTTCATACTCCTCAATATGTATGGAGGTAAATACATCATCTGTAACACACCTTTCTGATATCAATATAGAATCTTCGAAATTGTACCCTTGCCATGGCATAAACGCCACGGTAACATTTTTGCCTAGAGCCAGCTCACCAGTTTTTGTCGAAGGTCCGTCCGCAATGATATCACCTGATTTAACTTTATCTCCTACTCTGACTAAAGGTTTTTGGTTGATGCATGTGTTTTGATTTGATCTTTTAAATTTTTGAAGATTATAAATATCAACACCTGATTGTGAATAATCTTTTTCATTAGATGCCTTAATTACTATTCTTTTTCCGTCAATTTTGTCTACAATTCCATCTCTTTTTGCAACAATTGTAACACCTGAGTCTAATGCAACATCGCTTTCTATACCTGTACCTACCAAAGGAGCTTCAGGTTTTAATAATGGAACGGCTTGTCTCATCATATTAGATCCCATTAAAGCTCTATTTGCATCATCATTTTCTAAAAAAGGTATTAATGAAGCTGCAACAGAAACTAATTGTTTAGGTGAGACATCTATATAATCAATATTTTCAGGTTTTGATAAAATGAAATCTAAGTTAGCTCTACTCGAAACTAGCTCCTCAACAAATTTTCCATTCTTATCTAAAACAGAATTAGCTTGTGCAATTGTAAATTTAGTTTCCTCCATTGCTGAAAGATATTCAATTTTATCCTGGACAATCCCGTTTTCTACTTTCTTATAAGGACTTTCAATAAAACCATATTTATTGATTTTTGAATATGTAGATAAACTATTTATTAATCCAATATTTGGCCCCTCAGGAGTTTCTATAGGGCATATACGACCATAATGCGTTGGATGAACATCTCTTACCTCAAAACCAGCTCTTTCTCTAGTAAGACCTCCAGGCCCAAGTGCTGAAACTCTTCTTTTATGTGTAATTTCAGATAATGGGTTAGTTTGATCCATAAATTGTGAAAGTTGAGATGTTGCAAAAAAGTCTTTTAAAGAAATAGTCAAAGGTTTTGCATTAATTAAATCCTGTGGCATAGCCGACTCTACGTCCAATGTCGTCATTTTTTCTTTTATAGCTCTCTCCATTCTATAAACACCAATTCTTGCTTGATTTTCAACTAACTCACCTACTGACCTTACTCTTCTGTTTCCTAAATGATCAATGTCATCAACTTCATCCTTCCCATCTCTTAGATCTAGCATTTTTTTTATGATTGCTAAAATATCATCATTTCGCAAAATCGTTATTTTATCCGAACAATCCAAATCTAGTCTTGAATTCATTTTAACTCTACCAACATCCGAAAGGTCGTATCTATCTGAACTAAAAAATAAATTATTAAATATTTGTGATGCTATTTCAATAGTAGGTGGCTCACCAGGTCTTAAGACTTTATAGATTTCAGTAATTGCATCATTTTTGTTATCATTTTTATCATTCAGAATAGTCTGAAGAAGGTAAGGTCCTTTTGATATTGAGTTCGTTTTTGATAAATTTAATGACTTAATATTTTCATCAATTATTTTTTGTATAATTGTTTCATTGATCTCTGTACCTATTTTAAAAGTTTCTTCTCCAATTTTAACGTCTTCATGTAAAAACTTTCCGTAAAGAGATTCGTTCGTAACAAAAATATCTTTTAAACCATCTTTCTGAAGTTTTTTTGCAACCAAAAAATTAATTTGTTCACCAACTTTTATTAGTGTTTTGTTTGTATTTGCGTCTATTATTTCTTCTGAAAAGTTTTTTGCTTTATAATTTTCTGGATCAAATTTACATTTCCATTTCTTTTGATTTTGATCATAATAAAAAGTTTCTTTGTCATAAAATTCATTCACAATATCTGATTTTGAATATCCTAAAGCTTGAAGCAATGTAGATACAAATATTTTTTTCTTTCTATCAATCCTAAAATATAAGAAATCTTTTACATCAAATTCAAAATCTAACCAAGAACCTCTATTTGGTATTACTCTACAATTAAATAACAACTTACCACTTGCATGAGATTTACCTTTATCATGATCAAAAAATACTCCAGGGCTTCTGTGCATTTGATTAACAACGACTCTTTGGACACCATTAGTTATAAATGTACCACTGTTTGTCATCATTGGAACTTCACCCATGTAGACTTCTTGTTCCTTTGCAGATAAAATATCTTTTGTGTTATTTTCTTGATCTATTTCATAAACGACTAATCTTAAAGTACATTTCAATGCAGCAGAATATGTAAGACCTCTTGTTATACATTCATCAACATCAAATTTTGGCTTCTCTAATCTATAGGAAACATATTCAAGTGTTGCTTTATCATTTAAATCTTCAATTGGAAAAATACTCTTAAAAACTCTATGAAACCCTTTAACTAAATGTTGATCAACATTTTCTTTAAATTCTGTCAGCTCCTTGTAAGAATTTTTCTGAACCTCGATAAGGTTTGGTATTGATAAACTTTCCTTAAGCTTTCCAAAACTTTTCCTAATGTTTTTTTTTCCAGTAAAAGATAATTGCATATCTATAATACTGCTAAGTAATTTAACTCAGCAGATGAATTCTTTCTTTATTGTTTATTTAAGTTCTACTGTTGCGCCTGCAGCTTCTAGTTTAGCTTTAATTTCTTCAGCTTCTTTCTTATTAACACCAGACTTGACTTCTTTTGGTGCACCCTCGACTAAATCTTTTGCTTCTTTTAAACCAAGCTCAGTAACAGCTCTTACTTCTTTTATTACATTAATTTTTTTATCTCCAGCGGCTGTGAGCATGATTGTAAAATCATCTTTGTCCTCTGCTGGTGCTTCTCCGCCTGCAGCAGCTGGCGCAGCAGCAACTGCAGCTGCAGCTGTTACTCCCCATTTTTCTTCAAGTTGTTTTGAAAGCTCAGCTGCTTCTACAACAGTTAAGCTTGATAAATCTTCTATAATTTTATTTAAGTCAGCCATAATAAGTTTTTTGTCCTAGTTTTTTTTTGATTTTTCGAGCGCTAAAATAGCGATTTTTGAAGCTGGCGCAAGTAAAATACTTGCAATTTTTTGTGCTGGAGACCTTAAAATACCTACTATTTTGGCTCTTGCCTCATCCATAGAAGGAAGTGTTGCTACATTTTTAACACCAGCAACGTCTAAAATGTCAGCTCCCATGATTCCACCTAAAATTTTTAAATTTTCATTTTCTTTTGAAAATTTAGTTAAAATTTTTGCGGATGTTATTGCATCCTCTGATAGAGCAACAGCAGTTGGTCCAGAGAATAAGTTTGAAAGTTCTTTACATTTAGTTTTTTCTAAAGCTAGTTTAGTAATTCTGTTATTAGTTATTTTAAATTTTATTCCATGCTCTCTCATCTGTTTTCTTAAATTATCCAATTGATTAACATTTAGACCTTGATAATGAGTAACTATAACAGCCTCAGAGTTATCAAATTGAGTTGACATATCTTCAATATATTGCTTTTTTTGTTCTTTATTCATCATAATTATAAACTCTTATCCATTTTAATTTTATATGCTACACCCATAGTTGACGTTATAAAAACTTGTTTCACCAAATCACCTTTTATTGTTAAATTAGACTTTTCTTTTTCAAGTGCATCTATCACGGCATTGTAGTTTTTTATTAATTTTGCATCATCAAAAGATTTTTTTCCTATACTTAATCCTATATTCCCATCTTTATCATTTCTTAATTCAACTTGACCTGCTTTTGCTTCATTCACAGCTTTCTTAATATCATCAGTAACAGTTCCTAGTTTTGGATTTGGCATTAACCCCTTTGGACCTAGGACTTTACCCAGTTTAGATAGTTTGACCATCATTGCTGGCGTACATATAAGTTTATCGAAATTTAAATCACCATTTTTAATTTTTTCGATAAAATCGTCACCACCAACTAAATCTGCATTCGCATTTTTTGCGTCGTTGATTTTTGTCTCTTCACACACTACTGCTACTTTAACAGATTTACCTGTGCCACCAGGCATGTTTACCACTGATCTTAAATTTACTTCGCTTTTTTTCTGTTTGTTATTAATTCTAAAATTTAAATCAATTGACTCATCGAACTTTGTAGTGCAATTAGTTTTTATTAAATTTAATAGTTTATCTATAGAATCAGCTTGTAATTCTTTTGTATTTTCAGGAAGTTTTTTATATCTTTTTGATTTCATTATTCCTTAACCTCAATTCCCATTGATCTAGCAGATCCAGCAATTATTTTTGCAGCCTCATCCAAATCATGTGCATTAAGATCCTCCATTTTTTTTTCTGCAATATCTTTTAATTGTTGTTTTGAAATTGAACCTATTATATTTCTCCCTGGCTCTTTTGATCCACTTTTTAATTTCATTGCCTCTTTTATAAAATGTGATGCAGGTGGTGACTTTATAATAAAATCAAATTTCTTATCTTTGTAAACTGTAATTATTACAGGTACTGGTTTACCCGCAAAAGATTTAGTCTTATCGTTAAATGCTTTACAAAATTCCATAATATTAATACCTCTTTGTCCAAGAGCTGGTCCGACAGGAGGAGCAGGATTTGCCTGACCACCTTTAATTTGTAATTTTATATATCCACTAATTTCTTTTTTAGCCATTAACTTACCTTTTCTACTTGGTTGTATTCTAAATCTACCGGTGTTGGACGCCCAAATATAGATACCGAAACTTTTAATCTTAATTTTTCTTCATCTATGTCCTCAACTAAACCACTGAAAGATGCGAAAGGTCCGTCGATAACTTGAACTTTTTCGCCTACATTATATTCAATTCCAGACTTAGGCTGTGCCACTCCATCTTTAATTTGACCTAAAATTTTTTCAATCTCTTTATCAGAAACAGGTATCGGCGCTCCTTTGGACCCTAGAAATCCACTTACCTTTTTTAAATTTTTTATCATGTGATAAATATTGTTATCCATTTCACTTTTAATCAAAATATACCCTGGAAAGTATTTTTTTTTTCTTTGGACTCTTTTTCCTCTTTTTACCTCAGTTACATCGTGGGTTGGAACTATGATTTCTTCAATTTTATCTGAAATCTCTGCTTTTTCTGCTTCCTCTTTTATCAATTGAGCAACTTTGTTTTCAAAACTTGAATGTGATTGCACAATGTACCAATTTTTCATTAAATACTTACCTTTAGTATAATTTCTAAAAAAAATTTCAAAATTTGATCAAGTAGTAGAAAAAATATTGAAGCTAAGACAGCCATTGCAAAAACCATTAAAGCCCCTTGAACTGTTTCCTTTGCAGTAGGCCATGTAACTTTAAAGGCCTCCTGTTTTACATCTTGAATAAATTTTAAAGGGTTTTTCATATTTAATAACACTCTTTTTTGGCAGGAGCGAAGGGAATCGAACCCCCAACCTCCGGTTTTGGAGACCGGCGCTCTACCAATTGAGCTACACTCCTATAGAGTTTACTCTATTATTTTAGTTACTACTCCAGCTCCTACTGTTCTACCACCTTCTCTGATTGCAAAATTAAGTTTCTCGTCCATTGCAATTGGTGTGATAAGTTTTACTGTAAATTTAGCATCATCTCCTGGCATTACCATTTCCGTTCCCGCTGGTAATTCAACTTCTCCAGTAACATCTGTTGTTCTAAAGTAAAATTGAGGTCTGTATTTAGTAAAAAATGGTGTGTGTCTACCACCTTCCTCTTTTTTCAAAACATAAGCTTGAGCCTCAAATTTTGTATGAGGTTTAATTGATCCAGGTTTACATAGTACTTGCCCTCTTTCAACATCGGTTCTTTCTACACCTCTTAATAATGCTCCTATATTGTCTCCGGCTTCACCAGAATCTAAAAGCTTTCTAAACATTTCAACACCAGTACAGACTGATTTTTTGGTCTCTCTGATACCTACTATTTCAATTTCTTCACCTGTTTTAATAACACCAGACTCTACTCTTCCAGTTACAACTGTTCCTCTTCCTGAAATTGAAAATACATCTTCAACTGGCATTAGGAAATCTTTATCTTTAGGTCTGTCTGGTTGTGGAATAAATTCATCAACAGACTTCATTAACTCCATTATAGAATTTTTTCCTATTTCATCATCTCTTCCTTCAACTGCAGCTAAAGCAGAACCTTTTATAATTGGAGTTTTGTCTCCAGGGAATTTATAAGATGTTAGTAGATCTTTAATCTCCTCTTCGACCAAATCTATCATTTCTTTATCATCAACTTGATCTACTTTATTTAAATATACAACAATTGCTGGTACCCCAACTTGACGAGCAAGCAGAATATGTTCTCTTGTCTGTGGCATTGGTCCATCAGCAGCATTCACAACTAATATTGCTCCATCCATCTGTGCAGCACCAGTAATCATATTTTTTACATAATCTGCGTGACCAGGACAATCAACGTGAGCGTAATGTCTATTTTCAGTTTCATATTCAACGTGCGCTGTTGAAATTGTTATACCTCTCTCTTTCTCTTCAGGAGCTTTATCAATTTGATCGTATGCAACAAAATTTGCACCACCGCCTTCTGATAGCACTTTTGTTATTGCGGCTGTTAAAGTTGTTTTTCCATGATCAACGTGTCCGATTGTACCTATGTTACAATGCGGTTTATTTCTTACAAATTTTTCCTTCGACATTACTTTTTTTCCTCACTTTTTTTATTTTATAATTTTTGGAGCGGGTGATGAGAATCGAACTCACGCAACCAGCTTGGAAGGCTAGTGTTCTACCACTGAACTACACCCGCATACCCAAGTGCGCACTCCAAAGTTAAATAAAGTTTTATTAATGGTGGAGGGGGAAGGATTCGAACCTTCGAAGACCGAAGTCAACGGGTTTACAGCCCGCCCCATTTGACCGCTTTGGTACCCCTCCCAAATAGTAGGGGAAGCGTCCCCATGTTCAATAAAGCTTTAAACAACATGCGTTTTATATATTTTTATTGTACAAATGCAATACGTGAATTTCAGGAAAAATAGTATAAAAAAACCTTATAAAATCATAAATTATGACACAAAAATCATCCTTTTTTATAGCTGGGCGTCATGCAGTAATAAGTGCATTGAAAAACCCTCAAAGAAGGGTTTTAAAAATTTTCTTAACTGAAGATAGTAAAAAAAATATACATAAACTTAATCCCAATAAAAATTTATTAAAAGATGTTAAAGTTTTTTTTAAGACAAAAAAAGAATTAGACAAATATTGCCGAAGTGAGGATATTCTTCACCAAGGATATGTAGCAGAAATTGAACATTTAGAAAATATAGAACTAAAGGAATTTATAAAAGATAAAAATAACTTAACATTTGTATGTTTAGATGAAGTTACGGACCCAAGAAATATTGGTTCCTTGATAAGGAGTGCAGCTTCATTTGATATTGATGGTTTAATTGTAAAAGAAAGACATTTTCCAAGTGAAAGCAAAGTATTATATAAATCTGCAAGTGGTTGTGTTGAAAATCTAAATATTTTTCAAGTATCAAATATAAACACAACGTTAAAATACCTTAGAGATAAAAATTTTTGGGTTTATGGTTTTGCCGCAAATAGTGATAAAGATTTTACTCAAATTAAATGGACTGGAAATAACATTTTATTATTTGGTTCAGAAGGATATGGTTTAAAAAAACACACGGAAAAATACACTGACTTTTCGGTAAAAATTAATATAAATAAAAACGTTGAGAGTTTAAACATATCTAATAGTGCTGCAATAGTTTTTCACTATATAAATCAACAAAAATAATTTCTTGATAATAAATCAAATGATATTACAAAACCCTATATGCCCTTGTAGCTCAGCTGGTAGAGCAATTGATTTGTAATCAATAGGTCCGCGGTTCGAGTCCGTGCGGGGGCACCATTTTTACTTTAACGCTTTTGAAGTAATAAGTTTTCTTGGATCAAAAAAGGGTTTTTCAATAACTTCACATTTAAAATTTTTATCATCAATCAAAACTTCTATTTTTATACCTATTTTTGAATACTCAATATCTACCATAGCTAGGGCAATATTTTTTTTTAAACGTGGTGAATAAACAGCAGAGGTAACTTTTCCTATATATTTATTATTTGATAATAATGACCAAAAAGTAGTATTTGGTCCAGCTAACCTTTCACATTTAATTTCTAAACCAACTTGTAGTCTTTTTATTCCTTCTTTTTTAATTTTTTTTAGTGCTTGCTTGCCTATAAAATTTACATCGCTATCTAGATTAACTAAACGATCCAAGCCTAATTCATATGGGTTTGTATGAATGTCAGCATCAGCATGATAAGAAAGCATAGCGCCTTCTATTCTTCTTATAGAAGATGTGTGACCTGGTTTAAGTCCAAATTTTTCTCCAGCTAACATAATTTTTTCATATAGTTTATTTCCTTTTGAACCATCTCTTAAAAATAATTCATAACCAAATTCACTTGACCAGCCAGTTCTTGATACAATTAATGGTATTCCATCTAAATTTAATTCTCTAAACCAATAATATTTTAAATCTTTTATACTTTCTCCAAATAATTTAATCATTATTTCAGCAGACTTTGGTCCTTGCAATTGTAATGGTGAAACATCTGGCTCAGTTATTTTCACATCTAATCCTGAATTAACAGCTACTCCTTGAGCCCATAATAAAATATCACTGTCACCTAAAGATAACCAAAAGTGATTTTCCCCCAATCGTAAAAGAACAGGGTCATTTAGTATTCCACCTTCTGCGTTTGTTATTAAAACATACTTACATTGTCCAACAGATAATTTTGACAAATCTCTCGGTGTTAATAATTGAATAAATTTAAACGCATCTGGTCCAGTAATTTCTACTTGTCTTTCAACTGCGACATCGCATAAAATTGCTGTTTCTATCAAATTCCAAAAGTTTTGTTCAGGATCTCCAAAATCACGAGGTATATACATATGATTATATACAGAAAAACCTGCTGCTCCCCATTTTACAGTTGAATCAAAATATGGAGATTTTCTAATTTGAGTTCCAAACCCAAAATTTTTGTTGTTCATTAATTTGTTTCTTTTCTGATTTGTTCTATTTTAATTTTTTTTTGAAGACTTCTGTTTGAGTCATATAAAAGGTTAAATTTAATTCTTTTATTTGTTTTAATATATATAGTTTTAGCATTTCTTACTTCATAATTATCAGCTACAGCGCTTATTGGTCTTTTGTCAATATTTAGATTTTTAATAATAATTTTTGATTTATCGCTTACAACTCTTCCCTTCCATCTTCTAGGTCTAAAAGCACTAATTGGCCTTATAGATAATTTTTTTGAATCTAAATTTAATATTGGTCCATAAACTGACATGTTATATGCAGTGCTCCCCGCAGGTGTTGATATCAATACACCGTCTGAGACTAGTTTTTTAATAATTTTTTGCGAACCGTTAGAAATTTCAAGAGATGCTGTTTGTCTACTTTGTCTTAAAATGGAAACTTCATTGATAGCTATAGATTTTTTAGTTTTATTAAATTTATTTTTTACACTCATTTCTAAAGGAGAAATTGAAACTTGTTTTGCTTTAGATAAATTTTTAATAGTGTTTTTTGATGAAAATTTATTCATTAAAAAACCATAACTTCCAGCATTAATTCCGTAAAAAGGTTTTTTGTACTTGTTATATTTTTTTAATGATGAAAGCATAAAACCATCTCCTCCAATTACAATTATTAAATTGCATCTACTAATAGAAACATTTTTGATATTGTGATCTAAATAATTTTTAATCTTTTTGGACTGTTTCGTATTATCAAAAAGAATATGTGGATTAATCATTTAGTGGTGCCCTCGGCCAGACTCGAACTGGCACTCCATAAATGGCAAGGATTTTAAGTCCTTTGTGTCTACCAATTTCACCACGAGGGCTCCTAGAGTTTGCATTGTTATATCTGTCTTTTGTTTTAACACAACTTCTTTTACTTGTTCAAGTTTTCTCGGTGTCTAACTGGTGTCTAACCAGGGGTCCCATTGGAAAGTCATTTTATCTTTGCTTAAATAAAAGGCATATACCTTAATAATATAAGGGGTCCCAAAGTCATACCCTTTATGCTTTGATTTACAAAGTCAGTCTTAACATTTTTGAATTCAAAATAAATTGATTGGCTAAAAAAATTTTTATCAAAATATTTAATTATTTTTTTCATAATTAATTTATATTTTTGTATATCAAATCACTAATTTGTTTATAGCCTTCTTTGTTATAATGACCTTTTATATGCGGAAATAATCTTAAAAAATTTTTTTCTTTTTGAAAAATCTCTTCATGTACATCTATAAATTTTATCCTGTTTCTTTTTGCTATATCCTTAAGTTTTTTATAATAAATATTATCATATTTGACACTATATCTTTCATATTGAGGTAAGTATACGATTGTTAAATTTGTATTTTGTTTTTTTAGCAAATCGTTAATTAAATTTAAAATGTATTCAAAATGGTGGAATAATCTCGATAAATTTTTAGAATCTTCATTAAACTCTTTGAGTTCAATAAGATTATTATTAGCTATTTGTCTATGAATTTCCTTTCTGTTACTACCAAAAAAGAATCTTCTTAATTGATATAATTTAATGAAATTTATAAATGTTTGTTTTTTTGAAATTTTTTTTTTTTCTACTAAATCAAAAAATCTTGATTTCATTAAATTATCTAATTTATTTTGATTTTTTTTCAAATTTTGTGAAAAATTCATATCCTTTAAATATTTAATTAAAATAGGATTTTGTATTTCATCATTTAAATTTTGGATATCATTACCCTCAAAGAAAAAAAGTATTACGTTTTCCACATTAGGAATTAAGTATTCTCTTAATGTTGCATATTGTGCAAGAATTCCTGTTCCGGGATAAGAAAAAGTTAATACACCTTTTTCACTTTCATAATTTAAAAGTCTTGATGCAATATCATTTGGTCTATTAACACAATCACCCATGGCAAAAGAATCGCCCAATAATAAAAATTTAATTATTTTCTTATTATGTTCAGAATCAAGGTTATTAAAACCATATCTATCACTTAGATAAATTGAATAATAACCATCCTCATTGCAGTTGATCGTTCTTACATTTGAGATGCCAGATAATGTCTGAATTTGCTCTTTTTTAAAAAGTGTTAAATTGAAGAGTCTTACATCATTATCATTTTGCTTTAATTTAAAATAAGAGTCAATTTTGTTTCTATAATCAAATCCTACAATATTATACATAAAGTTTATTTCAAATAGGTACAAACTAAAAATAAAAGATGAAAATATTATAATAAAATACTTTTTAATTTCACTATTTAAAAAAAAAATTAAAAAAATTAAAAAAATTATTATAGAGATATTAATATTTTTTATTGGAGTGTAATCTTTTAGTATTACATAAATCAAAATAAAAATTAGAATACAAATTAATGAAAATAAAATACTATTTATAAGTATTATTTTTTTCATGAGTTTTTATGCTAATATATATAATTGAACAAGTTTAATAAGTAAATTTTTTTTATTTTATTCAGTCAGAAAATCTAATTTTTAATATTGATATAAGGTAAGCAAAAATTATAAATAAATTCCTTTTTGTTTTTCCAAATTTTCTCTCTCGAAAATGATAGGGAATTTCCTTAAAAATGGCCTTTTTATTATGTATTCTAAATTTAAATATAATTTCTTCAATTATATCAAAATGATTACATTTTAATTTTAACTTTTTCAGTATATTTGAATTATATAATCTAAAACTATTTGAAATATCATTTAACTCTAGACCTAGGACAAATCCATAAAAAAAATTTAATAATCTACTTAAAAATTTTAAAAAAAAGTTATTATCCGAATTACCACCTTTTACATACCTTGAGGCTATAACTATATCGTACTTTCTATATTTATATAATTTTGGAATAAAATTTGGCAAATGTGAATAATCAGCATCCATAAAAATAATAAATCTTCCAACTGATTTTTTAACACCAAGTCTTACAGCATTACCATAATTGTTATTTCCTTTACGATTTAAGTACTTGGTATTTTTAAAAGTTTTTGAAAGATTAAAGGTTTTAAGATCTTTAGTTAAGCCATCTACTATTAAAATTTCATAAGACATATTCTTTTTAAGATGTTTAATTATCTCTGGAATTATTCTTTTTAGATTTTCGTATTCTCTTAATGAAGGAATTATAATTGACAATTCTACTTTAGACATTTTTATAAATTTTGCTGAGTTTTATCCAATTAATCATATCAATAATGCCTTTTTTATAAGATATTTTTGGTTTCCACATCAAGTCTTTATAAATTTTTTTATTATCACTAATAAATATTTTTTGATCATAAGGTCTACTTGGAATTTTAAAATATTTTAAATTTACATTTAAATATGTATTTAAAAAATTTAGTAATTCAATTATGGAAAGACTGTTACTTTTGCCTCCACCTATGTTATAAGCTTTACCACTTAGTTTAGAGATTTTAGTAACTGATTTTTGATATAAATTAACTATATCATCGATATGTACAACATCTCTAACCTGCTTGCCTTTACCAGTGATAGAAAATTTATCTTTTTTATACATCTTGTTTTTTACAGCTTTTGCACAAAACCATCCCAACCAACCTTGATCATATGTAAAAAATTGTCTACCACCATAAATAGATGAGTGTCTAAATACAACTGTCTTTAATCCAAAAACTCTTGCATAATCTAAAACATACTGATCTGCACTTCCTTTAGAACAACCGTAAGGGCTTTTAAAGTCTAAATAATTTTTTTCAGAAAAACCTTTAAAATTTTTTCTTATCTGAAAACGTGTTTTGGTCTCTTTGTAGGAGTAATTGTTCAAATCTCCATAAACTTTATTTGATGATGCAAATATTAATGAGGTTTTTTTTGAGTATTTTCTTATTGTCTCTAAAATATTAATTGTAGATTTTACATTTCCATTAAAATCCAAATATGGATCTTTAATAGACGTAGACATAGCAACTTGACCTGCTAAATGAAAAATAACTTTAGGTTTTGTTTTTTTTATCAATTTTTCAATTTTTTTTGGTGATTTAGCAATGTCGATTTTTTTAAAGCTAATTTTTGCTTTTTTTAATAGACTCAAATTTTTTACCGCAGTTTTCTTTGATAGATTATCAATAACAAGAATATCTTTATAAACATTTTTAGAAAAACTTAGTGCTAAATTAATACCTACAAATCCACATCCACCTGTAATTATATATTTCATTTATTTTTTTTATAATAATCTATAGTTTTTTTTAAAGAATTTTCTAAATTATAGATAGGTTTCCATTTTAAAGCTTTTAGTTTTTTTAAATTTAAATTAACTTTTAAAAGCTCATTTTTTCTCATTGGGATCTTACCAAAGTTTAATTTTGATTTTGTATTTTTACAAATTTTTTTTATCATCTTAACTATATTTTTTATTGAAACATTCTTACCTGTTCCGACTTCAAAGAGATCATAACCAATCTTTTTTTTCAAAGAATAAGTTAAAATTTTATCCATTGCAGAAACAACATCATCAATAAAAATAAAATCTCTTTTTTGTGTGCCTAAAGTGAAATTTAGATTTTTTTCATTATTTAAAAATGATTTTATAGTTGATATTACAAACTTAGTTTCATTATCACCAGGCCCAAAAAAGTGCTCAATTTTTATATTTGAGCATGCAAAATTCTTAGAATAATGTCTTAACCACTCTGAAAATTGGCTTTTAGAAAGCGAATAATTTGAAACACGTTTATCTAATACTGTATCTGTGTTTAGAAAACATCTAACATTGTTTAAATAACATAAATCTAACAACTGCATTGGTAATATTAAATTAGGCTGAATAATTTCAGATATAGTATTTTTTCTACTCCCGTAGTTAGTGGCGCAATGAATTACGCAATCAATTTTTTTTGCTTTGAAAATTTTAGCTAAATTTCTGTTTGGATATTGAATAAAACTTAGTCCTCTAAAAATATTTTTATTAATTCTAGAAAAATTTGAACCAGATCTTTTTAATAAATAAAGATTATATTTTTTGCTCTTGAACAAAAAATTGACCAAATTTGATCCAAGGAAACCTGAACCACCACTTAAAAGTATATTAACTTTTTTTTGCATTATTATATCTAAAGTTTTATATTAAATTCACTCAAGTTAATATTTTAAACATGTTTAAAAATTCCTTAAAATTAATACAAAATGATTTTTTTAATAGTTTTAAATTCAGTATAATTATTGTCTTTTTCTTTTTATTTCTCAAAATTATAGCATCTTACTATTACTATTTTACCTATGAACTTGATATATTTAATTTATCAAATGTTTTCGGTGGTTATATAAAATCTCTCTATTTAGACCAAGAATTCAAAAGTTGTATTGAGGATAATCAATTTACTATCTTTGACGGTGAATTGGTCTCTTGCTCATATTCAACAAGAATGCCTATATTGCCTTATTTATATTTTTTATTTACTTTTTTTAGTACAGAATATTTTACCATTGCTATTTTTAAGAATATTTTACTTAGTTTAACCTTTTTGCTTTTGTTAAGAATTTTTTATAAAAAATTTATCTTAATAAATCAAAAGACATTTTATGTAATAAATTTTTTATTGCTTTTTATTTTTATTTCACCTTCTATAATTAAACATTCAGCTAACATTTCTTATGAAGAAGGTATAATATTAGAACTTTTAATATTATGGTCAATGTTCTTTCTAATTTGTGCGTATTTTATTTCTAAAAACTTATTTGTAAAAAATGAATATACTCCTATTATAGTTATTACTCTCTCAACCGTAATTTATTTTACAAAAGCCTCTATGCTTTTATGTTTAATATTATCAATTATACTAAGTTTATATTGGTTTCAAAAACAAAAAAACTATAAAATTATTATTACAATAATAATTTCGTGCTCTTTAATATTGTCTTGGGGTTATAGAAATTTGAAACTATCAAATAGTTTTAATATTGGCTCTAGTATTAATTGGGTTCTTGGTTACTATGGATTAAATAATACTGCATTAAAAATCTACCCTGAAATAGCATTAGATCAAATTTTTTTTGCTGAGAGCTTTACGCTAAAAAATAATGAAATTATAATCAATAATGACAATGTTGATGTGGTTTTTGAAAATGAGTGGATTAAAAATGAATATTATAAGAATAAATCTCTTGATTGGGTAAATGAAAATCCATTAAAATTTATCAAATTATCAATAAAAAAGTTTTATAATTTTTTCATATATTTAAAAAAAACACCTTTTTCGGTTGGGCCAGATGTAAACCTAGAATACGAGAGATATTCATTTCAACAGTTTGTGGTTTTTATATGGCTTCTTTTTGGAAGATTAAGCACTCTTATCCTCTTGTTTATGATTTTTAAAAGTTGGAAAAAAGAAAAATTTCTATGCTCTTTTATTATTCTTATGTGCGGTGCCTATTCTGCACCATATTTAATTGGCTTTAATTATGAAAGACATATTACACCATTCATTGTGATGACAATCCTTTCAAATATAATGTTATTTAGTATCAAAAATATTAATAACTCTAATTTAAAAAAATGAAATAGTTACTTGTTAAGTTTATTAAATATATCATCTTAGTCATTATTGTGTATTAATCACTTTTTCAATAGAATGTTCAAAAATATGTTGAATAAATCCTTTTTAGAAAATTTTTTTTTAATTGGAAGTTTTCTTTATTTAATTAGCGCTATAAATAATCCTTTAATCGGTTCAGACTTTACATCGTTTTTTAAAATAATCTCATTTTTTAGAGCAATAGCTCCATACATATTGTTACCAGTATTGATCCTTTATTTATTTTTTATAAAGAGAAACATTAAATTTGAATGGATATATTTACTTTTTTTTTTATATATACTGGGTTTATTCATAGGATATCTATTTAATCCTTTGGGATTTCCTTATCATATCAATACTCAAAATCAAATATATTGGCTAATTTGTAACTCTACAGTCTTTTTATATTTTTATATCATAAGAGATAATAAAGATTTTAATATTTTAATTTTAAAAATTTTTATTTTTGTTGTTGCAATAATTACAATTAAATTTTTATTTAATGTTTATTTAGAATTTTTTTTGGAAATTCATAATAGAGAAAGAGTAATTAATTTTTTTTACAATCTTTATAGTATGGCACCTCATAATTTATTTATGGATCAACCTGTTCCAAGATCTAGTGGATTATCAAGGATGACAATTCTCTTACTTTTATTTTTATATATTCAGTTGTTTTTTTTGAAAAATGGTAAGAATAAAACTATCATATATTTTATTATAATTGGATTTTTAATATTTACTATTTTCAATCTACAAAATCGTGTTTCAGTATTTTATATTTTAGTTTTATTTTTATTTACTATTTTTTTCAAAATTCACATTTTTAGTTTTAAAAAAAGAATTATTTATTCAATCTGCATTTTTTTAATTCCCTTTGTTATGCATCTCAATATCCAACAAGTAACTTTAAAAGTTATTAAGATTTATAAAGGAGATAATGTAGAAATTAGCGAAGAAGTAAATAATATAGAAGGTTTAAGTGAATATGAAAAATCAAAAATAAAAGAAGAAAATGATTTAAAAAAAACACAAATTGAAAATAACAAAGCAATTAATACATTAAAAAAACAAAGATTATTATTGAAAAGTTCTACAGGTAGAACGGAATTATGGAATAGATCTTTAAACTTATTTTTTATAAATAAATTTATTGGTTACGGGGTACAAGCAGATAGAGTGATTTTAGGCGAAAATGCATCTAGTTTATATTTTTATGCTATGCTATGCGGAGGAGTCGTTTCTATCTTTTCAATAATTTTAATAACATTAATTTTATTCTTTAAATCAATTAAAATGATTTTTATAAACAATATTTTTTCTACTACTGAAATGTATACATGTTTTGCATTGTTATTTATAGGTTATCTATATCTAAGATCAGTTGTTGAAATATCTTTTGGTATATTTGGAATTGACATGATTTTATTCTTTTTGTTTTTTAATATTTTAAGGAATTCAAAATCTTATTAGTTATAATTTATACATGGCTAAACAAGTTATAATATTTACTGATTTAGATGGATCTCTTTTAGATAAAGAAACATTTAATTTTGATTTAATAAAAAATTACATAAATGAATTAATTTCCAGTGGTATAATAATAATTCCCAACTCTAGCAAAACAAAGGCTGAGCTATTAAATTTTAACAAAGAAAATAATTTAAATTTATGTTTTATATCTGAAAATGGGTCTAATATTCATGGATTAAATTTATTAAATGACAAACTACCAATTAATATTTCATTAAGTAGGTCTAAAAACGATATTTATAAAATTTTTGATAAATCTTTATCGCATAATTTTAAACAAAAGATTACTTTTATTCTAGATTTAAATATTGAAGATCAAGCAAAAATTTTAGGCTTACCTTTGGATAAAATTATACTTGCCATGGAAAGAAAGTATTCTATCCCTATCCTCTTTAGTGGAAATGAAATTGAAAAAAATAAATTTATAAAAAATATAGAGGATATAGGATTAAGTGTTCAAACTGGTGGACGAATAATGAATATTTGCGATAATGTTAATAAGTCAAAAGCTATGTTAAAAACTTTAGAATTAATAAGTAAAAAAATAGATGGTGATATTATAACAATTGGTGTTGGCGATAATCATAATGATATAGAAATGCTTAAAAACACTAATTATCCATGTTTAGTAAAAAATAGTAATTTTGATAGTTCGTTGATAAATATAGACAATTTAATAAGATCCAATGAGCCATCTCCTAAGGGGTGGGCTGATGTGATCAAAACGGCTCTTCAAAAAATATAAAACTCAAATATAAATCCTTGCCATGAGTGATTTCTATCAAGATGGTACTATATCAACACTTCATGACTTTGGAACAAAGTCAACTAAAGATCTAGAAAAGGATTTATTAAATTTTTCTAAAGAAAGAAAGATGGAACTTATTTTACCTTGTCTTTATTCAGAATTAAAAGGTGATGCTTTGCCTAAAATAGTAAAGGAAATCAGTAAAACAAATTATTTAAATCATATAATTATAGGTCTAGATAAAGCTACAGAGTCTCAAGCCAGAAAAGCTTGGACTTTTTTTGAAAAACTAGAGACACCATTTACCATTCTTTGGAATGATGGGCCCAATCTAAAGAAATTAGATAAAGAATTAAAAAAGAAAGGTCTTGCTCCAAATGAGTACGGAAAAGGCAGAAATGTTTGGTATTGTATCGGTATGTCTATTGCAAGAGATAGTGCAAGGTCTGTCGCTTTGCATGATTGTGATATTAAAACATATGATCGAAGAATGTTAGCTAAACTGTTCTATCCTGTTGTAAATCCCCTATTCAATTTTGAATTTTGCAAGGGTTATTACCCAAGAGTTGCAGATAATAAAATGAATGGGAGAGTTGCAAGATTGCTTGTTTTTCCATTGTTAAATGCATTAGAAAAAACAATTGGAAATAGTGATTACTTGAACTTTATGAAATCTTTCAAATATCCGCTAGCAGGGGAATTTTCATTTAGAAGAAATATTTTGCCAGAATTAAGAATTTCATCAGACTGGGGAATAGAAATTGGAATTTTATCCGAAATGCAAAGAAATTTCTCTCCACAAAATATTTGTCAGGTAGACTTAGCAGAAACATACGATCACAAACATCAAAATTTATCTATTAATAACGAGAAACAAGGTTTATCAAGAATGTCTATTGATATAATTAAAACATTTATAAAAAAATTAGCAACCCAAGGTCACTCGTTTAGTAAAGAACAATTCAGATCTTTAAAGGCAACATATTATAGAGCTGCATTAGATTTAATTGATGCATATAGAAACGATGCTCAAATGAATGGATTGAAATTCGACTCGCATACAGAGGAAAAAGCAGTTGAGCTATTTGCTGCTAATATAATGAAAGCTGGTGATGCTTTCTATCAAAATCCAATGGATACACCTTTTATTCCAACATGGAGTAGAGTTAAAAGTGCTATACCTGATTTTTTAATAAGATTGGAGAAAGCGGTTAATGAAGATAATATGCAATATATCTAGTTTAAATTAATATAAACACTAAAAAAACCATCTGTACAAAATTAATAACCACAGAAACGAAATGAGAGTACTTAAATTTTTTATCTTGATTTTCATCCCTATATTTATTTATCAAAGGCATTAATAAATAGTTAGAGGTGGCAAATAGAAGAGTAACTACCAAAATTAAATAAAAATCTATTTCAAAATTACTCAATATTAAAAATAATAATAATACAATAAAACTAATACCTAAGTTTACGTTATAATAAAAAGGAAAAATTCTCCTTATGAATTTTCTAGCATTTTCCTCATCTAAAGTAGTGAAAACAACAGGTGCTATTACAAAAGAAAAGAACAGCATTATTCCTAAAATCATTGCTGTCAGATAAATGCTCACTTGTTCAAGCATAATTTAATTTTCTATCGAGTTTTCTTCTTTCATTAATATAGGTCTTCCATCATGCGCGGTATTAAGTGGTATAATTTTTCCTTTATATTTTGCGCACAATGTAGGAGCATTTCTTACTTCGTCCCCTAATCTTACTTCTAGATCAACTATAACTAATTTTGCATCATCCAATTCTTTTAATATTTTCATTTATCTCCTTTATTTTTAATAATTTAATGACAAGCCTGATTGTGTTTTTTTAATCTCCAATAGTTGTATGGCCAAGGAGTAACAAATCCAACCACCAGCATTATTGGCACAACCCACCATGTAAGTATTGCTCCACCTGTTAAAGCATAATCTGTTAAATTCATTGCTATTTCCATACTGATCATAGAGATAAAACTCATGCCTAAAGCTGTTTTTAGAGCTTTTTGAAATGAAAAATTTTGTTTCATTAAAATAAAAGTTTCTAAAATAATACTTGTTATTAACCCATTTATAATTGCTAAAATCATAATACTTAAAACTGGAAAAGGGATTTTAGTTATTTGAAAAAATAATATTGTTCCAAAGTCACCAATTGCACAACCTAATAAACACCAGGCTGTATTCTTGGCACTTCTTTTCCAAGTATGTCTACATTTCCAATTAAAACTTATTACTTCAGCACTCATAATTTACTCTTATCAAAATTAACTAAAATTTTTATGTACAAAAATGACGTATCTTAAAGAATGTATTTATCACCTAAATACATTGCAAAAGCTATTGCAGCACCTAATAAAATATATTTCATATATTCAAACTACACTAAACAATCTGTGTTTAAAATGTGATAATTATTCATATTCATAACTAAATTAGAACCTAATTAAAACAAATCAATATTTTAGAAATAGAATCATGAGATTATCATTATTCTTTTTTCTTCATGTAGTAGCTTTTGTTATCCTCTTAATTGTCCATCCACATGCTCGTGCAAATGACGGATGGACAATTGGAAAAAACAATCATGACCTAAACTATATTATTTTTAAAGATTAATTATGTTTGTTGGAATGGAAGCCCTGCTAATACTTAGTCTTTTCGGACTTATATTTTAATTACTTTTTTGAAGTTGGTAAATTGAAACATAGTGTTTTTTTTTTGGTAAAGGAATTATCACCGGTACATTCGTACATCTTGGCAAAAATGATTTTTTTCCACAAATAATATTTTTTTCATAATTTTCAAAGTTTGTTTCTGGATGAGGATTACCATCATTTATTATCGGCCATGCATCGCATGCTCTGTAACCAAATAATATTAAAGGTCTTGATCCATTAGTATGATTTAATCCTGATCCATGAATTGTACGACAATGAAAGAAGACAACTGAACCTGCTTTTCCAGTTAAAGAGACTGATTTTTTTAAGTTTATTTTATTCTTTTTGGTATTAATTTTGCCTACAAAGTAATTATCATTACTGTGATGGCTTAATAATTCTTTTTTATGTGACCCTTTAATTACTTTTAAAGGGCCATTTTTTTCATGACAATCCTCAAGATAAATTCCTACTGTAACCAAATCATCATTAGTATGTGGATAAAATGCAAAATCTTGGTGCCATTCAACAAGACTACCTTTTTTCTTATTAGGTAATTTAAAGTTTAATTTTCCAAGATGAAATCTTACAGTTCCACCAATTAATTTTTTAACAATATCAATTATTTTTTTATTTCTTGATAAATCATAAAATAATTTATTATGATTTTGAGGATTATTTAGTCTTAATATTTGTTTGTTTTTGGTGGAGTTATTATTGAATACAAAGTGATAATTATCGTAACTTTGTGTTCCACCTTGATCTTTAACTTTTTTTTTACTGTTTTTTTCTTTGGTAATAATTTTATTAATTAGAGTATTTAATTTATTAATATTTTTTTTTGAAATAAGCTCATCTTTTAATAAGTAGCCATTTTTTTTATAGAATTTGCTTTCAGATCTAGTGATGCTCATAATAAAATTTTATTATAAAAAAATAATTTTTAATAGATTAATTATCTATAAGGATCGCAGGCCTTTTTAATCCTATAATTTGCATTAAAAGCTTTAGTGTACTGCATTATAAAGTTTTTTGATGTTACGTCATCTCGCCTGGCTAATTTTTTTCTTTCGATTTCTATTTTGCATTGTTTATCAACCATTTCTTTTGTTCTATATTTATATTTAATTGTGTTCACTTCCTTAGGACTGCAACCATAAATAAAAGTTAATAATAAAATAAACATTAGTAATTTCATAAATTTATCTTAATTGATTATCTTAATTTATAATAAAAAAATAATAACCCAGTAAGAAGATAGACCAGATAATATTGTCGCTATTACATTTTTTGAAAAATACCCCACTAATATTGCAACGATTGCTCCAAAGATTTTTGGATCATTCATTTCAATAAAAGTTCCATAATCATT
This sequence comes from uncultured Pelagibacteraceae bacterium, assembly GCA_902577075.1. Lineage (GTDB taxonomy): Bacteria > Pseudomonadota > Alphaproteobacteria > Pelagibacterales > Pelagibacteraceae > Pelagibacter. Next base: position 464,243 of record CACGXV010000001.1, on the reverse strand, counting down.
AATAAAAATTCCTGGAAATATTATTGCAGGAAAAACAGCAGATGGAACATATGCTAAAACAGCTTTAATTTTTTCTCCTAATAAGTCTCTATCAACTAATGCAACCATAGTCATTCTAGTAAAATAAGTAATTATGCCTGCAATTATTATCGATAACCAAGTCATTTTTTTAACCTAAGTACTAATGCTGCAACAAATAATGCAATTATTGGTGAAATGATAATATAAGATTTATAAGGTGCATCAAAGAAAAGCAAAGAACTTAATCCACATGTAATCATGACTATTACATGATCCAATTTTTTAAAATCTTGTACAACGATTGCAATAAAAGTTAAGGGCACTGCAAATTTTAAACCTAGTTCTTCGGGTACAAATGAACCAAGAATTATCCCTGATAATGTTGATAATTGCCAAAAAATCCAAAGAGTACTTCCAGTTCCAATTAAATGATAATGAAGATACGGTTGATTTTTATTTTTTTGAAAAAATTTATTAGACTCTGCAAAACCTTGATCTACAACGATATAAGAAATTAACAATTTTTTTATAAAAGATAACTTTTCTAGATATTCTGATAAAACTGCTCCATATAGAAGATGTCTTGAATTAATTACACCAACAGAGGTTACGGCAATTAATGTTGAAGCTCCTCCAGATAGTAGTTGTAAAAATACAATTTGGGATGCACCTCCAAATATAATAATAGATATTGCATAAACCATAATTGGACTAAAACCTAGCTCTATGCCAATTGCTCCACATACAATTCCGAATGGAATTACTGAAAACATATGTGGTGCAACAGCTAAAATTCCCTTTGTAAACAGTTGTTTTTTTGTAAACATTTTGATTGTGCAAACTATATTATATTTATTTTAAATAAAATCTTTAAATATCAATAATATGAAAAATATTCTTTTATATAATTCAGGAGGTGGACTTGGAGATTGCATTCAATTATTTGATCTTGTAACAAGTTTGAAAATAAAATTTCAAGAAAGCAGGATTTTTTATTTAGGCGCTCACGAAAATCATTTTCAAAATAATTTGAAAGAATATAATATTGACATACCTACATTAAATATAAACTTACAATATTTTGGATTTAGATGGAAACATCTTTTTTTAGCAAAAAAAAATCTTAAAAAAACTTCAGTTAAAAAGTTTGATCTAGTAATAGATCTTCAATCAAAAATAAGAAATACTTTAATTCTCAAATGTTTACCAAATAATAATTTTTATTCATCAACTATGAATTATTTTTTTTCATCAAAAAAAGAAAATTTTTTAAATACGAAAAATAACATAAATATAATTTTAGAAAATATTGGTAAAGTAATTGGAGAAGAAGTTAAATTAAGAAAATATGATATAAATACTATCAATCAAAAATATTTTGAAGAGGCAAAAAAGATTTTGCCAGAGAACAAATATATAGGATTATCATTAACACAGGGAAATGCTTATAGAAAAAAATCTTGGTCTCTAAGTAAGTTTATTAATCTCTCAAAATTACTAGTAGATAAAGGATATAAACCAGTTTTCTTTGTTAAAAAAAATGATGTTGATTTAATTGATAAAATTAAATCTGAAAATAGTTCAGCAATTTTCCCTGAATTAAATACAAATCTTTCCTGCCCAGCACTAATTACTGCAATGTCTACAAGATTAGAGAAGGCAATATCTATTGACAATGGCGTAATGCACATGATTGGTCTTGCAAATATTCCTATGATTGTTTTATTTGGTCCGACTAACTCTAAAAAATTCGCACCCAAAATTAAAAATATTGATATCCTAGATTCTAAAGTAATGAATAATACTGAAGATATTGATACTATTAAAGTAGCTGATGTTTTAAAACTTATTTAAAGCTTTATTAAGGATATTCATATCTAAGTTACAATCTTTGTATCCTTGTTTCACAACATTAAGATATCTTTCAGTTGGATATCTAAATTCAGTTTTATTGACCATTGTGTAGGTCATAACTTTTTTATTATTGTAAGGGAAATAAAGTTTTTTATATAGGATTGGATAATCTTCATATACATCTAATTTTTTTTCATCACTTTTTGAAATTTCAAATAACGCTCCTGGAACAGACGAGTTTTTATTTTTTTCAATATCAGCAGCTCTATATTTACTTCTAAAATTTAATTTATAACCATTCAATTGATACTTTTTAAGAAAGATCGAATCCTTACATCTTCGTTTCATTTGAAAAAGATTAAGATTGCTCCCATAAGCGAAATACAACATTAATCTAACTCAACAACTTTAATATTTTTTGTTTTTACAAATTCCATAATTAATGAACTGCAAATGTCAATTTTACTTTGGTCTTTTGATCTTAATACAATTGATACGCCTAATTTTCCTTGTCTAAAAAAAGGGTAGCTTCCTATCTCAACATCTTTGTTGTCATTCTGTACAGCAGTTAATGATGCTGCAATCTCACTCTCATATGTCATTAAGTTTATAGTATTACTTATAATTGGGTCTCCACCCACCAAAATATTGCTTAATCCACCTATCATGGCTTTTAATATTGAGGGAACTCCTGGAAGAGAAAAAACATTCTCAACATAAAATCCAGGTGCACCACTTGTTGGGTTTAATATTAAGTTTGCTGAAACTGGCATCTTAGCCATTTTCTGTCTGCCTTCGTTGAATTTATCTGGTTCATAATATTTCTCTAAAATAGCAAATGCTTCTTTATGAAAACCATATTCAATATTAAAAGCTTTAGATATTGATTCGGCAGTTATGTCGTCATGTGTAGGACCAATGCCACCAGTAGTAAACACATAGTTGTATTTAACTTTTAATTCATGAACAGTATCTATTATGGTTTTTTCAAAATCTGGTATAACACGAACCTCTCCAACAGAAATTCCTAAAGAATTTAGCCAGGTAGCAAGTGTGCTAGTATTTAAATCTTTTGTTCTTCCTGACAATACTTCATTTCCTATAATGATAATTGCTGCAGATATTTCTTTTTTATTAATCATTTCTAAATATAAATAAAATTCTATGAAATTTACCAGCACTTTATTAAAAGGCAAATTACAACGGAGATATAAGAGATTTTTCACCGATATAGAAGTAAATAATAAAACAGTTGTGGCGCACTGTCCTAATACTGGTTCAATGATGGGATTATTAGACCAAGGAAATGAGGCTTGGATCAGCGAACATAATGATCCAAAGCGCAAATTAAAATTTACTCTTGAGATGATAAAGGTAAAAAAAAGGATAATTGGAGTAAATACTCATAGAGCTAATAGAATTGTCGAGCATGCTTTGGAAAATAAATTAATTAAAGAATTTAGTAAGGTTGAAAATATTCGAGCAGAATTTAAATTCTCTGATGACACAAGATTCGATTTTTTATGTGATAAAAAAATATTAGAAGTTAAAAATACAACACTAATGAGAGATGATGATATAGCAGAATTTCCAGACGCGACAACCTCAAGGGGCACAAAACACCTATTAAAATTGAGGGAATCTATTCAAAAAGGATATGAACCTTATGTCTTATTTTTAACTCAAATCCAGGGTATAAATTATTTTAGAATAGCAAAAGATATAGACTCTAATTATTATAAAGAATATTTGGAGGCTAAAAAATCTGGTGTAAATTTTCTTGCTTACAGATGCAGTTTAAATTCTAAAGAAATAAAAATTGAAAAAAAAATAAAAATTTTAAATGAGTAACTATTCTGAAAAATTTGAAAAAATGCGGGTTGCTGGGAAACTTGCATCTAAAACTTTAGATATGTTAACTGATGAAGTTAAAGAAGGCGTAACAACAGATAAAATTGATAAATTAGGATATGAATTTATAAGAGACAATGGTGGTTACTCTGCTCCACTTTATTATCGTGGTTTTAAAAAATCACTATGTACATCTTTAAACCACGTTGTGTGTCACGGCATTCCATCTGATAGAGTTTTAATTGAAGGTGATGCGTTAAACATTGATGTGACTGCAGTAGTTAATGAATACTATGGTGACACAAGTCGAATGTTTACAATTGGAGATGTGCCTATAAAAGCAAAAAATTTAATTGAAACTACTTACGAGTCTATGATGAGAGCAATAAAAATATTAAAACCAGGTGCAAAGTTAGGAGATATAGGTTATGAAATTCAATCCTTTGTTGAAGAAAAAGGTTTTTCGGTAGTAAGAGACTTTTGTGGACATGGAATTAGTAATACCTTTCATGAACAACCAAATATTCTTCATTATGGTAAGAAAAATAGTGGTCATGAATTAACGCCAGGAATGACCTTTACAATTGAACCTATGATAAATGTTGGAAAATTAGATGTAAAAGTTCTAAATGATGGATGGACGGCAGTCACAAAGGATAAGTCTTTATCTGCACAATTTGAGCACACGATAGGAATTACAGAAGACTCATATGAAATTTTTACAGAATCTGTTAAAGGTTATAGGAGACCTCCATATAATTAATGATTACAAGATACTCAAGAAAAGAACTTACAGATATTTGGTCAGAATATAATAAATATAAAATCTGGTTAGATGTAGAAATAGCTGCTGCTGAGGCCATGGAAAAGTTAGGCACAATACCAAAAGGAGTTGCAAGTGCAGTTAAAAAAAAATCTAAAATTAATGTAAAAAGAATTCACAATATTGAAGCTAAAGTAAAACATGATGTGATAGCTTTTCTAACATCAATTACAGAAAAAGTAGGAATTAAAGCAAGATATTTACACCAAGGAATGACTTCTTCAGATATTTTAGATACAAGTTTTAATATTCAATTAGTTCAATCTGGTAAGATATTATTAAAAGACATTGATCAAATTATGAGAGTTTTAAAGTCCAAAGCTAAAAAATATAAATTTACTCCTTGCATTGGTAGAAGTCACGGTATTCATGCAGAACCAATTACATTTGGTCTTAAATTAGCCTCTTACTATGAGGAATTTAAAAGAAATAGAAAAAGACTAATTAATGCGATTGATGACGTTTCTACATGTGCAATTTCTGGAGCAGTTGGAACATTTGCTAACATAAACCCCAATGTAGAAAAACATATTGCAAAAAAACTTGGATTGAAAATTGAACCAATATCCACACAAGTTATTCCAAGAGATAGACACGCTCATTACTTTTCTGTATTAGGTATTATTGCTGGGTCTATCGAAAGAGTTTCAATAGAAATAAGACATTTACAAAGAACTGAGGTATACGAATTACAAGAATTTTTTTCAAAAAAACAAAAAGGCTCAAGTGCAATGCCTCATAAAAAAAATCCAATTTTAACTGAAAATTTAACTGGATTAGCTAGAATGATAAGAAGTTATACAATTCCTGCTTTAGAAAATATTGCTCTTTGGCATGAGAGAGATATATCTCACTCAAGTGTTGAGAGAAACATAGGCCCAGATGCAAATATAACTTTAGATTTTGCATTAGTAAGATTAGCAAACGTTTTGGACAAAATGGTAGTCCATCCAAAAAAAATGCTAGACAATTTAAATATCACTAAGGGCACTATTTTTTCACAAGAATTAATGTTGGAACTGACTAAGTCTGGTTTAAGTAGAGAAAAGTCATATAGATTAGTTCAAATGCATGCCAAAAAATGCATAGCAGATAATCTTGACCTTTTAGATGTTGTTATGAATGATAAAAGTATTACATCTAGAATAACTAATAAAAAAATGAAACAAATATTTGATTATTCAAATCACTTTAAGAATGTAAACCTAATATTTAATAGAGTATTTAAATAATGAAAAAGGGAAAAAAATTATACGAGGGCAAGGCTAAGATCATTTATGCCACAAATGATAAGAATTTAGTTATTCAGCATTTTAAAGATGATGCAACAGCATTTAATAATCAAAAAAAAGATGTAATTGAAGGAAAAGGAATTTTAAATAATAGAATTTCTGAACATATACTCACTCAATTAAGCAATGTAGGAATTAAAAATCATTTAGTAAAAAGACTTAACATGAGAGAACAGCTTGTAAAGCTAGTAGAGATTATTCCAGTTGAATTTGTTGTTAGAAATATAGCAACAGGCTCTTTGACAAAAAGACTTGGTATAGAAGATGGCACAGTATTAGATTACCCGCTAGTTGAATATTGTTTAAAGAATGATGAATTAGGCGATCCATTAATTAGTAGAGAACATATTATAGCATTTAAATGGATGGATATATTTGAATTAGATTTTATTTATGAAGAGGTAAGAAGAATAAATGATTTTTTGCAAGGAATGTTTAGAGGTGTGGGTATTAAATTAGTTGATTTTAAAGTTGAATTTGGAAGATCTGAGATTAATGGAAAAAGAGAAGTCATGTTAGCTGATGAAATTAGTCCTGATACGTGCAGACTTTGGGACATGAGAACAGATAAAAAATTAGATAAAGATAGATTTAGAAACGATTTAGGAAACCTGGTTGAAGCTTATCAAGAAGTTGCAATAAGATTAAATTTATTACACGAACAATCGAATGTAAGGCCATTAACTTATCCAAAGCCCAAAGCAGTAAAAATTAAAAAAAAATGAAGTTAAAAGTTATAGTTACTTTAAAAAATGGAGTACTAGACCCACAAGGTAAAGCAATACAACAAACTCTAAATGGAATGTCTTTTGACAATGTATCAGAGGTTAGACAAGGGAAATATTTTGATATTGAAGTTAATGAGAAGGATGAGAGAAAAGCCAAATCTCAAGTTGAGGAAATGTGTAAAAAACTTTTAGCTAATTTAGTTATCGAGGATTATAAAATCTTGTAAAAACTAAATGAAATCATCTGTAATTATATTCCCTGGTTCAAATTGTGATAGAGATATGGATGTTGCTTTAAAAAAATTTGGCTTCAAAAATAAGATGGTTTGGCACAATGATAGCGAGATTCCTAAAAGTGATTTAATTGTTTTACCTGGAGGGTTTTCTTATGGAGATTACCTAAGGTGTGGAAGTATAGCTGGAAAATCAAAAATTATTAAATCTGTTATTGATTTTGCAAATTCGGGTGGATTAGTGCTTGGTATTTGTAATGGCTTTCAAATTCTTACGGAGACAGGATTATTACCTGGAATACTTCAACAAAATAAATACTTAAATTTTATTTGTAAGAATGTATTTGTAAAAATTAAGAATAAAGAGAATAAATATTTCAAGAATATTAAAAAGGAAGTTTTAGAACTTCACATTGCCCATAATGAAGGGAATTATTTTTGTACAAAAGATGAATTAAAATCTATTGAAGATAATAGTCAAATCGCTGTTACCTATTGTGATCGAAAAGGTAATGATAATGAAGAAAACAATCCAAATGGTGCATTAAAGAATATTGCAGGCATTTTTAATAAAGATAAGAATATTTTAGGAATGATGCCTCATCCAGAGAGAATGATAGATCCTTTTCTATCAGGTGAAGATGGATCTTTGTTTTTTGAAAATTTAACTGGAAGTTTGTAATGGTTGTAGTTAATGAAAAAATAGCAATCGAGCATGGATTAAAAAAAGAAGAGTATAAAAAGATTTGTGATTTATTAAAAAGGACACCGAATTTAACTGAATTGGGTATTTTTTCTGCAATGTGGAATGAGCATTGTTCATATAAGTCTTCAAGAAGACATCTTAAAAAATTGCACACTAAAGGTGAACAAGTTATTCAGGGACCTGGAGAAAATGCTGGTATCGTAGATATTGAGGATGATGACGCGATTGTATTTAAAATAGAAAGTCATAACCACCCATCCTTTATTGAACCATACCAAGGAGCGGCTACTGGTGTTGGTGGTATAATGAGAGATGTATTTACTATGGGCGCAAGACCTATCGCAAATTTAAATTCTATTCATTTTGGTTCACCAAGCCATGAAAAAACAAAAAATTTATTAAGAGGAGTGGTTAAAGGTATTGGTGGATATGGAAATTGCATTGGTGTTCCAACTATTGCTGGTCAAACATGTTTTGATGAATCTTATAATGGAAATATTTTAGTTAATGCAATGACTTTGGGTTTAGTAAACAAAAATAAAATATTTTACTCAAAGGCAGCTGGTATTAATAAGCCTGTTATTTATGTTGGGTCTAAAACTGGAAGAGATGGAATACATGGTGCAAGTATGGCCTCTGCTATTTTTGATGATAAAATTGAGGAAAAAAAGCCTACTGTTCAAGTTGGCGATCCATTTACAGAAAAATTACTTTTAGAAGCATGTCTTGAACTTATGGCTGGAAAATCAATAATTTCAATTCAAGATATGGGGGCAGCAGGTTTAACATCATCAAGTATCGAAATGGCATCAAAAGGCAATTTGGGTATTGAGATAGATTTAACCAAAGTTCCTTGCAGAGAAGATAATATGTCACCCTATGAAATAATGCTTTCAGAAAGTCAAGAAAGAATGTTGATTGTATTAGAAGAAGGTAAAGAAAAAGAAGCTAAAAAAATATTTGATAAATGGAATTTAGATTTTGCAGTAATTGGAAAAACTACAGACAGCAAAAATATAGAGTTATTTTTTAAAAATGAAAAAGTTGCAGAAATTCCAATTGATTTTTTAGCTGAGAACGCTCCTATGTATGATCGAAAATGGATCAAAGCCAAACCCCCTAAAGAAAATAAATTTTCGAAAGATAATTTTAAATCGTTAAAACTAAAAAATTGCTTACAAAAGATTTTAACAGATCCAAATATCGCAGATAAAGAATGGATCTGGAATCAATATGATCATACAGTTATGGGAGATACGATACAAAAACCAGGTGGTAATGCGGGTGTTGTTAGAGTTCATGGTACTAATAAAGCTGTAGCAGCATCAGTAGACTCATCAGCCACTTATTGCCATGCTCACCCATTAACAGGGGGCAAACAAGTAGTTTGTGAAAGTTGGAGAAATATGATCTCAGTAGGTGCAAAACCTATTGCAATAACAAATTGTCTTAATTTTGGAAATCCTGAAAAAGAAAAAAATATGGGAGAGTTTGTTGAATGTGTTGAGGGAATTTCAGAAGCATCTAAATATCTTAATTATCCAGTAGTTTCAGGGAATGTATCTTTTTATAACGAAACAAAAGATAAAGGAATAAAACCTACTCCATCAATTGGTGGTATAGGTTTACTTTCAGACTACAAAAAAATGATGACAATGGAATTAAAAAATGATGGAAATTATATTTATGTAATTGGTAAAACCGAAGGCCATTTAAATCAATCTGTATTTGCCAGAAATATTTTATCTGAATTTGAAGGACCTCCTCCAGAAATAAATTTATTTAACGAAAAACAAAATGGGATGTGTATTTTAAATTTGAAAATGGAGAATTTAATTGAAACCTGTCATGATGTGTCTTTAGGAGGTATTTTGACTGCTATTTCAAAAATGAGTATAAAAGGAAATAAAGGAGTAAAATTATTTTCCATAGATGGTTTAGTGAATAAATTTGAATATTTTTTTGGTGAAGATCAGGGTAGATATATTGTAGAAATTAAACCTGAAAATTTAGAAAATGTTGAAAAAATGTTAAAAAAAGACTCAATTCATTTTGATAAATTAGGAGTAATTGAATCTAATCAGATTACATATGGAAATGATCTAAAAATATCAATTGACGATATCAAACAAGGCTATAAAAATTGGCTAAAGGAGTTTATGGTTAGCTAATGGCAATGGATTTAAAAGAGATAGAGAGCTTAATTAAAGAAGCTTTACCTGATGCTAAAATAGAAATCCAAGATTTAGCGGGTGATGGCAATCATTATTCAGCGACTGTAATTTCGTCGCAATTTGCAGGAAAAAGTAAAATTCAACAACACAAAATGGTATACAATTCACTCAAGGGAAAAATGGGAAATGAACTGCATGCCCTAGCAGTTAAAACTAAGGAGAACTAAATGGACGATCAAACAAAAAATTTAATTAATAATGAAATTAAAAGTAACGATGTGTGTCTATTTATGAAAGGTACACCAGACGCTCCTCAGTGTGGTTTCTCTATGGCTGTTACAAATATTTTAAAAATACTTGAAGTTAATTTTAAAGGTGTAAATGTTTTGGCAGATCAAAATCTGCGAGAAGGTATTAAAGTTTATAGTGATTGGCCAACAATACCTCAGCTGTATGTTAAAAATGAATTTATTGGCGGATGCGATATAGTAAAAGAGATGTATGAAAATGGAGAGTTGGCTAAGCTCTTTGAGGATAACGGAATAAATTTTAAAAAGAAAAGCTGATAATAATTTATAATAATTTTTATTATCTAGAGTAATATTCAATTACAAGGTTTGGTTCCATTACTACTGGATAAGGGACTTCTTCAAATTTTGGAACTCTTACAAATTTTACTTTTTTATTTTTTTCATCTAATTGTAAGTATTCTGGGACTTCTCTTTCTTTATTAGCAAGGGCAATATCAATTAAAGCTAACTGTTTTGACTTGTCTCTAATTTCGATACTATCTTCCTCTTTAACTTGGTAACTAGCAATATTAACTTTTTTTCCATTAACTCTCACATGACCATGATTGATTAGTTGTCTAGATGAAAAAATAGTATTTGATAACTTTGATCTATATATTACAGCATCCAATCTTCTCTCAAGTAATCCTATTAAATTCTCAGCAGTATCACCCTTTTTCATTATAGCTTTTTTGTACATATTTCTAAATTGTCTCTCATTCATGTTGCCGTAATAACATTTGAGTTTTTGTTTAGCTTGTAATTGAATTCCATAATCCGAAGGTTTAGCAGATTTAGTTTGTCCATGTTGTCCAGGAGGATAAGCTCGAGTATTAAAAGGACTCTTAGGTCTTCCCCATAGATTTACTTTCAGTCTTCTATCTACTTTATGTTTTGAATTTAATCGTTTTGTCATATCTTGATTATGGGCTTTATAGACATCAAAATATTTTTGTCAATCAAGGTTTTTTAGCTAGACCAGCAAATACACTTGATAAAATGCGAATTTCTTTTTGAGAAAGTTCCATTTTATAAAAAATACTTCTTAAATTTTCTATCATAATAGGTTTTTTAGCCTTTTGTTTAAAAAAATTTTGGTTTTCAAGAGTTGATAAACAAAATTTAAGCAAGTTAGATATTTCCTTTTTAGTAGCCTTTTGTATTTTTTTTGATTTTTGGAAATCAACTTTATTTGTTGATATCAAGTTGGAGACTGCTTGAGCCACAATTACTAAGCTGTGCGATAAATTTAGGGATCTAAATTTAAAATTGCTTGGAATTTGTAAAGTATAATCAGCATAACTTATTTCCTCATTTGTTAATCCAGAGGCCTCAGACCCAAATAAAAAACTTACTTTTTTTGTAAAGTTTATTTGAACTAACTCATCTAAAGAAATATGTTTAATATTTTTATTTCTAAACCTTGCTGAAGTTGCAATTAATATATCAGTATTGATTAATGATCTCTCTAAGTTTGAATAAATCTTAGTTTTTTTTATTAAATCTTTAGCACCAACAGAGGTTGCTATAATTTTGTCATTTGGAAAAATTGGCTTTGGTTCTATAACTAATAAATTCCTAAAACCAAAATTCTTCATTGCTCTTGCGCATAAACCAATATTTTCAGATAGCTGAGGCTTGTGAAGAATAAATGAAATATTATTAAAATTCATTAAGCACTTGCTGGTGCATTGTCTTTAAATAACTTATAATCAAGACTGTCTATTAGTGCTTTAAACGATGCATCAATGATATTAGGTGAAACGCCTATTGTAAACCAATTTTTACCTTGAGAGTCTGTACTTTCGATAGAAACTCTTGTAACAGCTTCGGTTCCTGTATTTAATATTCTTACTTTATAGTCAACTAATCGTAAGTCTTTTAAATAATCAGAATATTTAGAAATCTTTTTTATGTTATTTCTGATTGCATTATCTAAAGCATTTACTGGACCGTTACCTTCACCTTCACACACAATTGTTTCGCCGTCTACCTCTAGCTCTGCTTTAGCCGATGAAACAATTTCTCCTGATGAATTTTTTTTAACAGATACATCGTAAGCTTTAATTATTAAATACCTTGGAATTTCACCCACTATTCTTCTTGCTAATAATTCAAAAGAGGCATCTGCACCGTCATAACTGTAACCAATAAATTCTCTCCCTTTAACTTCTTCTAAGAGTTGTTTAATTTTTGGATCATTTTTTTTTATATCGATACCTATAGTTTCTAATCTTGATAAAATATTAGATTGCCCTGCTTGATCTGAAACAACAATATTTCGTGTATTTCCAACTTTCTTAGGATCTATGTGTTCATAAGTTTTTGGGTCCTTTTGTACTGCAGATACATGCATGCCACCTTTATGAGAAAATGCTGCAGCACCAACATAAGGTAAATGCTTATTTGGTTTTCTATTTAAAATTTCATCTAAAAGTCTAGAGCATTGTGTTAAATGTTTAATATTATCCTCATTTATATTTATTTCATAATTATTAGAAAATTCACGCTTTAAATACAAAGATGGAATTAGTGACATCAAATTGGCATTACCACATCTTTCTCCTAAACCATTAATCGTTCCCTGTACTTGTCTAACACCAGCTTGAATTGCAACTAATGAGTTTGCAACTGCATTTTCTGTGTCGTTGTGTGCATGAATTCCTAAATTCTTACCCGGGATATGTTTAATTACATCTGTAACTATTTTAGATATTTCATGCGGTAATGTCCCACCATTAGTATCGCATAAGACAATCCATCTGGCACCCTGGTCATAAGCAGATTTAATACAACTTAAAGCATATTCTTTGTTTGATTTATAGCCATCAAAAAAATGTTCAGCATCAAACATGAACTCTTTTCCTGAATTAATTATGTGTTTTGCGCTTTCGCTAATATTTTTCAAATTTTGTTCTTTTGATATACCTAAGGCAACATCAACATGGAAATCCCAAGATTTGCCAAACAAACAAATAGAATTCGCCTTTGAATTTATTAAAGATGAAATCATTGGATCATTCTCTGCGCTATGATCAGTTTTTTTAGTCATCCCAAAAGCTGTTAATTTAGAATTCTTAAATGTATGCTTTTTATTGAAAAATTCCGTATCTGTTGGATTTGCTCCTGGCCAACCACCTTCTATGTAGTCGACACCAAGATTATCCAACGCAACAGAAATTTTTTCTTTATCATCTAGAGAAAAATCAACTCCCTGTGTTTGTGCACCATCACGCAAAGTAGTATCGAAAATGTATATTTTGTCTGACATTATTTAAATTTCCACGAGGTTTTACCATCTTTATCTTCTATTTGAACTCCTTTTTCAAAAAGTTCATCACGGATTTTATCAGCTAATTCATAATTTTTATCATCTCTAGCTCGATTTCTTTCTTTAATTTTTCTTTCAATTACCTCATCACTTAAAATTGATTTGTTTTTTTTAAAACTTTCCCATTCATATTTAGTTTCTGAGAGCAATCCTACAAAATTACAGGCTGATACAAATTTTTTTTTATCTTCTAAATTTCCTGATTGAGATTTTTCATATAGTTTATGTAGGTTTGCTATATATTTTGGTGTATTTAAATCATCATATAAAGGATAAAGGTCATCATCAGAAATTAATTTAGGTTTATCTAATTCAATGTAGCTTCTGTACCATTTATCAATTGTTTTCTGACTTTCTTCTAAGAGTTTATCATTCCAATCTAATGGCTGCCTATAATGCGCACTGATTAAAGCTAATCTTAAAGCTTGACCATTAACATTCTTTTTAAAATCACTTATCTTTAGAATATTACCTTGTGACTTTGACATTTTTTCATTTGATTGAGTAATGAATCCATTGTGCACCCAAAAATTAGAGAAAGACTCTGTTCCATTGGCACAACATGATTGCGCAATTTCATTTTCATGGTGTGGAAATAATAAATCTCTTCCGCCACCATGGATATCAAACTTGTCACCAAGATATTTTTTAGACATTGCTGAACATTCTAAATGCCAACCTGGTCTCCCATTTCCCCAGGGTGATGTCCAACTAGGCTCGTCTTCATTTGATGGTTTCCACAATACAAAATCCTCAGCATTTTTCTTATTGATAGAAACTTCTACTCTAGACCCAGATATTAAATCATCAATTTTTTTATTAGATAACTTTCCATAATCTTTAAATTTTTTTACTTCAAAATAGACATGTTCTTTACTTTCATATGCAAAACCTTTATCGACTAGAACATTTATCATATCAATCATCTCTTTGATGTTATCTGTAGCTTTAGGTTGAAAGGTTGGTTCATCACAATTAAGATATTTACAGTTTTCCTGAAAATTTTTATTTACTTTATTTGTAAGTTCTATAATTGAAATTTTTTTATCTTTAGCAGACTCTATGATCTTATCATCAATATCTGTAATGTTTCTTACATATGTAACTTTATCATTACCATATTTGCACTTTAAGACTTTAAAAAGCAAATCAAATATAACTAATGGTCTTGCATTACCTATATGTGGATCGTCATAAACTGTCGGGCCACAAACATACATTTTGATATTATTTACATCAATAGGTTGAAATATTTCTTTTTTTCCACCATAGCTATTTGTCAAAAAAATATCTTTATTCATTGATCTAGGAATATACTTTAATTATAGATTTGTGAATCTATTTGATTAGCTTGGAATCTTGCAAACTGGAATGGGATCCATTTTATGCAAATTTGCGTTTCTAATTTGGTTATATTTTTCTCTATTTACAGAATTTTTATTTTCCATGGCTTCTTCTAACTCCTTATAACTTAAGCCAAGCTGACCTTCATCGGTTCTACCATCATCCCAAAGTCCATCTGTTGGAGGCGCTTCTATAATTTCTTTCAAAATTTTTAATTCTTTGCCTAATTCCCAAACTTCAGTTTTATTACAATCAGCAATTGGAGATATATCCACACCACCATCACCATACTTTGTATAAAAACCCACTCCAAAGTCCTCAACTTTATTTCCTGTCCCAACAACAATTCCATTATTTGCTGCTGCTACTTGATATAGAGTTGTCATTCTTAATCTGGCTCTTGAGTTTGCCATACCATGTAAACTGTCAAAATCTTTTAAAGTGTTCTCAAACGTTGAAAAAAGACTATCTAGCTCAACTGTAATACCCTCAACATTTTCAAAATTTTTCTTTAACCACTCTTGATGTTTTAGGCTTAAGTCATGTTGAGCACTTTTTTGCTTTATAGGCATAGATAATACAATTGTTCTTAATCCAGTCATTGCACTCAGGGTGCTTGACACAGATGAGTCTATTCCTCCAGAAATCCCTATTACTAAAGACTCTGCCCTCTTTGGCATTGAATCTACATAATTTGATATCCAATCTCTAATAAATGTTACTTTTTTGCTCGGTATCATAAGTAAAATATAATAATTAATTTAAAAAAATAAATGATTAAGATGCCGCTCTGATACCATTTTTAGCATACAAGGTATTCTTTTTAATCTCATCTGAAATCAAAAAAGCTAGCTCTAGCGCTTGATTTGCATTCAATCTCGGATCGCACTGAGTGTGATATCTGCTTGATAAATCTGTATCTGATATTTTTTGTGCACCACCTGTACATTCTGTCACATTTTGACCAGTCATTTCAATATGAAGACCTCCTGCGTACGACCCTTCACTTTGGTGAACTCCAAATACATTTTTAACTTCATTAAGAACATCGTTAAATGGTCTTGTTTTAAATCCTGTTGTTGATTTGATTGTATTTCCATGCATCGGATCACATGACCAAATTACATTTAGACCTTCTTTTTTAATTCCTCTTATTAATTTTGGTAAAAACTTTTCTACTTTGTCATGACCAAATCTTGAAATAAGAGTAATTTTTCCTTTTTCATTTTTAGGATTTATCAATTCACAAATTTTTGCTATTTCATCAGGTTTAGAGGTTGGTCCACATTTAATTCCTATAGGATTTTCAATTCCTCTACAAAATTCAACATGGCCACCATCAATTTGTCTTGTTCTATCCCCAATCCACACAAAATGAGCTGAAGTGTCATGATATTCGCCAGTTGTAGAATCTATTCTAGTCATGCTTTCTTCGAATGGTAAATGTAATGCCTCATGTGATGTCCAAAAATTTACTGTATATAAACGTCTATTGAAATCTGATGTAATTCCACATGCTTCCATAAAAGCTAATGCATCGGCAATTTTATCTTCCAGGTCTTTAAATTTTTTAGCTTGGGAAGAAGTTTTTATATATCCCAAATTCCACATATGGACATTTTTTAAATCAGCAAATCCACCATTAGAAAATGCTCTTAACAAATTCAGTGTTGAAGCAGATTGTGAATAAGCTCTGAAAAGTCTTTTGGGGTCTGGTATTCTTGCTTTTTCAGTAAATTCTATTGAATTTATATTATCTCCTAAGTAACTAGGTAGCTCTATTTCTCCAATTTTTTCTGTTGGAGCGCTTCTAGGTTTTGAAAATTGACCAGCAATTCTCCCCAATTTAACAACAGGTAAGGAGGCTGAGTAAGTTAGAACCAATGACATTTGTAACATTAATTTAAAATAATCTCGTATATTATCAGGATGGAATTCCGCAAAGCTCTCAGCGCAATCTCCGCCTTGTAACAAGAATGCTTTTCCATCAACCACGTTTGCTAATTGATCTTTAAGATGTCTTGTTTCTCCAGCAAAAACTAGCGGTGGAAAATTTTTTAATTTATTTAAAACTGAATTAAGTTCTTCCTCATCCCGATATTCAGGAATATGTTTTACTGGGTAATTTCTCCAACTATTTACTTTCCATTTTTTCATAATACAATTTGAACTTGTATATATATTTCTTTTTAAAAAAAAGCTAATTTTTTATATTTAAATAAACCAAGTATTATTTGACTTTTATAACTTTAAAAATTTTAATTGCGTTTTGATTTCAAACAACATTAATAAAATTAACTTAAGATAGAAACAATTTATTATAAATTTTTTCGTCTAAATTAGATATTTCAGAAAAGTTTAAATCTGTTTGATTGTCAATATTTGTAATAATGCCTTTATGGAGTTTGTTTATTTCAGGATGATAATCTGTATCAATAAATTTAAGTATTTGATTTAATTCTTCAATTTTAAAATAAGCAATTTTTTTAATATTGTCATAAGCCAGTTGACAATCATCATTGTTTAATTCCAAGTAATTTATTTGTTTTTCATCTCTTTTATAAAAAAAAAAATTTGTTAATCTAAGTTTTTTTGCAAATATCCTTGTTAAAATATTATCTCCATTATTTTTTTTTACTAAATTTATAAATTCATCTTTTGATGTCTTGTTATTTCTTTCGGAGTAAAGTCTATAAAAGCTATTATAAAGTTCATTTGGTTTTCTTATTATAGTGAAAGACGATTTGTAAAAATTATTTAAATTTGTAAATTCAAAATGACCAACAACAATTTTATTTTTTTTTATCGTATTCAAGCTTATTTCACGAAAATCATTTATCTCTAAAGTTTTTTCGTATTTTTTTTTTAAGATATTTTTTATAAAAGTACCTCCTGATCTTGGGATGTGATAAAAAATAATTTTTTTATTAAGATTTAAAAAATTTATTAATCTTGTTGGATAATAAAGCAAACTTATTAATTTATTCCGTTTAAACACAGACATTTTATTACAATGATTATTAACTTTTTTTTTCTAAAATTTACTAAAAGATAAACTTTTCTCAATAAATTTTAAGTAAATATTTTAAAAGCCAACATTCCTATTATCTCTCTAAAAAACGTGTTAAAATTTGATAGATTATTTGTAATATTAAATCCTTGATAGCTATTTAATAAAGGTTGACTTGAAATAGAAGTAAAATCAATAGGATAAGGTATTACTTTTATGCCCTGTTTTTTTGCAATCATCATAGATCTTTTCATATGATAAGCAGAAGTGATTAAAACTGTCTCTGCATGATTTAAATTTAATTCCTCAATCTCTTTAAAATTTTCAATCGTATTTCTTGACTTGCCAATAAAATTTAGTCGTCCCATGTCAAAATTTAGATTGTCATAGAAGTTTCTAGCAATAGCACGATCATCGTTGTTTTTATTTTTAACTAAAAATGCATTTCCACCAACATAAAAAATTTTTGCATTTGGATGTTTATAAGCTAAATTAATTGAGGCAATAATTCTCTTATCTGCCCCTGATAAAACTAAAATATTTTTTATATTTTCAAATTTTTCATTAATTACATAATCTTTTTCAAGATACTTAAGGCCATAGGAGCCTAAAGGAACAAAAGCAATTATAATTATTAATGATAGATTAAGGATTAATCCCTTTAAAACTATTTTGTTTTTGCTTTTTAAATAAATGAAAAGAAAAATAAGTATAGTTAAAAATAAAAAATTTGTTGGATTTAAAAATGGACTCAAAATTTTTGATAAATAAAAATACAAATTATTCAACTGTTACGGATTTGGCTAGGTTTCTTGGCTTATCTATATCGTAACCCTTTTCTAATGCAGAATAAAAAGCTAGTTTTTGGAGAGGTATTGTAATCAAAAATGGAATTAGTTCATCATCTAATTTATCGACCTCTATTTGTTCCCAAATATTTTCAGAAATGATTTCATCTTTATTTTTATTAGTGATCAATAATACTTTTGCTCCTCTCGCAATTACCTCCTGCATATTAGAAATGGTTTTTTTGTAATGCTCATCTCTTGGAGCTAATATAACTACTGGCATTCCTTCCTCTATTAAAGCTAAGGGTCCATGTTTCATTTCACCAGCTGGATATCCTTCAGCATGAACATATGCTAATTCTTTTAACTTTAATGCTCCTTCTAAAGCTATTGGAAAAGAATATCCTCTGCCAAGAAACATACATCCTTTTGCATTTGCGAAAACTTTACCTACATTCAGAAGTTTGTAATCTAATTTAAGCGTTTTTTTTGCAGAGTTGGATAATGATAACAAATTTTTTATCTTTGTTTGATAAATCTTTTTTGAAATAAATTTTTGATCAAAAGAAATTTTTAATGAAAGAATATACAAAACTAACATTTGTCCAAGAAAAGCTTTTGTTGAAGCAACACCTATCTCTTGACCGCAATAAATAGGCAAAACAAAATCGGCATCTCTTGCTATTGAACTTTCAATAACGTTTACAACAGCACAAGTTTTCATTTTATTTTTCTTACACAATTCTAAAGCAGCATATGTATCTGCAGTTTCTCCAGATTGGGATACAAATACATAAATACAATCTTTTTTAAATCTAACTTTTCTGTACCTAAACTCTGAGGCTATATCTATGCTCACATCTAAATTTGTATTTTGCTCAAACCAATATTTTGCAACCAAGCATGAATGATAGGCTGTTCCACAACCAATCAATACAATTGATTTTAAAGAGCTTATCTTCCATGGAAAATTGTATATATTTATTTGATTGTTATATTTATCCACATATTCGTTTATACAGTCATTTATAGTTGAAGGCTGTTCATCTATCTCTTTTTCCATAAAATACTTATAGTCACCTTTGTCATAGCTAAGTTCTTCTTTAGAAAGATTCATAACTTCTTTATTTATTTTTATTCCATCACCCTCAAAAAATTCAATTTGATCTCTTTTGACAATGCAAAACTCACCATCATCTAAATAAGTAATTTTATTAGTCATAGATTTAAGAGCGTAAGAGTCTGAACCAAGATAATTTTCATTTGGACCATATCCAACAGCCAACGGAGAGCCTCTTCTAGCTCCAATCATTAAATCATTTCTATCTTTAAAAATTATACCCAATGCAAAACTCCCATGAAGTTTTTTCAAAACTTTTATAATAGTATCTTTCAGTGAATTTTTTTTTAAGTAATCAGTAACTAGATGAGCTATTACCTCAGTATCAGTTTGTGATTTAAATATATAACCTTTTTTTTCTAAAAGTTTTTTTAAAATTGTTGAATTTTCAATAATTCCATTATGAACAACTGAAACCTGTTCTGATGAATGAGGATGCGCATTTACTTTACTGGGCTTACCGTGTGTTGCCCATCTAACATGGCCTATACCAATCTCTCCTTTAAGATTAAATTTTGATATATCTTTTTCTAAAACATCAACCCTACCCTCACACTTTACTTCGTTTATATTTCCATCAACTAGCGTGGCTATTCCAGCAGAATCATATCCTCTATATTCAAGCTTTTTAAGTGAATTAACTATTCTATTTGAAACTTCTTTAGAGCTTATTATTCCAATTATTCCACACATTTATTTTTTTCTTTTATAATTTTTAATTTCAATTTGCTCTGCTCTTGACAAAGCTAATGAATATTTTAAAACTTTTTTAGTAATAACTGATCCTGCACCAATTGTACTTTTTTTTTCAAGCTTAATTGGGGCCACAAGTGATGAATTTGAACCAACAAACACTTCATCACCAATTGATGTTTTGCTTTTTTTAATACCATCATAATTACATGTAATTGTACCTGCACCAATATTTACTTTTTTACCTAGCTTTGAGTCACCTATATAAGAAAGGTGATTTAATTTAGAGTTTTTGCCTACAATACTTTTTTTCACTTCAACAAAATTTCCAACCTTAGATCCTGATTTAAGAATTGTACCTGGTCTTAGTCTTGCATATGGTCCAACATCTACATTATTTTCAATTTTCACTCCTTCTAAATGAGAAAAGGATAAAATTCTTACATTATTTCCTACTGACACATTATCAGCAATAACTACGTATGGTTCTATAGTTACATTTTTTCCTATTTTTGTGCTTTTAGAAAAAAAGACTGTCTCTGGAGCAATCATTTTGACACCATTTTTTAAAAATTTGTTTCTCAATTTTGATTGAATATTAAGTAATTTTTTTTGTTTCATTTGATATTTTTATATATTTGGGTATTAGTTTAATTAATTCACAATATATTTCTTAATAATACTTTAAATGAAACAAAAATTTACCATTCTTTTTGATTTAGATGGAACGTTAATAGATACTGCGCCAGATTTAATTAGAGCACATAATCATGTCATGAAAAAATTTGGCTATCCAACAAAGAAATTAGGTGAATTAAAAAATGCCGTTGGTAAAGGTGCAAAAGCAATGATGGCAAAAGCCAATGGACAATGGAAATGGTTTGATGAAAAAATTCAAAATGAAATGACAAATGAATTTTTATCTTACTACGGAGAAAATATATTACATGAAAGCAAGTTAATAAATGGAGTAAAAGAATTTCTAAATTGGTGTAAAAAAGAAAATATTTCTATGGCTGTATGCACTAACAAAACTGAGCATTTGGCAGTTGATCTTTTAAAAAAAATTGGAATTTACGATTATTTTGAATATGTAGCTGGATACAATACTTTTGAATATTGTAAACCGGATCCTAGACATTTAACAACCATCATTGAAATTTTAGATGGTGACAAAAAAAAAACAATCATGATTGGAGATAGTGAAACAGATGCAAATGCAGCCAAAGCTGCAGAAATTCCAATAATTTTGCTAAAATACGGATATACTGAAAAGAAATCAGATGAAATATATCACAATCACTTAATTAAAGATTTTGTAGGTATCGAGAAAATTATAACTAAATATCTTTAATATTGATTAATTTATTTTAATCATTAAAACAAAATCATAAGCTAGGAGATATTTTGTTGTTAAACACTGTTAAAGTATACCCGTCAAAAATTATTCTTCCAAAGAAGAAACAGCTTGCGTGGAAAATAGCAGAAATAGCAAGTGATAATGCCAAGTTAAATAAAAACTCAATAGAGATGGTTATCAATAGAATAATTGATAATGCATCAGTTGCTATTGCCTCATTAAATAGAAATCCAGTTATATCAGCAAGAGAAATGGCTAAAGGTCATCTTAGAAAATCAGGGTCAACAGTTTATGGAATTAGCTCTAAAATAAAGTTTGATGCTGAATGGGCAGCGTGGGCAAATGGAACTGCTGTTAGAGAATTAGATTTTCATGATACTTTTTTGGCAGCAGATTATAGCCATCCAGGTGATAATATTCCTCCTGTACTAGCTGTTGGTGAAAAGCTTAAAAGAAGTGGAGTAGACCTTCTAAGAGGAATTATTACAGCTTATGAAGTTCAAGTTAATTTGGTTAAAGGAATTTGTCTCCACAAACATAAAATAGATCACATTGCACATTTAGGACCAAGTGTTGCTGCTGGAATTGGTTCAATGCTAAGATTGAATACCGAAACCATTTATCAAGCAGTTCAACAAGCGCTCCATGTTACTATTTCAACACGTCAATCTAGAAAAGGGGAAATATCAAGCTGGAAAGCATACGCACCAGCTCACGCAGGTAAATTAGCGATAGAGGCTATTGATAGAGCAATGAGAGGCGAAGGTGCCCCTAGCCCAATTTACGAGGGAGAAGACAGTGTTATTGCAAGAATACTTGATGGAAAAAAAGCAATTTATAAAGTCCCATTGCCAAAAAAAAATGAGCCAAAGAAAGCTATTTTAGAAACATATACAAAAGAGTATTCGGCTGAATATCAAGCCCAAGCATTAATTGATATAGGTAAAAAATTAAATAAAAAAATTTCAGATTTAAAAAATATTAAAAAAATAGATATTTACACTAGTCACCATACTCACTTTGTTATTGGAACTGGTGCAAATGATCCACAAAAAATGGATCCTAATGCTTCAAGAGAGACTTTAGATCATTCAATAATGTATATTTTCGCGGTAGCTTTAGAGGATGCTGATTGGCATCATATCAAATCTTACACAAAGTCTAGAGCCAATAGAAAGAGCACATTAAAAATATGGAAGTCAATAACAACACATGAAGATAAAAAATGGACAAAAAAATATCATCATCCAGATCCTAAAAAGAAATCATTTGGTGCAAAAGTAGTTGTTACTTTTAATAATGGTAAAAAAATTTCTGAGGAACTCGAGCGGGCAGATGCACATCCGTATGGAGAAAGACCTTTTAAAAGAAAAGATTACATTAAGAAATTTTTAACTTTAACTGGTAAAATATTATCTAAAAAAGAAAGTAATAGATTTTTAAAAACTGTACAAAATTTAAAAAAATTAAAAAAGGGAAGTCTAAACAAATTAAATATCGAAGTAAGTAAAAAATATTTAAAAAAAAATAATAAAAAAGGGATTTTTTAAATGCATTTTGTTGAAAAAGATTTAACTCAAAAAAGAATTGACTTAAATACTAAACTCAAATCTAACAAAATTCTAAGAGTGCCTGGTGCTTACAATCCTTTAACTGCAAAATTAATAGAAGAAATTGGTTATGATGCGGTATATGTCTCAGGAGGAGTTATGGCAAACGATTTAGGCTTTCCAGATATTGGTTTAACAACTCTTCAAGATGTTAGTACTAGATCCTACTTAATATCACGTGTTACAAATCTTCCAACAATTGTTGATATTGATACTGGATTTAAATCATGCAAAGAAACAATTGAGACATTTGAAGAATTTGGAGTTGCTGCTGTTCATTTGGAAGATCAGATTGAGCAGAAAAGATGTGGCCATTTAGATAACAAAGAACTTATCTCAAAAGAGAAAATGGTTGAAAAGATAAAAGAATGTGTGTCCTCAAGAAAAGACAAAAATTTTAAGATTATAGCAAGATCAGATGCGAAAAGTGTTGAAGGAATTGATAGTATGATTGATAGATGTAAGGCTTATATTGATGCAGGTGCTGAGGTAATATTTCCAGAAGCTCTAGAAGATGAGAAGGAATTTGAATTAGTTAGAAAATCTCTTGATTGTTATCTTTTAGCAAACATGACAGAGTTTGGAAAATCAAAATTACTAAATTATAAACAACTTGAAGAATTGGGATATAATATTGTTATTTATCCTGTTTCTACTCAAAGATTAGCTATGAAAAATGTTGAAGACGGTTTACGTGCCATTTTTGCTGATGGACATCAAAACAATATTATTGATAAAATGCAAACGCGGAAAAGATTATATGATTTAGTAGAATACGAAAAATATAATGCTTTAGACGAAAAGATTTATAATTTTAATACAGACGGGCATGAATAATGAGTGATGATATCAAAAAAGGGCTATTAGGTATAGTTGTTGACGAAACAGAAGTTTCCAAAGTAATGCCAGAAATCAATTCCTTGACTTATAGGGGATATGCCGCTCAAGATTTATGTGCTAAATGTAAATTTGAAGAGGTCGCTTATCTAATCCTCAATGGTGAATTACCAACCAAAAAACAATTAAAGAAATTTGAAAAAGAGGAAAGAAAAGAAAGGAAGCTATCTAAAACATTACTAGATGATATCAAAAAATTTCCTAAAAAAGCTCACCCTATGGATGTTGCTAGAACAGCAGTTAGTATTATGGGACTTGAAGACAAAGAAACAAAGGATAATTCCCCTAAAGCCAATATGCGAAAAGTTATGAGAATTTTTGCAAAAATGCCAGTTGCTCTAGCTGCATTTTACAGAGCAAGAAAAGGAAAAAAAATTATTCCACCCAAAAAAAACCTATCTTTTTCAGAAAATTTTTTTCATATGTGTTTTGGAAAGGTTCCAAACAAAGATATAGTCAAAGCGTTTGATGTATCTTTAATTTTATATGCTGAACACAGTTTTAATGTTTCAACTTTTACAGCAAGAACAATAACAAGCAGTTTATCTGATATTCATGGTGCAATTACTGGTGCTATAGCAAGTTTAAAAGGACCTCTACATGGAGGAGCTAACGAAGAGGTTATGCATATGATGAATAAAATTAAAAAACCAGAAAACGCACTTAAATGGATAAATAAAGCTTTAGACAATAAAGATGTTGTTATGGGCTTCGGGCATAGAGTTTACAAAAGTGGAGATTCAAGAGTTCCTACAATGAGAGAATATTTTGGTAAAGTTGCAAAGATTAAAAAAGACAAAAAGTTTGAAAAGATTTATGACATTGTTGAAAAAGTAATGATTGATAGAAAAAATATTCATCCAAATGTGGACTACCCTACTGGCCCTACTTACCATTTAATGGGTTTTGACACTGATTTTTTCACACCAATATTTGTAATCTCTAGAATTACTGGTTGGTCTGCACATATAATTGAACAACATGCTGCTAATAAATTGATAAGGCCTTTAGCTAGTTATAGAGGCAGCAAACACAGAAAAGTTCTTCAACTAAATCAAAGATAAAAGTCAAAAGGAAAAATTGGAAATGAGTTTATAGGACTCTTTCAAATCCTTCAAATTCTGGTGCTCCTAAATATAGATCTTTATGCTGACCTGCATTTTTATGAGCTAACCTAAAAGCATCTGATTTAGTCCAATTAATAAAATCTTCTTGTGAATTCCATATACTATGGGAAGCATATAAAGAAAAGTCATCAGTTTTTTTTCCTTTTACTAAATGAAATTCTTTATAACCTGGAACGTCACTTAAGTGTGTATCCCTTTGTCGCCATACTTTTTCAAATTGCTCTTCTTTACCAGGAACAATTTTAAATCTGTTCATTGCAATAAACATAAATTATAAGTACGAGACAACTTTTTCAGCGTCAGGTCTTCTTCTTTCGTTTGGTTCCTCAACTTTATGACCAATGTAAATAAAACCTGAAATTCTATCTATACCAGGTCTTCCGCCCAAATAATCTAACATTTTATTATTATAAGCGTACCATTCTGTTAACCATTGTGCTGCATATCCCAAAGACTGAGCGCATGACAATAAATTCATGCATACTGCACCTGACGACAAAACCATTTCCCAATTTGGTATTTTCGGATGTTCAACAGGTGTCGATATAACTGCCATTACTACAGAAGCTCTTTGAAGCCTTTTTGATTCAATTATTAAACTTTCGTCACTAGCTTCTGGGTTTTCCCTCTTAAATTCTGTTAATATTATGTTTTCATCAATAACTTTTAATTTATCGTCTTTTATAACTTTTATTTTCCAAGGGTTTAAGGCTCCGTGGTCTGGAACTCTTATTCCAGCATTAATTATTGTTAGAAGATCTTCATCTTTAATTGGATGATTTCGCATTTTTTTTGCCAAAACAGATCTTCTTTTCAAATAAAAATTGTCACTCATGCTTATTCAGCTACTTTCTTCCGCACGTGTGGTTTTTTTTAACTAAACGCTTCTGTCCAAGATCCTCTTGTAGATGCTTTAGAATATTCAGTCGCTCTGCCTTCAAAGAAGTTCATGTGTTCTACCGCATTCAACATAGTATCAAGCCAAGTTAGTGGATTTTTTTGAACATCATAAATAGGTTCTAAACCTAGCTGATCTAATCTTCTATTGGCTATAAACCTTATATAATCTTTAACTTCTTTTGCTGTTAAACCTTCCATGGGTCCCATTTCAAAAGCTAAATCAATAAAAGAATCTTCATGCTCAACAATAGTTCTGCATGCTTCATAAAGTTCTTTTTTAAGTTTTGGTGTCCATATTTCAGGATTTTCTTTAATAAACTCCTTAAAGATTCTAATCATTGAATTACAGTGAAGTGTTTCATCTCTTACTGACCAAGTAACAATTTGGCCCATGCCCTTCATCTTATTATGTCTCGGAAAGTTAAGTAAGATTGCAAAGCTTGCAAATAATTGCAGACCCTCTGTGAATGCACTAAATACTGCAACTGTTTTTGCAATATCTTCTTTTGAGTTTACATTGAAACCTTGCATGTAATCATATTTATCTTTCATTTCTTTATACTTCATGAAAGCTGAATATTCTGACTCTGGCATTCCAATAGTATCTAAAAGATGTGAGTAAGCTGCAACGTGAACCGTTTCCATAGATGCAAACGCAGTCATCATCATTAGTACTTCAGTTGGTTTAAATACTGTTGTGTAGTGTCTTAAGTAGCAATTGTTAACTTCAACATCAGCTTGAGTAAAAAATCTAAAAATTTGAGTTAATAAATTTTTCTCTGGTTGTGATAGGTTTTTTTGCCAATCTCTTACATCATCTCCTAATGGAACTTCTTCAGGCAACCAATGAATTCTCTGTTGAGTTAACCAAGCATCGTAACACCATGGGTATCTAAATGGTTTGTAAACTGGGTTCTCAACTAATAAACCCATCTTTTTAGGTTGAATTATTTCTTTATTTATTTTTTCTGCTACTGACACGATAAACACTCCTCATAATCTTGTTGGTTATTATTTTCTTCTTTTGATTTATAAACATTTGCTGCAATGTCAGTTGAATTTGCATCATTAACATTTTCAGCACGTTGTATTGATTTAGACCTGCAGTAATAAAGACTCTTCAAGCCTTTCTTCCAAGCTTGGAAGTGGATTTGATGTAAGTCCCTTTTATGTACGTCTGCTGGTAAAAATAAATTAATAGATTGAGCTTGAGAAATATGAGGCGTTCTATCCGCACTTAAATCTACAAGCCATCTTTGGTCTAACTCAAAAGCTGTTTTAAAAACATCTTTTTCATCTTGAGTTAAAAAATCTAAATGTGACACCGACCCTTGGTTTGTTGTAATGCTTGACCAAACCTCATCAGTATCTTTTCCATGTTTTTCTAATAGTTTTCTTAAATATTTGTTACGTACATTGAAAGATCCTGAAAGGGTTTTATGTGTGAAACTATTTGCAGCAATTGGCTCAACACCAGGTGAAGTTCCACCACATATAATGGATATAGATGCAGTTGGCGCTATTGCAGTTTTATTAGAAAATCTTTCCATAATACCGTAATCAGCTGCATCTGGACATGGTCCTCTTTCTTCTGCCAAATCTTTAGATGCTTTATCAACATTTTTATGAATGTGCTCAAAGATTTTTTTGTTCCAAGTTTTACTCATAACAGATTCGATTGGGATCATTTTCTTTTGATAATACGAATGAAGCCCCATCACACCCAATCCTACACTTCGTTCTCTCATTGCTGAATATGTTGCATCACTAAACTGTTCAGGTGCATTTTCTATAAAATCAGTCATAACGTTATCTAGAAATCTCATGACATCTTGTATAAAGTTTTCATCATCTTTCCACTCATCATACTTCTCTACATTTAAAGATGATAAACAGCATACGGCAGTTCTATCTCTTCCATCTTTATCAATTCCTGTTGGAAGTGTAATCTCACTACAAAGATTTGAAGTTTTAACATTAAGACCAGCAAGTTTATGGTGTTGAGGAATTTGTCTATTAACAGTATCAATGAAAACAATATATGGTTCTCCTGTCTCAATTCTTGCTGTTAATAATCTTATCCACAAGTTTCTTGCAGAAACAGTCGCTTGAACAGCTCCATCTTTTGGACTTTTAAGCCCCCACTGTTCATCTAACTCAACAGCCCTCATAAATGCGTCTGAAACTAAAACACCGTGATGTAAATTTAATGATTTTCTATTTGGATCTCCACCAGTTGGTCTTCTCATTTCAATGAATTCCTCAATTTCTGGATGATCTATTGGAATATAACAAGCTGCAGAACCTCTTCTAAGTGAGCCTTGGCTGATTGCCATTGTTAATGAGTCCATTACTTTAATGAATGGAATTATACCTGATGTCTTACCAACTCTTCCAATTTTTTCCCCTATTGATCTAAGATTGCCCCAATAACTTCCAATACCACCACCTCTTGCAGCTAGCCAGACGTTCTCACTCCACAAATCTAGAATACCATTAAGGCTATCACTAGCTTCATTTAAGAAACAAGATATCGGAAGTCCTCTAGTTGTTCCTCCGTTTGATAAAACTGGTGTTGCTGGCATGAACCATAAATCACTAATATAATTATAAAGTCTTTGAGCATGTAAATTGTCATCCGCGTAATGACTTGCAACTCTTGCAAATAAATCTTGAAAAGACTCGTTTGCACCTAAGTATCTATCTTTAAGAGTAGCTTTACCAAAATCAGTTAAGTTATCATCTTTACTTCTGTCAATTTTGATTGTTATGCCTTTTGAGTTTTGAAATAATTCTGTTTCGCTATTAAGAGAAAATAAATCTAATCTTTTATCTTTAGGATTT
The DNA here is from genome assembly GCA_902577075.1 of uncultured Pelagibacteraceae bacterium. Classification (GTDB taxonomy): domain Bacteria; phylum Pseudomonadota; class Alphaproteobacteria; order Pelagibacterales; family Pelagibacteraceae; genus Pelagibacter. Next base: position 435,247 of record CACGXV010000001.1, on the reverse strand, counting down.
TGGCTCGCATTTGGTGTATAATCGGAGACAGCTTTCCTAATAGCTTGTGATAAAATCTTGTTCATTTAGCTCCTTTTTTGTACTATACTTAATTTATTAAAACAACTAGATGTTGTATGATGATTTGGTAAATACACTATATAACTAACAAATCAATAGAACATTTATAGAACTTACAAAAAAGATTATCAATAGAAAAATAAAAAAAATATAAAAATATCAACATGGAAAATTCAATAAAAATTGATCCTTTTGGCTTTAGAGAGTACGACGCCCGATGGTTGTATCCTGATGACATCAATTTAGAAGGTGTGACAAATTTGGGAAAAGGTTTGGGAACTCAGGTAATTAATCACACAAACAGAAAAAATCCAAGAATCATTGTTGGTCATGATTACAGATCTTATAGTGAAGAAATAAAAACAGCACTTAAAAAAGGTCTTATATCAACTGGATGTTATGTTGAAGATATAGGATTGTCTTTGTCACCTATGGTTTATTTCGCACAATTTAATTTAGAAAGTGATGCAGTAGCAATGGTAACAGCAAGCCATAATGAAAATGGATGGACTGGTGTAAAAATGGGGATTAAAAAAGGATTAACTCACGCACCAGAGGAGATGAAAGAGCTAAAAGAAATAACATTAAATAATAAATTTGTAAAAGGTCAAGGCAGTGAAAAAAAGATAAGTAATTTTCAAAGTATTTATAAAGATGATCTAATAAATAAAAATAAAATTAATAAAAAAATTAAAGCTATTGTTGCTTGTGGAAATGGAACAGCAGGTATATTTGCACCAGATATATTAAGAGGAATTGGTTGTGAAGTTATAGAATTAGATTGTAATTTAGACTATTCGTTTCCTAAATATAATCCAAATCCAGAAGATTTAAAGATGCTACATGCCATCAGCAAATCTGTTTTAAAAAACAATGCTGATATTGGTTTTGGCTTTGATGGAGATGGTGATCGTGTTGGGATTATTGATAATAAAGGAAATGAAATATTTTCAGACAAAATTGGTTTATTAATTGCTAGAAATTTATCGAGTACTCATAAAAATTCAAAGTTCGTAGTAGATGTAAAATCAACTGGTTTATATTCAACTGATGAAATTTTAAAAAATAACTCTTGTGAAACATTGTATTGGAAGACAGGACATTCTCATATTAAAAGAAAAGTAAATCAAGAAAAAGCACTTGCTGGTTTTGAAAAAAGTGGACATTTCTTTTTTAATCAACCTTTAGGTTATGGGTATGACGATGGGATAAACTCAGCAATACAGGTATGTCATTTACTAGATAACAATAATAAAAAAATGAGTGAGATAATTAAAGAACTACCTAATACCTATCAATCTCCAACAATGGCTCCTTTTTGTAAAGATGACGAAAAATATAAAGTTGTTGATGATTTGATTAAGCAAATAGAAAACTTAAAAAAGAAAAATATTAAAATTGATAATCAAGAAATTGAAAATATTCTTACGGTAAATGGTATAAGATTTACTTTTAATGATGGGTCATGGGGTTTAATTAGAGCTTCATCAAACAAACCTTCATTAGTAGTTGTAACTGAGAGCCCAACCTCTGACGAAAGAAAGAAAAAAATATTCGATTTTATTGATGATTTACTACAAAAAACCGGCAAAATTGGTGAATATGATCAAAAGATTTAATTAAAGATCTAAAAACCTTAATAAAAATAGAGTTCCTATAACATACAAAAATACACCGAACATTCTTTGTGTTTTATTTTTATCTGTAGTATGAACCATATTGGCACCAACACGGGCCATGAATGATGTTATAGGGATAAATATCAAAAAAGCAGGAATATTTATAAAGCCAAGGCTTAAAGGAAGATTTGCTTTCAGTAAAAATCCAGATGTTAAAAAACCAATAGAACCAATAGATGCTATTACAAATCCTATAGCAGCAGAACTACCTATTGCTCTACTAATTGGATATCCAAAATACCTTAAGATTGGCACATTCATCATTGCACCAGTAATTCCCATGGGTGCGGATATAAAGCCGGAAAAAAAACCAAAAGTTGCTCTTGGGAAAAACTTAAATTTTTTATTTTTTTTTAGTTCGTGTTTAACTATCAATAAATATCCACCAAAAAAATAAACAACAACAGCAAAGAACAAAACTAAAGATTTTGTATTTAACAATGCTGCCATATATGTTCCTAGTAAAACGCCAAATATTACAAATAACCCATAGGTTTTTAAAATATTAATATCTACAGCTTTATGTTTCCTGTGTGTCATTACTGAAACAAAAGATGTAAAAATAGTAATAGAAAAAGCAGTGCCAACTGATAAATGCATTAAATAAGATTTATCAATATCTGCAGTTTCAAAAATAAAAAAAAGAACAGGAACAGAAATCAATCCACCTCCTATTCCAAAATATCCTGCAAAAAAACCAACTGGAAATGCAGTAAGTATCATTAACAAAATTAGTAGGTAATACTGATTTGAAAGAATCGTATTAATCAATTTGACCTGCCGAATGTAACTTAAGAGAAAGTTTAACTTTATCCATAATATGATCAATTTTTTTTACATCCGCATCTCTTACACACATATTTTCACTTAAATATCTTTTCCAATGGCTTGAGCCAGTTTGACCATGAAATAAACCAAGTGTATGTCTCATTACTTGGTTAACTCTTATGCCTTTTTTAACTTCTGTTTTAACGTAGTCAATTAAATCTTCTATAACTTCCTCTCTATCTTTTATTTTATAGTTGTTAAATATTTCTTTTTCGATTTCTGCTAAAAGGTATGGGGAATGATAAACAGATCTCCCAATCATTGTACCATCAACTTTATCTAAATGATTTTTAACTTGGTCTATTGATGTAATACCCCCATTAATTATTATTTCTAAATCTTTAAAATCTTGTTTTAATCTGTAAACATAATCATATTTTAAAGGAGGTATATTAAGATTTTGTTTTGGAGTAAATTTTCCAAGCATTGCTTTTCTTGCATGAATAATAAAAGTCTTAACACCAGTTTCTTTAAGTGTATTTATAAAATTATAAAAATGTTCGTAATCCTCAACATCATCGTAACCAATTCTAGTCTTAACCGTGACTGGTAGCGACGTGGAATTTATCATTTCTGATAAACAATCTGCTACAAGATTTGGCTCTTTAATTAAACAAGCTCCAAATTTATTTTTTTGAACTTTTTTGCTTGGACACCCTAAGTTTAAATTTATTTCATCATAACCAAATTCTTCACCTATTTTTGCTGAATTTGCTAACAATTTTGGAGTGGATCCACCCAATTGCAGAGCTACAGGTTTTTCTCTAAGATCAAAAGATAATAATTTTTCTTTATCTCCCCTATCAATAGCTTCTGAAACTACCATCTCAGTATAGAGAAGAACGTTTTTACTTATTAACCTTAAGAAGTATCTTTCATGCCTATCTGTACAGTCCATCATTGGAGCAACTGATACAAGCCTGTTAATTTTAGACATACTTTTTAACTTTATTTGAAATATTTACCTTTTTTTCGTTTACATACTCTTGATGGTTCTTCTCAATTTTTGATAATTCATATCGATAATTAACCATCACACCAAAAGATCTCTTAAAGCCAACTTCAGAAACATTAGCATTAATAGCAATGTCATCTATATCAGCTCCATTTTTTAGGTGAAATCTACATACATCATTAATTGGAAATCCAAAATCATTTTTTTGTTTTGTTAAATAATTTACAGCTAATTTGCTTATCAAGGCTTTATTGTCTGCAATTCTTTTATCACCAATTTTTAAATCAGAAGATTTTAAAAAGTCTAAACTATCTTTATTTGCCTCGCCAAGTATTTCGGCTGCTTCGTAACTTTCCATATTTTTAAACCAATCTGCAAAGCCAACCATTGGTGACAATGTTCCAAAATATTTTACATCAGGAAGCTCCTCTTGAAGTTCATATACCACTCTTTTAATAAGAAAGTTTCCAAGTGTTACTCTAGATAGTCCATCTTGACAGTTGCTGATTGAGTAAAATGTAGCTGTATCATAATTTTTAATTTTTTCTTCAGAAGGTCTAGTCAATTCTTGTATAGATTTACTTAATCCTTTTGTTAATGCGATTTCAACAAAAATAACTGGTTCATCTTCTAATGCAGGGTGAAAATATGCAAAAAATCTTCTGTCTTTACCAAGTCTTCTTTTTAACTCATTCATATCTTTCATAGAATGAACTTTTTCATATTTCAATAATTTTTCTAAAATTGCAGCTTTTGTATCCCAAGTAATTTTTCTTAGTTTTAAAAAACCTGGATTAAACCAATTTTTAAATATATCTATCAAATCATAATCTAAACTTTTTAATTCTGGATTTTCTTTTAAAATTCTAAGTAGGTCTTCTCTAAGTGATACAATCTCTGAGGTTCCGTTGGGAGCCATATTTAGTCTTACAAACAACTCTTTTCTAATTCCAGAAGCAACTCTTGATAAGTTCAAGATTGAATAATCATCTTGATCATCACTGTATTTCTTTATTGCTTCATCTATTTTTAATGGATCTGGTTTATATTTTTGATTAACCTGAATTAAAAATTTATTTTTTTCTTCTATAGATAGATTTTGATATCTAAATAATATATCTCTTGCCAAAGTAATTCCAAATGCTGCGCCTTTCGTAGATAACAGGTCATCACAAAGATCGATCAAATCTCTCTTTTTTGTAATACTTTTAAGAGATTTTTTTTCTAAAATCTTTTGGCCAGCATCAGCAATAGTCTCAAAAATTCTTTTTATATTTAGCATGATGTTTTTTATATATTAAAAACCTAAACTTTTACCCATTATTTTATCTGGCAACCAAGTAACTATTTCTGGAAAAATACACAAAATTAATATAGCTAGAGCCATAATTACCATAAATGGTATAGATCCCTTTAATATTTCTGACAGACTTACGTCTGGTGTAATGCCTTTGATTATATAAAGATTTAATCCAACAGGTGGGGTAATAAGACCAATTTCCATATTTATGGTAAATACAATTGCAAACCAATAAGGGTCGAAGCCCAAAGTAGTTATAACTGGCAGTAATATTGCTGAAGTCATCACAATAACTGCTACTGGTGGTAAAAAGAAACCTGCAATTAAAAGAAAAATATTAATTAAAATAAATACAACCCATTTGTTTGAACTTAACTCTACCATGCTTTGAGCTAATGATTGGGTTACATAAAGTTGCGATAGAGTGAATGCGAATAGATAAGATGCAGCGATGATAAACATTATCATCACACTTTCTTTCATAGACACTTTAACAATGTTCCATATTTTTTTTGGTTGATAAATTTTGTAAACTACAGCGATTAAAACAAAAACCAAAAAAGCGCCAACACCAGATGCTTCTGAAGGTGTGGCTACTCCACCATACAAAACATAAAGAACACCAGCTATGATTGCTAAGAAAGGTAAAATTCTTGGCAAGACCTCAATTTTCTCTTTAAAAGTTGGAGGTGTTCTGTTCTTTAAAGCTTTTGCAGAGTCTTTATCAATGAAATAACTATGTATAAGAGCCCATATAGCAAACATACCAGCTAACATAAATCCAGGTATCAAGCCGCTTAAAAATAATCTTCCAATTGATGTTCCTGTAGCAATTCCATAAACAATCAGAACAATGCTGGGTGGAATTAAAACTCCTAGCGTACCACCAGCCGCTATTGTTCCTGTTGCTATTTGATCAGAATACCCTCTTTTTCTCATCTCAGGTATTCCCATAGTTCCAATTGCTGCACATGTTGCAGGACTTGATCCACTTAAAGCTGCAAATATTGAGCAAGCACCTATGTTAGAAATTACTAATCCCCCTGGCACTCTCCAAAGCCATCTATCTAATCCAGTATATAGATCTTTTCCTGCTGGTGAGTTAGCAACTGCCATTCCCATTAAAATAAACATTGGAATTGAAAGCAAAACAAAAGAGTTTAGACCTGCATAAAATGTTTCTGCAAAAACATCTAACATTTGAAAACCCTCAAATGCAACTAACAATGTTATCGAGACAAAGCTCAAACCAAATGCAATTGGTATTCCAGAAAATAAAACTACTAAAGTGAAAACTGCAACGATGATTGCTATTATTAATGGATCCATTAGTAACCACCCTCTTCGTCTTTAAGTTTAATTATTTCAGCGATATATTGAAGGATCATTAAGGCTGCCCCAATCATCATTGATGAATATGGTATCCATAAAGGAGGATCCCACACAGTTCCTGTTGAATAGTTTTTTGTAAACGCTTCCTCAACCATTAAATATCCAAAATAAAATAAAATTAAAAAAAATAATAAACTAATTAGTGATGTAAAAATTTTGAGTCTAAGAATATTTTTCTTTGATAAAAAATCATAAATCCACTCCATACTCACGTGCGCTTTTTCACTCAAAACATAAGCACTTCCTATAAAAGTTGAAGCTACTAAAAGCATCGTCACTAACTCTGTTTGCCATGTAATCGCTCTTTGAAAGAAATATCTTTCAAAAACTAATTCTACAATAACCAAGATTGACAGTAGCAGAGCTAAAACAGCAAAAGCACCACATGCTTGTGAACTATAATTACAGAATTTTAAATATTTTTGTTTCATAAAAAAAACCCCTATTTAATTTTTTAAATAGGGGTTCTTTATATATCTTTTTATTTAACTGCTAAAGCCATTTCCATTAGCTTATCGCCACCTGGAACTTTTTCAGCAAATGCTTTGTGTGAAGATTGTTTAGCAATCTCAACCCATGCTGCATGGTCGTTTGCATCCATATATACTAATTTAACTCCTGCTGCTTTATAAGCGTCTTCAAATTTTTTATCTAAATTTTCAACTTGCGCAGTCATATATTTTTCAGCAACTTTACCAGCTTTCATTAAAGCATCTTGTTGTTTTGAATTTAATTTATCAAAGCTCATTTTTGACATCAAAATTGGCTCGTACATAAACCATAATCCAAATTTTCCTGGAGGTGTCGCGCATGTTACTTGCTCATAAATTTTGTAACTAACAAAACTTCCAGAACTAGTATTTGCACCTGTTAACACTCCAGTTTGTAATCCAGTATAAATTTCTGATGAAGGCATACTTTGAATACCAGCGCCAGCTGCCTCTAACATTTGGTTAAAAGCTTTACCAGCTGCTCTCATTACTTGTCCTTTTGCATCTGATGGATTTTTAATACATTTTGACTTAGATGCAAAACCGCCACCAAGCCATGCATCAGATAGAACAACAACACCAGCATCATTTATGATTCTCTTAATTTCAGTCATCATTGGACCTTTATTAAATCTTAGTGCATGATCATGATTTTTAACTGTTCCCGGCATTAAAGTTGCATCAAATTCTGGATGGAATTTCGATGCATACGCCAATGGAAATGCTGAAATATCCAACTGACCAGTTGTCATTGGTTTCCATTGTTCTTTAGGTTTGTATAATGATTTTGCTGGATAAATTCTAATATCTAAATCTACTCCTGCTTTTTTAACTTCATCTGCAATTATTTGAACCATTTCATGTCTTGGATCGTAAGAACCGTCTGCTCTAGGTGTTCCAGGCCATTGGTGACTTGCTTTTAGTGTCACAGCATATGCTGATCCAATTAATGAGAAAGCTAAAAATAATGTTGTGAAATAAAAACTTATTTTTTTTAACATGTTTTCCCCTCTTTAAATTATTTTAATAATGATATTAAATTGAACTTAAGAGTAAGAGTCAATATAAGGAAATGTCATATATTTTATTATGGATGGACCATTAAAAAATTTATTAGTTGTTGATTTAACAAGGGTTTTAGTAGGACCCTATTGCACTATGATACTCTCCGATTTAGGTGCGAGAGTTATAAAAATTGAAGCACCTGAAATAGGTGACGATTCTCGAAAATTTGGTCCTTTTGTTAAAGATTATTCTGCATACTTTATGTCATTAAATAGAGGAAAAGAAAGTATCGCTTTGAATTTAAAGCACAATGAAGATAAAAAAATATTTGATAAAATATTATCCAAAGCAGATATTTTAGTAGAAAATTTTAAACCGGGCACATTAGAAAAATGGGGTTTTGGCTGGAAGGATGTGAGTAAAAAATATCCTAAATTAATTTATGCATCAGCATCAGGGTTCGGCCAAACTGGACCTTTGAAAGAACTCCCCGCTTACGACATGGTTGTTCAAGGAATGGGGGGCTTGATGAGTGTAACTGGGCATCCTAATTCTGAGCCAACAAGAGTTGGAACTTCTATTGGTGATATCACAGCAGGTCTGTTTACTGCAATTGGAATTAATGCAGCTTTATACGATAGACAAAAAACTGGAAAAGGAGCTTTTATAGATGTCTCAATGTTAGATTGCCAAATAGCAATTTTAGAAAATGCAATTGCAAGATACCTTTCCAAAAATGAAATTCCAGGACCAATGGGTTCAAGACATCCATCTATTGCTCCCTTTGAAGCTTTTAAAACTAAAGATAGTTATATAATTATTGCTGCAGGAAATGATAAACTTTTTAAAAAACTTTGTGACGTATTAAAAATTCCTGAAACTGCAAATGATGAAAGATTTAATTCTAATTCTTTAAGATGTGAAAACATGGATCATTTAAAAGAAATTTTTGAAAAACAATTGAGCTCCAAATCTACAGATGAATGGGTTAAAGAAATGGAAGAATTGAAAATTCCATGTGGGCCAATTTTTAATATAAAACAAGCTGTAGAAAATCCTCAAATTCAAGAGAGAAATATGATTGTAAAATCATACCATAAAATTATTGGTGAATTTAAATCTGCAGGAAACCCTATCAAAATGTCCACCTATAAAGATGAAAATACTAGGGGTAACATTCCTGATTTAGATGAGCACAGGGAAAAAATAATAAAAGAATTTAGTTAATTTATTCTTGGTTTTCTGTTTCGTCTGATACATTCTCTTCCTGATCTTTCATTTCGTCCAACGAAACATCAGTCTCTTCTTCTTGTATGTCCTCAACAGGTTCAGATGAAGGTTGTTCAGCTGTATTTTGTAACTCGGCTAAATCATCTTTAGAAACTTGAATTTTTTCTGGAATTTTTCTAGCTCTCTTAGATGGAAGAATTGGTACACCACTTTTAGAAATTTCACCTTTGTAAAGATTTTCAAAATCATCGCCAATATCATCTTCGTCCTCTGAAGTATCATCAATTTGCTCGACATGTTTTCTTAACTTGTAAACTGCAGCATCTGTTAAATCAGGAACTTTGATTGTTTCTTCAGCGATTTCTCTTAATGCAATAACTGTATTTTTATCGTTATCTCTATCTAATGTTGGTTCCAACCCTGAATTAAGTTGCGTTGCTCTCTCCTTTGCAACTAATACTAATTCGTAAGGACTATCAACTTTATCTATACAATCTTCAACTGTAACTCTTGCCATGGACGGTTTGATACACCTCGATTATAAAAAAATCAAGCAGTATTAGAGATAAACTGGATTTAATTTTTTTCGTATAGTGAAAAGTAAAGCAATAGAGAATGCTATAGCAATTGCTGCAATTAATGCGATTTTTTCAATTGAAAATCCTGCATCTATAAAAAAGCCAAATAATGCTGTACCAAAAGCAGTTGCGAATACCATTAAAGCAGTAGTCAAAGCTTTAATAGATCCAATATATTTTACACCGTAAATTTCTGCCCATGTTGATGATCCTAATAAGTTTGCTAGACCGTTTGATATTCCTACCAATCCAAGAAATAAAAAAGCAGTTTGCGGAGCATCAAAATATATGATGACTAAAGTTCCTAAGAATAATGGAATATTCATATAGATTAGTAATTTTCTACTTGTAAACTTATCAATTAAATAACCGGCAACAACTAAAGTGATTACAGAAAAAATTGAGTAAGACATAAAAGATTGGGCAATTGTATATTCACCCCACCCTTTTGAATTAGTGACGAATGATTGATAGACAAATACTCCTGTAGCTATCCAGGGCATTGCTAACATATTTAATGAGACAATGTAAAATCTATAATCTCTAAGAACCTCTATTCTTTTCCAGTTTTTAATATTTTCTTCTTTTAAAATTTTGTTTTGACTGCCTTCTCTAGTATCTAATTTGACATCTTTAACTAAAATATAAGATGCCAAAGGTAGGCAAATTAAAACTATTAAAGAAAAGATTACCCATAAATCCTGCCAAACAATTAGAGTTAAAAGATAAACAATTAATACAGGCATTATGAACTCTGCAGAAGATAAACCAAACCAAATAATGCTTAATGCTTTACCTCTAGATTTTGTAAAATATCTTGAAATGGTAGTTGAAGCTGTATGAGACATTAATCCTTGTCCAGAAAACCTCATTAAAAATATAGCTACAAACAAAAACGCTGTAGATGATGTTTTGGAAAAGAAAAATGTAGAAAAAGATAGAAGTAAAATAACAAAAATTGCAAATTTAAGTACATTTACATCATCAATTTTTTTTCCAATCCATATTAGAAGTAAACTACTGAATAAAGTAGCTGATGCATAAATCGTGCCAAATTGTCCGTGTGTAATAGAAAGTGTTTCTCTGATGCTAGAATTAAATAAACCTATAAAAAAACTCTGTCCAAAACATGAAAAAAATGTAAAAATGAAACCAAAAATTATTACTTTTAAACTTAAATTTTTAAACATATAAATAATTTATGACTTGTAATGTTGCTTTCATAGGTCTCGGGGTAATGGGTTATCCGATGGCAGGTTATATATCAAAAGCTGGGCACAATGTAACTGTTTTTAATAGAACAGCTACTAAAGCTGAAAAATGGGTTGCTGAATACAAAGGTAAAATGGCTTCAACCCCAAAAGAAGCTGCGGAAGGTGCTGATTTTATTTTTACTTGTGTGGGTAACGATGAAGATTTGAAACAAGTTACTTTAGGTGAAAACGGATTATTTCATAGCGCTAAAGAAGGCTCTATCTACGTAGATAATTCAACTGTATCAGCAGAAGTATCAAGAGAACTTTATAGTAAAGCGAAAGAAAAAGGATTTGCATTTTTAGATGCACCAATTTCTGGAGGCCAATCAGGTGCTGAGGGTGGAATTCTAACTGTTATGGTTGGGGGTGATGAAGAGATTTTCAAAAAAGCAGAACCAGTAATTGAATGCTATAGTAAAAAAGTAAAATTAATTGGTCCATCAGGTAGTGGTCAACTTACAAAAATGATGAACCAAATGTGCATTGCAGGTGTTGTTCAAGGTCTATCAGAAGCTATCAATTTTGGAATAAATGCTGGTTTAGATATTGATAAAGTAATGGAAACAATATCAAAAGGCGCGGCTCAATCTTGGCAAATGGAAAATAGATATAAAACTATGGTTGAAGACAAATTTGATTACGGTTTTGCAGTAGATTGGATGAGAAAAGATTTAAAGATTGTAATTGAAGAAGCAAAAAGAAATGGTTCGCCAGTCCCAATTACTGAAATAGTTGATGAGTATTATGCCGATGTTCAAAAAATGGGTGGAAATCGTTGGGATAGTTCTAGTCTGATCGCTAGGCTTAAAAAAAAGAAATAAACTAATGACAAATACTGTCCCATACTATGAGGACTTCTCCGAAATAAAAAAAAAAATTTGGTTAATGCTTGATGATGCTGTAACGAATAGATCGTCACCATTTAGAATTCCAGTTTTTGTTTGTGGTGATCAGTCAGACTTTGATGGAAGAATTGTTGTTCTTAGAAAATCAGACCAATCTAATAATATACTCCAATTCCATAGCGACATTAGATCAGACAAAATTCCAAAATTAAAAAAAAATAAAAATGCTGCACTAATATTTTATGATAAAGAAGAAAAAATTCAGCTTCGAGTTAAAGTCAATTGCATAATCAATCATGAAAATGAAATAACTGAGCAATCATGGTCAAAAACTGCACACGTGAGTCGAAAATGTTATTTAGTAAATAATGGACCAGGCACAGAAATAGATGAACCAGGCTCAGGTATAAGTGAAGAAATTGAAAAATCAGGCTTTACTATGGAGCAAAGTGAAGAAGGTTATAAAAACTTTACTGTGATTCAATGTAATATTGAAAGTATTGAGTGGCTTTATCTTGCAGCAAAAGGTCATAGAAGAGCAAGATTTGATTTTTCAAATAATAAACAAAACTGGCTAGTTCCATAAAAATGCTAAGTGGATTTATTATTGCTGTAGCACTTGTTTTAGGGGGGTTGGCAGTAATGAGGTTTGGCATTTTCCAAATCAGAAAATTCAAAAAAGGAGAAACTAAAGTCACAAAAAAAGTAAGTGAGCAACTAGCTTTTATAATATTTTTTGTAATTATTTTAGGATTAATAATCTATTCTGTTAATGATTTATTGTTTTAAAATACTGATTTAGAATATTTTTTCCAGTTTTCTTGATACCTAATTGCATTTTGCTTAACAGCTTCAATTTCATCCTCAGTTAAGTGCCTTATAATTTTTGCTGGGGATCCCATAACTAATGAATTATCTGGTATTTCTTTTCTTTCTGTTACTAATGATTTGGCACCAATTATACAATTCTTTCCAATTTTTGCTCTATTAAGAACTACAGCTCCAATGCCAATTAAAGAATTATCGTCAATTGTGCAACCATGAAGCATAACCATATGACCTATGGTTACATTCTTTCCAATTTTTAAAGGGTAACCTGGATCAGTATGTAAAACACTTCCATCTTGTACATTTGAACCTTCTCCAATGTGTATATTTTCGATATCACCTCTTAGTGTTGCATTAAACCAGACACTGGAGTTTTTTTCTAATGTTACGTCTCCAATTATAACAGCGTTAGGTGCTACCCAATTTTCGCCAAGGTTTTTTGGTTTTTTATCTTTTAAATCGCAAAACATAAATTATATAGTCTTTTATCATGGCATTAACAAAAACACCAATTTGTGACTTCGGTAAAAAAGCTGATTACTTTGAACTTAAATCAATAGACAATAAAATAATTTCATTGAATGATGTAAAAGGTGAAAATGGAACATTAATAATGTTTATCTGTAATCACTGTCCTTATGTTTTGGCCGTGATCAAAAATGTTGTCGAAGACTGTAAGGATTTAGAGAATGACGGTATTAAATCTCTAGCAATAATGTCAAATGACCCAAAAAGATATGAGGAAGATTCATTCGATAATATGGTTAAATTTTCAAAAAATCATAATTTTAATTTTCCGTATGTAATAGATGAAACTCAACAAGTAGCAAAAACTTATGGTGCAGTCTGCACTCCAGATTTTTTTGGATATAATAAAAATCTTGAACTTCAATACAGAGGAAGAATAAGAGAATTACAAAATTTAAAACCTAAAGGGAATGGAGATAGTGAACTTAAAAAAGCAATGAAAATGATTGCAAAATCCAACAAAGGTCCTAATGAACAGTTTCCAAGTATGGGCTGCAGTATTAAGTGGTTTCAATAAATAATGTATTTATTAATTACTAGAACCTTTCCACCAGAGTTAGGAGGTATGCAAAACCTCATGTGGGGGTTGGCAAGATCTCTAGCAAAAATAAATCTAATAAAAGTTTTTGCAGATTACCATGAAAATCACGAAGTATTTGATAATTCTGTTTCATTTTCAATTGAGAGAGTTAGTGGAATGAAGCTAATTAGAAAATATAGAAAATCTTATTTAATAAATGATTATCTTGAAAATAATAAAAATGTAGAATGTTTAATTGCTGATCATTGGAAAAGTTTTGAATTAATTAAAACAAATAAAAAAAAAATCTGTCTAATTCATTCTAAGGAAATAAATCACCCTAAAGGCTCTGGATTGAATAAGAAAGTACTATCTGTTCTAAATAATGTTGATCATGTTGTTGCAAATTCAAATTATACAAAAAACTTAGCTATAGACCTTGGGGTTGATGAAAGAAAAATAGTTGTTATTAATCCTGGTGTAGATCCAGTAGTTGAAGTTCCAAAAAAATATTTAGATGAAGCTGAGGAAATATTAAAAGGAAAGAAAAATAGACTAATTACAGTTTCAAGATTTGATAAAAGAAAAAACCATGAAAAAGTAATTATGGCTGTTAGAAACCTAAAAGAAATTTATCCAGATATAATTTATACATGCATCGGGTATGGAGATGAGGAAGAAAAATTAAAAAAATTAGTTGTTGAGCTAAAATTAGAAGATCAAGTAACTTTTTTAAAAAATATACCAACACATTTAAAAAATGCTCTTATTGCAAAATCAAACATTTTTGTAATGCCATCTGTGATTTATAAAAAATCAGTTGAAGGATTTGGAATTGCTTATGTGGAAGCTGCACAATATGGAGTTCCATCAATTGGAGGAAAAGATGGAGGTGCGGCAGATGCAATTATACACGAAAAAACTGGTCTAATATGTGATGGTAATAAACTAGAGGATATTTACTCAAGTATAGAAACTCTTTTTATAGAAAATAAATATTTAGAATATGGTAAAGAGGCTAAAAATTATTCTGTAAACTTTCTTTGGGATAAGGCAATTGAAAAATATAAGAGAATCTTATAAAATAATAATATGATCGCTAAATTTAACAACATTTTCTACTTAATTGTATTTCTTGCACATTTTATAGGAATAGCTGCATATTGTTTTCAAACAATTGTTGGAACTAAAAAATTTATGGATAAGTTTGGTATAGATCATAGTGCAGCAGTTATGGTTAGATTTGTTGGAGCGCTAATGCTTGGTTGGGTAATAATGGCTATTTATATAATGTTTGTAAGGCCAAATGGAGTAGAAGGTACTTGGGCATTTTTCAATTTAATATTTATTATACATGCATGCGTTTTAGGAACAAATTTCTACTCGCTTAAGATTGATAAAACAGGTCTTAATGAAAAAGTTACAGATGAAGGGATTATAGCGCCTACAGTGTTTCTAATAATGATGGCTATACTTTGTTACGGTTTGTCTGATAAAATTTATATCACTTAATTATTAGTCTTTTTAAACATAGTTTTATAAACTTGCCAAATTACAATTAAAATTGTAGTTAATAAAATGAATGCAGTTAAAGCTCTGTCCCATAAAAATTCCCAAGAACCATTGCTTAATAATAAAGATCTTCTCAAGTTTTCTTCCATTAATCCTCCTAATACAAAAGCTAGTATCAGAGGTGGCATAGGAAAATCATATAATCTTAGAAATGTTGCAACAACTGCAATTCCGATCATTAAATAAATATCAAAGTTATTGAAAGACATTACATAAATTCCTGTAACTGAGAAAAATAATATTAAAGGTATTAAATAATTTTTAGGGACAGCAAGAATTCTTGCAATATATGGAATTAAAGGAAGATTTAAAATCAATAATATAACCATACCTATATACATTGACATTATTATTGACCAAAAAATTTCTGGATTTGTCATATATAATCTTGGTCCAGGTTGGACTCCAAAACCTAATAGTGCACCTAACATAACTGCTGTAGTTCCGCTTCCTGGTATACCTAGCGTTAACATGGGAACAAATGAACCAGAACACGCTGCATTGTTTGCGGTTTCAGGAGCTGACAAACCATTTACACTCCCTTTTCCAAATTTTTCTTTTTCTTCATCATTAACTACATTTCTTTCCATTCCATAAGCTAAGAAAGATGCAATTGTTGCACCTGCGCCTGGTAATACGCCAATTAAAAAACCAATTATGGATGATCTTGGGATTGTTTTGTACATTTTTGATCTTTCTTCTTTATTGATTTTAATTGAACCAAGTTCTGTCAATGAAACTTGTTTAGCAGCACTAGTTGGATCATTTCTTTTTAAAATAATTGTAAGTGCTTCGCTCATTGCAAATGTAGCCATTACAACAAGAACAAAGCTAATTCCATCCGTTAAATTCATATTATTAAATGTAAATCTTGTAATATCGGATAAGCTATCTTGGCCAACTGAAGCTAACATTAAACCTAATACTACCATCATCATTGCTTTTAAAAATTGACCTTTGGACGAAAAAGCTGCAATTGCAGTTAAACCTAAAATCATTAAAGCAAAATAATCTGGCGATCTAAATGATAAACTTACTTTAGATAAACTAGGTGCCATAAACAAAAGATAAATTGCTGATAATGTTCCACCTGCAAAAGAACTCCAAGCAGCAATTGCTAACGCTTTACCTGCCTTTCCTTGTTGTGCCATTGGATAGCCATCAAATGAGGTAGCAACTGTACCTGGGACACCAGGTGCATTAAGCAATATTGAAGAAGTAGAGCCACCAAATACAGCGCCATAATAAACACCTGCCATAAGAATTAACCCTGTAGCAGGGTCAAATCCATAAGTAATTGGTATCATTAAGGCAATTGCAGTCATTGGACCAAGACCTGGCAACATTCCAATAATAGTTCCAAAAAAACACCCAACCATTACCATTAAAATATTTTGAAGTGTAAGAGCTGTGGTTAAACCAATTAAAATCCCTTCAATCATCCCATAACTCCAATTGATTGCAAGAATGGATCTCTTAAATAAATATCAAGAATGCCATGAAGAAGGTACATAAAAGCTGCTACGAAGGGAAAAGATAATAAAAACATTAAGACCCACCTTCTCTCACCTAAAAAATAATAAGATGAAAATAAAAATAATGAAGTAGTTAAAAAATATCCAACTTTTAAAATTGTAGCCCCATAAATAATTGCAATTACTATAAGTATCCCTGTTTTTTTATACTCTAGATTTTTATGGTCTACTTTTATGGTGTTAGGCTCAGGTAGAACAACTTTTAACCCAGAAAAAAATAATCCTGCATAGCCTAAATAAATTGGAAATGTTCTAGCATTAAATGGTGCATTTTCATCAAATGCAAAAACCTGAATTTGGTAAGCGGTGTATAGATAGAATGCTGAGAAAATAAAAAAGAGCAGTGATATAATTTTTGTTGTATTTATATTCACTGCTCTATTTTAAATAATCTTAAAGATTAAATTACTCCTAGTTTTTTCATAAGAGCTGTCATTTCTTCAGTTTGTTTTTCTAAGAAAGAAACAAACTTTCCTTCTGGGTTATAAATATTTACCCATGCATTTCTTGCTCTTACAGTTTCCCATTCAGGAGTTTTTTGTACGTCGCCTAACATTTTAGCAATTTTTGATTTATCAGAATTGCTCATTCCTGGAGGACCAAAAAAACCTCTCCAGTTTACGAATTGTACATCATATCCTTGTTCTTTTAATGTTGGTGCATCTGGAGCATCAGATACTCTTGATGGAGCAGTAATACCAATAATTCTCACTTGGTCTCTTGCACCCATCAATTCACCTAAGCCTGTTGATATAATTTGAGTCTCCCCAGATAAAAGTCCTGCTAATGCTTTTCCTCCAGCATCATATGGTATATATGCAACTGCATTTGGATCTGCTCCTGCAGCTTGAAATGCTAAAGCACCAATTAAATGGTCCATGCTTCCTCTTACAGAACCACCAGCCATCTTAACTGAATTAGGATCTTTGTTGTATGCATCAACTACATCTTTAAAGTTTTTAAAAGGTGAACTTTTTGCAACTGCAATAGCTCCATAATCACCAATAACTCCAGCAATTGGCACAACATCTTTATAAGATAAAGTGCCATTACTTTTTACATAACCTTTATGTCTTGTGATTGATCTTAATACTAATGGTGTTGATTGAACTAGAATTGTATTAGCAGGTTTTGTGTTAATCATGTAAGCTAAAGCTTTTCCACCTCCACCACCTGACATATTTTCAAATGATGCACTTTTTAACATTCCAGCTTTTGTTAAAGCTTCTCCTGTTCCTCTAGCAGTTCCATCCCAACCACCTCCAGCACCACCACCAATTACAAAGTGCAATTTATCCATTGCTACTGAGCTTGAGGTTGTTGCTGAAATTAAAAGTAAAGTTGAGAATAAAACTGTAATTAAAGATTTAATTAGTTTCATTATTTCCTCTCTTATTATAATTATACCTGATATTAAACATAGATTTATATTTAGTGTCAATAATGATTACGTAAATGTTAAATACTTTATCATTTCAAAACTTTTTTAAAGATTTGAGCACCAGCTATAAAGCTCTCGCTATTGGTATTATAGGTGGTTATATTGGAACTATAATTGGTCTGCCTTTACCATGGTTATTAGGTTCTCTAGGTTTGAATCTTTGTGTTGCTTTTACAAAATTAAACATAAAATTTCCCACAAAATTATTAAATCCTATTTTTTTAATGGTTGGAATAATTCTTGGCGGGACTTTAAATGTATCTTTATTATACAAAATACATTTGTGGGTATTTTCATCTGTAGCAATGTTGGTATGTACAATTGTAAGTACAATATTGGCTGGTTTATATTTTGTTAAAGTTTGTAAATTTGATAAATTTATTGCTACTTTAGCAGCTCTGCCAGGTGCATTTGTTCCAATTGCAGCAGCACTTTTAGAATATGGTAAAAAAGATAACCATAAGCAAGTATTAATACCACAAGCAACAAGAGTAATTTTTATTGTAAGTTTTGTACCAATTCTATTTATTAGTAATTTGGGTTTTTCAGAGATCGAAGGATATAATTACGATAATGTCTATAATCTAAGATATTGTTTTGAAATTATATTTTTAATTTTAATTTGTTATTTATTTTCAATATTTTTAAAAAAACTAAAAATTCCATCTCCAATTCTTGTTGGAGCGATGGCTTTGTCGGGATTATTTTATACTTTTGAAATTGTAAATGCTAGATTTCCTGATTTTATTATAAATATTGCTTTTATTTTTTTAGGAACAGCACTCGGAAGTAGATTAAATGGTTTAAAACTAAAAGAATTATTTTTTTATATATTTCATGGGGTTATGGTGAGTTCTATTCTTGTAATTGTTGCAATGGTAACGGCTTATTTTTTACAATTTCTTGGCTTTGATTTCATTCCTACATTTCTAAGTTTTGCTCCAGGAGGCATACATGAGATGGTTGTAATAAGTGTAGCTTATAATATTGATCCAATTTTTGTTAGCTATCATCACTTTTTAAGAATATTAATTATTGTAGCTTTTCTTCCTATTATACTTAAAAAATTTACTGATGAAGTTTAAATATTTAAATAAAGTCTATAATGAGTTTAGTGCTACTTAAAAGAATTAATGCATAAAGAATATTATAAAATAAATTTTCTTCTATAATTTTTAATAATTTGTAGCCAATAAATATTCCAATTATAGCTAGAGGGAAAAGGGAGATGGATTGATACAATGTATCAAAACTCATCATTGATAAATAAATGTATAGTGGAAGTTTTATTAGATTAACACAGCTAAAAAAAATTATTCTAGTTCCAACGTAAACTTCTTTTTTTAATCTTAATGGTAATAAATAAAGACTCGTAGGAGTTCCACCTGCATGTACACAAAAACTTGAAAATCCTGCTATTGCTGAGCATATAGCACCTTTTAAAAAATTTTGCTTTGCTGGGGTTGTTTTTTCTTTTTTAAATAAAAAATAATGTCCTGCAAATAAAAAACCCATTATTCCAACAATAAATTTTAATAAATTTTCAGAAAAAAAACTAAAAGTAAGTGAACCAATTATAATTCCAACAGCTGCAAAGGGCACTATTAACTTTAGGATATTTAGATTAAATTCCTTTCTAAATCGATAAACAGCTATCATGTCTGAGAAAATTAAAATTGGTAAAATTATAGCAAGTGCTTGTTGTAATGGCATCACAACAGTCATTAAAGGAACGGATATCAACGATATTGAACCTCCTAAACCAGATTTTGCAATCCCATATAAAACAATAGCAGGAACAACACTTATTAAAAAAAGCGAATTTATTTCCATTAATTTAAAGATTGTAAAAAATATTCAAAAACTTTTTCTGGTGAAAGTTTATTAAGATCTGTTACTTGGATTGCTTTAAAATTTTCTCTTTCTATACTTACTTTGTATGCTGTTGTATGTGATCCAAATAATGCTACTCCTTTAACACCAAGGTGTGAAGAAATATGTGCTGGTCCTGTATCATTTGATATAACAAAACTACTTCCTTTTATTAAAGATGCAAGTTCCTGTATATTTAATGAATTTTTTTGGTTTAAAATTGTAATTGCATTAATCTCTTTTGTCATATCAATCTCTTTTGGACCTGGAGCAACAACAATTTGATATTCATCTTCAAATTTTTTTTTTATTAACTCTATGAGTTCGTTGTAATAAGGCCATTTTTTAATTGTTAAATGTGGTGAACAGAAAGGGAATAAAACTATATATTTATTTAAATAAAATTTTTTTTTTATATTATCTATATTTGAGCAAGCCCACTTAAAATCAGGAAACATAGTTTTGATAGTTTTTACACCTGAAGCTTCTAATTGATGTTTAAATCTATCTAGAACAGGATTTTTATCAAATTCAACTTTAGACTTATCATTTGGTAATGTAGTTTCAGAAGATGACCAAATAAGATTGCCGGCATTAGGAAATAATATTTTTTTATAGAAACTTGAACGAGAAGAATTTTGTAAATCAAAAACTTTTATAAATTTGTATTTTTTCAATTTTCTCATAAGATTGAATAAATAAATCAAATTAAATCTTGATAATCTCTTATCTAAAATTGTGCCCTCTAGATGAGGGTTTTGCTTAAAAAGATCAATGTAAGGCTTTGATGTTAATAAATAGATTTTATCATCTTTATGAAAATCAGAAATATCTTGAATTGCACCACTTGCCTGAGCTATATCACCTAAAGAACCATGTTTAATTATGAGAATATTAGACATATTTTAAACAACTTAACACACTATAAAAAATTATGAATAAAATACTAGTCGAAGTATCAGTTGGTGAACTTTTAGATAAAATCTCTATTCTGGAAATAAAAAAAGAAAAAATTAAGGATCTTGAGAAACTAAAATTTATAAACGATGAATATAGTGTACTTAAAGATCAATTTAATAAAAATGTTGAATCAGATGAAAAATTACTTGAATTATTCAATTCATTAAAAGAAATTAATTCAAAACTCTGGGTTATTGAGGATGATAAAAGATTATGTGAAAAAAATTCTGATTTTGGTGAAAAATTTATAAAACTTTCAAGAGACGTACATTTTTTAAATGATGACAGAGCAAAACTTAAACTGAAAATGAATAATCATACAGGTTCTAAAATCAAAGAAATTAAAGAATATACAAGCTATTAATCAATAAGTGAGCGATAAATCGTCAATCAGATACATATTAACTCTATCTATACCAATATTTTTTGCCAACCTTGCAATTCCCCTGGTTGGAATTGTTGATACAGCATTAATGGGAAATATGAGTGATCAAAGTTATCTGACTGCAACGAGTATAGCATCTAGTTTTTTTTCATTAGTATTTTGGAGTTTTGGTTTTTTAAGAATGGGTACTGTGGGACTAGTAAGTCAATCATTTGGAAGAAATGATTATAAAAGCATCTTAAATATAGTTTTTAGAAATCTACTATTTGTAATTTCAATATCAATTTTATTGATACTATTCCAAAAACAATTATTAAATTTATGTCTAATATTTTTTGATTTATCAATTGATACAAAAAATAAATTTAATGAATATTTTAATATAAGAATTTACTCATCTCTTTTTGAATTAACAATTTATATTGTAGTAGGATTATTTATTGGATTACAAAAGACAAAAATTTCAAGCCTTGCAATTGGTTTATTATCTATTCTAAATATCTTATTTAGCACTATTTTTGTATTAAAATTCAATTTAAATATTAAAGGTGTCGCTTATGGGACTTTACTTGCCACAGGAATAACATCATTTTTATTTTTATTTTATATTTTCTATTATTTAAGAAAATACGTCCCTTTTAACTTTAATTTAGAGGAAATTATAAATACCTCAAAATTAAAAAATTTATTAGAGATAAATTTAAATATATTTTTAAGAACTATATTACTAACTTTTTCTTTTTTTTGGTTTACTTATCTTGGTGGAAGAATTGGTGAAGAATTTATTGCAGCTAATACAATTTTAATAAATCTTATATTTTTGTCTGCATTTATCTTAGATGCTTATGCCTTTTCAACAGAAGGTATAGTTGGATATTCTATTGGTAGAAAAAATAAACTTCTTTTTATTAAAATTGTTAAAAATTCATTTATTTTGAGTTCTTTAACCGGGATATTGATTTCTTTATTTTACTTATTTTTCAAAAATTCATTTATAGATTTTATGACCGACATAGAGAATATAAGAGATATTAGTTACCAGTATTCTTTTTGGGTAGTGTTATTACCTTTTGTTTCATCATTTTGTTACCAATTAGATGGAATATTTATCGGAGCTTCTCAAACCCAAGAGTTGAGAAATGCCATGTTTGTCTCTGTTATTATTCACTTAATAAGTTCATTTATGCTTGTTGAAGGTTTTGGTAATCAAGGTCTATGGATTTCTTTGACTATATTTTTGATTTTACGAGCACTCACATTAACTTTTTATTTTAATAGAATTTACTTAAAAATTTAAATTAATTATTTAATGCTTGGAATAATTTTTCTTAAATCCATAGCTATTTTTGGTTTTATATTTGAATATATAATTCCTTTTCCAAATTTCTTGAGAGCCATTATTTTGCCATCGGGTGAAATAATTACCGTGTGTCCAAAAGTTTCTCTTTTAATCGTATTTTTTCCAGTTTGATTAGGAGCGAAAATATAACAAAAGTTTTCAATAGCTCTAGCTTTTAACAAAGCTAACCAATGTCTTTGGCCAGTTGTTTTGGTAAATGCCGACGGAACAGTTATAAAACTTAAATTTCTTTTTGATAAGTTTCTGTAAAGTTCTGGAAATCTTAAATCATAACAAATTGAAAGACCTATTTTTCCCCAAGGCAACGTAGCTGATACTAATTTTTTACCTGCCTTAAATACTTTACTTTCTTTGTGTTGTTCTTTTTTTGAAACTTTAACATCAAACATGTTTATTTTATCATAATAAGTATTTATTTTTCCATTTGGTCCAATAAGAATAGATCTATTTCTTAATTTGTTTTTTTCTTTAATACACATTGAGCCAAGGAGTATCCATTTTTTCTTTGATTTAGCTGTTAGTTTTACTTTTTTTATTATTGGATCATTCTTCATTTCATATGAATATTTAAATAAATTTTTTTTATCAGCCGACATTAATGAAGAAGTTTCTGGTGTAATTATTAGGTCTGCTTGGTTCGTTATCGCTTGATTTACATATTTTATAATATCTTTAAAATTTTTAGTATAATCTTCCCCACTAGATAATTGAATACAAGCTACTTTCATGTTTGAAATCCGTATTTTTTTTCTAAATACTTTACAATATTGTGAATTATAAAAGTTAAAAATAAATATATTATTCCCGCAGTAATAAAGGCTTCGAATGGCTTAAAAGTTAAGACGTTTACTTTTCTAGCTTCTCCCATTAAATCCATAATTGTTATTACACTTGCCAAAGATGTACCTTTTAGCATTAAAATTATCTCATTTCCATAAGCTGGTAATGATTGTTTTATCGCTATTGGGATTTGTATCTTATAAAAAGTAATTTTCTTTGAGACACCTAAACTTTGTGCAGCCTCAATATAACCCTCTTTTATTGTTTGGAAAGCCGATCTTAAAATTTCAGATGTGTATGCTCCAGTATTTAGTGAAAAGGCAATAATTGCACACCAATAAGGTTCTCTAATAACCACCCATAAAAAAGAATTTCTTAGAAATTCAATATTAGCTAAACCATAATAGATTAAATATAACTGAACAAGTAATGGTGTCCCTCTGAAAAAATAAGAATATCCATAGGCAAACTTATTAATTAGAGGATTATTGTTGATCCTTAAAATTGCAAAAAATAGACCAATTAACAGTCCAAAAAACATAGAGGATATTAAAAGTTTGAGAGTTATGGCTGTCCCATTTAACAAGCTTGGAAAAATACTAATCATTAAATTTATATCCATTAGTAACCTTTGTTAAATTTAATTTCTAATTTGTTGATTATTTTCATACTCAAAAATGTGAGAACTAAATATAGAACTGCAGCTACAGAATAAAAAAATAATGGATCTCTTGTAGATCCTGCTGCGATATAGGACTGTCTCATAATTTCTACCAATCCTGTCACAGATATTAAAGATGTATCCTTTAATGTTATTTGCCAAACGTTACTTAAGTTGGGAATAGATATTCTCAACATCTGGGGTAAAATAACTTTATAAAATTGAATACTTTTCTTTATTCCTAAAACCTGAGACGCTTCGAATTGACCTTTATCAATTGACAATATTGCTCCTCTAAAAACTTCTGTTGAATATGCTCCTGATATAATCCCTATGGCAAGAGCACCAGTTATAAATGCATTAATCTCAATATAACCATCATATCCAAAAATTGAGGCAACATACATTACGGCACCTGTGCCACCAAAAAATAATAAATAAATTACTAATAGTTCTGGAACACCTCTAATAATTGTAGTGTAACAATTTCCAATTACATTAAGTGTTTTATTTTTAGATAATTTTAAAGGAGTAAATATTAATGCAAACGCAAATCCAATTGCCATTGCAGCAATCGATACAGCAATAGTCATTAGGGTTGCGAAAAATAATTCGTCTCCCCAACCAGTATCTCCAAATGATAGAAGTTCCATATAGATTGGCGACTATATATTATAGTCGCCACATCTAAAATTAATTACATAGAAGCGTCAAAACCAAACCATTTAATAGCAATTCTACTAATATGGCCGTCTTTTCTTGCTTTATCTATAGCTTTATTAAAAGCTTTTAAAAGTTTAGTGTCATCTTTTCTAATACCTACTCCAACACCATTACCAAATGCACCACCTGAAAAAGTTGGTCCCACAAGCACAACAGCTTCCCCAGATTTTTCAGCGTAGTCAGTAAATGCTACCGCAGCAGCTAATGCTACATCACATCTTCCATTAGATAAATCAAGGTTAACCTCATCCTGTGTCTTGTAAGTTTTTAAATTTATTTTTCCTACATCTCCAGATTCAAGAAAATTTTGGTGAATTGTACCAATTTGAGTACAAACTGTTTTTCCCGATAAAGCAGATGTTAATGTTTTCATTGCTTTATTAACAGCTGATCCGCCAAGGTTTAAGTTTACAGCATCAGGAGTTTCTATTCCTTCAAGATCTGAACCTTTCATAACTGCTAAAGATGCAACTTCATCTGCATATCCTTGTGAAAAATTAATTGTTTTCATTCTTTCCTCGGTGATTGACATTCCAGCCATGATTGCATCAAATTTTTTAGATGTTAATGCCGGTATCATTCCGTCCCAATCTTGTTCAACTATTTCACATTGTTGACCGATATATCTGCATAACTGCCAAGCTAGTTCTACTTCAAAACCAATTAATTTCCCTGAAGCATCTTTTGAATTCCAGGGAGGATAAGCGCCCTCTGTTCCAATTCTTATTTTATCAGCATTAGAACTGCTGATTAAAAATAAAGAAATTATAATCGAAAAAAAAGTTTTTTTTAATATATTCATTATTTCCTCCGTTAAAATTTAATTATTTCATAAATTGATAGAATAAAAAAGAAAATTCTAATGATTTATAGATGATGAAAAGTTCCAAGCGCAGTCAAAACTAGGTATATAAACTCTCGATAATTTTGTATTACCAAAATTTTTATTAAATACATTAAGCCAGTTATTTACTTGATGAGGTTTTTTATCCTGACTGCCTACCTGAGCTGTTATTACACCTTTTGGTTTTAATATTCTTTCTAATGCATTCATATTTTTTGCAGCTAGATCGATGCAGTACTGATCATCATTTAAATCAACAAATATTTGATCATAAGTATTATCGTTAACTGTTTTAATACTTTCAAAAGCATCTCCCCAAACACAATTTACTGAATTTTTTTCTGTGGCTTTGTTTCCAATTTTTGCTAAGTGTTTGTCGCAAACATTTACAACCTCTGGATCTAATTCAAACCAATCAATAAAGCCAAAATTTTTTGAAATACACTCTCTTGCAACACCTCCGTCACCTCCACCAATTATTGCAGCTTTTTCTTTATTTGAATTTAGATTAAGTCCAGAGTTAACAAATGTTGAGCTATATAAGTGCTCATCACTCTCTGCCACCTGAATTTCATTATCTATGAATAGTGCTTTACCAAACTGTTCTAATTCTAAAATTTCTATTTGCTGTCCAACCTCAGATTTAAATTTTTCTAAAATTTTTTTAACTATGTAAGACTTCTTTAGACCCGGCGAGCTATAATTGTCATGATAATGATCTATAGTATCCCTATTAAATTTTTTAATAATTATATTTGTATGATCAATTTCCTCTTCAATAACATCCAAAGCTACTGAAGGAGATACTTTTGCACATGTAAAAAAATCAAAACTTATTATGCCTTTTTCAGGAAATGTATGAAAACTTATATGGCTTTCTGCAAGTAAAGCTACAAGGGTAAATCCTTGTGGTTCAAACTTATATTTTGTTATTTCTAATACTGTTACTTTTGCAATTTTTGCAATTTTATAGACTAATTTTTCATAAAAAGCTGGATCGTATTCTTTCTTTGTTCCTAAAATATCAAGTGTAATATGTTCTCCAACTTTTGTTGTCATTCTAATTTTTTTTATATGTTTTGCTCTTATTTAAAACTTTTTTCATTTCATTTAAACTTAAAAGTTTAGGCCGTCCCAATAAGAGAGCTTTAATATACTGTTTGGCAAGATTATCTACTTCCTCTGCTAATTCAAATGCTTCAGCAAGACTAGATCCAAATGTAATCTGTCCATGATTAGCGATTAAACATGCAAATCTATTTTTTAAAGCTTTAAGAATATTTTTTGATAATTCTCTCGTTCCATAAGTTGCATATTTTGCACATTTAATATCTGATCCACCAGCTAAGGCCACCATGTAATGAAATGAAGGTATTTTTTTATTATGTGTTGATAGAGCTGTAGCATTTGTAGAATGAGAATGAACTATTGCTTTAGCATTTTTTTTTGAAATATAAATATCTTGGTGGAACCTCCACTCAGAAGAAGGTTTCTGTTTTTTATTATATTTTCCATTTAGATTAACAAATACGATGTCCTTAACTTTTAATAATGAATATTTTTTTCCAGAAGGAGTGATTAAAAATCCACTTTTATATCTTAATGATATATTGCCAGATCTTAGAGCTGATAATTTTCTTTGATTTAACAGTTTGGCAAATTTAATAATCTCTTTTTTTTGAATTAGCATTTTATGTATTAAGATTATTTTTATCTTTATTAATTTGACTTAAATAATAAAAATATAAATAACCAAACACAATTCCAACTAAGACTAAAATATATTGATAAAATTTAAGTAATACAAAAACAATTGGCAGTTCTTTATTTGGGTTCTGATTAAAAAAATTTTCTGTTCCATCCTTGTATAAATCAATTGGACCAAATATTAAATAACATCCATAAATAACTAAATACACACAAGGTAATATTGATAATTGAAGCAGTATTTTACTCTCTTTTATTAATTTAATTAAATTTGCTGTTATACCAACTATAACTAAACATATTAAAGATAGAATAAGAGGGTTCATAATTTACTAAACATTTGTTTTAAACCATTTGTAGATGCTTTGCATATACCTTTTTCTGTTATTAAACCTGTCACATATTTTGCAGGGGTTATATCAAAAGCAAGATTTATAGACTTACTCTTTTCAGGATAAATCAAAATTTTACTTATATTATTTTTATCATCTTTTCCCTCTATATAAGATAGTTCATCTGCGTTTCTCTCTTCAATTGGTATCTCATTATAATCTTTTGTTTCCCAATCAATAGTGGAGCTTGGCAGAGCTACATAGAAAGGTACATTATTATCATGTGCAGCCAAAGCTTTTAAATAAGTACCAATTTTATTACAAACATCACCTGTTGATAAAGTTCTATCAGTTCCAACAATACACATATCAACCTCACCTCTTTGCATTAAAATACCACCTGTATTATCTGTAATAATTGTATTTGGTATTCCTTCTTCATTTAATTCAAATGAAGTTAAATTTGCACCTTGATTTCTTGGTCTGGTTTCATCGACCCATACATGTACAGGAATCCCTTTTTTATAGGCATGGTAAATTGGGGACGTTGCTGTCCCCCAGTTGATTGTTGCCAGCCATCCAGCATTACAATGTGTAAGTATATTAATTGTATTTTTCTTTTTATTGTAAATTTCCTCAATAATGTTGAGACCATTTAAGCCAATATTTTTACAGAAATTAATATCTTCATTGCATATTTCATCGACTTCTTTCAATGCAACATTAAATAAATCCTCAGGATTTACAGATGACAATTTATTATTCATTCTATGAACTGCCCATTGTAGATTAATTGCAGTTGGTCTTGCGTTTACTAATTTTTCAGAACTTTTTTTTATAAAGTTTAAATTATTGTTTTCTTTGATAGCCAAAACTATTGCATAAGCAGCAGTTGCCCCTATTAAAGGAGCCCCTCTTACTTCCATGTTTTTTATTGCATTCACTGCATCGTCAAATGTCTTGAGTTCTTTAATAATAAATTTATGAGGAAGTTTAGTTTGATCAATAATTTTTACAAAATTGTTTTCAAACCAAATAGTTCTATATTCTTTACCCTCTATTTTCATTTATTTAGCACTCTACCAGCTATTGTTTTAAGTTTATTAAGGGTTTTTTGGGTTCTTTTTTCTGGAGCAGTAATTATAGCAACATCTAAACAGTTATTTATTGGATCATAAGGGTCAATATGACTCTCAAAATTATCAATAAGATTTTTAATCATGCTTTTTGCTTTAGAGGCATTATTTAATAAAACTTTTATCACAGTTTGCACATCTACATTTTCATGATCTGGGTGCCAACAATCATAATCAGTAACCATAGAAACTGACGCGTATCTCATTTCTGCCTCTCTTGCTAATTTAGCCTCTGGCATATTAGTCATACCAATTACATCTGCTTTCCAAGATCTATAAAGGTTTGACTCTGCTAAGGTTGAAAATTGAGGACCTTCCATTACTACGTAAGTACCTCCCCTTTGATAATCGATTCCCTCTTTTTTAATTGCATCCTCACATGCATTCATTAGACCTTTAGAGGTTGGATGAGCCATTGATACATGGGCAACTATTTCCTCATCAAAGAAAGTTTTATGTCTCGCAAAAGTTCTATCAATAAATTGATCAATAATTACAAATTTACCAGGAGACAAATCTTCTTTTAACGACCCAACTGCAGAAACAGAGACAATATCTGTTACGCCCAATTGTTTTAATGCATCAATGTTCGCTCTAAAATTTATATTTGAAGGTGAAATATAATGTCCTCTTCCATGTCTTGGTAAAAAATATACCTCTTTGTTATTATAATTTGTTTTTAAAATTTGATCTGATGGGTTTCCCCAAGGAGTGTTTAAATCTATTAATTCTCGGTCTTTAAATTCCTCAACATCATATAGACCGCTTCCACCAATTATTGCTAATTTATTATTTGCCATGTAAAAACTTATTATAATGTATTTATAAATAACTATTATGGATTTAAAAGATTATATTCGTTCTATAAAAGATTATCCCAAAAAAGGCATTTTATTCAGGGATATCACTACTTTGATTAAAGATGAGTCTGCTTTTCAGGAAACAATCAATCAGATTATTGAGAGATCTAAAAAGTTTAAGGTAGATAAAATTGCAGCAATTGAGTCTCGTGGTTTCGTATTTGCCTCTGCTGTTTCATATATATTAAAAAAACCATTTATAATGTTACGCAAAAAAAATAAACTTCCTGCTGATGTATATTCAGTTGATTTTAAGCTTGAATATGGAACAGCAACAATAGAAGTTCACAAAGACTCAATTTCTGAAAATGAGTCGGTTCTAGTAATTGATGACTTGATTGCAACTGGAGGGACAGCAGCAGCTGCAGCAAAACTTATTGAACTTTCTAAGGGTAAGGTTGCAGCTTTTGTATTTGTTATTAATCTATTTGACTTAGGTGGTTGTGATAATCTTTTAAAAAATGGTTATAAAGTTGAAAATTTAATGGATTTTCCTGGACATTAATTTGGTAGCGGGAAGTGGGATCGAACCACTGACCTCGGGCTTATGAGTCCCGCGCTCTAACCAACTGAGCTACCCCGCCATAAATTCATGTGAGTTATAATAGAAATTTTATATAACGCAATCAACTATTTAAAAATTAAGTTTTTTTAACTCCTGTTGGATGAGTAACTCCATCAATTACTAGTTTTGGTTCGACACTTACATCAATCAATTCAGGACGTTTATCCAAATAAGATCTAACGCTTTCAATAGACATTACATCTTCCAGAAATTTTTCTAACCTAGGAAATTTTTTTATTATTGAAGGATCAAGCATTTTAGATAGATCTAAATGATGAAATGTTACAAAATCACATGCTCTAGGCTCATCTAAAATAAAAAATTTTTTATCATTTTCTTTAATAGCTTTTTCAAGATCTTCAAATCTTGACATTAAAAATGGTATCATATCTTCTCTTTTTTTTTTAAACTTCTCACCTTTTGCAAAGTTAACTGTTGGATTAAGTGGCATAAAAAGTTCTTGTGCACTTTGCATGATTGCGTTTGCTTTTGCATTTAATATTGGATCAGTAATGTTAATACCTGCCAAATTTTCTACAAATGTCATAATTGCCATGCTTTGACAAATATAGTGTTTTTTATCAACTACTAACATTGGAAGTTGTTTAAAAGGAATATTTGGTTTTACCTCTGACCAATCCTTGCCATAGTAATCCCATGACATAACATCATCATACTTAATCTCGGTATAATGAAATAATAAACGAGGAGCTTCTGCTAGTGCTCTCATTTTGAAATAAATTAATTCTAATTTATGTTTCATATAAATTTTTTATGAAGCTATAAATTTTATTAAGTAATAGAGAATACCAGTAATTATTGTTGCATAAATGAAACCAATCACAAATAACTTTATAATAGTTTTATTGTCATCGTATTTAGATTTTAGATAAACATAAATAAACGTATAAATTCCAACTATAGCAATACTTAACAGGATATCTGTAGGATTCATTGAAACTCCTCAAAAAATAATTTTTTTAATCTATAAGTAAAGGGATATTCTTTTCCAATTGGCTGAAATTTTGTTTTTATAACAATTAAATTATCTTTTCCAATTTTTATTTTCCATGTAAGTTTTACATCACCATTAAATATCCTTAGGCCTCCCAATTTTGAAAATCTCCATCCATCTTCAGATATAATATTTCCATTCTTGTATCTTTTGTAGCTCTCACTATCAAAAATATAAGTTACTTCCCCGTCGGTTCTTTCATCTTTGAGGGTAATTGCATAATTATTTAAAAACTCAGCTGTCTGATTTTTATTTAACCCTCTTTTTGAAACAGACTTAAAAAAATCAGTAGTTTTATCAACTGCTTTATCTATTTTAGTCTCACTATATGAAATATTTGAAAAAAAAAGCAGAAAAAAAAGCACCAATATGCTTTTTGATAATTTATAAATCATGTTATCAGCTAATATAACATTTAGACCTTATTATTCAAATTTATACAATTTTATTTTGATTGTTTTAATTAAATCAAAATAATAAGATTAAATAAAAAAAAGAGAGGGAAAATATGAATAAAATTAAAACTTTATTAAAAGGTTTGGTTAGCTTTTTCTTGGTTATTTCATTTGTAATTTCTTCAACTGCAGCTTTTGCTGAGATTGTTGGACGTTTATCTGTTCATTGGAGTCCTAAACATCATAGCGCTAAGCATGCTCAAATTTTTGCAGATGAAGTAAACAAAAGAGCTAAAGGTAAACTTAAAATTGAGGTATACCCATCAAAACAACTTTTTGGGATTAGAGAAGTTATGGGTGCTGTAACTTCTGGAGCTGTTGAATTAGGTGGAATTGTAGGTGTGGTAAGCTTTCCACCAATTAACAAAAACTTTAATGTTGCGTCATTTCCAGGATTATTTAATTCTTGGGAGCAACAAAGAGGGTTTTTTCAAAATTCCTCAAAAGGAAAAGAAATTTGGGGGGAATTAACAAAAAAAACTAATTCAACTTTAGTCATGTACAACCCTGTTGGTCCTGTAATGTCAATTTCTAGTGCTAGAGAATTAACAGGTATTGATGCCATGAAAGGCTTAAAAGCCAGAAGATTGCTTAAAAGCGAGGAACCTATGTGGGATGCTCTTGGAGCAAATCGTGTATCATTAAAAACTGGTGAAGTGTATAATGCTCTTCAATCTGGAATGATCGACACAATTAATAGCCCTCCAGGTAGTATTAAAGCTTATAGTTGGTGGGAATTTTTAAAATATGCACAAAAGCCATATCAATATTATGCAGATGCTTACATAATGGCTAATTCAACTTGGTTTAAAAGTTTACCAGCTGACTTACAAAAAATAATTATGGATGTTGGTAAAGAAGTTGGAACTCTTTCTACAGATAGAATAATGGATCACGGTGAGTCAGTTCTCAAAGAATTCCAAGAGAGAGGTGGTGTTGTAACTACACTTTCTGGAGCTGAGAAAGCAAAATTTGATAAGCTGATGAAAAATAAAGTTATGCCAGCTATGGCAAAAATGATTGATGCCGATGCTTTAAAAGCAGCGCAAGAGTATGCAAAAAATAATTAGAGTAAGTTGATTACTTAATCTAAAGATGAAAGCATTGCGAGCAGTTAACAATTATTTAGCTTCGGCTTCATTGTCTCTCGCAATGTTAATTATTTTCATAATGGTTGCTGCATTATTCTTAAGTGCAACAACAAGATTTATAACCGGAACTGGATTTGCTTGGTTTATTGAATTACCGCCTGTTCTAGTTAGCTGGCTTGTTTTTCCTCTTTTGGGACCATTATTGAAAAAAGGACAACATATCAAAGTAGATTTTTTAACTCCCTTGTTATCAAAAAAAAATAAAGAAATTTTATTTTTAATTGTAAACTTAGTTGCTCTTATATCAGCTTGCATTTTTTTTAAAGCAGGTCTTGATGCAACAATAATGTATTTCAATTTAGGTCAAGTTATGGAAATTGAGATTAGTATTCCTATTTGGTGGATGTTTTTAGCTTTCCCAGTGGGATTTTTTATTTTAGCACTCACTTCATTAGAGTTATTGTTTGATAACATTATAAATCTAATTAGAAATTAAATGTTTGCGATAGCATCTATTTTATCATTAATTACTTTAGTTATTTCTGTTCCTATTTTTTTAGTTTTTGGATTGGGGAGCTCAATAGCAGCAATAGCTGGGTTAAAACTTCCATGGTCAGTTCTAATTCAAGTATCATTTGGTGCCTTAACTAAACATGTGCTCATTGCAGTTCCATTATTTATTTTCAGTGGAATGGCAATGTTAAAAGGTGGTGCTGCACTAAGATTGGTAAAATTTGCAACTACACTGGTTGGACATTGGCCTGGTGGACTTGGTGTAGCAATGGTTATTGCTATGGGTTTTTTTGCTGCTTTTTGTGGATCAATACTTGCAGCAATTACAGCTGTTGGAACAATTATGATGCCTAAAATGATAGAGCAAGGTTACCCTACACCATTTGTTGTGGTACTCGCTGCATCTGCTGCTCTACTTGAGGCTTTAATACCACCGTCAAATGCTGCAATTTTGTTCAGTGCACTTACATATGTTCCTGTTTCAAAAACTTTTGCAGCAGGAGTAATTCCAGGGATTATTCTTTTAATTCTTATGGTTTTGTTAGTTCTTTTTAAATGTAGACATATAAGAACAGATAAAAAAGCAACATTTAAAGAAAGGTTTAATTCATTTATAGCTGCATTGCCTGCTTTGATAACTCCTGTGATAATTTTGGGTGGTATTTACGCTGGTCTTCTTACTCCGTCTGAGTCAGCTGCAATTGCTGGTGTTTACGCAGTAACCATAGGTTTTTTAATTTACAAAGAATTAACTTTCTCATCTTTATTAAGTTGTTTGAAAGATACTGCAATTATTACTGCTGTAATATTTTCTATTATAGCAACAGCTACATTTTTAAGTGTGGTATTAACTTATACTCAAGCACCTCAAAGAATAATAACTTACTTTACTGATATGGGAGTTAGTGTGAATTTATTTTGGATCATGCTTGGAACAATATGTTTGATACTTGGAACTTTTATAGAAATAGTTCCAGTATTTTATTTAACAGTCCCAATATTTGCAGCTTTAACTTTATCTTTTGATCAAAGTTTATTGCACCTTTATGTTGTTTTTGTTGCTTTTGCTGGAATTGGCATGATAACACCGCCTGTTTGTGTTGGTATATATACAGCTGCAGGAGTTATTAAAGAGAATCCCGCTAATGCCTTCAAGGAGGTACCTTTATTTACAATTGTTGGTATTGTCTATGGAATATTAATGATTTTGTTTCCAAAATTTTCTACCTGGTTGCCAAGTTTACTTTAAAAAATTTAGTTAAATTATTAATTCTTTATTTCTTTCTCACAAATTATTCTAGCCTCCTCAGGCTTAATTTCTTTTTTTAATTTACTTTTTGCAATTACGCATGCTGATATAGATTTTTTAAGACTAAATTCTTCATACTTACTTGCACTCATAATCAGAAATATTATTGCCGCTCCTAAGAATAAAATTAATTTGTAATTTTTATACATAAAGTAATTTAACTATTGTGAATAAATTATATATTAATCAGTAATTAATAAACATATTATTTTTATGAAAAAAATTTTCTTAATATTTATCATAGCTATATCTATAGATATTGTATTAAGTAATCTTATATTAAAAAAAACAAGATATTGGGAGAATATAGCTTGGAAGGAAAAATGGTGGAGAATACCATCAAAAATATATCACCACGATATACTTCCTAATACTGACCAATTTGAAATTTGGGGTGGAAAAATAAAACAAAGGTTAATTACAAACTCAATAGGGTTTAGAGATAAAGAAAAAAGAATTGTTAAAAAAATAAATACAGAAAAAAAAAGAATCTTATTAATTGGTGATTCTTTTATTGAGGGCTCCGGTCTAAATTATGAAGATACATTAGCTGGACAATTAGATGATTACTTAGGATTTAACTATGAAATTTTAAACTCAGCAGTAGGGTCTTATTCACCAAGTATTTATTATAAAAAAATAAAATATTATTTAAATGAGGGCTTTAAATTTGATCAAGCGTTAGTTTTTTTAGATATATCTGATATCTATGATGAAATGTTTATTAGGTTTAATGATGAGGGTAATATTTTGACGTACGAGGAAACTAAAAAAATATCAACTCCAAAGAAAATTTTTTATTCTGTAGGAAAAATTTTAAGAGATAATTCAACAATATTTAGATTTTTAAATATTTTATCTGACCGAACTGAACTTGTTAAAAATTATATAAAACTAAAAATAAAAGCATCCAAAGAATTGAATAAAAATTTTTTTAAAACGAATAGGAACGATGTTATGTTTTATAGAATGACACATATAGATAGAGGATTTTGGACTTTTGATGAAGATAAATTTAATGAAGTAAAAATTGGTCTTTTGCAATCAGAAAAATATTTAATTAAGCTTTTTGAATTACTTAAAGAAAATGAGATAAACTCTACTTTAATTGTATATCCTTGGCCAACTCAAATATTTTATGGTGATGATTATCATGAAACTTATTGGAAAAAATTTTCAGAAAAATATGAAATTAATTTTGTAAGTATTTATGATGAGTTTAAAAAGGAAAATAAAAGAGATTTCATTTTTGATAATTTTATTTATGGAGATATTCATTGGAATTTAAACGGTACAACCCGTGTAAAAGATAAAATTGTGAAGTCTTTAAAATTTTAATCTAATTCAAATTTATCACTATAATCTTTTTTTAAATCTGAATTTTGTTTTTTTTTATCTAAATAGCAATTACCAATTATCAATTTATCTAAATCTGTTCCCATGAAACAATTAAATGCATCTTCTGGAGTATTTACTATCGGTTCCCCTCTCACATTGAAAGATGTATTAACTAAAATTGGGCATCCTGTTATCTCTTTAAATTTTGAAATTAATTTATAGTATTTTGAATTTGTATCCTTATGGACAGTTTGAATTCTTGCTGAATAGTCTACATGTGTAATTGCTGGAACAGACGATCTTTTTACATTTAGTTTATCAATACCAAATAATTTTTCTTCATTTTCTGACATAGGAATACATTTTTCTTTTCTAACATTGGCTACCATCAACATGTATGGAGAAACAGAGTTCATCTCAAACCAATCACTTAAATCATCAGATAAAATAGATGGTGCAAACGGTCTAAAACTTTCTCTGTATTTTACTTTTAAATTTAAATTTTTTTGCATATGAGGTGATCTAGGATCGCCTAATATTGATCTTCCTCCTAGAGCACGAGGTCCAAATTCCATTCTACCCTGAAACCATCCGACTGCATTTCCTTCAGATAAATCTTTTGATGTTCTATCAATAATTTCATTTTCATCTAATATTTCAAATTCAGCACCTAAACGAGATAATTCTTTTTTTATTTGATCTTCAGAATACTCAGGTCCTAAATAAGATCCAGACATGTTGTCATTTTCATTTATCACTCTCGGGTTATTTTGATCTATATGCCATAAAGCTAATGCGGCACCTAATGCACCTCCGGCATCACCCGCTGCTGGTTGAACCCAAATATTTTCAAAAATTTTCTCTTTAAGTATTTTTCCATTTGCAACACAATTTAAAGCTACACCTCCTGCAAGACATAAGTTTTTCAATCCATATTCTTTCTTTACAGATCTAACTAATTTTAACATTATATCTTCTGTAACTTTTTGAATTGAGGACGCAACATCCATGTGAAATTGAGTTAATTTATCAAGTTTAGGATCTCTTCGTTTTTGTCCAAATAAACTATCAAATCTTTTATTAGTCATAGTCAATCCTGTAGCATAATTAAAATAACTTTGATCAAGTCTGAACGTTCCATCTTCTTTAACATCGATCATTTTCATAATTTCATTTACGTAATTTGGTTTTCCATATGGTGCTAAACCCATTAATTTATATTCCCCGCTATTTACTTTAAAACCTGTGTAATATGTGAATGCTGAATACAAAAGTCCAAGAGAATGTGGAAAATGAATTTCTTTTTTTATTTCAAGGTCATTGCTGTTTCCAATTGCTACAGTTGTGGTTGCCCATTCACCCACACCATCTGCAGTGATTACAACAGCCTCATTAAATGGAGATGGAAAAAAAGCGCTTGCAGCATGACTTAAATGATGGTCTGAAAAATAAATATTATCCTTTTTTTTGTCATAGTTTTCATCATGATTTTTAAGCTTATTTTGAAGTAAATTTTTTTGAAATAATTTTTCTTTAATCCATATTGGCATTGCTTTTGAAAAGGAAATAAAACCTTTTGGTGCAAATGCTACATATGTTTCAAGAAGTCTTTCAAATTTTAAAAAAGGTTTTTCAAAAAAGATTATTTTATCAACTTCACTTAATTTCAGTTTTGCAAAATTTAAAACAAAATCTACAGCATTATGTGGATAATTTGAATCATGTTTAATTCTAGTAAATCTTTCTTCTTGAGCAGCGGCAATAATTTTGCCATTTATCATTATGCAAGCTGCACTATCGTGATAAAATGCCGAAATTCCTAAAATAGAACTCACTTAAAAAATTGTATATATAAATGGTGCAACTGCCGAACCTTGGCTAAGTACAATTAAACCACCAAATAAGACTAAGACTAATATAATTGGAAGTAACCAATATTTTTTTCTTACTTTTAAAAACTCCCAAAATTCTTTTATAAAACTCATAAATTAAAATTGATTTTTCATTTTACTTTTAGGACCTGATTTATCAATCCAATAAGTACTATTTTTGTTAAATTTCAAATTAATTAAATCTTTTCGTAATAGTTTCATTAGTATTGCAATAGGAGTTACTACAAAAAAAAATATTATTCCCATTACAATTGGTGAAATTATTTTTCCTAAAAGTAGACCAAATTTAAACCATATTTTATTTAAAGGATTCAATAATTTTGAATTTAAAAGACCTAAAACTAAAAAAATAATTGAAATTACTAGAGACCAAATTCCTATGTTCTCATTGCTTAACAATGGATATAAGGAGATTACTAAAAAAACTATAAAAAATACAACTCCAAAACTTCTATTTGATCCAATTTTGATATCATTTTGGTTCATAAATTTAATATATATATAGATTTATTAGGATTTTAAGAAGCTAAAAATATTTACTTTAATTCAAACCTTTTTGAGGCTTCATATCTGTTTTCTCTATACCAGCGACCTGTACTGGTTTTTTCATTGCATCTCTTCTAAATGGCTCACCTAATTCTTGATTTAAAATCACCTCAATAAATGTTGTTATACCCTTTTTCTGATCTTCACATGACTGTTTGATTGCAGCAGTTGTTTCTTCCATAGTTCTAACAGTTAATCCTTTAAGTCCACATGCATTCGCAACTTTAGCATAACTTAATTCAGGATCTAATTCTGTTCCTACAAAATTATCATCAAACCATAAAATTGAATTTCTTTTCTCTGCTCCCCATTGGTAATTTCTAAAAATAACCATAGTGATTGCCGGCCACTCCTCTCTAGCGCAAGAGCTCATTTCATTCATACTAATACCAAATGCTCCATCTCCTGCAAAACCAATAACTGGAGTATCAGGACAACCAATTTTAGCACCTAAAATCGAGGGAAAACCATAACCACATGGTCCAAACAAACCAGGTGCTAAATATTTTCTTGGCTTTTCGAAAGTTGGATAAGCATTTCCAATTGCACAATTATTTCCTATATCACTTGATATAATTACATCCTCAGGCATTCCAGCTTGTATTGCTCTCCATGCTTGTCTAGGTGACATTCTATCAGAATCTCTTTCTCTAGCTTCTTTATTCCAAACTGTACCTGGGTCATCATCTTCATGGTCTAAACTAGTTAATGTTTGTAGCCAGGCAGACTTTGTTTTATGAATTAAATTTTTTCTGTCTTCTCTACCCACATCACCAGCAGATGGAGAAAGTTTTTCCAAAATTTGTTGAGAGACCATTTTTGCATCTCCACAGATACCTACTGTAACTTTTTTAGTTAAGCCAATTCTGTCAGGATTCATGTCGACCTGAATTATTGTTGCCTTTTTTGGCCAATAATCAATCCCATATCCAGGTAATGTAGAAAATGGATTAAGTCTTGTTCCTAATGCTAAAACAACATCTGCTTTTGATATTAATTCCATTCCAGCTTTAGATCCATTATATCCTAATGGTCCAACTGCTAAAGGATGACTACCAGGAAAACTGTCATTATGTTGATATCCATTACAAACAGGCGCATCTAATCTTTCTGCAAGTTTTTTGCACTCTTCTACAGCACCACCTATTACTACTCCTGCACCAGATAAAATTACTGGAAACTTAGCTTCAGATAGTAGTTTTGCAGCTTTATCGATCGCTTCTTTTCCTCCACCTTGTCTTTCAAATCTAACTATTGGAGGTAATTCAATATCTATAACTTGAGTCCAATAATCTCTTGGAACATTTATTTGAGCAGGCGCGGAACCTCTAAAAGCTTTTTCAATTACTCTGTTTAAAACTTCTGCCATCCTTGAAGGGTCTCTAACCTCCTCTTGATAACAAACCATATCTTTAAATAAATTCATCTGTTCTACTTCCTGGAAACCTCCCTGACCCATGGTTTTGTTGGCTGCTTGTGGGGTTACTAATAGTAAAGGAGTGTGGTTCCAATAAGCTGTTTTAATAGGTGTAACTAGACCAGTAATACCTGGCCCATTTTGAGCAATAACCATCGACATTTTACCTGTAGCTCTTGTGTAGCCATCTGCAATTAAACCACCATTTGTTTCATGAGCGACATCCCAAAAAGTAATACCTGCTTTAGGAAATAAATCAGAAATTGCCATAAAGGCTGATCCTATAATTCCAAATGAATGTTCAATTCCGTGCATTTGAAGAACTTTTATAAACGCCTCTTCAGTTGTCATTTTGGTCATAGTTGAGCCTTTCTAATTCTTTTTTTTATTTGTTAAAGTGATCGATTAATATATAAGATTGGCAAAATTTCAAATAAAGAAATCGTCACAATGTCTAACACAGATATAATTATACATGATGAAAAAGACAATGTAGGTGTTGTTGTTATAGAAAAAATAACAATAAATCAGGATTGTAATTGCTGGATAATGGAAAATGACAAATCTGTATCCATTCAATCAAAAGATGAAATTCCTCTAGGCCACAAAATTGCTATGGTAGATCTTAATGAAGGAGATACAATAATGAAATATGGTCATGATATTGGAAAGGTAGTGAAAAGTATTAAAAAAGGTGAACATGTTCACGTTCACAATGTTAAAACGAAAAAATGGTAAAATATGGAAATTCCAAAAAGTTTTTTAGGATATAAGAGAGAAAATGGACGAGCAGGGACTCGTAATCATGTAATAATCCTTCCTGTTGATGATATTTCAAACGCATGTGCAGAGGCTGTAGCAAATAATATTAAAGGTACAATTGCTTTACCTCACTCATATGGAAGATTACAATTCGGTGCAGATCTAGAACTTCACTTTAGAACCATGATTGGTACAGGAAAAAATCCAAATGTGGCTGCTGTAATTGTAGTTGGTATTGAGCCTAAATGGACAAAAAGAATTGTAGATGCAATTGCTACTACTGGTAAACCTGTAGAAGGTTTTAGTATCGAAGGTGTTGGAGATATAGATACTATCGCCAAAGTTTCAAAAAAAGCTCAAGAATTTTCTATGTGGGCATCTGAAAAACAAAGAGAAGAATGTCCAATGAGTGACTTATGGATATCAGTCAAATGTGGTGAATCTGATACAACATCTGGTTTAGCGTCTAATCCAACAGTAGGAAATTTAATGGATAAATTAGAACCGCTAGGTGTACATTTATGTTTTGGAGAAACTTCTGAATTAACAGGAGCTGAAACTGTTTGTGAAAAGAGAGGTAAAACTCCTGAGGCGCAGGCAAAATTTAAAAAAACATGGAATGATTATAATGATTTTATTCTTAGAGAAGCAACAGACGACCTGTCAGAAAGTCAACCAACAGCTGGTAACATAGCTGGTGGACTTACTACAATAGAAGAAAAAGCTTTTGGAAACTTTCAAAAAATTGGTGGATGTCAATTTATTGATGTTTTAGAGCCAGCTGAGGAACCAACAAAAGGTGCTGGTTTATACTTCATGGATACTTCATCAGCAGCAGCAGAATGCGTTACTTTACAAGCTGCAGGAGGTTTTAATATTCACTTATTCCCAACAGGACAAGGAAATATTATCGGGAATCCAATTGAACCTGTAATCAAATTGACTGCTAATCCACTTACAGCAAAAACTATGAGTGAGCATATTGATGTTGATGTATCAAAAATTTTATCTAGGGAGATGAATTTAAGTCAAGCTGGTGATGAGTTAATTAAATCAACTTTAAGAGTTGCAAATGGAAGATTAACTTGTGCGGAAGCTTTAGGTCATAAAGAATTTGTAATGACTAAACTATATAGAAGTGCGTAATTATTTTTTCAATTTTGCTAAACGTGCGTCATTCCAATTAGAATAAATTCTTCTAATCATTGCAGCACCAACTCCGAGCACTATTGCTAACAATACTGATGTAAGTCCATAAAATATTGGCATATCTTCAGAAAAATTTAATATAAATTGACTTAAAGATCCTAAATTATCACTTGTATTAATTACAGTTTTAATTGTGTTTTCATCTTTAATAAAAGTATCATAAGCAATAGCAATACCTACTAAAAGTAAAAGAATCGCTAAAATAGTTTTGAATTCTGAACTGTCAATTTTTTCACCTATTTTTTGTCCGAACTGTACACCAATTATTGATCCTAAGATTAAAACAAAAACTAAAATCAAGTCTATAGTTCCGTAGTTTAATGCATGGAGAATTGTTACAATAGCGCTTACAAAAATTGTTACAAATAGAGATGTGCCAGGTATCAATCTTGTAGGCATCCCAATAATATAAATCATTGCAGGAACAAGTATAAAAGCACCACCAATTCCCATAATTGCTGCTATGAAACCAACAATTAAACCAATTATAATTGGAGTGAATGCACTTTCATAAAGTTGAGATTTTTTAAAACGCATTCTTAAGGGCAATCCATGTATCCAGTAGTGTTTATGTAATTTTTTTCTTTCAGTAATTTTTTTTCTAGCTTTATCAATTTCTGAAACACCTTGAATTAACATAAAAGTTCCTAAAATTGCTAGGATGTACATATAGGCAAGAGAAATAACTACATTTATTTTTCCGATATCTTTAAAATATGAAAAAATAATAATACCCAGAACTGTTCCGACAATACCACCAATTACAATCATAAACCCCATTTTATAATCAAGTGTACCTTTAAGATAATGTGTTGTAGAACCTGAAACAGAAGTTCCAAGAATATTGCTTGCTTCATTTGGAACAGCGTATATCGGTGGCACACCCATAAAAATTAAAAATGGTGTCATTAAAAAACCTCCACCTACTCCAAATAATCCTGATAAAATTCCTACAACTAAACTTAAACCAAATATATATAAAATATTTATTTCAACTTGTGCAATTGGAAGAAAATACTCCATAAGCAGTAACTATTCCTCTAATAGTTCAAAGTCAATAATTATGAATGTTTTATATAAAATTTTGAGCAGTGCTTAAGATTATAATGCCCCAAGCAAAAAATATAAAAAGATATAAAAATGATTTAATTATTTTACTTAATTGATTTTCAAAGAATAAAGGTAATTTTTTTAAGTTTTGATTTATTATTTGAAACATACTCGCGGGATACCACAAGTTGTGTTAAATGCAAAGAATAATTTAGTGATTTAAAAGATTGTTGCTCCAAAAACCTTAACTTCATCTCCTTCATCACCAAGGACAAGTCTTCCTAAAAAGTCTCCTGGTATTTCAGTGCTGGTCTGTTTGTAAAGTATTGTAATATAAAGACCTCTTCTTAAGCAACCAATAGCTTTACATCCTTCTGCTAGACTTGAAATAAGTTTATTGCTTGCCCATTGCTTACCTAACTCAACCTCATTTGCTCCATACATCATTTGTGATGATAAATCTCTTGTAAATCCACCATAATCTTTAATGTTTGATGATTTAACTAAATTTGCCCAAATAGGTTCGGCTATTTTAATAATTTCCTCATCGGATTTATCTAATAAAGCCATTTTATGATCTATTGAGTTCTAAGAAGCTTCTTTTTTCTCTTTTTCATCAACAATATGATAAACAGGTGCCTTTTCCATAGTAAACTTACCTGTCTTTGGATCTCTTCTAGATAAAGTAAGGCAATGCCAATTTTCATCATCTAGTTTCATATAATCACCTCTGTAATAATATCCTGGCCAACGAGTTTCTTGTCTAAACAAGGTATGCTCTGTAACACACTGAGATGTAATAGTTCTATGTTTAAGCTCCCAAGCTCTCATAAGTTGGTGATAGTCCTCAGCTCCTACATTTTCTAAATCCTCTTCGAGCCACGCAAGAAGTTCTAAACCTTTTTTAAGAGTATTCTCGTTTGTCATATAATTGTAACTTATCCCACCCACATACTCATCCATAATTTTTTGTAATCTTTGTAACCCCTGGATTGGTGAAATATAACTTGGAGATACGGTCCCTCCAGTTATTTCATTTCTACCAACAGTGTAATTTTCAAGTGGTTTATAAATAGT
Organism: uncultured Pelagibacteraceae bacterium; assembly: GCA_902577075.1. GTDB lineage: Bacteria > Pseudomonadota > Alphaproteobacteria > Pelagibacterales > Pelagibacteraceae > Pelagibacter. Next base: position 391,345 of record CACGXV010000001.1, on the reverse strand, counting down.
TTCCTTGAAATCATCACATTGCTTATCGCTTACCTTAATATCATTAGCTTTTTGATCTTCTATGTATTTTACGGCAGCTTTTGCAGCTAATCTTCCTTCGGTAAATGATCCAGAAGAGAATTTATGAGCACTTCCGCCAACTGTATCGCCAGCTCCAAATAAACCTTGAATTGTCGTCATTCTATTATATCCCCAGAAATATTCAGGTGGAGATAAATCCTCAGGCCCACTAACCCACGCGCCTGAGCATGTAGCATGAGAACCCATGACATATGGTTCAGATGTTGTTAATTCAGGGTTTGTATATTTTGGATCGATATTTTGAGAAGCCCATACAACTGCTTGTCCAACAGTCATACCTAAGAAATTTTCCCACCCAACTGTTTCTAAGTGTGGATCTTGGAATGCTTCTTTTGTAACCATATGAATTGGTCCACCACCAGCCATAGTTTCTTGGATAAAAGCATGATTACGCAAGCATGTAGGAGTAGGATGATGGTCAATATATTCTCCAACTAATTCTTTAGTTTTTTCGTACCATTTCTTCTCATAATTTTCACCATTTGCATTTTGTGTATATGTTTTCAAATGTAAGAAATATGCTCCAACTGGACCATAACCATCCTTAAATCTGCAAAGCACAATTCTATTTTCCATTTGTGTCATTTTAGCTCCTGCAGCAATAGGTAATGCATATGCTGATCCATTACTCCAAGGAGCATACCAAGTCCTTCCCATCCCTTCACCAACAGCTCTAGGTTTGAAAATATGTGAAGCTCCTCCAGCAGCAACAATAACTGTTTTTGATTTAAATACATGGTAGTCACCTGTTCTCATATTAAATCCAACTGCCCCACCAACTCTATTTTCATTATTTTCGTCCATTAATAAATGGGTTATCATTATTCTGTTGTAAATTTTATCTGCTGATTTTTTTGCTGCTTCTGCAACGATTGGTTTATAACTTTCACCATGAATCATTATTTGCCATTTACCTTCTCTTTGGTATCTACCTGTCTCTTTATTTTTCATCATTGGCAAACCCCATTCATCAAACATATGAACAGTTGAGTCTACATGACGAGCCATGTCATATCCTAAATCTTCTCTGACCAATCCCATTAAATCATTTCTTGCATATCTTACATGGTCCTCAGGTTGGTTTTCACCCCATTGCATTCCCATGTAGCAATTGATTGCATATAAACCTTGAGCAACTGCACCGCTTCTATCTATATTTGCTTTTTCAACACAAACTATTTTTAAATCTCTACCCCAATGTCTAGCCTCGAAAGTTGCACCAGTTCCAGCCATTCCTCCACCAACAACTAAAACATCACAATTTTCTACTATAGTTTTTCTAGCCATTAATAATAAACTCCTTTTTTAAAAGCACTCTTATCCACTTTTGGTAATTCTTTATTTGTATTTAATCCCTCTGGTTCTGAATATAATATTTGAGAATTAATTTCTCCTTGATTAGGTTTATCTCCTTCAGCTAATTTTGGAATAAATTTACCCCAAGGCTTAGTAGTTATCGGCGACACAAAATTCTTTTCTGTTCCATTTCTAAATTTTATTCTCCAAGAAATAGTTCCTTTTTCCTCTTCTCTTCTAACTCTTACGCTATGACCCATTGGAGCAAAATCTGCATATCCTCTTACGTCAATTGCATGGTTTGGGCATGCTTTAACACATGAGTAACATTCCCAACAAAAGTTTGGTTCAATATTTTTTGCTCTTCTTATAGTTTCATCGATATGCATAATATCTGATGGACAAATATCCACACAGTGACCACAGCCATCACATCTAGTCATATACACAAAAGTTGACATAATTTATATTTTCTCCTTTAAGATCTTTACCATATTAATAATGTTTTGGCTCTTCTCTTTTTATACCTAGGCCAAATTGCTCAGGAGCATCAGCTTCAGGTGGAAGATTATCTCTTGATCCATCAGCTTCAGCTAAATTTTTTTGTAAAGCGGCACCAGGTTTGTAAAACATGTGAGCAAATTTAGACCAATATACACCGCCAAATAAAACTAAGTTTGCTATTATAAATAATCCTAAAAAAACAAAATCATCCCATCTACCTTGTAAGTTTAAAGATTGAAGATAAGACCAAATTAATCCGAACAATGAAGATGCAATCAATGCTAGCACAAATAAGTCTGCTTGAATAATTCTATACCAAGGTTGAGCTTCGGAGTAGACATCTACTCTTAGGAAAAACCAAAACCAACCTCCACCTAGAACTGTTAAAGCCGCACCAACATGCCAAACGATTGGCCAAAAAGCAGGTGTTACTGCATTAGGAGAAGTATAAAAAAATATCATCACAACTGATCCAACCCAAAATAAAATTGTTCCATACATTCCCATTACATGTGCCAATCTTCTTTTACCTGCTCCTAGTTCAGAAGTAGTTGCTATATCGCTTGCAATAGTTTTTGATATTACTGAAATTCTTTCAGAAGTTGTTAATTCTTTTTTAGCTGACAATTTTGCTTTTTTTGCATTTTGGAAAAAGTATTTTACATTTTTTTTATGGATAATATCCATTACAGTCCCCACCAATATTAAAATACCCATAAGTATAACGAACGATTGCATTAAAATAGCCGGTACACTCTGGGATAAAATAAAAAATGGGTTTGTTGAAATCATTATGATGTTCCTTCCGCAAATGGATTCTTAGTATACTTATTATAATAGATCAACTACCATAAAGTGACATTTTAGCACTGGTAAATTGTTAAAAATTTATTTTTTACGCTGATAATGCTGTTTTGAAGGTATAACTCCCCTAACCCCGCCTTGCGGGTTATCCACATCGTTTTTTCTTCTTGGAATTAAATGTATATGGCAATGCATTATTGATTGTCCTGCCTCTTTACCTGAATTTGTGCCAATATTAAAACCATCTACAGTCGGATCAAGCTCTTGGATTTTATTTCTCATCTTTTTTATTAGCTTATTGCAGGATAAAACTTCTTCTTCAGACATATCAAAATAGCTTTCAACATGTCTCTTTGGAATAATTAGTGCATGATGTTTTGAAACTGGATAAGAATCAAAAGTAGAAAAGGCTGAATTATTTTCAAAGACGTACTCACTTGATGGAACATTACAAAAAAGACATGGATTATTTGGATCTCTCATTAGTTATATTTATATATATTTTTGCTAAACTCACTTTTAAAAGTTTTAAAAATTTTATTAAACGTTTCTTTACTTTTTCTTTTCCAATTATAACCTTCAATTAAATTTACAGATACAACACCTTTTCCTGATCCAACTAATATAATTTCTTCGAACTGCTTGATATCCTTAAGGTAAATATCCTTTTTAATAATACGAAATTTTTTTTCATAAAACTTAATATTCGTTCCTTTGTAATAATTTGATTTTGGTGAATATATTTTTTTTTTATAAACAAACAAAAGATTTGAGGTTCCAGTTTCAAGAATTTTATTATTTACACATAAAGCGATATCCTGTTTTGATGTATTCATTTTTGACAAAAATTCTAATATTTTTTTATATTTCAGATTTTTATATTCAGGTTTTACTCTCTCATAATTTACTAATTTTAAACTAAATTTACTTTTTGGTATTACTCTTTCCCTAATAGAAACAGATATAATTTTTTTATTTAAAGCAACTCTGAGTAAATGATTGTAAGAAATTTTTCTATTAACATTTTTTTTAATTAAATTTAAAATAATGTTTTTAATATTATCCTCGCTTATATTATAAGCTTTTAAAGATTTGATTAAATTTTGAATATGTGATTTAAAAAAAAGAATTTTAGGTGGTCTGCTGTATATCCACATTGTAGTAAAGACACCATTTTTATTCCAAAGATCATTAAATTTAATCTCCTTAAGTGTGTTACGCTGATAGGATTTTTTTAATAAGAAGTTTACCATTTTTTGTTAAAAAAGACTCTGGGTGAAATTGAAATCCATATATATCATCTTTAATGTTTTCAAAACCCATTGCAATACCAGTGTTTGAACATCTGATTGTTATTTCAAAATTTTTAGCTGAAAATGGCTCTTTTAGTTTTAATGAGTGATATCTGCCAACTTTAAATTTTGAATTTTTCTCAAAGATTGACTTGTTACTTGTTACTTTTACCTCTGATTGGTATCCATGGAAGATATTTTTTTGTTGAATAATTTTTGCTTTTTCAGAAAATAAAATTTGTTGATATCCTAGGCATATTCCTATTATTTTTTTTCTTCCCTTGAATTTTTTATAAAGTTCTGACGTATTTGGGTAATCTTTAGGAGATCCAGGACCTGGTGATAGCACTATTGTTTCAGATTTTTCAAGTAAGTTATTGTTTAATTCAAAATAATTTGTGCAAATTACTTCATCAAATTGGGAAAATTGATGAACAACATTCCAAGTAAAAGAGTCTTGATGATCAATTATATATATCATTTAAATAATTCTAATAGTGATTTTGCTTTTATAAAATTCTCATTAAATTCTTTTTTTGCTGCACTGTCTAAAACTACACCTGAAGCAGCGGAAATCTCTGATTTTTTTTTAAAATTTAGAATAGATCTTATTATTATATTGAACCTCATATCTTCATTGAATTTGATAAAACCAAAACTCCCAGTAAAAATATTTCTGTCTTCCTTTTCCTGAGAGTTTAATAATTGTAATGTCTTAATTTTTGGACATCCAATTACAGATCCACCAGGCATCATAGCAGTTATTATTTCTTTTACAGAAATATTTTTTTTTATCCTACCTGCAATACTTGTTACATAATGATAAAGATGCTTATATTCTTCAACATACTTTTCCTTTTTAATCTCTACGGTTCCAGGTTTGCAAATTCTTGATAAATCATTTCTTTCAAGATCAACAATCATATTATGTTCTTTAGTTTCCTTATTATTGTTTCTAAAATATTTTAGAGCCTTTAATTTATTATAAAATTTATTCTTTTTTAGTGTTCCAGCTATTGGTTTAGTGAAGATTGTGTTACCTTTTCTATCAATCAATGTTTCTGGAGAACAACTAACTATTGAATAATCTTTATCTCTAATCATAAATGACTCTGGAGATGAATTGATTTTCATAAGTTTCCAAAAGAAATTAACAGGATTTATCTCAGATTTATTTTTATATTTAGTGCATATTTTGATTTGATAAGTTTGTCCTTCACGTATTTTCTTTGAAAAAATATCAAATATTTTTTTGTACTTTTTATAGCTAATATTTAACTTAAAGGGGCTCGAAATATTAGTTTTTTGGAACTGATAACTAAAATTATGATTTTTTTTTGTTGAAATTATTTTAATTTTATCTCTTATTTTTATAATTGTTTCTGGTTTATAAAACACACCTTTATAGAATTTGATATTTTTTTGATTTTTAATTTTTATTTTTAGTAAATTACAAAGTATTTCATAACCAAAAAAGCCAATAAAAATATCTGTTTCTTTTCTATATTTTTTTGTTGAAAAAGAATTTAAGAAATTTTCTATATTTCTGTTGTTAAGTATTATTTTTTTTGAAAAATCAGTAAATAAATCGTAACCACCTTCAACTTTATATATTATCAACGGCTTATTAGACTGATAAAGATTTTCTAAAAATGGACTAAATTTAAGTTTATGCTGTTTGAACTCTTTCAATTGATTTCTCTTTAATTGGTAAATGTATCAAACCTGCAAAGATTGATAATGCGATAGAAACGTACCATGCATAATCAAAATTTCCATACATTTCATAAAAAACCCCTCCTAAATATGCCCCAAGAAAAGATCCAATCTGGTGACTTACAAAAACTATTCCATAAAGAAGACCAATGTGTTTAGTTCCAAATATATGACCTACTAAACCATTTGTTGGTGGCACAGTTGATAGCCATAGAAGTCCAAAAGTAACTCCAAATACAACCGAATTAAATATACTTGGTGGTAAATATAAAAAATATATTAGCGAAACACCTCTTAACAAATATATTGCACTCAGTACTTTCTTTTTACTAAACTTTGTTGCAAGATAACCACTCCCCATAGTTCCTATCATATTAAATACACCTACTAATGCTAAAATCATAGCTGCTGTCCAGTCAGGCATACCTCTATCCATCATGTATGTTGGTATATGTGTAGCAACTAAAGCTATATGCCAACCACAAACAAAAAATCCTAAAGTTAAAAATATAAAACTTTTATTATTAAATGCCTCTATTAAGGCTTCCTTAGCTGTTTGGTGATTATTGTCGTTGTTTCCAACTGGAGTTTTAGGTGTACTTATAAATAAAGCTGTTATTAGACCAATTCCTAAAAGAAAACAAAAATATAAAATCGTTATTTCCCATCCAATTTCAATTAGTGAATATCTTACAAGTAAAGGCGACACAAAAAAACCAAATGATCCTGCACAAGTTACAATGCCAGTAGCAATTGTTCTATTAGATGATGGAAAATGCTTTGCAACTACTGAAACTGGAATGCTTATAGCAGTTCCACCTAATCCAATTCCAATTAGAAGTCCTATGGTTAAAGTAAAAAGATAACCTGTATTTAGCCCTGAATAAAACAGGAAAAGTCCAGCTAAGTAAAATAAAAATCCTATAAATATTGCGGTTGCACCTCCGTACCTATCAGTTATGAAACCAAATATTGGACTAAAGACTCCCCACATCAATAATTGTAATCCAATAACAAAACCAAAATGAGAAATTGAAATATTTAGATCAGCATTAAAATCAAAAAAAAATAATCCGAATGTCTGCCTTATACCAAGAGATACAATAACGACTAATGAAGCTGCTATTAGTGTAATTAATGCTTTTTTTGTAGTAAAAAATTTTTCAGAACTCATCTAATGAATTTAAGCGATTTTCGCAAATCTTCAATTAAATCTTTTGGATCCTCAAGACCTATGTGTAATCTAACAATTTTTTCGTCTTCTTTTATGTCTGAATGAATTCTATTTCCTCTCTCAGCCTTACTTTGATGAAGTGCTAAACTTTCAAAACCTCCCCAACTATATCCATAACCAAATAATTTAAGAGAGTTAACAAATTTGATTACAGATTTTCTATCCTTAGTTTTTATTTTTAGACCCATTAAACCAGATGCTCCTGAATAATATTTTTTCCATAACCTGTAATTAAGAGATCCTTTTTTATAAGGATACAGAAGTTTAACTTTTTTATTTTTTGATAAAAATTCTGCAACCTTTCTAGCATTTTCTTGATGTTTATCTAATCTAACATCTAATGTTCTCAATCCTCGAGTTATCAGGTAAGCATCATCAGGACCTAATCTTAAACCAATAATTTTTTGTGCTTTCTCAACGTGTTTAAAAACTTTTCTATTCACTGCTAGACTTCCGCCCATTACATCCGAGTGTCCTGAGTAATATTTGGTTGCTGAAACTATCGACATATCAAATCCTAGTTTCATCGGTTTAAAAAAATATGGTGTTGCCCAAGTATTATCAATTGCAGTAAATACTTTCCTTTTTTTAGCAATAGATATTATTTTTGATAGATCTTGAAATTCAAATGAATTGCTGCCAGGATTTTCTACGAAAATTAATTTTGTTTTTTTGTTAATTATTTTATTGAGAGATTTTAAATCATGAGGATTGTAAAAAGTTGTTTTAATATTAAATTCTTTTAAAAAGTCTTGGGTTAAAACTCTTGTTGGATTGTAAACAGGGTCAGCAACAACTATTTCATCTCCAGGTCTTACAACACTAAAAATTGCTAAGAAAACAGATCCAAAACCCGTGGGTGTTAAAAAAACATGATAAGAGTCCTCAAGCTTGGTTAAAATTTTTTGCAAAATATGTGTTGTTGATGTTCCTTGTCTCCCATAATCAAAATGGCCACCTCTTGGATCTTTCTTATATTTAGACTGAGTTCGTCTTATGTCGTTCATTGATTTGAATATTATGGTAGATGCGCGTACTACTGGCGGATTAACTGAATGATTATGGAAATCTTTGGCAGTATGTTTTAAAAAAGTCTTAAACGATTTGCTCATAAAAAAATTGCTATGTTCATTGGACAATGCTATATCCACCAAATAAGTCAATAAAATAGTAAAACTAAGGAGATTATGGGATACCCAAAAAAACACAGAGGCCGTAGAAAAATGGGCTCTAAAAAGAGAAGAGCTAGAAAAAAAAATAAAAAGAAATAAAATTTTTAATCTTTAATCCAACCACCACCTAATACTTTATGACCAAATTGGTCTTTCTTGTAAAATACACAAGCTTGGCCAGGTGAAATTCCATATTCAGGAATAAAAAGATTAACTTTTGCATCATTATTGTTCTGAAAATTTACATTTGCCTCTAAAAGTTTACCAGTAGATCTTACTTTAACTAAAATTTTTTGATTAAATTCTTGATTGTCTGCCAAAAGATTTAAGTTTTTTAAATTAATTTCTGTCTTTGCTAATTTTTCTTTTGGTCCTATAAATATTTCATTTTTTTCAGCATCAATTTTAATTACATAAAATGGTTCTTCGTTGGAAACTTTAATTCCTTTTCTTTGACCAATTGTGAAATTGACTATTCCATCATGTACGCCAACAACTTTTCCATCTAAATTTTTAATATTTCCTTTTTTATAGGACTCAGGTTTAAATTTTTTTATTACTGATGCATAGTCTCCATTAGGAACAAAGCATATGTCTTGGCTATCTGGTTTATCTGCAACGTTTAAATTTAACTCTTTGGCAATTTCTCTTGTTTTATCTTTTAATAATCCTCCTAATGGAAATCTAATATAGTTTAATTGTTCTCTTGTGGTATTGAATAAAAAATAGCTTTGATCTCTATTCTCATCTATTGCTCTATACATGTTTGTTTTATTATTTTGCGTCAAACTCTTAACATAGTGACCTGTAATTAAAGCATCTGCATTTAAATCTTTTGAAAATTCAAATAAATCTTTAAATTTGACTGTTTGATTGCATTGCACACAAGGTATTGGCGTTTCCCCTTTTAAATAACTCTCAACAAAATTATCAACAACACCTTGTTTAAATTTACTTTGATAATAAAGTATCTTGTGTTCTATATCTAATTTATGTGCTACCCTCTTAGCATCCATTATATCCTGACCTGAACAACATTGTTTTGAAGCAGCAACCTCTTTACCGTCATCGTATAATTTCAAAGTTATACCAATTACTTTATAACCTTCTTTTTTCATCATTCCTGCAACAGTCGAGGAGTCCACGCCTCCAGACATTGCAACAACAACTGTTGTTTCTGATGGTTTTTTATTAAATCCTAAAGAGTTAGTTTCTAAATTCATTTGATGGTATTTATACTTATTTCTATTATAAGTTAAATTAAATGATTTTAGATTTTGAGCCAGGTGACAAAGTTATTAATCCTGCCAACAAAAGTTGGGGTATTGGTCAAGTTCAGTCGATAATTAAAGACAAAGTAACTGTGAACTTTGAAAATGTTGGTAAAAAAGTGATAAATGCAAATAATATTGAGCTAGAGAGAATTGAAAGTAATGGATGAAACTAAATTAAAAAAAATTATCGAAAATTTAATTGACACTTTCTTAATTGCAGGAGATCTCTCTATTAAACTTAGAAATCAAGGTTTAATAAAAGAAATTAAATCTGATAATACGCCAGTTAGTAATGGTGATATTGAAGTAAATAAGCTTCTTATAAAAAAAATATTAGAATTAACACCTGAAATTCCAATTGTCTCTGAGGAAACTTCGCACAACAAATCTAAAACAGATTTAAAAGACTTTTGGCTTATCGATCCTATTGATGGAACATATGATTATATTAACAACAAAGAGGAATTTACTTTAAATGCTGGTTTGATATTAAATGGAAAAGCTGTTGCAGGATTAATCAATGCACCAGCGAAAAAAAGGATGTTTTATTCTTATGGAAAAGATAAATCATTTGAATTATCTAATAAAGAAAAAACTAAATTAGATTGTAAAAAATTAACTTCATTAAATTCGGTAAAAGTTGTTTCATACTCAAATATATTAAAACCTGAAATTGAGATAATTCATAAAAAAATTGGCGTAACAGAATACGTTAAAATGAAGAGCTCACTCAAATTTTGCGTTATCGCAACTGGAGAATTTGATGGTTATGTTGCTGAACCTAGAGCGTGTGAATGGGATATTGCTGCAGGACATGCCATATTAGAAAACGCAGGTGGTATAATTAGAGATTTTGATGGTAATGAAATTAGATATGGAAAAAAAGATTTTAAAAATCCAAGTTTAATTATTAAAAGAAGCGATAAATTAAAATGAGCGAGCAATTAAGAATAATTTTAATAATCATTGTATCCGTTTCAATATTTGGCTTAATAGTTTTTGTAATGGTCAAAAATTATATAAAAAACAAAATTCAATATTATTTAGAAGAAAAAAATAAAAAAACTAAAGAAGATTTATAATCTTTAAATATTCATCTTTATCTAAATCCATTACTCTTCTTGAAACTTCAAAATCAAAACCTGAGCGTGCTAATACTCCTATGTCTTTTTTATAAAATAAGGGTCTATTATCTTCCTGTCTTGATGGTCCAATTCTTTTTTTTTTACAAATTTTTATAGCTGAAAAAAAATCTTGGTCTTCATTTTTATCTTTGATTTGTTCGATAGTATTTTTTATATATTTTTCACCTACGCCTTTGTTGATTAAATAATTTCTTATCTTATTTATTGAAGATCCTCTTTGTATTAAACTTTTTGCTTTAGATTCTGAATAAAATTTGTCATTAATAAATTTTGATTTTTCAAGATCTTCAAGAACAATATCAATTAAATTTGATACATCATTTTTTTTTATGTTTGGAGTTCTTGAAGTAAGATATTTTTTTAACAAATACGTTCTCAATTGTTGTTTTGATGGAGCAAATTTTTCTACATAATTAAGTGCGAAATTAGTCATTTCAGTTACCGTGACCTCTAATGTCTTTTTTTTATTTTTTATAGGAATCATTTGCTTATTTAATATAATATAAAAATATTATGATTGAACAAATAGCAGCTTTTTTTACCATAGAAATGATCTATTTATGGTTAAATATTGGTGTAATACCTTTTTGGCTGATTTTGATTGTTTTTCCACAATCTAAAGTTTGTGGTTTGCTAGTAACATCTGTTGTTCCTTTTTTAATATTGTCTGCTGTATATTGCTATTTGGGTTACTACTTTTTTGTTTCTGGATACGATTTTGATTATAATTTTACACTGTATCTTGGTTTATACGATTTAAGAAACCTCTTTGAGGCAGAAGCTTTTTTAATAATGTTTTGGACACACTTTTTGGCTGTAAATTTATTTTGTGGCGCTTGGATTATGAAAGATAGTCAAAAATTGTTCATATCAAAATATTTAGTTTTTATTCCATTAACTATAACTTACTTTATTGGTCCAATTGGTTTGGTAATTTATTGGATTGCTAGAATGTTTTACGCCAAGAGAATAAATTTATTAGACTAACTTCAGGATTATTTTACAATTTTAAATCCAGAATTTTGCATTGAACCAAATCCACCATCCACATGAGAAATGTTAGTAAAACCCATATTTTGTAAAGTTTTAGTAGCTAAAGCTGATCTAAGTCCTCCTGCACAGAATAAAACTATTTCTTTATTCATATCAATTTTTCCTTCCTTAAAATATTGACTATCTGGATCCATCCAAAATTCCAACATTCCTCTTGGTATATGAGAAGAGTTTTCTATTCTACCTAATCTTTCTAATTCTCTTACATCTCTTATATCAATAAGATTACAGGTATTATTATTAACTTTTTCTAAAGCTTCACTGGGTGATATGGTTTTTATTTGTTTTAGAGCTTCTGCGACTAATGTTGATGCTGATTTTATTGTCATAAATGTTTATTACACTAAATAAAATATATTACTATAAAAAATAAAGGTGTCTATATGAAAGCTCCAAACTTTAAATTATCATCTACATCTGGAAAAACAGTAGAATTAAATAAAGTAAAATCTAAATATATTATCATCTATTTTTATCCAAAGGACAATACAAGTGGATGTACAATTGAAACAAATGATTTTAATAAACTTCTAAGTAAATTTGAAAAACTTGGATGCACAATTTATGGAATTTCAAAAGATAGTTTAGAGAGTCATCAAAAATGGAGCAAAAAACTAAATCTAAAGTTTGAGTTACTAGCTGATGAAGATAAGACCTCTCTTAAAGCATACAAAACATGGGCTAAAAAGAAATTTATGGGCAGGGAATTTATGGGCACTGTTAGAAGTACTTTTGTAATTAAAAAAAATAAAATTATAAAAGAGTGGAGAAACATTAGAGCAGTAGGCCATGCTCAAGAGGTTTTAGATTTTATTAATAGTATTAAATAAAAAAGGCCCCAAATAGGGGCCTTTTCTAACTATAGAGAGAGAGATAGTTATTCTTTAGTCTCTTATTGCGTATGCAATTACACCAGACTCTGAAACGTCAGTTCCAAGTCTTTCTGCTTCTTTACTCAATCTTATACCCATTGTACCTTTCATAATTCCCCAAACTATCAGTGAAACTATAAATACAAATGCATTGATTGATATTACTCCAAGAAGCTGCGCACCAAATGATGCATCACCATTTGTAAGTGGAACAGCTAATGTTCCCCATACTCCAGCGAATAAGTGAGCTGGAATTGCTCCAACTACATCATCGATTTTAAGTGAGAATAATAATTTAGTTCCGAACACAACTATTAGTCCACCAATTGCACCTATAAGAATTGCTGCTAGCGGTGAAGGCATTAATGGTTCAGCTGTAATTGCTACTAGACCACCAATTGCTCCGTTAAGCATTTGTATAACGTCAGTTTTACCTGCCATTAATCTAGTTACTGCTCCAGCTGCTAATACACCACCACAGGCTGCTAAATTTGTATTAATGAAAATATTTGATACAGCAACTGCATCATCAAATGTTCCCATTGCTAATTGTGATCCACCATTAAATCCAAACCAACCTAGCCATAAAATAAATACTCCAACTGTTACCAATGGTACAGATGACGCCGCAAACGGCTTCATAGGTTTAGCTGCTCCAGATTTATCAAATCTACCTGTTCTAGCTCCTAATAGAATTGCTCCAGCTAATGCTGCTGCACCTCCAGTTGAGTGAACGAGAGTAGAGCCAGCAAAGTCTGAGAAACCAGCAGCTGCTAACCAGCCACCTCCCCACTGCCAACCCATAACGATTGGATAAATAATACCTGAAAGGATAGCTGCAAATAAAAAGAACGGCCATAATTTAATTCTTTCAGCTAATGTTCCAGATACAATTGAAACTGTTGTTGCACAGAAAACCATTTGGAAGTACCAATCAGATCCATCTGCATATCCAGTATCTACTGAACTTGCATCAGACCATGGAGTAAAGCTTCCAATGTATCCACCTTCTGGAATTCCGTATGCTAAATTATATCCAACCATCCAGAACATAATTCCAGCTATTGAAAATAATCCTATATTTTTGGCACATATTACTGATACACTTTTTGATGTTACCATTCCTGATTCAAGCATGGCGAATCCAGCTGCCATAAACATTACTAGAAAACCACAGACCAAGAAAAGAAATGTATTGAATATGAAACCTACTTCAGCTGAAACTGTAGTTTCAGCATAACCGGCATTAGTCATATTTAGTAAGAAAAATAAACTTACTAATGGACCAACCAGTTTTTTTAAAAGTTTAACCATTTCACCTCCGTTTAATTAAAGATGTTCTTATAAATTTAATAAAATTAAAAACTAATGATAGTTAGGAAAAATAGGTATGCAGTAAGTGCATGTAGTAACAGCCTTTTTCAAGTTTTTAAGCTTAAAAAAGGCTGTTAAAAAAAAGTTTATTTATTGAAAACTTCTTTAAGTGCTTTTGCAGGTAAAAATTTTACCTTTTGAGAAGCTGCGATTTGGATTTGTTCTCCAGTTCTTGGATTACGACCAATTCGGGCTTTTCTTTTAGCCACTTTATATGTACCAAAACCAGCGATTTTCACATTATCGTCGCCTTTTAAAGCATCCAAAATAGTATTGGTAATTGTATCAAAAGTACGCTCGGCATCAGCTTTACTTTGATTTAACGACCCAGCTAGTTTTGCTATAAGTTGTTTTTTGTTCATTTTAGCTCCGGTTTTAAAGGTTATATTTACATAGTTAACAAAATCATTGATAATTCAAGCTTTTTTTTTGTGTCTAAAATATTTTTTGGCACAATATATAGTTGTAAAAAAGTGTTGATTTATATAGCTTTTTTAACTATCAAAAATGCCTTTAAAATAAGCCTAAATCTTTAAGGTCATTGAAAGTCGCAAAAAACATCAAAGTTAACAATAAAAACATTCCGATTCGAAAAAAACCTTCCTGTGTTTTTTGACTTAATGGCTTTCCTAACACCTTTTCAAATGCATAAAACATTAAATGGCCCCCATCTAAAAGTGGTATTGGAAAAAGGTTAATTAAACCTAAACTAATTGAAATATAAGCCATCATGCTAATAAATGGGAGTATTCCAAACTCTGCCACTTGACCTGAAATTTTAGCTATTCTAATTGGCCCTCCTAGTTGAGAACTGTCTCCAGAGCCAGTAATCATAGAGCCCATATATTTAAGAGATGAGGTGGTAACAAAGTAAACTTCTTTAATAGACTCAATTAATGCCTTGGCTGGTCCTAATTTTTTATGGTTTATTTCATTGTTATATGGACTAAGTTTTATGCCAATAATTCTTTTATTAATTTTGTTTCCAAGATTATCAACTCCGGCAACAATTTTTGGTTTTACTTTTAATAATAATTCTTGATCATATCTAGAAACTTTAAAATCAACTATTTCAGATGTTGACATTAAAATTAGTTTAGAAACATCAAGAATACTCTCTACTTTGTTATTATCTATCTCAAGTATTATGTCATTTTTTTTCATTCCAGCAATCTCTGCAGGGCTGTCTTTTTGAACCTCATCAATAACTGCTGGGGTAAAGTCTTTGCCAGCAAACATATATATGAATAAAAAAATAAATATTGCTAAAACGAAGTTTGCAATTGGACCGCCTGCAACAATCAATGATCTTTGATACAACGGTTTTGTGACAAAAAGCTTTTCTTGATCTTCTTTATTGTATTTTCTTAAAAGTTCTTCTTGATCAGCCTGAGAAAAAACATTTCGATCTCCAAAAAATTTAACATAACCGCCCAGGGGTATCCAGCAAATTTTCCATCTTGTCCCAGATTTATCATTCCAACCGAACAATTCTTTACCAAAACCAATTGAAAAATCTGTTACCCCAACACCATATTTTTTTGCAAAATAGTAGTGTCCATATTCATGAATAAACACAACTACAATAATTAATATAATAAATGGCAAAATAAAACTCATAATTAATTTATAATATATTTATATTAATAAGATGTAAATAATGGTTTACTTTAGTTTCCAAGTTAAAATAGGTAAAAATGTTGCAACTATAAAAGAACAAAACAGTAAGGATTGAGAGACAAATGCCGGTAAAAAATCTATTGGCAGTAATATTCCGACCAGAATTGATTTTGAAAAGTCAGGACTGGGAAACAAAAGAATTCCTCCGATCAAGCCAACGATAATTGATACATATGCATTTTTTTCATTAAACTTTTTAGAGTAAAAACCAAAAAATATACTTAGTACTGCTGCGCAGCAAAATAAATCAGCCAGTAAAAATAAATATAAAATACTCAATCCTTTTGATGCTACAAAAAATGAAATTATAGAGATTATTATTATTATTTGCTTTGAAAATTTTAAGTAATCACCTTTAAATTTTAAGACTTTATTCCCATCGACAATTATTAGGCTTGAAATAGCATTTACTAAAGTATCTATACTGCTTACTGTTAAAGAAATTGCTAAAAAGATTATTATAACTGATAAAGAAATAGCATTATCTTTCAGCAATAAAGAAAAAAATGCAAGATCAGGAATAACATTTGAGTTTTGAGAAGTTGCAATTAATCCTGAAAAACCCATCATAAATACTATTGGTATGATTATTAAAAATGAGACAATTAAACTATTCTTTAAAACTCTATTATCTTTAGCAGCATAAACTCTTTGCCAATTTCCCTGATGAAAAAGATTGGTTGCTGCTACAGCTATAAAAAAAGTTAAGCCAGCAGTGAAATTTGGCAAGTAGCCTGGGCTTAGTAAATTTGGTTTGTTCTGATTTATAAATTCAAAACTAAACTCATTTGAGTTAAAGGAGATTAAGTATGAAAATGATATTAACAACAACAGACCAAATACTATGAATTGAATATTATCTGTAAAAATTGAAGCTCTTAACCCTCCGTACAAAGTATATATGAGTGAGCTTGTGATCACGATTGAAGCTGTAATCCATAAGTCTGTTCCAGAAATATAATTTATTAAAATCGAAACTGCAGTAACCTCAGCAATTAAAAAAATCGACATATAAAAAATAGATAAAAACAAAATCAGTTTAAACAATTGTGAGCCAAATCTAGATCTTACAACTTCAATCAAAGATTTCCCTCTTGGATAATTATCTCTAAATTTTTTTCCCAAATAAATTAAGATAAAAAGAGGGAACGCAGTACCTAGAGAATATCCAATAACAGCCCCTATTCCTCCCCATGTTGCCGCTGATGCAGGTCCAAATAATATCCACGCTCCTAATGCAGATGCAACTAAACTGGTTGTTAAAGAAAAAGTACCCACTGATCTGCTTGCAACTAAATAATTGTTAAGTCCTTGATATTTTTTTGAATAGAGAAGTCCGATTAAGACAAAAATTATACTTATAGTTAAAGTTAATAATATTGCAGATGATTGATTTAATATATTTATGTTATTCATTTATCCCTTTCTGAATTACCGGACAGGTTCAACGGGTATATCTCAGCCTAATAGCACCCCATAATTCAATTTAAATCATAGTTTGAATAAGTAAAGTGCCATTTTTGTGCATATATACAGATTATACATAGCTAATATTCATAAGTAACGCTGTATCAAATCAATATTTAGATTATTATATGCATTTCTCTCTCTTATTATAAGTTAATTATAATACTAGGCTTCGTTAACTAGAAGCCTAGAGAAAAAAATTTGTCTCTACTGGATAAATTTAAGCTTACATGTGTCACTTTAAAGAATGTTCATCTATTGATTTCAATATATAAATACACTTCTGTTATGAAAAAGTTCTTTATCTTTGTAATCTGTTTGTTTGCATTTGGTGCAAATGCAATGGAAAAGAAGACTACATTTGACAAAGCACTATTTGAGAAAGCTCAGTCTGAAGGTAAGGTTATAGTTATTAGTTCTTGGATAGAATACTGTGGATCATGTGCAAATCAGATGAAAGTTTTACAAACAGCAAAAAAAGAAGGTGAGTTATCTGATATTAAATTTGATAACATTGAATATTTTTCATTCGATGTAACAAATAGAGATATAGCTGACTCATTTAATGTACTCTATCAAACCACTTTATTGATTTTTAAAGGTGATAAAGAAGTTTATAGAAGTATAGGAGAAACTACGGAAGATTTAATTTACGAAGCTTTGAAAACCTCGATTAAAAGCTGAATTTAAACAATTATCCAAATTACTCATTTCTAACGAGTGGATAAACTTTTGGACTTAAATACCTAAAATTTGTGATCACAATTAGAGCAAGTGTTGCTATACCTACCCCAGTTGTAACATATAAAAATATATTTAATTCAAATAACCATTTAAGTTGAAAAATATTTTCTATGATAAACTTTGATGCTAATACTGCAAAAATAGTTGAAAAAAATATAATAGATAAAAAAGAAATTATAAATTCAATAATTGAAGACATAATAATTTCCTTCTTAGAAAAACCTAAGATTTTAAAAACTAGGTTTTGAAATATTTTAATTTTTCCTTGAACAATAATTGCACTTGAGATTACAACTAAACCAATAATAACTGTTACAGCTGATATTATGCTGACTGCTATAAAAACCTTGTTTAGAACGTTGGTAACTTTTGATAAATAATCTGAAATTTTTATTATCGATACACTTGGAAATTTATCTAAGAAGTTAACTTCATTAAACCTTTTAATATTTTTAAATTTTATTGTAGAGAGATATTCGTGTGGAATATTTTCTGCAAATTGTGGATTGAGTAACATCGCAAAATTAATACTTAAATCTTGATAGTTAACCAATCTAAAATTTACTACTTCTCCTTCAACCTCTCTTCCATAAATTCTAAGTGTAAATTTGTCACCAATATCTACTCCAAAGTCTTTTGCAACTTTACTATCTAGTGATATTTGTAACTTATTTGGCTGTGAAGTATCCCACCAACTACCTTCTAATATAGGATTGTCTTTTGGAATTGTATTAGCCCACGAAACTCTTCTGTCATTCATAATAACCCAATAACTATCATTAGTATTAGAAATATATGTATTTGGATCTATTCCATTTATTTTAACAAGACCTGCTGATACCATTGGAACAATTTCCGTGACTGCTTCTTTGTCAGTATCATTAATTATTTTTTTAAATAAATCTTTTTGATTATTTTGGATCCCTAAAAAAAAGTAGTCAGGTGCAATTTCTGGAATTGATTTTGCTATTTCACTTTTAAAGTTAGAGCCTACAAATGCAAGAGTTAGTAACAATGTCATACCTAGTCCAAGTGACATCACAGTTATAGGTGTAATACTTTTTGATTGTGTAATATTTTTAATTGCTATTTTTGATGAAATCCCAAGCTTAATTAGATTTTTCCTCAATAATAATATTATAAGCTGGGAAACGTAAAAAAAAACGACCAAACATACAAAGAATGAGGCAAAATATATCAAACTATAAGTAGGTATCGAAGACCTAAAAGCAAACAAGATGACTAAAATGGTAAGTAGTAACAAACTTAAGCTAATTGATAATTTTGTATATTTAAACTGCAAACTTTGAAAAACATTTCTAAATAAACTAGAGGCTTTAATTTGGTCAATTGAATTAACAGTTGGGATTGAAAATATTATTATAACTAACAATCCAACCACAAAAACAATAAATAAATTTGTTAAAGAAAAAGATGCCTTAATGTTTAATCCAAGTCCATCTGATATATATTTATCAACGACTGGTACCAATAAAAAACTTAATCCATAAGCGACTAAAGAAATAAAGATTAAACTAATTAACAACTGCAAATAATAAATAGTTTTAATATTTCCTGAATTTATTCCAATTGCTTTTTGAACAGCAATTGATGAATTCTTTTGATTAATAAATGAAAGAAGAGTATTAGCAATTCCTATTCCAGCAATTAGCATAGCACTTATTGAAACTAGTGATAAAAATTGTGAAAAATTATCAATAATTCTTTTTATGCCCCCTGCAGAATTCTCTGGATATCGTATTTTTACCTTATCATTATTTTTAAAAATTTTTTTAATTTCATTTATTTTTTTATCTTTATTTTTGTAATCATCAAATTTAATTTTGTATTCGTAATTTAAGAAACTTCCTAATGTATTTAATTCTAGTTTGTCTAATGTATTTTTTCCTGTTAATGCAAAATCACCAAATACGAATGCTCCACCAATATCTGGAAGAACTTTTACAACACCAATAACTTTAAATTTTACATTTTGAACTTTTACAATATCATTAATTTTAAGGTTCAAATTCTTAAAAATATTTTCATTTACCAGAATAGTATTATCGATTTCGTTTAATTTTTTTAATGACCCAGCTGGTTCAAAAATTACATCTCCATACAAAGGGTAATTTTGATCTATCGCTTTTATTCTGGTAAATGATGTTTTATTTAGTTTTTTTTCAACAGTTGAAATCATTGTGCTGAATTCAACTATTTGAGATACTGTAGAAATATTTTCAATCTTTTTTATTAAATCTCTATCTCCTTCTCTGTTATTATAATCAATTTCTAAATCCCCTCCTAAGAGAACTTTTGAATTTTCGTTAAGTTCATTCTCTAAACTATCTTCGATGGTTAAGATAGTGCTAAGTATAAATAGGCTTATTAATAATGTAATTATTATACTTAAAATTTTCGAATAACTTCTGATTAAATCACGAAATGCATATTTAGAATAAAGACTTAAATCATTGATTTTCACTAATCACTCCATCTTTAATAGTTATTTTTCTTTTAGTTAAATTTGCTAAATTATTGTCGTGAGTGACCATAATTAAGCTAGCGTTTTCATCTTTTATATAATTAAAAAGTAAATTAGAAATATTCTCTGTATTTTCACTATCTAAATTACCAGTTGGCTCATCAGCTAAAATAAGCTCTGGTTTCATTACAACAGATCTTGCAATAGCTACTCTCTGCTGTTCACCTCCTGATAGCTGACTAGGAAGATTGTTAAATCTATTGCTTAATCCAAATCTATCTAAAATTTCTTTTGCTTTTTTTGTTGCATTATCAAGTTTATTTATTTCTAAAGATAGGCTCACATTTTCCAGTGCGGTGTAATTTGGTATCAAATAAAATGATTGAAATACTATTCCAATATTTTTTCTTCTGATTTCAGAAATTTCATCCTCGGTCATATTGGATATTTCTGAGTCCTTAAAAAAAATATTTCCTGCCGAGATCTTTTCGAGACCTCCAATTAACATAATTAAACTTGTTTTACCTGAACCGCTTTCTCCAACTATTGAAATAGTCTCTTTATAGTCTACTTCAAAGCTAATATTTTTTAAAATATTTATAGAGTTGTTATCTATGTTATAATTTAAACTAACATTAGACAATTTTAAAAGTTTATTCATGATTAAAAAATTAATAATTAAAATAATTATTTTATTAATACCAGGATTTGTAGCTAAAGCCGATTACAAAGTTGTCTTATTCGGTGATAGTCTAATGGCAGGATATGGTTTAGATAAAAAATATCATCTATCTTCAGTGCTTGAGAACAATTTAAATAAAAATGGTTTAAAAGTTAAGGTAATCAATGCAAGTGTATCAGGTGATACATCTGCAGGTGGTTTAAACAGAATAGAATGGACAATTGCAGAAAAGAATATCGATTTAATTTTAATTGGTCTGGGTGCAAATGATATGTTGCGTGGTATTAGTCCAAATGAAACTAAAAAAAATTTGGAGAAAACTATAAAAAAGATATTAAACAAAAATATTCAAATAATTTTAGCAGGAATGGTAGCGCCAGATAGTCATGGAAAAGATTATAAAAATAAATTTGATAAAATTTATAAAAATCTATCTGATAAATATGACTTAAGTTTAATTCCTTTTTTGCTTGATGGGGTTGCTTTAAATCCTGAATTAAATTTAGACGATGGAATGCACCCTAATGAAAAAGGAATAATAATTATAAGTGGTAATATTGAAAAAAAACTACTAAAAATTCTTAATTAATTTAATGCATCTCTTGCGGTTAAATAATCATATCCAAAGACATCGGCAACTGCCTTATATGTAATTTGACCTTTATGAACATTCAAACCTGCTAAAAAATTTGGATCATCTCCTAAAGCTTTTAAATATCCATCTGTAGCTAATTTAGATAAGAAAGGGAGGGTTGCTTTATTTAAAGCAATTGTTGATGTTCTTGGAACACCTCCTGGCATGTTAGCTACACAATAATGAACAATATCATCTACAATGTATGTTGGGTCAGCGAATGTGGTCGGTTTACTTGTTTCAACACATCCGCCTTGATCAATTGCTACATCTACAATTACTGATCCTTTTTTCATATTTTTTAACATTTTTTTTGTGACAAGTTTTGGTGCTTCTGCACCTGGAATCAAAACGCCTCCAACCAACAAATCACATTCTGAAATTAATTTTTCTAAATCAGTTTCATCACTTAGTTTTGGTATTATAAGATCACCAAATTTTTTAGCTAATTCATCTAGTCTTTTTTCAGATTTGTCTACTATATGAACTTTTGCTTTCATGCCTGTAGCAATAATTGCTGCATTTTCACCTACAACTCCTCCACCCAATATAACTACATTTCCTGGATCGACACCAGGCGCTCCTCCCAAAAGAAGTCCTCTTCCTTTTTGGTTTTTTTCAAGGCAATGTGCGCCTGCTTGAACTGACATTCTCCCAGCAACTGCACTCATTGGAGCTAACAAAGGTAATCTACCATTGTTGTCAGTTACAGTTTCATAAGCAATACAAACTGATTTTGAGTCTACCAAACCTTTTGTAAGTTCTTTTGCAGCTGCTAAGTGTAAATATGTAAAAACAATTTGGTTTTCTTTAATCATTTTTACTTCACTTGATTGAGGTTCTTTTACTTTTACAATTATTTCAGAATCATTAAAAATATCTTCTGCTTTGTCTACAATTTTTGCACCAGCTGACTTATATTGTTCATTATAAAATCCAGCCTCAAAACCACCATTATTTTCAACCATTACCTCATTGCCATTTGAGGTTAATATTTTAACACTTTCAGGCGTGAGGCCAATTCTATTTTCTTGGGACTTTATTTCTTTTGGAACACCTATTTTCATATAAGTGAATTAGTTTTTTTTGCTTTTTGAGTAATTTGTAATCCCTGTTCTTAATTTATCTATTATTTCGTCGATGTGTTTCTTCTCACAAATAAACATTGGCGCAATAATTAAACAATCTCCTGTAGCTTTAAAATTTACTCCAGCATCATAGCAATGTTTAAAACATGTAAATCCTGCAGCTCCTGGTTTTTTATCCATTTTAATATCAATTCCACCCATCATTCCATAACCTCTTATATTGTCTACAACGTCTATATCTTTTAACGACATCAAACCCTCTTGGAAATATGGTGCTAAATTTTTAGCTCTATTAAATATATCCTCTTTTTCAAAGATATCTTGAACAGCTAATCCTGCTGCAACAGAGACAGGTATTCCTGAGTATGTATAACCATGAAATAATTCTATAGAGCCCTTCGGTGATCCATCCATTACCGTATCATATATTTCTTCTTTACATGCAACTGCACCCAGAGGACTTATTCCATTTGTCGTAGCTTTTGCCATAGTTATAATATCTGGGGTAACTCCGTATTCTTGTGATGCAAATGGAGAACCTGTTCTTCCCCATCCAGTAATAACTTCATCAAAGATTAAAAGTATACCATGTTTATCACATATTTCTCTAAGTCTTTGTAAATATCCTTTTGGTGGAACTAGAGTTCCTGTAGATCCTGCAATTGGTTCAACAATACATGCTGCAATATTTTCTGATCCAAAATTTGTACAAATTCTCTCTAGGTCTTCTGCAATTTCAGCTCCTGTTTCAGGTTGACCTGACACAAACTTATGTTCTGGCAAATGTGTGTGTCTCATATGAACAACACCTGGCATTAAAACGCTTGCAAAAGTTTTTACATTATTAATCATACCCCCCACTGATGTCGCTCCAATATTCATACCGTGGTAAGCTCTTTCTCTTCCTACAAATCTAAATCTTTCTCCTTCACCTCTAGCTTTATGATAAGCTACTGAAATTTTGATTGCTGTTTCCACTGCAGTTGACCCACAAATAGTATAAAAAATTCTATTTAAATTTCCTGGTGTATGTTTTGAAATTCTTGTTGCTAATTCAAATGATCCACCAAAACCTTGTTGGAATGGTTGAGCATAGTCTACTGTTCTTAATTGTTTTGTAATTGCTTCAATTATTTCCTCTCTACCATGACCCAACGGATTACAAAATAATCCAGAGCTCGCATCGATTTGAGTCTTACCTTGATGATTTTTTAAATAAACGCCTTTTGCCTCAACGATTAATCTGGGGTTTGCTTTAAAATCTCTATTGGATGAAAATGGCATCCAATGCTCATTCAAAGAATTAGGTATTTGTGGCTTTTCTGAACTCATAAAAAATTTTTAAATTGTAATTATTACTCTCTCATAGACTAAAATAAAAAAATAGAAAATAATTTCTATGCATTTTTAGTATGTCATTACGTAATATTAAATACAACCAAAAGTTGAACCTATTTTATACACTCAAATTACCTGTGATTATGATGCCTACAAAATTCATTTACTTATATTCAAAATTGAACTTAAATAACACTAATTAAATTTAATTAAGGAGATAAAATGAAGAAAATAATTAGTTTTATTTTAGGAAGTTTATTTGCTCTTAATCTATCAATTTCAGCTGCAAATGCTGCTGCAAATGAAGTTAGGGTTGCATACTTTCTAGAATGGCCTAGTCCAAATCTAGAGGACATGCAAAAAAAGAATTTTGCTAAAGCTCTTGGAGTTCCTGTAAAATGGACAAACTTCACAAATGGTGGAGCAATGACAGATGCAATGCTAGCTGGAGACATTGATATATCTTATTCACAAGGTCTAGTGCCTTTTATTAATGCCGTAAAATCTAATGCACCTATCAAGTTAGTTGATATTGCTATGGAATACGGAATGGGCGGAACTACTTGTGTTACATCTAACGCTTCTGGAATTACTAAAGCTAATGCAACTGAATTAGAAGGTAAAAAAGTTGCTGTTCCACTAGGGACAATGGCTGAGTATGTATTTGATGAAAGTATGAAAGTTGTTGGGGCTGACAGAAGTAAAATGGATATAATTCAAATGGACCCAGAAGAAGGTGCTGCTGCGTTAGTAAGTGGTGATGTTGTAATGGCATGTTTATTTGGTGGTAACTCTATTAAAGCAGCAGTGGCTGTAGGTTCAAGATTACTAACAGTAGATGAAGCAAGAGCAGCTGGAATTCTAGGAATAGATATTACTTCAGTAACTGATAAATTTATGAAGGAAAATCCTGGAATGTTAAGAACTTTTATAGAAGTAACTCATGAAGCAAATGACAGATACAGAGCAGGTAAGAGTGATATGAATGCTATGTCTAAAGCTTCTGAAATGAAAGTTGCAGATATGAAAGAAACTTTAAGCGGATTTAAATTCTTAACTCCAGAAGAAACTAAACAATCTATGGAAAGTGGAAACCTTGATGCATTCTTAAAAGGAATGGGAACTCCAGGTGGAAATGTAGATACAAGTTTCTTACCTTTATAATTTAAAGAGTAAAAATATTTAATAGGCGCTAACCAAAATTAGCGCCTATTTTTTTTAACAAAATTTTTATATAAAGTTATCTTATGAGTGATTTAGTTTCTCAAGATCTAAATATGATCTTTAAAACACCTAAGGGAGAAACTGTTCATGCATTAAAAGATGTAAGTTTCACTCTTAAAAAAGGTGAACTACTTACAGTCCTAGGACCTTCAGGTTGTGGGAAAACTACACTTTTAAATATAGCAGCGGGATTTTTAAGACCAACATCTGGCTCTATTGTTCTCGGTGGAAATGAAATAAATGGTCCTGGTGTAGAAAGAGGAATGGTATTTCAACAAGGAGCTTTATTTGAATGGTTAACGGTTGCTGAAAATGTTGATTTTGGACTTAGAATGAAAAAAGAAGATCCAATTAAAACAGCTAAAAAAGTTGATGAATGGTTAGAAATAGTTGGATTAAAAGGTTTTGGTAATACTCCTACATATCAATTATCAGGAGGAATGCAGCAGAGAGTTGCACTTGCAAGATGCCTGATAAATGATCCAGATTTAATATTAATGGACGAGCCGTTGGGTGCTCTTGATGCTCTAACAAGAGAAAAAATGCAATCTTTAGTACTTAAGATTTGGAAAGAAACAGGAAAAACAATTATTTTAATTACTCACTCAGTAGAGGAAGCCTTACTGCTTGGTGAAAGATTATATGTAATGGCGCCAAGACCAGGCAGGATACATAAAGAGTACAATCTTCCTTTTGCAGAAATGGGTTTAAAAGAGGATTTAAGAGAAATTAAAAAGAATAAAGAATTTTCATCTAAGCGTGAAGAAATATTATCCATGATTTGGAACATGGAAGAAGAAATAATGGGGAAAGAAAATTAAATGTTAACCCAAATAGTAACAATACTAATTTTTGTATCTATTATTGGATGTATACTTTATGGGAGAAGACTTATTCAAACTGAAAAAGTTGATGCAGTATTTGGTAATCCAGAAAGAGCTAAGGGAGGGACCCATTGGGTTATTGTTGGAAGTGCTGCAATATTATTAGTTTGGCTCTATTATTCATGGGATATTGCAAAAGGTTTTTATCCAAAATCTGCAAATGAATTATGTCAAGTTGCAAAAATTAATGAATCGTTATTAGGATTAAAATATCAATTTCCTATTGAAGAAAGAGAATTTAAAAGTACCTCAATTATTAAAATCGAGAACAAAAATCTAAAAAAAATTACATCTGAAATACAGAATTCTAAAGATTTAAATAATCAACAAAAAACAATTTTAATTGGTTTTATAAATAAGACTAAACAATTAATACCTCTTTTAACAAATGAAGATTTAATTGAAATGGATACAAAAATAAAAATTGATGAGATGACTAAAGAAATAAGACTTTTAAGTTCTAATTTTAAAAAGCAAGATTATCCATTTGAAACTAATGATCAAAAAAATGATAGACTTAAAGCAATTTCAGAACAGGGTGAATGGGGTATAATTACAGTAAGATCTGGAACAGGATCAATAGAAAATACTATAGAAGTTCCATTTGTTGCTGAAACAGCAAAAGGATTGAAATTTCAAGCAGCAGCTGAAGAACTTAAAATCATAAATGATAAATTTTTCAAATTAAGAAATCACAATCCACAATTCAAAAATTCTATTAAACAACTAAAAGATGAAGTCAAAGCTTATAGAAAAAGTTTAAATGACTCTGAAGAAATTGCATCTGATTATGCAAAAAATATTGTTAAAATTGCAAGAAGAATAGAGTTTGCAAGTATTTATCCACCGAATGCTCTAAATGAAATGCAAAAGGCAATTATTGAATTTGATAACCTTCAGGAAAGTGAGCAAGCTGGTCTAAGATTGATTGATATTCTTTTATTTCCAGCCGGAACAATTGTTGCTAGTGGACCAAGTTGTTCTGAACAAGGATCAGGAAGATGGTTACCTAAACCTTCAGATACATTTAATAAATTTATATTAATGTCTAAACCAAGTGTAGGTTATAAAAATATCCCTCTTCTCTGGATAGAAATGATAGACGTAAGTTCAATAATTGGATTTATTTTACCAGATTGGATTGCTGATATTTTACCTGGTGAATATCCTGTTCACACAAGTGAAGGTATTGTTAAGGAAAACTTTAAAGGAAAAGTATTAAAAATTGTAACAGGCGATTTTAAATTATTTAAGATACCTGTTCCTTATGGTCATATCTGGGACTCTTTCTTAAGAGTATTTTTAGGATTAGTGTTTGGAATAATTATTGGGGTGCCATTGGGTTTATTCATGGGACTAAATAGATTTGCTAAAGGTTTCTTTGATCCTCTCATCGAACTATACAGACCTGTACCACCATTAGCATGGGCACCTTTAATCATTTCTGTTCTTGGAATTGATAATACAGGTAAAGTATTTTTATTATTTATGGTTTCATTATCAATCATGATTATATCAGCTAGAGCAGGAGCATCAGGGACACAACTTTCTAAAATTCATGCTGCACATTCACTTGGAGCATCAAAAAGACAAATACTTAGACATGTTATATTTCCAAACTCTTTACCTGAAATTCTTACCGGAATAAGAGTCGCTGTAGGAATGTGTTGGGGAACTTTAGTTGCAGCAGAATTTTTAGCTGGAACAACGGGTATTGGTTTTGTTGAAAATGTTGCGAAAAAATATTTTCAATATGAAGTAATATGGATAACAATATTTATAATGGGTATGCTTGGTCTATTGTTTGATGTAACTTTAAGAAAAATAATAGATAAAACAATCCCTTGGAGAGGCAAAGGCTAAAAATTAATCTTTTTGAACTAAACTTTTTTGAAAAAACCAATAGCAGCACCAATGGTCGTCAAAAACCCAGCTAATGGTAGGATGGCAACTGCATATTTTTTGGGCATATAATTTGGTTTGAACTCAATACCTTGCATACTAATTTCAATATACCACATTTCCCAGTACTTTCCTCGCATACCCTCTACAAGTTCAATTCCATAAATAATTAAGACAACACCAATTATCATAATCATAATTTTCCAGAACTGGCGGATGTATAAAGAAATTCTCTCTGGTAATTTTTCATAAATTAAGTTTAAAGCTACATGTTCATTGTCTCTTGCTGTTAAAGAAAGCGCTATAAACATCAACCAAATATTACTTAACACTGTAAGTAAGTCCCCCCAAACTGGAGGGTTGTTAAAAACATATCGCATAGTTACATTGTAAAGAGTGAAAGCAACCATAGCAGCTAATAAGAGTGAGCACATAGCTTCCAACATCCGATGGATAAAACGATCTACACTGTTCAAAAATTTTAACATTTCATTAATTGCTCAATAGGTTTGGAAGAAACATAGTTAATTCTGGTACAATAAGAATAAAAAATAAAAGTAAAAACAATCCAATCAGATAAGGAATTAAAGCGATAGCAACCTTTTCAAGACGGACTTGTGCAATTGTTGCAGATGTAAAGTAGGCAACACCAACTGGTGGCGTTACTGATCCTATTAAGAACCCAACTATTACAACCATAGCTGCTTGCACCTCTGGAAAGCCGGCTTGAGACATAACATTCACTAATACTGGACCAACAATTATAATGTTAACCGCTGAGTCCATTACCGTTCCAAGAAGAAAGATGAATAATATCAAAGCCAAAATAAATAATATAGGAGAGTCTGCTAACCCTAAAAGCCAAGTTTCGAGATCACCAATTGCACCAAGTGAAGTGAGTAACCAACTAAAGGGTCCTGAAGCAGCTATTATAATAAAAACCATTGCTGAATTACGGAATGCCCGACGAAAAGCACTGGTACAATCTTTCCATTTGATAGTTCGATAAACAAATACACCTGTAAATAAAGCAACCAAAGCAGTGATAGCTCCAGCCTCAACAACTGATGCCACACCTCCCATGACTGAACCTACCAATACTAAAGGTATTAAAAGAGCAAATGAAGAGCGATATAATTCTTTACCAGCTCTACGAACTGAGAATGGTTCATCGCTACGCTCAAAGTTATATTTAACTGCAAAGTAATGATTGATTACCATTATCACAACACCAATCAAAATACCTGGAACAATCCCAGCTGCAAATAAAGACGCAATTGAAATCTCGGTTGCGTTTGCGAGCACAATCATCATGATGCTAGGTGGAATAATCCCTCCTATAGTGGAACTTACACCTGTAACCGCAGCTGAAAATGCAGCAGGATAACCTGCTCTCTTCATTGCAGGTAAAACTAATGCTCCTACTGTAGCTGTATCTGCTACGACAGAACCATTCATGCCAGCAAAAAACATACTCACGAGTACATTTACTTGAGCCAACCCCCCTCGTATACGCCCAATTAACGCTCTACTTAAAGCAACTAAACGGTCAGTAATAGTTGCACTTGTCATTAATTCACCCGTCAACATAAAGAATGCAATCGCGGTCAATGGAACTGAATCTATAGCGGTAAACATTTGACTAGGAATTAAAACAAGAGGAACTGCATCTGTGAGAAGAATATAAACAAATGGTATCAGTATTAAAATAAAACCAATTGGAGCTCCTAATAAAATTAGAAAAAGGAGTACTACGAGTAAAATAATACTTTCCATAGATATTTATAAGTTATGATTTTTTTTAGGTAAAGACCATCTAATTCTAAAACAGAACTAAATGGTCTTCACATAGTTTTCTTTGAAGATTTATAGAGCTCCAGCTGCTTCTAACTGAGCTACAAATCCATCCATACCTTGTTCTAGAAGTACTCTTTTAGCTACTTCTGGTTCAAAAGTACCCTTAGCGTCTAACCAAGCACCGATTGCACCTGCTCTCCACTTAGTCATTTCCGCTTCTGTTGGCACATACCACTCTTTAGCAGATGCTTTAATTGCATCTTCACCATTTTTAATCCAAGCGTTATCCAACTCGTTTACTTTTTCTCCATACGCATCTGCTGCTTCGTGTAACCATTTTCTTTGTTGGTCAGACAATGCATTGTACTGTTTAGCATCCATTGCTAAAATATTTCCAGACCACATTCCTCCGATCTCAGTGAAATATTTTGCAACTTCATGAAGTTTAGCAACGTGCTGCCATGGACTTGCAACATACTGTCCTTCAACTACACCTGATTGAAGACCTTGATATAATTGACTCCAGTCATAAGGTGTTGGTGTTGCGCCCCAATTTTTAACTAGCATGAACTCAACTGGACTTTTAGTAGTTCTCCATTTAAGTCCTTTCATATCATCTGGTTCATGAACAGGTTTAGTTGCATTTCCAAGCTGTCTAAATCCACCACTTGAATATACAGAAAGGCAAATATGACCAGCATTTTCAAGAGCAAGTTTACACTGTCTTTCAGCTAACCATTCATCTGATATTCTTTTAGCATCTTCAAGTGATTTGAAAATAAACGGTAAATCGAAAATTGCTAACTCTGGTCCAAAGTTACCATAGTTTGCAGTAGAGCTAGTCCACAAAGCAATCAGTCCTTGGTTGGCTTGTTCACCACATTTTTGCTCTGCGCATAAGCTTCTTTGATAATGAGGTTCAATTTTCATTTTACCTCCAGATGCTTTCTCCATTGCTGGTATTAACGCCTGATCTATTGCGTCACCAATTGGCATACCCAATCTACCAGTAGTACCTAGCTTCAGAGTTATCTCTGCATAAGCAGCTTGAGCAAAAAATGCAATCGCAAAACCTGTGAGTAATGTCTTACAAATTTTTTTAATAAACATATAATTTATCTCCTATAATTTAATTAAATTATTGATATTTAAATTCAAATCGAGAGCGAAGTAAAACAAAAAAGAAAATTTTATTATCAAAATGAGTTTACAATCACAAGTTGTATTAAATTATTATTAGTTAATCTATTTATTTTAGTCTAAAGGTGCCTTAGATTTAAAATTAAGAAATAAAATAAAATTTAATTTATAGAAAGAAACTTATGAGCTCAGGTAATAAATATAAATCAATAGCCAATAAACTCAAATTTGAAGGAAGAGCATTCATTAATGGAAAATATGTAAACGCAATCGATGGAAAGAAGTTCGAAACTATCAATCCTGCAACGGGTAAAAAACTTTGCGCTGTTGCAAAATGTAATCATAAAGATGTTGATTTAGCAGTTAAAGTTTCAAGAAAAGCTTTCAATAGTGGAGTTTGGTCTAAGAGTTCGCCTGAACATAGAAAAGAAGTTTTATTAAAATTTGCTGAATTGCTTAGAAAACATGGTGATGAAAATTCAGTTTTAGAATGTATAGATACTGGTAAACTTATCGCAGACTGCATTAATGAAGTTGCAAATGACGCACCAATGCATTTTCAATGGTATGGAGAATTAATTGATAAAGTATTTGGGAAAGTTGGTCCAACTGAACCATCCATTACAAGTTTAATTGTTAAAGAGCCAATAGGAGTTGTTGCTGGAATTGTTCCTTGGAACTTTCCTTTAATGATGGCTGTATGGAAGATGGCGCCAGCTCTTGCAGCAGGTTGCTCGGTTATAATTAAGCCAGCAGAAGATACACCACTTACAGCAATTAGAGTTGCTCAAATTGGAAAAGAAGCTGGAATACCAGATGGTGTTTTAAATGTACTTCCAGGTTATGGTGATGTTGGAGAGGCCTTAGGTAGACACAAAGATGTTGATGCAGTTTCTTTTACAGGATCTACTGAAGTAGGTGGCTATTTCTTAAAATACTCAAGTGAAAGTAATTTAAAACCTGTTGCATTAGAGATGGGAGGAAAAAGTCCATTTATAGTTTTAGAAGATGCTAAAATTACAGATGATTTAATTGATAATGCAATGAATTCTGCATTTTGGAACGGTGGACAAAACTGTTCAGCAAATATGAGACAGATAGTACATAAAAAAGTTAAAGACGAATTTTTAGATAAAGTTATAAAAAAAGTTAAAAAACTTAAAGTAGGAGATCCGTTAGATTTAAAATCAAATATGGGGTCTATGATTTCAAAAGGACATTTACAAACTGTTGATGGATATATCCAAAAAGGTATAGATGAAGGAGCAAAACTTTTATCTGGAGGAGTTTCAAGTAAAATACAAAAAGGTTTTTATGCAAAGCCGACCTTATTTGATGGATTAAAAGAAAATATGACCATTGCTCAAGAGGAAATATTTGGACCAGTGCTTGGTGTTTTGACAGTTAAAAATGACGAGGAAGCTTTGAAAATTGCCAGTAATTCGAAATATGGATTGCATGCTAGTGTATTTACGCAGGATATTAATAGAGCGTTTCATTTAGCTAAAAGTCTGCCCTGTGGAACTGTATCAGTAAATACTTTTTCAGAGGGAGATATTAAAACTCCATTTGGAGGCTATAAGCAATCAGGTTCATTAAGTAGAGATCAAGGTACTGAGGCTCTAAATTCGTTTCTTCAAACAAAGACAATTTGGATAAGTCATAATTAATTGATGATCAAACAATACAAAATAAGTGTGCCTAAAAGCACACTTAATGAGATCTATAAAAAAGTAAGAAACTTTCCTTGGACTGCTGCTCAAAATATGAATGGTTGGGAGTATGGAACCAACTTAAATTATCTAAAGAGTATATCTCAATACTGGATTACAAAGTATGATTGGAAAAAATTTGAAAACAAGATCAATTCACTTAAAAATTATAGAACAAAAGTTGAAGATATAAACTTACATTTTATTTTTGAAAAAAGTAAAAATCCTAATTCTAGACCATTGTTACTTTTACATGGATGGCCAGGAAGCATAACTGAATTTTTAGATATCATTCCAAGACTAGCTCACCCAGAAAAATACGGGGGAAAAATTGAAGATGGATTTGATGTAATTGTTCCGTCTTTACCAGGATTTGGATTTTCATCTCAAATCAAAAAAGCCTTAGGTCCAAGAAAAATTGGGAAAATATTAAATAAATTTATGGTTAAAAACTTAGGCTATAAAAATTATTTTGTACAAGGTGGTGATTGGGGAGCAACTATTGCCGGATGGATTGGTCTTGATAGCTCAAAGAATTGTAAAGGAATACATATTAATTGCTTACCGCTTAGACATCCAAAAGGACCAAAAAATAGTAAAGAAAAAAAATGGGAGAAAAAATTTAACTTTGATCAAATTATGCAAGAGGGATATAGAACTCAACAAGCTACAAAGCCTCAAACCTTGTCTTATGCAATGATAGATAGTCCTGTAGGTACAGCAGCATGGATTTTGGAAAAATTTCATGGTTGGTCTGATCTTAAAATGGGTAAAATAGAAAAGACATTCTCAAAAGACGAACTTTTATCAAATATAATGATTTATATAATAACAAAGAGTTTTAACACTGCTAGCTGGATATATTTTGGTAGAAGAAAAGAAGGTGGAAGATCTTTTCCAAAAAATTTTAAAAAAATAAATGTACCAACAGCAATAGCAATTTTTCCAAAAGAAATGCTTGAGTGGCCTCCTAAATCATACGTGAATAGAATTTTTAATATAAAAAGATGGAAGAAATTTCCCAACGGTGGTCATTTTGCAGCTTTGGAGGAACCAGATTATTTAGTGAGTGATATACTTTCATTTTTTAATAAAGATTTAAAAAACGTAAAATGGAAAAAAATAAATTAAAAAAAATCATTGTTGAAATATTCAGGAAATATAAACTTTCGAGAAGTCATTCAAAAATATGTGCAGACGCAATAATTAATGCTGAGTTAGTTGGGGCTCCTACACATGGTTTATCAAGACTAAAAATGTATTGTGACCGTATAAATCATAATTTAATTAACCCTAAACCAAAAATAAAAATTAAAAATATTTCACAATCTGTGGCTCACATAAATGGTGATGATAGCATTGGTTTTGTTGCAGCTGATATAGGAATAAAAAAAGCAATAAAAAATGCCAAGAAAACTGGAATAGGATTGGTGGCTGTTAAAAATAGCGGTCATTATGGAATGTCTGGATATTACGCAGAACAAGCAGTAAAGAAAAATATGATGGCTTTAGTTTTTACTAATGCACCGCCTGCAATAGCTCCGCATGGAGCTATCAAATCTTTATTTGGAACAAATCCTATTTGCTTTGGATCACCAACAGGATCAAAAGCACCTTTCATATTAGATACATCTGTTTCAATGATCAATAGAGGAAAAATAAGAGTTGCATCAAGAACAAATTCAAAAATACCTGAAGGTGTTGCTTTAGATAGATTTGGTAACCCTACCACTAATGCCATGAAAGCTCTTGAGGGCGTTCAACTTCCTATTGCAGGATTTAGAGGTTCTGGCCTTGCATGGATGGTTGATATTTTGAGTGGAGTTTATACTGGGGGTAATCATGGTGGAAAAGTAAAAGATCCATTCGACGATTTTTCTGGGCCACAAAATATTGGTCATTTATTTATAGTAATGAAAGCAAATTTATTTCAATCAAATTTTAAAAAAAGAATTAAAGAAAATATTAAAAGAATAAAGAAGCTTCCTAAACTAAAAGGACTAAAAGAAATATTGTACCCTGGAGAAAATAAATTAAGAAGATTTAAAAAAAATTCTAAATCTGAAATTCAAATTCCAGCAAATATAAAAGAAGATATTCGAACTCTTTTAAAATAGTAAAAATTTTTAGCCAGCTCGCCCTAAATAATTTACCATTATAACTCCTGTCACGATCAGACAAATTCCAATAAAACCATACATATTAGGAACTTGATTGTATTTTAACATGCCAAAGATTACTACTCCTGCTACTGTTAAACCACTATAAGTAGAGTAACTAAAAGCAACAGGTATTACAGACATTGCTTTTGCTAAGGAAAACATCGTTACAGTCATCAACAGTAAACAAGCAATTGTAGGGGTTAGTTTTGTAAATCCTTCAGAAATTTTTGCAAAACTATTTGCTGCTATTCCAGTGGTTATTCCTAAAGCTAATATTAGATATCCAGTAAATGGTTTCATAACTTTATTATTTACTAATTATTATTTATTACAACAGTTGATATGCCTTTAAGTAATTGAATTTAATTTAAATTATGAACCTAAAAGACTTAATTAGACACAAAGTATCCAATAGTGCCTAGGACTATGAAAAACATTAAAACGAAAACTCTATTCTTTAAAGTTTCTTTTTTTTCTTTTTGAATAATTCTGAGTTTGAGAGCACTGATATTTATTTTTTGAGGGGCATCAATATTTACGTCACCTGTTAATTGAGAAGAAATTTCAATATCAGATGCTCTACTACTTTTATTATAACTCATATGATTTTATTTAAACACATGTTTAATTTGTAAAAATTAATTCTGTGTCCAAAATGGGTTGTTCGCAATTAATTTTATGTCCATTTTGGGTTTAGAATAATAGAGTGGTTATCTGTAAAAAATGACTAAAATCCTAAATAATCTCATAAAAAAAAATATTCAAAAATTAATCACAGGAAATTTTGAAAAACTTGCCCCAACATACTACAGATTAATATCTGAATGGATGAATTCTTCATATGAAGTTTTTAACGATATAGATAAGTACAGGATAATTCTTTATCTAATAAACAAAGATTTTGAGCACTACATACAAATTAAAAAAATAGAGAGCTATGATAATTTTTTTATATTTGATAAATCTTTGGAATTAGATCGAATTAATATAATAGAAATATCAAAAAGTTTAAATATTCCAAAGGAAAGTACTAGAAGAAAAATTCTCGACCTTGAAAAATTAAACGTTCTTCAAAAAATTGGAAAAAAAATTTATATAGATAGGTCAGCTTATAGACTGGTACAACCTAAAAATACTCTTAAAAATTTGAGCGCATTATTATCAAAAATTTCTGAAATATTGAAAATAGAAAATTTAATAAACAAATCTTTAAATGTCGACGAAGTATCAGATCATTTAAAGGATAACTTTTCATATTGTTGGTACTATTTTTATATATTTATTTTTACTTTAACCTTAAGATGGAAAAAGCAATTAGGAGATCTTGAAATTTATTCAGTGGGCATGGTTATAACATGTCACTCAATAGTAAATAAATCTTATGAGGGTGTTGGTTTAAATTTTTCAGAATGGGATAAAGATATGGTAAATGTTGAAGAAGGTGGGGTAAATACTATGTCAATTTCTGAGATAACTCATATTCCAAGACCTACAGTTGTAAGAAAATTGAATTATTTGTTAAAAAATAAATACATTAGCATTAATAAAAAAAAACAATTCACTATAAATATGAAAGATCAAGCATTAAGCGATACTATTAAAATTCAAGAACAAAATATCTCTTCTTTGTCAGATTTAGTTTGTAAAATATTTTGAAAAAGTAAAAATTATTTAGCTCTTCGAAGTATAAAAATTAAAGCGAAGCCAGTTAAGTACAT
This sequence comes from uncultured Pelagibacteraceae bacterium, assembly GCA_902577075.1. Taxonomy (GTDB): domain Bacteria; phylum Pseudomonadota; class Alphaproteobacteria; order Pelagibacterales; family Pelagibacteraceae; genus Pelagibacter. Next base: position 354,871 of record CACGXV010000001.1, on the reverse strand, counting down.
TATAAGAGCATATGCTGCTGTTGGTATCATATAAGCAATATCATTAAACATTTGTGTTGCTACAAACACTGCCAAAGTTCCATTTTGTAAACCACATTCTATCGCAATACATTTTCTTTGCTTCATTCCAGTTGCAAAGAATTTGGCTATATAATAAGCAAGTATCATCATCACAACGTTCAATACTAATACTGCAAAGCCTGCTTGTTTTAAGTAATTAAAAATATTTTCTCTTTCTTCAATCCAAATTGCAGCAAATACAATAACGAACAAAGCTGTTGTTATTTTATTAACAATCGAAAGATTTGAGGAAATCAAATTATCTGCAAATTTTCTAATAATCATGCCTAAAATTACTGGCACAGTAACAACCAATGCCATTTTAAGTGTAATTGCTGTCATAGTAATATCTGCTGAGATATTAGTAACTCCAAGTAAATCAGCTGATTTTAAAACAATAAATGGAACTGAAATTATACTAATTAAACTAATTATTGCAGTTAATGAAATGGACAAAGCCACATCACCATTTGCAAATTTGGTCATAACATTTGTTGTAACGCCCCCTGGTGCAGCAGCAATAATCATAATGCCTAATGCAATCTCAACAGGCAAATTTAATATTAATATTAAAATATACGCAACTATCGGCAAAAGTAACAGTTGGCAGAAAAATCCAATTACAAAGTCTTTAGGATTATTTATCACCCTTAAAAAGTCTCTTCCAGTTAGACCTAACCCTAGACCTAACATTATAAGTGCTAAAGCGATTGGAGCTATTTTTGTAACTATTTCCACTTTTTGTCCTTATACTATATTTGTTATATTAGTTTTTTAATCATTTTAGTATATATAAATTTAATGCTTTCAGATAAATCAACAGTTTGTCCGCTTAATTTATTAGATATTGCTCATCAAAAGAGAGGAATTAAAGCTGCAATTGTGAATGCTGGTAAGGAACTACCAATGCTCTCCGTTATGGATGCCGTTAAAGAAAAATTAATAGTCCCTGTTTTGATCGGTGATGAAGGGGAAATTAAAAAGATAGCTGAAGAATTAAAATTTGATATTTCTGATTATGAAATTGTTCATGAACCAATTGAAAATAATACTGCCAAAGTTGCTGCTAAACTAGCAGGCGATGGTGATGTGAAGATTATAGTCAAAGGTCATATACATACTGATGTGTTAATGAAAGAAGTTTTGTTAAGAAAATATAACTTAATAGGAAAAACAAGATTAAGCCATATTTGGCATATGACATTGGATAAAGAAGACGATCCTCTAATAATTACTGATGGTGCATTAAATGTTAATCCTAATGTCAAAACAAAAATGCATATTTTAAAAAATGTTATAGATTTTTGTCACAGAATAAAAATTGCAAGACCTAAAGTTTCTATTTTGTCAGCCACAGAAGAAGTTTTAGATAGTATGCAAAGTTCTGTTGATGCTAAGGAAATTTGTAGATTGGCTAGCAAAGAAAATTTTAATGCAGATATATTTGGTCCCCTAGCGTTTGATAATAGTGTTTCTAAAAAATCGGCAACTATAAAAGGAATTAAAAATGAAGTTGCAGGAGATGCAGATGTTTTATTAGTTCCAAATGTAGAGGCTGGAAACGCTTTAGTAAAGATGATGATATATTTTATGGGAGCTTGTGCAGCTGGTGTAGTTGTTGGTGGTAAGGTCCCTGTTGTAATAACAAGTAGATCAGATGATGCGACAGCAAGACTAGCCTCAATTGCTGCAGCTGTGGTAGCTTTAGATTAAATGAATATTGAAAAAAAATAATAATTAAATTAGGATTTAAATATGGCAATAACTTACTTAAAAAAATCACCAAAAACTTCATCAACTGATGATACAAAGACCAGAGAGATTGTTGAAAATATTCTTAAAGATATTGAAAAAACTAAAGAAGAAGGATGTATCGAACTATCAAAAAAATTTGATAAATATGAAGGTGAAGTAATTGTTACGAGAGAAAAAATTGAAGAAATCAAAAAAAATTTAGATCCTAAGACTAAAGATGATATTCAATTTTCTCATGAAAGAGTAAGAAAATTTGCTGAAGCACAATTAAAAAACTATGGTCAGGATTTTGAAGTAGAGTTATCAGATGGCTTATATGCTGGGCAAAAATTAATTCCAGTTAATACTGCAGGTTGTTATGTTCCTGCAGGTAGATACGCTCACATAGCATCAGCAGTGATGAGCGTAACAACAGCAAAGGTAGCTGGTGTAAAAAATATTATTGTTTGTAGTTCTCCAAAATCAGGTGTGGGTGTTCATCCTGCGATAGTCTATACTGCGGATTTATGTGGCGCAGATGTAATAATGAACTTAGGTGGTGTGCAAGCTATAGCGGCAATGACTTATGGTCTTTTTGGAAACGCGCCTGCGGATATGCTTGTAGGCCCAGGTAATCAATTTGTTGCAGAGTCAAAAAGAATTCTGTTTGGAAAAGTTGGGATTGATTTATTTGCAGGTCCTACAGAAATCGCAGTTATAGCCGACGATACAGCTGATCCAGAATTGGTAGCTTTTGATTTAGTTGGACAAGCAGAGCATGGATATAATTCTCCAGCTTGGTTATTTACAACTTCCAAAAAACTTGCTGATTATGTAATACAAAGAGTTCCAGAGCTTATTGCAGATCTGCCAGATTTACCAAGAGAAAACTCCGGTGCTGCTTGGAGAGACTATGGTGAAGTTATTCTTTGTGACACAGACGAGGAAATGGCTAAAATAAGTGATGACTATGCTCCTGAGCATTTAGAAATTCAAACTAAAAATCTTAAATGGTTCCATGACAGATTAAAAAATTATGGATCATTATTTATTGGAGAAGAGACTACAGTTGCTTATGGTGATAAATGTTCTGGTACAAACCATATTTTACCTACTAAGGGTGCAGGAAAATATACTGGTGGTTTGTTTGTTGGAAAATTTATTAAAACATTAAGTTTTCAAAGAATGACTAAAGAGTCTACAAAAGAAGTAGGAGCAGCATGTGCTAGAATTTCAAGATATGAAGGTATGGAGGCCCATGCAAGAACTGGGGATGTAAGGCTTAGAAAATACGGATTTCAAAATTAGTTTTTTAAACTCTTGAAAATAATAAAAGAGTAACCCCAAAAACAAAAATTATAATTCCTATTATTTCTGTTGCTTTTACTTTTTCTTTAAAGAAATATCTTGATGAAAAATAGCTAAATAACAATTCAATTTGTCCAACTGCCCTAACAAATGATGCTTGGATTAATGTAAAAGCATAAAACCACGATAAAGATGCAAAAAAACCACCTATACCTATTAGCATACAATCATATTTATCATTATAAAGTTTTCTAAATTCTTCTTTCTCAAATATTAAGAGATAAATAGTTAAGATTATTGTAGGAATCAAAAGTCCAAATAGTAAAGTTGCTATTACTTTTTCAAAGTTTGACTCAAAATTTTCTAAAGAGAGGGCCGCAGATCTAAAATAAACAATACTCAAAGCTAAAAATAAACCTGAGATTAATCCAATTAATGTAGTTTTAGAAAAAATATTTTGAAAAAAAAATTTTAAGTTTTTTATAGATAAAATAATTACTCCCAGAGTTGAAATTAAAATTCCACTTATTCCTATAATATTTAGTTTTTCACTAAGAATTAAATATTCAAATAAAGCGACTTGTAAAACCTCTGTCTTACTAAGTGAAGTACCTACTACAAAATTTGAAAATTTAAAAAGGTAGAGTAAAACGAATGTAAAAATAACTTGAAAAATTGATGCTAATGTAACATTGATTAAAAAACCTGGTTGAATAAGTATTTCTCTAATAATTGCGAATTCTCTAAAATAAACAAAAAATAATATTAAGGCTAAAGGTAGAGCAAAGGAAAATCTTACATATGTTGAAGCAATTGTAGAAACATCTTTATTAATTTTTTTCTGAAATGATGATCTTAAATTTTGAAAAAAAGCAGCGATGACTGTAACTATAATCCAATTCATTGAGATAAAGTTTATTTAATTTTTAAATAAATTTAAATTCTTTTTCCATTTTCATCAAATATAAAAATATCTTTAAAATTAAATTTAAGTTCGTTTTGAAAATCTACCTGACTTGATATTTTTGCACTAAGTTCTAAATTATTATTACTCATGTAAACTATTTTTTCATTTCCTAAATTTTCAACCAGTTCAATTTTAGGTTTAAATTTAAATTCAGATGACTCTGATGAATTAAAATGTTCAGGTCTAATACCAACGGAATAATTTCTTTTACTAAATTTAATTTTCTCAAAAGTTATTTCATTACCTAAAAAATTTATTTTATTTTCTGAAATTATATTTTCATTTTGTATAGGTAAAATATTCATTTTTGGTGTTCCGATAAATTGTGCTACAAAAATATTTGATGGATTATTATAAATTTCATCAGGATTTCCAACTTGTTCAATATTTCCATGATTTAGAATTACAATTCTATCGGCTAAAGTCATTGCCTCAACTTGATCATGGGTAACATATATCATGTTCGTTTTAATTTGATTATGAAGTTTTGATATTTCTACTCTCATCTCGGCTCTTAAAGCTGCATCCAAATTAGATAATGGCTCATCGAATAAAAATATTTTAGGGTTTCTAGTAATTGCACGTCCAATTGCAACTCTTTGCCTTTGACCCCCAGATAACTGTTTAGGTTTTCTTTCAAGTAACTCCTCAATTTTTAAAATTTTAGCTGCTTGCATAACTTTTGTTTCAATTTCTTGCTTAGATTTCTTTTCAATCTTTAACCCAAATGACATATTTTCATAAACATTCATGTGTGGATATAGAGCATAGGATTGAAATACCATCGCTGTTTGTCTTTTTGAGGGATGAAGATCATTAATTTTTTGATCATTTATAAATATTTCACCCTCATCAATTTTCTCTAAACCTGCTATCATTCTTAATAAAGTTGACTTTCCACAACCAGATGGACCAACTAATACAAGAAATTCATCATCTTTCCCTATTAAATTAAAATCAGTTATAATTTTGTTTGATCCAAAAGATTTATTTACGCCAGTGAATTTTATATTTGCCATTTCAACTTTTAACTTTTTCTAAAATATCTATGCCTATTTTTTTTAAGATATGAATTATATCAATTGGTAACCTATTTTCACGAATTTTTCTTTCATCATGATGATAAAATCTATTAATCTAGATTTATTGCCTTCCCGGGCGATTATCACCGCTCCAGGAAGTACAAGGATTCATTTATAAAAGTTAAACGTCTTAACTCAATAATATTTGATGATTTATAGTTGGTCTATTAAACCTGGTGCTAATTTCTTAGATTTAGATGAAAATCTTAACTTTTTAATAGCATCTAGGTTAGATTTATCGTTTCCAACAACCACAAAACCAATCATTCCCATATTTTTGTGTGGTGTACACCAGTAAGCATAAATTCCTGGGACCTCGAACTTGTATTCAACATCCTTATTAAACTTTGATTTAAACTTACCAACTCCATCTGGTACACCCTTTTTTATGAATTCAACGTTATGTCCCTTATCTGTTGCCTTCCAAAGAACTGTATCTCCAGGGTTAACTCTTACTATTTTAGGCTCAAAAACATTTGATTCTTTATCAAGCCTATTAAGCATTTCCACTGTTACATCCGCACCTAAAGCTATATTCGTAAAAAATATACTGATTAATATTATAAATGAACTTATTAATTTATTATATTTAGTCATAGCGGTGATATATTCTTTTAAAGTCAATAAACAATAACTATATGGTGTAACAAGTTGACACGTCTTTAATTGGTTTTATCTAATAATCTATCAGCCCTCATAGTAGTGAAAATTATTATTATTAAAAATGGGATACATAATATGTTCATTATTTTCCAACTTGTAAAACTTAAAATAATACCTGCTGTTAAACTTGCAGTAGCTTGAACTGAAAAAACTATAAAATCATTAAAACCTTGTGCTCTAAATCTTTCTTCTTCTTTATAGTTTAAAACTAATAAACTTGTTCCAGATATAAACAGAAAGTTCCACCCAAGACCCAAAAAAATTAATGAAAAAAGATAATTTATGACTGTTTGATTAAAATAACTAAGTAAAATTGTAAAGATAAAAAATAAAACACCAAAATACATTATTTTACTGTGTCCATATTTTTTTATTAGATTTCCTGTAACTAAAGCAGGAAGGAACATGCTTATGATATGTAATTGAATTACAAAACTTGTATTATTTAAGGACATATTATCATGAACATGCATACTGATAGGAGTAGCTGTCATTAAAAATGACATCACCGCATAAGCAAAAGATGAGGATACAAGAGCTTGCAAAAATCTAGGCTGATATATCAATTCTAAAATTGTTCTACCCTTTGATGTTTTTTTGTTATTTATAACTTTATTTTCCTTATAAAAAATTAAAAAAATAACAGAGGATAAAGTTAATAAAGATAGACAGAGATAAGAACCAACATATAAACTTTCTGTAATTATATCTTTTCCTAAATTTGCTAAGTTTGGACCCAATAAAGCTGACAAAATCCCCGCAAAAAGTAATAAGGAAATAGCCTTTGGTGCAAGTTTTTTATCAACACTCTCAGCTGCAGCAAAACGATACTGATGAGCAAAAGCCATTCCAAATCCAAGGCAAAAACAAGAAAATGAATACAGAATAAAGTTTTGCCTATATACAGAATATGCTGCTAATAATGCAAATAATGAAGTTGTTATAGATGAAAGTATAAATCCTTTTTTTCTTCCGGTAATACTCATTATTTTAGAAGCAGCAATAATAAAAATAGCTGTACCCACAATTGATAATGACATTGGTAATGTTGAAAGAGATTTAATTGGACTGATACTAGTTCCAATAATTCCACTTAAAAATACAGTCACAGGTGCAACAGAAAATGCAAATGCGTTGCTTGCAAATAGCAACCATACATTTTTGTTCATTAAGATATTATACTCTTTTCTTACCTTGAACTACTCTGTCCAATATTAAAGCAACAAATAGTATTGCAACACCAGCTAAAATTCCTTGTCCAACATTTGCATATTGAAGTGCCTCTAGCACGTCTTGGCCTAAACCTTTTGCTCCTATAAGTGAGGCTACAACAACCATTGCTAAACTTAACATCACAGTTTGATTTACACCAGCAAGTATTGATGGGGTTGCAAGTGGCAAATCTACTTTTCTAAGAAGATACCATTTAGATGCTCCGTAAGCTATTGCTGCCTCTCTAATAGTTTCAGGAACACCCCTTAATCCTAAAACAGTAAGTCTTACAACTGGTGTACCTCCAAAAATCATTGTAATAATTACTGCTGCAACCTTACCTGTTCCAAAAAATGCAATAACAGGAATCATAAATACAAATGCAGGCATTGTTTGCATAAAGTCCATAATTGGTCTTATCATCGAATAAAATCTTTGACGTCTTGCACAATAAATTCCTAAAGGTATACCAATAACAATACTTAGAATTGCAGCTGTACCAAGTAAAGCAAGTGTTGTCATTGCTTTAACCCAAAATCCCAAAAAACCCATGTAAGCTAAAAATCCTGCTGAGTATATTGCGGTTCTTATACCTGCTGATAAAGCTGTTAAAACTACAATGGTAGTTATAATCACAATCCAAGGTGTTTTTACAAACAAAAGTTCTAAAAAGTCTAAAACAGATCTAATTCCAATTGTTATTGCAGTAAATACAGCATCTCCTTTTATAACTGCATAATCAAAAATCGTTTCAACCCATTTTATAGATGTAAGTCTTATTTCTGGATGAGTAGGAAAATCATTCATTATTGAGAAGAAACCTGGAAAGCTATAATGTATTACTGAAAAAAACATTATAATTATAGTAAAACCAATGCTTAATAAATAATTTTTTGTTTTCATTCCAGGACTAATCGATTTATTTGATAACCATTCAGAGTATCTTTTTTCTAAAACTGTATTTGCTAATATTCCTTGAACAAATTTTACAAAAATCAATAATAAAATTCCTGAAATAGTAATCCATATTGCTGAAGCCTCAATTTGCTGAACATCAACTACATATTCCTTCATTGCGTCTTCGAGTGATTTAATTGCCCTCTCGTATACTTCGACCTTATCTGGGTTGTTTTCTTTTGCAGCCTCTAATTGTTTGTATCTAAAATCGATAGTTGATTGAATTTTATCAATTTTTTCTAAGGCATCTTTAGTAATGTTTCCAAATAGGCCTCTAATTATTTGAACAACAGCAAATGTTTCGATTATTAAAAATGCTAACGCATAATTCCAAATATTTCTTAATCCAAACCACATTGGCCCAAATAATGCGGCAAATAAATTAAAAGAAAAAGAATAGGAGGGTTTGCTTCCAATTTTTTTAAATTCATCAATGTAGTAATCTGGATTAGAAATCACAAAATTTTTAATTAATTCAGATCTAGATAAATTTTTAATTTCTTTACTCACTATCATTCCCTTCAACAACTGCTTTCAGCAAATCTGATTGTGTAATTATACCAACATCTAAGTTGTCATTATTTGTAACTATTATTGGTTTATCTTCTGATACTGACGTTTCAATAAGTTTGCTTAATATGTCGTTTTCATTAACTCTTTCATTATTGTTTACATTATCTCCAAAAGTTTTCTTATATTCTATGATAGATTGCATAATTGTCTTAGCCTGAACGACTTTTAATCTTGAAATTCCTTTTACAAAATCTGCAACATATTCATCAGATGGATTTACTACTATTTCCTCTGGTGTCCCAATTTGTACTACCTCTCCATCTCTCATTATAGCTATTCTGTGCCCTACTCTTACCGCTTCATCTAAATCGTGAGTTATAAATACTGTTGTTTTTTTCATTTGCTTTGAAAGTTTTATAAATTCACTCTGAAGTTGTCGTCTAATTAAAGGGTCTAAAGCACTGAAAGGTTCATCCATTAAAAGAAATTCTGGATCTGCTGCTAATGCTCTAGCTAGACCTACTCTTTGCTGCATTCCTCCAGATAATTCATGAGCATATTTATTTCCCCATCCTTGTAATTCAACAATGTTTAAAATTTTATTTGCAGCATCTAACCTATCATTTTTGCTAACACCTCTAATCTCCAAAGGCATAGCTATATTATCTAAAACTGACCTGTGAGGCATTAATGCAAAATTTTGAAAAACCATACCGATCTTTTTGTTTCTTAATTCTTGAAGGTTTTCCTTATTGAATTGCATTACATCCTGATTGTTTATTAATATTTTTCCAGATGTTGGCTCTAATAATCTATTTATATGTCTAACAAGTGTTGATTTCCCACTTCCAGATAAACCCATTACGCAAAATATTTCACCCTTCTTAACATCAAATGAAACATCCGAAACACCAATTACAGAATTATATTTCTCCAATGCTTCTTGTTTTGAAATTTTTTTATTTTGGATTGCATCTAAGGCGTCTTGTGATGTATTACCAAATATTTTCCAGACATTTTGAATTTGTATAGCTGCTTCCATGAAAATATTTTAACTTAAAATAAGTGAAAATGATACCTGGCAACCAATGGTCGCCAGGTAAATTAATTTTTATTAACTAAATTATAAACCTAACCAGCCGTCAACTGTTGATTTATTTTTAGACATCCAATCTCTAGCAACTTCTCCTGGATCTCTTTTTTGCACAGAAACTTCATATGCCATCCAAGAAACATCATCTGCTGTTATTTGGAAGTTTTTGAAAAATTCTACAATTGCTGGAGATTTACTCTCTAGAGATGTACCCCATCCAATTTGAATTTGTTTCAAAGCATCCTTTGAGGCAACATATGATTTTTGATACCAGTCAGCGTCAGCTTTTGGTTGGATCATTTTATATTTCGCAGGATCATATGCTGGTTCTTCAAGCATAACTACGTCTGCCATTCCCCAAATTGCATGTGGCTTGTAACAATAAAATGCATAACCCTCACCTTTTTTAATAGAGTCAAGAACTCTAGCATTTTTCACTGCTTCTGCAGCCCTAATAGGTTCAATTCCAGCATCATATAATTTATAGTCTCTTAATTTAACTTGGTTAACATTTGCTGAAGCCCATCCATCTGCACCAATCCAAAATTCACCTTTGCCATTTCCATCACTATCCATTGCTTTGACAACTTCTGGTCTACCTAAATCTTCTATTGCAGTGATATTCATTTTTTTTGCAAATTGTTGAGATACACAATATCCTTGGTTACCCTCGTAAGGATTTTTACTTAATTTTAGAGTTCCTTTTGGTACTAGATCATTTGTGTATGCTTCTTGGTTTGGAAGCCATATATCAGGATGTACTTCAATCTCACCTTTACTTCTATCAATTGCTCCATAGATAGCAGTATTATTTCCTGGAACTAATTCTGCTTCACCACCCATTTTATCTATAACAACTGCTGCAAGTAAATTTGCAATTGCAGTAGCACCAGTCCATCCTGGATCACCAATTTTTACTTTTTCTGCAAAACTTGAAGCTGGTAGAAATAGTGAAATTACCCCAGCAACAAGTATCTTCTTAATTATATTCATATTTTCCTCAGGTTTATTTAATTTATAAACTTAAATTTAACTTTTTTTTAATTTTAGAGTCAATGATTACAGTATTGAAAAATGTTAATTCAGATATGCAAAAACCTAAAATGATCAAGTATTATTCAAAAAATTCTGCACAGTTTTATTAAACTTTTCTGGCTCCTCAAGATGTACGTTATGACAGCAATCTTTAAATATTTCTATTTTACAATTTGGAATATTATTATTCAGCATAGAAACTTGATCAAAATTATAAGATCTATCCTTGTCACCCCAAATTACTAAGGTTTCATTTTTAATATCTTTTAAATTTTCTAGTCCATTCCAGTCTCTCATTGCAACTAGTGCATTATGAGCAGTTTCTTCAGTTATGTGTTTGACTGCATTCTCACACAAATAATAATTTTTATCTTTATCTCCATCGACAAACCATTTTGGTGGTATTCTTTTTACTTGTTCTTTTATACCCTCTTCTCGAAGTTTTTTAATAGAGGTATTTATGGGTTCAAACCTACCTGGAATATCACCAATAGGTCCGGTAGCAAAACAAATTAATTTATTTATTCTTTCTCCACATAATTTTGCAATTTCTTGTACTATCATTCCTCCCATTGAATGACCCATTAAATTAAATTTTTCTATTTCCTTTTTATCAATTTCTTTAATAATGAATTTTGCCATTAAGTTTATGCTGTTAAAAGATTTTGCTTTATGACTTTCGCCAAACCCTGGTAAAGCTGGAGAAATAACTCTAAAATTTTTACATAAATAATCTTTTTGAAGTTTCCACATTTCTGAAGACCCAAGGTATCCATGTACTAAAATCAGTGGAAATCCTGATCCAATATCATCTGTATAAATTTCTTGCATAATTATTTTTAAAATATAGTTGTATAATGTAACTTTTAAAACAAAATTCAAAAAATATTATGATTGGTATTCTTGGAGGAATGGGAACACAAGCTGGTTTAGATTTTTGCAATAAACTAGCTAAAATAAATAGAGGTAAACTAGATCAAGACTACCCAATGTTTGTTTTGTACAATAAATCTAATACACCTAAACGTCCAGAAAATATAAAAAAATATTATAATGTATTAAATGCTTTGGTTGAAGGTTGTAAGAGATTACAAAAAAATGGTTGCAAATTTATTGTAATGCCATGCAATACTGCTCACTACTGGTACGATGATCTAAGTAAAAAAATTAAAATACCAATTCTTAGTATGCCTAAAGAAGTATACTTAGAAACCTTAAAAAGTTGTAAAAAAAATTCTAAAATAGGGATATTATCTACTGAGGCTACATTAAACACAAAAGTCTATAATAAATACTTTGATAAAAGTTTTAATTTAGTAAGTCCAGCTTCCAGTCTACAAAAATCATCCGTAAATAAATCAATTAAATTTGTTAAAATGGGTAAAATAAAAGAAGCTGAGAAAGCAATTAGGCCAGCAGTAAATTATCTTATGAAAATCAAATGTAAGAAAATCATTTTAGGATGCACAGAATTACCTATTGCAATTTTTGCTTATAAATCTTTTAAAAAAATCAAACAATCTAAAATTTTTGTTGATCCTAATCTTCTTGTGGCTAACGTTTCAATGAAAAAATATAAAAAATTAAAAAAACAATAACCCAGTTTCAGTATTCATTAACTAAAACTGAGATTATTGTATCTTTTTTAACCCTTTATTTTGAAGGGTCAGGTACTTTTCTTAAATATGGTTTAACAGTTTCCCAACCATCTGGATAAATTTTCTTAGCCTCTTCATCTTTAACTGCTGGAAGAATAACTACATCTTCACCTTTTTTCCAATTAGCTGGTGTTGCAACTTTATGTTTTGCAGTCAGCTGCATTGAGTCTATGGCTCTCAAAATTTCATGGAAATTTCTACCTGTAGCCATTGGGTAAGTTAAATAAAGACCAATTCTTTTATCTGGTCTTACAACAAAAATAGTTCTTACAGTCTCATTATCAACTGCAGTACGACCCATTGATGTTGTCCCTGCATCGGCCTCTAACATATTGAAAAGTTTTGCAACTTTTAAATCTTCATCAGCGATAATAGGATAATCAGGCATCGTTCCAGATACATCTTTGATATCTTCTAACCATTTTTTGTGATCCTCAACTCCATCTACACTTAGTCCGATTACTTTTACATTTCTTGCATCAAACTCAGCTTTCATTTGTCCTAATGAACCTAATTCTGTAGTACAAACTGGTGTAAAATCTTTTGGGTGAGAAAATAATACGCCCCAGCTATCTCCAAGCCACTCATGAAAAGAGATATCTCCTTCAGTAGTTTTGCATTGAAAGTCAGGACACATACTGTTTATTTTTAACATTCTTCACTCTCCTTTTAATTAATTAGAAACATTATAAATTATTGATTAGGTTTATCAACGATATTTAAGTTTGAAAAAACAACTTATAAGACGTGTATCTTAAGCAAATTATAAGTGTTAGGTTTTTTGATATGAATAACTCTAATCACTCAAACATTTTGATTATCGGTGGCGGATGCGCTGGTATATCAGTTGCCACAAGACTAAAAAGTTTAAAGTCTGACTTATCAATATCAATTATAGAACCTTCGGAAAAATCATTATATCAAGCAGCATGGACTTTAGTAGGTGCAGGTGCTTATGATGTAAACAGCACTATAAAACCAATGTCATCTGTAATGCCTAGTTATGTTAATTGGATTAAAGAATATGCTGAAAGTTTTTCTCCAGAGTCTAATTCTGTAAAGACTTCAGGTGGTGAATATTCTTATGATTATTTAGTAGTTTGTCCTGGTCTAAAAATTAACTTTGATGGAGTGGCAGGGTTAAAAGAAACTTTAGGAAAAAATAATGTTTGTACCAATTACAGTTCAGATATGGCTGTTTATACTTGGGAATGTTTAAAGAATTTGCAGGGAGGAACTTTACTATTTACTGAGCCTCCAATGCCAATTAAATGTGCTGGTGCTCCGCAAAAAATTGCTTATTTAGCTGCAGATCACATGAAAAAAAAAGGTGCTCTTAAAGATAGTAATTTAGAATTTTTGTGTGCAAAGCCTGTAATATTTGGTGTGCCTCATTTTCAAGGGCCACTAAATGAAATTTGTGACTCATATGGAATTAAAAGAAGTTTTCAACATAATTTAATTTCAATTAATGGTGAAGCAAAAGAAGCTGTATTCAAACAATCAGATAAAGATGGAAATACAAAAGAAGTAACAAGAAAATTTGATTTTATACATGTTACACCACCTCAAACTGCACCTGAATTTATAAAAAATAGTCCATTAGCTGATGCTGGTGGATGGGTTGATGTAGATCATAAAGAAGGGACATTAAGACATACTAAATATGAAAATATTTACAGTTTAGGAGATGTAATGAATGCACCTAATGCAAAAACAGGTGCAGCAGTAAGAAAACAAGCACCGATAGTTGCTCATAACATTGTAAAAGATATTAATAAATCATCTGAAGCATATAGACTTTACGATGGATACGGAGCTTGTCCTCTAACAGTTGCATATGGAAAAGTAATGTTAGCTGAATTTTGTTATGGAGGAAAAGTTACTCCAAGCTTTCCTTTTGATCCTACAAAACCAAGTTCAATGTACTGGCAAATGAAATTTAGACTTTTTCCTTGGTTGCAATGGAATGTGATGTTTAAAGGAAAAGAATGGAGCAAGCCTAATCATAAAGCTATTGAAAATTAGTATTAATTTTATAAAATTTTAATTATTTTATAATTATGATTTTCGAACAACTATTTGATACTAAATCCTCAACATACACTTATATCATTTCTAGTGGAAAAGGACGTGAGGCATTAATCATAGATCCAGTAATTGAGCATACTGATGAATACATAAAAGTTTTAGAAAATTTAGAATTAAAACTTGTTAAAGTAATTGATACCCATATTCATGCAGATCATGTAACTGGATTAAACGAATTAAACAAAAGAACAAACTGCACTCGTATAATGGGTGAAAATTCTAAATCTGAAGTTATTGATATTAAATTAAAAGATGAAGAAAATGTAGGCATTGAAAATATTAACCTTAAAGCTATTTATACACCTGGTCATACTGACTGTTCTTATAGCTATCTGATGAAAGATAGAGTTTTTACAGGGGATACTCTTTTAATTAATGGAACAGGCAGAACCGACTTTCAAAATGGCAGTGCTCATGAGGCTTATGAGTCATTATTTGGAAAATTGTTAAAACTTCCTGAAGAAACGCTTGTATACCCTGCCCATGATTATAATGGAAAAAAAAATTCAACAATAGGCAATGAAAAGAATAATAATCCTCGATTACAAGTTAGCTCAAAGGAGGAATATGCAGAAATTATGGATAATCTTAATCTAGCCAATCCAAAAATGATGGATATAGCAGTTCCTGCAAATCTAAAGGGATTAACGCTTAAAGAACTCTAAAATCAGGGGTATTATTAGTATTGTTTTTAAAAAATATACAATTATATAACTCCTATGGCATGCAATAATATACACTGTAAATGTAAAGACTGTTCTTGTGACAGATGCGTTTGTAAAAACTGTGATTGCAAACCATCATCAGAAAACTGCTGTTGTAACAAGTAGTTAAATTTTAATAACTAATCTTAAATTAACATGAATGATTTTTTAGAGTCGATAATTAAAAGAGATCCTGCTGCAAGATCAAAGTTGAGTTTAATACTAACTTATCCTGGTGTTAAAGCTGTGTTTTTTCATAGAATTGCTAATTTTTTTTCAATTGCAAAATTTCATCTTGTTGCAAGAATAATTTCTCAGTTCTCAAGATTTTTAACAGGCATAGAAATCCATCCAAATGCTAAAATTGGTAAAAATCTTTTTATAGATCATGGCATGGGAGTAGTTATTGGGGAAACATCTGATATTGGAGATAATGTTACCATCTATCACATGGCAACATTAGGCGGAATTGCTCCAAGTATAAATTCAGATGATCAAAGAAATGTTAAGAGACACCCAACTCTAAAAGAAAATGTTGTTGTAGGATCTGGTGCACAAATACTTGGGCCAGTTGTAGTTGGTAAAAATGCAAAAATTGGAGCTAATGCTGTTGTTACAAAAGATGTTCCAGAAAATGCAGTAATGGTTGGAATTCCTGCAAAAAATGTTGGAACTGCATCAGAAGAATTTAAACCCTATGGTGTTGCACCAGGAGGTGATACAAAACTTGATGTATGAAAACTTTACAAAATAATTTTGTCGAAGCAATAGGAAACACTCCTTTATTTAAATTAAAAGCCGCATCAGAAATTACTGGTTGTAATATTTATGGAAAAGCAGAGTACCTTAATCCAGGTGGCTCTGTAAAAGATAGAGCAGCTCTAGCATTAATAAGGGATGCTGAAGAAAAAAAATTAATTTCAAAAGGTGGAACAATTGTTGAAGGAACTGCTGGTAATACTGGAATTGGATTATGTCTTTTAGGAAATTCTATTGGTTATAAAACTATAATCGTAATGAATGATAATCAAACACAAGAAAAAAAAGATTTATTAAGAAATATTGGGGCTGATTTAAGGTTAGTTCCACCAAAACCTTATAAAGATGAAAATAACTTTGTTAAATATGCAGGAAGATTGGCTGACAAATTGAAAAGTAGTAACAATCACGGTGTAGTTTGGGCTAATCAATTTGACAATACAGCCAATTCTAAAGGTCATTATGAAACAACAGGGCCAGAAATATGGGAACAGACTGATGGCAAAATAGATGGTTTTGTATGTTCATCTGGTACTGGTGGTACAATTGCAGGTGTAAGTAGTTTTTTAAAAGAAAAGAATAAAGATATTAAAATATATTTATCAGATCCAACAGGTTCCTCTCTATATAGTTACGTTGAAAATGGTGAATTAAAGAGTGAAGGTGGTTCAATAACTGAAGGTATTGGATCTAGTAGAGTTACTGCTAATTTTGCAAAAGCACGTATTGATGGAGCATTTTCAATAAGTGATCATGAGTCTTTACCTGTTTTATTCGATTTAATTGAAAAAGAAGGTTTAAGTTTAGGTACAAGTTGTGGAGTGAACATTGCTGGAGCAATAAGATTGGGTAAACTTTTAGGACCAGGTAAAACGATTGTCACAATTCTTTGTGATAAATCTGATAAATACAACTCAAAGATGTTCAATAAATCTTTTTTAAAAGAAAAAGGTCTTCCCTATCCTCACTGGATATAATCACGCATAGCAGTACTGTAATAAATTCATTACATTTCTATCATATAATAAACTCTAATATAACAATTAATTTAAAGGAGAAACTATGGACGTAAAAGAGCAAACTAAAAAAGCATATGAACTATTTGGTTCAGGAGATATGGAAACATTTTTTAATGATATGATCGATGATGAAATCGTTTGGACTTTTCCAGGTAAAGAAGGTGTACATCCACTTTCTGGAGTTCACAAAGGGAAACAAGCTATGATGGCTGCAATGTCTAAAATCCCAGCTACTTGGCCAAATTTCCATTTAAAAGTTTTAGATATGATAAGTGAAGGAAATAAAGTTTTTGCAAGAGTTCATGCAACTGCGGATAACATGGATACTATGTTTGGTCACTATTTTGAAGTAAGTGATGAGGGAAAAACTAAAGTTATGATGACTTTTGATGATACGCTTAGCATGTTCAATGCAATGAAGAAGTAAGGAACAATATGTCAATTTTAGAAAAACTTAATAAAGCAATCATGGAAAAAGATGGTGCAGCAGCAGCTGAGATTATTCATGATGATTATAAGAGATATTCTCATCTTCATGGAGCCTATACTGAAAGTGGAAAAACAGGTATGATTGAAGCAATTAACAAAGGTTTCATGAAAGTTGATAAATATAGAATTTTATATGAAAACGATGAAATAGGTTTTGATCATTCTATTGTTACTTATGCCGAAGATGGAAATAAAGAGGCTTTAATGTGTTATTGGAAATTTAAAGATGGTAAAATCATTGAACTCGAAACAGGCGCAACCAAAATACCAAAATAATTATAAACTAACAGAAGGAGTTTAATATGAGTAGTATTGAAGTTAAAACCTTTGATAAAGCAGATGAGGTAGTTGATAAGTTTAATAATGCTAAAATAGAAGCAGTTAAAGTAGGCGGTCAAAGAGTAGTTAGATTACATTTAAAACCAGGATGGAAATGGTCTACAGATGTTAAGCCACATATTGGAACTGACAGTTGTCAGGCAAACCATATTGGAATTATCACAAAGGGATCTGTTTGTGCAAAACACGATGATGGAACAGAGGTTACATATAAAGCAGGAGATTCTTACTCCGTAACACCAGGTCATGACGCTTGGGTAGTTGGCAATGAACCTGTTGAAGCATATGAGTTTGCCGGGGTTTGGGGAGAATAAAATGGTAAAAATGGTTGGTAACTTTGAAGTAAAAGACTGGGCTCACTGGAAAAAAATGTTTGATGAGCACTCTGGTCCTAGGGAAGCAGCAGGTATTAAAACTATTTACGTAGGTAATGAAATAGAAAATCCAAATAAAGTACATATTGTGATGGAAACACCAGCAGCAGACACTATGCAAAAATTTATGCAGAATCCAGAGAATGCTAAAGTAATTGCGGAATCTGGTCATAAACAAGAGACAACAGTAATGAGCGTTTGCTCAGATTAAATTAGCAAAAAAAAGGAGATATATTATGTTTGTAAAAATAGAACAAAAACTCTCAAAAGGTTTTAATTCTTGGAAGGAAATGA
Organism: uncultured Pelagibacteraceae bacterium; assembly: GCA_902577075.1. Classification (GTDB taxonomy): domain Bacteria; phylum Pseudomonadota; class Alphaproteobacteria; order Pelagibacterales; family Pelagibacteraceae; genus Pelagibacter. The sequence goes on along the minus strand of CACGXV010000001.1, from coordinate 336,520 downwards.
TGCTTGCAAATAGTGAGAAACTTAAAAAGTATGGAATGACTATAGCTTTTGCAGGTGCAGATAAAGAAGATGATAATGCTATGACTGTAGTTATTCATTTTGAATCACCTGAGGGCTTAAAAGGTTTTGGTGGAGATGCAGAACTAACTCAAGCAAGAATAGATTCTGGAGTAATAATGGACCAATCTAAAATGACCATGATGACTGATGAATCTGTGATGAACCACAAAGGATAATTCTAATGATGAAAAAAATATATGTAATTATGTTGTTTTTAATATTTACAACATCAAGTTTTGCAGACGGTCATAAAGGAAAAATTGATCTTAAAGGTTTTATTGTTGGAGATAACAAATTTCTTACTGATAACGAGGGTAACTTTTTAACTTTTACTTACGATGGAGTTGGAGGATTAATGGCAGTCGAAGGTACAACATTCATGGATAATGCTTCACAATATTGTCTTGGCGCAGGCACAATCCCAGGAAAGGGATTTGAAATGGGACACTGTAAAATAAATCAAATGGATGGGGATACTATTTTTACATACTACGAAATTCCACTTGGAGAATCAATGAATGGTACATTTAAATGTTTAGGGGGAACAGGAAAATATAAAGGAATAGAATGTAGTGGCTCAACAGGGTACACACCAATTAACTCAGCCCAAGAAAATAAATTTGCCTCATCAATTTATTTTAAAGGTGGATATTCTTTAATGAAATAATTGAATAATCATAAGATTGATTTAAAATACGAAATAAAAAAAAGGAGAAAAAAATGAAATATTATATGGTAACTCACACTTTTAAATCTAAAGAAATGAAAGACAAATTTAACGAGGTTTTAGGCGGCATGTCCAGAGAAGATATGATTAAATCTTCCACTAGCGATAAAGCTAAATGCCAAATGACATATTACACTCCAGGTGATACTATGACAATGTTTTGTCATTGGATGGCAGAAAGTACTGATGCTATTAATGAACAGCTTACTCAGATGAATGATTTTTTTGAACCTCACCAATTTACTGAGGTTAAAGAAGAAGTTTTCGATTTTAACAAATAGGAGGAAAAAATGGAAAAAGAAGTTTTAGTGATCGTAGATTTGAAAGAAGGAAAACTTGAAAAATTTATGGGATGGATGCAATCAGATGAGGGTATGAGTGTAAGAAAATCAGCAGCTCATCCAGAAAAAACTATAGGAGCAGTAAAGCCAGATAAAAGTGGCGTAATGTTTAAGGTATTTGTTCATAATATGGAAAAAATGAAAGAACTAATATCTGGTACACATCCAGTTGGAAAGGAAATTTACGATGAATGTGTTATCAAAATGACTGCTTGGGATTTAACGAAAGTTGAAATGTAATATGGCAAGATTTTATTTGATTGGCAAAATAAGTGCAGAATTAATGAAAAGAATGCAAAATGATCCTTCTGCGGATAGATATGCATCGACTAAGAAAGTTACCGAGGCTGCTGGTTTAAAATTGATCAGCTATGAATGGGTAAGAGGTAGATTTGATGTTATCTCATGTGTAGAAGGAGATTATGAACAAGCACTAGCCTTGAAGATTGCTTTTAAAAATTCAGGACTAATGGATGATTTGATGGTACATGAAGTTATTGACTACAATAAAGCTTTTCAAAATGCTGCAGATGCCACAAAGTCTGTTATTAAACCAGGAGAATAATTATGAGTGGTTATGCGATCTTTAACCTTAATGTTAACAATCCTGAAAATTATAAGGAATACATAGACAAAGTTAAACCCACTGCAGAAAAATTTGGTGGGGAGTATCTTGTAAGAGGTGGTAGCAGCGAGACTATTGAAGGGTCATGGCAGCATCCAAGGACAGTTGTGATAAAATTTCCAAGTTACGAGAAAGCGAAAGAATGGTATAATTCTGAAGAATATAAACCAATAAAACAAATTCGATTAGATAACGCAGATACTAATGGAATAATAGTTGAAGGAGTATAAAGGAGATAAAATGTCAATATTAGAAAAATATAGCGCAGCTATAAAAGATAAAGATGAAACAGCAATGAATGAGCTTTTGCATGATGATTTTAAATTTACTATGCATAAATCAGGTAATACTTTAAGCAAATCTGATGTGATCAAATGGGCCATGAGTGGAGATATTAAACAGAGAGACACTAGAGTTGTTTACGAAAATGATGAGGTTGGAGTACATCATGCCTTTGTAACATTTGACGATGGTAATGTTGAAGCAGTAATGGCAGTTTACAAATATGATAATGGAAAAATCATTAGTTTAGAGACTGGCGCAACACCAATGCCTAAATAATGAAAAAACTAATACTTTTATTTATTTTTATCGCCTTTAATTCAAATGCAGCTTCAATGAAGATGATTGGATCTAAGGGTAATCCAAATGATGTTACTAGAGTAATAGAAGTAAAGATGTATGACAATTATTATGAGCCAAGTTCAATTCAAGTTAAAAAAGGTGAAACAGTAAAAATAATTGTTAAAAATTTAGGTGAACTGGTACATGAATATAATATTGGCACTAAAAAGATGCATATTGATCACCAACCCGAAATGGCAAGATTAATTGAACACGATATTCTTTTAGGCGACCGTATTGATCATAAAAAAATGAAAGAAATGTCTAAAAAAGATCACTCATTAGGCCATAAACACGCAAATAGTGTAATGCTAGAGCCAAATAAAACAGGAGAAATTATTTGGAAGTTTTCAAAAGATATTTCTTTAGAAATGGCGTGTAATATTCCGGGTCATTATGAAACTGGAATGGTTGGGCCAATTATTATTGAATAATATAATTTTATAGATATTAATTTTAGATAATATTATTCTTAATTGATGAGTAATATAACAGCTTATATAATCTTAATTATTGCAGTTGCTCTTGGTACAGCATCAAATGGTTTTGCCAAAGCTGCAAATGGTTTTACAATATTTTTACCAAGTGTCTTTACAGCAATAACAATAGTTGCATGTATGTATACACTATCCTTAGTTATGAAAACTATTCCTGTTGGCGTAACATATGCTTCATTCGCAGGCTTATGTATAATAGCTACTTCTATTGTGGGAATTTATAAATTTAATCAAATTCCTGACTTTTTTACAATTATAGGTCTAATACTAATTATATCTGGAGTTTTAATTGTTAATTTAGTAGGAAAATCAAATTAAATATTAAAGTTCATCTGGCAGATCATGCTTACCGTCATCTTTTAAATTGATCATATATTCTTTAACTACAAAATCTAAATTTAGATCTGAGTATAAATGTGGAAACATGTTGCCATCAGTTGATTGCTCCCAAACCAGATTTTTTAATTTTAGAGCATCCACTTTAAGAATTATTAAATTAGTTTGATTAACATAAAACTTATTTAGTGTTTGCTTGATCTGATCTTTGTCTGAAAAATGAATATAACCATCTTTTAAATCTAATGTAGTGCCTTTAAAAATATTATTTTGTTTTGCATTACTCCACTCTGATTTTGTGCATATCTTGTAGACAAAATCGAAATTCATTTTATTTTAAAAAGTTATCTACCTCTACTTGATAACCTTCAACTAAACGATTTGTTTCATTTGCCATTCCAACTATTGCGATCATTTCGTTTATCATTCCATCTGTTGCACCTTTTTTTCTGGCTGCTAAGGAATGAGATTTAATACAATATTCACAATTGTTAGTAATTGAAACTGCAACATAAATAAGCTCCTTTACAGCAGGATCTAATTCACCTTTTCCCATTACTTGTTGTAATGATCTCCAAGTTCTTTCTAATGTTTCTGGACTATTAGCCATAGTTTTCCAAAAATTCGGAATTTCAGTTATTTGTCGAGCTTCTTTTATTTCATCAAAAATTTCTTTTACTTTGCCAGTTGCATCTTTTTCTTCAATTGGTTTGAACATCTTATTTCCTCCTATTTTTTGTTTATGATATCACTCTTAAATTTTGTATACAAAATTTTTGAATAATTATTCATATCTTGCATATTTTCTTTAGCTTCTTTATCAAATTTTTCTAGCGCACCTTGTCCTAATTGGTTTTCTAAAGATGCTTTATACTCAGGTACGCACCCCCAATCATTTACTGTTGTATCCTTAATCTCTATGTGGAATTGGATACCATAAGCACTATTTTTATATCTAAATATCTGATATTTTGTCTCTTTTGATGAAGCAATTAATGTTACATCTTTATTTTTTTCTAATTCTTTAACTTCATAAGAGTGCCATTGTAATGATGTAATTTTTTCTGGAAAATCTGCAAAAAGTATATCTTTCTTTTTTTCATCCAAAAAATTTATATCCATCATTCCAATTTCTGGATTATTAGTTTTAACTACTTTTCCTCCAATTACTTCTCCTAGCAATTGACATCCTAGACAAAAACCTAAGTATGGCTTATTTAATTCTACAACAAACTCTTTAATTTTATTTTTTTCATCAATAAGCCAAGGATAATCCTTTTCCATCCATGTATCCATAGGTCCGCCCATACATAGCATTCCGTCAAAAAAATTTAGATTATTTGGAATTTTTTCACCTTCATCTAATTCAATTGTTCTAATATTAACTCCATCTTTGATCATTAAATCTTTTATATAACCGGGATCTTCAATTTTAATGTGTTGAAGAACAAGAATTTCCATTATTAAACGACGGGTTTTAGCAAACCTAATATTTTTTTATGAATTGTTTTATTGGATGATACCACTACATGTCCTGCCTGTTTTGCATTTTGATTGTCCCAAGTTGTTACAATACCACCAGCAGCATTAATAATTGGTATTAGTGGATGAATGTCCCAAATTTTATTATTACATTGTATGACAACATCAATTCTACCTTCACATATCTGAGCATATGATAATGCATCTGAACAAGGAAATTGTATTAATTTAAGAAGTTTTGGAATTTTTTTTTGTTTATATAAAGAAATAGCTCCATGAAAACCAGCAGTTAATTTGATATCTTTAAATTTAACATTCTTGTTGACTGATATTTGTTTTCTTTTTTTATTTTCAACAACATATGCAATTTTTGAAGATTGATTATAATAATATTTGTTTAACATTGGGAAGTTTGCCAAACCAAATATTGGATTGCTTTTGTAATTTACTGATATTAAGTTACTCCAAGTAGGACTTCCTATGACAAATGACCTGGTTCCATCTATGGGATCAATTACCCAACTAAAATCACTTTTAGTTTTTTTGTAACCAAATTCTTCTCCAATAATTTCATGACCAGGAAATTTTTTGCCTATCTTTGCTCTAATGAATTTTTCAAAAGCTTTATCGCATGTAGTAACAGGGTCATATCCTTTGCCAAGTAATTTATTATTAACTTTAAAAGGCTTATTAAGTTTTTTAAAATAAAAATTTGTTAAATCAATTGCTAGTTGGTTCAAAAACTTTGGAAATTCATTATTTTTAATTATTATATTGCTATCCATAATTCCAAATACTACTTAATTTCTCTTGATTAAAGATATTTTTTAATTAATGCTCAATTTTATGAAAATTGAATTAGATAATAATAAGGTTTTCTTTAGAGATGAAAATCTGAATGAAGAAATTCATCCTTTTTGGCTTAGAGAAAGAGTAGAAAATGTTGAATTATTAGATCAAAAAACACAGCAGAGACTATTTGATCCAAGCACCATGGAATCAGACGTCATTATAAAGTCAGCAATAATTGAAAAGGACCTCTTAAACATAACCTTTTCAGATGGAATAGAAACTAAAATTGATATTAATAAAATAATTCGAGAATTTAAAAATTCCAACTCAATTATTAAAATTAAAGAAAAAGTAAAATGGACTTCTTCACTTAATGATGTAAAAAAATTTAATTTTCATGAGAATATTTATGAAAGTGTTGAAATGCATGAATTACTTGCTTCTTTTTACAAGTATGGATTTGCAATTTTAAAGAATGTTCCAACTCACAATAATTATTTAATCAAATTTGCCAACTCTGTGGGCAGTGTTAGAAGAACTAATTTCGGTGAACACTTTAATGTTTCGTCAAAACCTAATCCTAATGATCTTGCATATACACCTTTGCCTTTGGCTCCTCATACCGATAATCCATATAGAAATCCAGTCCCTTGTATTCAGATATTGCATTGTATTGAGAATGAAGTAACCGGTGGTTTATCTACGTTGGTTGATGGTTATACTGTTACTGAAGATTTAAAAAAAGACTTTCCTGAATATTATGAAATATTAACTAAAGTAAAAGTAAAATTTAAATTTATTGATAAAGATGTGATTTTAGAAGACTGGTCTGAATTAATAGAGCTCGATGAAAACAAGAATTTTAAACAGGTTAGATTTAGTCCTCGGCTTGATTACGTACCGGTTTTAAAAAAAGAGGAACTAGACCTTTATTATAAGGCTAGAAAAAAATTATCTGATTTATATAACTCTGATTTCTATAGAATAGAATTTAGATTAATGTCCGGAGATTTAATTATGATGGATAATTATAGATTGCTTCATGGTAGAACAGAATTTAATCCGAATGAGGGTAAAAGATTTTTACAAGGGTGCTATATTGAATATGATAGTACTGATAGCAAGCTTAGACATTTACAAAGAAAGTTTAATATAAATTAATTTAACCTATGCTTTGTAAAAAAGGCATATACTCAAGAAGATAATAACCTAAAGCTTGCAACTGATTGGTAATCATTAGTACTCCTGTAATTAACAGTAGAGATCCACCAAACATATTTATCATCTTCATCTTCGCTTTTAGATTTTTAGAAAAAATCATAAATTTTTGTATCAAGTAACCTGATAGAACAAAGGGAATTGCTAGTCCAAGAGAATAAAATGATAAAAGACCAATTCCTTTATTAATACTATCTTCGGTTGAAGCGATTGCGAGAATTGATCCTAAAATTGGACCAATACAAGGTGTCCAGCCAAATCCAAAAGCCATACCAATTAATATTGAACTTATTATTCCAGTATTGTTATTTGTCTGAAATCTCTTCTCATAATTTAAAAACTTAAGATTTATGAGCCCTAATATTTGTAAAGAAAATATTATAATGATTATTCCAGCTCCAATTCTGAGTTGATAAGAGTTTTCTAATACTAAAGAGCCTAAAAATGTAGCTGTAGCTCCAAAACTTATGAATACAATAGAAAATCCGACTGCAAATAAAATAATAGGAAAAATATTTACAGTTTTTTTTTCAAGTAATTCATTAAGAGTTGATCCTGATATATATGATATATATCCTGGTATTAGAGGCAGAACACATGGAGATAAAAAGCTAAGCAAACCAGCTCCAAAAGCTAAAATAAATTCAATCATTATCCAGTATTTTTGATAGCTGCAGAAATACCTGCTATTGATGCCATCATTGCATCATTTAAATCTTTTTTATCTTTTTTATTTAAATTTCTTTTTAAAAGCTTATTCATCACTACTGCCTGTAAAACATTAAGGATTTCAGAATATATGTTTCTAATAATTGCTGGACCTCTAAAAATTTTTCTTTGTTTAAAAATTTCTTTTGGTGTTATTTGGTCATTCAATTTTTTAACAGCATCAAATTGAAATCTTAATTTTTTTCCAACTCTGATAAGTTTATCATCAGCTAGGTTTTTTTCGTAAATTTTTGATATTTCTGGGTCTACCTTAGAAATTACCATGTCAAGCAAGTCCATTGTTGAATTAAAATAAGGCCAGTTTTTTTCCATATCAATAAGTGTTTTTTTAAATTTCTTTATAGATGAATATCTTAAGGCCTCAGCAGTACCTAACCAAGCGGGTAACATTAATCTAATTTGTGTCCAGGCAAAAACCCAAGGAATAGCTCTTAAACTATTTATATTATCAACATTTTTTCTTTTAGAAGGTCTAGAGCCAATTGCTAATTTCCCTAGTGCCATATGAGGAGTTACGGTTTTAAAATATCTTATAAAATCTGAACTTTGATTTATATTTTTTCGATAAGAACTTGTTGATATCTCAGACATACTTTGAATTAATTGTCTCCAACTGTCTTTTGGTTTTGGAGGTGGGTTTAAAGTAGCTTCCATAACAGATCCTATATAACTGCACAGATTATATTTTGCTAAAGGCTCATAACCATATTTTTGCTGTATTACTTCTCCTTGATCGGTTATTCGAATTTTACCATTGACCGATCCAGCTGGTTGTGATCTCAGTGTTGCTTGTATCGGTCCACCACCTCTTCCTGCAGACCCTCCTCTTCCATGAAAAAATGTAACGTCTATTTTAAATTTTTTAGCAAGTTTAATTATTTCTTCCTGTAATTTAAATTGATGCCAACTCGCAGAAAGCTTTCCAGCATCTTTACTTGAGTCAGAGTACCCAATCATAATTTCTTGCTTGTTATTAATATCTTTTCTGTACCATTTTAATGAAAAAAGTTTTTCCATTATTGATTTTGCATTTATCAGATCATCAAGTGTTTCGAAAAGAGGAACTACTCTAAGTCTATTCTCAATTTTTGCTTCTTTTTGAAAAAACATGACTGATAATATATCAGAGGCCGAAGATGTCATTGAGATTACATATGCTCCTAAGCACTCCTTAGGTTGACTTGCTAATACTTTAAAAGTAGACCAAACCTCTTTATTATCTTTATTTTTAAATTGAAAATTTTTTAATACATTTTTACTTTGCATTTTGTTCGATAAATAGTTAATTTTTTGGTCCTCATCCCAAGTAGAATAATTCTGGTTTAGTTTTTTCTTTATATATTCTGCTAATAATTGAGAATGTCTTGAAGACTCTTGTCTTATATCAAGTCGTGCAAGATTTATTCCAAAACACTTAGCTCTTCGCATTAAATCTAATAAATCACCACTTGCTATATTTTCACTTTGGTTTTGTTCTAACGATTCTCTTACAACTCTCAATGGTTTTAAAATTTCTTCTCTCTCTGATAGTAGATCTTTTTCATTCAATGGTTTATTGTTTGCCAAGTAACCTTCTATTGCTCTATGTGTTTTTCTTAATTTATCCCTTAAAGGTCTTAGATAAACTCTATAAGGCTCGAATGTTCTTCCTGTAGTTTTTAATATTTTTTTTGAACATTTTTCCATAGAGTAAGATCTAATTAACTTTGTCATTGACTTCTCATAAAGTTTAGCTGCCTCCCACCTTGATAACAAAATAACTCTTTTAGTAACTTCTGCAGTAACAAATGGATTGCCATCTCTATCACCACCCATCCACGATCCAAACTCAATAGGATTAAAATTTTTAGGCAAACCTTTACCCATATTTTTTTCAAATATTTGATTTAATCTTCTATAAACTTTTGGAATTGTATCCCACAGGCTATCTTCAATAATTGCTAGTCCCCATCTTGCCTCCTCTGCAGGAGTTGGTTTAGATCTTTTGATTTCGTCTGTATTCCATATAATTGTGATTTCGTCAAAAACCTTACGATCTAAAACTTTTAATTTTGAGGGATAATTTTTAAGTAAGTTTCTTTGTTCTAATATTTCTGTTAAAGAATGGTATTTCTGTATCAAAGTTCTTCTTTTTACTTCGGTTGGATGTGCCGTGAGTACAATTCCTATATTTAGACTTTTTGCAATATTATAAATTTTATTATTAGATATTTTTTTATTTTTGAAAAAATTTTCAAATATTTCTTCTATGAAAATATTTTGAAATTTTTTCTCCTGTTTAACGTTCTCATAAAGATCTAGAGTTCTAGAAGCATCAATTGACTCAGCCAAATTATAAAAGTTCATAAAATGATTAAATGCGCGAGTTAATTTAAATAATAAATGTGGTGGTAATTTTTTAATTTCGTTTAAAATTTTTTTAAATGGATCTTTACGATTTTTGTTGGCAATATTTGCTTTGGAAAGTAATCTAATTTTTTCAACTAGATCATAGAATTTCTGTCCCTCTTGTTCTTTAATTACTCTTCCTAATATGTTTCCTAAAAATCGAACATCATCTCTAAGAGATTTTGTGGGTATTCTTTCATAGTAGAGGTCTCTTTTTAACATTTTTTATTACAAATTTTTTTTGATTTATACCAATAGCATTAGTTTGTATTTTAAATAAACTTCCTGAAAATTTAAATTTTTTAATTTCACTGTTTTTCATGCCTTTTAAAGCAGATGTGACAAATAAATCTGAATTTTTTGGACCACCAAAAGCACAATTAGTAACATTTTTAGCAGGTAAATTGATCTTATGTATCTGTTTGGCAAATTTATTTAAAACACTTACGCAAGCTCCATGATACTGGCATACCCATAAATTTCCAGCTTTATCTAAGGTCATGCCATCTGGCACTCCTTCCTTATTTGAAAATCTTTTAAATATTTTTTTACTTATTATATCTTGATTTTTATCTATCTTAATTTTGTAGATTATTCTTTTTCTACTATCTGTATGATAAAAGTTTTTTTTATCAATAAAAGCAGGTCCATTAGTAATCATGTAATCGTCATCTACTTTTTTAAGATTAAATTTTTTATCTAGGCAATAAAGAGCTCCATTTGGGATATTTCTTTCGGGGTTATCCATGGTTCCAAACCATAGTTTTCCATTTAGATCTGTTTTGCCATCATTAATCCTGTTCATTTTTAATGGCTTTTCAATGGCTATTGATTTAATTTTTTTTTTACTTTTTAGATTTACTATTCTTAATTCACCTTGGAGACCTAATATAAATATATTATTTTTTATATGAGCTAAAAATCCTATTTCTTTATTTACTTTAATAGTTTCTTTTTTTTTATTTTTTATATTTAAAATATGAATTCTTTTTTTTTTGATGTCTGTAATATAAATTGAGTTATGCTCTTTGACCCACAAAGTACCTTCACCTAATGTACATTTTAAATTCCACAAAACTTCAGGTTTTGAAGTTATAATCTTAGCCATTATACTCGTATTCTTTTATAAAATCTTTTTTTGGATTAATTCCAATTCCTATATTTTCTAATGGTGAAGCAAATCCATCTTTATCTTTAACCTGATCTAAAATTGAAAATTTTTCTTCAGCAAGATCTGTAATAAAAATATTTTTTTCAGTAGTATCGAATTCTAACATTGATTTTGTTGGAAATAGTCCACCTGGCATATCTGGTAAAGAAGTAAGTAAATGCAAATTTACTGCTACACTTAAAGCTGAACCCCATACATGATTAACAATTGGGATGAAATTCGACTGAGCTAATGCTGATACTTTTAAATATTCTGTTATTCCACCTAAACCGCAAACCTCAGGTTGAGCTATATCAATACATTTATTTTTTATAAGTTGGTTCCAACCATATTTTGTAAATTCTGCCTCACCTCCAGCAATATTAGTCTTTAATTTCTCTTTAAGTTCTTTGTAACCATCATAATCCTCTGGAGCCACAGGTTCTTCAAACCAGTAAATATTCATTTCATCTAGTCCTTTTCCAACATACAAGGCATCATTTTTATTATAAGCATGATTTGCATCCACCATCAATTTAAATTCAGATCCAATTGCATCTCTTACAGCACTAACTAACTTTAAATCTTCTTTAGGACCTATGCCAATTTTCATTTTCATAGCTTTAAAATTCTTTTCTTTTATTTGACTAGCCTCATTTTTGAATAATTCACAAAGTTCATCGACTGTTTTTTTTTGCAACATCATGCCGTAGCCGTAAACTGGAATTTTATCATTAGTTTTGCCTCCTATTAGTTGATAAAGAGGTAAATTAGATTTTTTTGCCAATATATCCCATAATGCTATATCAATTCCTGACAATGCTTGAATTGGCATTCCCTTTTGACCGCTGTCTCTGAGTAAATTGTATACTTTGTGCCAAATATATTCTTTGTTAAGTGGATCATCTCCTTTTATTAAAGGTTGAATAACTTTTTCTACAATATATTTATTTGCAAGAGCTATATTTCCAGGTCCAAAACATTCTCCCCAACCTGTAATACCTTCGTCTGTCTCTACTTCAACTAAGTGAGCAGTTCTATGTTTATAATATTGTTGTGAGTATCCTAGCTCTTTGTCTAACTCATATCTAAGTACATGACTTTTGATTGAGATTATTTTCACAAATTTTAAACAGCAACTACTTTAGAGTTCTGTTCTCCTAAGTTCTCTATTGATAGTTTCATTTGGTCACCTGCTTTAAGAAATACTTGTGGTTTTCTACCCATTCCAACTCCTGGGGGTGTTCCAGTTGTAATTATATCCCCTGGTTGTAATGACATAAATTTACTTACATAAGATACAATGATATCAACGTTAAAGATCATAGTACTTGTATTTCCCGTTTGCATTCTCTCACCATTTACATCCAACATCATTTTTAAATTATTTATGTCCTTAATTTCATCCTTAGTTACTAAGTAAGGTCCAGTGGGTCCGTAAGTATCGTGAGATTTACCTTTAACCCATTGTCCCATTTTCTCAATTTGCCACTCCCTTTCACTAACATCGTTTACTAAACAATATCCTAAAATATGATCTTGTGATTGGTCTTCTGAAATATGTTTTGCTTCTTTTCCTATTACAATTCCAAGTTCAACTTCCCAATCTAGTTTTTTTGATCCTGAAACTATTTCTACATCATCATTAGGACCACACATTGAACTAGTAGCCTTCATAAACATAATTGGTTCTTTTGGAATTTCAGCCCCAACTTCAGCAGCATGGTCTGAATAATTAAGCCCTATTGCAACAAACTTTCCTGGACTTGTAATGCAAGAACCTACTCTTTGACCTGGTGAAATTTCAGGAAGACTTGATATATCAACGCTTTGAATTTTTGAAATTGTTTCAAAATTTAAATTATGTGGGTTTAAATCACTTACATGTGAACTAATATCTCTTATTTTTCCATCACCATCTAATATTGCTGGTTTTTCTTTTCCCTTTTCACCGACTCTTAATAGTTTCATTATGTCTCCTTTATATTTAAATTGTCATGCCACCGTCTACGGAAAATGTATTTCCTGTAGTAAATGTTGACTCATCACTAGCTAAATAAATAGCAAAATCAGCTATTTCTTGCGCAGTTCCTAGTCTTTCCATTGGTTGTCTTGCTATGAAATCCTTTTTTGCCTTTACTGGATCCGGGCTTTGTTTTACTCTATCTTCCCAAGAAGGTGTAAATACGGTTCCAGGTGCAATTGCATTACATCTAATTTTTTGCTTAACAAAATCAGATGCGATTGATTTTGTTAGTCCAATAATTGCTGCTTTACTTGCTCCATATACAAATCTGTTTGGAAGTCCTTTAATACTAGACGCAACAGAAGCAACATTAATAATACTACCTCCATCATTATTTATCATCGTTGGTAATGTAGCTTTACACATAAAGTACATAGATTTAATATTAGTATCAAAAGAAAAATCCCAATCTTTTTCTTCGCAATCTAAAATTGTTCCATGATGAACAAATCCTACTGCATTAAATAATACATCTATATTATTAAATGTATTAATGAATTCTTTAATATCCTCGTTTCTTGTTGAATCTAGTTTTTTTACTTTAATTTTTGGGTATTCTTTATTTAATTCACTTAAAGTATTTTCATTAATATCAGTAGCAGTAACATTTGCGCCTTCGTTATGAAAAGTTATAGCTGTTGCTTTTCCTATCCCTTGTCCAGCTGCAGTAATGATTATTTCTTTTCCTTCAAGTCTTCCCATTATTTATCCTTTCAATTTCTTTATATAATGAACTATGATCTGTTTCGCCATGTCCATTTTCAACTAATGATTTATACATTTCTTTAACTAAATTTGAAATAGGTAATTGAGTATTATAATTATTTGCACATTCTAATATATTATTCATATCTTTTAATTGACTTGAAGTTTTGCCTTTCGGACTAAAGTCTTTGTCTATCATTCTTTTTCCATGTGTTCTAAGAACTTTGCTATCAGCCCATCCTCCAGATAAAGCTTTAATCATTTTCTTTGGATCAGCGCCAGCCTTTTCACAAAGAGTAACCGCTTCAGCAACAGCTCCAATCGCTAAGCCAACAATAATTTGATTTGCTAATTTAGAAACCTGACCACATCCTACTGGACCTACAAGAGTTGGATTTCCCATTGATTTTAAAATATCTTTAACTGAGTCAAAAACTACTTGTTCTCCACCAATCATTATTGCAAGAGATGCTTCTTCGGCTCCAATCGTTCCACCTGAAACTGGTGCATCTAAGAAATTAATTTTTTGAGATTTTAAATTTTTCCCGTGATTAACTGCTGTAGTTTGTTTTACAGAGCTCATATCAATTACAGTTGAATTAGGTTTTAAATTATTTAAAACTTCATCACTACCTATAACTTCATTCACAGCATCATCATTCGTTAACATTGTAATTACTACATCGCTTGCTTTAACAAGTTCTCCTATTGAATTTGAAATTTCGGCACCAAAGTCTTTTAGTGGTTCAGCTTTATTTATAGATCTATTAAATACTTTAACTTTGTATCCAGCTTTAAGTATATTTTTTGCCATTGGAAAGCCCATAAGGCCAGTACCAATAAAACCTATATTTTGCATTATTTTCTAGGGACAAAATCGTGAAAGTTTTGTGTCATTGCTTCTGGAAAGAACATAACACAAGCTAAAACAATCAATTGAATTACTATAAATGGTGCAAAACCTCTAAAAATATCAGTTAGTGAAATATGTGGTGGAGCAACTGATTTTAAATAGAATGCTGCAGGACCAAATGGTGGGCTTAAAAATGAAACTTGCATGTTTACACAGAACAATATTCCGAACCAAATAGGATCAAAACCAAGAGCTAGAACTATTGGTAAAAAAACTGGCATTGCTAATAGAACTATTCCAACCCAATCCATAAATGCACCCATTATTAAAAACATTATTTGCATCATAAAAATTAGATACATTGGTTTTAAATCGTAAGCTAAAATTGTTTCAGCGACATAAGTAGGTCCACCTGCAAGAGAATATGCTCCTGCTAAAACTGTAGCACCAAAAGTAATTGTTAATATAGTTCCTGAAGCTTTAAAAGTTCTAATAAGTGCATCTTTAAACAAAAACCATGTGAGCTCTTTTCTGGCAGCTATGATAATTAATGTTGCAACTACACCCATTCCAGCTGCCTCAGTAATTCCTGTCATTCCAGAATAAATTGAACCTAAAACAATTATCACAATACCAATAGGTGGTAAAAGACCAGGAAGATACGACATCTTTTCTTTTAGAGTTAAAGCTGGCTCATCACTTAAAGGCGCAAGATGAGGTTGTAGTCTTGTTCGAATAAGAATATATGTAATTATTAAACCTGAGATCATTAAACCAGGTACGATTGCCTCTTGAAACAACATGGTAATTGAAGTTTCTGTTGTAAGTCCATAAATAATTAAAACAATAGATGGAGGGATCATTGTACCTAAAGAACCTGATGCACAAATAATACCAATCGACATATCTTGATCATATTTCAATCTCAACATCTGAGGCAATGCAATTAGTCCTAATAAAACTATCTCTCCTCCAATAATTCCACTCATAGCTGCCATGATTGTTGCCATGATAGCTGTTACTACACCTACTCCACCTCTAGTTTTTCTTAACCAAGCATTTAATGCATCATACAAGTCTCTTGCAATATTCGAGCGTTCGAGTAAGGAAGCCATAAATATAAATAACGGTACCGATAAGAATGAATAGGTTACAACAAGAGAATAATATCTTGAGAGTAAAATTCCTAAAGCATGTTCACCTATATATAAAAATACAAGCACTGCTCCCATAAAACCTGAAGCAAAACCCATTGGTACGCCAATTGATATCAGCGCTAATAATCCTACGATTAATATTATCGAGAGTGTACCTATCTCAAATTCCATTTTATTTTAAATCTTTGGCAGGTTGGTACTGTTTTTCCTTAGGATTTTTCCAATCAATAATTAAATTATTTATTGATTGTAGAGCAATGAGAAATATACAAATAAGTGTTAGTGGTTTCATAGTTGCAGGAATTGGTGGGTCCCAATAAGTTGCAAATCTTTCCCAATTTATAAATGATCTATATGCATCCTCCATTCCTCCATAAATTACAGCAGCTGCAAAAGTAACAATAATTAAAGTGCTAATTAGATCAAAAATACGCTGAGTTGGCCTGCTTACATAGTCATATAATAAGACAATTCTGATATGGCTTCTAAGTCTTGTTGCATAGATTCCGCCAACTAAATAACAAACACCAGCCAACCATAGACATAGCTCATTAACCCATAAGGTTGGTTTTTCCAGTATATATCTCATGAAAATTTCGTACATCATTACGATTACAATTACGGGAATTAAATATTTAATTGTATGACTTAAAAATAATGAAATTCTATCAATCCAAGTTATTGGAAAATCATCTTTACTTGCAACTTTTTCGTTTTGCTCTTGTAATTGCTTATCTTGTAATTCTTTATCACTCATTGGCAAAAAAAATTTATAAGAAGGGCCTATTTCAGGCCCTTCAATATTTTGTTAAGTGCTTTTTATTATAGGATACCGTTAGCTTTCATGTAAGCTTTATGTATCTCTATAAGAGCAGCAGCTTCTGGAGACTTTTTCTTCCATTCTTCCCAAGCACCAAGTGCAGCTTGTCTGAATTTAAGTCTGTCCTCTCTAGACCAGTCGTGAAGAGTAACGCCCATTTCTTTCAAAGCCTTTACAGCTTCTGCGTTTTTTCTTTCAACTAAGCTAGTGATAGTTCTACCACAGATTTCGATTGCAGCTAACATTGCGCCTTGTTCATGAGGCTTTAACTTGTTCCAAACTTTTGTGTTACAAGCTAAGTGGTCAGCTGGCATTGAGTGAAAACCTGGATATGTAGCATATTTGTTTTGCTCATAGTGTCCACCAGCATAGTTTGTTGCTAATGATGAATAGTCAGCACCATCGATTAGACCAGTTTGTAAAGCAGTTGGAACTTCACCAAAGTCCATAACGATTGGCTTAGCTCCTAATGCAGTAAAGATCATACTTTCCATTCCTGGAGGTGATCTAAATTTAAAGTCTTTTAGTGAAGCAACATCCGGAATTGGTCTACTAGATATTAAAGACTCATGTCCTGGTATCCACCAACCAATTAAAGTCATTCCATATTTATTGTAAAGTGCATCAACAGCTTCTTGAGCTCCTGGGAAATTCAAGAATTCATATTGTTGATATGGGTTATCATATCCACCCATTACATCACCTGCGAATTGGAACGCTGCATTTTTACCAGTTTGGTATCCAGCTCCTGTCATATCGCAGTCAATAATTCCAGTTTGTGCAGAGTTAAATACCTCGGCAGACTTACCTGTTACAGATGACGAGTAGAACATTTGCACTTTTAAGCTTCCGCCAGAGAACTTTTCTACGTTCTTAGCGAACTGAGCTGCAACTTCACCATTTGGTGAGCTTGCTGTGAAGTGAGTTTCTATTTTAAGCGTTTTTGCATGAGCAGAACCGAATAAAGCAATAGATACTACAGCAATAGCAGCTGTTAGTTTTGTTATTAATTTTAACATTATTTCCTCTCAGTTATGTTTTTTTTTAAATTTAAACATAAAGATAAAAAGATTTCAAACAAAAGAGAGAGATTATGTATAGAAACTATATGTAATTTAAAATTTACAACTTTTGATTGTATACTAAATTACTTCTGAAAGTAGTGGCTTATTTGAGAAAAAACACTTTAAATTATTAACTGCTAACATGCTCATTGCTAATCTCGTCTCATGTGTGGCGCTTCCAACATGAGGTAAAACAAAACAGTTATCTAATTCTAAATATCTTTTATCTAGATTTGGTTCATTATTAAACACATCAAGTCCGGCAGCATAAATTTTTTTGTTTTTCAAAGCTTCTATTAGTGCATCGTCATCTACAGTTGAGCCTCTTGATGTATTAATAAATACTGAATGCTTTGGAAACAATTTCAAGGTTTCTGAATTAATTATATTTTTAGTTTCTGGAGTAGCAGGCGTATGTAAACTTATATAATCACAGTTAGGTAGCATAGATTTTAAATCTGAATAATAAGTAGCATCTTTTTCAAGATCTTTAGATAATTTGCTTCTATTGAAATAAATTATTTTCATTTTAAAAGCTCTTGCTCTCTCAGCCACGATCTGACCAATTCTACCCATTCCTATGATGCCTAATGTTTTTCCAGTAATTTCATTACCTACCATTAATTTAGTAATATCTGGTCTATGATCTTTCCAAGTATTGGTCTTTACTAAATTGTAAGCCTCACCAATTCTTCTTGAGGATGCTAAAATTAATAGGATAGTTATTTCAGCTACAGCATCGTTTAATACATTCGGTGTATTAGATACTTTTATATTTTTTTCTTTAGCTGATTGAGTATTTATATTATCATATCCAACTCCAACATGACCAATGACTTTTAACCTACCTGTCAAATTATCAAAAAAATTTTTATCTAATTTGTCAAAACTTGTTGAAATTAATCCATCATAATTATTTACAAGTTTAATTAGTTCTTCATATGGATAAGGATTATCCTCCAAATTTAAAGTAACATCAAATTCTTGTTTTAATATTTCCTCTGCTCCATCAGAGATTTTTCTAGAAACTAGTATTTTTGGTTTCATCTAATGGGAGTTTCTTAAAATACCCTTAGTTTTAGTAATATCTAAATATTGATCTCTTGACATAATGCATGCTCCATCTTCAAGTTGACCAACATTTGATCTAGAAATTTCTTGCCAAGGAGTTTGGTTATTCAGTTTTTTTATTTTTTTCTTTTTTCTTCTTTTTGTAAATTCTAATTTTGTTATTTGAAGGTCTACTCTTCTTTTATTTAAATCTATTGTCATTTTATCGCCAGTTTTAACAATTGCTAAATCTCCACCTACTGCAGACTCTGGTGATACATGAAGTATTGATGGACTTTCTGAGGTACCGCTCTGTCTACCGTCACCAAGCGTTGGTAAAGCATTTATGCCCTTTTTTAATAGTCTATCTGGTGGTTGCATATTCAACACTTCAGCAGATCCTGGATATCCAACAGGTCCACATCCTCTTATTATTAAGATTGAATTTTCATCAATCTTTAACTTTTTGCTGTTTATTCTTTTATGATAATCTTCAGGTCCTTCAAAAACTACAGCTTTACCTTTAAAGACATTTGGATGTTTAGGATTTGACAAATATCTTTCCCTAAATTCTTTGCTAATAACTGAAGTTTTCATGATTGCTGATGAAAAGAAATTACCTTTCATAACTAAAAAACCTGCCTTATCAGTTAAGTTATCTTTGAAAGTTTTTATTACATCTCTATCAACATTGATTTTTTTTCTTAAGTTTTGAGCAACTGTTTTTCCTGTTACGGTTATTAAGTTTTGATGGATTTTTTTATGCTTCATTAATTCTTTCATTATTGCAGGTATACCGCCTGCTCTGTAAAAACCTTCCATTAAATGTTCTCCAGCAGGTTGGCAGTTCGCCAGTAAAGGTATTTTGTGCCCTAATTTTTGCCAATTGGATAAATCGAATTTTACACCCATGTGTTTTGCAATTGCAATTAAATGAGTAGTACAATTACTTGATGCACCTATAGCACTAGCAACGACAACTGCATTTTCAAATGCTTTCTTTGTCATAATTTTTGAAGGTGTAAGATCTTCGTGAACCATATTTACAATTCTTGATCCTGTCTCAAAAGAAATTTGTTCTCTTTCTCTATAAGGCGCTGGTATCACTGCACATCCAGGTAAAGACATTCCTAATGCCTCTGCAACTGAGTTCATTGAGGAAGCAGTTCCCATTGTATTACAGTGTCCAGGACTTGGTGATGATGCTGCTGCCATATCCATGAATTCTTCATAATTAATTTCTCCCTTAGCATGTAGTCTTCTAGCCTCCCAAATAATAGTTCCTGCTCCAGCTTTCTTGCCCTTATAATTTCCATCAAGCATTGGGCCACCTGATAAAACAATTGCTGGTATATTTACTGTTGCGGCTGCCATTAATGCTGCTGGAGTAGTTTTATCACATCCAGTTGTAAGTATTACTCCATCTATTGGATATCCATATAGAACTTCGACTAATGATAAATATGATAAATTTCTATCTAACATTGCAGTAGGTTTTTTTCCAGTTTCTTGAATTGGGTGAGTAGGAAATTCCATAGGAATGCCTCCTGCTCTTCTAATTCCATCTTTAATTCTTTTACTCAAGGATAGAAAATGTCTATTACATGGAGATAAATCACTACCTGATTGAGCAATACCTATTATTGGATTACCAGATTGAAGCTCTTCTCTTGTAAGTCCATAATTTAGATATCTTTCCAAATATATTGCTGTCATACCTGGATCTTTAGGATCATCAAACCACTGCTTGCTTCTTAAATTCTTTTTTTTCATCAAATTATAAATATATTATTTAAATTAAATTAATTTATAATATTTTATAAAACTTATATTAAAAAATGAATAGTTTAATTGTTCTCAATAAAAACGATAATGTTGGTGTAAGTCAATTCATAATACCAGAAAAAACAAAAATTGATGGTCAAGATATTAGCACTATTGATCCAATACCTTTTGGGCATAAAGTTTGTTTAAAACCTATAAATAAAGGTGATCCTATAATTAAATATGATCAAATAATAGGATTTGCTTCTAAAAATATAAATGCAGGTGAACATGTCCATTCTCATAATTTAGAATTCAAAGAATTTGAGAGAAACTTCAAAGTAAACAACAAAAAAACAATTGTAGATGAAAATGTAGATACCTTTTTCAATGGAATTTTGAGAGAAAATGGTCAAGTAGCTACGAGAAACTATATAGGGATTGTGAGTACAGTAAATTGTTCAGCTACTGTAACTAAAATGATTGTTGAAAAAATAAAATATTCAAACATCTTAAATGATTACCCTAATATAGATGGAATCGTGCCAATTACTCATTCAACCGGGTGCGGTATGAATACAGTTAGTGAGGGTATGCAAATGTTTCAAAGAACTATTGATGGTTTCAAAAATCATCCAAATTTTTCACACGTTTTTGTTATTGGTTTAGGTTGTGAATGTGCACAAGTAAGTTTATTTGATGAGTCTGTAAAAAAACATAATAGGATACATTTTCTAACTATTCAGGATGAAGGTGGTACAAAAAAAATTGTAGAGAAAGTTTTATCTCAAATTAAAAATCTGTTATCTGAGGCTAACGATATTAAAAGAACTCCAGTGCCAGTGAGCCACTTAACATTAGCTCTTCAATGCGGAGGATCAGATGGATATTCTGGTATAACCGCAAATCCAGCTTTAGGTGTAGCAGCTGATATGTTGGTAAAAAAGGGAGGGAGTTCGATATTATCAGAGACGCCAGAGATATATGGCGCTGAACATCTATTGATAAACAGAGCAAATAGTAAAGAAACAGCAGATAAATTAATGAAAAGGTTAGAATGGTGGAAACATTATACCTCAATAAACAACAGTACTATGGACAATAATCCTGCTCCAGGAAATAAAAGAGGTGGCTTAACCACAATTCTAGAAAAATCTCTTGGTGCAGTTGCAAAAGGTGGTAAGTCAATTTTAGAGGATGTACTGGAATATGCGGAACCATTAAAAAATAAAGGTTTTAATTTTATGGACTCGCCTGGGTATGATCCAGTTTCTGTTACAGGTCAAGTTGCTTCAGGAGCAAATGTTATTTGTTTTACTACCGGAAGAGGATCTTGTTTTGGATGCAAACCAGTTCCAAGTTTAAAATTATCCACCAACACTGCAATGTATGAAAAAATGGAAGAAGATATGGATATTAATTGTGGGACTATCGCTGAAGGAAAAGAAGATATTGAAAAAGTTGGGGGTAAAATATTTGATCTTGTTGTAAATACTGCTTCAGGGAATAAATCAAAAAGTGAAATTAATGGCTACGGTGATGAGGAGTTTAATCCTTGGCAAGTAGGCGTTGTGATGTAACTTTTGATTAATTTATAAAAACTACCCATGCCTAAAAATCAAAAAGCTTCTTTGATAAAAGTAATATTTCTATCTGCATCTGGTTTTTTTTTATTTGTATGCATGGATTCCACAGCAAAATATTTAGGAAGTGTTATGCCTGTTACACAAGCTGTATGGGGTAGATTTTTTTTTCACTTTGTTGCGCTTTGTGTTTATTTTTTACTTTTTAAGCCAAAACTTAATTTAACAAGAAATTTTAAAATTCAAATTGTAAGGTCTTTATTAATGGTAACTGCAACTTTTTTTATGTTTAATTCATTACAAAGATTTGATTTAGTTGATCTTTATGTAGTTTTTTTTAGTGCACCACTAATTGTTTCGCTATTATCAGCATACTTCTTAAAAGATATTTTATCAGCAAAAGGTATAGTTTTAATGTTGTTAAGTTTTGGATCAATTGTTTATGCTTTAGGACCTAGTATGAAAATATTATCTCCAGAGCTTATATTTCCAATAGTGCCTCCATTATGCTGGGCACTTTATCAATTCTTTACAAAACTTATTTCTGGGAACAATGAACCTTTTTCAGCGGTTTTTTATACTGCAGTTACTGGTGCTTTAATATTTACTATTTATATTTCTTTTAATTGGGTGCCAATTGAGAACAATATTTATTGGATTGGTTTAGTAGCTATGGGAATTTTTGGCTTCGTAAGTCATTTTATAATTATTTATGCAATTCAGTTGTCAAATTTATCTTTTGTAACTAACTTTCAATATTCACAGTTATTATGGTCAACTATAATTA
Organism: uncultured Pelagibacteraceae bacterium; assembly: GCA_902577075.1. Classification (GTDB taxonomy): domain Bacteria; phylum Pseudomonadota; class Alphaproteobacteria; order Pelagibacterales; family Pelagibacteraceae; genus Pelagibacter. Next base: position 313,742 of record CACGXV010000001.1, on the reverse strand, counting down.
ATTTTTTAATTTTTGGAGTACCTGCAGATATAAGCAAAATAATAGGTCTTATAGGTATTATAATTTTCGGAGTTTTGTTTATTAGAGTTGAAGGATCAAAAAAGGTTAAAAAAATTAGTAAATATTAATTTTTTTTCCTGATTTTGAGCTTTTATTTATCGCATCAAAAATAATAAGAGAATTTAATCCATCTTTACCGGTTACTTTAGGTTTTTCTTTTTTCAGTACTACTTTTGCGAAATGATCAATTTGATTAATTAACGTTTCATTACTCTTTTGAACATTGATTTTATTATTATGAATACTATTCCACCAACTTCTTTCTTTTTGATAGTACCAAAATTTTAAATTAGGGAATTGAACCGAGCCCTTTGTTCCTCCTATAAAATAAGATGATTGATCTGTTGCTGGATAAGCAGGATTTTCACCTGCCGTTAATTCATAACTCCAAGGAGAAACAATTGTATCTGATATATTTAAAGTACATAAAGCACCTGACTTAAAAAATAAATTTACTGAGGCTGTATCTTCAACTTTATATTTTCTTATACTATTTGATTTAAAAGCCTGAACATATTTTACTGGGCCAAGTAAATAACAAATCATATCAATATCATGGACTAAATTAATACCTAGTGGTCCTCCACCATCACTTATTCTCCATTTTTCATTAAAATATTTTTTATGTTTATATAACCAACATAAAATGTTTGCAGATACAATTTTGCCAAGTTTTTTATCATCTATTATTTTTTTTACTTTATTAACTATAGAATTGTGTCGTCTGTGATAGCCTATTAGCAATGATGTTTTGTTCTTTTTTGCACTGCTAATAATTTTATTTGCTGATTTAATATTATCTGAAATAGGTTTTTCTAACAAAACAGGTATTTTTGAATTTAGAAATTTTACAGTATCCTTCTCATGTAAAATATTTGGAGTTGCGACTACAACTGCATCAGGCTTATCAATTTCCAATAAAATTTTGGTCGATTTATAAAGTGGAACTTTAAATTTTTTGGCTAACTCAATGCCTGCTTTTTTAATTTCAACAATTGAGTGAAGAGAAGTATTTTTAGATCTTTGGATTGCTTTTATATGCTGCAATCCCATTAAACCAATTCCAATTACTGAAATTTTTACTTTCTTAGGCACAAATCTATATCTTAGGTGATACCAGCATCAATAATAAAGTTCTGTTTAGTACATCCTGAGGACACATCAGAAGAGAGATGAACAACTAAACTTGCTACATCAGCTGGTTTTAATTGTCTTTTCAAACATTGTTTATCAAGGATAAACTTTTTATATTTGGGCGTTAACCAGTGCTTTATTTGGCGTTCAGTAGCAATTGATCCTGGGGTTACAGAATTACATCTAATATTATATTTACCAAATTCTCTTGCAAAAGATCTAGTTAAACCAATAACAGCTGATTTTGCTGTTTCGTAAGCAACCTTGTCACCTTCCCCTAACATCCAAGAAACTGAACTCAAATTTACGATAGCTCCACCTTTTTTTTGAATCATTCCTTTTAAAACAGCTTTAATTGTAAAGAAAAAATGTTTTAAGTTAACATCCATTCTATTGTTCCAATATTTTTCATTTACCTCTTTAGTGGAATGCCTATCATCATTAGCTGCATTATTTATCAAAATATCGATAGGTCCTTTAGATTTTATTATTTTTTTAATTATATTTTCTAATTTTTTAATTTTTAAAAGATTACATTCAATAAAGTGAGGAGCTTTAATCTTTTTTTTTTTTAAATGTGAAATTAATTTTTTGGACTCTTTTATATTTATATCCACAAAATAAACTTCGCATTCTTGCTCACAAAAGTGCTCTACTATAGAAGCGCCTATTCCAGATCCTCCTCCTGTAATAAAAACTCTTTTATCTTTAAGATCAAAATATTTTACTTTCATTTATATCCTTTCCTCAGTTTTAGCATCAAATAAAGAAATTTGTGTTAAATCAAAAAATAATTTTGTATTTTTTGATAATTCAATCTTAATCGTAGAAGGAAATTTAGCTAATACTTCTTGATTTTCATAATCAAATGTCATTATTTGTTCATGACCAATATACTCACTTAAATCAGCCCTTAGATTAATTTCAAAATCTCCCTCGTTTGATTTTTTAGAGAAAATATGCTCTGGTCTTATACCAAAAAAAACTTCTTTATTTTCTAAATTGGATTTTTCTATAAAATCATAACCATTTATTGGTATCTCAAAGTTTGAGCCATTTGCAACAAATGAAATTTGATTTGAACTTTGTTTCAGATTACCCTTAATCAAGTTCATTGAAGGTGAACCAATAAAGTCTGCTACAAATGTATTGCTAGGCTTGTTGTAAATATTTTCTGGTGTATCATTTTGCTGGATCACACCATGATTCATTATTGCAATATTTGTTCCCAAGCTCATTGCCTCAGTTTGGTCGTGTGTTACATAGACTACTGTGGTTTTAAGTTGTTGATGAAGTTTTTTAATCTCTCTTCTCATTTCAACTCTTAATTTTGCATCAAGATTGGATAAAGGTTCATCAAATAAAAATATCCTTGGTTCTCTCACTAACGCTCTTCCAATTGCCACACGTTGTCTTTGACCTCCTGATAGTTGTGAGGGTTTCCTCTCTAACAAAGCATCTACTTGTAAAAATTTTGAAACTTTTTGTAATTGTTCCTCTATTTTTTCTTTTGATACCTTTGCTTGTTTAAGGCCAAATATCATATTTTCACTTACATTCATGGATGGATACAAAGCATAAGACTGGAATACCATAGCAATATTACGGTCTTTTGGTTCAACTTTACTTACATTATAATCATCTATAAAGACATTCCCTTCATTTATTGTTTCTAAGCCTGCAATAATATTTAATAGTGTTGATTTTCCACAGCCAGAAGGGCCTAAAAGAACTAAAAAATTCCCTTCGTCTATTTCTAAATTGATTTTTCTTAAAACCTCTGTTGTTCCAAAATTTTTCGATAATTCTTGAATTTTTAAAGTTTTCATCTTTATCCTTTCACTGCTCCTGAAGTTAATCCTCTAATAAAGTATTTGCCTGCTAACACATAAACAATAAGTGTAGGAACTCCAGCAATTATTGCAGAAGCCATATCTACATTATACTCTTTAACGCTTGTACTCGATAAAACCATATTGTTTAGCGCAACTTGAATTGGTGCTGCCTCTCCAAATGAAAAGGTTGATCCAAATAAAAAGTCATTCCATATTTGAGTAAATTGCCAAATAACTGTTACTACTATTATTGGAGCTGATATAGGAAGTAAAATTTTGAAAAATATTTTAAAAAAACCAGCCCCATCTATTCTAGCAGCTTTTACTAATTCTGTTGGAACGGAAACATAATAATTTCTAAAAAATAAAGTTGTAAATGGAATTCCATAAACTGTATGTACTAACACAAGACCAATTACTGAGTTTGATATTCCTAAAACTCCAAGAGTTCTAGCCATCGGCAATAAGATTGCTTGGAATGGAATGAAACAGCCAAATAATAAAAAAAGAAATACCCATTGGTCTCCTTTAAATCTCCATTTTGTTAAAACATATCCTGTCATTGCTCCAATAAATGTAGAGAAAAATACAGCCGGCACGACCATCTTAATTGAATTCCAAAAGTATGGTTTTAAAAAAGTATCACCTGCACCATATCCTCTACCTCCCCAAGCAACAGCCCAAGAGTCAAAGTTTAATCCACTTGGCCAAGTTAATAATGTTCCTTGACGAATTTCCTCCATTGTTTTTAATGATGTTACGATCATTACATATAATGGGAATATAAAATATAACGCAAAAAGTATTAGCACAAAGTACAAAAACCATCTCAAGAACATGTTTGTATATTTAGATCTTTGTTCGAGCTGTTTATACGAAGTGTGTATCTTATCTTGCATTTTCTCTCCTCAACTCTGAATATAAGTACGGTATTATTACTGCTGCTACTGCCATGAACATCATCATTGCACTTGCAGCCGATAGACCAACTTGGCTTTTATGAAAAGCGGTTTGAGTCATATATAATGCGGGCATAGTTGTGGATATTCCTGGTCCACCCTGTGTTAAGGCAACTATAAGATCATAACTTTTAATTGATATGTGTACTAAAATTACAAAACTTGTAAAAAATACTGGTCTCATCATTGGAAGTAGTATTTTCCAATAAACTGTAAACAAATTTGCACCATCTATTTTAGCTGCTTTAACAATTTCATCTTCAACTGATCTCAATCCAGCTAAAAATAATGCCATCACAAAACCAGCAGATTGCCAGACACCTGCGATAACAATGGTATAAATGGCCATTTCCCGGTTAACCAACCAATCAAATGTAAAGTTTTCAAATCCCCAATCAATAAACATTTTTTTGAATACCAAGAGTTGGATTTAAAATCCATTTCCATGCAGTTCCTGTTACAATAAAAGATAAAGCCATAGGGTATAGGTAAATTGTCCTTAAAACGCCCTCTGCTCTAATTTTTTGATCCAAAAATATTGCGAGAATAATTCCAATTACCACACAGAATATTAAGAATAATGCAGTAAAAATAAGTAAATTATCTACAGCTATAAGCCACTTTCTTGACCCCCAAAGTTTAACATACTGACCAACACCCCATAATTCATATTTTGGTAAAATTTTTGAATTAGTAAAAGATATATATAAAGTCCAAAGCACAAAACCATAGACAAACCAACCAATTAGTCCAACAGCGGGAGCCATTACAATTTTTGGTAAGTTTTTTTCCAACCACTTGAACATTATAAATATTTTTTAGTTTTGATTAAAAAAAAAGGCCACCTAAAAATTAGGTGGCCTTAATTTTTATATTTTACATATTGTCTAATACAGAATCAGCTAAAGCATTTGCAGCATCAACAGATGACATATCAGAATTAAAGTGCTCTGTTATTACATCTTGAAGCGCAGCCTTCATAGTATTACCTTGAGCCATTCCATGAGCAAAACTTGGTACTAAACCACCGCTAGCACCTGCAGTTTTAATATCAGAATTTGAAGTTTTTGCACATTTATCAAATTCATCCATAGAAACATCTAATCTTGCTGGAATTGATCCTTTGTAAAGGTTAAAAACTTTTTGGAAGTTTTTACCCATCATTAACTTAGCTAATAATTTTTGACCTTCTTGTTTATCTGGATCACTAGTTTTATAGAATATAAAACTATCTACATTGTACAAGTATCCATTATTAGAAGGTGTTGGAGCACAGTAATAATCTACACCTGGAACTTTTCCTGCAGCTGTAAATTCACCTTTTGCCCAATCTCCCATAATTTGAAAACCTGCTTTACCTTCGATAACCATTCCAGTAGCAACGTTCCAATCTCTTCCTGGGCTACCTTCATCTGTAAACCCTTGAAGTTTTCTCATTTGATCAAAAACTTTAACAGTTGTTTCGCTTCTTAAACAAGTTTCTTTAAGATCAACATAGCAGTTTTTATAATAGTTGTTACCACCAATACCCATAGCTACTGCTTCAAATACTGTTGCATCTTGCCAAGCTTGACCACCATGTGCAAATGGAATTACACCAGCTGCTTGTAGTTTTTCTGCTGCTGCATTTAATTCATCCCATGATGTTGGAACCGAAATTCCATTAGCATCGAACACTGCTTTATTTGCCCACATCCAATCAATTCTGTGAATGTTAACTGGAGCTGCACAATATGGACCACTATTATTTTGACATTTATGAACTGCTGCAATCATCGGATCTAATAAACTATCCCAGCCCTCTGATTGTGCAATTGGATCAATGTTATATGGAGCAACTACTCCTTCTTGATCATATTCTTGAATTGTTGGTCCTTTAATTTGAGAAGCTGACGGAGGATCTCCTGCAACTATTCTTGCTTTTAGAGCAACATTAGCAGCATCTCCACCACCACCTGTTACAGGCATATCTAACCATTCACCACCATTTGCAGCGAAATCGTCTTTTAATACTTTAAGAGCAGCAGCTTCACCACCTGATGTCCACCAGTGCAGTACCTCAATTTTAGGTCCAGCAAAAGAAGAAGTAGATGTGAATGCAAATGCTAAAAAAGCGATTAACATTTTTTTCATATATTTCCCTCTTATTTGTTAAATTAAGTTAACTTAAAAAAATCAAGTATAGATTGTTTTGGGCTAAGTCTACAATAAAAAAAAATTCAACCTGAAATTGATTTAAAGAATAAATTATTATTTTTTATGCACTGTTATTTAAGGGAATTTTTTTTGAATTTTTTTTAAATTCCAAATTGTATTTTAATAAATAGATTTTCTTCCTAATCTTGCCGCTCCTCTAACGCCGCTTGCGTCACCATATTTTGGTTTTAAAAATACACCTTCATATTCTCTTCCAGTTACAAATTTTCTTACGATAGTTTCAATTTCACTTAAAAAATCAATTTCATTTGAAACACCCCCTCCAAATACAAAACAATCGGGGTCAAGAATATTTATTATATTTGACAGTGACATAGCTAAATTTAATTTAAAATTATCAATTAAATCTTCTGCGTCTAGATCATGCTTTCTATATAATTCAAAAATTTGATTTGTTTTTAAATTCTTTTTAAACTTTTTATTAAATTTTTTGGCTAAACTTAAACCTGACATAAAACTCTCAATCTCACCTTCTCTTAGATTGGTAGACTCAAAGTTTTCCTTTTTTGCTATTAAATGGGTAATTTGGTTATGTCCCCACTCTCCAGCTACTCCATTAGGTCCAGAAACAATTTTTTTATCTATTACCAAACCACCACCAACACCAGATCCAATTATAATTCCATAAACAATTTTATAGTGTTTTCCTGAACCATCTAAAGCCTCTGATAAAGCAAAGCAATTTGCATCATTTTCGCAAAATACTTCTTTTCCTAATTCCTTTCTTAAATCATTTTGGAATGGTTTTTTTTCTAGCCAATAACAATTTGGTGCATTCTTAACCAATCCAGTTTGAGGAGAATGTACACCAGGATGACAAACACCAATTGGTAATTCTTTATTAAATTCTTTCTCTAGCTTCTTATCAATTTCTTTTATAGTTTTAATAATTTGAAAGTAATCTTTTGGACAATCTGTTCGTTCACGATTACTTTCGTTACCATTTTCATCTAATACTACACTTTCAATTTTTGTAGCACCTACATCAATTCCTATTTGCATAACTAATAAGTTGCTCTGCCACCACTCAAATCAAAAACTGCGGCTGTTGAAAAAGAATTTTCCTCGCTTGATAACCAAGTAACTAAAGATGCTAGTTCATTGACTTTAGCAAATTTATTTCTCGGAATTTTAGATAACATGTAATTTATATGTTCTTCCGTCATTTGATCAAATATTCTCGTTTTTGCTGCAGCTGGTGTCACACAATTTACTGCAATATTTTTTAATGCTAACTCTTTGCCTAACGACTTAGTAAGGCCTATTACCCCCGCTTTAGAGGTGCTATAAGCACTAGCATTAGGATTGCCTTCTTTTCCTGCAATTGATGCTATATTTACAATTCTTCCATAATTATTCTTAATCATGTATGGGGTAACTGCTTTACAGCAATAAAATACTGCATTTAAGTTCAAATCTATTACTTTTTTCCATTCGTCGAGTGGATATTCAACTACAGTAGTATTTTTTCCTGCAACTCCTGCATTATTGATGAAAATATCAATTTTTTTGTGAGTTTTTTCAACTTCAGCTAAGTTTTTTTCAATACTCTCATAATTTCCTACATCTACTATTTGATATGAGACCTTATCAGAATTAATTTTGCTAATAGCTGTTTTAATTGCCTCCTCATCTATATCCCAAATTACTACACTCGCTCCTGACTCAATAAATCTTTCAGTTATAGCTAATCCAAAACCTTGTGCTCCTCCTGTTACTATTGCAACTCTATTTTTTAAATCAAAATTGATCATATTAATCTTTTTGTTTTTTTGTTCTTAATAAAGGAAAAGCCAACGCAATTAAAGATAAAATAAAAAATGTTAAAGCTATTGGTCTAGTTAAGAACATGAGCCAATTTCCATCAAATATAACTAAAGACTGTCTTAAAGTTCCCTCAACTAGTTCTCCTAAAATTAATCCTATAATTACTGGAACAACAGAAAAACCAAATCTTCTCATAAAAAATCCAAGTACACCAAAGAATAACATAATCCAGACATCAATTATTGACTGGCTTAAAGAATAAGTTCCACAAACAGATACAGCAAATATCATAGGCCATAGAATTTTGTTAGGAACAAGAGTTATCCTCGCAAATAATTTAGCGCCAAAAAATCCAAATATAAAAAATAAAACATTTGCTATTAACATGGCTCCAAAAATTCCATATAAAAAGTCAGGCTGTTCTCTAAACAAGTCTGGGCCAGGTCTAACACCATGAATAATTAAACCAGTTAATATTACTGCTGTTGTAGCACTTCCAGGAATTCCAAGAGCTAATGTTGGAACCATTGCGCCCCCAGTAGCAGCATTATTGGCAGCTTCTGCTCCAGCAATTCCTTCTATTGATCCTTTACCAAATTCTTCTGGTTCTTTAGAAAATCTTTTTGCTTCTGAATAACCAATTAAAGATGCAACTGTTCCTCCCTCTGCTGGCAAAACTCCTATGAAAGATCCTATGCCACTTGATCTAAGAATTGTTTTCCATGTTTTTTTATAATCATCTAGGGATGGAAGTTTTACAGCTTTTAGTGCAACTCTTTTAAAAACTTGATCAAGAAGTGTAGACTGGGTTAACATTTCGCTTATAGCAAATAAGCCAACTACTACAGGAATAAATCCAATCCCAACCGAAAGTTCATTAATTCCATAAGTAAATCTATCAATTGAAGTCATAAAATCTTTTCCAATAGTTGAAATTAAAATTCCAAATGCGCCAGCGATTAAATTTTTAATTGGACTTCCCTCACCAATTGATGCAAGCATTGTTAATCCAAAAATAGCTAATGCAAAATATTCAGGTTGGCCAAATTCATAGGCAAGTTTAGCTAATACAGGTGCAAAAAATACCAAAACTATTACACTAAAAATTCCACCCACAGTACTTGAAACTGTTGCCATACCTAAAGCTCTTCCTGCTTCTCCCTTTTGAGCTAAAGGATAACCATCTAGACAAGTGGCTGCTGCTGCTGGAGTTCCAGGTGTATTAATTAAAACTGCAGTGATTGCACCACCATATGTTCCGGCACAATAAATTGAAGTTAATAGTACTATTGCTGAAAGAGGGTCTAAAGTCATAGTAAATGGTAAAATTAATGCTCCACCTGTTGTAGGACCTAATCCTGGTAAAACACCTAAAATTAGTCCAAATAAAGTTCCAAAAAGTAAAACAATTAATAACTTGGAACTAAATAAAGGCGCCATCATTAATAAAAGATTATCCATATTAGTAATAATAAAGGTTTGTAATTATTCCTGGAGGAAATCTAAGACCCAGTATCATTTCGAAAAATATAAAAACTACTAGTGGAAATATAATTCCAACTAATAGTAAATAAAAAACTCTTTTTTCACCCCAATTGTAAGAGACAAATATTGAAAGAACCGCAATAGCTAAGAAAAAATCTAATGTTTTAGAAATTATAACAAATAAAATAAAACTTAAGATTGTTAAAAAAAATGGTTTTGGAAGTTTTTTTTCTTTTTTCCAAGGATTTTTGAAAGATAGGTAATAAATAATTGTCGTTAAAAACATTATCAATACCAACAATCCCTTTGGGAAGGTCGCGGGTTGAATTCCTCTGTTTAAAATTGGTGGAACTTTATCAAAGGTAAATGTGGAAATTAATAATATTGTAGAAAAAAAAATTATTACAAAAAATACTTTAAATTCATCTTTAAAAAAAAAGGGCAAACTTTTGTTTGCCCTTTTTTTATTTTGTACATTATTCATAAAAAAAAATGTACTTTCTTATGACTAATTAATGTAACCCAAAGCTTTAAGTTGAGCAGTCATTTCTGCAAGCATCACTTCCATTTGCTTACCCCACTCATCAGCTCCAACAACACTAGTTGAATCAAGTCCAATGTCAGTTAAAAAGCTTTGAAAATATTTATGCTCCATAGCTTTTATCATAGCATCTTCCAATTGTTTCTTTCTGTCAGCTGGAACGCCTTTTCTTGTTACAAATCCTCTAACAGTTGATAACACAACTGGTATTCCAAGCTCTGTAGCAGTAGGAACATTACTTAATTTTTCCATTCTGTTACTTGCAAGAACAACTGAAACACATAATGTTCCATCTTCAATTTCAGTAACTGCTTCACCTAAGTTTAAAACACCTACATCAATATCTCCTTTGATAAGATTAGTTTTAATTGGACCAACACCTTTATAAGGAACAATTGTTGGATCTGTTAATTTTCCTTTTTTTGTAAAAGCAATCGCACTTACATCATCAATACCACCAACATGAGTAGTACCATATTTTAATGATTTTGATTTTTGAGCGCTAATAAATTTTTTAGCATCTTTAATATCATTTTTACAATTTACGACAAATAATTGAGGATCATCAGTTCCTCTAGCAAGTGGTTGCATATCACTTAGTTTAACTTTTGTTTTTCCTAATGCCATAGAAACAGCATGTCCTGTAGTCCAAGTTAAAGTATGTTGACCGTCTGCTGGTAAAGTCATCATGTAATCCATAGATGCAGCTCCACCACCACCTTTTTTGTTAACTAATTGCATATCTTGTTTTAGATACCTTCTAGTTCTTAACAACATCATTCTAGTAGTTACGTCAGTACCACCACCAAAACCAGCATGAGTAATTGCTTGGATTGGGTGACCATCTGCTTTTGCAGAAGTAATCATAAGTGGAAGTGCAACAACAAAAAATTCAGTTACCAAAAATGCGGCAGCTAAAAATAATTTAAAACTTTTTTTCATTATTTCCCTCTTTTTTAGTTAATTTATATTTAAATATATAAACATAATCTGATACATAGCGTAAAGTAAAAAATGGCTCAAAATAAAATTAACATAGCGGTTCTTCTAGGAGATCCTTCTGGTATAGGCCCCGAATTGGTTTCAAAACTATTATCTGAGGAAATCACAAACAAGGCTAATATAATTATCATAGGTGAAAAAAATATTTTAGAAAGTGGAAATAAAATTTCAGGTATAACTCATAATTTAAATTTTGTTGAAAATTTTGATAGTATTGATTTTAAAAAAGATAATAAATTTTTTCTAGATATCTCTGAAGGTAAAAATTATAATTATAAATTATCTGAGTGCTCTAAAGAGGCAGGAGAAAGTGTTTTAGCTTCTTTGAATTTAGCTTTAGATCTTGCTAAGGAAAATAAAATTCATGCAATAAACTTTGGACCATTTAACAAAACAAGCCTTAAACTTGGAGGAAATAAATATTCTGATGAATTACATTTAATGGCCGAAAAGTTAGAGGTTAAAAATTTTTTTTGTGAATTTAATGTTATTGATAATTTTTGGACTGCAAGGGTATCATCACATATTCCAATAAAAGAAGTACCAGAACATGTTAAAAAGGAAAAAATTATAAAGCCAATTAAGCTTATAAATGAAGCTATGAAATTAAATGGTATTAAAAATCCAAGAGTAGCAGTTCAAGCATTAAATCCTCATGCTGAATTTGGAACAGAAGAAAAAGAAGAAATTATACCTGCAATAGAGGAGGCAAAAAAACTAGGTATTGATGCTGATGGACCTTTGCCATGTGATACTTCTTTTATTACTGCTTATAAAAATGGAAATCATGATTGTATTGTTGGTATGTATCATGATGCTTTGCAATCAGGTTTAAAAGCATTTGGATTTGATAGAGGAGTAACTGTACAAGGAGGTTTGCCAGTTCCTATAACCACTCCTGCACATGGTACAGCATTCGATATTGCAGGTAAAAATAAAGCAAATTTAGAACCAACTTTGAATTCGTTTAAAATTGCACTTACAATGGCTGAAAATAAAAATAGATTATGAAATTAAAAAATTTAAAAAAAAATGACAAAGATTAAAAGCATAAGAACAAAAGTTTATCAATGGAATGGCAAAACTGTTCCGCCACAAAATAATTTTTGTACAAATGCTTCTGACCTTTTATTTGAAAAATCGGATGCAATGGGATCTTTTAGATTTCATGAGTGGTTAATATGTGAAGTTGAAACAGACAATGGAATTATTGGAATTGGAAATGCAGCGCTTGCACCACAATTAGTAAAAAAAACTATTGATACTTATTTAACGCCTTTAGTTATTGGTGAAGATCCTTTTGATTATGCTTATATTTGGGAAAAAATGTACAGAAGAACTCATGCGTGGGGAAGAAGAGGGTTAGGAATGGTAGCAATTTCAGCAATTGATATTGCGCTCTGGGATATAATGGGAAAAATTACAAACAAACCTGTTTTCAAATTATTAGGCGGAAGAACTAAAGAGAAAATTCCAGTTTATGCCTCAAAACTTTATAGCCAACCAATTAAAGAACTGCAAAAAGAAGCTGAAAGTTACGTTAATCAAGGTTTTAAAATGTTTAAAATGAGATTTGGATGGGGACCAAAAGATGGACCTGATGGAATGAGGAAAAATTTAGAATTAGCAGAGGCTGTTAGAGAAGTAATTGGCTATGACACAGATCTTATGATGGAATGTTATATGGGATGGAATTTAGATTACACTAAAAGAATGATTCCTAAATTAGTAAAATTTAATCCTAGATGGCTAGAGGAACCTGTTATAGCAGACGATATTCATGGTTATGCTGAATTAAATAATATGAATGCTATTCCAATATCTGGTGGAGAGCATGAATTCAACTTATTTGGATTTAAACAATTATTGGATTTAAAAGCAGTTAGTTATATTCAATATGACAATAATAGGGTTGGTGGTTTCACCATTGCAAATAAAATAAATGCGTTAGCTGAAGCTTATCAAGTTCCAGTCATTCCACATGCTGGGCAAATGCATAATTATCATTTAACAATGTCTAATTTTAATTGTCCTATATCTGAATTTTTTCCTGTACACGATGTAGAAATTGGTAATGAGCTATTTTACTATATTTTTGAAGGTGACCCAGCTCCTGAAAACGGGTTTATAAACTTGGACGACAATAAACCTGGGCTAGGTTTAAATATTACTGATAAATTTAAATCAGATTTCAAAATAATCGAGTAACTAATAAGTTTCTACTTCATTAATTTTAGGCATTGAATTTGCTGCACCTGTTTTTGTTGTGGAAATTGCAGCTACTTTATTTGAAAATTCTAAAGCATCTTTGATTTTTAATTTATTGGATAAAGCATAAGCAAACGCTCCATTAAAAGCATCACCTGCTCCAGTTGTATCTATAACTTTATCCTTTAAACTATAAACATCTATAAAAAAACTTTCATCAGAATTAGCAAAGTAAAGACCTTTTGGGCCTAATGTTATAACTATATTTTTTACTCCTTTTGCAAGAAAAATTTTTGCAGCCTCTTCAATTTCTGTTTTACTTTCAACCTTTTTACCTAAATAAAAACTTGCTTCAGTTTCATTAGGAGTAAAATAATCAACACATTTAAAATCACTTTCTTTAATATCTGACGCAGGAGCAGGATTAAAAATTGTAAGAGATCCTGTCTCTTTTGCTCTATTAAGTGCATAACTAGTTACTTCATTAGGTGTTTCTAGCTGTGTTAAAAAAATTTCTGATTTTTTTATAACATCAATATTGTTATCAATATCTTTATTAGATATCGAGCCAGCTGCTCCTGGTACAATATTGATAGCATTATCCCCTGTTTTTTCATTTATCATTATTCCAGCAACACCTGTTGACTGATTTGGATCTTGGATTATTGAACCGGTATTAATTCCAGCCTCTTCATAAAGCTTTAGAGCCATTTTTGCATTTTGATCTTTTCCAATTTTAGTGATAAAATTTACTTTTCCACCAAGTCTTGCAGCAGCAATTGCTTGATTAGACCCTTTGCCGCCTGGTCCAATTATATGATTTTTACCTAAAACTGTTTCTCCTTTAACAGGAATTTTTTCAGCAAAGAAACATAGGTCAGCTACGAATACTCCAAAAATGCATATAGAGTTCATTATTGATCAAGAACCCAAACGCTACCATCTGGTTTAATCACTCCTTTTGTTAGTATAAAACATCCATAAGGTCTTGTTTCAGAAGTAGATACGATTAATTGAGATTTCTTTGCTACTTTATAAAATTCTTGTCTCTCAATTGAGCCTACTTTCCAATTTTCTCCAGAAGTTTCTCTCACAGCTTTTATAAAATCTTTGTGACATTCTGTTAATTCATCTGGTTTATTATCAACTTGCATTCTCTCTGCAGCAGAGTCAATAAAACTATCTAATGGAAAAACTGAAAGAATAGCTTTTGCAGCTTCATAGATATTAACACCATCTAATCTAATTACTTTATTATTTAAAGAATGAGAATAAGCAGGAAAATTTGCATCTGTTAACACTAATTTATCACCATGTCCCATGGCTCTTAAATGATATAATAGTTCAGGATTTAAAATTGGATTAATATTAATTAGCATTAGAATACTATATTACATAAAAAAAAAGGGTGAAATAAAATTCCACCCTTTTAATTTTGTTTTTTCTAAAGATTATTTAAAATCGTTAGCGTTTTCTTTAGTTACTAATTGTGTTCCTGTATCAATATTAGGATCAATACTTCCACCATTAGCTAACTCAAGAGCATATTTAACTCCATATGCACCCATGTTGTATGAGAACTGAGCTATTGTTGCAGTCATCTCTCCTTTTAAGATACTTGTAGCAGCATCAGGAGTAGCATCAAAACCAACAACGATTACATCATTCATATCAGCATCCTTAAGAGCTTGCATTGCACCTAAACCCATATTGTCGTTAGAAGCAAATATTGCTTTGATGTTAGGATTTTTCAAAATGATTGACTCAGTAACAGATCTACCTTTTGCAGTATCCCATTCAGCAGTTTGAGTTGCAACAAGATTTAAACCACAATTTTTAAATCCTTTAATTGCACCATCTCTTCTTAATAATGCAGTTGATTGAGACTCAATTCCTGTAAGAATTGCAACATCTGAACCTTTTGGAGTTTTATCACAAATAAATTTTGCTGCTAATTCTGCACCATTCATATTATTTGTTCCAATAAAAGTGACACCTTCGTTTATTCCTTTTGTATCAACAAATACAACTGGAACTCCGCTCTTGATAGCATCGTCTACTATTGGTGCAAACGCATTTGGATCTCCTGGCGCAAGAGCTAGAGCATCAACACCTTTTGCAAGTTGGTCTTCAACTTGGTTAATCTGCGCTTGAACATCTCCCTCTTGTGGAGGTGCAATTAGAATTAGTTTAACTCCTAATTTTTTAGCCTCTTCTTCAGCACCTTTTGTAACAGAAGCCCAGAATGGATTTCCAGATCCAGGTCCTTTTATACTGAATAAGATTTTTTTACCATGACCATCAGCAAAAGAAGCTGAACCCATGCTAACTAATAAAAAAACTGCTGAAAAGAAAACAACAATTTTTCTTTTTATATCTCTCATATATTTACCCCTTTAATAATTATTAAAAATTAATTTAATAAAATTTTTAAAAAAAATTCAACTGTTACAAAGGTAACTATTTTTTGATTCAACTTTTACGCGATTTATTTTCTAGTTCCAAAATCTCTTCTCAGAACGTCAACATATACTGCTAATACAATAATTGAGCCTATTAATACTTGCTGCCAAAATGAACTAACATCCATTAAATTAAGACCATTTCTTAAGATTCCCATTATCATCACTCCTGCAAAAACACCTAAAACGGTACCTCTTCCACCGAAAAAACTAGCACCTCCAATAATACATGCTGCAATAGCGTCCAATTCAGACTGTAATCCTGCATTTGGATAACCTGAGTCTGTTCGTCCAGCTAAAATTAAAGCTCCAATGCCAGATAAAAAACCACAAAGCGAATAAACTATTACAAGAATTTTATTTACATTAATACCTGAGGCTCTTGCTGCATTTGGATTACCGCCAATTGCATATATCCATTTACCTGTCCGAGTTTTGTTCATGAATATCCAAAATATTATATAGACAATTGCAATAAGAACTAAACTAACAGGAAGGTATTGCGACTTTTCTAAACCAAGCCAAGTTAAATCAATTCTTCCATGCCCAAGGTATCTCACTTCATCTGTGAAGCCGCTTATCGGAGTTCCACCAGAAATTAAATTACCTGTTCCTCTAAATATATATAATGTACCTAATGTCATTATAAACGGATGTGGCATCCTTAGTAAGGTAATCCCTAACCCATTAAATAACCCACACAGAAATCCAGCTATAAGAGGTGTGATAACAACAATATACCAAGGAGCACCAGCCTTAGCGACAATTGCAAGTATCATTAGTGACAACATCATTATAGATCCAACCGAAAGATCTATACCAGCGGTTACAATCACCATGAATACTCCTAGAGCCAGCATTGACTGCCAAGAGATTTGTTTAAAAACGTTTGTTACATTTCTCCAAGATAAAAAAACATCAGGTTGAAGAAAATGCATTACTACTATCATTATAACTAATAATAATAATATTCCGTATTTCTCAAAATAAGGAATGAGTTTTAGATATAAAGAGTCTTTTTCTTGGTCCTTTGAGTCCATAATTATTTTTTACCCATTATCCATCCAATTACTTCATCTCTAGAAGTGTTTGATAATTCAGATTCAGCAAAATTTGTTCCTTGAAACAAAGCCATTACTCGATCACAAACAGCAAAAATATCATCCATTCTGTGACTGATCACAATTACACCTACTCCAGTCTTTTTTAGACTATTTATTAAATCCAAAACTTTACCAACTTCTTTAATAGCTAAGGCTGCTGTTGGTTCGTCCATGATCACTACTTTTGCGTTGAATGCTGTTGATCTAGCAATTGCAACTGCTTGTCTTTGTCCGCCTGAAAGTTCCTCAACTTTTTGATCTGCACTCTTTACATTTATTTTAAGTTTACCAAGATGTGCCTCTGTAAGTTCTTTTATTTTTTTATAATCAAGAAACTTTAATAATCCTAAATTAGTCGTTGGTTCACGGCCTAAAAAAATATTTTCGCCTATTGGAAGATTGCCTGCTAAAGCTAGATCTTGATATACCATTTCTAAACCTAGGTTTTGAGAGTCCCTAGGGCTTTCTAAAACCTTTTCTTTTCCCTCAAAATGTAAAGAGCCTGCACTAGGTTTATACAAACCTGATAAAACCTTCATTAATGTTGTTTTTCCTGCTCCATTGTCACCTACAACTCCTAAGCATTCACCTGCATGAATTTTAAGGTTTACATTTTCAAGAGCAGTAATTGTACCGAAGTATTTTGTAACGTTTTTAGCCTCTAATAATAATTGATTGGCAGATGACATAATTTAAGAAAATATAAAAAAATCAGTTAATTGCAACTGGTTTTGAGGCTAAAAGTTTTACAGTTTTTCTTTGAGCTCTTTTACAGAATTTAGGTGGCATATTTTTTAGAACAAGCTTCATATCTTTCAAAGCTATTTCACCCATATTGTAAAAAGCTTCTTCTAAAGCACCTGCTCTATGAGCAGAAAATAGTGTATTTTTTAACTTTCTTATTGGATCATTTTTTTTTACTGGTTCATCTGGAAAGACATCAGTTGCGACATAAATATCTCCCTTTTTAATTCTATTAATCAAATCTTTAAAATTAACTATTGCTGCTCTACTCATTAAAATAAAAACAGTTCCAGATTTCATTTTATTTAATAATTTCTTATCAATTAAATGTTTATTCTTTTTGGTAATAGTTGCTAATACGTAAATTACTTCACAACTACTAAACATTTTATTTAAATTAATTGGATTAAATCCAATTTTTTTTATTTTATTTTTAGGTATCCATGGGTCATATACATTTATATTTTTTGAGAATGGTAAAAGTAAGGGGTATAAAGATTTTGCTAAATCTCCAAATCCCAGTAAGCCAATTTTTTTATTTGTCAAAAGTGAAGCTTTTAAATTACTTTCTAAACCGTATTTCTCTTTTGATTTAATAAAATCAAAGTGCGCATTGTGAATATTTCTTAAAAGAGACAATGTCATACCTAAAGCAATTTCAGCTACAGGTTTTGAGAATACTGGCGAGGTTGCAATAACATGAATATTTTTTTTGAAACAATAATCATAGTCTAAATTGTCCATAAAATTGCTCTCCACATTGATAATACATTTTAATTTTGAAGCTTTAGACAACAAATATTTATCTAAATTTGGTTGACCCAGAATAAATGTTGCCTTGCTAATATTATTTTCATAAAAAATTTTTTTATTTTTTTTTGGAGCAACTATTATTTTATATTTGGTTTTTAGTTCTTTTAATTTTGTCTTTGTAAAAATTAAATCTAAGGTTCTTGGATAAGGATCAGAAATTACAATAGGTTTAATCACATTTTTGCTCTATTTAGTTATTTTTCTTATATCTATATTTGTAAATTTTTTTGGTTTAACACACTCGGTTTTAATTGGTTGATTAACACCAGATTTAGAAGCTTTCATGATTGAGGTTATTATATCAAGCACATGCAAAGAAATTTCACCATTACATAAATGTTTTCTCTTTTTTTCGATTGAATAAGCCATTTCTGAAAGTCCTGCACCTCTATAGTTTGCATTTGTTGGAGCTTCATTTGCTCTTGAACTTTGTGTTCTTATATTAATTTTACCTAAATGCATTTTTGTAGTTTTATATTCTCTCCAATTATCTCCTAGTTTTTTACATGTGAAAACTGATCCTCCAAACATATTTGGGTCAGGTACAATCATTGACCCTTTTTCACCATATAACTCAATATGATTTCTTTGGTGAGCAATGACATCAAAAGATAATGTCACTCTAATTACTGTCTTATTTTTAAAGGTTATTGTAGACAAATAAGTTGTTGGACAATTAACTTTAAATTTTCTACCTTTTTTTGGTCCAATTCCAATTGTTCTGTATTTTGTACCATTTATTATTCTTCCACTTACTCTTTTTGCAGGTCCTAAAAGGTTAACTAAAGCTGTAATATAATATGGCCCCATATCAATTACAGGACCACCTTCGAGTTTTGCAAACCATGGTTCTGGATTAGGGTGGTATGATTGAATTCCAGGAAAGGCAAAAACGGCATTACCTAATTTTATTTTTCCAATTATATTATTTTCAACTAGCTCTTTTGATTTTTGAATTCCACCTCCTAAAAATGTATCTGGTGCACTACCAAGATATAACTTTTTGCTTCGAGAAATTTTTAAAAGTTCTTTTCCATCTTTTAAATTAATTGCCAATGGTTTTTCTGAGTAAACATGTTTACCATTTAGTAAAGCTTTCTTTGAAATTTCATAGTGAGCTTTTGGGATAGTTAAATTTAAAATAATTTCAACTTCTTGATCTTTTAAAATTTCATTGACAGTTAAAAATTTGATTCCATACTCTTTGGAACATTTTCTTGCAGCTTTTAAATTTATATCTGCACATTTAATTATTTTGATATTATTAAAATATTTCTCTGCTCTAAAATAAGTTTCTGCAATATGACCGCAGCCAATAAGACCAACTTTGAAAACTTTATTCATATAAGGAAATTAGACACCCTGTCTTTGTTTTGCTTTACCTTCTTTATGAAGTTTTAAAGCTTCCTCATTTTCTTTCGTTGTTGGAATTTCAAGCGTAGGGCTTTCCCAATAAGCTGAACCTTCGAGCCATTCATAACTGTGAGTTTTTATTGATATTACATATGTCACATCTGATTTTTTAGCTCTTTTAAATGCTTCCTCTAATTCTGAAATAGTGGAGACATGTTCAGATTTTGCACCCATACTAGCTGCATGTTGGGCAAAATTTACTTCTTTAAAATTTTGAATCTTAGATGAATTAAATAAGCAATTAAATTCTTTTCCACCTTTAAACAATTGAAGTCTATTTATAACTGCATGACCACCATTATCACAAACAATTATTATTAATTTGTTATTTGTTAAAACTGAAGAATAGATGTCTGAATTATTTAATAAATATGAGCCATCTCCCACAAATGCTATTACGTCTTTGTCAGGATTTGCCATCTTAATTCCTAGGGCACCAGAAATTTCATAACTCATACAACTAAAACCCCATTCAGTTTCATGCGTATTTAGTTCTTTTGGTCTCCAGACTTGCACAACTTCACCAACCAATCCACCAGCAGCAGTAACTGCTATATCTGTTGGATCTGAATTTCGATAAATTGCTCCTACGGCGTGTGCATAGTTTGGTGTTTCTTGGTTAGTTGGTCCACTTTCTTTATCAACATACTCATTCCAAGACTTAAGTTCATCTTGTGATTTTTTGTACCAGCTGTCAGGAGATTTCCAATTTCCTAAAGAATTTGACAACTCTGATAAACAAACTTTAGCATCTCCAATAACTGCCTCGGCTAAATGTTTGTTTGCATCATGTCTTGCAATATTAATTGAAACCAATTTAAATTCAGGGTTTTCAAAATTAGCCCACGAACCTGTTGTAAAATCTGCCAATTTTGTACCAACACAAATAGCTAAATCGGTTTCTTTTGCTAAGTTATTTGCAGCTTTACCACCAAGGCCTCCTATTGGACCAAGAAAATGAGAATGATCTCTTTTCATAGTTGAGTATCCCATCACGGTTTGTGTGACTGGTATGTTATGTTTTATGGCAAAACTTCCTAATTCATCCATTGCATCTGAATAGAAAACTCCCCCTCCAGAAATAATAATTGGTTTTTTTGATTTTTTAATTTTTTCCATTGCTTGTTTTATTTGAAAATCATCTGGTTTAGGTCTTCTTATGTTATGTATTCTTTCTTTAAAAAATTCCTCTGGATAATCAAATGTTTCCCCTTGCACATCTTGACACAAAGATAAACACGCTGGGCCAGTATCAGCAGGATCAAGCATTGTTTGAATTGCTTGCGGAAGAGATTGTATTATTTGTTCAGGTCTTGTTATTCTATCAAAATATTTTGTAACTGGTTTAAAAGAGTCGTTCGCAGTCATTCCTGGATTTGAAAAATGCTCTACTTGCTGTAGCACAGGATCTGGCATTCTATTCGCATAAGTATCTCCAGGTAAAAATAAAATAGGTAATCTATTGCTCATTGCTACTGCAGACGCAGTTACTAAATTTGTAGATCCAGGCCCAACAGAACTTGTTGCAATAAAAATTTGTTTTCTTCTTTTTGCTCTTGAAAAAGCAATGCCAGTTAAAGCCATATTTTGTTCATGATGACCTCTATAAGTTGGGAGTTTATCCTTATTTTCCTCTAATGCTTGACCTATGCATGCAACATTCCCATGACCAAAGATACCAAATGCCCCTGGAAATAAAGGCTCAACTTTACCTTCTATGTAGATTTTTTGAGCAACAAGATGTTTAACCAAGGCATGTGCGCAAGTAAGCTTTATTTTTTTCATTTTTCTAGTTATATTCTCCTAAAAATTCGACTAATTAACCATAAAATAAAAATTATGTATAGCAAATTTGGACAATTCATTGATGGCAAATGGCAACAATCACAAAATAATGAAACTTATGATGTATTGAATCCAGCTACTGAAGAAGTAATTGGTAAAGCATCCAAAGCTGGTGAAGAAGATGTAAATAAAGCTCTTAAGTCAGCTGAAAAAGGTCTTGAAGTTTGGAGAAATACTCCACCTTGGCAGAGATCAAAAATTATAAGAAAAATTGCAGATCTTATGCGAGAGAGAACTGATGTACTAGCAAAATGGCTTACATTGGAAGTTGGAAAACCTTTGTCAGAAGCTAAAGGGGAAGTCGGAGGCGCAGCAGACATTTTCGAATGGAACTCTGAAGAAACAAAAAGGATATATGGTCAGATAGTTGAAAGTAGATTTGAACACACAAGAATGTATGTAAAATATGAACCTGTTGGTGTTGTTGCAGGATTAATACCATGGAATTTTCCAATAGTTCTATCCTCTAGAAAAATTTCAACTGCCTTAGCAGCTGGGTGCTCAGTTATATGTAAGCCAGATGTTATTACTCCAGGTAGTGTAATGGAACTTATGAATATTATAAATGATGCAGGAGTTCCTCCAGGTGTTGTTAATTTATTATCGGGTGATCCAGCAAAAATTTCTTCACAACTTATATCTTCTGACATAGTTAAAAAAGTTTCTATTACTGGATCGACTAGAGTAGGTAAACTTATTTTAAAGCAAGCCGCTGAGAAAGTTCAAAGAGTAACAATGGAATTAAGTGGTCACTCACCTTTTATAGTTTTTGATGATGTGGATATAAATAAAGTTACAGATATGGCAATAACGGCAAAATTTAGAAATAACGGCCAAGTTTGTATCTCACCGGCAAGATTTTATATCCATGAAAAGAAAAAAGATGAGTTTGCAAAAACATTAGTTGAAAAAGTTTCTAAACTAAAAATTGGAAATGGAATGGATGACGACACAATATTAGGTCCATTAACAACAGAAAAGAGATTGAATGAAATAGAAGCATTAGTCGAGAAAACAAAAAAAGAAGGAGCAACTGTTTTATGCGGTGGAAAGAGACCATCAGGTTTTAATAAAGGATATTTTTATGAACCTACTGTTTTTGACAATGTTCAAGATAACTTTACGATTGCAAAAGAAGAACCATTTGGACCATTAGTTCCACTACTAACGTTTAAAGATACAGATGAAGTTGTTGAAAGAGCTAACGATAATGACTTAGGTTTGGCAAGCTATATTTATACAAATTCTTTAGAAAAAGCTCACAAAGTCTCAGAAAAAATGGAAACTGGAACATGTGCAGTAAATCATCCTACTATTGCGTTTGCAGAAGTTCCTTTTGGAGGTATCAAACAGACAGGTTATGGTAGAGAGGGTGGATCAATGGCCATTAAGGATTATTTAAATATTAAATATACTCATTTTGGTCTTAATTATTAATGAGAAAAAATAAAGTTAAACAAATGATGGCTGAAGGAAAACCAGTTGTTAATGGCTGGTTACAAATACCTAGTACAGTATCTGCAGAAGTTATGGCGCATCAAGGTTGGGACTCTCTTACTGTAGATATGCAACATGGACTTGTTGATTACACAAACGCGCTTCCAATGCTTCAAACAATTTCTTCAACTGATGTAACTCCTCTTGCCAGAGTAAATTGGAATGAACCAGGACAAATAATGAAAATTTTAGACGCTGGTTGTTATGGAATTATATGCCCTATGGTAAGCAATAAAGAAGAGGCAGAAAGATTTGTTCAAGCATGCATGTATCCTCCAAGAGGATATAGAAGTTTTGGCCCAGTTAGAGGATTAATTTATGGTGGAGCTGATTATGCTGATCATGCAAATGATGAGATTTTAAAATTAGCTATGATTGAAACAAAGGAGTCATTAGATAAATTAGATGAGATCATGTCTACTGAGGGTGTTGATGGGATATATATTGGTCCAGCTGACTTAAGTTTAGCAATTGGAGAAAAGCCAGGCTTTGACAGAGCAGAGGACACAAAAGCATATTCTGAAATATTAAGAATATTAGAGCATGCAAAAAAAAATAATATATTTGCTGGTATTCATAATGGAACTACAGAATATGCACAAAAAATGATTGATAAAGGATTTAACTTCGTAACAATTGGTGCAGATCAAAGAGCTATGAGCGCAGGCGCAAAGGCAATTGTAGAAAAAATGAAGGGCTCAATAAATAAAAAAGATTCTGACACTTATTAATCTAGTTTCTCAAGAAATAGCTCAAACTCTTTTTGATTTAAATTTATAGATTGTTTCTTTCCAGGAAATTTATTTGACATAGAATCTTTTTTAAATGCTTTGAGCGCTTTTACTCTCTCTTGGTTAATTTGATTTTTTAATTTTATTAAGTTTCCATAAGCTTTTGAATGTCTTGGTGGATTTTCAGTATCCCCACAAATATCTTCCATAAACAAGTACATTACATCAGCAAACTTTCCTGAGCCGAGTGATACTGTAACTATATTTGTTCTTTTAGAAATCTCTCTCATTACATTTTCGGGAATTACTTCACATTCAGCTGAGAATGCTCCTGCATCCTCTAATCTTTTAAATTTTAAATACAAATCATGTGCTTCATTACTATTTTTTCCAACTGCTCTTAAACCTCCTATCCATGTAGATTTTCTTGGTACTAAACCTAAATGTCCCATAACTGGAACATCTTCGTTTGCAAGCATTTCAACAATTTTCATACTTCTAGGTGTCATTACTGCATCAGCTCCATTCTCTAATGCCTCAAAAGCACCTCTCAATATATCATCTGCTGTTACAAACTTATTAAGTACTAATGCTGCAGTTAAAAATAAATTTTTAGAACCCTCTCTGGCTTTTTTAACATTAAATGCATTAGATATAATCATATCAAATCCGGCCTGCTCGGCTGCATGTGCTTCTTCAATAGTATTCGCTGTAACTTGGGTAAATTTTTTTTTTCCTTTAAAATTTTTTAAATCGCCAACTGTTAAAGTTCTACTTGCAGGTTTTGCTGCCCATGTATAAATTTTTTTCATTTTATCCCTTTGTATAGCTGATCTCTTCTATCAATGAACTCCTCAAATGTTTTTATAGTAATAACTGAGGGAAGAATAAAAATTGACCTTTTATCTTTTATATTTCTAATAATTCTAAAATAACCTTTTTTAATAGCAGTATCGATATAAACATTTGAAGTTAGGTAAGATTTTTCAATCACTTTTAAAAGCTGGTTTTTTGTAATTGATTGGTTTTTAAAATAAGCCAACATTACTGCGTGCAACATTATCCAATGTTGAGGCGTTAATGAAAACCAGTTAAGTAAATCATTTTTTAACCTACCAGTGAAGTCTCCAAGAGAAACTTCGGCCATTTGAATTCTTTTTTTTGTAGATTTAGAAAGTTTTTTTTGTTCTTCAAAATGCTTTGGGTAACTAAATTGCCTCTTCATCTAATTAATTTTATATAATTGAAATTTCTATTCAATCTAATTTTTGTTAGCTAATTCTTTATATATATTATTTACTCTGTGAACTTCACTTGCAGTATTAAAATATCCTACATATTCTATTTCATCTGGGGTTACATCAAAATGGTAATGACCTGCATATTTTTTATTTTCATAAGAATGAAAATGGGTATGTTCTCCAGACTCTCTTAAATTAAGTTTTCCACCAGTTGGATCTCCGGTCCACAAAACAGAGTAACATTGCAATTCAGGACCAACTGGTTCATAAAATTGTAGGAAGTCTTTAGTACATTTCATTAATTTTGAATCATAATAATCGTGTTTGATATCCTCATAATCGGGTTGTACGTGTGATCGTATTTTTCCATTTAAAATTCTAAAAACACCAGCAAGAGCTATGTGATTGTTATTAGAAATATCTAAATTTTCTGACAATGCTTGTCTTATTGACTGAGGTAAAGATCCTTGTTTTCCAATTCTTTTTTTAATATTAATTCTTATTACCCTTCCTTCTTTTCCATCGCTATAGTAGATGTTGCCAAGTCCCCCATGTTTTTTTGCTTTATAATCTTTAACTATACATTCTTTATTTTTTCCAACCATTGCAATGATAGATTTAGACTCTTCAGTAATTAAATTCTCATTTATAATTAATTCTCCACAATGCCCTTCCAAACACGACATAGCACCAGAGCCTGCTCCAAGAGCATAGGATTTTGAAGAATTTATTCTTTTTGAAATCTCTTGATAATCAAATTCAGTACCGATGTAATTTTTATCATGCATATAAGGCTCTCCTCCTACATCGATTATTTTTTGATTGCCGCTAATACCTTCAGAAGGGCAATCCCAATGTCTAAGATTTGGACACTCAACTACATCTACTTCAACATCTTTGTAATTATTAGCAAGTCCAATTCTTAATGCATTTGAAATATCTATTAAATCAAAAGTTTTAAAAATTCCTTTCTCTATATTTAATTTCATGATTTAATAATATTGCATTATATATTGCAAAATGTCTATAGATAATATATATAATATCTATACATAATATATTTAAAATAAAATGGTAAATAAAGATTTAAAAGTTGCTGTTCTTGGTGCAGGTGCAATGGGATGTTTGTTTGGAGGTTTGCTTGCAGAAAAAGGATTAGATGTAACTCTGATTGATGTTTGGAAAGAACATGTAGAAACCTTAAATAAAAAAGGCCTTAAGATGGATGGTCATGGTGGCGATAGATTTATAAAAGTAACAGCAACATCAGATCCATCTACAATTGGAAAAGTAGATGCTGTAATAGTAATGTGTAAAGCAACAGCTCTAGAACCTGCTTTAAAAAGTATTAAAAACATTATTGGAGATAAAACAGTTTTTATGTCTTTTCAAAATGGAATTGGGCATGAAGCAATAATTAAAAGTATTGTTGGCGATGAAAAAGTAATTGGGGGAACAACAACTCAAGCATCAAATATTTTAGGCCCTGGTCATATTATGAATCATGCAGCTCTACCTTCGTGGATTGGAGAATATGATGGTGGAATAACAGATAGAATAACAGAAATTGCAGATACATTTACTGCACATAATTTAGAAATGATTGCAGCTGAGGATGTAAAAAAAAGAAAATGGATGAAACTTTTTGCTTTAACCGCAATAGGGCCACTTTCAGCTATTTTTGATCTACATCATACTGATCTTTACATAAATAATAATGCCAACGACGTATCTAGAAATTTAGGTAAAGAAATTATTTTAGAAACAAGAGAAGTTGCTTTAGCAGATGGTGTTAATGTTTCTGAAGATGAGTGTTTATTTATGTTTAATAAAATTGTTGATTCAAAACAAACAAATAAGTCCTCAATGGCTTTTGATGTACTTTACAAAAGAAAAACTGAAATTGATTTCATAAGTGGAGCTGTATCTAAAATAGGAAAAAAACATGGAATAGCTACACCATTAAATGATCTTATGTACAAAATGATTAAAGTAAAAGAGGGTATGTACAGCTAAATGCTGAAAATTAATAAACTAAAGAAGGTTAAATCAAACTTTCCCATTATTGTAGGAGAAAAAATAATCAGTAAAAAAATATGTAATTATTTGATTAATGAGATTAGTAAATCAAAAAATTTTGACGATATGATTATGGGAGGCAGGAGTAGAATTAATAAAGGATCAAAAAATTTCAACAAATATATTTCAAGTTCTAAAATTTCAAAAAAACTTTTTTCAATTTTTAATTCACAATCATTTTATAATAAAATTGATAAAAAATTTAAAACTGAGTTTGAAAATAATACATGGCAAAGTTTATTCAAACCCAAAACATTCAATAAAAAAAAATATACCTTGAAAAGAAAAGTAAATTCAATTGAACTCAAAAAGTTATTGGGAAGTAATTATAAGAGTCCAATATTAAATTTAGATATAGATTTTTCAGTATCTAAAGGAGGGTATAGATTAAGACCACATAGAGATGATATAAATAGAATGTATAATTTTTTGATCTATTTAACTGATATACCAAAAAAAAATGGAGGTTCTCTTACACTTTATAAAAAAAAAGCAAACAAGAATTTAAGAAAAAAATTTAGAAGATTTCCAAAAATTAATGAACTTAGTAAAGTAAAGGAGTTTACCCCAAAAAAAGGAAGTGTTATTTTCTTTAAATCTACCCCTAATTCTTATCATGGAGTAACACGATTTAAGGAAAAAAACTGTCCAAAAAGATTTTTTATTTATGGAAGCTATGCATTTAATAAACCTGTTATATGGAAATATAAAAATTTTGAATATCACCCTTATATAGTTGCGACTAAAAAAAGAATGCTCACATCTTTTCATGATTCAAATTATCTGCTAAAATCTAGTACTCATGCAAACTAACAGCAAACTAAAGAAAATTTTAGATAGAGATGGATACCTTAGGGTAAAAAATATTCTTAATTTCAATAAAGATTTAAAACCTATTTTAAACGATATGGAATATGTAATGGACAATCTAATTAATAAGTTTGCACCCAGACATATGAGAGAAAAAGTTTTTAAATATGATTTTAAAAGAAAATATACCTATATATCAAAATTAAATATTTATGATCTTGACCAACATTTTAATACCAGACTACCAAGAGATAATGTGAAAAAAGATAGTGATTACTTTGCATCACAATCTTTATGGAACTTAATAAACCATAAAAAAATTTTAGATGTTGTAGAACAATTATTAGGATCTGAGATTCTTTCTAATCCTGTTCAGAATACAAGAATTAAACAACCGGAAAGTAAACTGCCTAGACACTCTGTTCATGATGGACTTTCAGGTAGAACTCCTTGGCACCAAGACGCAGCAGTATTATCATCTGTTGGACAAAGATTGACAGATATGGTGACCGTTTGGATACCATTTACAAAAACTACCAAAAATAACGGATGCATGATTACCGTTAAAGAAATAAACAAACTGGGTTTATTAAATCATGTGTCTGGATATAAAGGTCAGGTCGAGATAAAAGGTAGTAAATTACTTGATAAATTTAAGCCAATTTTTTTGGAAGCAAATGTGGGTGATATAATTATTTTACACAAACACTCAATACATTGTTCTTTACCTAATAGATCTAACGATTTTAGAATAAGTGCTGACTTAAGATATAACAGAGCTGGAACCCCATCTGGTAGAAAGCCTCTACCAAATTTTTACGTTAGAAGTAGAAATAAAAAAAATATTACTATTCATAATTATAAGCAATGGATCTCTTTATGGGAGAAAGCGAAAAATAAATGTATACCTAGAAAATACGCATTTAAATATCCTCTTCCAACATTTAAAAATAGTAAAAGAGATCTTGCTAGATTAATATAATTTCATTTTTAAATTATGAAAAAAATTCTCATAGTCCAACCTATTCATGAAAAAGGTATGGAATTATTAAAAAGTAATAGTAACTATGCTTATGAGGTAGTTGAGGATTTAAGCGTTGAAAACGTTAAACAAAAAATTATAAATGCTGATGCAGTGTCTTTAAGAACATCAATTTTGCCTGCAGAAGCAATTGAAAATGCAAAAAAACTTAAAATAATTTCTAGACATGGAGTTGGTTACGACAATATTGATTTAGATAGCTGTAAAAAAAGAAATATCGATGTGGCGATAACTGCAACAGCAAACGCTGTAGCAGTTGCAGAACATGTTCTTTTCATGCTTTTAAGTATATCAAAAAGAAAAAATATGTATGATCAATCAGTCAAAAGTGGAAAATTTACTGAGAGAAATAAACTGCCAAAAACAATAGAGATTTGGAACAAAAATATTCTTATAGCTGGTTTTGGAAGAATTGGAAAAGCATTGATTAAAAGATGTTTAGGATTTGAAATGAATGTTTTTGTTTATGATCCATTTGTAGATGCAGAAACAATAAGCAAAATGGGTGGAAAAAAAGTTGAAGATTTATCAGAAACTATAAAAGATATGGATGCTGTGTCACTCCATATACCTTTAACTGATCAAACTAAAAATATCATAAATTATGAACTTCTTAAGACTATGAAAAAAAATTGCATCATCATAAATGCTGCAAGAGGTGGAATTATAAATGAGAAAGACTTAGATAGAGCATTAAAGGAGAACCTAATTTTTGGAGCAGGTATCGATGTATTTGAAGTAGAGCCCCCGGAAGCTGACAATCCATTATTAAAAAATGAAAAAGTTTTCCTTAGCCCTCATGCAGCAGCATTTACTGAAGAGTGCATGACTAGAATGGCAATAGAAACTATACAAAATATTTTTGATTTTTTTGATGGTAAACTTGAAGATAGTAAAAAAGTAAAATTATAGTTTATCAATCTCTAAATTTGATTTCTTTAAAGTATCTGTAATGTATTTATAACCCATAATTGCATACTCAAGAGGATTTGCTTTTTTTGGATCTTGCTCAGCCTCCACTACCAGCCAACCCTGGTAATTATTTTTTTTCAAAATATCAAACAAAGGTTTATAGTCGATACAACCATCGCCAGGTACAGTAAAAGCACCCGCTAAAAAAGCATCCCTAAAACTTAAATCTTCAGAAAGGGCTTTATTCAACACTTCTTCTCTAATATCTTTGCAGTGAATATGGATTACTCTTTCTTTATATTTATTGATTATATTAATAGAGTTTCCTCTAGCAAATAACATATGACCGGTATCTAAAGTTAATTTTACACTGTCATTTGTATTTTCTAGCAATCTAATAGTTTCTTCTTCCGTTTCTATTACTGTACCCATATGATGGTGATATGCTAATGGCATGCCCTCGTCTTCGAGATATCTTGCAAGTTCAGATATTTTTATACAATAATCTTTCCATTCATCATTGGACATTTTTGGTCTACTTGAGAGTTTTTTTGTTGGATCGCCTTGTATTGATTCAAAAACTTCAGCAAATACAATACATGGAGCTTCGCAGTCTTTAAATAATTGAAGTTGGTTTTGAATTAATTTTTTTTCTTCTTCAACAGAATTTTTTCTAAGATTTCCGCTGTACCATCCAGAACATAATTTTAAATTATACTTATCTAGTTTTGGTAATAATTCCTTAGATGTTTTAGGAAATTTGCCACCTGACTCTATACCTATATATCCAGCCTGACTTGCTTCCGATAAACATTGTTCTAGAGGAGTATCTCCACCAAGTTCAGGCATGTCATCATTACTCCACGCTATTGGTGCTATCCCTAATTTTACTGACATATTTTTTTTATTTGCTAAGATATTTGATCATGAGATTAATTAAAGGCAAAAAAATCAAATTAGGCATTGTTGGTGGTGGCCCAAAATCATGGATAGGACATGTCCATAGAATTTCCTCAAGATTTGATGACGAATATGAAATTGTCTCAGGAGTTTTTTCAAGAAATTCAAATATTTCAAAGACTTTTGGAAAAAAAATAGGAATTGATAAAGATAGATGTTACTCAAATTATCAAGAAATGGCTTATAAAGAAGCTCTAAGACCTGATGGTATTGAGGTTGTAGCGATTATGACTCCACCTTCAAGTCACCAAATTATTGCAGAAAAATTTATAGACAAAAATATTCACATAATATCTGACAAGCCATTTGCAGGTGATCTATCACAAGCAAAAAAACTTTTTAAAAAAATTAAATCAAATAAAAATATAAAATATGCATTAACTCATAATTATTCAGCATATCCGATGGTTAGAGAAGCAAAAGTATTGGTCGAAAAAGGGAAAATAGGAAAAGTTGAATATGTAAATGTAGAGTATGTTCAAGATTGGACTGATGGAAAAACAGTTAATAAAAATAATGCAAAAAAAATATTAAAATGGAAAATAAATAAAAAAATAGTTGGAACCTCGGCGGTTTTAAATGAGATTGGATCTCACGGTTATCACATAGCATGCTATGTTTCTGGATTAAAGGGTAGAAATGTATTTGCTGATATCAAACAAGTTTCAAAAACTGTTAAAATGGATAACAATGCTCAAGTAATGATCAACTTTAATAAAAATGCAAAAGGCTTACTTTGGACAAGTGTTATGGCAAGAGGCGGTGTTTATGGTTTAAGATTTAGGATTTTTGGCACAAAAGGCAGCATAGAATGGGTTCAAAATGATCCAGGTTATCTTAAATTTAATCCATTAAAAGGCGCTGTAAAATTTTTAGAAAGAGGTTTTTTTAATGCAGAATTATCTAAAAAATTTTCAAGAATTAAATTTGGACATCCAGAGGGTTATCTAGATGCTTTTGCAAACATTTATAAAGAATTTGCAGAATCATTAAGAACAAAAGCTAAAAAAAGGTGGTTTTTTCCAAATGAATATGAAGGGCTGGAAACCGCAAAGTTTATTGAAGCGTGTAAAATTTCAAATAAAAGAAAAGCGTGGACAAAAATAAAATAAAAATTGCTTTGCTTGGTCTCGGCAGAATTGGCCAAATGCATGCAAAAAATTTAATCGAAAATAGAGAATTTAAATTAAAATATATCTTTGACCTAAACAAAGATTTATTAAAAAAAATATCTAATAAATATAATGTCACTTCAATAAATAAGCCTGATCTAGCTTTCAATGATAAAGACATTGACTGTATATTTATTGCGTCAAGCACACCTACGCATTTAAAATTTATTGAGCAAGGTGTAAAACTAAATAAAATTATTTTTTGTGAAAAACCATTAGATCTGAATATAAAAAAAATTAATTCTTGTCTAAAAAGAATAAAAAAATTTAAACCAAGAGTGCAAATAGGCTTCAATAGGAGATATGACGTTGGACACCATTCATTAAAAAAACACCTAAAACAAAAAATTGGACGATTAGAAAAAATTATAATTACTAGTCGGGATCCTTCTCCTCCTTCGTTTAAATATCTAAAAACTTCAGGTGGGATATTTAAAGATATGATGATTCACGATTTTGATCTTGCAAGATATTATTTAGGAAAAGACGAATTCCAATCAATTTTTGCTATGGGCAGTAACTTATCGGATAAACGTTTTAATAAAATTAATGATTATGAATTGGCAACTACAATACTCAAATCCAAAAAAGGGGTTCAATGTATTATAACAAATTCAAGACATTGTAGCTTTGGATATGATCAAAGAGTAGAATTATTTGGAAATAAAGGAATGCTAGTTTCAGACAATAAAAGAAACGATGAAATAAATTATTTTTCAAAAAGCTCAACAAACAGTAAATCACCTCTTCTTCACTTCTTTATTGAGAGATATTCTGAGGCTTTTAAACTTCAATTATTCGATCTAGCAAAATTTTGTAGAAAAAATATAAAACCTAGAGCAGTTTTTGAAGATGGAAGAAAATCAATTATATTGGCAGAGGGAGCAATGAACTCTATAAAGTCGAAAAAGTTTGAAAAACTAATTTATTGAAATTTAAATTCCTTCTATTTTTTTGTCTCCTGATTTTTTGACAAAATATATTCCAAGTATAACAATAAATAATGAAATTAATATTTTTGAAGTAACTAATTCATTAAGAAATAAGTATCCAAGAATTACTCCAAATATTGGTATTAAATAAGCGACCTGGCTTTGAAAAACTAAACCGTTTCTTTTCAATATCATAAATCTCAATAACCAAGCTATACCAGTAGGAAATACACCAAGATATATTAAAGACAAAGTTGACTCTAATGATGGATTTAAATTCCAAGGTTGCTCTATAATTAAAGAAATTGGGCAAACAAATATTGTTCCCCAAATTAATATTGATGCAGTAACATTTTCATTTTTTTTATGACTTATTTTTAAAGTTAATATTCCACCAATAACATAAAATGTTGAACCAACTAATATCATTAAAGCAGAAAATAAATTTTCATCATTAATTAATAGATTTTCAGAAAAAAGATAAACTATTCCTAAAAATCCTAAAATTATACCTAATATTTTTACTAAATTTATTTTTTCTTTATCTATAAACAAATGAGCTAAAATAGTTGCGCTGATAGGAGTGGTAGACATTAATATTGCTGCTAAATTACTTTGGACTTTTTGTACCCCGTAAGCAATTAAAAAAAATGGAATAACCAAATTAATAACACCAATTGCAGCAAACCATTTCCAATCTTTTGAAAAGACTTCAATTTTAATTTTTTTATAAAAACATAACAATAATACTGGGATCATTCCAAAAAAAATCCTTAAAAACGCAATTGTTATTGGACCATAAGAGTAAGTCGCAATTTTAATATTGAAAAAGGCTGAAGCCCATATGAGTGACAGCAAAACTAATATGAAATAATCAGATGTTTTGGGTGAAGTCATTCTACAATATCTTTTACTTTTCCATTGGTTAAATTAAGCAGTTCATCAAAATTTATTTTGAAAATACAGTTTGGATGTCCTGCTGCGGCATATAAATTTTTAAATCTATTTAAAGACTCATCAACAAGAATTTCTAATTTATTTTTATGGCCTACTGGTGATACTCCTCCGATAGTATATCCTGTTTGATCTTTAACCTCATCTGGAGAGGCCATGCTCAAATCTTTACTATTAAAAATTTTTTTTAATTTATTTAATGAACATCTTTTATCGCCAGATACTAAGCAGAGTAAAAAATTTCCCTCATTCCTAAATAATAAACTTTTTACAATTGAACCAACTTCAGTATTTAATGAATTTGCAGCATCATTTGCTGTTCTTGCGGTTTGCTCTAATTCAATTACCTTTATTTCACTATTAAACTTTTTTAATGCCTCTTTTGCTCTTTTAACTGGTTCTTTATTAAGTGCCGACATTAGTACAACTCTTGATTGATTGAAAAATTGCGATTTTTAAGGTTAATATACATGTAATTAAAGCATAACTGATATCTATTTTATAGACATTATTTATCTTTTCTTAACTGATAAGAGAACAAGAAAATTTATAGGAGATAATATGAGCGCTAGGGACGTATTAAAACAAATTAAATCTAAGAATGTTGAGTATGTTGATCTTAGATTCACTGATCCAAGAGGAAAACTGCAACACCTTACTATGGATAAAACAATAGTTGATGAAGGTATGCTGAACGATGGAGTATTTTTTGATGGCTCATCGATTGCTGGTTGGAAAGCGATAAATGAGTCTGACATGATATTAAAACCAGATTTAAGCAGAACAGTAATGGATCCATATACATCACATAATACTATGATTTTATTTTGCGATATTTTGGATGCTGTTAAAAAAGACCCATACGAAAGAGATCCAAGGGGAATAGCTAAAAAAGCAGAGGCATATTTAAAAAAAACTGGAATCGGAGATAAAGCTTACTTTGGTCCAGAGCCAGAATTTTTTGTTTTTGATGATGTAAAAATTAAAAATGATATGAATGAAACTGGATTTTCAATTGACAGTTCAGAAGGACCTTATAATTCAGGAAAATCATATGACAATGGAAATATGGGACATAGACCTGGTATTAAAGGAGGATATTTTCCTGTACCACCAGTAGATAGTGCTCAAGATATGAGGGGTGAATACCTAAAAGGTTTAAGAGATGTAGGTATCACTGTTGAAAAACATCACCACGAAGTTGCACCTAGTCAACATGAACTAGGAATGTTGTTTGGAACACTAGTTGATCAAGCTGATAATGTTCAGCTTTACAAATATGTAGTACAGATGGTCTCACATTCATTTGGAAAGACTGCTACTTTTATGCCAAAACCAGTTAAAGGTGATAATGGCTCTGGAATGCATACTCACCAATCAATTTGGAAAGGTAAAACTCCAGTATTTTCTGGTAACAAGTATGCTGGTCTATCTCAAACAGCTCTTTATTATATTGGTGGTATTTTAAAACATGCTAAGGCAATAAATGCATTTTCAAATGCTACTACTAATAGTTATAAAAGATTAATTCCAGGTTTTGAAGCGCCAGTTTTACTAGCGTACTCTGCAAGAAACAGATCTGCTTCTTGTAGAATTCCAATAACTTTAAGTAAAAAAGGTGCAAGATGCGAAATTAGATTCCCTGATGCATCAGGTAATCCATATTTAACTTTTGCATCAATGTTAATGGCTGGTTTAGATGGTATTAAAAATAAAATAGATCCTGGTAAATCTTTTGACCAAGATCTTTATGCATTAACAGAAAAACAAGTTAAAAAAGTTCCTACAGTCTGTGGATCATTGAGAGAGGCTATGGAAGCTCTTGATAAAGATAGAAACTTTTTAAAACAGGGGAATGTATTTACTGACGATCAGATAGATGCGTACATTGAATTAAAGTATGAGGAAATTCATAACTTTGAACATACGCCGCACCCTATCGAATTCGATATGTATTATAGCTGTTAATAAGCTTTATTTTTGGTAATACCTGCTGTAATAGCAGGTATTCCCTATAAGAAATTCTCATTTCATTAAATTTTGTTATTAAAATGTATGACAAAATTTATGTCTTCTTTAAAAAACATTATTGGTTTCAAGAGGCCGAACTATAGAAAAACTAAGAAGAAGAATAATAAAATTTATACAATGAATAAAAGAGGACAATATTGGTTTATTTCATATTACCAATAAATATTATTAAATTTTAAAGGACTCTCCACATCCACATCTTTCAGTTTCGTTTGGATTGTTAAAAACAAACTGAGAAGAAAATTCTTCTTGTTTATAATCCATTTCTGTTCCAAATAAATACATCACAGCCGCAGAGTCTATAAATACCTTTACTCCTTTATCCTCTATTACTTCGTCATTAGGGTTAATTTTGTTGGTATATTCCATTACGTATGACATGCCTGCGCAGCCTCCAGATTTAACTCCAACTCTTACTCCAATAGATTCATTGCTCGCAGATGACATGATTTCCTTAATCCTTGTAGCCGCTTGATCGCTTAATGAGATTATTTGTTTTGTCATAAATTTAATTCTAATTTAGCTGCTTCTGACATCATTGATTTATCCCAAGGCGGATCCCACACTAAATCTAAATCAACTTTATCAACTTCGTCTATTTGCATAATACTATCTTTAACCTCTTTAGGCAAACTCTCTGCAACTGGGCAATTAGGAGTGGTTAAAGTCATTTTAACGCCAACATTTTTTTGATTTACACTTATATCATATATTAATCCTAATTCATAAATGTTTACTGGTATCTCAGGATCGTAGATTTTTTTTATTTCGTTAATTACTTTTTCTTTTAATTCCATAGTTAATCCTCTGTACTTGCTATTTCTTGAGAATTATTCATTGCCGATGTTAACGTATGCCAAGATAATGTTGCACATTTTACTCTCATTGGATATTGTTTTACTCCAGATAAACACATCAATTTTGTTTTTTCATCTTCGTTTAAAAGCTGTGTGCTTAATTCGTCTTTCTCTTTTATCATGTCCAAAAAGTCTGTAACAATCTCTTTTACTTCCTTTTCTTCTTTTCCTCTTACTAGATCAGTCATAATTGATGCAGAAGCCATTGAAATTGCACAACCGTTTCCCTCAAAAGAAATGTCTTCAACTTTATTATTTTCATTAAGTTTTAAGTAAATATGAACATTATCTCCGCATAATGGATTGTTTCCTTTTGCATCCCTAGTAAAATTATCTGTTTTTCTTAAATTTCTTGGATTCTTTCCGTGTTCTAAAATAATTTCTTGATATAATTCTTTTAAGTTCATTTTAAATTAAATATCTTTTTGCAATTATTTATCGATTTATTAAGTTGATCAATATCATCTTTAGTATTGTAAACTCCAAAAGATGCTCTAGCAGTTGCAGGTAAACCCAACTTCTCATGAAGTATTTGACAACAATGATGGCCAGCTCTAATTGCTACTCCATCCTCATCTAAAATTGTAGCTATATCATGAGGATGAATTCCTTCTATCGTAAATGATATAACTCCACCTTTGTTTTTAGGATTACCGATAATATTTACAGAATTATTCTTACCTAAAAGATCAACAGCATAATCAAGCAATTCTCTCTCGTGTTTCTCAATGTTTTCAATTCCAATTTTTTCAAGAAATTTAATAGACTCGTTAAAAGCTATTACTTGAGCGGTTGCCATAGTTCCTGCTTCATATTTATTTGGCAATTCTCCATAAGAAATACCCTTTTTCTTTACCTCTCTTATCATTCCTCCGCCACCTTGGTATGGAGGAAGATCTTCTAACCATTTCTTTTTAGCATAAAGCACTCCAATTCCAGTAGGGCCATACATTTTATGGCCTGATATTGCATAAAAATCACAATCTAGATCTTGCATATCTAATTTTAAATGAGGTGCTCCTTGGCAACCATCAACTAATACTGGAATACCTTTAGAATGGGCAAAGCTTACAATTTCTTTAATTGGAAGTATTGCTCCAGTCACATTCGATAAATGTGTTACACATATAATTTTAGTTCTATCAGTTATTTTTTTTTTAATTTCTTCCAATGTTACTTCACCTTGGTCATTTACTTCAGCAAATTCAATATTTATTTTTTTTGATTTTCTTAAAAAATGCCATGGAACATAATTAGAATGATGTTCTAATTCTGTAATTAATACTTCATCACCTTCATCAAGATATTTTTGCCCAAATGTATTTGCCACAAGATTTATTGCTTCTGTTGCACCTTTCGTAAAAACAATTTCATTTTTATCAGATGCATTTATATATTTTTGTACAGAAGTTCTTGTTTGCTCATATAAATTTGTTGCTGCCACTGCTAAATAATGAACGCTTCTGCCAACATTTGAAAATTCCTTAGAATAAAAATCATATATTCTATCAATTACTATTCTAGGTTTTTGAGAGGAATTTGCGCTATCTAAATAAACAAGATCATTATTTTGTACTTTATTATCAAAAATAGGAAATTCTTTTTTAATTTTGCCTATATGCATTCTTTTAATCCCATAATATTTTTAATTAAATTTTTAATTTCATTATCAGTAATTTTTTCAACAACATCCAATAAGAAACCATTTATTAAAAGTTCTTTTGCTTCTTTATAATTTAGACCTCTAGACATTAGATAAAAAATTGAGTCCTGATTTAAACTTCCTGAAGCGGATCCATGTGAACATTTTACATCATCTGCATAGATTTCTAATTCTGGTTTTGCATTAAACTCAGAATTATCACTTAGTAAAATTGCTTTACTTAATTGATATCCGTCAGTTTTTTGTGCATTAGATTTTACAAATATTTTACCTTGATAAGCTGATTTTGTGTTTTCTCCTAAAACGCTTTTAATTAATTGATAACTTTTAGTATTTTCATTTAAATGGTTGATAGATGTTCTGATTTCATGATTTTTATTATTATCTAAATTGAATATACCATTTACAAATGCTGAAGAGTATTTGCCATTTAAATTACAATTAATTTCATTTTTGATAAAACTGGAACCTAATGATAAGATAAAATTTTCTGCAACACTGTTAGTGTCTAGATTAATATTATTATATGAGTATTTAATATTATTATTTTCTTCATTATCTAATTTGTAATTCTTAAGAATTGCATCTTTTTGTAAATTAAAATTATAAACAATGTTGACAAAATTATTCTCAGATTTATCGATTGAATAATCTATTATTTTTAGAGACGAGTTAGATTTTAAATCAAAGTCTAATCTGATATTAATATTTTTTGAACTAATTTTACTTGTTGTTAAACTATATATAATTACTGGTTTTTTTACAGCATAATGCTCTTTTACCTGAATTTTGTAATATTTATTAGTTAAAGCTGAGTTTAGATCAACAAGCGAATTTACATCGTCAAGTAAACACTCACTGTCAAATTGATCTTTCATTTCAAATTTATCACTTTCCTCATATTTGAAATCTATTTTCTCAATTCTTCCATTAATAAAAACAATTTTATTATGCTCAAGACCATCTACATATATTTTAGGATCTACTTCATTTGGTATATTTTCATTAAAATAATCTAAATTCTCGATATTTGATTTAATAACTTGATTTAAGTCTAAAAACTTCCAGTCTTCATTTTTTTTACCTGGAAAACCATTTTGAACAAATTTATTCAAATACTTTTCTTTTTTAATAATTTCTTTTTCAGAAAAATTAGAGCTATCAATTATTTTTTTAAAATCTGTTCTTAATTGTTTTTCCATTTAACTAAAACTTTTGTAACCTTTCTTTTCTAACTCAACAGCTAACTCTGCGCCTCCAGATTTAACAATTTTTCCATTCATCAGGACATGTACGAAATCTGGTTTTATGTAATCGAGTAATCTTTGATAATGTGTTATTATAAGAAAAGAATTATTTTCTTTTCTCAAAGAATTTACACCGTTAGCAACAATACGAAGTGCATCTATATCTAAACCGGAGTCAGTTTCATCAAGTATAGAAAGTTTTGGATTTAGTATAGTCATCTGCAAAATTTCATTCTTTTTCTTTTCTCCTCCAGAAAAACCAACATTTAATTGTCTATTTAATTTTTCTTCATCGAATTTTAAATCTTTTGCTTTTTCTTTTACTAATTTAAGGAACTCAATAGCACCAAGTTCCTTTTCTCCTCTTGCTTTCCTCACAGCATTTAATGAAGTTTTTAAAAATATGTTTGTATTCACGCCAGGGATTTCTAAAGGGTATTGAAATGCTAAAAATATTCCTTTATGTGCCCTTTCTTCTGTTTCAAGTTCAAATAAATTATTATCTTCAAATAATATTTCTCCTGAAACATCGTAACCTTTCTTTCCTGACAAAATATTTGATAATGTACTTTTACCAGAGCCATTTGGGCCCATTATTGCATGAACTTCACCTGGATTTATATTAAGAGAGAATCCATTTAAAATAGATTTATCTTCAACCTTAGCATTTAAATTATTTATCTTAAGCATTTAACCAACACTTCCTTCTAAACTTATTCCAACCAACTTTTGTGCTTCAACGGCAAACTCCATAGGCAGTTGTTGTAAAACTTCTTTGCAAAATCCATTCACAATTAAACCAACCGCATCTTCACTATTTAAACCTCTTTGTTGACAATAATGTAGCTGATCTTCACTAATTTTAGATGTTGTCGCTTCATGAGCAATGTTTGATTCTGAATTTTTATTCTTTATGTAAGGAATCGTGTGAGCTCCACATTTATTACCCATTAAAAGAGAGTCGCATTGAGTATAATTACTTGAATTTTTAGCATTTTTTGAAATATCAACTAAACCTCTATAGGTCATATCTGAATATCCAGCACTTATCCCCTTCGAAATGATCTTACTTTTTGTATTTTTTCCAATGTGAATCATTTTAGTTCCTGTGTCTGCCTTTTGGTGATTATTAGTTATCGCTATTGAGTAAAACTCGCCAATAGAATTATCTCCTTTTAAAATACAGCTTGGATACTTCCAAGTAATCGCCGAACCAGTTTCAACTTGCGTCCAAGAAATTTTAGAATTATTTCCTTGGCAAAGACCTCTCTTTGTAACAAAGTTATAAATTCCTCCTTTGCCATCTTTATCTCCTGGATACCAGTTTTGAACTGTGGAGTATTTAATTTCTGCATCATCTAAAGCAACTAGTTCAACGTTTGCAGCATGTAGCTGATTTTCGTCCCTCATTGGTGCAGTGCAACCTTCTAAATAACTTACATAACTACCTTTATCTGCTATAATTAAAGTTCTTTCGAATTGTCCTGTATCAGAAGCATTTATTCTAAAGTATGTGGAAAGTTCCATGGGACACCTTACGCCTGGGGGAACATATACAAATGACCCATCTGTAAATACAGCAGAATTTAAAGTAGCAAAATAGTGATCAGTGATAGGAATTACCGATCCAAGATATTTTTTTACTAAGTCAGGATGATTTTGAATTGCTTCAGAAATCGAACAAAAAATTATACCTTGCTTTGTTAAAGTATCTTTAAATGTTGTTGCAACTGAAACAGAGTCAAAGACAGCATCAACTGCGATTCCATTTAATCTCTTTTGTTCCTGTAAAGGTATTCCTAATTTTTTATAAGTTTCTAGTAACTTAGGGTCTAATTCATCTAAATTTTTTGGTTTATCCTTAAAACTTTTTGGAGCTGAATAATAATACAAATCTTGGTAATCAATTTTTGGATATTTTGGTTTCTGCCAATCTGGCTCTTTCAAAACTTTTAATCTGTTGTAAGCTTTTAATCTCCACTCAAGTAACCATTTAGGTTCTTTTTTAATGTTTGATATAAATTTAATTACATCCTCACTAAGTCCCTTGGGTGCTTTTATAGTATCAATATCGGTTGAAAAACCGTATTTATATTCTTTTAAATCTTGTACTTGTTTATCTCTCATAATCTATTTGATATTTTTTTATTAATTAAATCATTCAATGTTTTTTTCTGAAAAAAGTTATTTATGTAATCCTCTAATTCATCCCAAAGATCATGTGTAATACACTTCGATGATTTTCCGTTGCATCCACTCTCAGAATGTTTTTCACATCCAATAGTTTTTACTTTTTCATCAACTGCCACAAACACATCAGAAATTTTTATTTCTGATGCTTGCTTAGATAAAATATATCCACCTTTGTTACCTCTAACACTCGTTACTATTCTATTTTTTTTTAATTTTGAAAATAGTTGTTCTAGGTAAACAAGTGATATTCCTTGTCTAAGAGATATATCTCTTAATGAAACTGGCTCATGTAAATTAAATTTAGCTAGATCCGCTAGAGCCATTACAGCGTATCTACCCTTACTTGATAATTTCATATTTTCCGCAATAGACGCGACTTATATATACCCGACTATTTTAGTCAAGATTAATTAACGTTTTAAAACTTGCATTTTGTCACTCACTTTTGATAGAAAAACCTTATTTTTTTTTGAGATCGATAATCAATGACAACAACAGATAATAAAATTGTTGAAATATTTATACCTGGGCCAGCTGGTAGGCTAGAAGCTAAATATTTTAAAAGTAAAAAAAATACATCACCAATAGCTTTAGTATTACACCCACACCCACAATATGGTGGGACCATGAATAATAAAGTTGTTGTTGATATATTTCAAACATTTGTCGATAATGATTTTTCTGTTTGTAGAGTCAACTTTAGGGGAGTTGGCAAAAGTGACGGAGAATTTGATAATGGACAAGGGGAATTAGCCGATGCAGCAGCAGCATTGGATTGGCTAGAAAGAGAAAATTTTGATAATTCTCAATGTTGGATTTCTGGATTTTCTTTTGGTTCTTTAATAGCAATGCAGTTATTAATGAGAAGACCAGAGATAAATAGGTTTATTGTAGTTTCACCTCAACCAAACGTTTATGACTTCTCTTTTTTATCTCCATGTCCTACATCTGGAACAATGATTTATGGAAAAAAAGATGAACTAGTTCCAATTGAAAATATTAATGAATTAAATAAAAGACTTAGCGAACAAAAAGGGATAAAAGTAGAGTTTGAACCAATTCAGGATGCAAATCATTTTTTTTCTAAGAATGATGTAGAGCTAATAAAATCTTTAAATAAATACATTAAAAAAGAGACGGCCCTTTACTAACAATTATTCCACCTAAAGTTGGTTGTTTACAATCTGTTGTTGATGGAAATGAAATTGGAAGTCCTAAGTATGATCTT
This sequence comes from uncultured Pelagibacteraceae bacterium, assembly GCA_902577075.1. Taxonomy (GTDB): domain Bacteria; phylum Pseudomonadota; class Alphaproteobacteria; order Pelagibacterales; family Pelagibacteraceae; genus Pelagibacter. The sequence continues at coordinate 270,605 of CACGXV010000001.1, read as the reverse complement.
ATCGCAAGAAACGCAAATGCTTGGGACTCTATATAGTCACCATCAATATTTAAGTCATCTATATCAAATATTTTATTGTTAATTTTATTTCTTAAAGAGTCGATTAAAAACTTATTTTTTCTACCTCCTCCACAAACAAAAATATCATATTTGCCAATTTTTTTTGACAATAATTCTACAGTTAAGTTTGTAACTGTTGTTGTTCCATTTTCCAAAGAAAGACCTTTGGCAAAAGAAATATCAAAATCATTTGTATCCAAAGATCTCTTGGAATTTATATTACTATAATAATAATTTTCTAAATATTGATCAAAAATAAACTTGTCTGTTTTACCAGCCAGCGCTAAATTACCATTTTCATCATAAAATTTATTAGAATTTTTTCTGATCCATTTGTCAATTAAACAATTTCCTGGACCTATATCTCTGCTAGAGATGTTAAAATCTTTATCAATTTCAGTAATGTTTGCAATTCCACCAATATTTAATATTGAGATAGGAATACTTATTTTTTTTTCTCTTAATAAAGATTTTATTAATGCAAGATGATAAATTGGTGATAAAGGAGCTCCTTGCCCTCCATTTTTGATGTCATTTTGTCTAAAATCATAAACTACAGTTTTGTTAGTGATTTTTGATATATAGTCACCAAGTCCAATTTGCTTAGAAATTTTTTCGTTAGAATTGTGATAAATGGTGTGACCATGAAATCCTATTAATTCAAATTCAACCTTTTTTGATATTATTTTTGCTATCTCAGCATGAAAATTGGTTATTTCTTTCTCGAGTTCTACAATTTCATTATGATTTTTTAATATATCTTGTTTTTTTTGAGTATTATCTTTTAGTTTATGAATTCTTTTAAAAAGCTTTGTTGGGTAAGGGTCAAATCTATTATATTTAATGTGAATACTATCTTTCCCATTTGAACTTATTACTGAAGAATCTACTCCATCACCTGAGGTTCCACTCATAAAACCGAGTGCACATAAATTTTTTTCCATTCTTATTTTTTTTTTTAAAAATATGTATATTGTAACTTTATAAACCTATGAATAATTTTTTGAAAGAATTTAAAGATAGGGGTTATTTTTATCAATGTACTGATGAAAACCAATTATCTAATTTATTAACTGAAAAAAGTACCAATGCATATATTGGATTTGACAGTACAGCACCAAGTTTACATGTAGGGAGTTTATTGCAAATTATGTGCCTTAGACTTTTGCAAAAACATGGTCATCGACCAATAGTTCTTTTAGGTGGAGGAACAACCAGAATTGGAGATCCTTCTGGTAAAGAAGAAACAAGAAAAATACTCAGTGAAAAACAAATAGAAAGCAATATTAATAATATAAAAAAAATTTTTAAGATTTTTCTTAAAACAACTAATTCAAATTTAAAACCTATTTTTGTTAACAATTATAAATGGCTTAGTAAACTGAATTACATAAATTTTTTAAGAAATATAGGAAAGCATTTTACTATAAATAAAATGTTAACTTTTGATAGTGTAAAACTAAGATTAGAGAGAGAGCAATCTCTAAGCTACATGGAATTTAATTATATGATTTTACAGGCATATGATTTCTATCAGTTAAATAAATCCAATAATTGCAGTTTACAAATAGGAGGATCAGATCAATGGGGAAACATAGTAAATGGAGTAGAATTAATAAAAAGAGAGTCTAATAATAAGGCATTTGGTTTAACCACACCTTTAATTACATTAGCGTCAGGTGTAAAAATGGGTAAGACGGAGAAAGGTGCAGTGTGGTTAGATAAAAATATGCTTACACCATATGATTACTGGCAGTTCTGGAGAAATACAGATGACCGTGATGTAATAAAATTTTTAAAAATGTTTACAGACCTATCGTTAAATGAAATAGACAATTTAAAAGACAGAGATATTAATGAATTAAAAATTTTGCTTGCAAATAATACAACTGAAATGCTACATGGAAAAAAAGAAGCAGAAAAATCTGAAGACCTTGCAAGAAATACCTTTAAAGAAAATTCAACAGGTGAAAATCTTCCTGGAATTAAATTAGATGATGAAATCTTATCAAAAAATATCATTGAAATAATATCATTTGTTAATAAAGATATTTCAAAATCTGAAATAAGAAGATTAATCAAATCAAAAGCAATCAAAGTAGATAATGAAAATATTAAGGATGAAAAATATGTTATTAACCCAACCTTGTTATCAGATAAAGGTTTTATAAAGTTATCTATAGGTAAGAAAAAGCATTTTAAAATTACAAATTAATTTCCTTTTATATTTTCAATTGTCCTAGTAATAAATCTTGGGGTAAGGGTTTTTATAGGGTTTACTGTGCTTTTTAGATTATCAGGCGATCCCTTAATTTTGAAGCTAACACCAAATACACCCTCGCCTGTTTTGTTACCTACTAATAACTCACCAATTAAAGGAATTTTAGCTATTGTTTTATTAATTGTTGTTGCTGGAACTAATGTTCCTCTAAGACTTGTTACTCTATTTTTCTCGATATATCCTTCCATCATAATTGAGATTGCAGGCCCAATTGCATACATCTCATCAATTTCAGTGAGGCTATTTTTAGTCTTAAAATCCATTTCAAATTCATCAAATCTAATTCCTTCACCAGTCAATAGATCCGCAATGCCCTGTAAAGATGCAAGAGTTAATATTTTAGCCAAAACCGGCACTTCTTTAACCTTAAAATTTGTAATTTTAAGATTTGATCTAGAAACACTATCAATTTTTACCGAGTTTAATTTTAATTCACCTTCTTCAAAACCTTTAATAAATTTGTAATTATTTATGAATGGCTTTGGTCTTTCAATAAATATATTTGTAATTTTTTCATTTTTATTTGTTGTTCTAAATGAATATGAGAATTTGTTTTTATTTGATAAAATTGCGTTTATTTTACCTAAAAATAATTTATTATTTTTAATATCTAATTCACCATCGAATTTTTCAAAATACGAATTTTTTTCTAAATGAATTTTATTTATACTTAATACTAAAGAAGTATTAACATTACTAAATAACTTAGAAATTTTGCTTTTAGATTTACCATTTAAGAGTGTTTCGATTATCTTTTCTCCATCGATATGACTTCCAATAAAGTCATAATTAGTTGAATTTTTCTTAATTTGAAATTTATTTAAAACTTTATTTTTGTTAAAAAAATTTACATCAATTTGATCAACACCCTTAATTTTAAAATCACGTGTAACACGCAGATTTTTAAATGAAATATAATTTTCATTTTCAGAAAAAAATATTTTTTTAAAATTTAAACCTTTTTTTGAATTATTTATTAAAATCTCTAATTTAGAGGGTATATTTTTTTTTTTAAAATATTGTATATCTCCAATATTTATAATGCTCTTGTCTAAGTTTAATAAGGAATATAATTCAAAATTTTGTTTATTACCTTGAAAATTAATAAAAATATTATCCTCAAGATTTTTTATCTTATATCTACCATCTAATTGTAAATTTATCTTATCATTAGAATATTCAAGTAAAATATTTGGGTTTTTGATGGTTAATTTATTTTCGTAATTTTTAATATATTTTTTTATAACATTTGATTTATAATTAATATTTAGATTATCAAATTTTATATCAGACTTTGCTGCAATTTTTACAATATTAAAAGTATCATCAAAAGATAAATAAATTGAAGAACTAGAGTTTAAGTTAACAATTTGATCTTTAATAAATGTTCTTTTAAAGTATTTTTTAAATTCTTTTGTGTTTATTTTATTATTGTCGGTTTGTAGAAAGATCTCTAAATCAGAGATACCTTCAACGGGCTTATACAAATTTAAGTTTATAATGTTATTTTTACTATTATTATATTTTTGATTAATAAATGAATAATAACTTTTTAAGTCTAATTTTAAAAATTTATCACTAAAAGTTAATTTAGATTTTACATTTTTTAGATACAATAAATCCTGGATTTTTTTATTAAATTTTAATTCATCTAAATTTATATTGGAATTAATGACATAATTTTCAATTTTATTTTTATTAATTCTAAATTTGAAATCATTATCTGTTCCAATATTTAAATTTTCGCTGGATATTAGATTGTGATCTAATTTAAAAATACTTAACAAAAGATTTGAATTTATTAGTGTTTTTTTGTTGCTTATATTCCCTTTTGCCTCAATTACTTGACTATTTTTGCTCTCTAAGAATAAATTTAGATTATTTTTTTTATATTTATTGCTTAATTGTAAATCGTCTGAAAAAACAAAATTTGATACTAAATCTGCAGTAAATTTTTTATCCTCATATTTATATTTGACCTTTCCATCTTTAAGAAAAATTAAATTTTTATAGAAATTACTAAAATAAAGTTCGTCAAAGTTTATTACAGAGTCAATTTTTAAATTTTTGATTTTTTTATTTCTATTAAATTTAAACGAGAAAATATTTTTGCTTTGAATTGGTATTTTTTCATTAGATAAAAAATCTTGCTCAACATTTGCTAATCTAAATATTAAATTAGGATTTATTAAAATTTTATTATTTTCAATATCACCCTTAAAATCAAATATGCCTTTTTTGTCTTCAGTAATTTCAAGACTCTTTGAAAATAGTTTTACATCGTCATAAGTAATTTTTAAATTTGAAATGTTAATTTTTTTATCTTGAGCTTCGAAATCAAAATTTATTTCATTGAGATTTCCATATCCTGGTAAATTAATTTTCGCTTCAGTTATTGACCCAGATATAAAATATGAGTCTAATTTCTGATTTATATTATTGAAATGAGTTTCTAATTCGAAATATAGAAAACCTTGTTTTATCTGACTGTAAAAAATATATCTCGATAAATCATAATCTAATATATTTAAAAAAGAAGTCACATCTTTTATTATATTTTTAGAAGACTTAATCTTAAAATTAATAATTGAATTTTCATTTTTTAAGAACTTAAATAAATTCAAACTTATATCTATATTTGAAATTTTAATAAGATTGTTTTCTGCTATTAAATTTGCATTCTTAGAGTTTATACTTATAGCGCTTTTATTTAGATTTAATTTAATATAAACATCATCAAGTTGTAATGTTAATTTAGAGTTATATTCTTTTAATTTGTCATTTATAAAATTATTAAATTTATCTGTTTTTACCCCATAAACACTTAAATAAATTATGCTGAAAAAAAATAAAAAAAATATTAATGATATGATTAGTAAAGTATTTTTACGCATTTATTTTATATAAAGAACTTTCTATAAATTCATCTATATCACCATCTAAAACTTTATCAGGATTGGAATTCTCATAGTTTGTTCTATTATCTTTAACCATTCTGTAAGGATGTAAAACATATGATCTAATTTGATGACCCCAGCCTATTTCTGACTTTGAGTTCTCAATATCCTCACTTTCTTTTTTCCTTTTTTGTATTTCTTGCTCATACAATCTTGCTTTAAGCATATTCATACAAGTTTCTTTATTTTTGTGTTGTGATCTCTCATTTTGACACTGCACAACTATTTTACTTGGCATATGTGTAATTCTTACCGCACTATCTGTTGTATTAACATGCTGACCTCCTGCTCCACTTGATCTAAAAGTATCTATTCTCAAATCTTTTTCTGATATTTCAATATCTATGTCCTCACTAATTACCGGATAGACCCAAACACTCGCAAAACTAGTATGCCTTCTCGCGCCTGAATCAAAAGGTGATATTCTTACTAAACGATGAATTCCAGACTCTGATTTTAAAAAACCATATATGTATTCACCTGAAATTTTGATTACCGAGGATTTTATTCCTGCTTCATCTCCTCTGTGTTCACTAATTAATTCAACTTGATGATCTCGATCAGATGCCCACTTCATATACATTCTTCTCAACATTGAAGCCCAATCTTGACTTTCGGTACCTCCTGCACCTGCATGAAATTCTAAATAGCTATCTAAATTATCATTTTCATTTGAGAGAAAACATTTAATTTCTAATTTTTTAAAATTTTTTTTTAAATTTTTAAACTTGTCTAATGTTTCTTGAATTAGTTGCTTATCATTTTCTTCAATAGCCAATTTAAAAATATCATATAGTTCGTCTATCTCATTCTCAGATTGTTTATGAGATGATAATAAATTATCATAATTTTTTTTTTCTTTAATTACTTTTTCAGCTTGTTTTCTATTGTTCCAAAATTTTGGATCTTCAATTAAATTGCTAAGTTTATCTCTTTTGGTTTCAATTTTTTGCTTTTCAAAGAAACTCCTTAATTCTTTGATTAATTTTAATTACATCAGATTTAAATTTTTCAATTTCTTGATCCATTAATAAAATTTTAAAATATTATTTTTTAATTTATTTGAACTATATTTATCATTACTAATAAATCCTTCATTTTCAATTTTTTCTTTTTTGAAAGATTCAATTATAGTCTTTTTTGATCCAAAATCTGCCTTTTTTCCAGTATCCGCATCAATAACCATCATTTTAATACCTTCAGCAATTTTAAATGGTTTTGCTTCATAATTATTGACAGCTTTTTTGATAAAATCTTTAAATATAGGCAAAGCTGTTTTAGATCCTGTTTCATATTTTCCCAGCCTTTTTGGGTTATCGTGACCTACATAAACTCCTATAACTAAATTTGATGTATAACCAATAAACCAGGTATCAGTGTTGTTATTAGTTGTCCCTGTTTTGCCAGCTATTTGCATATTTAGTTCTTTTAATTTTTTTCCAGTCCCCCTTTGAACGGCTCCCTCTAAAATTGAAGTCATTTGATACGCAGTTTGTGGAGAAAATATTTGTTTAAAATTACTTTTAATTATTGGTACATTAGTACCCTCAAATGAGATTTTATCACAATTTTCACAAAATCTTTTCTCATTATTAAAAATTGTATTTCCTTCACTATCTTGAATTCTATCAATTAGAATTGGAGTAACCAATTTTCCACCGTTTACGAACGAACAGTAGGCACTAGTGATATTTAATAATGTGGTTTCTGCTGATCCTAAAGAAATTGACATTAACTCATCGGGATTTTCATATATATTTAGTTTTTTTGAAAAATTAATTATTTTATCTATACCCAGATCTTGTGAAATCCTAACCGTCATAAGATTTCTAGACTTTTCAACTCCAGTTCTTAATGTAGAAAGGCCATAAAATTTTTTTCCATAATTTTGAGGTTTCCACATTTTTAAATCATTTCCTTGTTTAAGTACTATCGGAGCATCAAGAATTAAAGTTGAAGGTGAGTAATTATTTTCCAAAGCTAAAGCATATATGAAAGGTTTAAACGCTGATCCAGGCTGTCTTTTGGCTTGTGAAACTCTATTAAACTCACTTTTTTTAAAACTAAAACCCCCTGACATTGCTAAAACTCTTCCACTGTATGGATCAATAACAACAATTCCACCATTTACATTTGGTAATTGTCTTAAACTATATTTTCCATCAGAAACTTTTTTTACATAAATCAAATCATTTATTTTAAAAATTTCGTTAAAATTTTTTCTTGTCCAACTAATATCCTCATAACTTATAATTCCATTTTCTTTATTAGATGTTTGAATTACAGTCTCAAATTTATCAATCCTTTTTACAATTGCAATTTGCCAACCAATTGACTTTTCTAATTTGAACTTATTTAAATCCACATACCAGTCACTATTTTTTCTATTATCTAAGGGGCCACGCCAACCTTTTCTTTTATCATATTCTAACAAACCTTTTCTTAAAGATCCTGCTGCTAAATTCTGAAGTTGTAAATTAATTGGTGTTTTTATATTAAAGCCTTGCTTGTGAACTTTATCATATCCATATTCCTGAATTACTTTTTTTCTTATATCTTCTACAAAATATCTTGTGTCTTCTAAAAAAATTCTTTTTCTTTTTTTTAAAATTATCTCTGAGTTAATTAATTCATCATAATTTTTTTTAGAGATATATTTATTATCGTAAAGATTTTTTATTACCAAATTCCTTCTATAAGTTGCCAATTCTTTATTTTTATAAGGATTATATTTGCTTGGAGCCTTTGGAAGAGCCGCCAATAAAGCCGCCTCTGAATAATTTAATTCGCTAATAGATTTATCAAAATATCTTAAACTTGCTGAGGCTATTCCGTATGAACCTTCACCTAAATATATCTGATTTAAGTAAAGTTCTATTATTCTTTCTTTTGATAAAGCTCTTTCAATTCTAAAAGCTAAGATTGCTTCTTTTATTTTTCTATCTAGGCTTATCTCATTAGATAAAAGAAAATTTTTTGCTACTTGCTGGGTAATTGTAGATGCTCCTTCTAATCTATTTGATCTTATCAAGTTGAAAATATTATTTTTTATAGCCCTCAAGACTCCTTTAGCATCCACACCTGGATGTTTAAAAAAATTCTTATCTTCGGATGATAAGAATGAGTATATTATTTTTTTGGGAATAGCGTTATAAGGTACAAATATTCTTTTTTCTGCAGAAAAGTCAGTGATTAATACACCATCTCCAGAGTATACTTTGCTAGAAACTGGTGGTTTATAGTTTTTTAAAAATTTATAATCTGGTAACTTGTTTGAATAAGTCCAAAGTAATGAAAAAATTGAAATAAACCCCAAAAAAGAAAATAGAATAAAAGCTAAAATTAGTTTTTTTATTAAATTACTCATTTTAGTTTAAATTATTGAATGAATTTGTTAAAGTTAAGGCACTGAATTTAAAAACAAAACAAATGAAAAATAATCAAAATTTATGTCAAAAAATTTATACATCGATGCATCGCATCCAAATGAAACTAGAGTTGTTCTCAAAAAAAATGATCATATAGAAGACTATGAATATGAAAGCGTAAACAACACATTAATAAAAAATAATATTTACCTTGGTAAAGTAAGTAGAGTTGAACCTTCTCTTCAAGCTGCATTTGTAGATTTTGGAAGGGAAAGACATGGTTTTCTGTCTTTTAATGATATTCAATCTGACTATTACCAACTACCACAGAGCGATTTAGAAAAAATTAAAGAAGAGGAGGAAAAAGTAAGAGAGGAACTTTCTAAAGAAAGTGAAAAAAATGAAAATCAGATTTTAGAGGGAAACGAAGAAATAAAATTGAATGATCCAGTTGAAAAACAAGAAGATGAAAGCAAAGAGAAAAATATTAATGAAAAAAAATTTCCCTCTAAAAGATATAAAATTCAAGAGGTAATAAAACCTAATCAAGTTATCCTAGTACAAGTGCTAAAAGATGAAAGAGGATTTAAAGGAGCAGCTCTTAGCACCTTCATTAGTATTGCTGGTAAATACATTGTACTAATGCCTAATACAGCTAAAGGAGGAGGAATTTCTAGAAAAATATTTAATCCTGGTGACAGAAAGAAAATTAGAAAAATTTTAAATGAAATCGAAATACCTAGAGAGATGGGTATCATTGTGAGAACAGCAGGATCCAACAAAACAAAAAATGAAATAGATGGTGACCTTAAAAATTTAATTTCTGTTTGGAACTCGATCAAAGATAATGCGTTAAACTCTATAGCTCCATCTTTAATTCATCAAGAAAGTGATATTATTAAAAGAAGTATAAGAGATATGTATGATGATGAGACCCAAAATATTATTGTAGAGGGTAACGAGGGATATCAAAAAACAAAAAATTATATGAAGCTCATGATGCCAAAACAATTAAAAAAAGTAAAAAAATTTAGAGATAAGATTCCTTTATTTTTTAAAGAAAATATAGAAAAAAAACTTTTCGAAATTTTTAAGACAGAGGTTAAACTGAGTTCTGGTGGATATCTTGTTATAAATCCAACAGAAGCCTTGGTTTCGATTGATATTAACTCAGGCAAATCTATTAAACAAAAAAATGTGGAAAGCACTGCATTGGATACCAACTTAGAAGCAGCTGAAGAAATAGCTAGACAAATCAAAATCAGAGACTTATCTGGTCTAATCATCATTGATTTTATAGATATGCTTAGCTTTAATAATCGCAAACAAGTTGAAAGAAGATTAAAAGAAAGATGTAGAAATGATAGAGCTAGAATTCAAATTGGAAGAATAAGTAATTTTGGGTTACTTGAAATGTCTAGACAAAGACTCAGGGAAAGTAACATCAAATGGTCAATAAAATTAACTAACGAAACTTTAGCTTTAAAAGTAATTAAATTAATTGAAATAAAAATTTTTGAGACAAGTGCTAAAATAGTAGAAGCAAAACTAAATGAGAAAATACTTATCTTTATTGAAAGCTACTTTTCTGAGGACGTGAACTATTTTAAGAAAAAAAATAAGGTAAAGATTAATCTAAGTATCGATAATAATTTAAGTTTGCAGGATTACTTAATTGAGTTGAAATCAAAATCAGGTAAAGTTTTGGAAAAAGTTGAAAAAATCGAAAACTTACGAAAAATTTTAGAAGAAAAAAAAGATAAAAACCAAGAATTAAAGAAGGAAAAAAAATTAAACTTTAAAAGGAAAAAGTTTAAAAAAAGAAAGATTTTAAAAAAAACTAAATAATCCCTTTATTTGAAGTTGAGGGAGATCCCTGCAAATTTGGCATAATTCTACCAGAAAGAAAAGATTTTCTTCCAGAGATTACTGCATATTTCATTGCTTCTGCCATTTGAAAAGGGTTCTTAGCTTTTGCTATTGCTGTATTAATTAACACTGCATCACAACCCATCTCCATTGCTTGAACAGCATCTGACGCCTGTCCTATTCCAGCATCGATAATTAAAGGTACTTTGGTTTGTTGTCTTAAAATTTTAATATTTGTTTTATTTTGAATTCCTAGACCTGATCCTATTGGTGCTGCTAATGGCATAATTGCCGAAGCCCCAGCATTTTCTAGTCTCTTACACATAAGTGGATCATCATTACAATAGACCATAACTTTAAATCCCTCTTTTGTTAGAACCTCTGTAGATTTTAAAGTTTCAATCATGTCTGGAAACAAATTTTTTTTATCTCCTAAGACCTCAAGTTTTACTATTTTCCAATCTCCAATTTCTCTGGCAAGCCTTAATGTACGTAAAGCATCTTTTGAATTAAAACACCCAGCTGTATTTGGTAAGTACATTATTTTTTTTGGATCAATATAATCCATCAATAAAGGCTTAGATCGATCAGAAATATTCACTCTTCTTACAGCAACAGTAACAATCTCAGCTCCAGAAATTTTAATTGCTTTCGAACATTCAATCATATTTCTATATTTTCCAGTTCCAACTATTAGTCTAGATTTAAATTTTTTTTTCGCAATTTTTAAAGTATCTAAGTTCATTAACCACCCCCAATAAAATGGACTATCTCTATTTTATCTTTATTTTTTAAAAATATTTTATTTAATTTTTTTTTATCAATTATTTCTTCATTTAATTCTATGGCAACTTTATTTATAGGTGTTTTTAACTTTTCAATTAAATTTTTTAAAGAATATTTTAAATTAACTGTTAAAAGCCTTCCATTGACTACAATTTTTATTTTATTTTTTTTATTCATATAATATAAGGTTTCAATGAGTAAAATATTAATTATTAATGGTCCAAATCTTAATCTATTAGGCGAAAGAGAACAAACTCAATATGGTAGCAGAGACTATAAATATCTTGAAGAAATTTGCCAAAATAGAGCAAAGGATTTAAATATGCTTATTGAAATCAAGCAATCAAATGTTGAAGGAGAAATAGTAAATTTTATACAAAACGCTCGCAAAACCCATTCAGGGATCATTATTAATGCTGCAGGATACAGTCATACATCAGTTGCGATAAGAGACGCCTTAAGTATCTTTAAGAAACCTATTATAGAAGTACATATATCAAATATTTATAAAAGAGAGGATTTTAGGCATAAGTCACTTATAAGTGCAGTTGTTACTGGTATAATTTGTGGATTAGGTATAAATGGCTATACTTTAGCCATAAATTCTATGCAAGAGTTGTTAAAAAAATGAAAATTAATAAAAGTATTATAAAAGAATTAAATGACTATTTAGATGAATTTAACCTATCTGAAATTGAATACACAGAGAAAGATATCAAGGTAAAAGTTTCAAAATTAAGAGTAACTAAAAATACTGAACCCTCTATTGCTATAAACGGAAATAAATCTAAAAAGGAAGAAATTAAAATTGATAATTCTAAAAAAATAACATCTCCTATTATAGGTACAGCTTACCTAGCACCAGAACCGGGTGGCAAAAAATTTATAGAGGTTGGTCAAAAAATTAAAAAGGGTGACACAGTGATGATTGTAGAGGCAATGAAAACTATGAATCATGTACCCAGCCCAGTAGATGGATTAGTTAAAGAAATAAGTGTCGATGATGGACAACCAGTTGAGTTTGGTCAAACTATTGTAATTCTTAATTAATATAAATGTTTAAGAAAATACTTATAGCCAATAGAGGTGAAATAGCGGTAAGAATAATAAGAGCTTGCAAGGAATGGGGTATTGCGACTGTAGCAATTCATTCCGATGTAGATAAGGACAGTATGCACGTAAGATTGGCAGATGAGAGTATTTGTGTGGGCCCACATCAACCCTCTCTAAGTTATTTAAATATTCCTGCAATTATGTCAGCTATAGAATTAACTGGATCTGAGGCTGTACATCCTGGATATGGTTTTTTATCAGAAAATTTTGAGTTCGCAAAAATATTAGAAGAAAACAATATTAAATTTATCGGCCCATCATCCAATCTTATTAAAATGATGGGTGATAAAATTGAAGCTAAGAAAGTTGCAAAACAATATGGTCTACCTGTTATTGAAGGATCTGATGGAGGTATTAAAGAAATTAATGAAGCAAAAAAAATCTGTAAGAATGTTGGTTTTCCTATTTTAATTAAAGCATCAGGAGGTGGTGGAGGAAAAGGAATGAAAATAGTAAATAAGATTGAAGAATTTGAAAATCTTTTTTTAACAGCAAAACAAGAAGCAAAAAAATTTTTTGGGAATGATGAAGTTTATATAGAAAAGTTTTTTCAAAATCCAAGGCATATAGAAGTTCAAGTTCTTTCAGGAAAAAATAGAACAGTACATTTATTTGAACGAGATTGTTCAGTTCAAAGAAGGCATCAAAAACTTATAGAGGAAACTCCTAGTCCAATCCTAAATGATACTATTAGAAAAGATCTATTTGAAAAAACTGTTAGTATGGTAAGTCAAATTGGTTATGAGGGAGCTGGAACAGTAGAATTTATTTATGAAGATGGAAAATTTTATTTTCTTGAAATGAATACAAGAGTACAAGTTGAGCACCCAGTTACTGAAATGGTTACTGGAATTGACATTATAAAAGAACAAATTTGGATTGCTTACTCAGGTGATACAGCTTTGGAACAAAGTGACATAAATCCAAGAGGGCATGCAATTGAGTGTAGAATAAATGCTGAGGATCCAAGCAATAACTTTCAACCTTCTCCAGGTAAAATAGGTATGTGTCACCAACCTTCAGGTTTCAGAACTAGAGTTGATGGATCTATCTACCAAGGTTATAAGATTACACCTTATTACGACAGTATGGTATGTAAAGTAATTACCCACGGACGAAATAGACAAGAAGCCATACAAAGAATGTTAAGATCACTTGACGAATTTGTAATTGAAGGAATTACTACTACAATTGATCTACATAAAATAATATTAAATAATAAAAAATTTATTAATTCTGATTTTAATGTAAGTTGGCTTGATAAAGAAAAAATTATTTAACTATAACATTTTTTTAACCAAACATCATATACAGGGTGATCAAATGGTCTAATTGAAGGACTAGATGCAAATGTCCAGTCATTAAAAATAAAAACTTTATCATTATCAGTAACTGTCTTATCAATGACTTGCATATAAGCAGTCACTTCTGGATCATCATCAAATTTAGAATTATAGCACTTTAAAACTTTTATAATTAAGTTTTGAAAAGTATGTTCTTCACCAACTTGAACCTTAATACTAACATTTTTTGAACTTACCTTATCTAAAACGCTTAGCTCCGCTATTGTCTCAGTTTTCAATAAATTGTCAGCTGATATATTATTAATGAATATAAAATAAAAAAATGAGATAAACAAAAAATTAACTTTTCCAATTTTTATATTTTTTCTTTGGGCCATTATTATATTTTTTTGGATGATAAGAATTATTTGATCCTGTTTGATTAGGCAAATGCTCTTTCTGCCAATTATATTTTTTTAAATCATGATCATTTTCTATTTTATTATTCATATAATGCATCCATGAATACCATTCGTTTGGTATTTTTGATGCTTCAACTTCGCCATTATAAATCACCCATCTTCTTCCAGATTTACTTTGATAGTATCTATTTCCGTTATTATCTTCTCCAATTAATTTGCCTGAAAAAAATATTTGTAATCTTGTGCCAAGCGTCTGTTGATTCCACCATGTGAAAATTTGCTTTAATATTGTCAACATAAAAAAATTTTTTTTTTCAATTTTTAATTGTAAAAATTAAATTAGACTACAATTTTAAAATTCTATATACTTTAAAACTTAAAGATTCAATTTTTAAATAATTAAGGAAAATAAATGGCAAAATTTTTAGTTGAGACATATTATACGTGTAGTTTTAAAGTAAGTCATTATCTAGACAATATTGACGAAAAAAACATCCAAAATATTGAGAAAAGAGAGGATGGTAAGTTTGAAATATTAGATATTAAAATGGATAGTAGAAAAACTAAAAACTTAGAAAAAATTGAAAAAAATAAAATAAATGTTGTTGAACAAGATCTTCCAAAGACTAAACAATCAAATAACATTAAAATAAATCAGGAAACTTTAACAAAAAACATAAAAGATAATAATAGTAGAAGATTTAGTATGCCAGATAGAAGAAAGGGATATATTCAAAAAGCCTCTATTGGAGACCATAAAGTATATTTACATACCGGAGAGTATGAAGATGGCAAAATAGGAGAAATATTTATAGATACCAGTAAAGAAGGTGAATTAGTTAAAGCAACTATGAATAACTTTGCTATAGCAGTTTCTCTTGGTTTGCAATATGGAGTACCATTAGATGAATTTGTAAATGCCTTCGTAGATACTAAATTTGAGCCATCAGGTAAAGTATTTGGAAATGATAGAATTCTAAGTGCAACATCAATTTTAGATTATATTTTTAGAGAGTTAGCTATTTCGTACTTAAATAGAGAAGATCTGGCACATACTCCATCAATAGGTGGGTCAGATGCTTTAGATGAAGGAAATACAGATGAAAATAGTGAGGATAAAACTAAATTCTTAAAATTAGTTAAAGACATTACCAGTAAAGGATTTGTAAGAAGTAACTATAAAAAGAAATTTGTAGATTTATCGGATATACGAATAAGTCTCAAAGGTAAAAAATAATTAACTTTTTCTTTTTAACATTAAATTCAACTCTTTCAATTGATCATCTGAAACTTCAGATGGTGCATTCATCATCAAATCTTGTGCGTTCTGATTCATGGGAAACATTGTGATCTCCCTAATATTTTTTTCGTTAGCTAATAACATGACTATTCTATCAATTCCAGGCGCTATACCCCCATGGGGAGGGGCCCCATAACTTAATGCATTTATCATTCCACTAAATTTATTGTTAACATCATTTTTCGAGTATCCAGCGACTGCAAATAATTTATACATTAATTCGGGAATATGGTTTCTTATAGCACCAGATGATAACTCTATTCCATTACATACAATATCATATTGATATGCTTTGATATCCAATGGGTTAGATAAATCTAATTTTTTTAAATCACCTTGTGGCATTGAAAAAGGATTGTGACTAAATTTTATTTTCTTACTTATTTCATCAACTTCATACATTGGATAATCAACAACCCAACAAAATGAAAAACAATTATTGTCAATTAGACCTAAATCCTCAGCTATTTTATTTCTCGCAACACTTAGTATTTTTTCTACATCATCTTTTTTTCCACAAGAAAAAAATACTGTGTCTCCAGTACTTGCATTAGTTTGTTTCATAATTTCTATCAAAGAATTTTCTGAAAAAAATTTTCCAATTGGTCCTTTTGCACTAATGGTACTTTTTTTTTCTAAAGTAAAATATGCAAGGCCTGACGAACCTAAATCTTTTGCCCATTTGTCAATTCCATCAAAGAAACTCCTAGGTTTATCTACAGTATTTTTTGTTACTAAAGCTCTTACTACAGAGCCATTTTTTACTAGTTTTTTAAATATTTCAAACTTTACATCTTCTCTTTCAAAGATGTTTGTTAAATCTGATATTTCCAATGGATTCCTTAAATCAGGCTTATCCGTACCGTATTTAAGCATTGCATCTTTATATGTAATTCTCGGAAACTTTTCATGTAAAATTTTTTTATTACTGAATGTTTTGAATAGTTTGAGAAATAATTTTTCTATTACTTTAAAAACATCTTCTTGTTCAACAAAAGACATTTCTACATCTAATTGATAGAACTCCCCGGGGCTTCTATCTGCTCTAGCATCTTCATCTCTGAAACATGGAGCTATTTGAAAATATTTATCAAAACCAGAAACCATAATAAGTTGTTTGAATTGCTGAGGGGCTTGTGGCAAAGCATAGAATTTTCCTGGATTCAGTCTGCTGGGTACAAGAAAATCTCTTGCACCTTCGGGACTGGAAGATGTTAATATCGGAGTTTGAAATTCTAAAAAGCCAAGTTTTTGCATTTCATTTCTTATAAATGAGATAATATTTGATCTTAAAATAATATTTTGATGTATTTTTTTTCTTCTTAAATCTAAAAATCTATACTTAAGTCTTATTTCTTCAGAATACTCTTGATCAGAAAAAACTGGCATTGGCAATTCTTTAGTTTCTCCTAGAATATCTATATTTTTTATTTTAACTTCAATTTCACCAGTAGGAATATTTTTATTTATTGTCTCATTTGATCTTTCAATAACTGATCCTGTTATTTTTAGTACTGTCTCTAGAGATAATTTTTCAATTTTCTTAAATATTTCATTACTTTTATCTATTACACATTGAGTAATTCCATAATTATCTCTTAAATCTATAAATAAAAGATTACCATGATCTCTTTTTTTATTTATCCAACCAGATAAAGAAATTTCTTTTTCTTTATGTGCTTTACTTAATTCCCCACAGTTATGAGTTCTATATTTATTCAATTTACAAAATCTCTTTTATTGTATTAAAAGTAATCGGTTTTTTTTTTTTTAAACTTAACTCGTCAATCTTATATATAAATTCATCAATTTTTCTATAAGATCTATCAATCCTACTTATGATAAAATTTATAATTTTCTTTTCAATTTTAATCTGACGATCAGAAAAATTCTTTAATATAATAGCAAAAAGTAATTCATCATCTGGATTTTCGATTTCTGCATAAATACAATTTTTTGCTCTTGAGGCTAAATCTGGTAGTTTAAATTTAATTTCACTTATTGGCTTCAATGAATTAATCAGCATATATTTATTATCCTGGTCAATTAGATTAAAAATTGAGTAGAGTATTTCCTCCTCATTACATTCGTCAAAATCGTCAATAATTATAGTTTCATATAATTTCAGACTTTTAAACACTGAATTATCGATATTTTTACCCTCTATAAAAAAAGCTTTAGATTTCGATTTAAAAATATTTGCCAAGTGGCTTTTTCCCGAAAATTTTTCACCAGATATATTTAATATCTTTTTGCCCCAATCAGGCCACTTGTTAACCAAATTAAAAGCTGTAGAATTACTTTTCGATAAATAAAAGTCATGCTCATTAAAATTAGTTTTATGATCTAGTTTTAGTAGTAATTGATTTAATTCAGTCACTTTATTTTCCAGTTTGTTGAAGTGATATCAATATTTATATCATAAAATGAAATATCTTTTAAAAATCTTTTTGGACTACTAGCATAATAGACTTTATAAATAATTTCATTGCTATCAAATTTTTCAATTTTATAGTCATTTACAAAATCTAGATTTGATAAAGCATTTTCTAATTTTAAAGATTTTTTTGTATTAGAAGATTTTACTGATAATCGAATAGGAACAGATGTAGATGGGCTCATTTTATTTATAGATTTCCAATTATCTTCATAATTGTTTTTAATACTTAATATTATTTCATTTAATTCTGATAAATTATCTATATTTCTATTTATAAATTTTTTATTTAAAACAGTAAATTTATCATCAAAGTTTACTTTAGAAAAAAATTTAATATTATTTTTACTTTTAAAAATTATCATTATTATAACATTTTCAAAATTATATTTTTTAAGTATTTTTTCAAAATTATAGTTTTCAATATTTTTAAAATTATTTTTAATGGTCAGATAGTCCTCTACATCTTCATTTGGCAAAACATATTTAATTTGAAAATAATTTTTGTTTGAATTTTCCCAATTTTTCACAAAAATATTATCATTTAAATAATTAAAACTATTAGTTTCTAAGTCGACCAAAACTGGTAGAAAAAGGACATCTATTTTTTTTGGCAATGAAATAGTTATATTTTTGGAATTTAAAAATTTAATTAATTTTTTTCTGTTAAACTCAACCTCCATGACATTTTTATATTTTTGGTTTATGAACTTTTCGTCTAATATTGAAAAATTATCTACTAATTTTTTAATATCTTCTATTGGAGTTTCATTTATTTTCTTTAAATCTTTTCCTTCAAGTATCATTTTAGAAAGATCATTAAATGCTTTTGCAAAACCTCTATCTATAACTTTGATCTTATTGAAAGAGAGGTTGTAGTTTTCTACAACTTCAATTTTTGAAACAACAAACGTTTTAGCAAGCACTTTATTTGTGGAAAACTCTATAAAATTTACGGTTAAAAAAACAAAAAATATATATAAATGAGTGAGTAAATAATTTTTAAAAAAAAACATAAGTTTGTTATATGACATCAAATAAATTAACATACAGACAGAGTGGAGTTAATATTTCAAAAGCAGATAATTTTATTAAATTCATAAGTTCATTAACTAAAAAATCAACTAAAAGTGGTGATTTTAAGAATATTGGGGGCTTTGGTGCCATTTCGCCAATTCCATGTAAATTTAGAAATCCTCACATCGTAACAAGTACAGATGGAGTTGGAACAAAAATTGAAATAGCTAATGATTTAAATAAATTTGATACAATAGGGATAGATCTTGTAGCTATGTGTGTGAATGATTTAATAGTTCAGGGTGCTAAACCATATTTATTTTTAGATTATATATCGATAAGTAAGATTGATCTTTCCAAATTAAAAAATTTACTAAAAGGTATAGTTAAGGGGTGTAACATAGCTGATTGTAAATTGGTTGGTGGTGAAACTGCAGAAATGCCAGGCACATATACAAAAAATAAATTTGATATTGCTGGATTTGCTGTTGGAATTGTAGATAAAGAAAAAATACTTCATAAAAAAATTAAAAATAATGACCTAATTTTAGCAGTGCCATCCAATGGACTCCATTCAAATGGTTTCTCGCTTGTAAGACATGTTTTGAAAAAGAAGAGATTAAATTTTAAACAAAATAATTTTCTTAGAAAGGAATTAATTAGACCAACAAAAATTTACGTAAAAGAAGTGTCCTTACTTGTTGAAAGAAAATTAATAAATGCATGTGCTAATATAACTGGTGGCGGATTAGTAGATAATATAAAAAGAGTTATTCCTAAAGATCTTGGATTGGAGATCAACTTAAACAATATTAAAACATTAAAAATATTTAATTGGTTGCATAACATGGGTATTGATGAAAAAGAAATGTTAAAAACTTTTAATTGTGGGGTAGGTTTTTGTTTAATAGTTAATCCTAAAAATTTAAAAATGGTTAGTAAATATTTTAACATAAAATATAAACCTTATGTTATTGGAAAAATAACAAATAATTCAAAAAAAGTTAAATTAAGTGGAAAAATTAACTGGTAAAAAGAAAGTTGCTGTCTTTATAAGTGGCAGAGGCAGTAACCTTAAATCTATAGTTAAATACTCAAAGAAAAAAAATTCTATATTTAAAGTTATATTAGTCATTTCAAATAATCCAGATGCATATGGATTAAAATATGCAGCAAAATTAAAGATAAAAAATTATGGAGTTAAATTCAAAAGTAGAACAAATTTTGAAAACCGTTCACTTCAATTTTTAGAAAAATATGAAATTGATATGATTTGTTTAGCTGGATTTATGAAGATACTTTCAGAGAAATTTATTAAAAAATTTGCCAAGCCCATATTAAATATTCATCCATCACTTTTACCAAAATATAAAGGACTAAATACGCATGAAAGAGCACTAAAGAATAAAGACAAATTTGCTGGAGCAACAATCCACCATGTAACTCAAAAATTAGACTCTGGTAAAATTATTCTTCAAAAGAAAGTTAAAATTTTAAAATCAGATGGAGTTATTGATTTGAGAAAAAAAGTTCTTAAAATTGAACATGAAATTTATCCAAAGGCAATAATAAAGATTTTATCTAGTCTTTAAAAAAAAAATCCAGCTCAACCTTTGCATTCTCGACACTGTCAGATCCATGAACTGAGTTTTTATCAATAGAAATACCATATTTTTTTCTTAATGTTCCATCCTCTGCATCTTTTGGATTTGTAGCTCCCATCAATTTTCTGTTCTCTAATACGGCATTAGTTCTTTGAAGTTTCATTACGACAATAGGTCCAGATGATAAATATGCACATAACTCATTATAAAATGGTTTAGATTCATGTACTTTGTAGAATTTTTCAGCCTCTTCTTTTGATATATGAATTTTCTTTTCATTCAATATTTCAAACCCTTTGCTTTTAAATTCACTTTTTATTTTATCTTGTAAATTTCTTTCTACCGCATCAGGTTTAATTATTGATAATGTTTGTTCTATATTATTCATAATTCTCCTCTATAAATTTATTTAACAATCTTACTCCATAACCTGTGGCTCCACCTGAATTTAACGCTCCAGCGTATTTTGAAAAAGCCATCCCAGCTATATCTAAGTGTGCCCAAGGGGTTTTATTAATTATAAATCTTTGTAAAAATTGAGCAGCTGTAGTTGAGCCAGCTCCGCCTACGTAGTTTATATTTTGCATATCAGCTGTCTTAGAATTCATTAATTTATTATAATTTTCATGAAGTGGCATCCTCCATACTTTTTCTTCTACTTGCTCGCCAGCATCTAAAAGTTGTTTAGATAGTTTTTCATTATTTGACCATAGTCCAGCATATTCAGATCCAAGCGCAACAATTATTGCTCCAGTCAAAGTAGCTAAATCAATAATTAAACTAGGTTTAAATTTTTCTTCTGTATAAGTGAGCGCATCCGCTAAGACCAATCTTCCTTCTGCATCAGTATTTAAAACTTCTATTGTTTGACCACTATAAGATTTCACAATATCTCCTGGTCTTTGAGCATTACTACCTGGCATATTTTCAACCAGGCCAACGACTCCAACAGCATTGATTTTCGATTTTCTTAAAGCAAGATTCTTCATAAGGCCTACTACTGTAGCTGAGCCAGCCATATCATATGTCATATCTTCCATAAATTTTGCTGGTTTAAGCGATATACCTCCTGTATCAAAACAAACACCTTTTCCCACAAAAGCCAGAGGTTTTGATTTATTTTTATTTCCAGTCCATTCCATTGTTACTAAGTATGAACCCCTAATACTTCCTTGTCCTACTCCAAGTAAGGCATTAAATCCTAATTTTTTTAATTTTTGTTTATCATACACAGTTACTTTTAATCCAAATTTTCTTAACTTAGTTATTCTCTTTGCATATTCATCTGGGTGTAAAATATTTCCGGGTTCAGATACTAAATCTCTTGTTAGAAATACACCTTCTAGTAGGGCGTTTAATTTTTTTCTAAGTAAATTGTTTCCCTTACTCTTGATACCATATATATTAAGATTATTCACAATAGTTTTATTTTTTTTATTTGTTCTGTATATCGAAAAATCATAGGATTTAAGTTGGGCTCCATGAACTAATTTCTCTATTTGTACATTTGTAAGACCACTTGCGTTGTAATCTATAAAAGAATTTTCAATTTTATTATTTTTAAGTTGCAAATATAATTTTGAACCTAGTTTTTCATAGTCCAAAGAATTCTTAAGTTTTGTACAATTAACAAACAAATATGTTTTATTATTTACATTTTTATATAGAAAATTATTTTCTAAAAATAATTTATTAGAAAATATGTATTTTTTCAGTGGTTTAATTATTTTATTCTTAATATTTTGATCTTTAAAAAAAATAATTTGGCTATCAGTTGCTTGTTTGGGTATTTTTGATACAAATTTTATATTTAAGTTCATTTTTTTGAATATTTGTTAGATATTGTTGTATATTTATTAAAACATAAATTTCAATGAATAAATTAATTTTTCGTAAATTTTCTTTAGATATTCTAAATTTCTTTTTTATAGCATCTTTTAGCATTACTTTCATCGTGTGGATTATACAAGCTGTTAACTTGTTAGATCTAGTTTCTGATGATGGACATAGTTTAGATGTCTATTTTTACTATGTTTCTCTTGGTTTGCCAAAAATATTTAGCAAGACTATAATTTTTGTTTTTTTTATATCTATTTTTTATGTAATTAATAAATACAATAATTCAAATGAATTAATTGTTTTTTGGAATAACGGAATTCAAAAAATTAAATTTATCAATTTTATTTTATTCTTTTCTTTATTTTTTTTAATTTTACAATTAGTTTTAAACCTTTTTATTGTCCCTAAATCACAAAACCTTGGAAGATTATACATAAAAGAATCAAATATTGATTTTTTTCCAAAACTAATATCTGAAAAAAAATTTATAAATGTCGTAAAAAATCTAACAATATTTGTTGAGGATTATCAAAAAGATGGGAGGCTTAAAAAAATTTATATTAATGAGAAAATAGATAATGGTTCAAAAATAATTGTTGCAGAAAATGGTTCTATAATAAAAAAAAATAAGAAATACGTATTAAGACTATTTAATGGTGGGATAACAAATATCAATGAAGATAATACTTACACTTTAAACTTTTCAAAAACAGATTATGATTTATCAAATTTTTCAACCAAAACAATCACAGACCAAAAAATTCAGGAATTAGACTCAATTGTAATGATTAATTGTATTAAAGAATTATATCAAAATAAAGAATTACATAAGAGCAAGTTTATTAATAGTCCAGACAATGAGGCATGCCATGAAAGGACAGTTAAATCACTCGGCGAAGAGTTGTATAAAAGGCTAATTCTTCCTTTTTATATACTTGTAATTTCACTTATTGCTGCGAGTTTAGTTATTGAACCAAAGTCTAAATATTTTTTAAAATTACATAAAATTAATATTTTTTTAACAGGTATTGTAATTATAATTATATCACAAATAAGTATTAAATATTTTTTAAATTCAATTAATTTTTCATATCTTATATTAAGTTTACCTATCATTTTAGTTTTAATTTATTATTTTGTATTATTAATCTTCACAAAATTTAAACTTAGTTATTTGTAATGTTGAAACAACACGAAAATTATTTAACAAAACTTTTCTTAAAAAATATTTCGATTATTTTAATAGTATTTATTTTTTTAAGCTTTTTTCTAAATATATTTGAAGAAATTAAATATTTTGAAAATAAAGAAAGTGAGCTTTATTATCCAATAATTTTAACTATTTTAAATATACCCTCAATTATTTTTGAAATTCTTCCTTTTATATTCCTTTTAGGGGTTATGTTCTTTTTTATTAATCTTTATGATAATGAAGAAATTGAATTACTTAGAGCTAATGGAATTAATAATACAAAAATTACCATGATCATCTCTATTGTTTCACTAATTACAGGTATAATTATAATAATCGTTTACTACTCATTTTCAGCCAATTTAAAAAGTCTTTATTTAAATGTAAAATATAAATATTCAGATGCAGGAGACCATTTAGCTGTAGTAAATGAAGATGGATTGTGGATTAAAGAAAAAAATAAAGATGGCAATAGAATATTTATAATAAATGCTCAAGTCTATAAAGTTGATAAATTAGAGAAACTTAAGATTATTGAGCTTGATACTAATTATAAATTAATAAATACAATTGTCTCGGATGAAGCGAATATTATTAAAAAAAAATGGATTTTAAAAAATGTTAAAATTTATGAGGATAAAAAAATATTAAGAGAACTCAAAGACTATAGATATTTGTCATCATTTAATAGTGATATTATTTCAAATTTGTATTCAAATTTAAACTCCTTAAATATACTTCAGCTTCTTAAATTAAAAGAGAACTATAAATCTATAGGATATTCAGCGACAGAGGTTAAATTGCATTTAAATAAATTATATAGCATCCCATTTTATCTCACTTTAACAACTATTATTGGAGCTTTATTGATGTTTAAGCTAGACTTTATAAAATCAAAGTTTTTTTTAATTGTTATAGGGGTATTGGTTTCAGTAATTTTTTACTATATTAATTATTTTTTAATTTTATTTGGAAAAAATGAGACTTTACCTGTTGAGGCTGCAGTATGGTTACCTCAAGTACTAATTTTTTTAATATGTTTAATGGGACTAACAAAACTAAATGAATCATAAATTTTTTTTAGAAACAGTAATCATTATTTTAATTTTTTTAAGTTCAAATTTAAAAGCTGAAACGATTTTTTTTGACTCAAAAAATATTAAAATTGAAGATAACGGAAATATGATTTTTGCAACAAAAGGAAAGGCAAAAATTCCAGAAAGTAATTTAATAATTGAAGGAGACAAATTTATATATAATAAAATAATTTCTGAGTTAGTTGTTATAGACAATGTTAAATATTTCGATAATGAAAATAAAATTTATATTGAAAGTCAAAAAATAATTTATGATAAGCTAAAAAATTTAGTATTTTCAAAGAGTGATACATTTATAAAAAGCGAGGAGAATTATCGGATTAATTCATCTAATGTTTTGTATGATAGAAATTTAAATAAAATATCAACCAATGAATATACAGATGTTAGCGACAAAAATGAAAATAAGTTTTTATTCAAAAAAGGCTTAGTTTTTGAAATTATTCCTGAATTAATATCATCTAAGAAAGTTATTGTTACTGATAAAAATTTTAACAAATATTATTTTGAAAATTCAAAAGTTCTACTTAAAGAAAATGAAATTGTGGGAAAAGAGGTATTTGTTGAATTTGAGGACTCTTTTTTTGGTAACGAACAAAATGACCCTCTCTTACGTGGCAAAAGTGTTGTTTCTAACGAACAAAGTACAAAGATTTATAAGACAGTTTTTAGCACCTGTAATATTCAAAACAAAAAATGTAGAGGATGGGAGATGCAGAGTGAAATATTTACGCACAACAAAATAAAAAGATTATTTGAATATGAGAAATCTTGGCTCAGAGTTTTCAATCAAAAAGTTTTTTACATTCCATATTTTAGCCATCCTGATCCAACAGTAAAAAGAAAGTCAGGATTTTTGACACCATTTTATAAAGGATCAGATAATTTGGGTTCATCAATTAACATTCCTTACTTTTACAATTTATCAAATTCAAGAGATCTTACTTTTAAACCAAGAATTTATATGGATAATAATCTTATTCTACACACAGAGTATAGAGAGGCGTTTGAAAATTCAAATTTAATAACTGACTTTAGTATCAATCGTGATGACAGTAATACAAGCTCGCATATTTTTGTAAGTCTTGATGGAGAGTTGGACGATAGCACAAACTATGATTTAAAACTACAAAATGTAAATAACGACAACTATTTAAAAATTCATGATATTAAAAGTTATACGCCAATTATAAAAAGTGATAGCGTTTTGTCTTCTCATTTAAGAATAAATAAAGATATTGATGAAAATACTAGACTAAGTAGTGCAGTAAGATTTTATGAGGACTTATCTAAAAAAAATAGTGATAAGTATCAGTATATTTTTCCTGATTTTGATTTTAGTAAAAGTATTGATTTAGATGAGAGCTATAATGGCCAATTCAATTTTTCATCATCTGGATACCAAAAGTTTTATGACACAAATATAAATGAAACTTTAATTAATAATGATTTTGAATTTGAATCATATGATACCTTATCAGCAGGTGGAATAGTATCAAACTATAGTTTTTTGTTAAAGAATTTTAATACTTACTCTGAGAATTCTACGGTATATGACAATAAAAATGACCATGAAATTTTTGGAACATTTTTGTTGAAATCTGAATTACCGCTTAAAAAGTCTTTAAATGAAGGCAATAACTTTTTGAAACCTATTGCACAATTCAGATTTAGTCCAACTAATGGAAAAAATATTTCTGCTACAGGATCTAGAATGGACTATAGTAATATTTTTTCGCCAAATAGAATTGGTAGATCAGACATGGTTGAAAAAGGAAAGTCACTTACACTGGGTCTAGAATTTGAAAAGCAAAATTTTCAAAATGATAAAATATTTGGATTTAACATCGGAAGTATATTTAAAGATAAAAAAAATCAGGCACTTCCTAGTAAATCTAAGTTAGATCAAACTAGATCTGATTTAGTTGGAGATATATTTTATAAATTTGATGATAAATTTGAAATTAGTTATAATTTTTCATATGATAGAGATCTGCATTTCTCAAATTACGATGCTATTACTGCAAAATTAGGAACTAACAAAGTTGTAACAACTTTTGATTATATTACAGAAAATCATGAATTGGGTAATTCAGAGTTAATATCAAATAATACAGAATTTAATTTTTCAAATGAACATTCTTTGAAATTTGACACAACAAAAGATTTAAAAGATGATTTTACTCAGTTTTATAAATTAGCATATAAATATGAAACAGATTGTTTGTCTGCATCTTTTGAGTATGAAAAAAAATTTTTTAGAGACGGTAACCTTTTGCCAGATGAAAGTTTATTTTTTTTAATTAGATTTATTCCATTTGCAGAATTGCGGGGGTCGGCTAACACAATATTTGAGTAATAATGAAAAAAATAATTATATTAATTATTCTTACAAATTTTTTTTATTTGCAAAAAACCCTACTAGCTAATGTAGTTGAGATTAAATTTAAGATCCAAGATGAAATAATCACAAATATAGATATCGAAAATGAAAAAAAATACTTATTTTTTTTAAATAATAAATTGCAGGATCTTGATAAATCAAAAATAAATAAAATAGCTATTGATTCTTTAATTAACGAAATAATAAAAAAAAAAGAAGTTGAGAAAATATTCGATATTAAAAAAAATAATAAATTATTAGAGGTAGTAGAAAATAATTTAATAAAAAAAAAAAATTTAAAAAATAAGGAGGAGTTTAAACAAATATTAAATCATATTGAATTAGATTATAACAACATAAAACAAAAATTATTAATTGAAGCTTTGTGGAATCAAACAATATATAAAAAATACGTTGAAAACGTTGTAATAAATAAGGAAGAATTAAAAAGTAATATTATTGAACAGTTTAATAATAAAAATAAAAAATTTACATATAATTTATCTGAAATATTTTTTTCACAAAGTGCAGAAAAAAGCATAGAAGAAAAAATATCTGAAATTAACGAAAGTATTGACAGTATAGGTTTTGAAAATACAGCTAATATTTATAGTATATCGAATACTGCTAAAAAAGGTGGATTAATAGGTTGGGTTAATGAGTTTCAGATTTCAAAAAAAATAGGATCTGAAATTAAAAATTTGAAAATTGATCAGATAAGCAAACCAATAAAACTTCAAAATGGCTATATCTTAATAAAATTAAACAACAAAAAAGAAACTAATCAAAAAATTAATATTGATGAACAACTAAAAAGACTGATTAAGAATGAAACTAATAGACAATTAAATAATTTTTCAACTATTTATTATAAAAAACTTAAAAAAAATATTGATATAAATGAATACTAAAGTGGTTTTAATAGTGCTTGGAGAACCCAACTCAACATTTTCTGAAATTTTATTTAAATATTTTAAAACTAAAAACTTCAACAAAACAAAAAATAAAATAGTTTTAATTGGAAATAATAAACTGTTACTAAAACAGATGAAAAGACTCAATTATAAATTAAAATTAAATAAAATAGATGATATTAAATACTCATTAAAAAAAAAAATTAACATAATTAATATTGATTACAAATCTAAAAAGGCTTTTTCCAAAATATCAAAACATTCTGCTAAATATATAGAAGATTGCTTCGATTTAAGTTTAAAACTTATTAAAAATAAAAAAGCTAACGTTCTCATCAATGGGCCAATTTCTAAAAAACATTTTCTTAAAAAAAAATTTCCTGGCGTAACAGAATATATAGCTAATAAAACTAATTCTATAGATCCAGTAATGTTAATCTATAATAAAAATTTAGCTGTAAATCCGTTAACTACTCACATACCTGTTAAATATGTCTCTAAATTAGTAAAAAGACAAAAAATAATAAATAATATTATTAAGATAGATAACTTTTATAATTTAAAATTAAAGAGAAAACCTGAAATCGCAGTTTTAGGATTAAACCCACACTGTGAGAGTAATGATTTTGTTAGTGAAGAAAAAAAAGAAATTATTCCTGCAATAAAATATCTTTTAAAGAAGAAAATTAATGTTTCAGGTCCTTATGCGGCAGATACCTTTTTTTTAGAGAAAAATATTAATAAGTTTGATGTGGTAATAGGCATGTATCATGATCAAGTACTTACGCCAGTAAAAACTTTATTTAAATTTAATGCAATAAATATCACTCTTGGTCTGCCCTTTATAAGAATTACACCAGATCATGGTCCAAACTTTGAAATGATCGGTAAGAATAAATCTGATCCATCCTCTATCATTTACGCTTTAAATTTTTTAGAAAATGTTAAATAATATAATCGCAAAAAAAAGTTTAGGACAAAACTTTTTAAAAGATAAAAAAATCATTAATTTAATTGCTGAGATTGGTGATATTAATAATAATGATACAATATTAGAAGTTGGACCTGGCACTGGAAATCTAACTGAGAAAATTCTTGAAAAAAAACCAAAAGAGTTCGTTGTCATAGAGAAGGACAAAAGAATGATAGATCATTTAAATAAAAGATTTGGAAATAAAATAAAAGTAATTAACGAGGATATGCTTAAATTTTCTTATGAAATATATGATAATAAAAATTTAATTATATTTGGAAACCTTCCCTATAATGTTTCGACACAAGTCTTAGCAAAATGGATAAAAATTGGTAACTTAGACAGTTTTTGTAAAAAATTTATTTTAATGTTTCAGAAAGAAGTTGCAGATAGAATTATTGCAGAAACAAATTCTAAAAGTTATGGAAGATTATCTGTACTTTCAAATTGGAAGCTGGACATAGAAAAAATTCTGGATATAGAGCCTAGTAGTTTTGTTCCATCACCTAAAATCAACAGCACTTTATTAAAATTAACGCCAAAGAAAAAATATTATAATTTAAAAGATCCAAAAAATTTAGAACATATTACTAATATATTTTTTAGTCAAAGAAGAAAAATGATAAAGCAACCTTTAAAATTTTTATTTAAAAATTTTGAAGATATTGCAGAAAATTTAAATTTAGAATTAAACCTAAGACCTCAAAATTTAAATAACCTAACTTACTACAAAATTTGTGAAATGTATGAAGCTTTAATTGATTAAATTTTTTATATGGTTTTTAATAAAATTTTTGTAATTTAAATTAAATTTTATTTTTTTATTTTTATTTATGATATTCATTATTTCTTTATAACAGAATTCAACCTTATCATTAATAACTGTGTAGTCATAATCCTTCCAATGCATAACATCTGTTTTAAATTGTTTCATTCTTTCACTCGCAATTTTTTTATCCTTTTGATCTCTTTTCATTAATCTGCTGAATAATTCTTTTTTTGATGGGGGCAGTATAAAAATAGTAAGTATTTTATATTTTAATTTTTTGCTTATTATCTGCCTGGTGCCTTGCCAATCAATATCAAAAATAACATTTTCTCCATTTTCAAGTTGATCAATTACATATTCTTTAAGAGATCCATAATAATTTTTAAAAACTTTAGCATGTTCTAAAAACTTTCTCTTCTTTATTAGAATTTTAAATTCTTTATTATTTATGAAATAATAGTCTTTACCATTTTTTTCATTTACTCTTGGTTTCCTAGTAGTGTGAGAAATTGATGTTTTGAATTTATTTCTTATAGAAATTTTTCTAACTAATGTAGTTTTGCCTGCGCCCGAGGGTGAGGATAAAATGACTATCATCCCTCTTTTTTTTGCAGCCATTTAAGTAAAAAAAAATTAATTTGCTTTGTTTTCTATAAATTTAACTGCATCACCAACAGTCAAAATTTTTTCTGCATCGCTATCAGATATCTCAGATCCAAATTCCTCCTCAAAAGCCATAACTAGCTCCACTGTATCTAAACTATCTGCACCAAGATCATCAATAAAGCTTGAGTCATCGTTTACTTTAGCTTCATCTATACCTAAGTGATCTGCAACAATTTTTTTAACTTTGCTTGAAATATCATCTGACATTTTGTTCCCTTTTAGTTAATTCGTTAATAAATATTTTATCTATTTTGTCAACTAAAATACATGCCTCCATTAACATGTATAGTCTCCCCTGTTATATAATCTGATAAATTAGAACTTAAAAAAGCAATCGAATTAGCGACATCGTCAGGACTACCAAATTTGTTAAGTGATATCCTTGATTTCATTAATTCTGTATGCTCTTCACTAATTTTTGCAGTCATATCTGAGACTATAAAACCTGGAGAAATACAATTAATTGTAATATTTTTTTTTCCATACTCAAGAGCTAAGCTCTTTGACATTGCAATAATTCCTGCCTTTGAAGCAGCATAATTTGCCTGTCCAATATTTCCGGTATGTCCTACAACAGAAGTAATATTTATTATCTTGCCTTTTTTTGATTTTAGCATTTTTTTAATAACATTTTTAGTAATCAGAAATGTAGAAGTAAGATTTATATCAATAATTTTTTTCCATTCATCTTCTTTCATTCTTATGGATAAATTATCTTGTGTGATACCAGCATTATTTACTAAAACATCTATTTTGTTTGACAAAATTTTGCTACAGTTATCAACAAATTCATCAATTTTTTCGTGATCACTTATATCAAATTTTAAAACATTAATATTTTTATATTTGTCTTTTATTGTTTTTAATTTTTGTTCATTTGTACCAGTCGCTAAAACGTTTGATCCTGCTGAAATTAACTTGTCAAGAATAGAATTTCCTATAACTCCTGTAGCTCCAGTTAAGACTATATTTAAGTTTTTTAAATCTATCATAAATTATTTAGATTATTAAGATCATTAACATTGTTTACTTGAATTAACTCAACATTTCTATCAATTCTTTTTACAAGACCTGACAATACCTTACCAGGACCAATTTCAATAAACTTATTATTACCTAGATTTATCATATTTATAATACTTTCTCGCCAGCGTACCGGTTTTTCAATTTGCTCAATTAAAAGATTTTTTAGCTCTTGCGGATCATTTGAAGGCTTTGCTGTCACGTTAGAAACTATCATATTGTTTGGAATAGAAAAATTTATTTTATTAAGTTCTTTATCCATAATTTTTGTAGCAGGGCTCATTAAAGAACAATGAAAAGGTGCAGAAACGGGTAATTTAACATTTTTAATATTTAAACCTTTTAATTCAATTATAAATTGATCAATATCTCTAATTTTGCCACTTATGACAACCTGACCATTTGAATTATCATTTGCTAAAAAGCAATTGTAACTACTTTTACCATTTTCAATAAGTTTCTTAACTTTATCAAATTCTTCTCCTAACACAGCAACCATTCCACCTTCATTTTGAGGAACCGCATTTTGCATTGCATTCCCCCTGATTTTTAAAAGTTTAATTGTTTCTTTAAAATTAATTGCCCCAGAGCAAGCTAAAGCAGAATATTCTCCCAAAGAGTGTCCAGCAAAACAATTAGCATTACTTATATCAAAACTAGTTTCCTTTTTTATTACATTAAATATTGAGTAACTTACTAAGAAGATTGCCGGTTGAGTATTTTCAGTTTGGTCCAATAATTCTTTTGGTCCTTCAAAAATTAGTTTACTAATTTGCAATTTAAGAGTGTCATCAGCTTCTTGAAAAAAATTTTTTACGTATTCGAAATTATCATATAATTCCTTAACCATACCAACTGATTGTGAACCTTGACCTGGAAATAAAACAGAAAACATAGAAAATATAAGCAAAAACCCTATTTTTTATATTGTAATTAAAAAGTTATAATAGTATATCCTCTCTTTTTTAAAAGAAATATTATGAACTTATACGAGCACACAATTATAGTAAGACAAGATGTAAGCCCTTCACAACTTAAACAAATTGAAGATAAATATTCTAAAATTGTTAAAAAACTTGACGGTGATGTTGTAAAATTAGAAAATTGGGGTCTGATGAATTTATCATATTTGATAAAAAAAAATAAAAAAGGTAATTATATTCATTTCAAAATAAAAGCTGATGGAAAAATTTTATCTGAGCTCGAGAAGAACGAAAAAATTGATAAAAACTTACTCAGATTTTTAACTGTAAAAGTTAACAAGTTTGATTTGGATACAGACTATTTTAAAAAGACTGATGAAAAAGAAATTAAAGATAAATATAAAACAAAATGAAAAAAAGAAATAATAAGAAAAAAACTAAACAAAGTAATTTTGCAAAATTAAGTATTTTTCAAAATCAGAAATATAAGTTTAAAAAGAAATGTCCACTGTCTGGTAAATCAGCTCCTGTAGTAGATTATAAAAATATAAAACTACTTAAAAGGTATATTTCAGAAAACGGTAAAATTTTACCATCAAGAATTACTTCTGTAAGTCAGAAAAAACAAAGAGAACTATCTTTATCAATAAAAAGAGCAAGAAATTTAGCATTGTTATAAAATGAAAATTATCCTGTTAGAAAATGTGAGAAAAATTGGATCAATAGGGGAAATAATTGATGTTAAAAGAGGTTTTGCAAGGAACTATCTTATAACAAAAAAAAAGGCTCTTTTTGCTTCTAAAGAGAATATTAAAGAGGTAGAAAAAATTAAACAAGAATTAAACAAAAAAGATCAAGATAGAAAAAAAGAAGCAAAACTTATTCATGAAAAGATTAAAAATAAAAGATATAAAATTAAAAAACTGAGCACAGAAAATAATGAACTTTATGGGTCAGTAAAACCGACTGAAATATCTAAAGTTCTTGAGGAAATAGAACAAGTTCAAGTAAATCCATCTTTAATACAACCTTCAAAGGAAATTAAATCACTGGGTGATTTTGATGTTTTCATAAATTTACACTCAGAAGTTCAAACACAGATTGTAATAGAGACTGTTGCTCAAGAAGAAATAAAATAATTATACACAATTTTCCCCAGAAATAATTAATATTTGAAATTTTTTAACTAATTTATAAATTAATAATGTGTCACAATCTTTAAATATAGTTAAAAATAAATTAGATGAACTTCCAAATAATATAGAAGCTGAACAATCAGTTATTGGTTCTATATTACTATCAAATGAGATATTTGATGAAATTAATATATTAATAACAAGTAAGAATTTTTATGATCCTATGCATCAAAAAATTTTCAGTGCTATTGAAAGTCTCATATATAGAGGAATGTTGGCGAATCCCATCACTCTTAAAAATTATTTCGAGAAGGAGAAAGACGAACTTAATATTCCTGAGTATCTAGTAAAGATAACAAAATTTTCAACATCTTCTAGACAAAGCATTGAGTACTCAAAACTAATTTATGATTTATTTGTAAAGAGAGAACTTATTAAAATTTCAGATAATATAATTCATACAGCGAAATTGAATGATCTAAATAATGATGGACAACAAATTATAGAAAACTTTGAAAAGTCACTATTTGATTTAGCTGAAAAGGGATCACTTAATTCGTCAATTGTTAAATTTGATGAAGCTATGAAACAAACAATAGAAATGGCATCTAATGCTTATAAAAATGAAGAAGGAATTGTTGGAGTGCCGTCTGGCTTAAGCGATCTTGATGACAGATTGGGAGGAATGCATAAGTCAGATTTAATTATTATTGCAGGTAGACCATCTATGGGTAAAACAGCTTTAGCAACGAACATTGCATTTCATGCAGCAAAAAATATTCAGGATGAGGGAAAAAAATCTTGCATTGCTTTCTTTTCTTTAGAAATGTCCTCGGAACAATTATCAACTAGAATTCTTGCTGAACAATCAAGAATTAAATCAAATGACATTAGAAGAGGAAAAATTTCTGAGGAGCAATTTGATAAGTTTATTGAAACCTCAAAAAATATTTCAGAAATTCCATTGTTTATAGATGAAACACCTGCAATTTCAATTGCTGCATTAAGTAATAGAGCCAGAAGAATTAAAAGAGTACACGGACTTGATATGATTGTAATTGATTATATACAGCTTATGAAAGGTTCAAATTTTAAGGATGGTAGAGTTCAAGAAATTTCCGAAATTACTCAGGGATTAAAAGCACTTGCGAAAGAATTATCGGTTCCAGTTTTAGCTCTTTCTCAATTATCAAGAGCAGTAGAACAAAGAGATGATAAAAAACCTCAACTTTCTGATTTAAGGGAATCTGGTTCTATTGAACAAGATGCAGACGTAGTTATGTTTGTGTACAGGGAGGCTTACTATTTGCAGGGGAAAGAACCAAGGCCAGCGACTGTAGAACATGCAGAATGGCAAGCAAAAATGAATGAAGTTTCTCATTTGGCAGAAATTATAATTGGCAAACAAAGACATGGCCCAACTGGCAATATAATGCTTGAATTTGAAGCAATGTTTACCAAATTTAAAGATATTCAAAATAATTAATATAAATTATAAAAGTTAATAACGAATGTTAACTAATTTTTACCAAAAAAATATTATAGAAAAGCCAAAAACAGTTTTTTCAATATTGTTATTGTTATTGATTATAGCATTTTTTTTTTCAAAAGACTTTAGATTAGATGCAAGCTCAGAAACATTATTATTAGAAAATGACCCAGATTTAAAATATTTAAATGAAATTAATAAAAGATATGGAGCTAAGGAATTTTTAGTACTCACCTACTCACCAAAAGATAAAATGATTTCTGAAAATTCAATTAAAAATCTTTTGGAACTAAAAAGTGAATTACAGAATTTAAGTTGGGTTCACAATGTTATAACACTATTAGATATTCCATTGCTAAACGCAACCAATGATAGTTTAGTTGATCGTATCCAAAATTTTAAAACTTTAAAAAGTGAAAATGTAGATAAAGAAAGAGGGTTTGATGAAATTTTGAATAGCCCGGTGTTTAGAAATTTTGTTATTAGCGAAGACGGAAAAACTAGTGGAATAATTGTTTATATAAAACCGAATAGTGAGGAAATACAAAATAAAGCAGGGAAAGATTTGGAAATTTTTAAGGATAAAATTAAAAGAGAAAGACACCAAAATATTTTAGAAATAAGAGAAGTAATAGAAAAATACAATCAAAATAACGAAATATATCTTGGTGGTATTCCTATGATCGCCGATGATATGATGACTTTTATAAAAAATGATATTGTTATTTTTGGTATAGGAGTATTAGCTTTTATTATTTTTACACTTTGGTACGTTTTTAGAAAATTAATATGGATAATAATACCAATTAGTAGTTGTTTCTTTTCTGTAGTCTTTATGGTTGGATTTCTTGGATTTGTAGGATGGAAAGTAACTGTTATTTCGTCAAATTTTATTGCCTTGATGTTGATCCTAACTATGGCGATGAATATTCATATGAGTACGAGATATTTACAATTGAATGTACAATTTCCAAACAAACATAAATTTGAAATATTAATTTTAACAACAAAAAAAATGATATGGCCAATCTTTTATACTGTGATTACAACTATATGTGCTTTTATGTCATTAATTTTTAGTGAAATAAAACCTATTATAGATTTTGGTTGGATGATGACGTTTGGATTAATAACATCTCTTTTAATTACATTTACCCTACTTCCAACGCTGTTAAGTTTTATACAAAGTTCGAATGTGTTTCTTGCTAGAAAGCGAAACTCAAAAATAACAAATTATCTAGGCAATTTAGCTCTTGATTACAAAAAATATATTTTTGGATTAACTGGCATAATTATACTTTTAAGTATTTTTGGAATTTCTAAATTGGAAGTAGAAAATAGTTTTATTAATTATTTCAATAAAAAGACTGAAATATATCAAGGTATGAAGTTGATAGATGAAAAACTTGGCGGGACAACACCTCTAGAAGTAATTTTGAAATTTCCTATTTCAAAAGATGAGGAAAAAGACGCTGAGAATGACTGGGATAACGAGGAAGAAAATGATGAGAAGTATTGGTTTACAAAAGATAAGATAGATAAAATTACAAGAGTTCACAATTATCTTGAAAATATTGAAGCCGTTGGAAAAGTTTTATCTTTCTCTTCAATAATTGAGGTTGCAACAAAATTAAATAATAATAAACCACTTGGTACACTAGAAATGGGTGTACTTTATACAAAAATCCCAGATACGATAAAAAAGGAAATTATCGATCCATATATCTCCATTAAAGACTCAGAAGCAAGAATAAGTTTGAGAATTAAAGACTCTTTAGATGGATTAAGAAGAAATGAACTTATAAACCAAATAAATTTTGATTTAGAAAATAAATTGGCCATTAAAAAAGATGAATACAAACTTGGAGGTGTACTGATATTATTTAATAATTTACTTCAAAGTCTGTTTAAATCTCAAATATTAACTTTAGGTTTAGTAATGATTGGTATTTTAATTATGTTTTTAATTCTTTTTAGAAATATAAAAATTTCACTTATAGGTGTTATTCCAAATTTTATTGCTGCTTTTTTTATTTTAGGAATAATAGGTTTAGCGGGAATACCGCTGGATATGATGACTATAACTATTGCAGCAATCACAATCGGAATAGCTGTAGACAACAGCATTCATTATATTTACAGATTTAAAGAAGAATTGGTTAATTTTAAAGATTACGATAAAACTATTAAATATTGTCATTCAACTGTTGGTATAGCGATACTAAATACATCAATTACAATTGTATTTGGTTTTTCTATTTTAATTTTATCTAATTTTATTCCCACAATTTATTTTGGTGTCTTCACTGGAATTGCAATGTTGTTAGCTATGATATCTGTCTTAACATTATTACC
Organism: uncultured Pelagibacteraceae bacterium; assembly: GCA_902577075.1. GTDB lineage: Bacteria > Pseudomonadota > Alphaproteobacteria > Pelagibacterales > Pelagibacteraceae > Pelagibacter. The sequence continues at coordinate 233,349 of CACGXV010000001.1, read as the reverse complement.
ATCTCTTCTTTTAGTATTCAAACCTTTCAAAATAAAATAAGTGATCGAGACAGCCAAAGATATATTCGGTGATTTGTACACATTTGATATTTTTTACTTAGTTTTTACGACTCTATCGTTAATTAAATGTTCAAAAAAAGGTTTTGTCTTAAGTGTTTTGTCAGCCTCTAAGTGGCTTTTAGCTTATGTAGTTACTCTTTTTTTATTTCCAAAAGCAAAACCATATTTAAAAGATATCATTGATAGTGAATATGTCATCGATCTGGTCGTTGGAATCGGATTATATGTAATAATTATTTTCTTAATTTTATTAATTAACAAAGGAATAAATAGAGCTATCACATACTCTGTTCTGGGTAATTTAGATAGAATCTTTGGTTTCTTTTTTGGTTTTATAAGAGCTTACATTATTGTGGTATGTATTTATACAACCATAAATATAGTCTATAATCATAAAAAATGGCCAATTAACTTAGATGATGCTTTTACATATGCATGGGTTGAAAAAGGCAGTAACTATCTTATAAAAGAATTTCCAGACAAAAAAGATTATGAAGAAACTAAAGAAAAAGTTCAAGATATATGACCCTAAAATTAAAGAAGAGTGTGCCGTTTTTGGCATAAGTAATTCTAATGATGCATCTACTCTAACTGCTTTAGGTCTTCATGCTCTTCAACACAGAGGACAAGAGGGTTGTGGTATTGTTTCATACGACGGTGAAAAATATCACTCAGAAAAAAGATTTGGTTTAGTTGGAGATAACTTTAGTGATGAAAAAGTTATAAAAAAACTTCCAGGAAAACATGCAATAGGTCATAATCGTTACTCAACAACTGGTGGAACAGCTTTAAGAAATGTTCAACCTTTTTTTGCTGATACAAATGCAGGCGGTATAGGAGTTGCACATAACGGTAATCTTACAAATGCAATTACATTAAGAAATAAATTAGTTCAAGAAGGAGCCATTTTTTATACAACGTCTGACACAGAGACCATTGTTCAATTAATAGCTAAATCAAAAAGAGTTAAAACTACAGATAAAATTATTGATGCTATATTTCAAATTCAGGGTGGCTATGCACTTGTAATGATGACACAAAATACACTTATTGGTGTTAGAGATCCTTATGGGATAAGACCGCTGGTGATTGGTAAACTTAAAAATTCCTATGTTCTTGCATCTGAAACATGTGCTTTTGATATTATTGGAGCTAAGTTTGTAAGAGAGGTAGAGAATGGTGAGATTGTTTATATTGAAAATGATGAATTGAAAAGTGTTAAACCTTTTCCTCCAAAAAAAATTAGACCTTGCGTTTTTGAATATATATATTTTTCAAGACCAGATAGTATTTTAAATGGTAAGACCGCTTATGAATATAGAAAAAATTTTGGTGCGCAATTAGCGAAAGAAGATAATATTAAAGCAGATTTAGTTGTGCCAGTTCCAGATTCAGGAAATGCTGCAGCATTAGGATATGCCGAAGAAAAAAAACTAAAATTTGATTTAGGTTTGATTAGAAACCATTATGTAGGTAGAACTTTTATTGAGCCTTCACAACAAATTAGGAGCCTTGGAGTTAAATTGAAATTAAATCCAAACATCTCGGTAATTAAAAATAAAAAGATAATTTTAGTGGATGATTCTCTTGTGAGAGGAACAACATCATCAAAAATAGTTAAAATGCTTTATGATGCTGGTGCAAAAGAAGTTCATGTTAGAATAGCAAGTCCAGAAATTAAGTTTCCTGATTTTTACGGTGTGGATACACCTACTAAAAAAGAACTCATGGCTGCGAATAAATCTACAGATGAAATTTGTGAATTTATTAAAGCAAAATCTCTTAAATTTTTAAGCTTAAACGGCTTATATTTAGGAATGGGTTTTGATAAAAGAAATAATAACTACCCACAGTTGACAGATCACCACTTTACAGGTGAATATCCTGTGAAAATAATTGACGAACTTGGTGAAGATAAAGTAACGCAACTTTCATTACTGAGCACTGCCTCAAATAATTAATATGAAAAAAGTAAGTTTTACTGAAATGAAAAATGGTACAAAAGATGACTATCAGCTTTTAGAAAAGTTAGAAAGTCAGTATGAAAGAAAAACCGCAGATAGAATTTTAAAGTATTTAGCATCACAAACAACTACGCTTGAGGGTTACCAAGTAACTAGACTTGAGCATGCTTTGCAAGCAGCAACAAGGGCATACAAAAATGGAGAAAACGAGGAAATGGTAGTAGCTACGTTATTGCATGATCTTGGAGACGAGTTGGCTCCAATGAATCATTCTCAATATGCAGCATCAGTAATTAAACCATATGTGTCAGAAAAAACTTACTGGATTATTTTGCACCATGGTTTATTTCAAACTTATTATTCTGCTGAACATTTAGGCGGAGATAAAAATGCTAGAGAAAAATATAAAGACTCAGAACATTATCAAGCAACAATAGATTTTTGTGAAAATTATGACCAAGCTTCATTTGATCCAAATTATAAATCAATGACTTTAAAAGATTTTGAGCCAATGGTTAGAAATATTTTTGCAAGAAAACCTTTCTATCATCACTAAATTGTCTAATATTTTAAAAAACGAGAAAAGCCCTTACCTTCAACAACATAAAGATAATCCTGTTGATTGGTTTCCATGGAATAAAGAAACTCTAGAAAAAGCAAAAAAGGAAAAAAAGCCAATATTTTTAAGCGTTGGATACGCTAGCTGCCATTGGTGCCATGTTATGGCACATGAAAGCTTTGAAAATGAGGAAACTGCCAAACTTATGAATGAAAAATTTATAAATATTAAAGTTGATAGAGAAGAAAGACCAGATTTAGATTATGTTTTTCAAAAAAGTTTATCAATATTAACAGGTGCACAAGGGGGGTGGCCACTATCAATGTTTTTAGATGAAAATGGTGTACCTTTTACAGGTGGAACATATTTTCCACCAAAGGAAATACAAGGAAGACCGGACTTTAAAAAAGTCTTAAATAATGTTCACAATGTTTACAAAGAGAATAGAGAAAAAATCTTAGCTCAAGCCCCTCAAGTAAAAGATATTTTTTCAAAGATTAATCAAAGATCTGCAGTTTTAAACCAACCTCTGGAGCCATTTGTTGAAAAAATTATCAATTATTTAGATGAAAGTAACGGCAGCTTTAAAGGGGCTCCAAAGTTTCCACAATTTTATTTATTTGATGCAATGTTTTATTTTTATTTAAAGACTAAAAATATTAACTATTTTAAACCTGTTGAAACTTTGCTAACCAACCTTTGCTCAAAAGGAATTTATGATCATCTTGATGGTGGAATCTCAAGGTACGCTGTAGATGAAAAATGGATAATTCCTCATTTCGAGAAAATGCTCTATGATAATATACAGTTTATAGATCTTTTGACTAAATTTTATCAAAATACAAAAAATAATTATTTTAAAGATAAACTTTTACAAACCATTCATTATTTTAATAATGATTTTAAAAATAATGAAAAATTATATGGATCAGCATATGATGCTGACAGCGAGGGTATTGAAGGTAAATATTACGTTTGGTCATATGAGGAATTAAAAAATCTTTTAAAAGAAGATATTAAATTACTAGAAAATAAGTACGAAATTTCGGAGAGTGGTAATTTTGAAGGTAATAACATTTTGGTGGAAAAAAATTTAATACCTGACGAAGATAAAAATAACCTAGACCAAATAAAAAATAAATTACTTAATATTAGAAGAAAAAGAGTAAAACCATTTTTTGATGATAAATCTCAAACTGATTTAAATGCATATATGCTCCAAGTTCTTCTCAAAACTTCAGTGTATTTAGATGATGAAGATTTAAAAAATAACACGATAGAAACAATTGAAATATTAAATACAAAATTGCATAAAAAAATTATTCATTGTTATGAAAATAAAGAAATAGAAACTTTTCTTGAGGACTATGTATATTATGCTTTACTCATGATAACGCTATATGAAATTAATGCTGACAAAAAAGCTTTAGAAAAATCAATAAAAATAATGAATGATGCTTGGGAATTATTCTTTAATAAAGAAACGCAGCTGTTCCAAAAAAATATTATTAAAGATAATGATTTGTTTGCAAGTCCACTAGACCTGAATGACAGCAATATACCAAATGGTAATAGTGTTTATCTACTAATTTCAAATAAATTATATTCAATTACAAATGATAAAATATGGTATGAGAGAAATGAGGTTCTTAAAAAATCATTTCATCAGATTTTAAACTCTTATTATTCACAAATGTTTAGCTTTATTAAAACTCTAGATATTTGCGATAATAGCTTATCATTCACATTCAGTGGAACATTTCAGTCTATTAGGGAAATGCAGGTTTATTTACAAAAAGAATATCTAGGAGTTGCTACATTTGTTTACCAATTAAATAATGATCCAAAACCTAGTGTTGTAATATGTAAAAACAAAACTTGTTCCAACAAATTAACTAATATAAACGAAGCTGTTGAATATCTAAGTAAGAGTGATTAAATAATTACTATGAATAAAGATGATATAATAGATCACTTTAAATCGGGAATTAAGGAACCTATAAATTCCAAAATAGGTGTTGAGCACGAAAAATTCCTTTTCTATAAGAAGAATAATAAAAGAATTAATTATTCTACAATTAAAGATATTTTCAAAATTTTATATGAATTTGGTTGGAAACCATCCTATGAAGGTGAGAATGTTATAGCGTTAAATAAAGATAATAAGAGTATAACTTTAGAACCAGGTAATCAAATTGAGCTTGCAGGTGCTCAATTAAATAATATTCATGAAGTTTGCTCTGAAGCTAATAATTATTTGTTTGAGCTTAAACAAGTTGTTGAAAAATTAGATTTAAAAATAGTAAGTGCTGGATTTGATCCAATATCTAAGTTGTCTGAAATTCCAAACAATCCTAAAAAAAGATATGAAGTAATGACAAAGGATATGCCTAAAGGTGGGTCGCTCAGTTTAGATATGATGTATAGAACATCTGGAACGCAGTTAAATCTAGACTACACGTCTGAGAATGATTTTATAAAAAAATTTAAATTAGCAAATAGTTTAGTTCCATTAAGTATTGCACTTTTTGCAAACTCATCAATTGTTGAGAAAAAAGATAGTAAATATTTATCATACCGATCAAAAGTATGGCAAGAAACATCAAGAGGTGGTCTTCCAGAAATTTTTTTAGAAAATGTTGATTTTGAAAAATATGCTGATTTTGTAATGGATTATCCAATACTATTTATAAAAAAAGATAATAAATATTTATCTGGAAAAAATTATAAATTTTCTGATTATATGAATGGTAATATTCAAGAAATAAATAATTCTTTACCAAGTATTGACGATCTTGGATTGCATTTAAGCACTATATTTACAGAGAATAGATTAAAACAATATATTGAATTAAGGTCTATGGATACTTGTGGTTGGAACTGTATCTGTGCTGGTCCTGCTTTTTATACTGGTCTTTTATACGGTAATTTAGACGAAGCATTAGAATTTGTTTCAAAATGGGAAAAGAAAGATTTATTAAATGCGTATAAAGATGCGCCTATGAAAGGACTTGATACAAATTTAATGGGTAAGGATATGATTTATTGGATCTCTAACTTGTTAAAAATTGCCGAAAAAGGCTTGGAAAAGAGAGATTTTATTGGAAAAAGCGGTACAAACGAAACTAAATACTTGGAACATCTAAATAATATTATCAATAATAAAGAAACAGTGGCCAGTCATGCTATAAATAAATTCTCTAAATTTCAAAATTTAGAAGATTTATATGACAAATAAAATAATAGGCATACAAGGCGATAAATTAGATAAAATTAATATATCTTCTGACACATCAATATTTTTAGCTCATGAAGCTCAGAAACTAGGATATAAAATATTTTATTATACTCCTTCAAACTTATCCATCATCAAAAATAAAACATATGCAAATGGAGTATTTGTTAAATTAAATTATGAAAGAAAAAAATTTTATAAAATTTATAAAAAACAAAAAATTGACGTTGAAAATCTTAAATTTATTTTAATTAGACAAGATCCACCTTTCAACTCAGAATATTTAATAACTACTCTTATTTTGGATGATCTAAAAAAAACAAGGGTGATAAATAACCCAGTGGCTATTAGAAACGTATCTGAAAAATTATATTCGAAAAAATTTACAAAATATATGCCAGATACAATATTTTCAAATAATATTGATGAAATTAGAAAATTTTTTAATAAAAATAAAAATATGATTATGAAACCCATTAATGGATATGGAGGGAATCAAATTCATCTAATTAAGAATAAGTTTAATAAAAAATTAATTACAAACTTTCTAAAAAAAAATGGACATTCAATGTTTCAAAAGTTTTTAAAAAATATATCTAAAGGAGATAAAAGAGTTTTTATAATTAATGGTAAAGTATGTGGAGCAATCTCAAGAGTTCCTAAAAAAGGTTCATATTTGAGCAATATGAGCAAAGGTGCTGTGCCTAAACTTACAAAACTTACAAAACAAGAAATAAAAATTTCAAAACTTATAGGAAAAAAATTAAAGAATGATAATATTTATTTTGCTGGAATTGACTTCATAGATCAGAAACTAAATGGAGATATTAATGTAACGTCTCCTACTGGATTAAAAACATACTATGACCTTTCTAAAATAAATCTTGCTAAGATATTTTGGAAAGGTTTAAGAGCTTGAATAAATTATCAGATCAAAAGAAAGGTTCACTACTAGCCTTCGTAGCTGTAATGTTCATTACGCCTGACTCATTACTTATTAGGCTTTCAGACATAGAAACATGGGGAATGCTTTTTTATAGAGGTATAATCCCTTTTTTTATAGTTTTTATTGGATTGTTATTATTTTATAGAAAAAATTTCATAAAAGCATTTTTCAAAGTTGGCACTGTTGGTATATTTTATGCTATCAGCTTTTCAATATGTAATATTACTTTCATAATATCTATTCAAAATACTAATGTAGCTAATACCTTGATCATGATTGCATTAGCACCAATGCTATCTGCAATTTTAGGTGCTATTTTTTTAAAAGAAATACCTGGTAAGGGAACTTGGATAGCTATTTTCATTACATTTTTTGCTGTTTTGTTCATATTCTATGACTCCATTAAAATAGGAAATCTCTTTGGAAATATTATGGGATTTGTTACTGCTGCAGGGTTAGCAGTCAACGCTGTACTGATAAGATATGCTAAAGACAGAGATCTTTTGCCATCTGCTGTCATGGGAAAATTAGGGGTTGCAGTTTTTGCCTTCTTTTTTGTAGAAAACTTCAATTTAATCGGATCTGATCAGATTTATATACCTTTGATGTGCATAGTTTGTGTAGCTCTTCCATTTGTTTTAGTAACAATTGCACCTAGGTTTATTCCAGCTGAGGAAGTGAATTTGTTTTTCTTGCTTGAAACTATAATTGGACCAATTTGGGTTTGGTTGGTTATTAAAGAGCAACCAACTTTAGAGACCATTATTGGGGGGATTATAATTATAACAACTATAGGCATCCACTCATTTTTAAAATTAAAAGAACCTCAAAAAATTAATAATTAATTTCTTGATTTAATATTAAATCATCCATAGATAGCGAAATTATGGAGAAGATATTAAAAAACTCATGGGCCCTTTTTACTGGTATGGGATTAATTATGTTAGCTCACGGTTTCCAAGTATCCTTGCTAGGAGTAAGAGCCGTACATGAAAGTTTTAGTATAACAGCTACAGGGTTTATGTTAACAGGATATTTTGTTGGGTACTTTATCGGTGCACGATCAGTACCTATCCTTGTTTCAAGGGTAGGTCACATAAGGGTGTTTGCTGCTTTTGCTTCAATTGCATCAATAGTCGTATTAGTTCACTCAATTGTAATAAATCCTTTTACTTGGTTTGTACTAAGAGTTTTTTCAGGATTTTCTATGGTTTGTCTTTATACCATTGCAGAAAGTTGGTTAAACGATAGGGCAAGTAATAAAAATAGAGGAAGTGTTTTATCAATTTATATGATTGTACTCTTTAGTTCTATGGCAATAGGAATGTTTTTTTTAAATTTTAGTAGACCTGAAAACTTTCAACCTTTTATCTTAGTTTCACTATTTATGTCTTTATCGCTTGTTCCTATTCTACTTACAAAAAAGAAAGCTCCAAAATTTAAAAAAATTATTGGAATGAAAATTAGAGAACTTTATGAAGCTTCCCCATTTGGTATGGTAAGTGCTGTTTTGTGTGGTGTTTGTCATTCAGCAATGTTTGCATTAATTGCAGTGTATGCTGCAGCAATGAATTTTAGCATATTTGAAATATCTTTTGTAACTTTTCTAGTTGCAATTTCTGGTGCTATCTCACAATGGCCAATTGGAAAACTATCTGATATTTATGACAGAAGGACAGTAACTGTTTATTCCACGTTTGCTGCAGCTTTTTTTGCGTTATGTGCAATTTTTTCTGTAGGGACAATGCATTTGCCCGACGGATTAGCAAGTTCAAAGTTTTGGTTTTATGTGTTTACAGGTTTATATGCATTCTTTAGTCTTCCAATGTTCGCGTTAATATTTGCGCACACAAATGATTTTGTAGCTAAAGAGAAGTTTGTTTCTGCAGGTGCTGGTTTACAATTTGCTTTTGGTATGGGAGCTATGAGCGGTCCATTTTTGTGCTCCTTGTTTATGAATTTTGTTGGCGAAAATGGGTATTTTATTTTTTTGATCATATTCCATATTTTGATAGGTATGTATGGTGTCTATAGAATGAGAGTAAGAGATGTTATTGAAAACCCTGCGTCTCAGTTTACACCTTTGCCAACAACAATTACGCCAATCGGTTTAGAATTAAACCCAGCAGCTGAGCCCATTGAAGAACCATCAATATCAGATTCAAATAATGTAAATGGGGCTAAGGAAGTCACAAATACTTTAGGGTAATTCTCAATAAATTTAATAATTAACAAAACAATTAATATCCTAGATCAGGGTCCACTTGATTAAATAGTTCTTTTTTATCAATAAATAGTTTTAAATTATCAAAAAACTTTTCTAAAACCATTTCTATATATTTTCCTTTACTATCTGACGATATGTGAGGTGTAATTACCAAATTTGGAGTATCCCAGAATTTAGATTTTCTATTTATAGGCTCTTCTGAAAAAACATCTAAAATTGCTCCAGAAATTTCATTTTTTGTCAATTTTTTTTGTAGATGCTCATAATCCATTACAGACTGACGTCCAATGTTAACTATTCCACAGGAAGGTTTTAAAACATCTAATCTTCTCTTATTTATTAATCCTTTTGTTTCGTCTGTTTCTGGAACAGCTAAATAAAGAAAATCAGCATCAGGTAAAACTTCATCGATTTTATCATATGTTAAAACTTTTGAGCACCCTTCAACTTTTCTACCTCTTCTATTTATACCAATTACATTCGCACCTAAAGAACTGATATGTTTAATCATTGACCCTCCTAATGATCCAGTACCTACAGCCAAAACTGTTTTGTTCACAATTGGGTTGCTTAATAAAGTTACAAACTCTTTTTTTTTCTGATTGGTAACTATTTTTGTCATATGGTTTTGAAGCATCAAAATACTCATCAAACCAAATTCTCCTGCTTTTTTTGCGTGTATGCCACTACTATTCGTTAAAACTAAATCCTTTTTAATCCAATTAAATGGATATAGATGGTTAACACCAGCTGAAACAATGTGAATCCATTTTAAATTTGGAGCAATTTTACTTAAATTATTTGTAGGAAAGTCCCAAGCAAGTAAAATATCTGCATCTTTCATAGAAGATATCCAATTATCATCATCCCAATCTACCAAATATGTAACTTTATTCTTTATCTCAGGATATTTATTAAGTTTGCTTTCAAACAAATCTTTTGGAACGCTACTATTTTTTTCACCTTCTAAATCACAAGGTAAACAACCTTTTTTCCAGTGATTATTTCTTATATGGATTTTAATTTTACCTTTAGACATTTAAAATTAAAATATACTAAAATTTAGAAAATTATAACAATGATTAAAGAATGTTGTTCAAATAAAAAAATGTAATATTGTATAGAATATTTAAATTATGCCTTCATTTGATGTAATAAGTAAAATTAATTATCAAGAATTTGACAATGCTCTTGCAAATTGTTTAAGAGAAATTGCTAACCGATATGATTTTAAGGGACTTAATATTTCAATTGAGAGAAAAGATAAAATAATAACTACAATAGCGCCAGATGAATTAAAATTAAAACAAGTAACAGAATTGCTACAAGTTCATCTTATAAGAAGAAAGGTAGACCCAAGGGTAATAAACGTTAAAAATTCAGAAGGTGCAGCAGGTGGAACTATCAGGCAAATCAGTGAATTAACAGAGGGAATAAGCCAAGAAAATGCTAAGAAAATTATTGCTGATGTAAAAAAACTAAAACTTAAAATCCAAATTAAAATTCAAGGAGAAGAATTAAGAGTACAAGGGAAAAAAAGAGATGATCTTCAAGAAGCAATATCTGCAATAGAAGCTATGGATATAGGACTTCCAATTGAATTTATAAACTTTAGAGATTAATCAAATATGATTGAAATCATTTTAGGTATATTCGTTATTGTTGTCGTAGGTTTTTATTTATTTAGACCTACTTCAAAACAAGAAGAGAAAGATTTGAAATCTAAAAACAATTGGCGTGGTGGATTTTAAAGGTCAAACTAGAAATAGAACTAGAACAAGGTGAGATAAATATGTTGAAAATTTTATTGATTGGGAATTTGTTGAGTCTATATTAGCTTAATTAATTAAAGAAAGGGAATACTATGAACTTTGTTGGAACAACAACATACGAAGGAACTAAAAAAGATGCAGATGAATTATACAGCATGTTTAAAGATGATATTGCAAAATGCACGTCATCATTTGAATGGGCTCACATTCGTGAAGGTAAAATGATTTTTATTGCAAATGTAACTGATGAAGAAAAATTTTATGCCTTATTTGAAGATCAAAGATCTAAAGACTGGAACGCAAAGTTTAATGCTAAAGACGAAGCTTGGAAACTTGAGAAAATAATGTAACTAGTTCCCAAACTAGAACTTTTTGAGGTATAAAAAGAAAAATGAAGGTGTGAACAAAGAAAACGCAAGTAAACTCTGGAAAATTATTCAGGAAGCTGGCGATTATTTACAAGGACAACTTCCAGATCATCCAAATCATCCTAAAGGTAGAAATCCTTATGCACATGTCGCAATTTGCGTAAAGAGTAAATTTAATGCAAGTTATAAAGATATTGAGGATGAAAAATTTGATGAAATAGTAAATTATATAAATTTCCTTAAAGAAAATCCTAGCTAAATTAAGATTTAATTATATTTAAAAACGATTCTACATCATCTGGATGCGTATTCCAGGCAGCAACTAATCGAACAGCTTTATCTTCCCACTCATCATCGTTAATTTTGTAACCATGCGAATTAAATTGATCAATTATATTTTTTGGTATTTTGACAAAAACCTCATTTGCATCTGTTGGGTAAGCTAATTCAATATTTTTATGTTTCAGTAAACCTTGGCTTAATTTTTTCCCCATAGCATTTGCATGCTTTGCATTTTTTAACCAAACCTCATTTGAGATATAAGCATCTAATTGAGCTGATACAAAACGCATCTTTGATAGTAAATGCCCTGCTCTTTTCATTAAAAAAGCTAAATTTCCAACTAACTCTGGTTTAAAAAAAATAATGGCTTCTGCTGCTAGGCATCCATTTTTAGTTGCTCCAAACGACAGTACATCAATTCCAGACTTCCATGTCATTTCTGCTGGAGTACAGTTTAATGAAACTAACGCATTTGCAAATCTTGCACCATCCATATGAATATTTAGATCATGTTTATGTGTAATCTCTGATATTTTTTTTATTTCATCTAAGTTGTAAGCAACACCTGTTTCACATAATTGGGTAATACTTACTGATGAGGGTTGAGTATGATGTACCACCCCTTTTCCAGAAATGTTTCTATCTAGTTCATCTGCTATTATTTTTCCATTGGTACCGTCCAGATTAACTAACTTTGCACCTCCAGTATAAAATTCTGGGGCCCCACATTCATCTACATTTATATGGGAAAGTCTATGGCAATAAATATTTCCAAAAGAAGGAGTCATAGTTGATAAGGCTAAAGCATTGGCTGCTGTTCCTGATGCTGTTGGAAATACTATAACTTCTTTTTCAAATATTTCTGAAAATTTGTTTTGTAAGTTTTTCGACAGCTCATCATTACCATATGGAGTTTTGTCATCCTCATTAGCTTTAAGAAGTGCATTTAAGACTTCTGGACATGCACCTGTAACGTTATCTGAAGCAAATTTTACTCTTTCTCTTTTTGTTTTTATCTGAGTCACAATTATTGCTTTGGAAAATAATCTTTTAATTCACCTTCTCTATAAACATCTGCTGTACAACAATGTAATCCACCTCCAAATGCATAAGCGTCTCTAAGCTCAACAGGAACAACCTCCATGCCTAATTTATCTAGTTGTTCTGCTTGGTATACTTCACTTTTTTCTACACATACAGTTTTAGGATCTAAAACTAAAACATTCATTGATAGCCATGTCGAAGAGTAACATAGAGGAGGGGGCTCGTTGTGTGCAGGTTGAGCACTATCAATAATTTCCCATCCATTATTTTCAAACAATTTTCTTTGCTCTTTAGGAAGTCTTCTTTGAGGATTATTAATAATCAAGCCCTCCTTTATAGGTGTAAAAGTAGCATCTATATGAATAGGATATGGATCACCTGGAAAGTTAACAGCATGCACTCTATGATCTTTATAATGTCTTTTTAACCAATCAATTCCTTTTAAATTTGTTGTAAAACCATGTTGTACTACTAAATCTTTACCAAATCTTAGAACGTCAGCAGCATCAAATAATGGCTCCTCTTCAGTGGTTACAAAATATTTATTTTCTGTCCATTCCAGTCTTTTTTGAATTCCTATTTTATCTGATAAGTAATCTTCTCTGTAATCCTCATCTGTTAATCTAGGTTTAGGAGCAGATTCATGTCTCATATTTGGATCTAAATTATAATATTGCTTTAAAAGTGGTCGGTAACATAGATATTCAAACCATCGGCAACGATAACTCATGGTAGCCTCTAAAATTTCATTACCAACAGTTAGCAAAACATCTCTTGGGGGCATACATCCAAACATTGTTTCTGCTTCCCAATCTGGTGTTGATGTTTTTTGATTGAAATCAATTGGGTCTGGTCTATCAACTTTAATTCCTCTTTTTCTTAAAATATCTGAGAAATCATCTAAAAGTTGATTTGCTTTATCTACGGTATCTTTTGTTCGTGGTCCAAATTGACCTCTCATATCGCTATCTTCAGGAACCTTTGCGTCTAATGCTGGCTCAGGAGCTGGAATGCACGTACCATCTGCTTTTCCTACTATAACATGTTTCAATGGATCCCACTCATTCCAACTATTAACAATTATTTTTTCATCACTCATACTAATTTAAACCTATAAATCTTCTATTTGATTGCATTATTAAACTATAATAGAAAATTGACATAAAAATAAAAAACCCACCAATTATAGTATTTGTTGATGGCACTTCATTAATTCCAAGCCATGGCAACCATACCCAAAAAATACCACCTATGACCTCAGTTAAAGACAGTAAAGTTAGATCTGCAGCAGGAATGTTTTTAGATCCAATTGAATATAAGATCAAACCCAAGCAAACTAGAGTTCCATGAGTTGCAAATAAAGCTTCATTTTTACCAGTAGATAAAAAGCTAGCGCCATTACTCATAAGCATCACTGCAGAAAACAAAAAACAAAATAATCCAGCCAATGCAACAGTGGTAAATTTTGGTGTTTCTTTTCTCCATCTAAGTGAAACTGAAAAAATTGAGAAACCCAGTGCAGAGGTAAGTCCAAATACAAGTCCAAGCAAAGTATTTTGTTCTGAATTATCAAAAGCCATTATACATATACCAGCTGCAGCTACTATTATTGCAACCCACACTGTTAAAGAGATTTTTTCTTTTAGGAATAAAAAACCTAACAAAGCAGTTATAAATGGCATAGCAGCAAGACAAAGCAATGTTATAGCTGCAGTAGTATTAGTTATAGACCATATGAACGTAATCATTGCAGTTCCTAAGCCAATTCCTCCTACAACGCCAGATATACCTACCTTGAAATAGTTTTTGTAAAAGTCTTTTCCCTCCTCAAGAAATAAATACATATTTAGTAAAAGAAAAATAACTAACCCTCTAGTAAATAAATATTGCCATGGAACTGTCTCCGGCTGATCGATGTGTCTTACAACATAAGGGCCAAATGACCAAAAAACTCCAGCTATTAGGACAATTGGAATGGCTACTTTTGGATTTTTTAAATCAAGCATGTGCTATTTTTTTATTTAAGAAGTAAGAAAATATAAATATAAATTTATATAATAACAATCAAATAAAATTTAGATTAATGGATATTAATATTTTAAAATTAGCTTCAGATACCAAAAATAACAAATATATTGGAAACTGTACTCATTCAACAAAGTTCAAAAGTAAGATTTGTGGAGACGAGATTGAAATTTTTTTAATTATAAAAGATAATATGATTAAAGATTTTACCTATCAATCTCAATCTTGTATATATTGCAATGCATCAGCTAATATAGCTTCAAAAAATTTTAAAAGAAAAAGTAAAAGCAAAATTAAAAATTTTTTAAAATTATTAGAACAGTTTAATGATAAAGAAAACATTTTATTTCCTAATGAATGGAAAGATTTTAAAAAAATTTTTAATAAAAAAAATTTTGCTAGGAAAGATTGTATAACATTGCCAATTGAAGCTTTAAAAAAAATAATTGAATAAATGACAAAAGATAAAATTTATAAGTCACTTTTAGCAGCTTTATTTTCTACAATAACAATTGGTATTTTAACATTATTAACCTATAAGACCAATTTTGGTCTTTTTTTAATTGCTTCATTTGGATCTTCAATGGTTCTTTTGTACGGCTATCCTGAAAGTCCTTTTGCTAAACCAAAAAATATATTATTTGGTCACTTGGTAACTTCAGCAATTGGAATTTTATTTTATAATTACATTCCCTTACCTATTTATATCTTAATACCTTTAGCTGTAGGTTTTGGAGTTGGGTTAATGATATTTTTAGATGTAACTCATCCACCTGCAGGTGGAAACCCTATTATAGTCATATTAGGGTCAGTATCGTTTGAATATCTTTTGTCACCAATATTAACTGGATGTCTGATAATAATAGTATTTGGAATTCTTCTAAATAAATTTGTTGCTCAAAAGAAATATCCTTAACATTTACTATTCATTTGATTGATGTTCCAATTGTGCTAGACTTGGTTTAGAAAATATCTATAGAGAGAGATTTTAAACTTAAAAATTAGGAGATAAAATGAAAGTACTTTGTGTGTTATATGATGATCCTAAAGGCGGTATGCCTAAGTCTTATGCCTTATCAGATCTTCCAAAACTAGAAAAATACCCAGATGGAATGACTTTACCAAGTCCAAAAGGTAGAGATTTTACACCTGGAGAATTGTTAGGCTGTGTATCTGGAGAGTTAGGATTAAGAAAATTTTTGGAAAGTAATGGCCATGAGCTAATTGTAACAAATAGTAAAGATGGAGAAGGATGCGAGGCTGATAAACATATTGTAGATGCGGATATAGTGATCTCTCAACCTTTCTTCCCTTATTATTTAACTAAGGAGAGAATTGCAAAAGCAAAAAATTTAAAAATGGCAGTCACTGCAGGAATTGGGTCAGACCACGTAGATCTACAAGCAGCAATGGATAATAAAATTGATGTTGTAGAGGTCACATTCTGTAACTCAAGATCAGTTGCTGAACATATTGTAATGATGATTGTATCTTTGGTAAGAGATTACCATAATCAACATAGAATAGTTAATGAAGGCGGTTGGAACATTGCAGATGCTGTTCAAAGATCATATGACGTTGAAGGAATGCATATTGGAACTGTTGCAGCTGGAAGAATTGGACTAGATGCTTTAAGAAAAATGAAACCTTTCGATGTTCATCTTCATTACTTTGATAGACATAGATTACCTGAATCAGTAGAAAAAGAATTAAATTTAACTTTTCATGAAACAGTAGAGACAATGGTTAAAGTTTGTGATGTGGTAACTATAAACTGTCCACTACACCCTGAAACAGAAAATTTATTTGATGATGCAATGATTAGCAAAATGAAAAAAGGTGCATACATCGTAAATACTGCCAGAGGTAAAATTTGTAACAGAGACGCAATTGCTAAAGCGTTAAAAAGTGGTCAATTAAGTGGATACGCTGGTGATGTATGGTTTCCACAACCAGCACCAAATGATCATGTTTGGAGAACAATGCCAAATCATGGAATGACGCCTCATACTTCTGGAACTTCTCTTTCAGCGCAAGCTAGATATGCTGATGGTGTTAGAGAGATTTTGGAATGTTTCTTTGAAGGTCGTGAAATACGTAACCAATACCTAATTGTTAAGGATGGACAATTAGCAGGTATGGGTGCACATTCTTACAGTAAAGGAAGCGCCACTGGCGGTTCTGAAGAAGCGGCAAAATATCAAAAAAAATAGAGTTTTAAATACAAATCATTAAAGGTAAGCTATGAATTTACCAGATAGCTACCTTTAATGAAAAAATTATTATCAATTATTTTCTTATTACTTTCTTCAACGAGCTTTGCAAATTCACCAAATTTTGAAAGAGCTTATTTTGCTGGTGGGTGCTTTTGGTGCATGGAGGAGTCATTTGAAAATATTCTTGGTGTTTCAAAAGTTATTTCTGGGTACTCAGGTGGCACTACAGAAAATCCAACTTACAAAGAGGTCACATATGGAAATACAGGTCATTTTGAAGTTATTGAAGTGATATATGTTCCAGAAGTAGTCAGCTATGAAAAACTTTTAGAAGAATTCTGGGTAAATATCGATCCATTTGATGCTGCAGGACAGTTTTGTGACAAAGGATATAGTTATAGATCAGTTGCATTTTATCAAAATGAGAAACAAAAAGATTTAATAGAAAATAGTATTAAGGAAATAGAACAAAAATTTAAAAAAAAAGTCGTAACCTACGTTAGAGAATTTGAAAAATTTTACAAGGCAGAAGCTTTCCATCAAGATTATTACCAAATAAATTTTGTAAATTATTTAAGATATAAAAAGGCTTGTAGGCGTGAGGCAACATTAAATAATATTTGGGGGTCTTAAAGTGACTATAATCAGCAAATATGTAGCTTTAAAAAATTATATTCCAACTGGGTTACCAAAAGAAACTGATTTTGAGATAAAATCAAAAGAAATATCAATTAATAAGGAAAAAAATATATTAGTCTCAAATTCATGGATATCAGTTGATCCGTATATGAGAGCAAGAATGACCGAAAGAAAAAATTATAAACCGCCATTTAAAATTGGTGAGGAAATGGAAGGATATGCAATTGGCAAAGTAGAGATTTCAAATGATAAAAGTTTTAATGTTGGAGATTTAGTATTTAGCAGCCAGGGTATGAGAGACAATTTTGTTTGCAGTGCTGATAAACTAAAAAAGCTTAAAGCTATTGACATGCCAATTCAATCCTATTTAGGTCCTCTTGGTATGACAGGACATACTGCATACATCGGACTATTAAAACATGGAGAATTAAAAGCTGGGCAGACAGTTTTAGTATCTTCAGCTGGAGGGAGTGTTGGTTCGACAGTTTGTCAAATTGCGAAAAATCTTGGTTGTAAAGTTATTGCTAGTACAGGTTCTGATGAAAAAGTTGATTGGTTAAAAAATGAATTAAAAGTTGATTATGCTTTCAATTATAAAAAGGTAGAAAATCTTGTGTTACATTTTAAAGAACTTTGTCCTGATGGATTTGATCTTTATTTTGATAATGTTGGAGGTGATTTTTTGGAATCCGCAATTTTCCAAATGAAAAATTTTGGTCGTATAGTTATTTGTGGAAGAATTTCTCAGATGAATGTAACAACACCAGGATCTGGAATAAAAAATATGGCACATGTGCTTGTTAAAAGACTTACCATTAAAGGATTTTTAATATTTGATCATGAAAATGAAAGAGAGCCATTTGAAACTGATATGTTGAAATGGTTATCTAAAGGTGAAATAAAATTTAAAGAAACTATTTATACAGGAATTGAGAGTGCCCCAAAATCATTTATAGATTTATTAAAGGGAAAAAATACTGGTAAAATGCTTGTCAAAATTTAATTAAAAAATTTATGACAATATAAATCCTTTAAATGATAAAAACCTTTCCTTTGCTATTTATACTATTGTGGTCATCTGCATTCATATCAGGTGACATTATAGTTCAGAACGCATCTCCATTTGCAGCACTTGCTTTTAGATTTGGAATTGTAACTATAGGGTTTTTTTTATTTGCACTATTTAAAAAAGAAATAATTTTTACAAAAATAAGATATGTCCTAGAAAGTATTACTACAGGTGTATTGTTTCATGGATTATATCTTGGTGGTTGTTGGTACGCCTTTCATGTAGGAGTTCCTGCAAGTGTTGTAGCATTAATTGTTACTCTTCAACCGATATTAACTAATTTATTATCAGGACCAATCTATAAAGAGGTAATAGGATGGAGGCAGTGGGTTGGTATTGCGTTTGGTTTTGTAGGCTCTTTGCTAGTACTTGGAGTAGATTTTGGAGAAGAGTTTCCTAAAGATGGATTAGTAACTTGTTTTATTGCTCTTGCTGCAATCACTACAGGAACCTTGTGGCAAAAAAAACTAAGTGGTAATGTCCCATTATCAGTTAATAATGGATTTCAAGCTTTTGGGGGCTGTTCTTTTAATTTAATTTTAATATCAATATTTGAAACTCCTTATATAAATTTTACAACAGGATTTTTATTAGGGATGACACATCAGATTATTCTAGTGTCGTTTGGAGCCTTTACAATTTTAATGTTTTTAATAAAAGCAGGTTCGGTAAGTAAAACTTCAACATTATTTTTTCTTGTCCCACCTACAACAGCTGTGATGGCCTATTTATTTTTAGGAGAAAAATTATCTAATATTGATATAGCAGGATTTATACTTGCAACAATTGGTGTTTATATTGCAACTAGAAAGTAAGTGAAAATTTTAAATTTTATAAAAAAATTTTATCGACCTTTTGTGTTAACTTATCTTTTTTTTTCAATTGGGATAAGTTTTTATCCATCTTTTGAATTTTACTCGTTTAAAGGACAATTATTGATTTTAGCTGTATCTATATTTAACGGAATACTAGGAGTTTATATTAAAAAATTATAAAACGTAAGGTTCCGGTCTAGCATTACTTTTTAAAACTCTTTCTACATCAAAAACACTTATATCTATTGATTGGTAGCTACCTGTTGTGATCAATTCAGTCAGAGCCCTTCCAATACCTGGTGCCTGCATTAAACCTCTTCCAGTGAAACCAGAGGCTAAATAAACATTGTCATATTTTGGATGTTTGCCTACAACTGCGTTGTTATCAAGTTTATTACAATCATAAAATCCTGCCCAACCACCGGTTAATTTTAGTTCTTCAAAGGCTGGAACTCTTTTTGCCAGAGCAGGCCAAACTAATTCTTCAAAATCATTCCATGCTGGTTCTAAATCTTTCGCATCAAATACAGATATAGGTGAACCTGCTAAGAACTCTTTACCCTCTGGTCTCCAATATACACCTGTTGTTAAATCTCCAGTTAGTGGCATATCAGGAAAATGTTTTGGACATTTAACTCGAAATACAGTGTGCTTTTGTGGTTCAACTGGAATATCTGATAACAATTCTTTAGTCCAACATCCTGCTGCTGAAATGATAGTTTTTGCATTTATCTCAGACAAATTTTTAACCTCACCTTTAAGAAACTCTGCGCCTAACTCAATTGCTTTACTTTTTAAAGCACTATGAAACATAAAAGGATCAATCCAACCTTCACTTTTATTATCAGTATATGTAGCTGTTTCTATACCTTCGTTATTTATATATGGAAAAATTTTATTTAATTCTGAACCTTTAATATTTTTTGTACCAGCATCGCATTCTCTATGATTTTCCAAAGCTTTATATTGTTCCTCTGCATGTTCTGGTCCAAACATTAAAAGGTATCCATTAGGAACCATGCTTGCCGTTGGGTTTGGATTTTTTTTTGTTTTTAACAATTCTGGTATTTTAAAAATGAATTCTCTAGCAAACTTACCTAAAAGTATATTTTCTTTTTGAAAAAATTGTCTTCTAAATCCACCTAAAGACAAAGGAAATGAGGCAGTCTTATATGTAGGGTCTCTCTCAATTACCTTAACTTTTCTACCTTCCATTGATAAAAAGTATGCAGTAGCAGCGCCTATTATACCTCCACCAACTATGACGACATCATCCATAAATTTTAATATATACTATTTTCTTTGCATTAACCATAAAGCATCTTGAGATAAAAAATAAATTTTTCCGTTAGAGGGATGTACTTGAATGTCTCTAATTCTTCCAATTTTATTTTTAAAAATAACCTCTTCTTTTACATTTGATAAGTCTTCAAATATCAGTTTTCTTAAGGATTTATCTTTTAAAGAAGTGATTAAAGCATGACTATTCCACTCATTAAACTCGTCACCTTTATAAATAGTTATTGCGCTAGTTGCTATTGAGGGTACCCAATATTGAATAGCTTTTGTAAATCCAGGTTTCCATTTTGGGCCAATTGGAATTCCAGAATAATTGGTTCCTCCCCATCCTAAAATTTTCCATCCATAATTTTCACCTTTTTTAACTTCTCCGAACCAATCTCCACCTTTTGCCCCATGATTACTCATGTAAACTTTTCCATCAAATTCAGAAAGTGCCATCCCTTGAGGATTTCTAATTCCAATTTGATAAATCTCTGGCAACCAATCTACCATACCCTCAAACTTTGGATTATCTTTTGGTATACTTCCATCTAAATGAATTCTTATAATACTACCTGGATGCTTTGAGGCGTCTTGTGCAATCATACCTTGTCCTCTCTCACCCGCAGAAGCAAATATAAAATTATCTTTGATAACTAATCTTGATCCAAAATGATAACCAGAGTCTATTGGGGGATTTGCTTGAAAAATATTTTTAAAGTTTAATTGTTTCCTATTAAATTCTGCTTTTGCAATAGAAGTGCTAGTTTTATATCCACCTCTATCTTCAGTATATGAAATCCAAATATTATTGTCTTTATGAATAATATCTAATAAGCCTCCTTGACCATGGACAACAAAGTTAAGTTGATGACTAA
Source organism: uncultured Pelagibacteraceae bacterium (assembly GCA_902577075.1). Taxonomy (GTDB): domain Bacteria; phylum Pseudomonadota; class Alphaproteobacteria; order Pelagibacterales; family Pelagibacteraceae; genus Pelagibacter. The sequence goes on along the minus strand of CACGXV010000001.1, from coordinate 211,969 downwards.
TTTCTTGAACTTCTCTAGATAAAATATTTACAATTTTTATTTTGCCGCTTTTTTCTGTAATTATTATTTCATTACTATTAATAAAAGAGGATCCCCAAGGTGAATCTAGGTTAACTAATTTTTCTAATTTAAAGTTTTGTGAATACGATTTTGAGGCAAATACGAAAAAAAGAATTAAAACGTATATTATTTTTTTCACTTTATGAAAGTTTTGATCTTCCACCATCAACTGCAATTATTTGACCCGTTACCCAGGAACTTTCCTCGGTAAGTAAAAATTTTGCCAAAGCTGCTCCATCTTTACCCTCACCTAGTCTTTTAAGTGGGTGGGCTTTAGCTATTCCTTGAGCAATTGCTGTATTTTTTAACATTGGTTGAGCTATCTTAGAATTAGTTAAACTTAGAGCAACACTATTAACTCTTATGTTTGGAGCAAATTCAGCTGCTAATGATACAGTTAGTCCCTCAATAGCCGCTTTGGTTGATGCTATTATTGAATGATTTGTAAAACCTCTTTGAGCTGCAACTGTTGAAAATAAAACAATTGAACCATTATTTTGTTTTAGGTTATCTTGATATCCTTTGATTAAGTCTACCGCAGAATAAAAATTAAGTTTCATACATTTATTGAAATCATTCTCAGTTGCCATCTTTAAAGGCTTCAAATCTATAGACCCAACACAATATGCTACACCTTTGATTTCTGATATGTCTGATTTAATTGTATCCACGAACCCCTCGTGTAATACATCTGCCACAGTATAAGAAGAGTTCAATTTCTCAGCTAAATTTTTAAGTTGACTTTCATCTCTTCCAACTAAATGAATTTCTTTACCAGAAGAATACATTTGCTCTGCTAAATTGGATCCGATAGAACCTGTCGCACCGACAATTAGATATTTTTCTGACATATAATAATTAATGAAATTATTTTTTATACTTGGAAATCAGTTATTTCCATTAAAAAACCTCGACCGCTTCAAAAAAGACCACCTATTTTTTATGTCAGAAGACTACCAATTATGTACATATGAAAGACATCATAAATTAAAAATTCTACTATTTTTATCTTCAATGAGATCTTATGCGGATAAATTGAAGGAAAATAAATTTAAGCTTAATTACTCAAAAATTGATTCTACTGATTTTAAAAAGGACTATACGAAGAAATTAGAAAAATTGTTAAAGATGAATAAGATAAAAGAAGTAACTAGTTTTGAAATAGAGGATAAATTTTTTGAAACAAAAATAAATAATTTTTTAAAAAAACAAAATATTCAGTGGAATATAATTCGATCGCCAATGTTTTTAGATAGTCGTGAAGATTTTAAAAAATATTTATCAAAAACAAAAAAACCCTTTATGGCAAAGTTTTATAAAGAAAAGCGAGAGAGATTAAACATTTTGTTAAACAAAGATGGTACACCAGAGGGAGGAAAATGGAGTTTTGATGAGGATAATAGAAAAAAACTGCCAAAAAATATCTTAATACCAAAATTTCCAGAAATTAAAGAAACTAAACATACAAAAAGTTTAAAACCAATTATTGAAAAATTATTTAGTAAACATCCAGGTGATACCAAAAAATTTTGGTTTGCAACTGAATATAAAGATATTTCAAAATTATTAGATTTTTTTATTAAAGATAAGTTAAACCTATTTGGTGATTACGAAGATGCTGTTGATCAAAAAAATAATATTTTATTTCACAGTGCTCTTAGTCCGTATTTAAATCTAGGTTTAATAACGCCAGACATTATCATTCAAAAAATAATGACTTATCACCATAGTAAGAGTGTCAGACTAAATTCTTTAGAAGGTTATATAAGACAAATAATTGGTTGGAGAGAGTTTATGAGAGGAATATATCAAAATTATAGTAAAGAAATGGAAAGTGGAAATTTCTTTAAACATAATAGAAAAATGAAAGATACATTCTATGATGGCAGCACTGGTTTGGATCCTTTAGATCATGCAATTAAAAATGCTAGCAAATTTGGTTGGTCGCACCACATTGAAAGATTAATGATATTGTCAAATATTATGAATTTATGCGAAGTTGAACCAAAATCAGTTTATAAATGGTTCATGGAAATGTTTGTGGACTCATCTGATTGGGTTATGGTTCCAAATGTTTATGGAATGGGTTTGTTTAGTGATGGTGGAATTTTCGCAACTAAGCCTTATATCTGTGGATCAAGTTATTTTATGAAAATGATGGATTTTAAAAGGGGCAACTGGTGTAATGTTATGGATGGTCTTTATTGGCGTTTCATAGATAGAAATAGAAAATTTTTTTTGAAAAATCCAAGGTTGTCTATGATGGTAAGAATTTTTGATAAAATGAAAGAAAATAGAAAAAAATTAATATTATCAGAAGCAAACAAATTCATTAAAGATAATACTTATGGGAATTAAAGTTTATTTTAACGATTCTTGCAATATTTGTAGAATGGAAATAAATCATTATAAAAAAATTGCAAATAGTGATTTGGAGTGGATAGATATTACAAATAATGATGAGGCTATAAAAATAACATCTAAGTCGCAAAAAGAGTTGCTCAGAAGGTTGCATGTAATAAATGATGGTGAAGTTATTGGAGGTGCTAAAGCATTTATTATAATTTGGTCAAAAATACCAAAATATAAAATCCTATCTAAAATTTTTTCAATAAAACCCTTATTTATTATTTTTCATTATATATATGAAATTGCTGCATTTTTCTTATTTTTAAAAAACAGAAAACAATTAAATGAAAAAACAAAACCTACCAACTAAGGTATGCAAAGTTTGTAACAAGCCTTTTTCTTGGAGAAAAAAATGGAAACTTAATTGGGAAAAAGTTAAGTATTGCTCTAAGAGATGCGCCTCTAGTAATTAATTATTGTGTATTGCTTTTTCTAGGATCTTTAAGTGATTTTAAAATTTTTGATAGCCCCGTAATTTTTAAACTATAATAAATCACATAAATTAAAGTTAGTCCTAAAGCCATGGTAGATAGAAACACAAAGATGGCTGTCAAAATTTTTTCTTGGAACCAGTTCTCTACTCCAGAGTTAGAATAATAAAGAATATTCCAAAACGCGACGAAAATTAACTCATATATGATTATAATTTTGAACATATGGTTGATATAGTTCTCAATATAATTAATACTATTCAATTCTTGTCGCATGTCGATAAAAATTTATGAGATAAAACAAAGAAAATAGATGAAAAAAGTAATTTGGATAACTGGCGGTAGCAGTGGAATAGGAAAAGCAGTTGCATTAAAGTTTGCAAATAAAGGATGGCAGGTAATTATATCATCAAGACGTGAGGAAGTCTTAAAAGATATTTCAGATAAAAATGAAAATATTGATTATTTGAAATTAGATATTGTTGATTATGAAGCATGTCATTCAGTTTTTAAAACTATTGTTGAGAAATACAACAAGGTTGATATTTGTTTTTTTTCTACTGCAATTTATGAGCCTGAAAAAGAGAAGGATTTTGATCTTCAGAATATAATTGATGTTACAAATGTGAATTATATTGGAACCATAAACTGTATTAAAGCTGTTGAAAAATATTACAAAGAAAAAAGGCAAGGAATTATATCTATTGTATCTTCTACTGCAGGATACAGAGGATTGCCAAATTCAACTGCCTATGGGCCTGCAAAAGCAGCTCTTATTAATTTAGCAGAAAGTTTATATCTTGATTTTCAAAGATATGATGTTCGCGTATGTCTAGTCAGCCCTGGATTTATCAAAACAAGACTTACGGATAAAAACACATTTAAAATGCCATTTTTAAAAACCACACAATATGCGGCTGAACAGATTTATGATGGTTTAATAAATAAAAATTCATTTGAAATAGCTTTTCCTAGAAGTTTATTTTTAATATTAAAATTTTTTAAGATTTTGCCAAATGGGATCTACTTATATTTGATAAGAAAAATGACGAAGCTTCAAAAAAAATAAATTTAATCTTTTACAAACATCACAGTTAATTCTGCAACTTTAATACCAAACTTTGTCATTTTTGCTCTATTAATTGCTACTCTTTCATCTTGCATAAAGATCCAATCATCAAAAGTTATTTTCATTTCTCTTCCTTTTACAGGAACTAAAAGTACATATTCAAACTTAAATGCAGGACCATAAGAAAAACCTTTTGCAGTTCCAACTACATCTCCAGCAGTGCCTTCATAGTTATGTTCATCAATTTTATTGATTGTCCATTGCCTATTTTGAATTTCTCCATCGTTCCAAACAAATTTTTCGTCAAGTATTAATTGTTTTCCATCCCACTTTCCATTCAAATCTGCAGAAAACTGTCGAGTAACTTTACCTGACCTATTTTGTAAAATACCCCATGCTTTTACATTTCCAGATAAATATTCTTCAATTATCAGTCTTGGTTTTTGGTTTTTAAAATCTTCTGGTTTCATACCTTGATTAGATGAACAGTTTGTAATCAATACTGAGATTATTATCAATAAAAAATATTTTAATTTCATAAAGTTACTTTTGAAGAGCAAATTGTATTAAATCGATATTTTTGGATTTAAATCCAGCCTCGCAATAAGACAAGTAAAAGTTCCACATTCTTTTGAAAGTGTTATCAAAACCTTGGGATGAAATTTGATCCCACTTGTTGAAAAATTCATCTCTCCAAATTCTCAGGGTATTTGAGTAATGTTCTCCGTAAGAATTACATTTCTCAAATTTAAGTCCTGATTTATTTGATAAAGAAACTAACTCATTTTTGCTTGGCAAAAAACCACCAGGAAAAATATATTTTTGGATGAAATCAGTCTTATTTTTATACCTTTCGTAAATGCTATCATCAATAGTGATTGCTTGTATGGCAGCTGTTCCACCATCTACTAGATTATGCTTTATTGTATTAAAATAATTTTTTAAATAGTTATGACCGACAGCCTCGATCATTTCTATTGATGCAATTGAATTATATTTATTTTTAATATCTCTAAAGTCTAACATTTGTATGTTTATCTTCTCATTTAAACCAACTTTATGAATTCTTTCCTTGGAAAATTCATATTGTTTTTTAGAAATAGTAATACAATCTAATTTTACATCATAATTTTTTCCAATGTATTCCGCAAAGCCTCCCCAACCACATCCTATTTCTAGCATTTTGTCACCAGGCTTAGGCTTTACTAAATTTGAAAGTTTCTTATATTTGTTGATTTGTGCTTTTTCTAAGTCATTTCCTTCTTCAAAGATTGCACTCGAATATGTTAATGTTTTATCAAGCCATAAGGAGAAGAACTCATTTCCTAAATCGTAATGTTTTCTTATATTTTCTTTACTTCTAGATTTATTATTTTTAATAAAAAAATTTTTGATTTTGTTAAATATTGCAATATCAAAGGATCCAGAAAATTTATGTATTATTTTTATATTTTTGGCAGCTAATTCTATTAAGTTGGTTAAATTTTTTGTTTCAAAACTGTTATCCATATACGCTTCTGCTAAACCGATGCTACCATTTTTGATTATTTTTAGAGTAATTCCTGGTTTATTGATTTTTAAATGAGCATGTAATCTTTCATTACTATTTCCAAAATTATATTCTTTTCCATCATGATTGATTATCTTTAACGAACCATGTTTTATATATTTGAGTGAGCTAAAAACAATCTTGTCTGACAATTTATTCAAATTCATTTATTTCTTCTGAAATATTATTTTTAATTCTTAACCTTTTCTTTATAAACTTTATTCCTTTTAACCATAATTTAAATGCTTCATAATGGATTGCGACAATAACTTTGAATGTCATTAATGGGTGAAAAATATAAGAAAAGAACAAATTTTTATTACTTAAATCTTTTGCAATACCGTCTTGTGATGCAAATAATAATTTTCCCTCTTTATCAGATTGGTCTATTATAACTGATATTTTATCAGAAGGTTTGTTTACTCTAAATTTATAAATACACTCCATTTCTATAAAAGGCGATACATGAAATTTTTTTGTACAACTATTTTTTATAGTCTCTGTATCATGAGTTTTAAAAATATAAGTATGCTGTTCACCAAAAGTATTTTTAACTTCATAGAAAATTGAAATTATTTTGTTATCTTTATTATATATAAAAAAAACACTTAAAGGATTAAATACATACCCAAAAATTCTTGGATAACACAATATTTTAACTTTTACTTCTGTTTCATCAATGCCAATATTTTTTAAATTATGTTTAACCCAATTTTTTAAAGATGTTCCATCTCGATTACCGTGATCTTTGTCAAAAAAACTTATAATATTAAATTTATTATAAGAAAATATAGTAATATTCTTATTAATTTCCTCTAAATCATCAAGGTCAATCAACAATGAAAAAACACTATATTTAAAATAGTGATTTTTAGGTTTAAATCTTCTATGAATTACTTTCCCAGTATAAATTTTTGAGTTTTTAAACATTAATATAATTCATCATATCTAATGATGATTTTATACCATCTTCATGAAAACCATAACCAAAATAACTTCCACAAAATAAAATATTATTTTTATTTTGAATTAAATGTAGATCCTTTTGACTATTAATTGCTTTTTGATCAAAATAAGGATGTGTAAATTGTACCCTTCTAATTATTTTTTCTTCAGGTATTTTCAAATAAGGATTCAATGTTAAAAATATATTTTTAGAAATATTCAGATTCTGCAATAAATTTAACCAATAAGTAATGGAATTTTGCTCGCTGTTTTCAGCCTTTATTGATGAATTCCAAGAACACCAAGCTTTATTATTTTTTGGCATGTAATTAATATCTTCATGAATAACCGCCTCATTTGTTTTATATTTAAAATTACTCAAAATCTTTTTTTCATTTTCATCTGGAGCTTCAATCATTGAAAGAGCTTGATCAGCATGTGTAGCTAGTACAACTTTGTCATAAGTAAAATACTCATTTTTATCACCATAATAAACCTGGACTCCAGATTGAATTCTTTTAATTTTATTTATGTTATAATTTTTATAGTATTCGCCACTTATATTGCTCAGTATTTTATCTACATATGTTCTGCTTCTGTTTGAAACTGTAAACCATTGAGGTCTATTTTTTAATTTAAAAAGACCATGGTTTTGGAAAAATTTTAAAAAAAAACTTAAAGGCATTTGCTTTGCTTCATAAGGAGGCATTGACCATATTGCTGAAACCATTGGAATAATATGAAATTTTATGAAATAGTCTGAAACATTTAATTTTTCTAAATATTTTCCTAAAGTAATATTCTCGGTAATTAAATTTTTGTTTTCACTCTTTTTGTAAAAATCAATTATTGTAAAAAACATTTTTAAAAATTTTATATTTAATAGATTTAATTTATTGCTAAAAATTCCTGATATTCCTTTTCCACAATATTCAATTTCTGAGTCTCTAACAGAAACTGAAAATGACATATTACTTTTTTCTATAGCTATGTTATTTTCTTCAAAAAAATTTATTAAATTTGGATATGTTTTTTTATTGAATACAATGAAGCCTATATCTACAGGTATTATATTATCTTGAATTTTGATATCTATTGTATGGGAATGTCCACCAAAGTGATCTTCTTTTTCAAAAAGATCAACTTTATGATTTTTCGAAAGATAATATGCTGCACTTAGACCTGAAATACCAGACCCTATAATTGCTAATTTCATTATTGAGGATTATATTTATTTTCACCTTTAAATGATGAGACAAATTGTAGAAAAACTGCAAATATTATTATTCCGCCACCAATTAATACGTGAAATGATGGATTTTCATTTACAAAAAGCCATGCCCACATAGGACCTAAAATTGCCTCTGTTAGCATAATTATACCAACCATTGCAGATAATGTTTTTTTAGCTCCAATTGTTATAAATATAAAACCAAGCCCTATTTGAAATGTACCTGATAAAAATGCTAAAAATATATCGTACATAGATACAGAAATTTTAGTTGACGCTAAGAAACCAATAATCATAGCAACTATACCTGCTACTAGTTGAAGAGGTACCATATCCACAGTCGGATACTTTCTTACAATTAAAATTAAAATTGCAAATGTAATAGGCATTACAAAAGCAACAATGTTTCCTGACATTTGACCACTTGAAAGGGTATTTCCAAGCATAAGTATTAAACCTGATATTGCTAAAATAATTGACGCTAGTGTAATTTTTGAAATTTTCTCTTTTAAAAAAAAATAACCAAAAATTGCTAAAAAAATTGTCTGCGTCTGGATAATAAAATTAGTATTGGCAACTGTAGTATTATACATGGCAAAAACATAACTACTAAAACCAATACCAAGAATAATACCTCCAATTAATCCTGGAATTCCTGATAAATAAATTTTGCTAAATACATTCTTTTTATAATTAAAAAATAAAAATATAGTTACAGTTATTATAAAAAAAACTTGTCTCCAGAATAGTATTTGCCATAAAGTTGATCCTTCAAACGATTTTACAATTAAACCTCCAAAACTAAGACAAAATGCACCAAGAAAAATTAATAATGGTCCTGGTAATTTTGAAATTAAATTCATTTAATTTTAGATATTAAATTTCGGGTTTCCATTTCATAAAGTTTGTAAATAGTTTCAGCGTCTTTTAAATTGATTTCTTTAAATTTTATTTTACTTCCGGGTGGTATTTGGACTAGCTTATCGTAATCAGCACTTATAACAACTCCAATTTTAGGATAACCACCAATAGTTCCATGATCCGAAAGCATAACAATTGGGTCACCATCAGCTGTTATTTGAATCGTTCCTTTAACTAATCCCTCAGATTTGATGTTTGTATATTTTATGTTTTCAATTTTTGGACCGTCTAATCTAATTCCCATTCTATCAGTCAATTTTGTTATTCTAAATTTTTCTTTAAAAAATAATTCTTTTGCGGTTTCAGAAAAATAATCAAAGTGTGGTCCTTTTATTACTCTAATATTTTCAATTTTTGAAATTATGTAATCTAATTTATTCGAAGAATATTTTTTTGTAATATTTTCTATTTTAATTATTTGATTTTTCTGTAATATTTTCCCATTGTTAGCACCAATTTCTGCTTTTGTATTTACTGAGCAACTATCAAGATAAAAATCTATTTTAAATGATGCATTTATAGATAAATAACCATAAACAGATCTATTAGTGGATATAAGATCTAAACAATCATTATTTTCTAAAACAAGATTTTGATAACAAACTCCTTCTTCTATTTTATTTTTTCTTAATATTTGAAAGTTTACATCACCAGTGACATTAAAATAAACTTTATCACCTTTGTATCTCAATTTTGGCCCTTGTAGTGCAAATTCTATAACAGGACTATTTTTTTTATTATTTGAAATAGCATTAGCTATAACAAAATTTCTATTATCCATCGCACCACTAAAAGGTATTCCTATATGATAGAAATTTTTTCTACCATTATCTTGAAAAGTTGTATTTATACCAGGTCTTAAAACCTCAAAATAATTTTCAGTCATATTTTTTTTCGAATTCTGATTTTGATATTTGAAAAAATGATATCGTATCACCTGGGTTAATTAAATTTGGTGAACTGTTATTTTTATTGTCGAATATATCTAAAGGAGTTTTTCCAATTATGTTCCATCCACCAGGACTTTCAAATGTATAAATATTACAAAATTGTTCTGTTAATCCTATAGAGTTTTTTGGTACTTTAACCCTTGGAGTGTCTAGACGTCTAGCATGTAATGAACCATCCAAATCTCCCAAAAATGGCATACCAGCAATAAATCCTGTCATATAACAATAATATTTTTTAGAAAAAAATTTTTTATAAATTTCCTCTTTGTCAAGATTTAACAATTTTTCTAATCTTTTTATATCAAGAGCAAAATTGTTGTCACAGCAGACAGGTATATTAATGAGATTACCTACATTCACTATTTCATTTTTGAAATTTAATTGTTCAACTTCTGTTTTAATTTTATCAAAGCTAGTAATGCTTAGGTCAAAACTAATTATCAATTTATTATAACTTGGTGTAATATTTGTAATACCAGGAATATTGCTTTTCTTTATATTTTTAAAAAATTGAATTACATTTAAATTTATTTCCCTGTTTACATCATTTCCAAAGTCACAGTATAAAGCTGCGTCACCAAGATTTGATATATTTTTTATCATGCCATGTTATACTTTAAGCCATTAATTATGGAAATTAATTTAAATTGTGATTTAGGTGAAAAATCAAAGCATCATTCAAATGAAAATGATCCTGAGTTACTAAAAATTGTAAATTCTGCTAATGTGGCATGCGGATATCATGCAGGTGATGAGCAGACAATGCAAGAAGTAGTAAAAATTTCTAAAGAAAATAATGTTAGCATTGGAGCCCACCCATCATTTAATGACCCTGGAAATTTTGGACGTAAAAGAATGAACCTTTCGGCTAGCGAAATAAATAAACTAATTATTGATCAATATGAGATATTACAAAATATAGCTAATCTACAAGGAGAAAAGGTTTCACATATTAAACCGCATGGTGCGTTGAATAATATGGCATGTGAGGACTTAGATCTAGCAACAACTTTAGCTAAATCAATATACCAAATTGATAAAGATATCATTTATTTAGTACCTACTGGTTCTAAAATGGAAATAGCAGCAAAAAAACTTAATATGAAAATTGCCTGTGAAATATTTGCCGACAGAAATTATGAAGATGATGGAACGCTAGTTTCTAGAACAAAAGACCATGCTTTAATAACAGATCCCACTCAAGCTAAAAATCATGTATTGAATATGGTTAAAAACCAAACCCTTAATTGTCACAGTGGTAAACAAATACCTTGTGAAATTGACTCTGTCTGCATACATGGTGATAATATAAGCTCATTGGAAACTGCAATGTTTGTAAAACAAAATTTATTAGAAAATAATTTAAATTTAAAACCTCTAAATAAAATGAGTAAATTTCTATGAAGATTATTAAAATATATTTAACCTTATTTTTACTTTTGACTTTTTCTGCTCAATCTTTTGCGGCTGGAACAAGTTCATCAGATAAAAAACCAAGTTATAAAAATGCAGTAAAATTGATTGAGGCTGCAAAAAAATATGAGTCGAAAGATAAAAAAGATAAAGCTTTAAAAAGATACAAAAAAGCCCAAAAGATTTTATTGGAATTAGATAAAAAAAAACCATTACAGGCTGATACTTTGAATTATTTAGGTTTTACAACTAGAAAACTTGGAGATTTTGAAGCTGGAGAGAAATATTACTTACTAGGTTTACAAGTTGAACCAAATCATGTTGGAATAAATGAATACTTAGGTGAATTATATGTCGTTACAAACAGAATAGATTTGGCAAAAGAAAGATTAGAAGTTTTAAGAAGTTGTAATTGTGAAGAATATCAAGAATTAAAAGAAATTATAGACGGATCAAGAAAATCAAAATATTAGTTTATATTTTGAATCATTTGCTCAGGCATCCATAATGCTATTTGGGGAAACAAAACAATTAAGATTACTGCAAATATCATTAACAAGAATAACGGAAAAGCACTTTTAGCGATGTAACCCATATCTTTGTTAGCCATACCTTGTAAAACAAATAAATTAAATCCAACTGGCGGAGTAATTTGTGCCATTTCAACAACTATAACTAAAAATATCCCAAACCAAATCATATCAAAGCCTGCCTGCCTTATCATAGGTTCTATAATTGCCATTGTCAGAACAACTGCTGAAATTCCGTCAAGAAACATACCCAAAATTATATAAAAAATCATTAATACAAAAATTAAAACGTATGGCGATAATTCCATGTTTTGTATCCAAATAGCTAGATTTCTAGGAAGGCCAGTAAATCCCATTGCGAGTGATAAAAATGTTGCTCCAGCTAAAATGAAAGCAATCATACATGAAGTTTTTGTTGCTCCAAGCAAAGACTCCTTGAAAGTTTTCAAATTCAAACTTTTTTGAAAATAAGAAAGTATTAAAGCTCCTACAACGCCTAAAGATGCAGCCTCAGTTGCTGTTGCAATTCCTGTATAAATAGAGCCGATTACACAAAGGATTAATAAAATTACAGGTATTAGCTGTTTTGATTTACTTAATTTATTTAAAAATGAATAATTTTCTTCAGTTAAGGGCATTTTATTTTTATTTAGCAATGACCAAATGATTACATAACCCATAAATATAAGAGCAATCATTATTCCAGGAATAATTCCTGCTATAAATAGTTTAGCAATAGACTCCTGAACAGTTACTCCATAGATAATTAAAATAATTGAAGGAGGGATTAATAATCCTAAAGTGCCTGAGCCCGCTAGACTTCCAAGTAAAATTTTTTCTGGATATTTTCTTTTTCTTAGCTCTGGAATTGACATTTTTCCAACAGTGGCAACTGTTGCAGCTGAAGATCCAGATATTGCTGCGAACAATGCACATCCAACAACATTGACATGAATTAAACCTCCAGGAAGTTTCTGCAACCAAGGGGCCAATCCTTCAAATAAATTTTCTGACAATTTAGTCCTAAATAAAATTTCTCCCATCCATACAAAAAGAGGTAATGCAGTCAGAGTCCATGATGACGATGCGCCCCAAATTGTTGTGGCCATCGCATCTCCAACTGGTCGAGAAGTAAATAAAATCATTCCAATAGAAGAAACGCCAATCATACTTATTGCTACCCATATTCCAGAGCTTAAAAAAAGTAGTAAAACTGTTATAAAAAAAATAGCTAATAAAATTTCAATCATTATTATAAATTTTTATGATTAGTAAATGAAAGGCGCATATAAAAAAAAGTGTTGCTCCAATAGCGACACTACACTGAGGTATCCATATTAAAATTTCATCAGCACCTTCACTTCTTTCCTCAAACTCGTATGAAATTTTTAACATTTTGATAAAATAATATGACATATAGCCTGCGAATATTGTTGTGACGACTAAGCTCCAGACTTCTAAAAATTTTTTTTTAAAACCTGTTGATTTTTCTAAAAATAATGTGATTCTTATATGCCCCCCATTTACGAATGTATATGAAAGAGCAAAAAAAGATGAGGCAGCCATACAATATCCTGAATATTCAGCTAAACCCCTTATATAAAAACCAAAAATTCTAGATGCAATTCCGGTTAATATAAAAACTGCTATTAGAATTAAGAAAATTGCAGCTATATATCCGGAATAATTATATAGACTATTTAATGATTTGTTAATTTTTTGTAACATAAAAAAGGCCGTTTTTTTAAACGGCCTTTTTTATTATAATTATTTTATTTGTATGCGGCAAGTACGCTAGCTCCTGTTTTGCCAGCCTTTTTCTTCCATTCTTTTGCCATTTTTTTTCCAACTTTTTGGAAATGTTTCTCTAAATCAGCATTTACTTTGCCTACTACCATTCCTGCAGCAGCTAGAGCTTTTTTATCTTCGATATTGCCAACTCTAGACAACATCCAACCCTTTTCTTCTGCAGCAGCAGCTTCTCTTTTAATTAAAAGTTGAGTATCTGCATCTAACTTATTCCAAGATCCTCTATGTGCAACAACCATGTTTTTTGGGAACCAGGCAGCAATATCATAAAAATATTTAACACCGTTCTCCCATATTTTGCTATTTTTACCAGTTGTTGGCGATGTAATCATGCTTTCAACTGCACCAGTTGAAAATGCTTGGCTAATTTCAGCTGCCTCAATTTTTGTTGGAGCCATACCTGTAAGTTCTGCAATTCTAATTGTTGCAGAGTTGTAAGCTCTAAATTTTAAACCTTCTAAATCTGAAACACTATTGATTTCATTTTTACTATATAGTCCTTGTGCAGGCCATGGAACAGCATATAAAAATACTAATCCCTTTTGATTTAAACTTTCAATGATTGCTGGCTTTGATGCTTGATACAATTTCATAGCATCGTCATATGATGTTGCTAAAAAAGGTTGTGAGTCGATTTCAAGAATAGGGTCAACTTTTCCTAACGCTGACATAAATCTTTCACCCATCTGTGCTTGACCAGTTCTTACTGCTCTAAAGATTTCTCCACCTTTAAATAATGATCCACCAGGATGTGTAACTATTGTTAGTTTTCCTCCACTTTTCTCTGAAACGTTTTTAGCAAATTCTGCTGCATTTGCAGAGTGAAAGTTACTCGCACCGTAAGCTAGAGCCATATCCCACTTTTCAGAAGCATTTACATTTGCTATTAACAAGACAGAAAATAAAATAGAAAACAAAGTTTTTAAAATTTTCATTAATCCTCCTTAATTTTTAAAAAATACATCTCATTATGTATTATTTATTAAATCAATAAAAATTTTATCAAGATTTATTGAAAAATTAATAATTGTTACTATTATATAGTTATCTTGATTGAAGAAGCCCTTATTTTACTGCAAATTATCTTTATAGATATAATATTGGCAGCTGATAACGCCATAATAATTGGTCTAATTGCAGCTAATTTTGTTCCGAAAAATAGAAAAAAAATCATATTTTGGGGAGTGGTTGGAGCTTTAATTTTTAAAATTTTATTTGCAGTATTTGCAACATATTTGTTCAAATTTTATTTTATAAAAATTCTAGGTGGTTTACTTTTAATTTGGATAGTAAATGATTTAAGAAAAGATCTATTACAAGCTCAAAAGCAAATAAAATCACCCACAAAAAAATCTTTAGAACCATCTTTTGCAAAGGGCATGTACAAAGTTCTTTTTGCAGATATCACAATTAGTTTTGACAATGTTATAGGTGTCGTTGGGGCTTCTAAAGGTAACTTTGGTTTTATGATATTTGGTTTAATTTTATCCGTAGTTCTTACTGGAGCAATGGCTACTTATTTAGCTAATTATATACAAAAACATTTATGGGTTGTTTATGTAGGAATTGCATTTATTGTTTTACTTGCGATACAACTTATTATTGGCGGACTTGTTGATTTAGAAATCTTAAGAATTAATGAACAGTTTAAAAAATACTTTTAATATGAGTATTTTATTGATGGGTAAGAACCATTCTTAACATCTGTTTGAAATTTTTTTACAGCGTTTCTTATATTTTTTTTTAAATTAATATATTTTTTTACAAATTTCATTTTTGAGTTTGTCAAACCTAAAATATCATCTGTAACTAAAATCTGACCATCACAATATTTTGAAGATCCAATTCCTATTGTAGGTATTTTGACAGTTTTAGTAATTTCTTGAGCCAACTTTCTTTCAATACATTCTAGAACTATTGCAAATACACCTGCCTCCTCTAATGATTTAGAATCTTTGAGTAATTTTTTTTTTTCAAAAGCTGTTCTCCCTTTATATCTGTATTTTCCTCTAGTTGTTTGTGGAGTAATGCCTATGTGCCCCATGACTGGAATTTTATTATTAATCAAATACTTAATTATGTTATTTAGTTTTCTACCACCTTCTAGTTTAATACCATCACACTTTGTTTCTTTTAATACTTTTTTACAATTTTTAAGAGCTTGAGATTTGTTTTTATAAGTATCGAAAGGCATATCGACTATCATTAAGCTTTTCTTGACACCTTTTCTTACACTCTTAGAATGTTCTATCATCATTTTGAGATTAACTTTTCTTGTAGTATCAAAATTGTATAAAACTGAACCAAGCGAGTCTCCTACAAGTATTAAGTCCGCATACTGGTCAATTTCCTCAGCTATGTTTTTTGAATATGCAGTTAAACAAACAACTTTTGATTTATTTTTTTTTTTTAAAGTAAGCCTACGTATTTTTGTAAGCATAATTATGTACTACCTACCAGGTACCTATATTTTCCATGGACTTCCACGGTTCCAGAGGCTCTAAATAACCATCTTGAAGTATTTCAACTGAAATTTTGTCTGGAGATCTTACAAAGGCCATGTGACCGTCTCTAGGGGGCCTATTAATAGTATATCCCATGTCTTTTAGTCTTTGACATGTCTCATATATATTCTCAACTCTATATGCTAAATGTCCAAAATTTCTTGATCCTTCACCTAGACTATCGCCATCCCAATTATAAGTTAATTCTATTTCCGCTCCATTATCATTAGGAGCTGCTAAAAATACTAAGGTATACCTACCTTTTTCACTTTCCTTCCTTCTTGTCTCTTTTAATCCCAAACCTTCACAAAAAAATCTTAAAGAATCCTCGATATTAGAAACTCTAATCATAGTATGTAAATATTTCATAGGAGACTTTATATACGCTTATTATTCCAATTCAATAGTACTTGGTGGCTTAGAAGTAACATCGTAAACAACCCTGTTAATACCTTTTATATTGTTCACAATTTTATTAGAAATCGATTGAATATAAGACTTATTGAATTGATAAAAATCAGCTGTCATTCCATCTTCAGATGTTATTGCTCTTAGAAGGCATAAGTATTCATAAGTTCTATTGTCACCCATTACACCAACTGTTTTTACAGGTAATAAAGCTGCATATGCCTGCCATATTTTATCATATAAATTATTTTTTTTTAAAGACAGAATAAAATAATTATCAGCTTCCTTTAAAATTTTTATTTTTTCTTTGGTTATTTTGCCGGGCATCCTAATGGCAAGTCCAGGTCCAGGAAAAGGGTGCCTTGAAATTATTTCTCTGTTTAATCCAAGTTCTAATCCTAATTTTCTTACTTCATCTTTAAATAAATATTTAAGAGGTTCAACTAGCTTAAGATTCATTTTTTTTGGTAGACCTCCTACATTATGGTGAGATTTAATTTTTGAAGTTTGGCTTCCTGTAACAGATTTGCTCTCTATTAAATCAGGATATAACGTGCCTTGTGCTAAAAATTTTACATTTTTGATTTTTTTGGCATATTTTTCAAAAATTTTAATAAAAAGGTTGCCAATTATTTTCCTTTTTTTCTCAGGGTCTGTTACATTTTTTAATTTATTCAAAAATATATTTTCTGCGTTTACATATATTAAATTAATTTTAAATCTTTTTTTAAATGTATTTACTACCTGGATTTCTTCATTTTTTCTTAAAAGGCCTGTATTAACAAATATACAAGTCAATTTTTTTCCAATAGCATTTGATAATAATTTTGCAACAACACTGCTATCTACACCTCCTGATAATGCACATATTACTTTCGAATTTCCAACTAAATTTCTAACTTCGTTTATCAGTTTTTTCTTTTGGTCAAATGAAGACCAGTTTCTTTTGATTTTACAAATAGAAAATACAAAATTTTTCAGTATTTGTTTTCCTTTGTTAGTATGACTAACCTCTGGGTGAAATTGAATACCAAAAAATTTTTTTTCTAGATTTTCAATTATGCATAATTTTGAGTTTTTGCTCTTTGCCAGTAAATGGAAATTTTTTGGTAACTTGGTTACTTGATCTGCGTGGCTCATCCATACTTTGTTTTTACCTTTAAAAAAAAAATTTTTTGTAAGTATACTTTTTTTAACCTCTTCTACTTCAGCTAAACCAAACTCTCTAAATTTTGAATTTTTGACTTTTCCACCTAATTCTTTAGAGATAATTTGATGTCCAAAGCAAATACCTAAAACTGGGATACCTAATTTAAGAATCTTGCTATTAAATTTTACTTTATTATTTTCATAAACATTTAGTGGACCTCCAGACAAAATAATACCCTTAATATTTTTGTGAAAATTTATGTAATTTTTGATTTTTTTATGGCTTGTTATTTCACAATAAATTCCAAATTCTCTGATTTTTCGAGCAATTAATTGTGTAAATTGAGATCCAAAATCTACAATTAATATTTTATTAAGATTGTCTTCAAGACGCATCTTTTTTTTCAAAATCTTTTAAACGACTTTCAATTAAATCAATTTTGTTACACATCTCTTTACATATTTTCTTAAAATCTTTACTTAACTCATCTGCTTTTGAGAAGTTTGATCTTTCCAATTCTATATCTATTAAAAGATACATTGCTTCCTCGTTCTTTGGATCTAAAAGAAGAGTTGTATTTATATTTTTTTCCTCTTGTCTTTGATCTTCCTCAATTTTAAATATTTTTGCTAAGTATAAGTATGATGCTGAGTCCTTTGGATTATAAACTATATTTCTTTGGAATAAAAACTTCGAGTCCTCATATTTTTCTTTATCAAATAAATCCTTTGCTTCATTAAAAAAATTATTTTCATTAGTCTTTGCAATAGTATTAAATAAAAAAAAACATATTATTAAAATAAAGTATTTCATATTATTTTTTAACTAGATCTATATTATGTACCATACTTTCATAAAAACCAGCCTTGGTAATTTTTACAAATTTTGGATTTTTTCTTAGTTCGGTAACTTTTTTTGCACCCAAATATCCCATGGATGACTTTAAACCTCCTATTAGGTTGTAAATAATTTTATCAACACTACCTCTATATTTAATATATCCCTCTACTCCCTCTGCTACGTATTTTGAGGTATCTTTTTGTTTAGATTGAAAATATCTATCTGCAGAACCTTTATTCATCGCTCCAATCGATCCCATGCCTCTAAAATATTTATATAATTTGCCTTTTTTTTTAATTTTTTTTCCTGGGGCTTGATCTGTTCCTGCAAATAAAGATCCTATCATAACTGCATCAGCTCCAGCCGCTAAAGCTTTTGCAATATCACCAGAAAATTTTATACCTCCATCAGCAATTAGTGTCGTTTTACTTTTACCTATTCCTTTTTTTACATTTAAGATAGCACTTAACTGTGGAACTCCAATCCCTGCAACAAGTCTTGTAGTGCAAATTGATCCTGGACCAATACCAACTTTAATAATATCTACTCCTAATTTTACTAAAAATTTTGCTGCCTCAGTTGTAGCAATATTTCCAGCACATATTGCTGTATTTTTTGAACGTAATTTTTTAATTTTTTTTATTATATCTGCTACTTTTTTTGTGTGTCCATGAGCTGTATCAATTACAATAATATCCAGGTTTTCTTTTAAAAGCTTTTTTGCTCTAGTAAATTCTTTTTCACTAGCGCCTACTGCTGCTCCTACTAGAAGTTTTTTTGATTTTACTTTTCTTATTTCTTTAATTTGTTCGTCTATAGTTAGATTTCTATGAATAATTCCTATACCTCCTGCTTTTGCCATAGCAATTCCCATCGGTGACTCAGTTACAGTATCCATTGCGGATGATAAAAGAGGAATATTTATATTAAGTTTTGGTGTTAATTTTATAGAAGTATTTACCTGGCTGGGCAGTATTTCTGAGTAATTTGGGGCCAATGTGACATCATCAAATGTTAATGCTTCTTTTATACTATCCATGTCCTTATATAAATGATTCTTGTAAAAATAAAAGAGTTACTATCTAAGATTTCTACAAATTATAAAATTTTCTTTAGAATCTTTTCTACTTGAGGGTGGCTTAAAAATATTTACTTCGTTAAATGATTTCTTTCCAAGTGCGACAATCTCGTTAAATGTTGATCCCATAAAGATTTTAGAAACAAAACTTCCTTTTTTATTAAGGAATTCACAAGCAAAATTCATTGCTTCTATACATAGTTCTCCTGTAACTAATGAGTCTACACTTTTATTTCCAGTTGTGTTTACCGCCATATCAGAAATTATGAGATCTACTTTTTTTTCAAAATACTTTTGTATTTGTAGTTTTTGATGTTCTTCTGTAAAATCTCCTTTTATGTGTATTGAATTCTTGATTGGTTCAATTTCTTTCAAATCAATTGAAATTATTTTTGAATTATTGAAATTTCTAGAAATATATTGAGACCAACTTCCAGGTGCAGCTCCTAAATCTACAACCAAAGAATTATTTTTGATTAATTTAAATTTATCGTTAATTTCTATTAATTTATATACTGCTCTGGATCTATAACCCTCTAATTTTGATTTTTTTACGTAAATATCTCTATTTTGTTTAATAATCCAATTTTTTGAAAATTTATTTTTTTTCAATTATTCTCAAATCTTAATGATTTTTCAATTATATCACCGTCTAATGTTTTAATCTTAGAAATATAATTTTTATCATTTCTTATATTGTCATTATTTTTTCCTGCTAAATGTATAATACCTATCTCATGATTTGGTAAATATGGTTCGACAAAAGTTCCATTTTGTTTATCAAATTTAATCGCATCAATATGTGTCCAATTACAATAAGCTGGTAAAATTTCTACTTCTAAATTATCAGAATAAATTGTGATATTCATTGCAATTTGCTCTGAACCCCAAATCTTTCCTGAAGATAATGCTTTTCTTAAGTTTTTTTGCCAAACCTCCCAATGTGGAGCATCGGCTTCTAAACTAAACAAACCAATATTCAAATGAGGTTTTAGGGCTACTTCTCTTGAAATTTTTTCAGAAAATCCAGAAGACTTGGCATGTTTATAGTTTTGAGATTTTATTTTTGCCAGACTCCCAAATATCCAATCAGCTCTTAAAACTCTTCCATATGATCTATCGGCTGAAGTTGCTATTGCTAACTTTTTATTTTCACATCCTTTATAATATAAATCAATAGACTCCCATGAATTGACCCAGGCATCTGCATCTATCCATAAATACTTTTTATATCCAGGGAAATATTTTGGAATAAAAGCTCTTGATACTTGGCTTTTTAACCATTCTTTCCCTTTAACTTTAGAGTCTGGTACTTCTATATCCCAATTAGCTTTTTTAATAGTTAATACTTTTTTTTCTAATATTTTTATTTGATCATCTTTTAACCCTGCATCCATTATGCATATGTCTAATTTTTTACTTTGCTCAAATCTGTTAATTGAATCAACTAACTCATTTAATAATTCAAAGTAATTTGCGTCTGCAAGGGAGATAATTGTGTTTTCCTTCATTTATAATACATCTTCATGATGATCAGTATAGTCCGTCATATTTTTTTCACTTTTTTTAATCATCATAAAATGGATAGAACTTATAGGTATCATCAACAAGTAGAACGCTCCTGAAATAATTATCGCATTAAACGTATAAACAAGAATTAAACCAAAATATAAAATAATACCAAATAACAAAAATATTGATGCGCTTCTAGGCACGGCTATTCTTTTAAAAGAATAAGTAGGTATTTTACTTATTAGTAATATTGAAACAATTATAAACATAATAGGAACAATAATTTGATAATTTAAATTTAAAAATTGAAATTCACTAATACTTAAAATCAGAGGCATTAAAACCAAAACTCCACCAGCTGGTGAAGGTATTCCCTCAAAAAAATTATCCTTCCATGAACTGTCTTCATTTGATGAAACATTAAATCTTGCAAGTCTTAACGCAACACAAACAACATAAATTAACGAAATTAACCAACCAACTCTACCTGTTTCAGACAATGCCCAAAAATACATTATAAAAGCTGGAGCAACACCAAAACTAATTACATCGGTAAGCGAGTCTAACTCTTTACCTACTTTAGAAGTTCCTTTAATTAATCTTGCAATTCTACCATCCAGTCCATCAATAATTGCAGCAATTATTACTGCAATAATTGATAATTCAAATTTTCCGTCGAATGCAAATTTGATTGATGTTAATCCAATACAAACTCCAAAAAGTGTCAAAATATTTGGTAGAATAACTCTAGTCTTTTTATTTGAAACCAGTTTAATATCTTTATTCTGAGACTGCATAAAATTATCTTTTTGCGATTAAAGTTTCACCCGCTATTGTTTTTTGGTCAACTTTTACCAAAGGTGTGTAGTCTTCAAAATACATATCCGCCCTACTTCCAAATCTGATCATTCCAATTCTTGAACCTTGATCTACCAGCTCATCTTTGGAGACCTCAGTCACAATTCTTCTTGCAACAAGTCCTGCTATTTGCACAACAATTATATCTTTTCCATCGGAGTTTCTTATTCTGTAATAGTTTCTTTCATTATCCTCACTTGCTTTATCTAATGATGCATTAAAAAATTTTCCAGGTTTGTAAAGTATTTCAGAGATTGCTCCAGAGCATGGTGATCTATTAACATGGCAATCAAATACATCCATAAAAATACTTACTTTTTTCATTTGTTTATTTTCTAAACCAAGTTCCTTTGGGCCATTGGTATCTTTTACTTGCAGGACAACACCATCAGCTGGACTAGTTAGATAGTTATCATCTCCAATCGATGTTCTTTCAGGATCACGAAAAAAATAGTAACACCAAATTGTCAGTAGCAACCCGATAAAGCCAAGAAAACCATTTATGAAATAAAGAATTATAGTTGCGATTGCAAAAATAATAATAAATTTGTATCCTTCATTGTGTAATTTTGGAAAAATTTTATTCATGACAATCCTATAATTGATAATTTTGAATTAATATGTATACAAAAAAGATAAATTCAACTATTAAGATACATCAAATAAATGAGTAAAATAAAGGTTAAAAATCCCATTGTTGAGCTTGATGGTGATGAAATGACTAGAGTCATATGGGACTTCATAAAAAATAAGTTAATCCTTACTTACCTTGATCTGAAAATTGAATACTACGATTTAGGGATGGAAAGTAGAGATAAGACTGAAGATAAAATCACGATAGAATGTGCTAATGCAATCAAAAAAAATGGTGTTGGCATCAAATGTGCAACCATCACCCCAGATGAAGCCAGAGTAAAAGAATTTAATTTAAAAAAAATGTGGAGATCACCAAATGGAACAATTAGAAACATTATTGGAGGAACTGTTTTTAGAGAACCTATCATTTGTAAAAATATACCAAAACTTGTGCCGTCTTGGACTGATCCGTTAATTATTGGAAGACATGCTTTTGGTGATCAATACAGAGCAACAGACTTCACTGTTCCAGGTAAAGGCAAATTAGAAATTAAATGGACTGCTGAAGATGGAACAGATGAAAGAAAGTATGAGGTATTCAATTTTCCTGGTCCGGGGATTGCTTTATCTATGTATAACTTAGATAAATCAATAGAAGATTTTGCAAGATCTTGCTTCAACTATGGTTTAATAAAAAAATGGCCAGTGTATCTATCTACAAAGAATACGATTTTAAAAAGATATGATGGAAGATTTAAAGATATCTTCCAAGAAGTTTTTGAAAAAGAATTTAGAGACAAATTTGAAAAAAATAAAATTACTTATGAACATAGATTAATTGATGATATGGTAGCCTGTGCCATGAAATGGCATGGTAAATATATATGGGCTTGTAAAAATTATGATGGAGATGTTCAATCAGATACTGTTGCCCAAGGGTATGGATCCTTGGGTTTAATGACAAGTGTACTTCTTGCTCCAGATGGAAAAACTATGGAAGCAGAGGCTGCTCATGGTACAGTAACCAGACATTTTAGAATGCATCAACTAGGAAAAGAAACATCTACAAATCCTATTGCTTCTATTTTTGCCTGGACAAGAGGTTTGGCTCATAGAGGAAAGCTAGATGGAAACGAAGAATTGATAAAATTTGCAGAAACTCTTGAAAGAGTATGTGTTGATTGCGTTGAAGAGGGTTCGATGACAAAAGATTTAGCTATTTTAATAGGCCCTTCAACCAAGTATCTTACAACTAATCAATTCTTAGATACAATTGATGGTAAGTTGAGACAAAAATTAAATTAAAGAAGTCATTTTTTCAAAAGCTTCATCAATTTTGTCATTAAATTGTCCACCGGCTTGTGCAAAATCTTTTCTACCACCTCCACCTTTGCCGCCTATAACTTCAGAACCTGTTTTTGCAAATTTAACAGCATCATATTTATCAATCAATTCTTCTGTTACACCAACTGCAAGACCCACTTTTCCTTCAAGGCTTGCAAATACAATAATTATTCCACTTTTTAATTCTTTTTTTCCTATATCTACTAATTTTCTAAGTTCTTTTGGTGGAAGACCCTCAACTTTTTGAAATCTAATATTTATATCTTTAAATTTCTTATTTTGAATTTTATTTAAAGAATTATCACTTAAAATTGAGCTAAATTGTAATTGCTCTAATTGTTTTGATAAATCTTTAATTAAGTTTTTATTATCCTCATTTTCTAAATTTGGTTTACCACCTAAGTTAATAATTTGTTTTGATAGATCGTTAATTAATTCCTCATCCTTTTGTGCAGATAGATCAGATAATTTTTCTTTATTTTGAAGAAAATTATTTAATTGATTATCTCTAAGGGCTTCAACTCTTCTTACACCAGCAGCTATAGATGACTGGCTTATAATTTTGAATTTTCCAATGTCGCCGGTATTTCTCACGTGAGTCCCTCCACATAATTCTGTAGAAAAATATTTTTCATTTTCATCACCCATAGACAAAACTCTTACCTCCTCTCCATATTTTTCTCCAAATAGTGCAAGTGCTCCATTATCAACTGCTTCTTTAGGGGTCATGATTCTCGTTTTGACTTCTGATTTTCTCTCTACCATAGAATTTACATGACTTTCAATTTTTTCAATCTCTTGTTCAGAAATTGGTTTCATGTGACTAAAATCAAATCTTAGTCTGTCAGGTGCAACTAGTGATCCCTTTTGAGTAACGTGTGTCCCTAATACTCTTCTAAGGGATTCATGAAGAAGGTGGGTTGCTGAATGATATGCTCTTATATTATTTCGTCTCTCAACGTCAATTTTCATTTCAACATTATCTTTAATCTTTATGCTTCCAGATTTTACTTTTCCGTAGTGAACAAATAAATCTCCTAATTTCTTTTGCACATCAGATATTTCAAATTTGAAATCACCAGAAATTATTTCTCCAGTATCCCCAACTTGTCCACCAGACTCACCATAAAAGGGGGTTTGGTTGACAATAATTATTCCCTCATCATTTTCTTTAAGCTCGTCTACCTCTTTATTATCTTTTAATAATGAAATTATAATTCCCTCGGCTTGATCTGTCTCATATCCCAAGAACTCTGAGGGTCCTAGTCTATCTTTAATTGAAAACCATATATCATCAACAGCACTATCTCCTGATCCTTTCCAATTTTTCTTGGCTAGTTCTTTACTTTCTTTCATTAAACTCTGAAATCTTTTTATATCTATTGTTAAAGATTTATTTTTTAAGATATCCTGGGTGAGGTCTAATGGAAAACCATAAGTATCATATAATTTGAAAGCAACTTCTCCCGGCAATATTTTGTCTATCTTTTCTATTTCATCATTTAAAATTTTTATGCCTCTATCTAATAATACTAAAAATTTCTCTTCCTCCATCTTTAAAGTTTCTTTTATTAAAGACTCAGCTCTTTCTATTTCTGAATAATTTCCTTTCATCTCGTCTTTAAGAGTTTTAAATATATTATAAAAAATAGGCTCTTTCGAACCAAGTAAATGAGAATGTCTCATTCCTCTTCTCATTATTCTTCTCAAAACATAACCTCTACCTTCATTTGATGGCAAGACTCCTTCAGCAATTAAAAAAGAACTTGCTCGCAAATGATCAGCAATTACTCTGAAGCTTGCTAAATTGTCATCATTTGGTTTAACTTTCAAAATTTCTGCTGCTGAATTAATTATTTTTTTAAAATGGTCAGTTTCGTAATTATCATGAGTTCCTTGAAGTAATGCAGCAATCCTTTCAAGACCCATGCCAGTATCAACTGAAGGTTTTGGTAGATTTATTCTTTTATCTTTTGAAATTTGTTCAAATTGCATAAAGACCAAATTCCAAATTTCTATGTATCTATCACCATCCTCATTTCTTGTTCCAGGCAAACCACCTTCAAGGTGATCTCCATGATCATAAAAGATTTCGGAGCATGGTCCGCATGGCCCTGTTTCTCCCATTGACCAAAAATTATCTGAAGTTGCTATTCTAATAATTCTATCATCATTCAAACCTGCAATTTTTTTCCAATAATTAAATGCTTCATCATCTTCATGGAACACGGTTACATACAGTCTATTTTTGTCTAAACCAAAGTCTTTGGTTATTAAATTCCAAGCAAGCTCGATAGCCCTATCTTTAAAGTAATCTCCAAAAGAAAAGTTACCCAGCATTTCAAAAAACGTATGGTGTCTTGGAGTATAACCTACATTTTCTAGGTCGTTATGTTTTCCACCTGCTCTTACACATTTTTGTGAGGTTGTGGCTCTTAGATAATCTCTCTTTTCTAACCCAGTAAAAACATTTTTAAATTGAACCATCCCTGAATTCGCGAACATCAATGTTGGATCGTTGTTTGGAACCAGATTGCTAGACTCTACTATTTTGTGATCGTTTTTCTCAAAATAACCTAAGAATGCTGATCTAATTTCATTTAGTGTTTTAGCCATATATTGCCAAAATACAGCATTTTTATATGATGTCTACACTTCTGAAGGGAAAAAAGGCGCCCAATTGAGCGCCTTTTCTTAATAACTAAAAGTTATCTGCTAATTTTTTTTAGTTGGAACTTCTTCCTCTTTTTTCTGAGCCTCAACCTTCTCTTCGCTTAAAGGGTTTCCCTCTATCTTTTTTGAAATAACGCCTGCTTTTTCTCTAATAGCCATTTCAATTTCAGCTGCAGCTTTTGGGTTTTGTTCAAGGTAAAGTTTAGCGTTCTCTCTACCTTGACCAATTTTTTCTCCTTTATAAGCGTACCAAGCTCCTGATTTTTCTACAATCTCAGCTTTAGCACCAAGGTCGATTAGTTCCCCTACTTTACTAATTCCTTTTCCATACATTAAGTCAAATTCAACTACTTTAAATGGTGGAGCAACTTTATTTTTAACAACTTTAACTCTTGTTGTATTTCCAATTATTTGCTCTTTATCTTTAATCGCACCAATTCTTCTAATATCCATTCTGACTGAAGAATAGAATTTCAAAGAATTACCGCCAGATGTTGTTTCTGGGCTTCCAAACATGACACCAATTTTCATTCTAATTTGGTTAATAAATATAACCATTGTATTAGTTCTTGATATTGAACCTGTTAATTTTCTTAGTGCTTGTGACATTAGTCTTGCCTGAAGACCAACATGATGATCTCCCATGTCTCCTTCAATTTCAGCTCTTGGGGTTAATGCAGCAACTGAATCAACAACAAGTACTGACATTGAGCCAGACTTAATTAAAGTATCCGTAATTTCTAAAGCTTGCTCACCTGTATCTGGTTGTGAAATAAGCAGCTCTTCAGTATTAACACCTAATTTTTTTGCATAAACTGGATCTAATGCATGCTCTGCATCAACAAATCCACAAATTCCGCCAGCTTTTTGTGCTTCAGCAACTACTTGTAATGCTAATGTAGTTTTTCCAGATGACTCTGGTCCATAAATTTCAATAATTCTACCTTTTGGTAGTCCTCCTATACCAAGTGCTAGATCAAGACTTAAAGATCCAGTTGAAACAGACTCAACGTCCATAGCCTTTTGTTCTCCAAGTTTCATTACAGAGCCTTTTCCAAAGCTATCTGTAATTTGGCTAATTGCTGCGTCTAATGCTTTATTTTTTTCCTTATTTTCCAATTCTTTATCTTTAGCGGTTTTAACCACTTTTAAGTTATTTTTAGTCATTTTTTGCCTCTTTTTTTACGTTTTTTAACAATCGAATCATGAGAATAAATGTACACATTTTGTTCTCATTAGCAATATCTTTTTAGAATTAAGCGAAAAAGTCTATATTTATCTAAGTTTTAGGTAATCACTGTTTAACAAACCAGCTGACTTTAATAATCTATATTGAGCTAATAAATAGTTTCTCTCAGCCTCTGCAAGATTTATTTTTGCGTTTATTAAATTTGATCTTGATTGAAGCACATCGAAGGTTGATCTATTTAAACCACTTTCATATTCAAAACTAATTCCCTCATTTGCGATTTCAGCAGCCTTAACTTGGGATTGAACAGCTCTTAAAAGGCTTTTAGATGACTCTAAAGTGGACCAAGCTGCTGTAACACCCTGGGTATTATTTCTAAAAGCATTTTCAAGTAATAATTTTTTCATTCCTTTTACTTGAAGATTTTTGTTTATATTAGACTTATTCTTTCCACCAAATTGAAAAGGCCAACTAACAGTTGCTTGAAGAACATCTTTTTCTCTTTCATCATAGGTAGCACTTAGGTCATCAGTATATGATCTCTCAAGAGAAAGTTTTGCAGTCGGTGATAAATCTGATCTTGCTATTTTCACATCTAATTCAGACTGTCCATACTCTATTTCTGCGATTATAAGATCTGGACTTTTTTGTTCGGATATTTTTTTTGCTTCAACCAAACTTGATGGAATTGGAACTTCTGAATTATATATTTTTTTTAATTTTTCGTTTGTATTGATTGGTCCAATTATGTTTTCATAATTTAGCTTACTTGTTACAATATTGTTTTGTGCACCAATGTAGCCTGCTTGTGCTCCTGATAAAGAAGATTGAGATTGTGCAAGGTCAGTTGCAGTAATTTGAGCTCTTGATAATCTAGCATTATCTATTTCAAACTGTCTTTGAAGCAAATTTACATTTTCTTGATTTATACTTAATTTTTCATAAGCAAGTATTAGACCTGTATAGGCTTCAATTGCTTTCATAAAAACATCTTGTTCTTTTTTAATGAGCTTGGCCTCTGAAAGATTGAGACCTAACTTGCTTTTTTCATACTTATTACTTCTAGCACTACCATCCATTAAAGTTTGCTCTAATTTTACTGATGAAGTCATAGTATCCGTATCTGTGATCGATGCATCGGATCCATCTTGATTTGTAAGTTCATTTGTATTTTCAAAATTTTTAGTACCAGACAAAGTCAATGTCGGGAAAAAATCGCTTTTTGAAATATTTAAAACTTCTTTTTGAACTTCCAGGTTTTTTCTCTCAGCTTGTAACTCTAAATTGTTTTGAAAAGTAATTTTTAATGCATCACTTAAAGTTGCTGCGCTAGCAGTTAGCGTAAAAGATATTAAACAAAAAGCTACTAAAGATATTTTTTTCATTTATTATATTTTATTGATTTAATTTGATGATTTCTATTTAAATTTAGTACGATTGATGAATATTTTGGGGCAAATTTAAACATATTTTGAGTAACTCTTTGGTATGTCTGCATAAATTTTAATACTTCATTTTTATCCATCACTTTGCTGTTTGCCTTATTTTTTGAGTTTAATTTAAGTAGTGCTTCTTGTTTAAGTCTCCAAGTTTGCAATAATTTAAAATTTCCAGCTTTTAAAAATAATAAGCAGTCTAATTTTGAAAATAGTTTTTTATATTTTTTTTCCAATTGATAATTTACAAATTTTCTCCATTTTAAATTTTTATCTTCTTGTCTCTCAAGTGAATTTATAGATTTTTTTAAAGTTGTTTGTTTTTCAGCCCTAGCCCCTACACACCAACCCTCGAAAATTATGACATCTGGTACTCTTTTTACTAAATACCAAGACTTTTTTTTTAGTCTATCATCAATAGCCTTATTGAATTTAGGAATTCTGTACTTATTAAATCCTTTGCTTTTTGTTTTTTTTAAAAGATTAAACATAAATTTTAAATCATGAGTTCCTGGAACGCCTCTTGTCTTTAACAATGAATGAGTTGTTTTTGCTAACTTGATTCTATCTTTTCTGGTTTTGTATAAATCATCAATAGAAATTTTAAAAACATTCATTTTAAAATAATTTGTTAGAATGATTTTTAAAATTGAACTAATAGTTGTTTTTCCAGTTCCTTGCCCTCCTGCCAAACCAATTAAATAAGGTTTAGATTTTTTTGCTCTATTTGAAATCCAGAAACTTATTGGAATTAAAAATGATTTAATCATCTTTTCTTTATTTTTAAATTTTTCTTTGGAAGTTTCTTGAGATTTAATAAATTTAAAACAATCTTTGCTTACTTTTTTATAACAATCTACAAATGGTTGCATAAAAAGATTTATTGTTTTTGATCAAGAGGATGGTTTTTACCGTCATTTACTGGCACATCATCAATTTCGAATGGCTCCACACCTTCTATGCAAGCAATATTTACACCATATATTTTTGGATTGCTTCTAGGTCTATTATGAGTATGAATTCCACAGATAGAGCAAAAATAATGCTTAGCTGTATTAGTATAAAACTGATAAAGTGTTAACTTATCCTCTCCTTTTGTAAGTTTAAAATCATCAGGACCAAGCACTCCAATAATGTAACCTTTTTTTTTACAAATCGAACAATTACAACGCATGATTTTTTCAACACCACCTATAGGAATTTTAACTTCAGCTTCAATTGCTCCGCAGTGACAAGTTAACTTTTTCATATTTTAATCTCCTAATAAAATTATTTATTAATAACTTTTAAATATTCTCCGTATCTTTTTAAACTTTCCTCTGGCCATGTTTTTTTAGGATCATACATCTTTTCAAAACAAATTACATCCTCTGCAAGGTTCAGCCATGGATCTTTATCTTTTGTAAAAATATGGACTTGTGGTGGAAAACTTTCTGAATTATCTAAAGTTTTAGTTCTAACTGTTAATCTACCAACAGCTGAGGCATAATCAGTATAAATATAAGTTCCACACTTGGTACAAAAATATGCATTAGAAGTGGCACCGCTTCCTGCTTTGAGTTCTGTTGATGCTACTTCTCCTTCTATAATTAAAGTGTTATCTAAAACGCTTGTATTAATTACATAGGAAGACCCAGTTATAATTTTGCAATCTTTACAATGACAAGCTTGTGTGAATAAAGGTTTCTCAGTAATTCTATATTTAACCTGACCACAAATACATCTTCCAGTTAAGCTTTCCTTTTTTTCCATTTATTATATTCAAACTATTTATGGTTAAAGTTATCCACATGTATACAACATGTGGTTTCGATGTTCACGTTTTGATTCACTTTTGATTCAGTTACAGACTCAAAATACAACCTGATTGACACTATTGAATAACTTAGATATTAATTAGAACAAAATAAGAACATTTATGAAGCTAACTATACCTTACTATTTACACAAAGCTGGTGCAGGTTTTCCGTCCCCTGCCACAGACTATATTGAGGAAGATATCGATTTGAATGTTCACTTAATCAAAAATGTTCCAGCAACCTTCATCATAAGAGTTCAGGGAAAATCGATGATGGATGTGGGAATTAATGATGGCGATCTATTAGTTGTTGATAAGAGTTTAACACCAAAAAATTTCTCAACAGTTATTGCAAATGTTCATGACGAGCTAGTTGTTAAAAGTTTAGTTCAAGAAAGAGATAAAAAATTTTTAACATCAGGTTCTAAAGAATTTACAGATCGAATTTTAATTAATGAAGATGAAGATATATTTATTTGGGGAGTTGTAACTTATGTCATCCATTCAGTATACTAAAAAAATAGCACTTATCGATTGTAACTCTTTTTATGTTTCTTGTGAAAGATTATTTAATCCTAAGATAAGAAAAAAACCTGTTGTCGTTTTATCTAACAATGATGGTTGTATAATTTCAAGATCAACAGAAGCAAAGGCTTTAGGTATTAAAATGGGAGAGCCCTACTTCAAGGCAAAAGATATTATTATTAAAAATAGAGTTGAAGTTTTTTCATCTAATTATTCTTTATATGGAGATTTATCTAGAAGAGTGATGAGAACTCTAAAAAGATTTAATTCTGCTATTGAAGTTTACTCTATTGATGAGGCTTTTTTAGATTTATCGAATTTTTCAGATGATGAAGTTGAAAAGGTCGGAAGAGAAATCAGAGAGACAGTTTTAAAGTGGACAGGTATTCCAACTAGTATTGGTATTGCTAAGACAAAAACTTTAAGCAAAGTTGCAAATCATATTGCAAAGAAAAAAAAATCAGGTGTAACAAGTTTGATAGGAATTGAAAATATTGATCCAATATTAGAAAAAGTTGAAATTAACGATGTATGGGGTGTGGGAAGACAGTTAACAAAATTTTATCATAAAAACGGAATTTATAACGCAAAACAATTAAAAAATAAGTCAAACACATGGATAAAGAAAAACTCTAATGTTTTGGGTTCAAGAACTGCAATGGAGTTAAGAGGAGTTCCTTGTATTGATTTAGAGACAACACAAACAAAAAGAAAAAGTTGTGTTGTATCTCGTTCTTTTGGTCAAAGAATTGAAAAATACCAAGAATTAAAAGAAGCAGTTGCAAATTATTGTTTGAATGCGTCTGAAAAAATTAGATCTGAGTCTTTAATTGCAAAATCAATTACAGTTTTTGTTAGAACGAGTCCTTTTCAAAGTAGATTTGGATATTATTCAAACTCAAAAACAATAGATTTTGCAATTTCAACAAATAATAGTATTGAAATAGTTAAAACTGCTTTAGTTGCTTTAGACTCTATCTTTAAAAATGGTTACCGTTATCAAAAAGCAGGTGTGATGCTTACAGGTTTATCCAATGAAGATGGTAGTAAGAACCTATTTTCTTGTGAAAAAGACGAGAAAATAAAGGGTTTAATGAAGTCTATTGATAATACCAACTATCGATACGGAAGATCTACGCTAAGTCTTGCTAGTGCTGGTGTTCAAAAAAGATGGAACATGAGAAGAGAGCATTCTTCTAAAATAGATACAGCTGATTTTTACTTACTCCCAACGATTAGAGCCTAATTAAAAAGGTCTAGGATTATTTGGATAGCCAAGATTTTCACAAGTACCATCGTTATCTGCATCAGCTGGTTTGCAAAGTACAACTGCTGAAGCACCATGTACTTGGGATTGATTTTTAAGCTGGCCTGTTATTTCATCACATCCACTCCATAGTTCATCACAGGAATTTGCTTTACCCACATTAGAATAACGAATAATTGCGTCTTTTATTGTTAAACCTGCATCAGTAGCATATGTCATATAATTTCTATAAGGTCCAAATTTAAATCTCACACTAGTAGCACCACCTAAAACATCTCCGAAGTAACTAGATCTGAGCTTACCATCTATCCAAAAATGTAAAAATCCATCTTTAGACCATTTAGCATTAATCAAAATATTTACCCATTTACCTTTCAACGGAGAAAATTTTTGATCCAAATTAACTACATAATGATCAAAGAAAAATTGTTCATCAACTTCATTTTTTGAAACTCTATAATTTGGCCCATTGAACAACCAAGCAAAACTATTGTTATTTAAGTTATAAGAAGGGCCAACTGTTTTTTCACCTTTTCCATAAAGCATTTTAAAATCAAATAATGAGATATTATGTTTCTCGGTATCTACTTCATTTGGAATAAAATAACCAACTCTATACCACTTTGTTTTTCCTTTTTTTGTAGTTTGCTTATATGGCTCCATAATTTGAAATCTCTGAGCAAAACCTGGACTTCCCCACCTACTCCAGTCCATTTCATCCCCTACATCTGAATAACTTAAATTAAATTCAATTCCTTTTTCCGCAACACCCATTCTATCTTCTAATTTATCAAAAAATTTTATTAGACCTGGACGATTTGGAACATTTCTAAGATTAAAAACCATTTTATTTTTAGATTGATTTCTAAGAACATAATTTGCAAAATCTTTCCTCTCTTGCTTTTTCATATTTGTATGCCATTTACCAGCGTACGAATATGATGGAATTAACAAGAGAGATAGAAGAATGATTAAAATTTTTTTCATAAATTATTTTGGTAAATTATTACAATCATGAAATAAGGCTGTTTTCTTACATTTTTTTCCACTTCTAAAAGAATCATAATAAGCAACTTGTGTTTTTACAGGAATTTTTCTTTTTCCATTGTAAATTCCAAAACGAAAACTAGGTCCCATTTTTTTTCCATCTTTTTTTCTTTTGAGCAACTTACCAAATGTTTTGCCTTTTGATTGATAAACTAATTTATCATTAATCCATAAATCAATGAAACCATCCTCTTTATCAGTCCAATTTACGTTCATTAAAAAATCATGCCATTTGTTGTGCAAAGCCTTTGTAGGTATAATTAATTCTCTTCCATACCCTTCGCATTGGAGCACTCCATCTTTTTCAATTGTAACTCCTTCTCTTTCTAATTTGAACACTATTGGTATTTCGGGACAATCTTCATCAAAACCAGAAGAATTAACTCTATTCAATTGCTTAGTATAGTCACTTGGCATTTTAAATTGTCCTAAGATTGTATAGGCAGGTCTAATATGATTTGTACCTTCGGGGATATACATAGACCATGCATACCAAACATTTCCTATATGCCCTTTTGCACTAGATGGATAATTTCCTTCAAAAATAACTTCACTCCGTCCAGCTTTATTAGATCTATCACAATCTCGTCGATGGCAATCACCATCTCTCATTTCAAAACGTAATGAATATTTTCCATCTCTAACAATTTTTGTCTCATATCTTAAATTCCAAGGATTTGGTGCGATACGTCCATGTGTTTCAATTTTACCCCATGATCCTGTTTTCTCTGGCCATTTTATAAATTTCGAGTGTTTAAAAACATAATTTTCATCTAAATATTTTTTAGGCGGATCTTTTGCTTGAGCAAAAGATGATAAAATTAAAATAAAAAAGATAATTAAAAGTTTTTTCATTTTATACAATTAGCATTAAATCCAATTAGATTGTCTATGCCATACTTTGATCTTTTGGCTAAATAAGTAATATCTTTTTCATGTTTTATTCCAGTTACCATTTCCATTAAGGTATCAATAGCTATAGCCTCTTGATGTGTGTGCTTTCTAGCATTATGTTTTTTATATTGATTATTTTTTTGCTTACCATCGTATTTTCTTGAGGAGAAACTTTCATAATCAGTGATCCCTAAATTTAATACTTCTGCTGCTTTAGTAATTCTATTCATAACTAAGTCTGGAACTTTAGCCCCCCAATTTTTAGCTAAATAGATGTAACCTAAAGCTGAATTTAAACCATAAGAGTGATACCATAAGGCTCGAAACCCTCTAAAAGAATTATTATTGATATAGCCATCATCATAAAACACTTCCTCTATATTTTTAAATCTAAAATTGAATTCTTTTGCTGCTAGTTTTTTATTGTTTGTCCAATGAGCATAAGCTAAGTTTGGAATTCCTCCGTTTCCCATTGCATAAAATCCTTTTTCTTTCTCTAAAAATTCTTCAGGCTTAATAAATTTTTTATGCATTTTTTTAATATACTTGTTAACAATTTTAATTTCTTTATCACTTAAGTAATCTTTAAGATAAATTGCTATCAGCAAATAATTTGTAAAAGCATCCCGTGCAAATTCATATGCATGATACCAGCAAGGTGCCTCGGGATTTCCATCTTTCCAACATTTTGGTTTCTTTTTTAACTCTTCTTTACCGATTGTATCTAGTAAAACATTTGCTTTAGCTATTTTAATCAATACTCCTTTAGCAACATCAATGTCAGTTTTATCATTATTACCAATTGCATTATGGGTAGCAACTGCAAACGAGCTCATTGGACCAGTTAGATTTAGGTGATTTACACTTCTAGAATTACCCAGCGCCCATTCACTCATCCAATCTAAACGTATTAAGCTTTCAATTCTAGCTTTTTTATATTTAGATTTAAAAGTCTCACCACCCACATATGAGCATGATTTAATCTTATCTATATAAAAATGTTTAGGAAAAGATATATCTTTAGATTTAACTTTTGCTTCAGCAGATAAACATAAAAATATGCTAAATAAAGTTAAAAGAATTTTTTTCATTTTTTATTGTTTGCCAACAATTAAAGTTTAATTAAGATTAATTTTAAAAAGTTTAGCTGCATTTTTATATGCAATCTTTTCTTGTACATCTGGGCTTAAAGATCCAATCATCAAACGAACATGCTTCATATAGTGTTCAACAAAAACATCATGTGCTGGGCTTTTACCTAATTTATGATCAGAACCAAAAAAATATCTATCGGAATATTTTTCCATCGATTTTGCCCAAACCTCATGTAATTTAAATCTATAATCATTTGGGATATGCAAATCCTCAAAGCCCCAAAGAGAAGACCAATGAAATGCTATTTTCCAGTCAGTATATGTATTAGGACAATAATCAAAAATTTCTTCAAGGTCTTTTGTTGGCATCATTCCTGTATGAGCTATCACAATTTTTGCGTTGGGGTATTTTTCACATTTTTTTTTATAAAAATTTTTAAACTCTGTTAATCTATCTATCCCATCTATTTCATGAAAAGGCTCCAGGTGTAAATTAATCGGCATACGGTGTTCATTGACAAATTTGAACGCCTTATCAATAATTGGGTTTTTAAGATCTAAATCTAATTGGGGTTGATACCCACCATAAGGGGGATTTTTTTTCTTTTTATTATAGTGAACCAGTCCAGCTTCTCCCAATCCATAACATTGTCCTTTTTTAAATCTTTTAATAGTTTCTTTAAACTCTTTATTAACTTCTGAGTTCTTATATTTTTTTTTATTTGCTGCCATTCCAATAAAATTGGAATGACAATTAGTTAAAACATTCTGATGCTCTGCAGCAAAATCATAATAATAATTCCAATTATCTTCTGATTTGTAAGTATTTGGAGTTCCCATAATTACAGACATAAAAACATTTGCCTTATTTGTTAACATTGGCAAATCTTCTATAAAATACTCAGTACCTATATCTAAAGCTCTTCCGGTGGATTTTCTAGGATGTGCATGACCATCTATTATAGGTCCTAAATAAGGTTTATTTGTATCTCTTACCTCAAGATTATTAAGTTTATAACTGTCTAAAAGTTTTTTTGCTTCTTCACGACTTTCAGTTTTTCCAAACATAATTCTTTCATAAGCCCAGTGATCAAACTTATAATGATCATCAAAACTGTTGGCAAACGTTGGTAAAATTAAAAAAATAAAAAACAAAATTATTTTCATTATCCAAGATTAACAAATCCTGAGCCGTGAGTCTATTTGCTTTAAAAATGGTTATTTGATTTATCTATTTTGGAACTTTGCCATAAAAATGTTTAATAATTTTGCCATCTTTAAGTTGATCTATTTCAAGATAAGTAAAGTTAGGATCAAATCCTTTAACAGTTTTAACTACGACCTCTGGAGTATCAATTAAACACTTAATTTCTGGTTCTGTGTTCCAACTAGTCATCGCATCTTTTATCATTTCCATCATTTCATCATAGTTCTTTATGCTACCGCCAAAACTTGATTTATGTATAGCCTCACAATGTACTTCCTTAGAAACTATATCTTTGAAAGGTTCAATATTTGATTTAAAAAATTCTTTGGTTGCTTCTTCAATTTTACTGTAACTCATACTTTTTACTAATTAAATTGACCTTAAAATATTTATGTAAAACATTTGTTTAAAAATTATTAAGATATTGTTTAATTTTAATGTAAATTATAATTAAACTTTGTAATGAATTTGAAATAATTATTTAACATTAAATACATGTGAATCTTTTATTAAGGATTCGTGCCAATAAATACTTTATTTAGAAAAGTTAACCAACATAAAAGGTTTAATATAAATACCTATGATTTTTTTAAGCCTTCGTTTAACGTCAAACTAGCTGAAAGCAGAGGAGAAATAAAACTCGCACAAAAACTTAGGTATAAAGTCTTCTTCTCCGAAAGAATTAAAAACCCTATATATAATATAGGAAATTTTAGAAGAGACTCTGATAAATTTGACAATTATGCAGATCATATAATTGTGACCCACAAAAAATCAAAATTTTCCAAAACAAGAGTAGTAGGAACTTATCGTTTACTTAAGCAATCTGTTGCGGAAAAAAAATCAGGTTTTTATAGTTGTGATGAATTTAATTTAGATAATTTACTAAATTCTGGAGTTTACGACAATATGCTAGAATTAAGTCGATCATGTATATCTTATAAATTTAGAAATAAAAATGTTCTTAAATTAATGTGGAAAGAAATATATAATTATATTAACAGAAATAATATAGATGCTTTGTTTGGTACGGCCAGTTTCTTAAGTACTAATATTAACAAGATTGAAGATCAATTGATATATCTTAACAATTATCATAAAATGTCAGGTAACATTACAGTCAGTGCTTTACCAAAATGTAGACTAAATATTGATTATCAAAAAAACATTAATGTGAATATTAAATTAATTTCAAAATTACCAACTTTAATTAAAGCTTATATAAAGTTTAACGCTTCTATTGGGAAAGGTGCAGTAATTGATAATAAATTTAAGACAACTGATGTTTTTGTTTTTTTACCAATTGAAAAAATAAATAAAGAATATGTTAATAAAATTTTAGACTAATGCAGCAAATTTTAGAGAAAATTTCAAAAATTGATGAAATCAAATCTATATATAAAGTTAATTATGAAGAGTTAAAACAGTCAAAGAATTTTTGGAAAACAACTTTAGATATTTTTAACATTAATTACATCGCAGAAAATGTTGCCAATATACCTGAAGAAGGATCAAGTATAATAGTTGCAAATCATCCATTTGGATTATTAGATGGACTTATAATTTGTTCAATAATTTGTGATATCCGACAGGATTATAAAATTTTAATTAACGAAGAACTTTCACAAATTGATCAAATAAGAGAGTACTTATTGCCAATTAAATTTTCAAAATTTACAGAGGATATAAAAAAAAATATCATTTCTAAAAAGAAGGCAATTGAACACTTAAATGCAAATGGAATTTTAATAACTTTTCCTTCAGGAGAAGTTGCTACATCCTCTTTTATTTTTAATGAGGCTAATGAAAGAAGATGGAAACCATTAATTGGATCTATAATTAATAAAACCAAGGCGGAAATTATTCCTGTACGTTTTTTTGGTAAGAATAGCTTATTCTTTCAAACAGTAGGCTTTATAAATAATAATTTAAGAAGGATTTTATTTATAAGAGAATTAATAAATAAAAAAAATCGAACATATAAGCTTAGTATTGGTGAAAAAATCTCCTCGCTACAAAAAGAAAAATTAAATAATAAACAAATTGTTGATAAACTTAGATCTATAGTTTTAAATATTAACTAGTAGACATGAAACTTTTCGACATGTAAATGTTTTGTAGTGTAGGCATTGCTTTTCCCTTTCTTTTTTGTCTCGAAGTGTGTCGTGAGTGTGTCGAGATTTTATTAAAACTTTACATGAAAGTTTATGGCGGGGGCTAACGCCCCCACAAGCTTAATTAAGTTGTTAATCTAAGCTATAAATTGTAACTGATCTTTCTTTATCAACTTCGTTAGCACTTATAAACAAGTTCCGTTGTGGAATAGCAACCAAACCTTCTGGTCCAATACCCGTTGGTAAAATAGAAACTAATTCTGGGTTTTTCAAATCGTTTGCTTTATAAACGCCGATAGCATTTGCTCTTTCAGCACCAACAAAGATATAACGTGTATCACCATATATTGCTACTTCAACTGACTCTGGTTCTACACCTTTTTTCTCTGCACGTTTTTCTGGCCAGTAACCTGCTGAAGCGAGTGCTCTTTCATATGACGAACCTGACTCGTATACCACTGCACCATTTTTATTGAAGATTGTCCATCCACGACTACCACCACGTTTTGCTTGACCTGGTGCTTCATGTTTATAGTCACCTTCATTTGCAGTTGCAAAATGATCATCGTCAATCCACTTAACTGCGTCTGGTTCTCTACGAACATTCTCAATGGTATCAACCATCTTTAGTTCACCATCTTTTTTGTTATCAATACCTACTAATGTTACTAGTCCTGCATCAAACTCTGAAATTACTTTTCCACTTCGATCAATAACCGCCATCCAGTTATTCTCTTGCATAGTAACAACTATTTCACCTAAATTGTTGATATCAACAAACTCAGGCTCTGGATCGTTAGGAGCAATAGTTGAAAAACCAACTAGGTCCGCTTTAGTAACACTGTTATCAGCTAAATTAACAATTGCCACAAAACCCCCTGGAAGTTGTGGAATTTTTTCATCATTGATATCTTCGTTACGCTCATTTTCAATAGCGACTGCAACAAAAGTTCCATCTGGACTAACTGCAACCGAGTCTGGTTGTCCGCCTAATTCAACTTTTGTAACTTCTTTTCCTGAGGCAAGATCAACAACTAATAAGTGACCACTTGGTTCTACATAGTTTGGAGAAGTATTAATACCTACAAATGCTTGTCCATTTTTGATTGCAACACTAGTTGGTTCACCACCCAAATCCATTGAGCCTAATGGTTTCGGATTTGCTGGATCAGTAATATCAATCATGCCTAATGCGTTTGCAGGGCTATCGCTATATACCAGTTTCATGCCATCTGCTGTTGCCGCAATTATTTCTGCTGATGTTTCTTCTGCACTAGGGTTATTTGCTGGTGTTCCAAATTTCCCAATTTCTTTAAAATCTGCATTTACTGTGCTAACAAATGCGGTCGAAGCCAGAAGGCCTGCTAAGATAAATTTTATCATTATATATTCCTTTTTTGATTTTCTGTAAAGTTATCTAAATAATATGAAAAATTTGTAACAGTTTAATTAAAATTATATTTTATTAAGTTCTAAATAATTTGTCAGATAAATTTTGTAGTTTATCTCCCCAGAAAACTTCTTTTTGAATTCTTTTAAAGTCTATATCAAAAACTGTAGACATAGCTGATGCATAGACAGATCTAGCATCAATTGTAGAATTCAAATCTCTTCCCTCAAATAATTCTTTTCTCTTAAGTCCTGGCCAGTCTGTATAAACTTGAGATTTTTTTAAAAGACCACCTGCCATAAAAATTGCAGATCCATAACCATGCTCTGTTCCACGACCTCCATTTTGTTTAATTGTTCTTCCAAATTCTGTTAAAGTTAAAACTAGAGTATTTTCTATCTCTGATCCTAGACCTTTCTCTAGACTTTTAAAAATTGAGTCCATTTCAATCAAACTATCTGAATGTGAACCATCCACTCCACCCTGTGCAGCATGCGTATCAAATCCATCAACTTCAAAAACTGCAACCCTTGGACCATTTATTTTTTTTAGTTCTAAACCTGCTTTATAGGCTAATGATGAATTCTTTCTAGACATAGAGGTGCCTCCATTATTCATCATAGATCTGTTAGCAATTATCTCCATCATATTTGCTAAGTCATGTTCAGATTTATCTACATAAACTGATTTTAAAAGTTGTAAAAGTTCTGTTCTTGGAAGTCTTTTTTTTGAAGGATAAAAATTATCATTACTAGGAATTCCTCTAAGAAGTAAAGGCATTGGTAATGCCAATGCAAGACCATCACCTTTCAATTCTGCTAACTTCATTCCTCTTCCTAACCAGCCAGTTTTTATTGAGTAAGGTATATGACCTCCTGTTTCCATTAAGTTTTGTCCATCAAAATGGGATCTTTTAGTATATGGAATATTTGTTGCATGAACTATTGCTCCAAGATCGTTTTGCCACAAATTATGAAAATTTTTTAGTTTAGGATGAAGCGCAAAATCGGAATTTAACTTTATTATTTCATCTAAAATCAAATCTTTTCTTCTTTTCTCAAAATTCTTATCTCCAATTATTGGAACAGCACACAAACCATCCATTCCACCTCTTAACATTATAACTACAAGATTTTTTTTCTTTTCTGTATTTGCTAAAGCTGGAAAATTAAAACCAGCCAAAAATAGCGTAGTGGCTGACCCTTTTAAAAAATTTCTTCTTGATATCTTCATGATTTAAGCGTCTCCGGTAAATTAAATAAAATAACATGTTTATGAACAAGTTCTTTATGCTGATTTATAATTTGTAAGATTTCTCTTGGATTATCATAATTTTTTTCAATCATTTCTTCATAAAATTCTGTTGTCTGTGACTTGCCTGACTTTTTATAATAAGCTTCTCTTGCATAGACCAGTCTTCTTATTAGCAGTTCTGGCGACATCCAATCCTCTGAAATATCTGACCATCCATTTGGTTGTTTTGCTAAATAAGGATGTTGTCCAAGCTCATCCATCAACCTTTCTAAAGCTCTTTGATCCTTAATCGGTTTATTTCCAAGTTTATAAAGATCCATAAACGCAGGGGATGGAATTAAATCAACATCAGCCATTTTGCTCATTTGCAAAAGCCAGTTTTCTGGA
Source organism: uncultured Pelagibacteraceae bacterium (assembly GCA_902577075.1). Lineage (GTDB taxonomy): Bacteria > Pseudomonadota > Alphaproteobacteria > Pelagibacterales > Pelagibacteraceae > Pelagibacter. Next base: position 170,107 of record CACGXV010000001.1, on the reverse strand, counting down.
TTCTGAAATTTATTATATTTATCAGAATAATTGAAAGCAACCTCTATTGCAGCTTTATGAACATCTGGTAAAAAACCGTCTGATTTTTCCCAAGCTTTTATAATTGGTTCTATCATTTCTTCAGTTGGGTTATCTGTAATTAAATATCTACAGAGTTTCATTGCAATAAATTTTCTACAAGAAGGGTGATTAACAAGATCTGTAATTGCAACAGATAAACTTTTTCTACCTCTTTTATATTTTTTACCCAAAACTGTTTTAGTACCAGGCTCATGCGCATCAGGGTTGAAGTGGACATCGCCAGTCTCAAGTCTTTTCTTTCCCCATTTGGGTCTCCATCCACTCATTATATATGCCATCTGAATTACATCTTCTTGGGTGTATCCACAATCTGGAGAAACGGTGTGAAGTTCTAGAAGTTCCCTTGCATGATTTTCATTTACACCTTTTGTTTTTCCTTTCTCTCTTGCCCATCTAGCTTCTTGACTCTTAGGTCCTATGTTCTGTTCATTATCTAAGTGATGTATCATCGACCAACCAATGGTTGCCTCTTGAGCCATTTTTTCAAAATTTTGATTCATGTTAGCTCTAATTATCTCTCTTTGGTAAGCGCCAGTTGTATACTTTGCTAAAAAATCCTTTTCACTGATTGCGAAATGATTACCCCAAAAGTACCAAAGTTTTGCTAAAACTGGTGTTTCACTTTTTAATGCTTCTGAATACCTTATACAAAGTTCAAGGTTCCACCAAAATTTTTGTCCAGTCGCATGCCTTAACTTATTTTTTTCTCTTTTGTAGCCATCTTTGTCTTTTTTAAATTTTTTTCTTAATACTTTTCTATCGCCATAGACCCATTCTCCGTAATACTTTCTAAGTTCTTTCTCTGGTAAGATTTTACCTTTCCAAGAAAATTCAGGAATATCGTTCAGTTGATTTGTTGCCCATTTTAATGGGTCAGAGGGTGTTTTATCGTTTGGTCCAAGTCCAAATGCTACTTTACGATAAAAATTTTTCATAAATTATTTTAAAATATACTATTTTAAAATGTCAATGTCTGAAATGTTTGTTAAAGAATTATTAAACTCATTCATATTTTCTCTACCTGAGATTTTTAATATAACTAGACCAAAAATAATGATTATAGCTAGAGGTATTGCTGTAATTATACTTATATATTCAGCAATTATTATTAAATATATTGCATAAAATGCTATCGATCTAAAGATAACTCCAGTTTTAAACACAGCAATTATTGCCAAAGAATGCTTTATCAAATTTAAAAAACTCATCTTTGATGGGCCAAAGTATCTTGGGCCTCTTATTGATGGAGATTTAATTAAATTAATCTCATTTTTTGCTAGTGAACCAGAAAAACTACTCCAAGTTGCTTTGTCTTCAATTAATTTTTTAACAGTTTTTTTTGTGAGGCAAGTATAATTTCCAAATTTTATAAATTTTCCAGTAAAGGTAAAAGTAATAATTTTGTGAAAAAAATAACAGACCTTAAAAACTAAACTTTCAGATCTTTTAACTCTTTCTCCAACAATGCTATTATTAGGATTATCTTTAATCTTTTCTACAAAGTTTCTTATTTCCTCAGGTCTATCTTCTCCATCTCCATCCATTGGAATTACATAGTCAAAATCTTCATTTTCTGAGATATGTTTAAGCCCTGCTGCAATACAACGTGCATGTCCTTTATTATTTCTCATATTTATTAATTTTAGTGATTTAATATTATTTAAATTTTTAGTTTCTAAAATTTTTTCCTCTGTTGAAGTATCATTCACTACTATTATTGAAAATTCTGCTTTAAGCTCAGAAATATTAATATTGATTTCTTTAATTAATTTTGAGGCAGATTTAAAGTCATTAAAGACTGGAATTAGAATTATTATTTTCATTAGCTTACTGAGCCTATCAATCTAAATAGAGAAGCAAAAAAACCATATCCCGAGAGTTCGATTAAAACAACAATTCCAATAATTAATAAAAGTCTCTTGTTTTTTTGGTTTAATTGAAATTTCATTTATATGTTAAGCATTTCATATCTTTGTTGCACAATTGGACTTCATTTGAACTATAAATCCATTTTGGTCTTTCTGGAAGATGGTAAGATATATTTCCTGCAATCCATTCATTACCTTTAATATATTCAATTTTTCCAAGATCCTTACCCTCAGTTTCATAAAAAAGTTTGGCCTGCTCAGCTAACTTTTTGCCACCAAAATCAGTTCTTTTATCAGTTTGAGTAATTGAAATATAAGAATATAAAATTGGAGATAATAAGAATAATGCTAAAAAGACAGAGGTAAAAGCTGTCATTTTTTCAAAATTAATTTCTGATTTTAAAATATAAACAAATAACAAGCCAAAGCTTATATAAAATGGCGTCATCCACATAGTTCTTATTTTTACACCCATAGTAAATGATGTAAGAAAAATAAAAAATATTGGAATTAAATTAATTGACAATACAAACAAAAGCTTTTCGTCGTTTAAATTAATATTTATTTTAAATTTTTTAACTAAAACAAAAATCATTAGTAAAAATGGCAATAATATACCAACTTGCTTAGCTAAAAATATCGTAGGATGTTTTATATGGTTTAAAATACTTGCCTCTTCTGACCCAGTTCTGAGAAGTCCATAAGTAATGGTTACATAATCATTATCAGTTAACCAAATAATGTGTGGTAATAAAATAATAATAAAAGGAGCGAAAGAAACTAGACACTTAAAATTTAGTCTTTTGGTATAAATCATGTAAATTAAAAGTACATCTATTGCTAAACCTAAATAGACAAATAAATACTTAGATATAAACCCAAGTCCAGCAAATAGACCAAGTAATAACCAATCTAATATTTTATTATTCTTAATTCCTCTCCATAAATAAAAAACCGAAAGAGACCAAAAAGGAATTAAACAAACATTTACATTAAACTCAGGTGTAGTGAAGTTATAGAAGTATATTCCTTCTAATAACAAAACAGATAGTAAACAATAAATTTTGTTATCAAAAAAATCTTCAGCTAACTTAAAAACTACAAAGAATGAGACTACAATACAAATTTGACTTAGTAGATAATACGCCCAATCTTGTGGTCCAAAAATAAAATAAATTATTTCAGGTAAAAATGCACTCATTGGGGGATGTTTATTAAATCCCCAATCTAAGTTGCTCCCCCACGCTAAGGCTTCGATTGTATCTAATGGCAAATTATGATTTGTAAAAGTTGGAATCAATGTCCAGATCAATAAGTGTGATGTGATAAAAATATAAAATATATTGTTTATATTTTTTTTATAAATGGCCATTTTTATTAATTTATACAATTAATGCATTCTTGACACTTAATAAATGATGAATATATTCACCAGATTTATAAAATTGGGTATGGTAAAGATCTCTAAAAAATATATTCCAAAAGAAACTGAAAAATACATGTGTGCAAAACATCTTGCATATTTTAAACAAAAATTAATGGACTGGAAAAAAGATCTAAAGAGAACAAATAATGAAGCAATATTTAATGCTTCGATGGATGACAATAGTGCTTCAGCAGACATTGTTGATCAAGCAAGTTCATATACAGAAAAAAATGTTGAAATGAGAGCAATCAACAGACAAATAAAATTAATTTCAAAAATTGACGGAGCTTTGAAAAAAATTCAAGACGGAACATATGGTTTTTGTGAGGAAACTGCAGAACCAATTGGTCTTAAAAGATTAATGGCAAGGCCAGTTGCAACATTATGCATATCCGCTCAAGAGAAACATGAAAAAGAAGAAAAAGTTTACGCTGATATTTAAGGATAGTCTATTTCAGCATCTTTATTTAATGCTTTAAATCCTTTGATAACCGCTGGACGTTTTGCAATATCAACAAACCATCTAGATAACCCCTTAAAGTTTTCTAATCCAATATCATGTCTCTTGTGACGTGCGATCCATGACCATGTTGCAATATCAGCAATAGAATATTCTTTTCCTGCTAAAAAGTCACTTTTTGATAGTCTTGCTTCTAAATCTTCGTATAACTTTCTAGTTATTTTAAAATATCTTTCCTCTCCCCATTCACTTTTTCCTTGGTGATAATAATGAAACTGATGATGCTGTCCTATCATTGGACCAATCAAACCCATTTGGGCCATCAACCACTGATTTATCTCTAATCTATTATTTTCTGGATAAAACATTTTACTTTTTTCACCCAAGTACATCAATATTGCTCCTGACTCGAATATTGACTTTTTATTTTCGTGATCAGTGATCACTGGTATTTTATTGAAAGGACTAATTTTTTTGAATTCAGCTTTATGTTGTTCACCTTCATTTAAGTTTACTTTGGTAATTTTGTAGTCAAAGCTTATCTCTTCCAACATTATACTAATTTTCCAACCATTAGGAGTATCGGCTGTAAATAGCTCGATCATTATTTGACACCTAATCTGTCTTTAATAGTGTTAGATGCAGTAGTAAATTCAAACCTATATTTCTCATTAGGTCTTGCATATTTAAAACAACCTCTAGCAGCTAAAGCTCCCTCATGAAAACCAGATAATATTAATTTTAGTTTTCCTGGGTAATTACAAATATCGCCGATAGCAAAAATACCCTTTTTATTGGTTTCAAAATTTTCTGTATTAACCGGTATTGTTTTTTTATCTAAATTTAGTCCCCATTCCGCGATTGGCCCAAGCTGCATTATTAAACCAAAGAAACCTAAAACATAATCAGCCTTTAGAGTTTTGCTTTCTCCTTCTTCGCTTTTAATCTCGACTTCCTCTAAAGAGCCATTGCCTTTCACATCTTTAATTGAGTACTTTGTAAATAAATTAATTTTATTTTTTTCACTAAGTTCTTTTATTTTTTGAACGCTTGCAGGTGCGCCTCTAAACTCATCTCTCCTATGTATAAGAGAAACTTTTGAAGTACTTGACAGTTCAATTGCCCAGTCAAGTGCGCTATCTCCACCTCCAAAAATGACTACTGATTTATCTTTAAAAATACTTTTGTCTTTAATTGAGTATAAAACTGTTTTACCATCAAACTTTTCTGCACTCTTTGTTGGAAATTTTCGTGGTTCAAAAGATCCCACTCCCCCAGCAATTACTACATTTGGTGTGTTAAACTCTTTGCCATTAGTTGTTTTTACTATCCAGATTTGATTTTCTTGTCTTAGTTCTTGAACTCTATCATTTAAATGAAAGTTAAAGTTAAAAGGTTTTATTTGTTTAATTAAATTGTTAGTAAGCTCTTCACCAGTACATTCCGGGACCGCGGGAATATCATAAATTGGTTTATCTGGATAGAGTTCTATACATTGACCACCAATTTTATCTAAGTTATCAACTATTTCACATTTCAATCCTATGATTCCTAATTGATGTGCACAAAATAACCCTGTTGGTCCTGCACCAATTATCACAACATCAGTTTTAATCATTAAACCTGTTTCTCCGGCATATATACACTTAGACCATCTAGGTCATCAGAGACCATAATTTGACAACTTAGCCTACTGTTTGATTTTGGTTCATAGGCTTGATCTAGCATGTCATCCTCACCCATTTCTTTTTTTGGTAATTTATCATACCAATCTTCTTTGACATAAACATGGCATGTAGCACAAGACATGCTGCCACCACAATCTGCATCAATTCCTGAGATATCGTTTTGTACAGCACCCTCCATAACAGTTAGGCCATTTTGAACTTCGACTATATGTTCTTTACCGTTATGCTCGATGTATTTGATTTTTGCCATACAATTTATATAAGCACAAAAAAAAATAGGGCAAGTAATTAAACTTGCCCTATTTTATATCTTAACTAACTTTTACTATGCTCTTCTTGTAGAGTTAGAAACTGCGCAAGACCAGATAATTAAACCAAATGCGATTTTATTAACAAAGTCTGCTAAGTTATAGATAACGTTTAACGCGTTAGCATCAATTCCACCTGTTAGGTAACCAAAAATGTAACCTAATGGGTAAATTGCCCAACCTACAGTAACAATCATTCTTAAAGCTCCGAATGCAGTTACTAAAGCTTTATTTCCAGATTTAGCAGCAACTTTTCCTGCTTCTCCTGAAAAGATTTCATAAAGAATGTAAATCCATCCAGCCATACCGATTATGAAACCTAGTGTAGCGTTGATGAATCCAGCTTCTCCAAGATATCCACCTATTAACATAACTAGTGAACCAATTAAGATTCTCCAGAATATGTTTGTGTCAACTTTTCTTACTGCTGAAAGAATTAAGTAAAATTCTACTAGCTGTAGCGGTACAGTAATTAACCAGTCAATGTATCTGTATACAGTTGGAGTATCACCTGTTTCAACCCATACTGCTCTCATATACATATAGTGAATAAATGCTATACCAGTTACTAATCCAGCTACGTTTACTGATTTTCTCCATTGAGAACCGACATTAGCCTGTTCCATAAAGAAAAACGCTGTAGCTGCTAACATACCCATTGAAATTAACCAAAACGAAATACCTACGAAATCGTCTGTAGCTAAAAAGGCTGTTGCTGCGTTAGCTGCCGTAGTTGCTCCGAAAAGCACTGCCGCTAAAGCTAACATTTTCATTGTCTTCATAAAAAACTCCCTCATAGTTAGTTTTTTTTGTTAGTTTAAATTTAAACTACAGACTAATCTAATGATTAGTCTAAAGTTAGGGTTAGATAGCAAAAAAAATTAGTTTATTGAAGAGTTTTTGACCTCTAAAAAGTATTGATTTTACTTACTTTGTGAAATTAAATACAACCTGTTACGTAAAATCATTATAAAAGTGAGTCAAAAACCAAATCACTATGACAGACAAATTTAACAAGATTTATCAAGAGTCAATCCAAAATCCTGAGAAGTTTTGGCATAATGTGTCTGAGGATATCTTTTGGTTTAAAAAACCAACAAAAATTTTAAACAAATCTAAGCCTCCATTTTATAAATGGTTTGAAGATGGGGTAACGAACACATGTTATAACGCAATTGATACTCATATTGATCAAGGTAATGGAGATAAAACAGCTTTAATATATGACAGTCCTATCACAAATACTAAAGCAGAGTTTACTTACAATGAATTAAGAGAAAGAATTTCGAAATTAGCTGGTGCACTTGATAATCAAGGAGTCAAAAAAGGTGATAGAGTTATTATTTACATGCCAATGATACCTGAAGCAGTTATAGCAATGCTTGCTTGTGGAAGAATTGGCGCAATACACTCAGTAGTCTTTGGTGGATTTGCATCAAATGAACTAGCAAGTAGGATTGATGATAGTAAAGCAAAGATTTTGATTACCGCTTCATGTGGATTTGAGCCAGGTAGAACAGTTGAGTATAGACCTTTAGTTGATGGAGCGCTTAAACTTACAAAACATAAAGTTGAAAAAGTAATTTTTTTTCAAAGGGAGGGTCACGAGGTGAAACTTAATTCTCCACTTGAGATTAGTTGGGAAGAGTTTCTAATAAATGCAAAAGATAAAGATTGTGTTGAAATAGGTGCTAATGAATTTGCTTACATTTTATATACATCGGGCACCACAGGAATTCCAAAAGGCATAGTAAGAGATGTTGGAGGTCACATTGTTGCTCTAAAGTGGACAATGAAAAATATTTATAATGTAGATGAAAATGATGTTTGGTGGTCTGCAAGTGATATTGGTTGGATAGTAGGACATTCATATATTGTTTATGCCCCTTTGTTCAAAGGATGTACAACCGTATTGTTTGAAGGTAAACCGGTTGGAACCCCTGATGCAGGAGTTTTTTGGAGAATAATTTCTGAATACAAAATAAAATCATTGTTTACGGCTCCTACAGCTTTCAGAGCTATTAAAAAAGAAGACCCTGATGGGAAATTTTTTTCTAAATATGACTTAAGTTCATTTCAGTCTTTATTTTTAGCTGGAGAGAGAGCTGATCCAGATACAATTAAGTGGGCAGAAAATCTATTAAAGGTTCCAGTCATAGACCACTGGTGGCAAACAGAAACCAGCTGGGCTATAAGCTCAAATTGTACTGGAATTGAAATGCAAAAAACTAAATACGGATCAGCATGTAAAGCAGTTCCTGGTTATGATGTAAAAATAATTAAACCTGATCACTCAGTTGCAAAACCAAATGAAATGGGAGACATAGTCGTTAAATTACCTTTGCCTCCAGGAACATTTCCCACACTTTGGAATGCTGATAAACGATATGAGGAAAACTATATGTCTAATTATAAGGGTTATTATCAGACATATGATGCAGGGCATATTGATGAAGATGGATACATTTGGATTATGTCTAGAACTGATGATATTATTAATGTTGCAGGACATAGATTATCTACTGGTGCAATAGAGGAAGTTTTGTCCGAACATCAATCAGTTGCGGAGTGTGCTGTTCTTGGAATTGCAGATAAATTAAAAGGACAGTTACCAATAGGTCTAGTTGTTCTAAAAACAGGAGTTGAAAAGGATAATGATACTGTCTCAAAGGAATGTATTAAAATGGTTAGAGATAAAATTGGACCAGTAGCAGCTTTTAAAGTTGTCATCGTAATAAAAAGATTACCCAAAACAAGATCTGGTAAAATTTTAAGGGGAACTATTAGAAAAATAGCTGATGGGGAGGATTACAAAATGCCAGCGACAATTGATGATCCAGCAATTCTAGGTGAAATTACTCAAAGTTTAATTGATAGTAAAATTCTTTCTAAATAAAATTAACTAATCTTCAAATCTAATTGGTTTTCCAGATGGTTCTCCAATGATTTCTCCATCTTTCATTTTAATCTCTCCGTTTATAATTGTATAAACTGGGGTTCCCTTAAACTTATATCCGTTAAAAGGCGACCAACCACACTTACTTTCTATCTTATCATTTTTAATCTCAATAATTTTGTTCATATCTACAATTGTAAAATCTGCATCATACTCTTCCTTTATGAAACCTTTTCCTATAATTCCAAAAATTTTTGCAGGGTTCTCACATACAAGGTTCATTAATTGTTCAAGTGATAATTTACCATCATTTACATGATTAAGCATTACAGGCATTAAAGTTTGAACTCCTGGCATTCCAGACGGCGTATCAGGATACTCTTTGTCTTTATTCACTTTTAGATGTGGAGCATGATCAGAGCCAATTGTATCATTATAATTATTTCTTACTGCATACCATAAACGATCATAATGACTTTTATCTCTTATGGGCGGATTCATTTGAGCATAAGTTCCAAGTTTATCATAGCAGTCAGGTGCATATATGGTTAAATGTTGTGGAGTTATTTCAAAAGTAATATTTCCTTTATTCTGAGATAAAAAATCTATTTCCTGTTTAGTAGTAATGTGTAAGATATGAGCTTTCTTACCTAATCTTTTTGCAATTTTAACAATTTTTCTTGTCGATGAAATTGCACATTCTTCATCCCTCCATATAGGATGAGAATGAACGTTCCCTTTTTCTCTTAATTTTTTTCTTAAATTTAAAATATCTTCATCCTCTGAATGGACTGCAACAATTTTTGACGTGCTTTCAAATACTTTTTCTATATCTTCTTCTTTATGAACTAAAAGGGTACCTGTTGAAGAGCCTGCAAACAACTTAACTCCACAACACCCTTCTAAACCTTTAAGACTCGCTAATTCACTTTGATTGGTAGGAGTGGCGCCAAAATAAAATGCGTGATTACAATACATTCGATTTTTTGCTAGATCTATTTTTCTCTGAAATTCTCTCTGACTTGTAGTTGCTGGATTAGTGTTTGGCATTTCAAAAACTGAAGTGATACCGCCAACTATTGCTGCTCTACTGCCTGTGTGTAAATCCTCGGTATCTGTTGAACCTGGTTCTCTAAAATGTGTTTGAGTATCTATGCAACCAGGTAGAACTGTAAGTCCATTTGCATCAACTGTTTGACTAGCCTTTTCTGCTAGTTTTCCAATTTTTGTAATCTTGCTATTTTGAATGCCTATATCAACATCTTTCAGATCTTTATCAATATAGCATTTTCCATTTTTAATAATAAGATCTAACATTATTAGAAAAAGTACTTATATCATTTGTTATAATATTACAATATGAATAGAAAAGTTTACATATTAAAAGACAGAGGGCTTCTCTACATAAATGGAGATGAAGCAAAAGAATTTTTACAAAATATAATTACAAACAATATTGAAAATGTTTCAGAAGATAGAAGTTGTTTTTCAGTTCTTCTAACTCCACAAGGAAAATATCTTTACGATTTTATAATTATTAAACATAAATCAGGCTTTCTTTTAGATTGTGAAAAAGAAATTATTGATGATTTATATAAAAAATTAAATCTTTACAAACTAAGATCAAAGGTAGAAATATTAAATCTTAGCAATGAGTTTGTTGTAGCAAGCTTAAGTAAAGAAAAATTTTTAGAAATAGAAAATTCTAAAGATAAAGAAGGCTCAACAATTAAATTTAGAGAAGATCCTATCTTTTTAGACCCAAGATCTAAAGAATTAGGAGCTAGGCTAATAATTAATTTAGAAAAATTATATTTATCTTTAAAAAAATTAGGATTAGAAATTTCAGAAGTTGATGAATACTACAATCATAGTCATCTTTTAGGGATTCCCCAAGTTGACACAAAATATTTACAAGATAAAATTTTTGGAATTGAGTGTAACTTTGAGGAATTGAATGGGATTGATTTTAGAAAAGGATGTTATGTTGGACAAGAGAATACTGCGAGAATTAAACTTAAAGATAAACTTAATAAAAGGTTGTTTGCAATCAAAATTTTGGAAGGTCAAATCAATAGTGAGGAAATAACTTTTAAAAATAAAAATATTGGAAGGTTATTAATAAATAATAAATATCCATTTGCTCTACTTAAACTAGAAAATAAAAAATTTGATTTTGATATTGATCTAAAATGTGGAGATGCAAAAATTAAAGCACTTAAACCATACTGGTTTTAAATTATTTTATAAATTTTGATAAATCTGGTTTAAAATAGTCAGGTCCTTTCATAACTTTTCCAAATTCATTAAATATAGGTTTTCCATCTTTTCCTAATTTACTCATGTTAGATTTTTGAACTTCGTCAAAACATTTATCTAAATCAATACCAAAGGCATGTCCTGCTCCATAAGTCACATACAATATATCTGTTAAAGCATCAGCAACTTCATTCAAATTTTTTTCTGATATGGCTTTTTTTAGCTCTTCAAGCTCTTCATTAATTAGTGATATTCTTAACGAATTTATTTTATCCGTACTTAAACTTGATGAAACTTTAACATCTTGATTAAAAGTTTTCATAAACAATCCAACCTTTTCAAAATTTGTCATTTTACTCCTATATGATTTTAATATTTTTTATTGTATAATTATCTCAATATACTCTCAAAATAATATTATGAAATTCAGAAAAGAATACGATAGCATTGGCAGTATTAAAGTACCTGTGGATAAGTACTGGGGTGCATCAACTCAGAGATCCAAAAAATACTTTGATATTGGTGATATATTGGTTCGACCAAAATTAATAAAATCTATTGCTATCATAAAAAAAGCAGCTGCAATTACAAATTATAAAAATAAAGACATAAACTCAAAAATTTATAAATCAATTGTTAAAGCTTCTGATGAAGTAATTAATGGGAAATTAGATAGTCATTTTCCTCTTAAAGTTTGGCAAACTGGCTCGGGAACCCAAACTAATATGAATGTAAATGAAGTTATATCAAATAGAGCTATTGAAATATTAAAAGGAAAAAAAGGTACAAAGAAACCTGTTCACCCAAACGATCATGTAAATAAATCTCAATCTACTAATGATGTATTTCCAACTGCAATGCATATTTCCATAGCGGTTGAGACTAAAAAAAAACTATTACCAAGTCTGTTGCTTTTAAATAAAGAATTAAAAAAAAAAGTAAGAAAATTTAATAAAATTGTTAAAATTGGGAGAACACATCTACAAGATGCAACTCCCTTATCATTAGGACAAGAATTTTCAGGTTATCAATCACAACTTCAAGAATGTATAAAAAGAATAGAATTATCTTTAAATGAAATTTATTACTTGGCACAAGGTGGTACTGCTGTTGGTACTGGAATTAATACGAAAAAAAATTTTGACAAAAAAATAGTCAATGAAATAAAAAAAATTACAAAATTACCTTTTAAACCAGCTAAAAATAAATTTGCTGCTTTGGCTGCACATGATGCAATTGTAAATTACTCAGGTACATTAAATACGACAGCAGTGTGCTTGATGAAGATAGCAAATGATATAAGATTTCTAGGATCAGGTCCAAGAGCAGGATATGGAGAATTAATACTTCCAGAAAATGAGCCAGGCTCATCAATTATGCCTGGAAAAGTGAATCCAACTCAATGCGAAGCAGTAACAATGGTTTGTGTCAAAGTAATTGGTAATCATAACGGAATTACTATGGCTGGTTCTCATGGACATTTTGAACTTAATGTCTTTAAACCTCTAATAATTCATAATGTGCTTCAATCTATCGATTTATTGTCAGACAGCACAAATAGTTTTGCTAGATACTGCGTGTCTGGATTAAAAGCTGATAAAAATAGAATTAAAGATTTATTAGATAATTCGCTGATGTTAGTAACTGCATTGTCGCCGAAGATTGGCTACGACAATGCAGCTATGATAGCAAAAAAAGCTTTAAAAAATAAAACTACACTTAAATTTGAAGCTATGAAATCAGGTCTTATAAATGAGAAAGATTATGATAAAATTGTAGACCCAAGCAAAATGACTAAACCAGATTAATTATTTATAATTTTTTTTACTAGAGATTTAAGTTCTTGGGAATTTTTAATTTTATATTTTAAATTAATACTCTTGTTAACTTCATATTCTATTTGATCAAATTTTATATCGAATATTGAGGTTAAACCGGTATTTATATTTTTTTCAATCTTAAAAAATATTTTGTTTAAATTCTTCACTTTATCTAATTTTACTTGAAATTTTTTTGCAAATTTTTTTTTATCTTTGATTAATAATAAATTTGAAGATTTGAAAATAATATCACCATTTTGTTTATCATATTTAATTTTTGACTCAATTATACCAATTTCCTCTAAGTTAAATAAAACTTCGGTTAAATTTATATTTTGTTGACTTATAAAGAATTTGATTTCACCGCTACTGATGAGTTCATGCTGAATTTTATTTAAAGATAACTTAAGATATCCATTTAAATTACCTAGTAAATCGGGTTTCAGATTCAGCAAATTAATCAACAATTCGTCTACAAAAATATTTAAGTTCTGTTTATTTAAGATTAAATTAGAATTAAAATAAAATGGTTGTAATTCAATTTTTGCATTTATTTTTATATCATTGTTATTATCAGGTGATTTAATATTAATTAAATCGTCCTCTAATTTATAATTTATTTCAATATTCTTATTTAAAAAGTTAAGAAATGTTGATCCATCCAAATTTTTACTATTATTGAAGTTTAATTTATTTTTAATTAATAAGTTTGGATTCCTTAAATTCATTTCTAATTCTGAATTCATTTTTGAATTAAAATCTTTCTTCCATAACAATTTAAAATCAATATCAAATATATTACCTTTAATATTTAATTTTTTTATGTTGTCTTTTTTCGATGTTATAAAATTTATTTTTTCAACTGGAGAAATAATTATAGTTTCATCTTGCTCATCCAATACAAAAATTTTACTTTTGAAGATATGAATTGGTTTACTTTCACTAGTATGCAAATAATTCCTTAATAATTTATATTCTTTTTTTTTTAACAAAAAGTTTGAATTATGAATTTCAAGTTTTTCAAAATTAACTTTAGATTTAGGATATAAACTATTTGAATTTAAAAACACTTTAAGTTTCTCAATATCAAGTGACATACTTTCATTTTCATTTATTGATAAATATGAGTCTTTTATCAATAAATGAGGTTTGGGAAGTAATTGATACTTTATGTCACCATTTATATTTAGGTTGATATTAAAATCAGAATAAAATTTATCTTCAATGATACTTTCTATACTTTTATAATTAAATAAAACTGGTATTGATAAATAAATGCCAAATGAGAAAAATAATGCAATCAATAAAAATATGCCTTTTACAGGTAATGATAGTTTCTTGATTTTATTCATTAATTTAATATCGCTTAAATTTAGAAAAAATAAATGATGAATTTAGACTATTTAACAAATCTTAACGAAAATCAGGAGCAAGCTGTTTTACATCTAAACGGTCCACTTTTAATTGTTGCAGGTGCAGGATCTGGAAAAACTAGAGTTCTTACCTCAAGGATCGCCCATATTGTTAAACAACATAAGGCATTTCCAAACCAAATTTTGGCAGTAACATTTACTAATAAGGCAGCAAAAGAAATGCAGCTAAGAGTTTCAAAATTTTTAAAAAAAGAAGCTACAGGGTTACCTTGGCTAGGTACTTTTCATTCAATAAGCGCAAAAATATTAAGAAAACATGCGGGAGCAGTTGGGCTAAGATCAAATTTTTCAATCATCGACCAAGATGATCAGGTAAGATTAATTAAAAATATCTGTAAATCTGAAAATATAGATACAAAAAAAATATCACCAAGATATATTCTAGCAGTAATTGATAAATGGAAAAATAAAGGTTTTTATCCTAACGAAGTTGTTCTTAAAAAAAAAGATATACTGGAAAAAAGCTTTCTTGGAATTTACAAAATATACCAACAGAAATTAATCGATTTAAATTCCACTGACTTTAGCGATTTAATTCTTCATACTGTTAAAATTTTTGAAAAAAACAACGATATTTCAAAAATGTATTCTAAAAAATTTAAGTATATATTAGTCGATGAATACCAAGATACGAATTATATTCAAAGTGAATGGCTTAAATATTTAGCAGAGTATAATCAAAATATTTGCTGCGTAGGTGATGATGATCAATCAATATATAGTTGGAGAGGCGCTGAAATAAAAAATTTTCTTCAATTTGAAAATGTTTATGAAAATACAAAAATAATTAGATTAGAAAAAAATTATAGATCAACTCAAAACATTTTAAATGTTGCATCAAATATTATTGAAAATAATCAAAATAGAGTTGGAAAGAATCTTTTTACTGATCAAGAGGAAGGTGAACTTGTATCTTTAAACTGCTTTAGAAATGTAAAAGATGAGGCAACTGAAATAGGCTCTAATATTGAAAATTTCAAAAATAGATTTTCATTAAATGAAGTCGCAATTCTTGTAAGAGCAATTTTTCAAACTAGAGAATTTGAAGAAAGATTCTTAAAAATTGGCGTTCCATACAGAATTATTGGGGGTATTAAATTTTATGAGAGAGCTGAAGTTAAGGATTGCGTTGCATACCTTAAAACGGTTTTTCAACCTCAAGACGACTTAGCCTTTGAAAGAATATTAAATGTACCAAAAAGATCTATAGGGGATACAACAGTAAAAGCTATAAATGATTTTGCAAAATTAAATAAATGCTCTTTAGAAATTGCTTCAAAACATTTAATTGAACAGAATAAAATAAAACCTAAAACAAAATTAGGTTTAAATTCTCTTTTAAATCTTTTGGCTAAATGGAGAAATGATTTAAATAAGAAAATGAACCATAACAAGTTACTACAAACAATTCTTGATGAGTCTGGATACAGTGAAATGCTTAAAAATAAAAAAGACTTAGAAAATGAAAATAGATTAGAGAATATAAAAGAACTTCTAAATGCGATGAAAGAATTTGATAATCTAGAGAGTTTTTTAGAACATGTTGCTCTTGCAACATCATTAGACCAAGATTGGCAAAGTGAAAAGGTCAATTTAATGACAATACATGCATCTAAAGGACTTGAGTTTGACGTTGTATTTTTGCCTGGATGGGAGGAAGGTTTATTTCCTCATCAAAAAAGTATAGAGGAAAAAGGTGAAAGTGGGCTAGAGGAGGAAAGAAGATTAGCCTACGTTGCAATTACTAGAGCGAAAAAGCTAGCAAAAATATCGTTTTCAATGAATAGATTTTACCAAGGAGACTGGATTGACAGCATGGCATCAAGGTTTGTGGATGAACTACCTGATGAATATATTAAAAAAAATAATAATTTTATTGATGAAAAAGAGGAAGATTTTGAATTCAACCAAGATATAGATTTTGATAGTGATACTGAAATTAGAAGTCCTGGTTGGATACGTTACCAAAAAAAATTAAAATGAGTGTCGTAATTAATAAAATTATTTTATCAAATGATTTGGATGGATATATCTTGCCAAAAAATGATAATTATTTCACGGAGTATTCTAAGATAAATAATCTTAAATCAATTACAAATTTTTCTGGTTCTGCAGGATTTGCTATTTTCCTAAAAAATAAAAAATATTTATTTGTTGACGGAAGATATACTATTCAAGCTGAAAAAGAGGTTGGGAAAAAATTTGAAATTTGTGAAATTCCTTATATTTGGCCTAAGGACATTCTAAAGAAAAAAATTAAAATTGGTTTTGATCCAGATCTTTTTACTTGGGAAACACTAAATAAATACTTTGGAGATAATTATAACTTATTACCTTTAAAATTTAAATTTGAAAATAAAAGTAATACAAAAAATAGTTATCCTTTGTTTAATCTTAAAGCATCTGTTGCAGGGGAAAGTATTAATTCTAAAATAAACCGATTGATAAAAATTATGAAAAAAAAGAAAGTTGATTATAACTTTATCAGCTCGGGAGAAAATATTTGTTGGCTTTTAAATATTAGAGGAAAAGATCTCCCTAATTCTCCAGTTGCAAATTGTAAAATGGTGTTAACAAAAGAAAAAAAAATTTATTTTTTTTCAAATCAACAGAAGGTAAAAAAAATAAAGTTGAGCCATAAAAAATTAAAAATAAATTTTTTAAAGGAAGATGATTTTTTTAAATGCTTAATTAATTTGAAAATTGGAAATTTTTGTATTGACAGTAAAACCTGCTCCGTTTCTGATGAAAGTTTAATTAATTATAAATTTAAAATAATTGATAGAGAAGATTCTATTTATATTATGAAATCTTTAAAAAATAAAACTGAGATTAAAAATATGATTAATGCACACATTGAAGATGGTGTTGCTTTAACAAAATTTTTATATTGGATAAAAAATCTTAAAAAAAATAACCTTACAGAGAAAAAAATTGAGAAAAAGTTAGAGAGTTTTAGAAAAAGAAATAAAAATTATTTATACCCAAGCTTTGATACAATTGCTGGATCCGGGCCAAATGGAGCAGTAATACATTATAGATCTGATAAATTTTCTAACAGAGAATTAAAAAAAGATGACTTACTATTACTTGATTCTGGTGGTCAGTATAAATGGGGAACTACAGATGTTACAAGGACAGTATGTTTTTCTAATGTCAAAAATACAGTGAAGAATATTTTCACAAGAGTTTTAAAGGGACACATTGGTGTAGCCTTGTCTAATATTAATAAAGAGAGAAATGGGCATAATATTGATAAAATTGCCAGAAAGAGCCTCAATTCAGTAGGCCTTGATTATGGTCACGGCACTGGTCATGGAGTGGGGGTATTTCTAAATGTTCATGAGGGACCACAAGCAATATCAAAAAATAACTTAGTAGAATTAAAAGAGGGAATGGTTTTAAGCAATGAACCTGGTTTTTATAAAAAAAATGATTTTGGAATTAGAATTGAAAATTTAGTTTATATAAAAAAAATCAGATCTAAACTTTTATTTGAAAACCTAACGATGGCACCTATTGATATAGACTTAATTAATCAGAAAATGCTCAATAAAGCAGAAAAAAAATATTTATTTAAATATCACTTTGATGTTTACAATAATATTTCTCCATTTTTAAATAAAAATGAAAAAAGATGGTTAGCTAAGCTAATTTAATAAATTAAGCCACTCTTTTTGAGATAAAATTTTTATTCCTAGTTCTTTAGCTTTTTGAACTTTTAGGTTTGTTGGTTTTTCACCAATTATTAAATATTTTAACTTTTTGTTAACTGAACTTACAACAGATCCTGAATTTTCTTCAATCAAAGATTTTGCTTCAGCTCTACTCATATTTGATAATTTTCCTGTGAACATAAATGTATTATTTAAAAGTTTGCCATCTTTATTTAATTTAAGATCAGAAATATTTAACATAGAAGATAACTTTTCAATTATTTTATAATTTGATTTATTTTCAAAAAATTTTTTTAATGAATTAATTTGAGTTTCTCCAATTCCATCTATATTTAAAAATTCATTAAATTTTTTATTTTTGATTAAGTTTAAGAAATTAGTTATTGATTTTGTATATTCTGCTAAAAGCTTAGCGTTTTCAATTCCAATATGCCGAATACCTATAGAATAAATAAATCTATCTAAAGAAACTTTTTTTGATTGATCAATTGAATATTTTAAGTTTGAGACTGAGAGATCACCCCAACCATCAAATTTAGAAATTTTAGCATAATCAAGGTTAAAAATATCTTGTGGATATCTTATTAATTTTAGATTCCAAAAATTTTCCACGACTTTTTTCCCTAAACCGTCAATATTAAGTGCTTCTTTTGATATAAAATGTTTAATTTTTTCTACAGCTATTTTTTCACATTCAAATCCTCGATCTGGACACCTTCTCACTGCATCATATTTTTTCGTAAATTTATTAAATTCTTTTATGGTATCAAAACCACATGGGCATTTTTTTGGAAATACAAATTTTTTTGACTCTTTTTTTCTTTTTTTTAGATCAACTAATACAACATGAGGAATAACGTCACCTGCTCTCTCTACTTTTACAGTATCACCAAGTCTTATATCTTTTCTAATTATTTCATCTTCATTATGAAGTGTTGCATTAGAAACTACTACACCCCCAATATTTACTGGTTTTATTCTTGCTACTGGAGTTAATGCGCCAGTTCTACCAACCTGAATATTTATGTCTTTTATTATAGAATATGCACTATCTGCTGAAAATTTATGAGCTATAGCCCACCTGGGAGAATTTGCTGTAAATCCTAATCTGTTTTGAAGATCAAGATTATTAATTTTATAGACTAAACCATCAACATCATACTTTAAATTAAATCTGTCATTCTCAAATTGTTTGTGAAAAATTTCTAAATCTTTAATAGTTTTTAAAACCTTATTATGCTCATTTATTTTAAAACCCCATTTTTTCAACGATATTAAAAAATCGGACTGTTTCTTTATTTTATTACTTTCAAAGTAACCATAAGTATAAGCAATAAAGTTAAGAGGAATTTTTTTAGTTTCTAATGGATTTTTTTGTCTCAAGGAACCTGATGCTGCATTTCTAGGATTAGCGAAATCATTTTTTAACTTTTTAAAATCATCCTTTTCTATGAAAACCTCGCCTCTAATATCTATATCTTTTGGGAAGTCTTTATTAGTTATTTTGTGCGGTATATCATTAATTGTTTTTAAATTTTCAGTAATTACTTCACCTGTGGTACCATCTCCCCTTGAAGTACCCATGACTAATAATCCATTTTTGTAAGTTAATGACGCTGAAATTCCATCTATTTTCGGTTCAACACTGTATTCAATATCAATTCTCTTGTTGAGATAATTAAATATTTTCTTTTCGAAATTTTCTAAATCCTTTATGCCAAAAGCATTTGATAAAGATAACATTTTTACTCTGTGAGTAGATTTTATGAAATTTTTTGAGGGAGCAAATCCTAGAGAATTGGATGGAGAAGAAGAACTCTTTAAAAAAGAAAATTTATTTTCTAAATCAAGTATTTCTTTTTTAATTTCATCATATTCTTTATCAGATATTTTTGGCGAACTTTTCTCAAAATATAATTTATTATGTTCATTTAATTCTTTTATTTTACTCTTGTAGTGTTTCTTAATTTCTACGTCTTTCATTTAATTTTACTAATCAAACAATTGTTTGATTTTTTGTAATAAAGATTTTTCTTTTTTTTTGTTATTTTCAGTTTTATTTTGTAAATAATTATTATTTAAAATTTCATATGATCTCTCATACCATTCACTTGATTGATAATTATACCCAAGTAAAATACTATATTTTTTGGCCTCATCAACAAGTCCAAGCTTATAGTTTATTTCAACCAATCTATACAATGCCTCCTCAATAAAAATAGTTGTATCATATTCATTCACAATTTTTTGAAATCTATTCATTGCAGGTATCCATTTTTCTCGGTCTAAGTAATAGTTAGCTAAATAAAGCTCTTTTGATGCAAGAATTTCTTGTATTAACTCAAGTTTAAACATTGCATCCTCAGCGTAATCAGTTTTTGGGAATTCTGTAATCAATAAAGTAAAGTATTCTTTGGCTTTTATAATTTCTCCTAAATCTTTTTTCTCATCAACTATTTGATTGTAATGACAAACTGCTAACAAATAATAAGCATAGTCAGTATTTGTGTGATTTTTATACTTATCAAGAAACCTCTCTAACTCACTTATTGCATCGTTAAAATATAATTGAGAATAATATGCATAAGCAGCCATTAATGTAGATCTTGGAGCCCATATTGATTGTGGATATAAAAGCTCTACTTCATTAAATTTTTTTACTGCAAAAAAAACATCCCCACCTTCGAATTCTTTTAAACCCTCATTGTAAGCCTCTATCATTTGCGTTTCTAAATTATCTTTTTTTACAATAGAAACTTTTTCTTGTTTTTCTGAACATGAAACAAGTCCAAAAATTATTACTATTAAGATTAAAAAATTATAAAATTTCATTATAAAATTTTACCAGAATTTTTTTTAAATTCTAATTTTTATGCAATAGATTTTAAATCTTGACGATTATTAACAAGTGAATGAGGTAGATTTTTGCCTTTTATTTCAATCAATGAATAGTTCTTATTGTCGCTAAACACTTTTCTAAGTAATTTGTTCGTCAGACTATGTCCACCATTTTTACATTTTAGAGAACCTATTATTCTAAAACCAACCAAATAAAGATCACCCATGCAATCAAGGATTTTATGATTCACAAACTCTTTTTCATTTCTCAATCCTTCTAAATTTAATATTTTGTCATTTTTAACAACAATTGCATTATCTAAAGATCCCCCTTTTCCAAGTCCTTGTTTTCTTAGTTTGTCTATATCCTCATACAAGCAAAATGTTCTCGAATTAAATATATTTTCAAGATTATCTTGAAAAACGTTTACTTTATTTTTTTGTTTTTTAATGAGTTGGTCGTGATAGTTTATTTCAAATTCAATTTCCAAAGTCGTATTTGATTTTTCTATTGAAATAAATTTATTTTCTTCTTCTACAACAACAGTGTTATTTATATTTATTAATTTTATTGGTATATCGCTATTTTTTAAACCTATTTTTTTTATAGTTCTTACAAATTCTCTTGCTGATCCATCTAGTATTGGAATTTCTTGTGAATCAACCTCAACTATAGCATTATCTATTCCTAAACCAATAAAAGCACCCATGAGATGCTCTACAGTTGAAACTTTTACTCCAAATTGATTAGATATAGTTGTACACAACGTTGCATCACTTACATTTTCAAAATTTGGTATTACAATATTGTTTTGGTTAAGGTCTATTCTTTTGAAAATTATTCCTGAGTTTGGGGATGCTGGTAATATATTCAAATTTACAGTTTTGCCTGTATGTATACCTACACCAGAAAAAGATATTTTATCTGATACAGTTGATTGTGAGAGGATTGACATAACATTAGTATATTAAAATGGGGAAAAATTTAGTACTCAAGTAATGTTACAAGAAAATACCACTATTTTGCAAAAAGATTAAAAAATCTCTCGAAAAAGCCCTCTTTTTTGATATTTTTTTTCACTAGAGTAATATCGCTTTCGTCACTTTTGTTATAAATTTGACCTGATTTACAAATTGTACAGTCACTCTCATTAAAAAAAATTAATTCTGAAAAATTTTTTTTTAAATCTAAATTATTATCATTTGCTAATAATTTAGATCCCTCTCCTAAGAGAATTAAATTTGGTTTCTTATGCGATTTTATTTCCTCAAAATAGTTATTTTTATAAATTGCCAGTTCAATTATTTCATCAATTCTAGCTTTAATTACGTTTTTTAATAGTTTAATTGAAATATTTTTTTCTAACATTTCACTATATGGATTAATCTCATTTTGTATCTTTTTATTGAATGATCCAAATTTATCATCCTCATTTAATTTTACTTTTAAATCTTCTGAATAATCTAAATTAAGTTTTAAAACTTTAGAGATATCTTTAGTAATATTATTGCCCCCTAATGGAATTGTTTTAAAAAACTTTAATTTACTTTTATCAAAGGCTATAATGCTAGTTCGTTCAAAGCCGATATCAATAAAAAATACAGTATCTTTTTTTTTAATTTTATCTTTAAAAGAAATCGTTTTTACATAACTTGAACAATATAGCTTTAAGATTTTCAAATTATTCTTTTTGAAAGCATTTGATATATTATCTAGTATTTTTTTTTTCAAACAAATAAATTTAATTTCTAATTTAAGCGATTTTATTTTGATATCATCAATTACTTTTTCTAGTTCTGTGAATTCATCAACTATGATTTGATTTATTACCAAATGTATTATCTGATCTTTATAATTATTTTGAGAGACAAAAAAATGTGCTTCTTGAATTAAGTTATTATAAACCTCTTTAATTGAGGTATTATCATCAAAAGTTTTTTTTATTGATATGTCCAAAGAATAAAATTTTGGAGAGTCATATAAAATTACAACATTTTCAATATGGGAAGATAATTTTTTTTCTGCATCTCTTATTAAAATTTTTAATGATTTTTCATAACTTGTGTTATTAATATCATTAATATTTTTTTGTTTAGAAATATAAATATTTTTTGAATCTTGATCGAATACTCCCAATCTTAGACTCTGCGAACCAAGATCTAATATTACATCTAGGTTATTCATTGTTACTCGTTAATATAATTTGATTTATTATTCTCAAATCTATCACTCTTATATTTTTTAAATTATTATTGATCAATAACTTTTTGTAAATTTCGATTGAATGCTTATAGTTTTTTGAGGGTAATTTTAAAATAACTCCATTAGAAAATATTAAATCCCATCTTTTATTTTTATAATAAAAATATTTTTGTATGTTAAGATTTTTTAACTGATAATTATCTAAAATTTTTTGCAGATTTAAAAATTCATTTATATTAAACTCACCAAATATTTGAGGGGTTTCCTTTCTTAAGTTAATTTGATCAGAATTAATAAACTTACCGTTTTTTCCAATATAAAACTCCTCTCCATTTATAAAAGTTTTTCCAAGAATATGCGTTCTTGTTAAATTGATGTTAAGAGATGATGGAACAATTTTTTTTACGTATGTATTTTCTAAAAAATTAAATTTATTTAATTTATCAACAACTTTATCTTTGCTTAATTTAAAAATGTTAATATTTTTTAAATCATTTAACTCTATCTCAATGATTTTTTTTTCATCATCAGATAATCCCTCTATGTTAATTTGTTTTAAACTGAATTTATTTTTAAAATTTTTTGAAAATTGAATATTGAATGTTGAACTTAAAAAAATCAGAAAAAAGAAATACAGATATAGTTTGTATTTATTTATTGATGGAGGCATCTTTAATTATTTCTTCAATGAGTTGTATAAAGCTTATTTTGTTATATTTTGCTATTTCTGGGACTAACGATAAGGAAGTCATACCTGGCTGAGTATTTAATTCTAATAAATAAAATTTATTTTTATAAAATCTAAAATCAGATCTAGATACACCTCTACATTTCAGTAATTTATGTGCTTTCATAGCTATAGAATTAATTTTATTAAAATTTTTCAAACTTATATTTACTGGAATAATATGTTTAGTTTTAGCGCTGGTACTGTACTTAGCTTTATAATCATAAAACTTTCTTTTGGGTTTTAATTCAATTATACCAAGTTTTTTCTTACCTAGAATTGCTGATTGAATTTCTCTTCCAGGTATGTATTTTTCAATCAATATTTCTTTAAATTTTTCTAGTTTATTCAAATTTAAATTTAAATCTTTAATGTTAGTAATATATACGCCCACACTAGATCCTTCATTAATCGGCTTTAGAACCACAGGAAATTTTAATTTTTTATCTATTTTTTTAATTAAATTATTTAAATTAAAATTATGTGTATATGAAAATTTAAAATATGGTGGTGTTAAGATTCCATTCTTTAAAAAAATTTTTTTTGATATTTCTTTGTCAATCGCAAGTGATGAGGACAAAACCCCTGAGTGAGTATATTTAATCTTTTCAGACTCTAGGATTGATTGTATATATCCATCTTCTCCATATCTACCATGTAAAAGATTAAAAACTAGATCGGGCTTAATTTTTCTTAATTTTTTTACAAAATTTCCATCGGGTTCTGACAGAAATAGTTTATATTTATTTTGTTTTCTTAATTCCTTAGTAACACTTCTCGCTGTTATTAAGCTAATTTCTCTCTCATTTGAATAACCTCCTGCTAAAATTAAAATTTTGCGCATTATTCAACTAAAACAATTTCTAGTTCTAGTTTTATACCTTTTTTTTCTTCAACCTTTTTTTTTACAAAATTTATTAATGATTTCATGTCAGAGGATTTTGCATCTTTTTTATTTACAAAAAAGTTTGCATGTTTTTCTGAAATTATTGCATCACCATAATTTATTTCTTTTGGAACGCTTGACTTAATCAATTCCCAAACCTTTTGTTTAGTTTGTTTAATTGGGTTTTTAAAAGTACTCCCACTTGTTTTAATTTTTGTAGGTTGAGCAAGTTCTTTTTTTCTAATCATATCATTCATAGTTTTTTTTATTTCCAAACTATTTTTTTCTTTTCCTTTAAAAGTAGCACTCAAGAATATTACATCATTAGGTAATTCAATAGATCTATAATCAAATTTAATTTTTTTTGCAGGAATACTTTTAACAACTCCTTTAAAATCTATTAATTGAATTGAAACAAGAATATCCTTAAATTCGTTTTTAAAACATCCCGAGTTCATCCTAATGCCACCACCTATAGATCCTGGTATGCATGACATAAATTCAAACCCAGAAATATTGTTATCTTTCGCAAATTCTGACATTTTTTTTTGAGAAACAGCTGTTCCAGCAATGACTGTCTCTTTATCCAATAAAGTAATTTTTGAAAAATTTTTACCTAACTTAATAATTGTACCTTGGTATGTTGCATCATCAAACAATACATTAGATCCATTTCCTAAAATAAATATTTTACCTCTAGAAGCGTATAATTTTAAATATTCTATAAGACTTTTAAGAGAGTTGGGTTTAAAAAAAACTTTAGCTTTTCCCCCAATATTAAACCAGTTAAAATTTTTGACACTTTGATCTATGAGTATATCTCCATCTATTGATAATGCCAATTTTTTTATATCTTCAATTTTCATCAAAAAATATTTTTCAAATTTCTCATCCAGTTAGATATTGAACCTGCGCCCATTCCTATATAAATTTTATTACCAAACGAATTCTGCTTAATAAATCTTATTAGCTGAAACTGATCTTCGATTTGTATCAATCTTACTTTTGAATTCTTTATTATTGATTTTGCAAATGAATTATATGTGAAATTTAATTTTAATTTTTCATTTGCTTTATAAATAGGACACAATAAAACTGTGTTTGCCATTTTAAAGCACCTTGAAAATTCATTTTTTAAATTTTTAACCCTCGAAATTCTATGTGGTTGAAAAACGCATATTATCTCCTTATTTCTGTAGACACTTTTTACCCCACTCAATACTGAACTTATTTCTGTTGGATGGTGCGCATAGTCATCGTAAAAGCTCACATTGTTATAGTCAATTATATGAGAGAATCTTCTTTGAACACCTTTAAAGTTTTTTAAACCTAATTTTATATATTTTTCAGGAATTCCAATCGTGAATGCTAATGCAACTGCTGCAGTGGCATTACTTATATTATGAATCCCAATCATTGGGAGCTTTAGTTCTTTTATTAATTTTTTTTTACTTGGTATATTTATTTTAATATCAAAACTTGAGAAGCCAAGTTTTTGTTTAATGTTTACAATTTGAAAATTTGAATTTTTATTTATTCCATAAGTATAGAAATTTTTATTTTTCGATTTTTTGCATAGGCTATTAAGGTTTTTGTCATCAATACATATAAAACCTTTACCTATAGATGGAATTTGTCCAATAAACTTTAAAAAACTTTTCTTTAAATTTTTTATATTTTTATAAAAATCTAAATGTTCAGAGTCTAAATTAGTTACAATTGAATAGATAAAAGGTATTTTTAAAAAACTTCCATCTGACTCATCAGACTCTGTAACACACCAATTACTTTTTCCTAACTTTGCAGAATTTCCAAATGAATTAAGTACTCCTCCATTAATAATTGTTGGATCTAGATTTCCTGATGTGAAAATATTAGATACCAAAGATGTTGTTGTTGTTTTCCCATGTGATCCGGTCACAACAACATTTCTCATAAATGAAACAATATGACCTAACATATCTCCTCTAGTATAGATTGGTAATTTTTTTTTTGTTGCTTCTAAAAGCTCAGGATTATTTTTTCTAATTGCCGAAGAAATTACAAGAATAGTTGTTTTTTTTATATTTTCTTTTTTGTGTTTTAAAAAAACCCTAATTTTTTTTTCGCTTAATCTCTCTATATTTTTATTGTCTGCGATATCACTTCCCTGAACCTTGTAACCTAACCCATTCATAATCAATGCTAGACCACTCATGCCAATTCCACCTATTCCAACGAAATGAATAAGTTCATTTTTTCCTAAATCAATTTTCATTTATAAGTTTAATTAAATTTAATTTACTATTTTCCCATGTATTTGTCTTAGAATATTGAGTTAAGTTTTTTTTTTTCAAATAATAATCATTTGAGTTCTCGAAGATGTCATTCAATAAAGAAACTAGATTATTTTCATCAATCTCTTTTTGCATAATTAACCAACAACAATTTTTTTTTTCATAAAATTCTGCATTGTAATACTGATGATTATCTTTAGCATAAGGAAATGGAATTGCCACAAATGGAATATTTAAATAACTTAACTCTGAAATTGTAGAAGCTCCAGAACGCGTAATAGCTAAATCATAATTTGCCGCTTTAGTAAGTAACTTATCATCAAATTCAAATAATTCATGTTCTACTTGATTATTTTGGTACAGTTTATTTATTTTTTCTTTAGAGGCATCATTTGTCACTTGCTGTAAAACCTGAATATTTTGTTTTTTTGAGAGTTTTGCAATCATCTTAGAAATAAATTCATCAAAAAATTTAGCCCCTTGACTACCCCCAATAATTAATATTTTTTTTGTAAAATGAAATTTTGTTTTTAGATTTTTTTTATATTTATAGATATCCTTTCGCAATAGAGGCTTCACTAAATGAATTTTATTTAAAAATTTACCTGAAATTCCTTTGATATTTTCATTGTAACATATTATTTTTTTTGCAAAAAAGAGAGTTAATTTGTTAGCTCTACCTAAAACTGCATTAGGTTCAAAAATATAAATTTTTATGTTTAATAAATTTGAGGCTAAACATAAAGGTAAGGACATATACCCACCAGTACTAATTAGAATATTAAAATTATTTTTTTTAAGATACTTATAAGATACTATTATTGAAATTAAAAATTTAATTAAATTATAAGGAAATATAAAAATATTTGAAAATAAATTTGGGACATCAATTAATGTAAATTTATAATTATTGTTGATGTATTTTGATCCTCTTGAATCAGTGGTGATTTGTACATCAAAATCTTCTTTTAAAATATCATATATACTTAAAGATGGAATTACATGACCACCCGAACCTCCTGTTGTAATAAGTATTTTTTTCATATTATTAATCCAATTTCCTTTTCGTTAAATTTAAAATTATTCCCGATACAATCGCGGTACTAACTATGGAGGAGCCTCCATAACTTAAAAAAGGCAAAGTCATACCAGTGGTTGGTAGTATTCTAATATTAACCCCAACGTGTATAAAAGTTTGTAATAAAATTAAAGAAATACATCCAATCAAAATTAGTTTTGCTTCATCCTCTTTTAGAAAATTTATTTTTTGGATTACTTTATAAGAGAAGATAAGATACACAAATAAAATACCAATTACTATAATTGCACCGAATTCTTCTGATATGACTGAAACTATATAATCAGTGTGTGCTTCGGGCACTCGTGAATTAAGCGTGCCTTCTCCAATCCCTTTACCAAAAAATCCTCCATTTATAATCGCATCACTTGCTTTTTCAGCTTGATAATTATTGCCTGAATTTGCGTCAAAAAAAGCCAAAAGCCTTATTTTTATGTATTCAAATTTAGGAATAAATATCACTAAATAACTAACAATAGTTCCAACCAAAAGAAAGAATGCAAAAAAAATAAATATATTAATACCAGAGACAAAAATTAAAGCCAACCATGTCATAGCTATCAATATTGTCTGTCCTATATCAGGTTGATAAATAAGTAACATCAAAATTGGAATTATAAAAAGTGTACTCAAAAAATATTTCAAGTATAACCTTCTACTTTGCTTTGTAAGCATTAGCGACAGAGTGACTATAAAAAAAGGTTTAATTATTTCTACAGGTTGAAATCTTGGTAAAAAGATTAAATCTAGCCACCTTTTTGATCCTTTTACCTCAATACCTAGAAAAGGGACTAATAACAAACTTAAAAACGCGACTAAAAATAAAATAAATGAAAATTTTGTTAAAATTTTTTGATTAAGAAATGAGAAAATAATCAAGATAGTGATAGCTATAGTTATATAAGCTGTATGTTTAAAAAAAAAATAATAAGATTTAGTATCTAGTTTATCCGATGCAATAAGTGAAGTAGAAACTAATGAAAAAAAAAGGCCTAACAAAAATAGACCAATAACTGAAAATAGTAAAAATTTATCTATATTTTTCCACCAATCATAGAAACTGTCTAGGTAATTGTTCATATTTTAATGATTTTTAAGTATTAGTTTTATGTTTTTGTTAAAAAATCTTCCTCTTTCCTCAAAATTTTTGAATTGATCAAAAGAAGCAGCAGAGGGACTAAAAAGAACTACTTTTTTGTTTTTATCTTTTTTTATTTTATTTTTTAAATTTTTTAAAACATTTGTGAGTGTAGATGAGCTATATTTTGGAATTTCTTTTGGTAAAGATTTAATAAAAAAATTTCTGTCTCTACCATAAATATAAGATGTTATATTTGAAAAATATTTTTTTTTTAATTTAAACCTATCTCCTTTTTTCGCTAGTCCACCTAATATCCAATAAATATTTCTATGACTTTCAAGCAATGGGATTGTTGATGAAAAACTTGTAGATTTTGAGTCATTTATAATCAGTAATTTTTTTGTTTTATGCATTATCTGCTGTCTAAAATCTAATCCCTTGAATTTATTAGCAACGCACAAAACAGATTTTAAATTTAATTTTAAAATTTTTGCAATAGCCAAAACAAAACAAAAATTTTTTTTGTTACTTGGATTTTTGAAATAAATATTTTCTAACTGCTTTAAATAATTTTTGTATTTTGCATAATTAATTTTGATAACTTTTGATTTTATTTGATTTTTGAAAATTAGTTGATTTATTAAATTATTTTTATCTTCTATAAATGCAAAGTTATTTTTATTTTGGGATTTAATTATTTTAAACTTTGCTTCAGCATAGTTTTTAAAAGTTCCATGCCTTTCTAAATGATCGGGGTGAATATTCAATATGACTGAATATTTAGTTTTAAAAAATTTACTATATTCAAGCTGATAAGAAGACGCCTCAATAATAAATACGGTATTTTTTTTAACATTTGTCTCCTTTAATATTGGATAACCAATATTTCCAGTTAATCTTGCATCTATTTTATTAGCTTTTAATACGTCATATAGTAGTTTTGAAGTTGTAGACTTTCCATTTGTACCAGTGACAGTAATTTTGATTGTATCTGGAAAGCTAATCTCAAATATATCAAGATCACTAATGATTTTTGACTTGTTTTTGCTCAAATATTTAGAAATTTTACATTTTTTTATGTCAATACCTGGGCTTAAAACGATAAAATCAAAATTTAAATTTAATAATTTATTAAAACTTATTAATTGTTTTTTAAATTTTTCTGGTATGTTTTTTTTGTTATCATCAAATAATATACAGAAATTATCTTTCTTTAAAAAATTAAAGCAAGATAAACCTGATTTCCCCAATCCATAAATTAAAATATTTTTATTAATGAGATTAATTTGATTATCATTCATTATCTTAGTTTTAATGTTGCAAGTCCTATCATTGCTAAAATTATAGAAATTATCCAGAATCTAATAACTACTGTAGACTCTGGCCAACCTTTTTTTTCAAAATGATGGTGTATAGGCGCCATTTTAAATATTCTTTTTCCGGTTAGTTTAAAAGACACAACTTGAGCTATTACGGAAACTGCCTCTAAGACAAATAAACCACCAGTGATGGCCAATACAATTTCGTGTTTAGTTATTATGCCAACTGCACCTAATGAACCACCCAGTGCTAGTGAACCTGTGTCTCCCATAAATATTTTTGCTGGAGGAGCATTAAACCATAAAAATCCAAGACAAGAACCTATAATAGCTCCACAAAAAATAGATGCTTCACCCACACCCTCAATATAAGGTATTTGTAGATACCCTGAGAAAACTACATTACCAGTAACATAACTGATAAAAGCAAAACAAGCTGCAACTAATATTACAGGCACAGTTGCCAAACCATCAAGTCCATCAGTTAGGTTTACTGCATTAGAAGACCCAACTATAACAAACAAATAAAATGGAATAAAAAACCAACCCAAATTAATTACTAAATTTTTAAAAAATGGAAAATATAAATTTTCAATTTCATTGGACCCACTATAAAAATAAAATATAAATATTCCTATTAATGCTAATATAATTTGAATAGAAATTTTAAATTTTGAACTGATACCATTTGAATTATTTTGCTTAATTTTTTTGTAATCGTCATAAGCTCCAAGTAATCCAAATGATCCTACCACATATAATAAGAACCAATTATATGGATTTGAAAAATCTCCCCATAAAATCACTCCTGAAAATATACCTAATAAAATCATAAGACCTCCCATTGTAGGTGTCCCTATTTTTTTAACTACATGCTCGCTAGGTCCATCTTCTCTAATTGGATCATGAATTTGGTTTGAGGAAAAGTAATTAATAAGTGGGCCTCCAACTAAGAAAACTACCACCATCGAAGTAAACATTGAAAGACCAGTTCTTACTGTTAAATATTTAAATACGTTTAAAAAACTAAAATATTCAACTAATTGAGAAAATAGACTAAAAAGCATTCAATTTTCCTGCTTTCAAGCTTTGACTGATTTTATTAAGTCCAGTAGAGTTTGAGCCTTTAATCATTAAATATTCACTATCCTTAATATCATTCTTCATAAAATTTAAGATATCTTTTTTTGAATTTAATATTTTTCCTCTTTTTTGTGGTCTAATTTTGTTAAAAGTCTCAACAATATCTCTGCCATAAACGTATACTTTATCAATTTGAGTTTTATTAATAGTTTTTGCTACCTCCTTGTGAAGAATTTTTGAGTATTTACCTAGCTCCAACATATCACCCAGTAAGACTATTTTTCTTTTAGATTTTGAGTTTAAATCATTTAATTTATTTAATGCAAATTTAAGAGATAAAGGGTTTGAATTATAACTTTCATCAATAAAGTAAATTTTTTTTTTTCTGAAATTGATTAACTTTAAATCTCCTCTTCCTTCTGGAAATTTATAATCATTAAAAAATGATTTTTTTAGACTCTCTAAATTAAAATATATTGAAATGACTGATAAAGAAGACAAAATATTATATATATAATTTTCTAAATCTTTTTTAATTGAAAATTTCAGTGTTTTTCCATTATAATTTATTAACAATAAAGTATTAAATTTTTCTTTTTTTATCTTGATTAACTTAACATTGGCTGTGTTCTTTACGCCAAAAGAAATTATCTTTAATTTATTTTTTTTTGCTTTAATTTTAAAAAATTTAAAAAAATGATCATCGGCATTTAGAACAATGGAACCACCATGTATAATATTATTTATTATTTCTGATTTAGCTTGAGCTATACCTTTTAAATTCTTAAAATTTTTTACATGTGCATAAGATATATTTGTTATGACACCAACATTAGGCATGATTTTTTTGGTTAGTAAATCTATTTCTCCTTTTTTATCCATGCCCACTTCGAAAATTCCAATTTTGTCCTCCTTTTTTATGTTAAATAGTGATATTGGAATCCCATATTTATTATTATGAGATTTTTTTGAATAAGAGGTTTGACATTTTTTAATTAGCATCTGTCCTAACATCTCTTTTAAAGATGTTTTGCCTGCAGAGCCTGTAATTGCTACAGCGGAAATATTAGAAGATAATCTTATTAAGTTAGCTATCTTTGAAAATGTTTTTAGAGAGTTTTTTACATGTATTTTATTTTTAGAGCCAGGGGATGGATTATTTTCATTTATTGATATAGACGCACCATTTATTAATGCTTGATTTACAAATTTATTCCCATCAAAATTCTTTCCTTTTATTCCAAAAAAATGTCATTTTTTTTAATTTTTCTGGAGTCAATTGAAGCGTTATTTATCTTTACGTTCTTATGTATTTTTTTCTTTGTTATCTCTGTGACTATATTAGACTTCCAGTTCTTACTTAAAGATTTATTTCTTTCATTAACAAACAATTTGATATGTTTTTTATCTGAGAACCGTTTTTTTGAACCATATTCTTGATAAGTTTCGTGTCCTTTTCCAGCAACAACAACTATCTCGTCTGACTTGATGTCTAAAATTGAGGTTTTTATTGCATTTTCTCTTAAAGGTATCTCTAGTAATTTATCATTTGTTATATTAGATTTTATATCTTCTCTAATTTTTTTTGGGTTTTCATTTCTTGGATTGTCATCTGTCAAATAAATTTTATTACAATATTTATTTGCAATTTTTCCCATTAATTTTCTTTTTGACCTATCTCTCTCTCCTCCACATCCAAATACAAGATTTACCTTTCTAAATTTGAACTGATCTTTAATATTTTTTATACAGGTTTCGAGGGCATCTGGGGTATGTGCATAGTCAAGTATCACCATCCCATTATTGTTTAATTTTGCAATTTTTTCTAATCTTCCATGAACAGGTTTTATATTTTTAATAACTTTAATGATTTTTTCTAAAGGTATATTGCTTTTTATTGCTGCCATAACAGCCATAAGCAAATTTTTAATTTGAATTTTTCCAATTAATTTAGTTGAAAAGGAATATTTTTTATTTTTAAATTTAAATATTATTTTCTGTTCATCTTTTAAGAATTGATGATTAATGATGGTTAAATTTGATTTTTTATTTCCTATTGTAAATCTTTTAGTATTTTTTGATTTACAAATTTTTCTTAAAATTGTGGAAATGTTTAATTCATCATCATAGATAGCAAAAGATTTTTTTTTCATTAATTTTTTAAATAAAATTAATTTTGCATCTAGATAATTTCTAAATGTCTTATGGTAATCTAAATGATCTCTTGTGAAGTTTGTAAAAATTCCAATATCAAATTTTATTCCATGTAGTCTATTTTGATCTAGTCCATGACTTGAGGCTTCTAAAATTACATTATCAATTTTATTTTCTTTTATTTTTTTTAAAATTTTGTTTAATTGGATTGAGTCAAAAGTTGTATTGGAAAAATTTTTTTTTATCTTGATACCACTTACCCCTAACGTTCCAATTGAGGCAACTTTAATTTTATTGAATTTTAAAATTTGAAAATAAAAATTTGCTATCGATGATTTCCCGTTTGTACCAGTCACTGCAATTATATTATTTGGTTTTTTAATAAAAATTTTTGAACTTATTTGAGCCATCAATTTTCTGGGATACTTATGATTTATAAATAAAATATTATTTTTAAATTCATTTTTACATTTATCTGAAACTATAACTTTAGATCCTTTTCTGATTGCATCTCTTATAAAAAAATTTCCGTCAGTATTACTTCCTTTAATTGCAAAAAAAATATTTCCTTTCTTTACCTCTTTAGAATTAAAAGCTATGCCAGAAAAATTAATTTTATGATATTTGCTATTTAGTTTAGGAATGTAATCTTTAAGAAGCATTTTTTACGCTCTTAATATTTTGTGGCTAAAATTGGTCCAATTTTATCAATTATCTGACCTGTTACCCAAACAGTTGTCCAGCCTGCTGTATTCCTCCAATTTCCTTTATAAGGATATCTGTCATCCCTATAATGATAAACAAAATCTCTATTTGCCTTTGGTTCGTCTAACATAACAGCTAATACAAATTTTGGGTCTGAGGTTGGAAAAATGGAAGCAAAAGTATTAACTTTTTTTTTTGAATATCCACCCTGTGATGGCTGGTCAGCAGTGCCAGTTTTTCCTCCAATTTCAAAACCTTTAACATCTGCAAAACCTGCAGTTCCTTCTTTTGTAGATACAATTTTTCTAAGAATAGGATTTATAGTATCTGATAAATTTTCATTAAGTATCCTTTTTCTTTTCAAATTTTCTCTATTAATCAAAGTAGGTGTTATTTCATAACCTCCATTACTGATCGTTGCATATCCTTTAGAAAGCTGTAGCAATGTTGTTGCAATACCATGTCCGAATGCAACTGTTGCTAGTTTACACTTTCCCCAATTACCAAGCTGCGTATCTCCTACTTCTTCAATATCGAATTCTAAGCTTGATATAATTCCAATATTTTCTAGAAACTCATTATAATTTTCTATTCCAACCTTTTCTGCAATTCTAACTGATCCGATATTTCCTGATCTTATTAAAATTTCCTCAGCTGTTAAATCTGAGGGTATTTTATCATCATATTCTGATATGGAATTACCTGCACAAGTTATTCTTTTTTTAAGATCTATAAACTCAGTTTCTGGCTTAATAACATTGTATTGTAAACCAGCCGCCAATGTGAATGTTTTAAAGACTGAGCCAAATTCGTAAACACCTTTTGTTGCTCTGTTAATATATTTTACATCATCAATTTTTTTTCTTTTATTGAGATCAAAATCAGGAAGAGATATCATGGACAAAATATCACCATTGTTAATATCCATTAAAATTGCTGCACTTCCAATATTTTTAAAAATATCTTGAGACTTTAACAATTCATTTTTAATTAGGTATTGTAAGTCTTTATCAAGTGTTAATTTTAAAGGTTTTTTTGAAGTTTTAAGCTCATAATCGAAAGTCTTTTCAATACCTGATATTCCATTATTGTCATTATCAATTTGACCAATCACATGACTAAATAAATTACCATTTGGATAAACTCTTGCTATGCTATCTTCTTGAATAAAAGATTTATCTCCCAAAAGTAAAATTTGCTCAAGTTTTTCTGGACTAATTTTTTTTTTTACATAGAAAAATTTTTTTCCATACATTTCATTTTCAAAGTTTTGATTTGGAAAGAATAATTTCAATGAAACTAATAATTTTTCTTTATCTATTACTAGATTAGGATTTATACCTAAATTAATTATAGGCACACTTTTTGCAATTATATTTCCATCTTTATCTAAAATACTAGATCTAAAATTCTCTTTCTTAACAATCCTTTGAACCTCTGGAATTTTTTTAAGACTTAATAAAATTACTTTAGATGAAAATATAATCGCCAATATAAAAAAAATAAAAAAAATAAATGCTATTCTCTCAAAAGATATTTTTAAAAAGGACTTGTTTTCTCTAAAGGAAAACCCTTCATTAAATTGATTAGGGTCTTTTATCTCATTCATTTGTTTCAATCATTTTTTCAATTATTAATTTTCCATTTTCAATTTTAATAAAGTTTAAATTTTCAATATTTTTTTGGGTAAGTTTATTTTCAAAATAAAAACGTTGGTATTCCATTAATTTTTTTGGAGAAGTTAGGATGCTGTAATCTAGTAAAGAAAGCTCATATTGATCCTCTAAAATACTTATATTTTCTTTTAATTGAAATATGTCATTATCTAATTTTTTGGTGGAATTTTTTGTTAATGCTGTTGCAATTATTAAAAATATTATTGGTGTAAAAAATACTAGTTTTTTCATTTAACTATCTTAATTCCTCAATATCAGTCAGATATTTAAATTTTTTTCTTAAGTCTCCAAACTCACAATTATTTTTGACTTTAATTCCATATCTTAATTTAGCAGATCTTGATGGTGGATTTTTTTTAACTTCATTTATGCTCGGTAAAATTGGTTTTTTTCTTATAAGTTTAAAACATTTTTCTGATTTAACCTCATCAGGTAGGTATCTTGAAGTATTTTTTTCCTCAGAATAATTTTTAAAGAAAAATTTTACAATTTTATCTTCAATAGAATGAAATGTAACAACAGCTATAATACCACCAACTGGAATTATATTAAATGCATGAATTAGAGCATTAATTAATTCACTTACTTCATTATTAACTAACATTCTCAAGGCTTGAAAAACTTTTGTAGAGTTATGAATTCTTCTGTTATGATATTTTTTTATATTATCGATTATCTCAACTAAGTCCTCAGTATTTATTATCTTATTTACTCTATTTTTTACAATTTCTCTTGCAATCTTTTTTGAATATTTTTCCTCACCAAATATTTTGAATATTTTTGTTAAATTTTCTTCATTCATATTAGATATTATATCATGTGCTGAAATATCATTTATACCCATCCTCATATTAAGTTTTCCTTTATCAGAAAATGATAAACCTTTTTTAGAATTTTTAATTTGATTTATTGAATAACCTAGATCAAACAATACACCTTTTATTTTATATTTTTTAAAATTATTAAAATTTAATTGCGAAAATTTAGTATTATAAAATTTAAATCTGCTTTTATATTTGAATTCAAATTTTGTTGCATGAATTTTGACATCTTTATCTCTATCTAATGCGATTATGCTATTTTTTTTGTTTTCAAGAATTTTTTTGGAATAGCCACCTTGACCAAAAGTACAGTCAATAAATGTGCCACCATAAAGAGGGGAAATAATGCTAATTAATTCATTTAGCAAAACCGGAAAATGTTTGTTTTCCGGATTTATGGTGGCATTCATTTATTTTTTTGAAGACCATTAATTTTTTTGTCTTCTCAAAAATGCTGGAATTTCTAATTCATCCTCTTCGGATGACTCAGTGTCTGTTGTTAATGGGATTTCTTCATTACCCGCATCCTCAATAGATTCATCAGAATTAAATAATTCAGGTGTTTCCTCTTCAAAATCAAAATTCTCTAGTCCATTTGAAGGTGAGGAGTTTATTTCTGAATTTTCATGTTTCTCTGTTGGTGCAGTTGAATCTGAAGCAAAATCTTGTTTAACAGGACTTGTTTCTTCCTCAGTATTTAATGAACTTGTTATTTCTTCAGAATTGCTGATTGTAGATGCTTCTTCTGTTTCAGTTTTTGTTTCCTCTTCAATTTTTAGTGCATTAGCACCATTAGTCATTATTGTGTTATTTTGATTTGAAAATGAAAAAGATTGGCTTGAAACAGAATTAGAAAAATCTGTGTACCCAGGATTTCTATTCTGTATTCTATGAACCATATTAATTACTGATTTTGGTTCAGGTTGTTGACCATCAAGTGATGTAGCAACAATAGAAACCCTCATTAAACCATCAAGGCTTTCATCAGTAATTGCCCCAATTATAAGTTCTGCGTCTGGGTCTACTTCTGCTCTTACTTTATTTACAGCTTCGTCAACTTCAAAAAGTTTTAGGTCTTTTCCACCAGTTATATTTACTAAAAGTCCTTTTGCTCCTTTTAAAGTATAATCATCTATAAGTGGATTATTTATAGCCATCTCAGCTGCTTTAACTGCTCTACCCTCTCCTTCAGCTTGACCGGTACCCATCATAGCTTTACCCATTGAACTCATAACAGTTTCAACATCAGCAAAGTCTAAATTGATTAAACCAGGTCTTACCATTAAATCAGTTATACTTTGAACTCCATGTAACAATACATCATTTGAAAGCTCAAAAGACTCCTCAAAAGTAGTTTGTTCGCTGGCTATTTTGAATAGATTTTGATTTGGGACTACAATAATAGTATCAACATGTTTTCTTAATTCCTCCAGTCCTTGATTTGCTTTTCTCATTCTTGAAGGGCCTTCATATAAAAAGGGTAAAGTAACTACTCCTATAGTAAGTATATTTAGCTCTTTAGCAGCTCTAGCAATAACATGTGCGGCGCCTGTTCCGGTTCCACCTCCCATTCCTGCAGTAATAAAAACCATATTTGCACCTTGAAGAACATTCACAATCTCATTCAAAGACTCATCCGCTGCAGCCTCTCCAATATCTAATTTTGCACCAGCACCTAAACCTTTTGTTAAATTCAAACCCATTTGAATTTTAGTTTGAGCATGGCTTAATCTTAAATCTTGTGCATCAGTATTCACAGCTATGAACTCGACACCTTGTAAACCTGCCTCTATCATTCCGTTAATTGCGTTACCTCCCGCTCCTCCAATCCCAAGAACTAATATTCTTGGTTTCAACTCTTTTATATCTGGTGTTTTAAAATTGATTGTCATTTATCCCCCGTTTAGTTATTAAGTTTTTGCTCCCATTTAAGGTTAGCCCTATTAATGTTAGATTTTTTTCTAGCAGATACCCTAAATTTTTCAAAACTTGTCGGCTCCCATATTTGAAATGTTTTTCCTTGACCAACAAATAATATGCTATGTTTTATTTTTGCATGATTTAATAATTTTTTTGAAATCAAAATTCTTCCTTCTGCATCAAATTGTAAATTTGTACTTTCAGAAAGAATTGATGTTGCAAAATAATCCTTTTTTTCATCAAAAGGATTAAGTGAATCAATTGAATTTGAAATTTTTTCTATTCTATCTTGAGACCATGCTTCTATTGCCTGATTATTAAAAGATGGAAAACATATAATGCCATTATAGCCTAAATTGGAGAGATATGCTCTGTAACTAGCAGGCACTGACACCCTTCCCTTTTTGTCCAATTTGTTTTCGAAAGTAGATAAAAACATAATCCATAATTTCCCTATTTGGGATATTATGGGATAATATGGGTTTTATATAGTATCGTCAACACATAAAATCATTTGTTATTCTTATTTTGTTCTCAAAAAAATTGATAACTTTAATTTTTACTAAAACTAAATTTTTATTTCGTTAAATTATATTAACTAGTGAATGCCAGATAAAATATAAGCCGGGTTCTGTCATTTAAACTTATCATTTCTCTAGACCTTAAATCACTTTAAGGCTCAAGCAACTAACCCAGATGACTAGCCAAAGACTGCTTTTTGTTATTTCTAACTGTGTCATCTCTACTCAGTCTTGCTCCCAGTGGGGTTTTCCATGCGCTTGTTGTTACCAACATAGCCGGTGTGCTCTTACCACACCTTTTCACCCTTGCCTTGATAAGGCGGTTTATTTTCTGTGGCACTATCCCTAAGGTCGCCCCCGCCAGCCATTAACTGGCACTGTGTCTTTGTAGAGCCCGGACTTTCCTCTTTAATATAATAAAGCGACAAGTCTTTTATCTGGCAATTGGACAATATTAATTTTTGGAAAAAATTCAATTAATTATTATTTATAGTTAGTAAGGGATTTTGCGATACTATAACATTCAGAATCTAGTTTTCCGTCAATTATATTTGGTCTGAATCTCATTTGAAAAGCTTTGATAATTTTTTTTAATTCATATTTGTTTGAGTATTCTACACTATAGCCTATTCTTTTTAAAAATTTAATAAATTCACTTATTTTTGTCTGTATTCTTATTTCATTCTTTATTTTAAATTTTTTTGTCTTCACTTTATGCCAGATTCCAATTTTATATTTGCTCAGCAGTTTCCAAGGAAATTTTTCTCCAGGATCTTTTTTCCTTAATGGAGATATATCAGAATGACCTAAAATATTTTTTTTATTAATTTTATACTTACTGATTAGAAATTTTGAAATTTTTATTAAACACTTAATTTGCTTTTCATTAAATTTTTTATACCCATGTTGATGTCCTGGGTTTGATATTTCAATTCCTATTGAGCTTTTATTTAGCGATATTTCATTTCTCCATTTTGATTTGCCAGCATGCCATGCAATATATGAGTCGGGTACCATTTGGATAAGTTTTCCAAAAGCAGTGATATAGTAATGACAACTTACGTTAGAACTAAAACTGGTCAATTTTTTAATAGATGATTTATCATTTTTCATTCCTGTATAATGAAAAATTAAATACTTTATTTTATTTATATCCCTTTTTTTTCGGTCAAAATTAGGTGAATAATTTTTAGTCATTTTTTCAACATTTTTCTGCATTATTTCAAACATTTAAATCTTTAAATATATAGTAGATATAATATAAACATTCTTAATGAAAAAGATTTTAAATATATTTATAATTGTTTTTTTCCTACAAGTTTTAAGTTTAAATGTTTTTGCAGGCTCAGATGGAACTGTAGAATTAAACAATAAAAGTAGTAATATTGGGAAATCATCTGAGGTGAAAGATTGTTTTGAAACTGTGAACAGGGGTGTGTTTGCTTTTAACCAAGGATTAGATAAGGTTTTTTTTAAACCAATAGCGAAGGGTTACAGGTATTTGCCAAAACCAATCAGATCTGGAACTAGTAATGCATTAAATAATTTATCTAATGTCGTTACAATTCCAAACAATATACTACAAGGACAATTTATAGATGCTGGAATTAATGTTTTAAGATTTTCAATTAATACAACGCTTGGTATTGCTGGAATTTTCGATGTAGCCTCTTACTATGGTCTAAATAAGCTTGATAAAGAGGATTATGGTCAAACTTTAGGAACTTGGGGAGTTAAAGAAGGGTGCTACTTTGTATTACCAGTTTTGGGTCCAACCACTGTTAGAGACACATTAGGATCTCTTGTCAATTTTTCTGGAGGAGACGCTTGGTACAACGTTACTATATCAAATGATACAAGGTATTTTGAAAATTCAGATTATTATTATTCTAGACTAACAGCTGGAGTAGATTTTAGAGCTAAAAACTTAGAGGCTTTTGAAAGCTTAGAAAAAAATTCAATAGATTTATATGCTTCTGTTAGAAGTTTATATTTACAAGATAGAATAAGGAAAATAGAAAACTCAAGTGAGATTACTGAAACAATGAATGATGATGATTGGGAAGAAATAGATACCCAATAATTATTAATGACAAAATCTAAAATTTTAATTTTTTTTTTAGTACTTACTTTTTTTACTAATTCACTACTGGCTAAAGAGCCAAGTAAATTAATAGATGAAATAGTTAATGAAGCATCAATTATATTGTCTAGCTCAGATCCTGTTGAGTCAAAGATAATTAAACTAAATAATATAGCTGAAACAAACGTTGATATAGATGGGATCGGAATGTACACTTTGGGAAAGTATCGAAAAATTTTGAGTGAAAATGAAAAAATTAAATATAAAAAACTATTCAAAAGCTATTTCTTAAAAAGTTTTTCTAGTAGATTAGTTGACTACTCTGACCCAAAAATAACAGTAGTATCTGAGAAAAAAATTAATGAAAAATATACTATTGTAAGTACGGTATTAGAGGAGACATCAAAAAATCCAGAAATAAAAATTGACTGGAGAATTTACACAAAAAACCCTGAACGACCTTTGATTAGAGACCTTATCGTTGAAGGATTAAGTTTAGCTCGAACACAAAAGGAAGAATTTAATTCAATTATTCAAAACAATGATGGAGACATAAATTATCTTTTCAAATCTCTTGAAGAATTTATTATTAAATAAATTCTTAGAATAACAAATTGATTGGTTGAAATTTTTAATTAGTTATCTATTTTTTTTATATAGAAAGCAAAAATTACCTAATTTTAAGCCTACGGAAAACAAGTTTGGTAGTGATATCTTCAATTTGAAAAAACTTAGAAATAATTGATTAATTAAATATCCAATATTAAAAAAATTTTTGGTTTTTTTTATGAAAACTTTTTTAAAATGATATTTTAGAAAAAACATATCAAGTGAGGTATAATTAAATAGATGAGGATGTTGTAATCTAAATATAGGCCATCTATTTTTAAATATTATAGGCATCAAAGATTTTTCGTTATGAACAACACCAAATATTAGTCCTGAGGAACTTAAAAGATCATCAAGTTTTTTAAAATAATCATTTAAATCTGGTATGTGATCGAATACATGAATTCCAATTATAATATCAAATTTTCTATCGTTTTTTAGTTCATCAATATTGCTAAAAACATTTTTAGTCACTTCGCTTAGATCTTTTTTCATATTTTGATTTGGCTCAATGGCATAAAAATCAGAATTTTTATATATTTTCTTTAATAATTTCAAAAAATTTCCATTATCCGCACCTACCTCTAAAAATTTATATTTTTTTTCAAAATTATTGATGGAGGAAGTTAATTGTCTTAAATAAAATTGTTTTGTTTTAAGATCTAATTCTAAATCTCCATGAATTACATTGTCGTTTTCGTGGGAATAAAGTTTATTTAGTGAGTCCTGATCAGGAAATTCTTTGTTAAACAAAAAACCGCATTTGCACCTAAAGTAAGGAAAAAAAACATTTTCTTTATAAAAACCTGACCAATACTTTTTGATTA
Source organism: uncultured Pelagibacteraceae bacterium (assembly GCA_902577075.1). Taxonomy (GTDB): domain Bacteria; phylum Pseudomonadota; class Alphaproteobacteria; order Pelagibacterales; family Pelagibacteraceae; genus Pelagibacter. The sequence goes on along the minus strand of CACGXV010000001.1, from coordinate 127,384 downwards.
TTTGCGCATCATTTTTTGGATCAATATCAGGATTGATTTCAGAAATATCTGTAGTAGTGTTATTGCAAATTGGGCAGTTTCTCTCTTTAAAATTAATCGTCATATTTTAAATATTCAAAAGGTTTGTTTTCATAATATTTTGGGTCATTTCTGTATTTAAATCCAATTTTATCATTCATAACCTTTACTGCGTAATGAATAGTAGGTTTGATTTTTATATTTCCGTCTTTAATTGATAACAAAGAATTTACTTTTCTATTATGCCATGGACACAATAAAAAATTTGTCTTCAAACATTTATTTGAAAGTTTAGCACCTTCATGCGAACAAGTTGTAGGCCAAACGCTCTTTACACCTTCATTGTCTACTGTTACGAAAAAAGATAATACACCATTGATATTACCAACAATGTCACCATCTTTTGCCTCTAGGATTATTTTTTTTTCTATATTTATAATATTTTTTTCTTCTTCATTTAAAAATACATTAGCACGCTCTATATTTTCACTAAACTCGAAAGAGTATCTTTCTGTATTTTTATAAAATAAATGATTAATTTTTCTTAATTCTCCTCTTCTATTTCTCATAGGTAAATCATCATTCATTAACATTTTATTATTTTTTTTTAAAAGATGTTCAATTATAGGGTTGAGAACTCTAAAGATTCCTTTAGAGCCAATTGAGAATTTAGTAATTACGTTAGTTTGAGTTTCGTTAAATTTCTCAAATATAGAGTTTATAAGGACTATATATGGGCCAAGAACTGATAAATATATAGCATTATGTTTTGAGTGATCGTATTGAATTAGTGGCATAGGAATTTCAAAACCAAGTATAGGAATTTTTTGAAGATTTATATTACACATCACATCATCTGTCATTACAGCTTGAACACCATGGACAGTTTTATGAACTATATTTAAATGATGGACATCTTTGTAATTCCAGTCAGCATCATCTGGTAAGTAATCACCTATTGAGCTAACCTCAAAATCTCTAAATTTAAAACCTTTTTTTTTAAATAGTTGTTTTAAATTTAAAAAGGATTTTTTAGACACAATTAAACTATTTAGTAGACTTTATATTTTTTTTAATAATTTTTTAATTATTATATTCCAATTGTTTTTGTTTTGATATCTTGAATATGATGCGATGGATTTTTTTTGATATAGTTCTCTATTATTTAAAACTTTCGAAATTTTGTTTACAATAACATCATGTTTTTCATTTTTATCAACCAGAATTCCACATTTATCGTCAATTACAGAACTTATACCTCCAACGTTTGGTGCTATAGATGGTAAGCCAAAAGAAGAGGCTTCATTAAATACGACTCCTAAAGCCTCAGCTTTACTCATAAGTATGAAAAAATGACTATCAATATAAAGTTTTTTTAATTTGTTTTTTTGAGATTTTATTTCTTTGCTCAAATACCCGAAGAGTTTAACAAACTTTAATGTCTTAATATTTTTTGGTGGATTACAACCTACTATTGATAAACTACATTTATACCCTTTTTGATTTAATAAACTTATAATATTTATAGTGTCTTCCATACCTTTTCGATACCAGTCAACTCCTATTGATAAAAATTTTATTTCATTTTTTTTTGAAATTTTTTTTGAAATGATATTTTTAATAATATTTTTTTGTTTAAAATTTAATTCAAAATTAGATCCGAAAGGAATTACCTCAATTTTTTTTTTGTTTATAGAATATTTTTTTATTGCATTTTTTTTTGCATAAGTTGAAGTATAGAATATTTTTTTTGCTTTTTTTAAAGCTAAACTATCAAGCAAATTACCATTATAGATAGATAATGGTTTTTGATCTTTTAAATAGTCTTTTTGATAAAGATCATAAGTTAAATCTGTCCATATATAAATAGGTATATTAGTATCTAAAAAACTTATTAGAGAACATTGATGTACAAATATACAATCGACTTCAAAATTATTTAAAAATTTTTTAATTTTTTTTGAATAGAATTTTGATACTAGTATGTTCCTACTTCTATCGTAGCTAAATCCAAAAAAAATGTAAAAACTTTTCTAAAAAAAATAAAAATTTATAAAGCAAAGGATTGGATGTACTATACCATATAACCTTACCGCTAGCTTTTTTTAAATTTTTATAAATATTATAAGATGATCCTGACCAATGATGGATATCTCCTTTTTTTTCACTTGTAATATATGCTATTTTCAATTTATTCATAAATAAATAATTTATCTGGATAAAATGCCATATAAGTATCAGACTTGGTATATCTGAAATCTTTTGGAAGTTTTTTTTCTTTTATTAATTTAAAATTTACAAGCGGATAACTAGAAATAATGACCCGATCTCCAATATTTGAATTTTTTATTAAATTCTCAATTAATTCAGGTTTTTGTGTAAAAATATTATACTTAAAGGTATTTTTTTTCTCAGGGCATATAAAATTGAATGTTTTATCATAACTTAAATTATAGATATTATTTTTGCTACAAATAGAGTGAGTGATATCTTCATAATAATCTACGTAATCATTTCTCAATTTTTTTTTTCCAAAAAAATTAAATTCAGTTTTTGTATATTCGGAGATTTCGTGTTTATATGGAAATGTTCTATGATTATGAGATGATAATTGATAAAGCCTTATGTGACTTAAATAATTATAGATTTCATAAGTATAAATCGTCGAAAAAAAAATAATAATTAAACATTTATATTTAAAATTTAAGAGTTTTATTTTTTCAATTAAATATACTGCTACAATATAAACTCCTATTGAGGAGTTAATAAATCTTATGCTTTCATAATGACTTAATAGTTGAATTAAACCGCATAAACTATTTATACCAATAAAAAATACTAATAGTTTTTTATCATTATTTTCTTCATTGTGTAAAAATTTGCCAAAAAAAATGTAAATAATAACAAAAAGTATTGTTAATAAACCACTAACAGTGAAAAGAACATTGGTGAGTGTTTTAGGAATTAAAAAATGATATGTTAGCCTTAAAATATAATAAATGTATAGTTCTAATCTTTGAAACAAACTCTTATCAGCAACACCAAAATATTGATCAGATAGACCAAAACTTTGTGAATACCAAAATACTAGATTACTATTGAAATATAAAATTAGAAAATAGCAGAACAAAAATACAAAAGTAAAAAAAAATATTTTATAAAAATAAAATATTTTTTTTTTTAGAAAAAAAGTGTGAAAAATAAAGTAACAAATAAAAGTTGAGATAAAGTTTAATATATAAGTATTTCTTAAATATATTGTCAAAAAGAAGGTAAAAGAGGATAATACTATTATAAATTTATTTTGTTTTTTAAAGTTTGATATCAATAAAATATAAAAAATTAATAAAAACAATCCTGCGTAAATATCAGGCCATGGTATTTGAGAATAACTAATGCTTAAAAAAATAAGTATGGTTGCTAATAAAGATAAAAATATTGATGTATTTAATTTTGTGCACGTATAAAAAAAAAGTAAGAATTTTAGGCTAAATGCTATACTAGATATCACACCTAACGAATACATATCTATTTTATAAACAAAATTTATAATAGAAAATAAAATAATTAATCCATCTCCATATTGTAAAAAAATGTCTTTATATAACTTGCCACCACTTAGATAAGTCGCTATTTGTTCAAGAATAAAACTCCAATGGATGAAGTCAGTGTTATGCAATGAATAATCAATGCTAAAATCAATCGACAAATAGACCAAAAAAAAGATAACAATATATGAATAGAATTTGCTTGATTTGAAAACTTTTATCACTTTTAAATTATTATAATTGTATTAGCTTATTCTAAATAAAGATTTTTTACTATCCACTTAACACTTGTATTTTTTTTCTAATTTTAAATAATAACAGTCTCAATAAATCATTGATAATTGTAAAATTTTTGGTGGGCCCGCCAGGACTCGAACCTGGGACCAATACATTATGAGTGTACTGCTCTAACCAACTGAGCTACAGGCCCAAAACTAAGACCTTAAATACAGTAGTTTTGATGGTCAAGCAAGTTGTGTTTTTGTTGGTTTTATATTATCAGGTACATATAACAATAAAATATTCAATTTCTTTTAAATGTTTAAAAAAATTTCAAAAACAATTTATTCAGATTATGGAAATAGAATTGAAAAAAAACCATACTATGGTTTACCAAAAAATATTATATTTTGTTCGAAATGCACTTATAGCAATCAAAAGCCTGACTCAGAAAAAGAATATACTCATACAATTAAGAAAGTTAAAGAGTCCTTAACTTTTAACAAGAACTACGTTTGCAGCGCTTGTAGTTGGAATGAAAAAAAGAAAGAAATAGATTGGGATTCTAGAAAAAAAGAACTAATCAAACTTTGTAATAAATATAGAAAAAAAAATGGTGAATTTGATTGTTTAGTACCAGGTTCTGGAGGAAAAGATAGTTTTTATGCTGCAAGCAAATTGAAATATGAATTTGGAATGAATCCAATTACAGTTACGTTTAAACCACATTTATATACTGATATTGGTAGAAAAAATTTTGATGCGTGGATTGCTTCGGGTTTAAATAATTATTTATTTTCTCCAAATATAAAGGTGCAAAGACTATTAACAAGAATATCTTTGGAAAATTTGTTTCATCCATTTCAACCATTTATTATGGGACAAATGTATTTCCCACCCAGAATGGCAAGTTTCCTTAATATACCGTTAATATTTTATGGTGAAAATCCATCTGAATATGGAAATGACATCAATGCAAATAAAAAACCTACTAAAGATCCAGAATATTTCTCAACCAAAGATCAAAAAAATATATTTATCTCCGGAATGAATATTAATAAATTAGAAAAAATATTTAAAATAAGAAAAGCTGACTTGTCTCCATATCTGCCATTAGATACAAAGTTTTTCAATAAGAAAAAAATTTCTGTAGAGTACTTAGGTTATTATTTAAAATGGCATCCCCAAGAATCATATTACTATGCATCAGAATATGGATTTGAGGCAGCTCCACAAAGAAGTGCGGGAACTTATAGCAAGTATTCAAGTCTTGATGACAAGATAGATGATTTTCATTACTATACAACATATATAAAATTTGGTCTGGGAAGAGCAACTTATGATAGTTCTCAGGAAATAAGAAATGGTGAAATTACTAGGGAAGAGGGTGTTAATTTAGTCAAAAAGTATGATGGGGAATATCCTACAAGATTTGAAAATGAGATTTTTGAGTATCTATCAATAAATGAAATGGAATATCCCGAATTAAAATCATTATTTTATCAAAAAAATTTTGATAAAGATTACTTTGATCAACTAACTAATAAATTTCGTTCGCCTCATTTATGGACATATAAAAATGGAAAATGGAAATTGAGAAAGACAATTTTTTAAGCACATTTAATTACATCCTTTAAGAAACTTAAACCAACCTCTCCACTTTTTTCTGGGTGAAATTGTGTTCCAAGTATATTTTCTTTTTGAAGAGCAGAGATGTATTTAATTCTATCATATGTGGTTTCAGTAAGGACATTTTTGACTTGATTAATATGAGCAGCGTAAGAATGAATGAAATAGAATTTTTCATTATTATACTTTTTTTTTAAATTATTAAAATCTTTTTTAAATTTCACTGCTTGCCATCCTATTACTGGTAATATTAAATTTTCTCTTAATGATAATTTTTTAACATTTCCATTAAAAATATTTAATCCTTTTGATTTTCCATTTTCTGTGCCTGATGAGAGAAGTAATTGCATTCCTAAACAAATTCCAAAGACAAAACAATTATTATTTACATGTCTATTTATAAATTGATAAATTTTTTTTTTATGGATTAATTTACTTCCTTTTGAAAAAGATCCTATACCAGGGATAAAAATAATATCATAATTTTTTTCTAGATTATCTGAACAAAATTCTGGAGCGTAACCTATTTTTGATAATGAATTGTATAAGCTTGCTATATTACCCAAACCATAATTAACTATACATATAGACTTCATTTTTTTAGTTTACTAATATTTATTTTATTGTAATGAAGTGAAGATCCTAGAGCAATATCAACATTTTTAAAACTTTTGATTTGATTAATATGTTCATAATTTCCACAACCACCAGAAAAAATAATAGGAATTTTAATTAATTTTTTTATTTGACCAATTAGATTTAAATCAAAGCCTTTCATGGTACCATCGCTATCAATTGATGTCAAAAATATCTCACCACACCCCATTTCTTGAACCTTTTGTAACCAATAAAAAAGATCAATTCTAGTATCCTCTCTTCCATTGTGTTTAAAAACATTCCATTTGTTTTTACTAATTAATTTAGCTTCAATGGAGGAAACAATTGTACTTGTTCCAAAATACTTAGAGGCATTTTTAATAAAAGAAGGTTTTTCAGTTGCTCGAGAGTTTATTGCTACTTTGTCTGCTCCAACTTTTAAACTTTTTTCAATATCATTTAAAGATTTGATACCTCCACATACTGTGAGAGGTACGAAAATGTTTTTTGCAGCAATTTCAATTGTTTTCAATATTGCATCTCTTCCGTACAAAGAAGCCACACAATCATTAAAAAAAATTTCATCTATACCTTTTTTGTAATAATTATTTGCAATTTTGAGAGGGTCACCTATTTTTCTCAGTCCCTCCAATCGAATACCCTTGATAACAAAGTTATTTTTGATATCTATTCTCGATACATAACGCATACAGATGTTCTTAGTATTTTTACTTTTATTTTCAATAAAAAAAATGAAATGTTCGTATAATGATCATCTATATTTATTAAATAATGTATAATTATATAAAATTCATCCTGAATATTTTAGTAAATAAAATAAGTCAATTTATAATTAATTCTATTTTTTTTCTATTAAGAGAATTTATAAAAAAATATATTTATTATAAAAAATATACGAAATTTGAAAAATTTTTTAACAATAAAAATGTCAATAATAATATTGTAATTGTTGAAATGTTCAAATTCAATCACAATATTTTATCATTTTTCGTTTGGAAAATTTTTTTTAAAAAAAAAGGATATAAAAATTTTTTTTGCTATCCACCTAAAATCAATAGCGTGTATAATCCAATTACATTTTACATATATAAAAAACTTGGATTTAAGATAATTAACTATCAAACGAATTATGATCAGGAAAAATTATTAAATAAAATTTGTTCGAGGATAAATCTAAAAAAAATAAGTAAAAAAAAATTTTTAAATCTTAAATATGATAATATAAAAATAGGTGACTTAATTTATGATGATTATTTGAGATTTAATAAAAAACCAACTGTAGATTATGATGATCCAAAATTTATTGAGACAGTAAAAAATGGATACAGAATGGCTATTTTTTGGAAAGATTTTTTTAAGCAAAATAAAACAGACTATTTGTGTTATAGCCACGCTGTATATCTAATTGGGATTCCAGCTAGGATATCATTAAATTTTAATATTTCTAATTTAAATGTTTGTGGTGATAATACTTTTAGAATTTTTAAAAATTATCTTCATCAAGGAGATCAATTTTTTTTTTTAAAAAAAAGATTGTTAAAATATTTTGAGACAAAAAAAAATACAAAGAAGTTTTTTTTAAGAAAAATTGATATTGAAATTAATAGAAAAATGAACGGTAAAATAAAAAAAATGGACGATTTACCTTTTCATTTTAAAAAAATATATGACCCTAAATATTCTAAAAAATTTGAATTAGAAAATAAAATTGCTTTTGACAAAAAAAAATTCAATATCCTTGTAGCGACACACGATTTTTATGAAGGCCCTAATTCAGAAGGTGAATTTATCTTTCCTGACTATCATGCTTGGATTAAATATTTATTGAATTATGCAAACAAGTGTAAAAATAAAAAAATTTTCTGGTATATTAAACCTCATCCAGATTTTGATGAAAGCCAATTTAAAATATTAAAAAATATCATACCAAAGAATAAAAATATTATTTTATTACCAGGAAATACTCCAAATTACTTTTTAATAAAAAAAGGAATAAATTTTGTATTAACTAATCATGGTACTATAGCTCCTGAATTTGCATATAAAAATATTCCCACTCTATTATGCTCAAATTCAAATTTTTTTAGCAATTTCAATTTTGCAATAAAGTGTAAAAATTTGGATCAATATGAAAATTATTTAGATAAAATTACTGATTTAAAGATTAAAATTAAAAAACAAGATGTTCTTATGTATTTTTACTATCAAAAATTTTTTTTTAATGATCCTATTAAATTTAATATTTTTCCTAAACAAACAGTGAATGCCAATCCGATAATTAGTTTAAGTGATACAGTTTTTTCTGATGATAATTTAATAATAAATGAAACTTTTTATAAATTTTTTAACAAAGAAAAAAAATTAAATAGAATTTTTAAAGTTTATGAAAACTTTATCAAAAATAAAAATTTATTTCAGTTAATAGACATTAATAAAGCTATTTAATTAATAAATTAAATTTTGTTACATCTCTAAACTTAAGAAATCAATTTATTCATTTTAAAAATATTTTAGAAATTTAATTAATTTTTGAATATATATATTTTTTAAAAAAAAGCGTATGATTAAAAATATAATATGTAAAAATTAACTCTTGGTACTCAGAAAGCCTTATAAAATTAAAAGTTAAAAAATCAAAAATGTCTGTCATATTTATTGCAACCGTATGTCCAGTAAAGCCAGGATGAATTCCAAATTTATCTGCTACAAAGTTAGGAATAAAAAAAATAATAAGCAAAACTGATATATATTTTAATTTTTTAGATGGATAAATAATCATTGAATAAAACTCATCCTTTATTTTAAAATAAGGTAAAAATCTTACAAAAATGAAAGATAAACTGCACCAAAGAGTTAACATACTTCGTGGAAATTCGTTGAATAAATTTGAAATATTATGAATGTTTGTCTCCTTTTGATCATTATAAAGTATAAAAAATTCGCTTGAGATCCATTTAAAAAAATGTTGACCATAAGATATTTCCTCTAAAAAAAAATAAATAATTCCTAAAAAATATAGAAACATGAATATTATTAAAAAATTTATTTTAAGAATTTTGATATTTTTTTTTATGATAAAAAACCAAAATATAATTGAAAATAATAAAAGAATAATCTGAAGAATTTCAACAATTCCATTTTCAGCCCAAATAATTTTTTCAAAACCTGTTGTAGGATTTTTAAATAAATAATTTTTTGATAAGCATTCACTTGACAATTTCATCGTTAATTCTAAATTGTCAAAACACAAATATACAAGTTTATATGAGAAATAATGATGAAAACCTTCAATTAAAAGAAAAATAGTAAATAATATAAAAAGCTTAAAGTGTAAATTAAAGTTATTTTTTATTATCATAAATGGTGGGCCGTGTTGGTTACGCTCCAACTACCCCTGCAATGTCAATGCAGTACTCTACTATTGAGCTAACGGCCCTTTAACTTTCCAAGAAACTTTTCAGCTGCTTAGACCTGCTTGGATGTTTTAATTTTCTAAGCGCTTTAGCTTCAATTTGACGAATTCTCTCTCTTGTAACAGAAAATTGCAAACCTACTTCTTCCAAGGTATGATCTGTGTTCATTCCAACTCCAAACCTCATCCTAAGAACTCGCTCTTCTCTTGGTGTTAACGTCGATAGTATTTTGGTTGTGGCCTCACTTAAATTAGATTTTATTGCTTGTTCCAAAGGAGCTAGAGCTTTTGTATCCTCTATAAAATCACCTAAGCTGCTATCCTCCTCGTCACCTACTGGTTTTTCTAAAGAGACTGGTTCTTTGGAAATTTTTAAAACTTTTCTCACCTTTTCAAGAGGCATTCTTAGTTTTTTAGCCAATTCTTCTGGGGTAGCTTCTCTTCCAAACTCACTCAATATCAACCTTTGTGTTCTTACAATTTTATTTATTGTTTCAATCATGTGCACTGGTATTCTTATTGTTCTTGCTTGGTCCGCAATTGATCTTGTTATAGCTTGTCTAATCCACCAAGTCGCATATGTAGAAAATTTATACCCTCTTCTATACTCAAACTTGTCTACAGCTTTCATTAAACCTATGTTTCCCTCTTGGATTAAATCTAAAAATTGCAAACCACGATTTGTATACTTCTTAGCGATAGATATTACCAATCTAAGATTGGCTTCAACCATCTCTTTTTTTGCAATTCTTGACTCTTTTTCGCCTTTTTGAATTCTGCTTACCATTGATTTATAATCTGTTACAGAAATTCCAAGTTTATCACTTATCTCGATTAGCCTATCTCTGATATTTTTAAATTCAACTTTATGCTTATTAAAAAATTTTTTCCACACTTCGTTGGTATCTAAAAAGTTTTTTAAATTCGGGTTTATTTCATTTCCAACATAAAATTTAATAAATTCATCTCTAGAAATTTTTTCATTAATAGCAAGTCTTAATAAATTTCCCTCTAAAGATAATATTTTACGATTTTCTACATAATGTTTTTGAACTAATTCTTCTAATACTGATGGGGACAATTGAAGAGTTTTAATATCTTCTAAAATAACATCTACAATTTTTTTATAATTTTTTTCTTTAGAGTTTGAAAATTGTCTTGAGTTTAGTAAACAATCTAACTTTTCTCTTTGGTATTTTATAAGTTTATTATATTCTTTGGTTAAATTATAAACTGTTTGTAAAACTTTTGGTTTAATTTCTGTTTCCATCGCAGCGAGAGTTGGGTTAAATTCATCATCTTCAGAATTATTTGTTACATCCTCACTATTTTGATTATTTTCCCCATCTTCTGATTTTTTTTGTTTTGCACTCTGTCCTGTGTCTTCATCTTCCATATAATTTGTGTCGATATCAATTATTTCTCTTACTAAAATTTCGTCATTCTGAAGTTTAGTATTCCACTCAAAAAACTGTTGTGCTGTAATAGGACTTTGTGAGAGTGCATTAAGCATAACATCTTTTCCGGCTTCTATTCTTTTAGCAATCGCAATCTCACCTTCTCGCGATAAGAGCTCGACACCACCCATTTCTCTAAGATACATTCGAATTGGGTCATCACTTTTTTCTATAGATTTTCCCTCTTCTTTTGATCCATTATCTTTTTTTCTAAGAACTTTAAAATCAGCTTTTTTTTCAACTAACACTATTTTTTCATCGAGAATATGTATAAAGGCCTGCTCTAAATTTTCATTAGACAAATTTCTTTTGCCGAGAGACTTATTTAATTCCTCATGGGTAATAAATCCTCTATGGACACCTCTGCCCATTAATCTAGCAAATGATTTTGTAATTATACGTTCCACAATAAAAAAGTTAGGATGTATATAATGCTAAAATTAAAAAAATCTATTGGATTCTGAATCCAATTTAATTGATTTTTTGCAGTTTTTTAAGCTCTTTTAGCTCATTAAATGTCACTTCATTCAAATCTTTAGAAAATCTTGATTCTAATTCCTGTATTCTAATTTCCAGCTCATAATTTTTCAAATCTCTCACCAGCTCAGATAAAATTTCTAATATTTTGTGATCATTATTAAAATTTTTTACCATTATATGTTTGACAGATGCATATTTAAAAACTCTATCTATTAAACTCTGGTCAACGTTAATATTGTCAATTAGTGTAATTTTAAAGTTTTTTGTTTGTTTTAAAATTTCATTAAATAATAATTTATTTTCACCACTAAATAATTTTACATTTTCAATTAAATTGAAGTTATGTTTTATTAATTCAGGTTTTTTTAATAAAATATATAAAAATGAAAATTCCTTTATATCAATTGCTTTTAAAGACTTAGTTTCATTGTAATAATTTTGAGTGGATTTAAGTGATTTGGAAGGTTTTGAATAATATTTGTTAAATTTTTTATTTGTATTGGGAGTAAATTCTGAAATTTTCTCTAGAAAATATTCAAGCACATACTTTTTAATAAATTCATCTTTTATTGTTGATGATATCGATCTTAACTTTTTTTCAAAAATAGCTTTTGAAGATGGGCTGTCATCCATATTGTTTAAATAATGATCGAATATAAATTTATGAATAGAGACTGAATTACTTTCAGAGTAATTTAAAAAGAAATCTTTTCCCTTTTCATTAACAAAACTGTCTGGGTCATGATTGTCAGGTAAAAACAAAAAAGAAATTTTTTTTTCAGGTTTTAATTCAATAATAGAACTTTCTGCAGCCCTTAATGCTGCTTTATAACCACTTTCATCCCCATCGAAACATATGACTATTTCATCAAAAAATTGATTTAATATTAGAATTTGTCTAGTTGTCAAAGAGGTCCCTAAATTGGCAACCACATTATCTATTTTGTTTTTGCTAAGACCTATTACATCCATATAACCCTCAACTAAGAAAACATTATTTAAGTTATTTGATAGTTTACGTGCGAAGTCTAAATTGAATAAATTTGATCCTTTTTTAAAAAAAGGAGTTTCAGGAGAATTAATATATTTAGCTAAATAATCACTATCTTTTAAAATTCTTCCACCAATTGCAATTGTATCACCTGTAATATTTCTTATAGGAAATAATATTCTTTCTCTAAACCTTGATATAAATTTCTTTTTATTTTCATCAAAATAAAATAGGCCACTATCTCTAATTTCATTTTCTTTAAATTTTTTAAAAATTTCATCTTGAAAATTAATATCATTAGTTTCAAATCCAATCTTAAATTTTTTTACTTCTTCTAGAGTCAATCTTCTTCTTTTAAGATAATTTTTTGCATCTGTTGAATTTGGATTTTTTAATAACTCATTATGATAATGATCAATATATTTATTGAAAATAGACTTATAATTATTCCATTTTTCTTCTCTAATCTCGTCTTCCTTTGAAAAAGTGTAAGGTCTCATTCCTGCAAGATTTGCAAGTGACTTTACAGCTTCTCCAAATTTTAAATTTTGTGTTTTCATTACAAAATCAAAAATATTTCCATGCTCTGCAGTACTAAAACAATGATAAAACTCCTTTTCATCATTTACAGTAAAAGAGGGAGTTTTTTCAGTTTTAAATGGGGACAAGCCTACATACTCTTTGCCTCTTTTTTTTAAATTTACAGTTTTAGATACAACTGTTGAAACTTTCAGTCTTGTTTTTATTTCATCTAAATACTCTTTTGGATACTTCATTTTTGGTTTAGCAATTCTTTTATCATTGCTCCAGCTTTTGAGAAATCTATGCTATCAGCATTATTTTTTTTTAATTCACCCATCACTTTGCCCATATCTTTAATTGAACTTGCTCCAGTAGAATTAATAATCTCAGAACATAACTTCCTGGTATCTTCATCGGTAAGTTGTTTAGGTAAATATTGACTAATTACTTCAACTTCTTTCTCCTCTACTTCTTGAAGATCATTTCTATTGTTTTTTTTGTACATTTCTATTGATTCGGTTCTTTGCTTTATCATTTTTTTTAAAAGCTTTTTAACGTCCTCGTCATCAGTTTCTTTTTTATCAGCCTGAGATCTGTTGCTAATATCCAAATCCTTAATTCCTGATAAAATTAACCTATAAGTTGATATTTTATTTTTATCTTTCGCTTTTAAAGCACTTTTATAGTCTGTTCCGATTTTTTCTCTTAAACTCATAGTATATTTTTATCGCATCAAAAAAATTCTTCAAAAAGAAAAAAAATTTTTTTACAAAATATACATTAGATGTGTTGCGCAAAAAAAGGTTTTATTGTATAGACCTTTAACTCATGAGTTGTAATTGAACAAAAAACAAAAAAATAAAATTGCAATTAAACATCGATTTCCAACAGGCATTTTAGTTCTAGATAATAAGATAGTTTTTAAGGGCATTGGTCTTGGATATCAAGGTACAGCGACCGGAGAGGTTTGTTTTAACACTTCTTTAACCGGATATCAGGAAATTATATCTGACCCTTCATATGCTGGACAAATTATTAACTTTACATTCCCTCACATTGGAAATGTTGGAACTAACAATGAGGATTTGGAAGCAGACAAAATTTGGGCAAAGGGTGCTATATTTAACTCAGAGATTACTTCTCCCTCAAATTACAGATCTTTAAGAACATTGGATGAATGGCTTAAAAAAAATAAAATAGTTGGTTTAACTGGACTAGACACAAGAAGTTTAACAAATTTTATAAGGGATAAAGGTGCCCCAAAAGGAACAATCTCAAATAATAAAAGAGGCAAATTTAATATAAAAAAATTAATTAATTATTCAATAAAATGGCCTGGTCTAAATGGTCTGGATCTTGCAAAAGAAGTATCAACAAAAAAAACTTACTCGTGGAAAGGTTTTAAAACTTGGAGAAAAGAGACTGGATACAAAAAAAATAACAAAAAGATATTTAAGATAGTTGCGATTGATTATGGAATAAAAAAAAACATTTTAAGATATTTTTCTGACTATAATTGTGATGTAAAAGTTGTTTCTTGTAAAACAACTGCCGAAGAAATTATAAAACTTAATCCTGATGGAATTTTTTTATCAAATGGCCCAGGAGATCCAGCTGCAACTGGAATATATGCTATTAAAACTATACAAAAATTAATAAAGTGGAATTATCCAATCTTTGGAATCTGCTTGGGTCATCAAATTTTAGCTCTAGCATTAAATGCTAAAACAAAAAAAATGAAGTTAGGCCACAGGGGAGCAAATCATCCAGTGAAAAATTTAATTAACAATAAAGTTGAGATTACAAGTCAAAATCACGGTTTCGTTGTAATAGAAAAAAGCTTATCTAAAAAAATTCAAATAACTCATAAGTCACTTTTTGATAATACAATTGAAGGAATAAGATTAAAAAATAGACCAGTTTTTTCAGTTCAATATCACCCTGAAGCAAATCCTGGGCCACAAGATAGTCAATATTTATTTAACAACTTTGTTCAAGATATAAAAAAATATGCCAAAAAGAAAAGATATTAAAAAGATTTTAGTCATAGGTGCAGGCCCAATAATAATTGGGCAAGCATGTGAATTTGATTATTCTGGCACACAAGCATGTAAAGCACTTAAAGATGAAGGTTTTGAAGTAGTATTAATAAATTCAAATCCTGCAACTATTATGACTGATCCTGGAGTTGCTGATAAAACTTACATTGAGCCTATTACAATTCAAGCTCTCGAAGAAGTAATTAAAAAAGAAAAGCCTAATGCAATTCTTCCTACTATGGGCGGCCAGACAGCTTTAAATTTGGCAATAAGTGCAGAAAAAGCTGGTCTACTTAAAAAATATAAAATTGAACTAATTGGAGCTAAATCAAAAGCAATTGAAAACGCTGAGGACCGGAAAAAATTCAGAAAAAATATGTCTGACATTGGTTTAGATTTACCGAAGTCAAGGATAATAAATAATTTCAAAGATGCCTCAAAATGTTTAAGAGAAATTGGTTTACCTGCAATTATAAGACCTTCATTCACATTAGGTGGATTAGGTGGAGGAATTGCAAAAAGTAAAAAAGAATTTTTTAAACTTGTAAAAAATGGAATGAATGAGTCACCCCAAAATCAAGTTTTAATAGAGGAGTCTTTAGAGGGGTGGAAAGAGTTTGAAATGGAGGTTGTGAGAGATAAAAATGACAACTGTATAATCATTTGTTCTATAGAAAATGTAGATCCAATGGGAATACATACAGGAGACTCAATAACTGTCGCTCCAGCATTGACCCTCACTGATAAAGAATACCAAGTCATGAGAAATGCCTCAATTGCTTGTTTAAGAAAAATTGGGGTTGAGACTGGAGGATCAAATGTACAGTTTGCTATTAACCCTAGAAATGGAAGAATGGTTATAATTGAGATGAACCCAAGGGTATCTAGATCCTCAGCTCTAGCTTCTAAAGCCACAGGTTTTCCAATTGCAAAAGTAGCTGCTAAACTTGCAGTTGGATATACTCTTGATGAATTAAAAAATGAAATAACAAAGGTAACTCCTGCTTCATTTGAACCAACCATCGATTATGTGGTTACAAAAATACCTAGATTTACATTTGAGAAATTTTCTGACACCAAAGCTGTACTTGGAACTTCAATGAGATCGGTTGGTGAGGCAATGGCAATTGGTAGAAACTTTAAAGAGTCTTTTCAAAAAGCTTTGGGTTCATTAGAAACTGGATTATCAGGACTGGACAATTTTTTTAATTATTCAAAAAAAGATATTTTAAAAAATTTGAAAGTTAGCATTCCAAATAGACTATTATTAATTGGAGAAGCTTTTAGGAAAAAAATTTCATTAAACACAATATATAAACTATCTAAAGTTGATCCTTGGTTCTTAAATCAAATCAAAGATCTTGTTGATGAAGAAAAAAATATAATTAAGAAAGGAATTCCAAAAACATACAATGAGTTTAATAGAATTAAATCCATTGGTTTTTCAGATAAAAAATTATCAAAACTTACAGGAATTAAAGAGAAAATAGTTAGATTAAAAAGAGTTGCTCTTAAAGTTTTGCCTGTGTTTAAAAAAGTAGACACTTGCGCAGCAGAATTTAAATCTTTTACTCCATATATGTATTCAACGTATCAGAGAAATTTTGCATTGAATACTGAGTGTGAGGCTGATCCTAGTAATAAAAAGAAAATAATTATACTTGGAGGAGGTCCAAATAGAATTGGTCAAGGAATAGAATTTGATTATTGCTGTTGTCAGGCAAGTTTTTCACTAAAGGAAGCTGGATTTGAAACAATTATGGTAAATTGCAATCCTGAAACTGTTTCGACAGATTATGATACAAGCGATAGATTATACTTTGAGCCTCTTATAGAGGAATATGTTCAAAATATTATTATTAAAGAAAAATCAAAAGGAAATTTGATTGGAGTTATTGCTCAATTTGGAGGTCAAACTCCAATTAAATTAGCAAAATTTTTGCATGAGAACAAATTACCAATACTTGGTACTCAATATGGTTCAATTGATTTAGCAGAGGATAGAGATCGTTTCAGAGATCTATTAAACAAACTAAATTTAAAACAAGCAAAAAGTGGTATTGCTAACAAGTTTGATCAAGCAATTAAAATAAGTGAAAACATTGGTCTTCCAGTTGTTGTAAGACCCTCGTATGTTTTGGGTGGAAGAGCGATGGAAATAGTTCATGATAAAAGCCAACTTAAAAAATTTATTAATGAAGCATTTAAAGCTTCAGAGCAAAATCCAATTTTAATTGATAAATTTATAGATCATGCAATGGAAGTTGATGTAGATGCTATCTCAGATGGAAAAGATGTTTATGTTGCAGGTATTATGCAACACATTGAAGAAGCAGGAGTTCATTCTGGGGACTCAGCATGTTGTTTACCTCCAGTATCTATCAAAGATAATCTTTTGAAAGAAATTAAAATCCAAACTAGAAAATTAGCATTAGCACTAAAAGTTAAAGGGCTTTTAAATATTCAATTCGCAATAAAAAAGGATGAAATATTTGTAATAGAAGTAAACCCAAGAGCAAGCAGAACGGTTCCATTCGTCTCAAAAGCTAATGGTGTTCCGCTAGCTAAAATTGCATCGAGAATAATGGCTGGAGAAAAACTTTCAAAGTACAAATTAAAATATAAAAAAAATAAAAAATTTGCAGTCAAAGAAGCAGTATTTCCATTCAATAAATTTCCTGATAGCGATCTATTGCTTGGACCAGAAATGAAATCTACTGGAGAAGTGATGGGGTTTGATGATGACTTTGGTATGGCAATAGCCAAAAGTCAAATAGCTGCAGCAAATTCATTACCTACAAAAGGTTTAGCATTTTTATCAGTTAAAGACTCTCATAAACAAGAAATTGTTGGCGTAGCACAGAGATTATTAAAACTTGGATTTACTCTATCAGCAACTAAAGGAACTGCAGATATTTTAATTAAGAATGGCATGAAATGCAGAAAAATTAATAAAGTGAGTAGTGGTAAACCTCATATAGTAGATATACTTAATTCAAAAAAAATCTCATTGGTAATTAATACTGGTGGCGGAAATAGTGAAAATAGAATTAGTGATGCAAGAGCACTAAGAAGGGGGACTTTAGCTAATAAAATTCCTTATTGCACGAATATGTCTACTGCATATTCATTTTTAGAAGCAATCAATTCTCTGAAGACGAAAAAACTTAAAGTTAAAGCTCTTCAAGAAAACTAAGCATCCACAACCATTGTATCTTTAGACCCACCTCCTTGAGAACTATTTACTATGGTACTTCCTTTTCTCAAAGCAACTCTTGTAAGACCCCCATTCGTAACATAAGAAGTTTTACCAGTTAATATAAAAGGCCTTAAATCTAAATGTCTTGGCTCAATACCATTTTCACAAATAGTTGGTATTGTTGATAATATTTCTAAAGGTTGAGCAACAAAATCTCGAGGATTCTTTTTAATTTTTCTTACCATCTCTTCTCGCTCTTTTTTTGGTGCCTTTGGACCAATCATTATTCCATATCCACCTGAAGCATTTGCTGGTTTAACAACAAGCTTAGCTATATTTTCAATTACATGTTGCCTATGAACTTTGTTTTCACACAAAAATGTTTCTACTTGGTTAAGTTTAGGTTGCTCACCTAAATAATAGACAATCATTTTATTAACATAAGAATAAACAGCCTTATCATCCGCAACTCCAGTTCCAAGGGCGTTAATAATGCCAACATTTCCCTTTTTCCAACATTTAAATAAACCAGGGACTCCAATTAGTGAGTTTTTATTAAATACTTTAGGATCAAGGAAATTATCATCTAATCTTCTGTATATACAATCAACTTTTAGTTTTCCTTTAACTGTTTTCATATAAACAAAATCATTTTCAACAAATAAATCTTTACCTTCGACCAGGGCTATTCCCATTTGTTGAGCTAAAAATGAATGTTCAAAGTAAGCTGAATTATAAATACCTGGTGTCAAAACAACCATATGAGGATTATCAGTTTTTTTTGGTATGCACTCAACCATACTTTGATAAAGTTTATTAGAATATTGATGGATAGAAGAAACTTTATATCGAGTAAATAATTCGGGAAATACGTCCCTCATTACCATTCTATTTTCCAACATATAAGATACCCCAGATGGGACACGTAAATTATCTTCAAGAACTAGATATTCCCCATTAATATTTCTTATTAAATCGATTCCTGATATATTTGCCCAAGCTTTATACTTTGGAGAAAAACCCTCACATTCTTTTAAATAATAAGGTGAATTAAATATTAATTCTTTTGGAACAACCTTATCCTTAAAAATTTTTTTTTTATTATAGACATCATCTATAAATAAATTTAATGCTTTTACTCTTTGAATTAAACCTCTAGATATTTTATTCCATTGAGACTTTGGAATAATTCTTGGTATTATATCTAACGGCCATTTTTTTTCCTCTGCTCTATTATTTGCTGCATAAACTCTAAAATTAATACCTCTAGCACTTATTGTGCTTTGACAATTTTTTTCAATTTCTTGAAGTTTTTTTGTTCCATGTCTTTCTAGGATACCAGTCATTATTCTAGCATGTTTTCTAATCTTATTTTCTTCCGTCAAATATCCATCGTATGCGGATTTTGAGTCATAATTTTTCCATAGAGATAAAGACATTAGACAATTTTTGATAAAAAAAATTGCAAAACAATTGCTAAATACAAATAGCTGCTATGACATAAAATATTTGATAATTATGTCATTTTTAAATAAAAATCGCTCATGACATACTGTATTGGAATAAAAACAAACGAAGGGTTGGTCTTCGCATCAGACTCGAGAACTAATGCAGGTTTAGATAATGTAAATATTTATTCAAAAATGTTTACTCATGATGTTGGTGATAGAACAATTGTAATGGTAACATCTGGTAATTTAGGAACATCACAAGCTGTTTACAAATCTGTAGAGAAGGATTTAAAAAGCTCATCGGGAATACTTAATTTAAATACATGTAAAGACTTTGAACAAATTGCATCTTATGTGGGAAGTCTAAATATAAAACATTCATCTCCTCAAGGAATAAATACTGACGATGTCCTTTTAGGTTCAACTTTTATAATAGGTGGTCAAATAAAAGGACAGAAGCCAGAGCTTTATCTAATATATCCTCAAGGAAACTATATAAGACCAGCAGATAGTAAACCTTATCTCGTGATTGGTGAGGTTAAGTATGGCAAACCAATACTTGATAGAGTGATTAAACCAGATGTATCAATTGGAGATGCATCAAGGTGTGCACTAATTTCTATGGACTCAACTTTAAAAAGTGATTTAACTGTGGGACCTCCCATTGATTTTGCAATTTACAAAAAAGATGAAAATAAATTAGCATCATTAAAATGTTTAAGTTTAAATGATGAAGATTATTCTAAAGTCTGCAACACCTGGTCTGAGGGAATTTTTAAAGTATTTGATACATTCCCTAGATTTGATTGGGAGGATTAATTTTCAACTTTCCAATCAGTTTTAAAAGTCACATAATTTACTTGTAAACACCTTCTCTCTTTAATTATTTCTTTCTTCTCCATTCCATGCCAAGTATTGGGTCCGCTAGAAAAAAAATATCCATAATTATCTTTATAAGGTAATGTTTTAATTAGTTTTAAATCACTATCATAAAAATCTGTACCAAGTTCCTCACTTTCATTATGTTTGTTAACGAATAATAAACATGACATAAGTTTTTCCTTAATATCACAGTGTGGTTTCAGCCAAAAACCTTCTCGATCACATATAACCTCAACTCTTACATAAGAATTAGACAAATCTTTATTGATTAATTCAGAAATTTTTAGATGAGTTTCTTTACTTTGAAGTTCTTTAATTAAATTTGCGAGACCTGGAAATTCTCTAGAATTTTCATGAGTTACAAAACAT
Organism: uncultured Pelagibacteraceae bacterium; assembly: GCA_902577075.1. Lineage (GTDB taxonomy): Bacteria > Pseudomonadota > Alphaproteobacteria > Pelagibacterales > Pelagibacteraceae > Pelagibacter. The sequence continues at coordinate 106,550 of CACGXV010000001.1, read as the reverse complement.
CGAAATTTTAAAGCTTTTCCACCATCTGAAATTCCCTCTCTAAATTTTCCCTCACCTCCATCAATAGCTCTGGTTCCATCATAATTAAGGTTATGTTTTGCTGGGTCAGATATATCTGCTCCTATTATTTCATTGATTTGATCATCTGTAAGAGGTTTATTTAATTCCCAATGCTCAAATGGATTATCAAATTTTTTTGAGTCGTTTAGTATTGATTTTAAAAATGACATTAATAATTAATTTTTTCTTTTATAATTTTTGCCACCCTATTAGTTTCATCAAGACTTTGATAGGTCCAATTTTCGACATCTTCTCCAAGATTTCTAGTAATATTTAAATCTCTAAACAAATTTCGAAATCTTTGGAACCGAATATCATTTTTTTTAGGCAAAATATTTGCAATATAAATAGGTTTTCCTGTTAAAGCAGCTTCAGAGATCATTGAGCTTGAGTCACAAGTAACTATAATGTTCTCTGAAATGGCTAAAGCAGATAAGTAGGCTTTTTTATCTACATTCATTATAACTGTATGATTTTCACCAAAAAATTCTTTTGCATAATGAATAGTACTTAATGGTGTCCTCATTGATGGAATTACGACAAGTTGAAAATCTTTTTTCTTTAAAAGCTTATAAAAAATTGAAAAAATATGTTTCATGTTTTTTGTTGAGTAATCATAGTATTTGGTTGGTCCACCCATAATTAAGCACCAAATCTTTCTGTTATCTTTTCTTATAAATGAGGTTAAGTAATCCTTATTTTCCTCTATTTCGTCTCTTGTAAGATAGTGAATTGCACCTTTCGTATTAATTATATTTGAACCACTAATTCCGTCATGTTCAGGTGCTACAATAAAATCAAAATAATCAAAGTTTATTTTTGGATCTTGTATGTGAATATTAAAAATTTTTTTGTTTGAGATACTTTTTAAATGGATTGATGGAATTATACTTTTTCTTCCACAAGAAATTATTATATCAAAATCTGAATAGTTTATTTTTTTGTAAACATTTTGAGAAATTGGTGTGAATTTTGGTGGAATTAAACTCCATAAACTTTTAAGTTCAACCTTGTGGTGAGTAAAATCAAGATCAAGAGCTTTAGCCAAACCTTCTACTTGGCTAATCATGCCGTGCATGCCCTCAGTCAATAATATACCTTTTAATTTGCTCATTATTTACTATATAGACCTGTATGAGTGAAAAACCAACTAAACATACAAAAGTGTTAATAATTGGATCTGGACCAGCTGGTTATACTGCTGCTGTTTATGCTGCGAGAGCTATGCTTAAACCAATGTTGGTTGCAGGTATGCAGCCGGGTGGTCAATTAACTATTACAACTGATGTTGAGAACTACCCTGGATTTGCAGATGTTATTCAAGGACCATGGTTAATGGAACAAATGAGGGAACAGGCAAAGGCAGTTGGAACCGATTTAGTTGAAGATCATATCCAATCAGTAAATTTAAAATCTAAACCGTTTGAGGCAATTGGTGATGGAGGACAAAAATATACTGCAGACTCAATTATTATTTCTACTGGAGCACAAGCAAGATGGTTAAACATCGAGTCTGAACAAAAATTTAAGGGATTTGGAGTATCAGCTTGTGCAACATGTGATGGCTTTTTTTTCAAAGATAAAACAGTTGCAGTTGTTGGTGGAGGAAATGCTGCAGTAGAGGAGGCTATGTTTCTTACAAAATTCGCATCAAAAGTACAATTAATTCATAGACGAGATGAACTTAGAGCTGAAAAACTTTTGCAAAAAAAATTAATGGAAAATGAAAAAATTGAGATTATTTGGGATTCTGTTGTTGAAGAAGTAATAGGTGATGAAGAGCCAAAAAATGTTAAAGGATTAAAAATTAAAAATGTTAAAAATAATGAAACATCAGAATTAAAAATAGATGGATTATTTATAGCTATTGGACACGATCCTGCTACATCTTTATTTAAAGATCAGTTAGAAATGGATAGCACAGGTTATTTAATTACTAAAAGTGATTCTACCGAGACTAATATTCCAGGAGTTTACGCCGCTGGAGATGTAAAAGATAAAATTTATAGGCAGGCAGTAACTGCAGCAGGAATGGGCTGTATGGCTGCATTAGAGGCAGAGAAATATTTAGCTGCAAATTAATAAAATATCATTTATAAAATAATTTTATGGAGAATATTGTAAAACAAATTCAATTATTGGCTTTAGTAATAATACTTGGAGCTACTGTTATTGCATTCGGTATAGAAATATATCAAATGATTGAAGTTCAAAAAGTCACTTTAGCTGATTTGCTATTACTATTTCTTTATTTAGAGGTTTTAGCCATGGTCAGAGTATTTTGGGAGAGTCAATCAATTCAAATAACATTGCCATTGTTTATTGCTATAACAGCACTTGCTAGATTTATTATATTGCAAGGAAAATCAATAAATCCAGAAGTATTGCTTTATGAGGCTGGAGCAATTGTGCTAATTGCAATAGCTATACTAGTTCTAAGATTTAGAAATTCTCCTGTTTTTGGCTTAGAGAAAAAAAGAAAATCAAAATAGTTTTAAATTACATGAGTGAAAAAGTTTTACTAACTGGTATCAGTGGATTTATTGCTAAACATGTTGCTATAGAATTATTAAATTCTGGTTATGAAGTATTAGGTACAGTTAGGGATATTAATTCAATTGAAATAACAAAAAAAACGCTTGAGGAAAATAATGCCTCAACAGAAAACCTATCCTTTGCCGAATTAAATTTATTAAAAGATGATGGGTGGGATAAAGCCGCCGAAGGTTGTAAATATATAATTCATGTTGCTTCTCCTTTCCCATTAAAAGTTTCAAATGATAGAGAGTCACTTACTCCAGCTGCAAAAGATGGTACTTTGAGAGTTTTAAATGCAGGAATAAACGCAAAAGTAAAACATATTGTAAAAACATCGTCTATAGTTTGTATGTATAGAAAACCAAACCGAACAAACCCTTATACATTTGGTGAAAATGATTGGACTGACTTAGAATGGAACAAAACTACAGATTATTTTGTATCTAAAACTAGAGCTGAAAAAGCTGCTTGGGAACTTATGGAAAGTAAAGGTATTAAAAATAAACTTACTTGTATCAATCCTGGTTTTGTTTTGGGAGATTTTTTGAATAAGAAAAGTTGTACATCAATGGAATATATTAAACAATTACTGCAAGGCAAATATCCTGCTGCTCCAAAATTTTCAGTGATGATATCCCATGTTAAAGATATTGCCAAAGCACATGTATTATCATTAAATAATAAAAAGGCTGAGGGTAGAAGATTAATTGTTGGATCTAGAACAAGATCAATTCTCGAATTGTCAAAAATAATGGCTGAAAACATCCCAAGTCATTCCAAGAAACTTCCAAAGAAAGAATTACCTAATTTTATTGTAAAGCTTATTAGCTATGTAGATTCAAGTGCAAAAAATTTAGTTCCTGACCTAGGTCTTAAAATGGAAACAGATACAAAATATGCTGAGGAGATTCTTCAAATGAAATTTATAGAACCAGAAGTTTCAGTTGTTGATGCAGCAAAATCAGTAATTAGACTAAATTTAGCCTAAACTTTCACAAAAAAGCTTAATCCTTTGCATAGCAATCTTTAATTTTTTCATTGATGTTGCATATGAAATTCTAAAATAACCATCAAGACCAAATGCAGAACCTTGTACGACGGCAACATTTTGTTTTTCTAGGAGTTTTTGCACAAAATCTGTATCATTTTTTATTTTTATTTTTTTTCCAATTAACCCTTTACAACTTGGAAAAACATAAAACGCACCTTTTGGCATTAAGCAAGTAATCCCTGGAATACTATTTAAATAATTCACAACAAAATTTCTTCTGTCACTAAAAGATTTAGCTCTTTTTCTAATAAAACTCTGAGTTCCATTCAAAGCTTCAACAGCAGCTGCCTGACTTATAGATGATGGATTAGAAGTCGATTGTGACTGGATTTTTCTTATAGCAGCTATAATATTTTTAGGACCAGCTGCATAACCAATTCTCCAACCAGTCATAGCATATGCTTTACTTACACCATTCATTGTAAGTGTTCTATCTTTAAGCTTTTTTATCTGTGCTATTGTAAAAAATTTAAAATTATCAAATTTTACATGCTCGTAAATATCATCACTCAAGATTAAAATATTTTTATTCTTTAATAATATCTTTCCTAAATTAATAATTTCTTTTTTTGTGTAAGCTGCACCAGTTGGATTTGAAGGAGAATTTAAAATTATCCATTTTGTTTTTCTCGTTATTGCTTTTTTAAGTTTTGATGGAATTAATTTAAAACCATCTTCCTCTCCACATTTAATAAATTTTGGTTTACCACCAGCAAGTAAAACCATGTCTGGATACGATACCCAAAACGGAGCTGGAATAATAACTTCATCACCTTTATTTAATGTTGCTACAAAAGCATTATATAAAACTTGTTTTCCACCAGTACCTACTGTTATCTGGTCTGAGGTATAAGTTAAGTTATTTTCTCTTTTAAACTTTTTAATTACTGCATTTTTAATTGCGGGCGTTCCATCAACTGGCGTATATTTAGTATCCCCTATTCTAATCGCATTAACTGCTGCCTTTTTTATATTATTAGGTGTGTCAAAATCAGGTTCGCCTGCGCCTAGAGCAATTACATCTTTGCCAGCAGCTTTCAATTCTCTTGCTTTCTGCGTAACTGCAATGGTAGGTGATGGTTTAATTCTTTTAAGACTGTTAGATATTATGCTCATTGAAAATTGTTTATATTCTATTACTTTATTTAATATATGGAAAATACTTATCAAGATTTAATTACAGATATTCAAAGTAAAAATCCAAATATTAGTGGAAAACTTGAAGGTGGAAAGAAATTTAAAATCAAATCTGATTTTAAACCAGCTGGTGACCAACCAGAAGCTATTAAAAATTTGGTAAATGGCGCTAAGAAGAATAAATTTAATCAAGTATTATTAGGTGTTACGGGATCAGGTAAAACCTTCACTATGGCTAAAGTAATTGAAGAGACAAATAGGCCTGCCCTAATACTTGCTCCAAATAAAACACTTGCTGCCCAACTCTACGGGGAGATGAAAGGGTTTTTCCCAGATAATGCTGTTGAATATTTTGTGTCTTATTATGATTATTATACACCAGAAGCATATGTACCAAGATCAGACACATACATAGAAAAGGAAGCATCTATAAATGAACAAATAGATAGGATGAGACACTCAGCTACTAGATCACTCTTAGAAAGAGATGATGTCTTAATTGTTGCAAGTGTGTCCTGTATTTATGGTTTAGGATCAGTTGAAGCTTACAGTAAAATGACTTTAACTCTTCAAAAAAATTATGATTATAATAGAGAACAAATAATCAAATCTTTAATTGCTCTTCAATATAAAAGAAATGATCAAAATTTCTATAGAGGTACATTTCGGGCGAGAGGCGAATATTTAGAAATTTTTCCATCTCACTTAGAAGACAGGGCTTGGAGACTTAGCTTATTTGGAGATAAGTTGGAAAAAATTGAAGAATTTGATCCCTTAACAGGTGATCTTGTGAGAGAATTAAATTTAGTTAAGGTTTATGCAAACAGTCACTATATAACTCCCAAGCCAACGATCGAACAAGCAGTAATTAATATTAGAAAAGAGTTAGAGATAACACTTAAAAAGCATAAAGAGCAAAATAAACTGCTTGAGGCTCAAAGATTAGAAGAGAGAACAAAATTTGATCTTGAAATGATAGAGGCAACTGGTTCCTGTGCTGGTATTGAAAACTATTCAAGATTTTTATCAGGTAGGAAACCTGGTGAGCCCCCTCCCACTTTGTTTGAATATTTTCCCGATAATACATTGATATTTGTTGATGAGTGTCACGTCACGGTACCTCAATTAAATGGGATGTTTAAAGGAGACAGATCAAGAAAAAGTACATTAGCAGAGTATGGATTTAGACTTCCATCTTGCATGGATAACCGACCTTTAAAATTTGAGGAATGGGATATGATGAGAACTCAAACAGTGTTTGTATCTGCTACACCTGGTCCATGGGAGTTAGAGCAAACAAAAGGGAAATTTATAGATCAGGTTATAAGACCTACTGGATTAATAGATCCTCCAGTTGAAATCAAACCTGCTAAAAATCAAGTCGATGATCTAATGCATGAATGTAAAAAGACTATCGAGAAAAATTATAGAGTATTAGTTACAACATTAACTAAAAAAATGGCTGAAGATCTGACAGAATACTTGCATGAAAATGGTATCAAAGTTAGATATTTGCACTCAGACATAGATACACTTGAGAGAATAGAAATTATGAGAGACTTAAGACTAGGTGTATTTGATGTTTTGGTTGGTATAAACCTATTAAGGGAAGGACTTGATATTCCTGAATGTGCCTTAGTTGGAATATTAGATGCTGATAAAGAAGGATTTTTGAGATCTGAAACATCCTTAATTCAAACTATTGGAAGAGCGGCAAGAAATTTAGATGGAAAGGTAATCTTGTATGCAGATAAAGAAACTAAAAGCATTAAAAAAGCAATAAAAGAAACCGAAAGAAGAAGAAATATTCAACTTGAATACAATAAAAAAAATAAAATTAGTGCCTCTACTGTTAAAAAAGAGATTAGTGATGTATTAGAGAGCGTCTATGAAAAAGATTATGTTACAATTGGTACAGGAGCAAATGTTGGTGGTAATTTAAAGAAACATATCAAAGCACTTAATAAAAAAATGAAAGAGTCTGCTACAAATCTAGAATTCGAAGAAGCTGCTAAAATAAGAGATGAGATTAGAAAACTTGAAAGTACTGAGTTAGAAGTTACACTTAATCCTAAAGTGAAACAATATAACCTAAAGAACAAAATATACCCTAAAGGAAGATCTACAATGGGTATGCCAGGCACTAGAGCTCAAAAAGGTAAAAAGAAATGGAAGCAAATAAAATAATTATTACAGGTGGAGCCACTAGAATTGGTGCTGCTATTGCTAAAAAACTATCTGGCAAAGGGGTTGAAATAGTTATTCATTTCAATAAATCAAAAACAAAAGCAGAAATCCTTAAAAAAGAATTATCACAAAAGGGTACAAAGGTTTATTTAATAAAAGGAGATTTAAGTGTAGAAAAAGATGTAAACAAAATTGTTAAGTTTGCAAAAAGTAAACTTAGATATTTTGACTGTCTGATAAATAACGCATCACTTTTTGAAAATGACAAATTAGAGAATTTTACTACTGATAGTTGGGGCCATCACTTAAGAACTAATTTAAGAACACCTGCTCTTTTAACAAAAGAATTTGCTAAAAATATAAGAGCAAAAAATAATAATATTATAAATATAATTGATCAAAGAGTATTTAAACTAACACCATACTTTTTTTCTTATACTATCAGTAAAACTGGTCTTTATACTTTGACCAAGACTAGTGCAATGAGTTTAGCTCCAAAAATAAGAGTGAATGGTATTGCACCAGGCCCTACAATCAAAAATAAGAGGCAAAGTGAGAAACATTTCAAAAAACAGTACATGGCAACTCCATTAAAAAGACAGGTAGATGTTGAACAGATATGTAATGCTGTTGACTTTTTTATAAAAAATATATCTATTACTGGACAAGTGTTAGCTATTGATAGTGGACAAAACCTAAACTGGCAAACACCAGACATAATGGGTGGAAAAGAATGAAAAAAAATAATCTAAAAATTGTTAAAATCGAAAAAAATAAAACTCTATTTAATTATGAAAAAAAGGTACTTATTAAGGAGCTTATTCTTGACTTAAAACTTGGGTATTTTGATTTTGAAAAAAAAGCTCCCCAGAAGGTAAAATTTAATTTAGAGGTAAATTATGAAGATAAAAAACCCTCTAACGACAAAGATATTAAATCAATCGTAAATTATGCAAAAATTGTGAAATTGATAAAAAAACTAATCAAAAATAAACATTATAATTTTCTTGAAACATTAGCGGAAGATGTATTCGATGAACTATTTAAAGACAAAAGAATTGATAAAATAAGTCTTCAAATTGAGAAATTAGAAATCATGAAAGATTGTTCATCCGTTGGTATTCAAATTTCAAAAAAAAGAAGCTATGATAAGTTCTGATATCGGTAAAGAGGCGATAAAAAAAGAGTTACCGCTTATACCCAAACTTCCTGGGGTATATAGAATGTTAAATTCTAAAAACGAAATACTTTACGTTGGCAAGGCAAAAAACTTACCAAATAGATTAAAGAGTTATGTATCAGAGAAAAATCATATTATCAGAACTGAAAGAATGTTATCTCAAACAACTAAAATTGAGATTACTAGCACCTCAAATGAGAGCGAGGCTCTACTTTTAGAAGCAAACTTAATTAAAAAGTATAAACCTAGATTTAATATTCTCTTGAGAGACGATAAATCATTTCCATTTATTTTTATTGGTAATCAAGATAAATGGCCTCAAATTAGACGACACAGAGGAAAAAAAACTAAAGAAGGTTTTTATTTTGGACCATTTGCTTCGGCGGGATCCGCAAACTGGACCATCAAAATGATACAAAAAATTTTTCAGCTTAGAGTTTGTGATGATACGGTTTTTAAAAAAAGAGAAAGACCATGTATCCTTTATCAAATTAAACGATGTTCTGGGCCATGTGTTGGATATATAGAAGAAGATGAATATAAGCTGTCTGTAGACAACGCTATTGAATTCGTATCAGGGAAATCAAGAAAAATTCAAAAAAATTTATCAAACCAAATGGAAAAAGCTAGTGAAGATTTAGATTTTGAAAAAGCTGCAATACTAAGAGATAGAATAAAATCTTTAAATATTATTCAATCATCACAAAGAATTAATGAAGCGAATTTAGTAGAAGCAGATGTTATAGCTGGCTACAAAGAGTCTGGAAAAACTTGTATTCAAGTTTTTTTCTATAGATCAAAACAAAACTGGGGTAATCAAGCTTTTTTTCCGAAACATGATCCAGATGATAATATTAAAGAAATTCTTAACTCCTTTGTTTCTCAATTCTATGAAAACAAAAGTGTACCGAGCTCTATTATTTTAAGCGAGGATATTAAAGAAAAAGTTTTAATTGAGAAAACACTTTCACAAAAAGAAAATAAAGAAATAAATATTTCAGTAGCGAAGAAAGGATCTAAACTTAAAGTTGTAAATCAAGCACTCAAAAATGCAAAAGATAGTTTAAATAGAAAAATTTATGAGAGCCAAAATAATAAAGAACTTTTTGATAATGTTTCTAAAAAATTTGATTTAGAAAATAATATTAATTTAGTCGAAGTTTATGACAATAGTCATATTCAGGGGACTAATAGTGTAGGCGCACTAATAACATATGGTGAAGAAGGTTTTATAAAAAAAAGATATAGGAAATTTAATATTAAGATTAAAAAAAATGAACAAGATGATTATGGAATGATGCGTGAGGTTTTAAACAGAAGATTTAAAAGGGCTGTTCAAGAGAAGGATAATTATTTAACTATGCCTGATTTAGTAATAATTGATGGAGGAAAAGGACAATATTCCGTAGCAAGAGAAACACTTAATGAACTAGGGCTGCATGATATTCCTATGATAGCAATTGCTAAAGGTAAATATAGAAACAGTGGAAATGAAACTTTTTTCCATAATGGTAAAGAATTCAAATTTGAAAAGAACGACTCTACTCTCTTTTTCCTTCAAAGATTAAGGGATGAGTCCCATAGATTTGCTATTAGCGCTCATAGAGCTAAGAGGAAAAAGGGTATTAGTAAGTCTTTACTTGATCAAATTGATGGAATTGGATCTATAAGAAAAAGAGCTCTTTTAAATCACTTTGGATCAGCAAGAGCAGTTGAATCAGCTAGTTTGGATGAGATTAAAACAGTTGAGGGAGTTGAGGAAAAAGTTGCCAAAAAGATATATAATTTCTTTCACGAATGAAAATCAAGATTCCTAATTATCTCACAATTGGCAGAATAATAATTGTTCCAATATTTGTGTTTACGTTTTATTTACCAGGATTTTATGGAGATGTAATTCCATTTGCTTTGTTTGTAATAGCATCATTTACTGATTTTTTGGACGGGTTATTAGCAAGGATGTTTAAAGAAGAGTCTAAGCTTGGCGAATTACTAGATCCAATTGCAGATAAAATTATAGTGGCAACCGCACTAATATTATTAGTTATGGATGGAACGATTAAAAATTATGAGGTAATAGCTGCTATTATCATATTAACAAGAGAGATACTAATCTCTGGTTTAAGAGAATTTTTGGCGAAAGGAAGTGTAAAACTTCCTGTCTCAAGCTTAGCAAAAGTAAAAACTTTTCTTCAGATGTTTTCAATTTCTGTTCTGCTTACAGGTGATACTGGAAATAAAATTATAAATTTTCAAGATTATAATGCTCAAACAATTGGAATTATTTTATTATGGCTTTCTGCTTTTCTTACTTTATACACAGCTTATGAGTATTTAAGAAAAGGAATTGACCATGCAATATCTGAAGATAATAAAGATTAAGCTGCTTTCTTTTTTCTAACTAGTTTTCCATAACTTTCCAACAAGTCTAAAATTACATCACAAACTTTATAATTATTTTCAGCAATTTGTGATATCGGTGTTATTTCCGCAGCTGTACCAGTAAGGAAACATCCCTCAAAGCTTGATAATTCGCCTGGTTTAATTTTTCTCTCATGCACTTTAATATTTTTTGACTTTGCCAATTCGATTACAGTTTGTCTAGTAATACCATTTAAAAAAGAATCTGGTATAGGAGTATGAAGCTCGCCGTTTTTGTCTTTGAAAAAAATATTTGCACTTGTAGACTCAGCTACATTATCCTCATGATCTAACATTAGTGACTCGCTGTATCCTTGCCTTTCTGCTTCGTGTTTCGAAAGTGTACAAATCATATAAAGGCCTGCTGCTTTGCTGTCCCAAGGTATCGTATTTGGAGCTGGTCTTCGCCAATTAGAAATATTCAATTTGATTCCCTCTGTTTTCAATTTAGGATCAAAATAGTCTCCCCACTCCCAAGTTGCAACTGCAACATTTATTTTAGTTTTTTGTGCAGAAACACCCATCATTTCACTACCTCTCCAAGCAAAAGGCCTGACATAGCCATTCTGAACATTTTGAATTTTAATTATTTGATTACAAGCCTTGTTAACTTCATCTTTTGTATAAGGAATTGTTATATCCATTCTTTTAGCCGAGTGAAATAATCTATCGGTATGTTCTTGTAATTTAAAAATTTCACCTTCGTAAACTCTTAGTCCTTCGAAGACTAAGCTTGCATAATGCAGTCCATGACTTATTATGTGCAATTTCGCATCTTGCCACTGAACAAGATCACCATTGTACCAGATTTTTCCCTCTCTTTTATCGAACGGTATCATTTGATTTTTTTTTTAAAAAAATATCTTTGTATGTATAATATGTCAATATAACTTACCATTATGAAAAAACTTTTATATTTAAAAGATCATCAATTAAAACAATATATCGAAAAAATATTCAATGGATACAGGGAAACTGTCGCTGATGCAAAAAAGGTTTTGGACAAACATGCATTAGGAACCGCTCACAACAAAGTAATACATCTAATTTCTTTGTATGAAGGTATAACGATTTCATCTTTATTAAGGAAACTTAAAGTGACAAAGCAAAGTCTTAATAGAGTTTTAAATGATTTATTAGAAATTAATGCCATAGAGTTCAAAAGAGATGGCGTTGATACCAGAGTTAAGCATGTATATTTAACTGAAAACGGTAAAAAGATTTTTGAAGAAATATTCTCTGCTCAAAAAAAAAGGATATATGATGCATTTTTAAGTTCAGAATCTAACGAGGTAATAAGTTTCGACAAAGTTCTTAAAAAAATTATAAATGAAAAAATTTAAAGCACATATATTAATAGTTGATGACGACGATAGAATTAGAGATCTTGTAAAAGAGTATCTTAACCAAAATAATTATCTTGTTTCAACGGCAAAAGATTCAAATGATGCAATTGAGAAAACTAAAATAATCAAATTTGATTTAATAGTGTTAGATATAATGATGCCTGGAAAAACGGGATTGGAGTTCACTCATGAACATAAAAATAAGATTAATACTCCAATTTTACTTTTAACTGCTAAAGGAGAACCGTCGGAGAGAATAGAGGGATTAGAGTTAGGAGCAGATGATTATTTGACAAAACCATTTGAGCCTAAAGAATTAATTTTAAGAATAAATAATATTCTGACAAAGACTAAATCATTAGAAATTAAAAGAATAATTGAATTTGGAAATATAAAAATAGATCTAAAAAAACAACTTATTTACAAAAACGACCAAAGTTTAAAAATTAACAATACTGAAAAAATGATTTTGGAAAAAATGATAAATTCTCCAGGAAAAATATTTAAACGAGAAGAAATTGCAAATTTAATTGATTTAAGTAAAGAAAGATCAATTGATGTGATTGTAACTAGACTAAGAAAGAAAATTGAGGAAAATCCAAAAAATCCCAAATATTTGCAAACAATTAGAGGAGAAGGATATGTTCTTTGGATTGAGTAGATTTTTAAAAAATGTATTACCTAAACGATTATTTTATAGAGGATTACTAATTGTAGCAGTTCCAATAGTGATTTTACAGATTACTATCTCTTTAGTTTTTTTTGATAGTTTGTGGATCAAGACTAATAAGGGGCTTACAAGAGCTTTGGTAAGTGAAATAGTAACTATTATTGATATTTATGACAATGAGAGTGAATATAATAAAAAGATTGTTACTGATCTTTACAATAAAAATTTTAGCTTTTCCGTAAGATTTTTAGAAGATGAAAAACTCCCAGATATAAAAGTTGAAAGATGGTTCAGTCCAATGGATAGAACTTTAAGGAGAGAACTAAAACCAAAAATTGGAGAACATTGGTTTAACACTATTTCTTATAAAGAAGTTGTAGATCTGAGAATAAAATTTAGAGACGGAGTATTACAAATATTTTTTCCGAAAGAAAGAATTCAAGCATCCTCTATTAGAATATTTGCTTTTTGGATTACAGTCCCCGCAATACTTATGATTGCTATTGCAATAATTTTTTTAAAAAACCAGACAAGACCAATAACTAAATTAGCACAAGCATCTGAACGATTTGGTAGAGGTGAAGATATTGAGGAATTTAGACCATCTGGTGCATTAGAAATAAGAAAAGCTGGTCTCGAATTCGAAAAAATGAGAAAAAGGATATTAAGACATTTAAATCAAAGATCTGAGATGTTGTCTGGAATTAGCCACGACTTAAGAACCCCTTTAACTAGAATTAAACTCCAGTTAGCTGTAATCAAAGATAAGAATCTTTCAGAAAAAATTTCAAAGGATGTTGATGAAATGGAAAAAATGTTGAATGAATACTTACAATTTACTAGTACAGGAGCTAAAGATAAAACTGAAACTTTTGATTTATCAGAGCTATTAGAGGAAACAATTTTAAAGTATGAAAATGATAATATTAAAAAAAAAATTCAGAGAAAAATTTATTTCAATGGAAGAAAAAATTTAATGATGAGATGTATCAACAACTTACTAGATAACTCAGTTAAATTTGGTAAAAATATCCTTGTTAATTTAGAAAAAAAAAACTCGTTAATAATTATTTCAATCGAAGACGATGGGCCAGGAGTTGATAAATCAGAATTTCAAAATATTTCCAAGCCATTTTACAAAATAGACAAAAGTCGCTCTGATTCAAAATCAAGTGTTGGCTTAGGATTATCAATTTCATCAGATATCATTAAATCACATGGTGGAGATATTAGTTTTAATAACTCAAAATTAGGTGGACTTAAGGTTACTATTTCTTTGCCTTACTAGTTTTTTTTACTTTATTTTTTTGTTCTAGTTTTTTTTCAAGATTACTTATTCTTTTATTTAAAATTTCTACTTCTTCTTTACTTGCTATTTTCATTTTAAATACTATTTCATCTCTCTTTGATTTTAATATAGTTATTACTTCATCAGATACATCTTTATAGTTAATCAAACCTTGCTCAATTAATTTTGCAAATTTATCGAATACGAACCTTGATTTTGACATAATAATTATTTAACAGATTTTATTTAATAGCTTATAATAAATAATTTGAATGTTTACTAATAATTTTGACCCAGTAGCCTTTGAATTATTTAATATAAGTATTAGGTGGTACTCTTTAGCTTATATTTTTGGCATTATTTTTGGTTGGATTTATTGTAAAAAAATACTTATTAAAACAGCTACAATTCAAAATTTATTTGATGACTATATTTCATATTTAATTATTGGAATAATTATTGGTGGAAGATTAGGATATGTAGTTTTCTATAATTTCTCTTATTATCTAAACAGTCCAATTGAAATTTTTATGATATGGAATGGTGGTATGTCTTTCCACGGAGGACTTATAGGTATAATTATTTCCTCCTATCTATACGCAAAAAAAAATAATCAAAATATATTTATATTTTTAGATTTAGTATCTACAGTTGCCCCAGTAGGAATATTTTTTGGAAGAATTTCAAATTTTATAAATGGTGAGTTAGTGGGTAAAGTTACAAATTCTGATTGGGGAGTTTTGTTTCTAAATTATGATAATAAACTGAGACATCCTTCACAATTATATGAGGCATTTTTAGAAGGAATAATTTTATTTATCTTAATAAATTTAATTCATTTTAGTAAATATAATAAAATTGGAACTTGTTCTTATATGTTTTTAATACTTTATGGATGCTTTAGAATTATCTCAGAGTTTTTTAGAGAACCAGATATACAAATAGGCTATTTAATTGGATATATAAGTACAGGAACTTTATTAAGTCTATTCATGATTTTAGCAGGAAGCATAATTTATTTTAAAAAGAAAAATGAGATATAAACCTAATAGTTTTAATTTATATTCTGACAAACTTATTCCAATTGATGAATTTATTGAAAAAGTTCTTTATCATCCTAAGGCTGGGTATTACACAAGAAAAATTCCTTTTGGAAAAAAAGGTGACTTTATTACAGCTCCTACTATATCTAATTTATTTTCTGAAATAGTAACAATCTGGCTCATATCTTGTTGGGAAAAATTTGGAAAACCTAAAAGTTTCAACTTTGTAGAACTTGGACCTGGAGATGGAAGTTTTGCAAAGGTTTTGGTTAATACAATAAAGAATTTTCCTGAACTTAATGAAGCTATAAATATTTTTTTATATGAAAAAAGTGATTTCTTAAAAAAAACACAAACTAATAAAATTAAAAACTCAAAGGTTAAGTGGATAAATAATTTCAAATCAATTAAGAAAGGACCAGTCATATTTTTTGGAAATGAATTCTTTGATGCTGTACCCATCAAACAATTTACTTTTTTTAAAAAAGATTTGTTCGAAAAATGTTATATTATTAACAAGAAAAACGGATTAAACGAAACTTATCGCAAAGCTACTTTAAAAGATTCTCAAGTCATTAAATCATTTAAAACTTTAAGGAATTTAAAATTTATAGAATACCCTAAAAAGGGATTTGATGAGTTAAATAAAATTATTGAAAAAATTTCAAAGCTTAATGGGGGAATAATTCTAGTAGATTATGGATATTTAGATATAATTAATAAAAGTACCTTGCAGGTCATAATGAACAACAAAAAAATTAATATTAAAAGCCTTTATAAATATTTAGGAAACACCGATATAACTTACCTGATAAACTTTAATCTTTTAAAAGAGTTTTTTTTAAAAAAAAAATTAAAGGTTAAAAAAATTGTTTCACAGAAATTTTTTCTAGAAAAGATGGGAATTATTCAAAGAGCAAAAATATTAGAAAAAAAAATGACTCAAAAACAGAAAGATTATATGTCTTCAACATTAATCAGACTTCTACACAGAGATTTAATGGGAGAATTATTTAAAGTGATATTTGCATTTAAAAGTAAAAAAAATAATTTTTTAGGCTTTGAATAATGTTTTACTCAAAAAAACTCAAAAAGTTTAAAAATGTGAGACACGGTTTTTTCAATCGAGAGGGGGGGTTCTCAAAAGGATTATATAAAAGTTTAAATTGTGGATTTGGATCAAATGATAAAAAAGGTATGGTTAGAAAGAATATTGAGAGAGTTTGTAAAAAAATAGGATGTAACAAAGAAAATATTATTTTATTAAATCAAATTCATAGTAATATTGTTTATAAAGTAACTAAAGTTCCTAAAAAAAAATTAAAAGGTGACTCATTAATCACAAATAAAAAGGGAATTGCTCTAGGAATTTTGACAGCTGATTGTGCACCTGTTTTTATTTATGACCCAGCTAATAATTTAATAAGCGCTATTCATGTAGGATGGAAAGGGGCATATAAACAAATAATATCTAAAACATTAAAAAAGTTCAAATCAAGAGGGGGTAATTTAAATAATTTAATTGCAGTAATTGGACCTTGCATAGATAAAAGAAACTATGAAGTTAAGGAAGATTTTTTAAATAAATTCATTAAAAAAGAAAAATCTAACAAAATATTTTTTAGTTTTAGAGATAATAAAATATTTTTCAGTTTAAGTGATTACATAAAACAAAACTTTTTGAAATTAGGCGTTAAAAACATTGAAATAATCAAAAAAGATACCTATATATTAAGTAACAACTTTTTTAGTGCAAGAAGATCTATTAAAAATAAATTAAATGATTATGGTAGAAATATTTCTGTAATTATGATTAAATAGATTATTCTCAAATAATGAAGATTCTCACAGGAAATAGCAATAAAGAGCTTAGTAATAAAATCTCAAAAAATCTTAAAAATAAATTAGTCAATACTAGTATAAGAAAATTTGCTGATGGGGAGATATACATTGAAATTAACGAAAATATAAGAGGAAACAGTATTTTCATTATTCAATCAATTTCTTCACCTGCAAATGATAATTTAATGGAATTACTTTTATGTATTGACGCTCTCAAAAGATCGTCAGCAAAAAATATTACAGCTGTAATACCTTACTTTGGTTATGCAAGACAGGACCGAAAGGTTGTTCCAAGAACTTCTATATCTGCAAAATTAGTTTCAAACTTAATAACAAACGCAGGCGCAGACAGAGTAGTAACTGTAGATCTCCATGCTGGACAAATTCAAGGTTTCTTTGATATTCCAGTTGACAACTTATTTGCTACTCCCATTTTTGCGAAACATATTAAAAAGAGAATTAAAACCAAAAATATAATTTGTGTAGCTCCTGATGTTGGTGGGGTTGAAAGAGCAAGAGCTCTAGGAAAAAAATTAGATGTAGGATTGGCGATAGTTGATAAAAGGAGACCTAGTCCAGGAAAATCCCAAGTTATGAATGTTATTGGTAATGTTAAAAATAAAATTTGTATTCTTACTGATGATATAATTGATTCTGGAGGAACAATAGTTAATGCAGCCGATGCTTTAATAAAAAGAGGTGCAAAAGAGGTTCATGTATATGCAACTCATGGTGTATTTAGTGGAGAAGCAGTAAAAAAAATCAAAAATTCAAAAATTAAAAATTTAGTTATCACAGATAGTATAGATAGTTCTGATAAATTAAAAAAAGTAAGAAATATCGAGGTATTATCGATATCTATATTATTAGCTGAAGCTATTAAAAGGATTTCTAATTCAACATCTGTATCAGATCTATTTAAATAATTCTTGTAAATTTTCCAGACTTCAGTTAAAAACCAGCTCTTTATGAGCACAATACAAGCAACAATAAGAGATACTAAAACCAAAGGTCAAGTAAACGACCTAAGGAATAATGGTAATGTTCCCGGTATAGTTTATGGTGGAGAATTACCTAATGAGAAAATATCAATTACAATAAAAGAAATTAAAAATCTGATGAATAAAGAAAATTTTTTATCAAATGTAATTTCTATTAATCTAGATGGCAAAGAGCAAAAAGTTTTAACCAGAAATATTGCTTTTGACACCGTAACTGATGAACCTATTCATATTGACTTAATGAGAATTGTAAAAGGTGGAAAAATTATTTTAGAAATACCTGTAAAATTTATTAATACTGAATTATCACCAGGTCTTAAAAGAGGTGGAGTCCTTAATATTGTTAGACGTAAAGTAGAACTTAGGTGCCCCGCAGAAAATATACCTAACGAACTTATTGTGGATTTAGATGGATTAGACATTGGAACAAGTATTAAAATTTCATCTATTAATTTACCTGACAACGTTACCCCCACTATTCAAGGAAGAGATTTTGTAATTGCAACAGTCGCGGCCCCAACAGTTGTTAAAGAACCAGAGAAACCAGCTGACACAGAGGAAGGTGAGGCTAAAGAAGGAGCAGAGGCAGCTGCAGAAGGTGGAGAAAAAACTTCGGCAGATGCTGATAAATCTGAAGATGATAAATCTAAGCAAGAAGATAAATCTTCATCAGAAAAAAAATAATAAATAGTGAAAGTTCTTTTCAAAATTTAATTTGATATGTTGTTACTTGTTGGTTTAGGAAATCCGACTCCGAATAGTCAGAATAATAGACATAATATCGGTTTCAAAATTGTAGACGCAATAAATCAAAAGTTTGGATTATCAAAACAAAAACCAAAATTTAAGGGATTATTAACTACAGGAAAAATTGGTGAGAAGAAGGTTTATGCGATTAAGCCTTTAACTTTTATGAATAATTCAGGTATTTGTATTAGAGAACTACTAGAGTACTTTAAAATCGATGTTGAAGATGTAATTGTATTTCATGATGACCTAGACGTCGAATTTGGAAAAATAAAAGCAAAATTTGGTGGTTCCAGTGCGGGTCATAATGGTATTGCATCAATTGATAAGTTTATTGGTAAGGAGTATTCAAGAGTTCGTATTGGTATAGGAAAGCCAGAAAATAAAATATCAGTTTCTGATTACGTTTTAAATGACTTTAATGAAGATGAACAAGTTCATCTGGATTCAATTACAAATAATATTATTGAGTCATTAAGTATCCTAATTGATAAAAAATTAGATTTATTTTCAAGTACAGTAAATAATAATTAAATGGGTTTTAAATGTGGAATCGTTGGATTGCCTAACGTTGGTAAGTCAACTTTATTTAATGCTTTAACAAATTCTAATAAAGCACAAGCAGAAAATTTTCCTTTTTGTACAATTGATCCAAATATTGGGATTGTAGCAGTGCCAGATAATAGGCTAGATCAGCTTGCAATTATTTCAGAGTCTAAAAAAAAAATTAATACTACAATATCCTTCGTAGATATAGCAGGTCTTGTTAAAGGGGCCTCTAAAGGTGAAGGGTTGGGTAATAAATTTTTATCTCATATAAGAGAAGTAGACGCAATAATTCATATGATCAGATGTTTCGACTCAGATGATATTCAAAATGTAAATCCCACTGTCGATCCAGTTAGAGATCTAGAGATTATTGAAACCGAAATGAAACTAGCTGATTTGGAGTCTATTCAAAAAAGACTTGATAAGAAAAATAAAAAAAATGTTATAATTGAGGAACTTAAACTTTTGGAGACGGTTCAAAGAATTATTAATAAAGACGATGATTTAACAACAATTATAAACGAATTTGATGAAAAACTTTTAAAAAATAGTGGACTACTAATTACTAAACCAAAATTGTATGTATGTAATGTAAACGAAGAAAGCATTAAATCAGGTAATAAATATACGAAAGATTTTATTAATAAATTTGGTGATAAAAATACATTAATAATTTCTGCAGATATAGAGAATCAAATAAACCAGTTAGATGATGCAATCGAAAAAAAAAATTATATGAACATGATTAATATGTCAGAGACCGGACTAAATTCATTAATTAAGAAAGGTTATGAACTTTTATCCTTACAGACTTTTTTTACTTCAGGACCAGAGGAATCCAGAGCCTGGACAATCACAAAAGAGTCCACAGCTCCAAAAGCTGCTGGTGAAATCCATTCAGATTTCGAAAAAGGTTTTATTAGAGCTGAAACAATTTCTTTTGATGATTTTTTAAAAAACCAAGGATGGTTAAAATCAAAGGAAGCTGGTAAAATGAGATTGGAAGGTAAAGATTATATTGTTAAAGATGGAGATATTTTAAACTTTCGTTTCAATACGTGACCAAATTTTTTTCATACTAAAGTAAACTAAAATAGTTAAAACTATTAAATAAATAATAACTCTAAATCCCATTTTATGTCTTGTTTCTAGATGAGGTTCTGCTGTCCATTGTAAAAAAGTTGTAACATCTCTAGCCATTTGATCTACCGTCGCTCTAGTACCATCCGCATACTCTACGATGTCATCATCTAAAGGAGATGCCATTTTTATTTTGTTACCATACATATATTTGTTGTAATAAACACCATCGTCAAGTTCCACACCTGCTGGAGGATCTTCATATCCCATCAAAACTGAATAAATGTAGTTTGCTCCTCCTCCTCTAGCTTTAACTAAAACCGACATATCAGGAGGATATGCTCCACCATTAGCTGCAATGGCTTCCTGAGTATTTGCATATGGCATAACAAATTTATCTGATAGTTTTGCTGGTCTCTCAAACATTTCACCGTCACTATTTGGTCCATCTGTAACTTCAAAATTTGAAGCAATTGCTTTCGCTTCAAGCTCAGTAAATTCTGGACCACCTTTTTCTGCTAAATTTCTATAACTCAAGTGTTTTAAGGAATGGCATGACGCACAAACTTCTGAATAGACCTGATATCCTCTCTGTAAAGAGGCTCTATCGAACTTTCCAAAAAAACTTTTAAAGCTCCAATCAACTTTTAATAGATCTTGTTTCTCACCGGCAGCATATACATTTGAAATAATTAGGCTTGAAATTAGAATTAAAAATTTGATTAATTTGAAAAAGTTCTTCACAATTTCTCTTTATAATCAGAATTATTTTTAGCCATCGCCATATCAGCAGATCCACCTAATACAGGCTCTGTAATGCTGAGTGGTAATGGTGTCGTTTTTTCCTTCATTCCTAAAAATGGAAGTATTATTAAGAAATGAGCAAAATAATAAGCAGTAGCAACTCTCGCGATCAATAAATATATCCCTTCTGCTGGCATTGCACCAACATAGCCAAGTATCAAAACATCAGCTATTAAAAACCAGTAAAACTGTTTGTATATTGGTCTAAAGACAGTTGATCTAACTTTAGAAGTATCTAACCAAGGAAGAATTACTAATACAAATATTGCAGCAAACATTGCTATTACTCCTAGTAACTTATCTGGAACTGATCTTAATATTGCATAGAAAGGTAATAGATACCACTCTGGCACAATATGAGCTGGAGTAACTAATGGATTTGCCTCAATATAATTGTCTGCATGCCCTAATATGTTAGGTGAAAAGAATACAAAAAATGCAAAAATTATTAAAAATATCAAAAGCGCAAATAAATCTTTAATCACTATATATGGATGAAAAGGAACAGTATCTTTTGAAGGTTTTTTAATATCTATACCAATAGGATTATTATTTCCGGGTACATGTAATGCCCAAATATGAAGAATGACTAATCCTAAAATTAAAAATGGAAAAAGATAATGCAAGCTAAAAAATCTTGTCAAAGTTGGATTATCTACTGAGTAACCTCCCCATAACCAAGTAGTTATACTATCTCCTACTAAAGGAATAGCACTAAACAAATTTGTAATTACTGTTGCGCCCCAAAAACTCATTTGCCCCCAAGGAAGAACGTATCCCATAAATGCAGTAGCCATCATCAAGAAATAAATCAACATTCCAATAATCCAAATAACCTCTCTAGGTGATTTATATGAACCATAATAAAGAGATCTAAAAATATGAATGTAAACAGCTAAGAAAAACATTGAAGCACCATTTGCATGCACGTATCTTATCAACCAACCATAGTTCACATCTCTCATTATATGTTCAACGCTTTGGAATGCTAAATCAGCGTGAGCTACATAATGCATTCCTAAAATAATTCCTGTAATGATTTGAGTTATTAAACAAAAAGTTAAAATACCACCAAAAGTCCACCAGTAGTTTAGATTTTTCGGTGTTGGGTAGTCAGTTAAATGATTTGCTAATGTTAGTAGTGGAAGTCTATCATTAAACCATTTTCCAACTTTTGACTTAGGTGTATATTCGTGATCACTCATTTATTTAATTATCCTATTTTTATAGTGTTACTGTTTACAAATTCGTATTTAGGTACTTCCATATTTGTTGGAGCTGGACCTTTTCTAATTCTTCCTGATGTATCATAATGAGAACCATGACATGGACAAAACCATGCATTGTAATCACCTTTATCAGTTAATGGAACACATCCAAGGTGAGTACATACTCCTAGCATTACAAGCCATTCAGGATCTTTTGCTCTATCCTCATCTTTTTCTGGATGCTTTAATTCACTTAAATCGACAGCTCTTGCACTGTCAATCTCCTCTTGAGTTCTTCTTTTAATAAAAACTGGCTTACCTCTCCATATAACAGTTATTGATTGTCCAGGTTGGACTGAACTAACATCTACTTCTGTACTCGCTAATGCCTTTACTGAAGCATCAGGGTTCATCTGGTCAACTAATGGCCAAACTGCTGCACCAACACCGACAGCTCCTGCAGCTGTTGTAGCTGTTAATATAAAATCCCTTCTATTTGGTTTCTTTTTATCCGAGTCTGACATTTATTATTTTAATTTTTTCTTAATATATGATTTCATATGAAGAAAAAGATATTTTTTCCATAGCAAGAATGACACACAAAACAAATAATTCTAGGCCAAAAATAGCACTTTACGAGCCTGATATACCCCAGAACACAGCTGCGATAGCTAGGACTTGCTCTTGCTTAGGTGCGATATTGGAGATAATTGAGCCTTGTGGCTTCCTTCTTAGCGATAAGCGTTTTAAAAGAGTGGTGATGGATTATTTAGATGAAAGTATGATCAAAATGTACAAAAGCTATGAGGAATTTTTTAACGCCAAGAAAAAGGATAGAGTAATATTGATGACCACTAAAGCAAGTAAGTCATATGTGGATTTTAAATTTAAAAATGGAGATACACTTTTATTTGGAAGAGAAAGTTCTGGTGTTCCTCAAAAAATTCATAAAATAGTGAATCATAGAATAAAAATCCCAATGGTTGAAAAAAAAAGATCTTTAAATTTAGCTTCGTCAGTTGCAATTATTCTTTCTGAAAATATAAGACAAACAAAATATTTATGGACGAATTAATAAAAAAAAAATTGGCCAGAAATTGGTTTAAAACTTTGCAAGAAGTTATTTGTAATGAAATTGAGGAATTAGAGGGTAAAAAAAAGATCTTTAAAATTAAAAATTGGGAAAGAGGAAAAAAATCTAATGAAGGTGGAGGCCAATTTAGAATATTAGAAAATGGAAAAATTTTTGAAAAAGTTGGAGTGAATTTTTCAGAGGTTTACGGAAAATTTTCAAAAAAATTTAGAAATAGAATACCAGGTGGAGAAAAAAATCCAAAATTTTGGGCATCAGGCATATCAATTGTAATGCATATGCAAAACCCTCATGTTCCAGCCATGCATTTTAACACAAGATATATTTACACTTCACATGGATGGTTTGGTGGGGGAATGGATGTTACGCCTTGTCTAAAAGATAAAAAATTAGAAAAATGGTTTCACAAAGAGTTAAAAGTTTCATGTGAAAAACATAATAAAAACTATTACAAAAAATATAAAAAATGGTGTGATGAATATTTTTACTTACCTCATAGAAAGGAACCAAGAGGAATAGGAGGTATTTTTTTTGATTATAAAAAAGACAATTGGGAAAAGGATTTTAGTTTTGTCAGAGAAGTTGGTATAAGCTTTAAAAATATATTTAGAGAGATAATATTAAAAAAATATAAAAAAAAATGGTCAATTAAACAAAAAGAAATTCAATTGGAAAAAAGAGGTCGATACGTTGAATTTAACTTACTTTATGATAGAGGTACCAAATTCGGTTTACAAACTAATGGTAATGTTGAGGCTATTTTAATGTCACTCCCACCTATTGCTAAATGGAAATAAAATATGGAAAAAGAACCAATTACAGTTAGAGGATTAGAAAAATTAAAAGAAGAATTAATTTTTTTAAAAGAAAAAAAAAGACCTGAGATAGTAGCTGCAATAGCTGAAGCAAGGTCTCATGGTGATTTAAAAGAAAATGCTGAGTATCATGCAGCAAAAGAACAACAATCACATAATGAAGGCAGAGTTCAAGAAGTTGAAGATATTATAGCTAGGGCAAATGTGATTGATGTTTCTAAATTAGATAATGATGGAAAGGTAATATTTGGTTCAACAATACTGCTTCAAAACTTGGATACAAACGAAAATGTTAAATACAAAATTGTCGGTAAAGATGAGGCTGACCTCAAAGAAAAGCTAATATATTTTAAGTCACCAATTGGTATGGGCCTTATAGGAAAAAATAAAGGGGATTTAGTTGAAATTAAAACCCCTGCTGGCGTTAAAAATTTTGAGATAAGAGACGTAAAATATATCTAATTACTAAAAACATTATCGATTTGTTTTTTAGTTAATTTGAAGCTGTTATTTAACCAAATATTCTCAAGCAACTTAATCTTTTGTCCAAAATCTTTACCCTCTTTAACTTTATATTTGTCAAGTAAATCTCTAGAGTTTAAAGGAAAAATAGGTCTTTCAAATTTTTCAAAATATTTTTTTAAATCGATGAGTTTTTTTGAAACCAATTTGGAATTGAAAATTTTTAAATCTAATAAATCGATAACATAAGATTTATCATTAAAATAATAAATTCTTTGTAGATTTTTCTTAGTAAAATAATCTTTTTCAGAGAAAAGGTGATAATTATCAATAAAAAATTTTATTCTTTTTTTGTTTTCGTTAGAAAGGTTATATTTAAATAAAAAATAATTTGCATTATCGGTATCATCAATTATTAAATAAGAAATCAAAAAAACAAATGATTTTTTATTAAATAAATTTTTTGAATAATCATTTAATTTACCTAAACAATTTAAATTTACGAGTTGAGGAAAAATAGTTTTTAAAATTTCTAAAGAAAAAGAGTCTTCAGATATTTTAAAAATATTTTTTGACAAAATTATTTTTTTTAATTCGCTAATTAATCTTTCCTTTGAAAGATTGGCAATACCCGCAATATTTTGCTTGATTGATTTTTGTATCGATAAATCATGAGATTGTTTGCTATAACTTAGAAAAAATCTTACATATCTTAAAATTCTTAAGTAATCTTCTTGAATTCTCTTGTTTGGGTCTCCAATAAATATAACCCTGCCCTCGTCTAAATGTTTGGCTCCACCATTTGGATCAAACAAATTACCCTCTTTGTCTGCATAAATAGAATTAATACTAAAATCTCTTCTTGATGAATCTTTATGCCAATCCTTTGTATATTTAACTTTTGCATGTCTTCCATCAGTATCTACATCCTCTCTCAAAGATGTAATCTCAAAATTTTTCTTACCTAAATTAGCAGTAATAGTTCCATATTGTATACCGGTTTCAAAGAATTTAATATTATTTGATTGCAAACATTCTTTAACTTCATCTGGATTTAAATTTACAGCTAAATCTATATCATCTACTTCTTCTTGATTTAATATTTTTCTAACGCATCCACCTACATATCTTATCTCACTGTTTTCGTTAAAATTTGATACAGAGTCAAAAATTTTAGAAACTTCTGTATTATTATAAATGTTTAAAAAAGATCTTTCTCTTTGAGTAGGTTTTTTGTTGCCTTTAAAAAATTTTTTTAAAAAATTATACATATTTGGCTGGGGTGCTAGGATTCGAACCTAGGAATGGCGGTACCAAAAACCGCTGCCTTACCACTTGGCTACACCCCAAAATTAATTTCATATATCACAAAAAAAAAGCTTTATATAGTTTTAGATAAATTACACCAATAGTTTTTATATTTTTTTTTTAATAATTTCTTTGCATTTAGTGCGGCTTTTTTGGACATGAAGTATCCCACAATTGTTGAGCCTGATCCTGTCATTCTGACATAAGAATTTTTATCTATGTTCAAAAAAAATTGTCTAATTTTCCTTAGTCTTGGATATAATTTGAAAGATATAACCTCTAAATCATTTTTCATCCTTGAAAGTGTATTGAAATTAATATTTTTTGATTTAATTTTAAAAAATTGTGGTTTCGAATAATTCCTAACTTGAGCATATATATTTTTTGTGGAACAACCAAAATTGGGTTTAATTAACAAAGTAAAAATTTTAAGGTTTTTTTTGATTTTTTTTATTTTATTTTTATAAGCTAATACAAGATTTTTTTGATCTATACCTAAAATAACATCTGAACCAATTTTTAAACATAAATTTTGTTTCTCCTTCATTGTCAATGAGATTATATTTTTTTTAATCAAATACTTTATTAAGGAAGCCGCATTCATTGACCCGCCTCCCAACCCTGCTTCTTGGGGTATATTTTTTTTAACTGAAATAAGATATTTTTGATTTTTTAGTTTTTTTACTTCATCTAAAATTTTTAATAAATTACTTATAGTATTTTTTTTTGGAATTTTATTAGAAAAATTTCCAGTAAATTTAATAATATGGTTTTTTTTATTTGTTTTCTTTATATAAATTTCGTCATGTAAATCTAAAAAACCGACTAGAGTTTCTAGATTATGAAGTTTAGATTTTTTTTTTCCTAGAACATTTAGAGATAAATTAATTTTTGCATGTGATTTAATCTTTTCAAATTTCATTTATTATGATTTTTCTAAACCTTCTAATAATTTTGATTTTACTTTCGATTTCATTTCATCTTCTGTCTCTTCAAGTTCTAAAACTGCTTTCCAATAATATTTTGCTTGTAATTTTTTGTCTAATTTCCAAAGGACATCACCATAATGATCATTTACAATTGGATCATCTGGCATAAGTTGCAATGCTTTTTTAAGATATTTTTCAGCATTGATATAATCACCAATTAAGTAAAATCCCCATCCAACAGAGTCGGTGATATATGGATCATTTTCTTTTTGCTTGTGTGCTTTTTGTATCATATCTATAGCTTCATCTATTTTATAATTTCTTTCTAACCAGCTATAAGCCAAATAATTTAATGTGTATGGTTCATTTGGATACATTTTTAAACTTTCTATTAAATCTCTGTCAGCCTTCTCATAATTTCCTGTTCGTTCATAACTACTCCCCCTCCTATATAAAATTCTTGAGATTGCATATGAACTTTGATCAACATTTTTGAGTAACTCTGTATAATATTCAATTGCAATTTCATACTTTTCAAAACCTTTATTTATATTCGCATAATCATAAAGTATTTTCTCTGTAGGTTTTTTTATAGATTTAAAATTCTTATTTATATACTTGATAGCCTCTTCTTCACTATTATCTTCAGATAATATTCTTCCTATCTTTTTTGTTTTATACCAAAAATATAATTTATCTTTTTTTTTAAATTTTTCTAAAATTTTAGTAGCTTGGTTGTTATTGTTATTTAAGTAATAATTTTCAACAAGGAGAGACTGGTTAAAATAAAACTTAGGATTTAAGTATTCAGAAATTCTTAAATAAAAATTGGACTGATCGTAAATATTTTGTGTTGAAAATAAATTAGCTATCAAATAGAAAATCTCAGCTAAAATATCATTTTCGTTGTAACACGAAAAATGAGACTCAAATTTTTTGTATTCAGCATTATCTATCCAATCTTTCATTTGATGTAATAATATACTGTCACCAATAGACTCGATCGTTTTAGAAACTTTAATAACTTTTTTAATATCATTATTTTCAATTAAGTTTGCAAAATAAAAAAACATGTATCGAGAATAATCACCATCAGAACTATTTAATAATTTTCCAAAATATGAGCTGGTATTTGGGGAATTTAAATAACAATTTTGAAAAGCTGAAGAAATTAAACTTAATGTTCCATACTTGTTATCCTTAACGGTTTCCCTTTTTAGAAATAGATAATTGAAATCTTTTAAAATTTTATAAATTACATATTCATATGTTCCATCATCTTTATTGAATTTAAAATCTTTAAATCTTTTATTTGCTTGCTTAAAATCTTTTTTCTTTAAACTATCAACTAACAATAAAAGATTAAGCTCGAAAGTATTTGAGTTGATATCATTTTTTGAAATTTTTATTTGATCTATTCCTTTTTTAACTTGTCCATTCAAAACTAAGGAAAAAACATACTTTTTTAAAAAATTATCGTGTTTTTGAATTAAAAATTTTGATGAATTGAAGTATTCAAGTGCTTCTTCATTTTTTTGATTTCCGGATGAGACTAAAGCAGAAAAATAATTAGATAAGTACTTCTGGTTGAATTTATTATTTGCAGTAGTGCTTGAATATGTGCTGGTTTGAATTACTAAAAATGATAAAATTACGATCAAAATTTTCATATTTGAATTTATGACTTTAAACTTCAAAAATCAAAATGACATATTAAACCTTGAAAAGCTTAACTCAAACGAAATTGAGTATATATTTATTGATAAACCAATCAACAGACTAAAAACTAAACCACAACTAGAAGATAAAATTGAACTACTTTCTAAATTGAAAACTGAAATTGAAAATATAGATAATTGTGAGCTGAAAAAAAATGCTAAGCAAATAGTATTTGCTGATGGGAACAGTCAAAGTAAAATTATGATTATAGGCGAAGGACCTGGGCAAAAAGAGGATGAACAGGGAAAACCTTTTGTCGGAGATGCAGGGATATTATTAAACAAAATGCTAGAGGCAATTCAAATAAAAAGGAACAGTATTTATATAACTAATGTTGTAAATTATAGACCACCAAATAATAGGAAGCCTGAGCCATCAGAAATAAATAGATACTCGAATTATCTTAGGCAACATATCGCGATAATTGATCCTAAAATTTTAATTCTAATGGGTAGTACAGCAATGGAGTCGCTTTTTAGTTCTAAAATAAAAATTTCAAAAGAAAGAGGTGTTTGGAAAGAACTAATCATTCATAACAAAACATATTTGACAATGATTACATTTCATCCTGCCTACCTATTAAGACAAGCTGATCAAAAAAAATATTCGTGGGCTGATTTAAAATTAATCAGAAAAAAAATAGATGAATTAAAAATATCTGTTTAAATCTAAAATGATAGAAATACATAAAAAATATATAAGTTGGTGGAAAGAGAAACTTAATATTTCGAATTATGGATTATTGTGGATCATATTTATTAAAGGATTAATAATCGGAATATTTTTATATTATTTTTTTATTGCTCAATGAAAAAAATTGTTGCTGGTGTTGACGAAGTTGGTAGAGGTAGTTTGATTGGTCCAGTTTATGCGGCAGCAGTAATATTTAATCCTAAAATAAATAAAAAAGAAATTAAAGACTCCAAAAAATTAAAAAAAATTGAGAGAGAAAAATTATTTAAGTACATAAAAAAAAATTCTATTTGGGCTATTGGATCAGCATCAATTAGAGAAATAGAGAGACTTAATATATTAAATGCAAGTCTATTGGCTATGAAGAGAGCAATAAAAAAACTAAAGGTTAAACCAAATTTAGTACTTGTTGATGGAAATAAATCGCCAGATTTGAATAATTACATTACAAAAACAGTAATCAAAGGAGATCAAAAAATAAAAGAAATATCTGCAGCATCAATTATTGCAAAAGTATCAAGAGATAAACTGATACTCAAAATGTCAGAAAGTTTCAAAAAATACAAATGGGAGTCAAATGCAGGTTATGGAACCAAAGATCATATTAACGCTATTAGAAAATATGGAATAACTAGGTTTCATCGCAAAACATTCAATCCAATACACAACATATTGAGTCTTAAAAAAAAATAGCAACAAGTAGACTCAAAATAATTCAATCACAGGTTGACGCAGACTCTTCTCTGGAGTCTAATTAATAATTAAAAAATGAGTATTAAAACTTATAAAAATAAAATTATTAATGGAGATTGTTTAAAGGAATTAAAAAAAATTCCTGACGAAACTTTTGATCTTATATTCGCTGACCCTCCGTATAACCTTCAATTAAAAAAAGAATTAAGTAGACCAGATAGATCTAAAGTAGATGCTGTTGATGATAAATGGGATCAATTTGAAAGTTTTAAAAGTTATGATGAATTCACTTTTAGATGGCTAAAAGAATGTAAAAGAATTTTAAAAAAAAACGGAACAATTTGGGTTATAGGTAGCTACCACAATATATTTAGAGTAGGCACTGCAATCCAAAATATGGGTTTTTGGATACTAAATGATGTAATTTGGAATAAGAATAATCCAATGCCAAATTTTAGAGGGACGAGGTTTACCAATGCACATGAAACACTTATTTGGGCCTCAAAGAGTGAAGGATCCAAATATACTTTTAATTATCAATCATTAAAATGTTTAAATGATGACCTGCAGATGAGATCCACATGGAATCTCCCAATCTGTAACGGAAAAGAAAGATTAAAAAAGAATGGAAAAAAAGTTCATTCTACACAAAAGCCAGAATCTTTAATTCATAGAATAATATTAGCCTCATCGAACAAAAACGATTTCATTTTGGATCCATTTTTAGGATCAGGTACTACAGCTGTTGTTTCAAAGAAATTAGGTAGAAATTATTTTGGAATTGAAAAAGAAAAATATTATTTCGATGCTACAATAAAAAGATTAGAGAATACGAATATAATAAAAGATGAATATTTAGATACTGTACAAAATAATAGAACTAAACCAAGAATTCCTTTTGGATCATTAGTTGAAATGGGTCTGATTAAACCTGGAACAGAAATTTATGACCAAAAGAAAAAAGTAAATGCAAAAATTATGGTAGATGGTAGTATTAAATATCAACAATCAGAGGGATCAATCCATAAAGTGGCAGCAAAAATTATTGGTGCAGAAAGTTGTAATGGGTGGACATTTTGGCATTATAAATCTGGAAATTCTTTAAAACCAATTGATGATTTGCGACAAAGACTAAGACCTTCAAATTAAGTTCTATAAATTTTACCCAAATAATTTTCAAGAAATATTTTATTTTTTGATAGAAACTTCAAAATATTATTTCTAATAAATACACTTATAGGATTTGATAAATGGAATGAAAAATGATTAAATTTTGATTTATCATTTATAGATGAAATATTTTCAATTCTTTTTTGATAGTATTCATTTGAACCATTTAAAATACTTTTTAATATATCATTTGCGGTTTCAATACTTTGGGACGCCCCTTGAGCAAATGATGGTGGAAAAGTGAACAGAGCATCACCCGATAAAAATATATTTTTTTTATTTAAATTTGCGAAGTTCCTGCTTACGTAAACAGGGAAAGACTTTAATTCTCTTAAATTTTGAAAGCTTATTTGTGATGTTTTTTGCAAACTTGATTTAAGGGAGCCTAAAAACTTATCCGATTTGAATAAACCATGATTTCTTAGTTCATCTGATGATAATTTTTTTTTTATGATAGCTACAAAATTATATTCATTATTTTGATTAACCGGATAGATTACATAGTGACTATTTGATCCCATATAAATAGAAATATCACTACCATAATTACCTATTAATTTACCTCTAAGAGCGACATTAAAGTTATATTTTGGATTTGTAATATCATTCAGTATCAATGACTTCGTTTTTGAAAAAATACCATCAGCAATTATCAAATAATCAAATTCCTCATATGTGTTTTCATTCAAGGTAATTCTGAAGTTATTAACATTTTCTATTTTTGTTATATTTGAATTAAATTTAATCTGATTTTCAGGAACATTTTTAAATAAAAATTCTAATAA
The DNA here is from genome assembly GCA_902577075.1 of uncultured Pelagibacteraceae bacterium. GTDB lineage: Bacteria > Pseudomonadota > Alphaproteobacteria > Pelagibacterales > Pelagibacteraceae > Pelagibacter. The sequence continues at coordinate 74,731 of CACGXV010000001.1, read as the reverse complement.
TGTTGATCTTTTTAGTGTTGTGTATCGATTTAATGGATCATTAAATTGTGTAAGGTCTATATCGCAAATTTTTTTAGAGTTGTTTGCTTGTATGAAATTCACTTTTGATGGAAAGCTAACTTCAGATGTAGGTAGATTTTTAAATCCTATGTTATTCAATAACTTAATGCTATTTACTGATAGTTGAATTCCATAACCTTCTTGGAAATTATAGTTATCTTTTTTTTCAAATATTTTGTATTCAAAATTTTTTTCACTATTTAAAATATTTGCAAAATATAACCCTGATATTCCACCACCAACAATTGCAATTTTTTTCATTTATTTATCTAATTGTATTAAGTATTTTCTTTGTAAATGAGGGCAAAGTCAAATTACTTAAATCTTTAACGTCTACAAAAAAACCATTTGTCTTTTCTGGCAATTTATTTTTTATCTTAATTGCTATTCGCATGTCCATATTTGACATTTTAATATTAATCCTTTTTCCAATGTGATTTTTAAATTTCATCTTAGGTATCTCATTCATAGGAAATATATGCATGTCTTTTAAAAAATTAAATTTTCTATTTTTTAAAAGATAATAATTGTTCTTCTTATTTTGAAAAATATTTGCCTCAAAAAATTTTTGTTTGTTAAATTTATTTATTTTAACAATTTCAAAGTCATTTTTTTTAAAAGATTTACAATTTCTTGAAATTGGACATTGATCACAATATGGTTTAGTTGGTTTGCAAATTAATGCCCCTATTTCCATGATAGCTTGGGCATAATCGCTAGCTCTGTTTGTTTCCCCAAAAAAAGATTTTTTTTTATGTAAATTCTCTTTAGAGATTTCTTTTTCTTTTTTTAAATAAAATACTCTTTTCAAAACTCTTTCAACATTTCCATCTAATGGAATTATTTTATTATTAAATACGATTGCCATAATTGCTTTTGAAGTATAATCTCCTATCCCAGGTAATGATTTTAAACCTTCCTCATTATTTGGAAGCTTTCCATTAAATTCATTCATAATTATTTTTGCTGCTTTTTTTAGATTTCTTGCTCTTGAATAGTATCCCAATCCCTCCCAATATTTCATTAATTTAGCATCTTTAACTTTTGATAAACTTATTAAATCTGGGATTTTCGAGGTAAAATTTTCAAAATATGGGATTACTGTTTTAACTTGAGTTTGTTGCAACATAAATTCACTTACTAAAGTAAAATATTCTTTTTGACTTTTAGAGACTTTTTTTCGCCAAGGAAGATTTCTTTTATTATTGTCGTACCATTTTAAAATTTTATTTGATATGTTTTGACTTGTCATATGAATTTTAAATATAATACTAAGCAGAGAAATAAATCTGTTCAAGGACTAAGATCTTTTAAAGATACTTTGCCCCAAGAAGCAAAAAGAATATTGAATAAAAAAGGCCAAATTTATTCAAATACTTTAGATAATTGGAAATTTCTTGTTGGAAAAGAATTATTTAATGTCTGTTATCCAATATCTTTTAAAAATTCAAAATTAAATGGAAGTTATTTAAGCATAATGGTTAAAAGAGGAAATGAAGTTGACCTTGAATATTCTAAGAAAGAAATTTTAAAAAAAATAAATATTTTTTTTGGTTATAATGTGGTTGATAATATAAGGTTTAAGACCTTTGAGGGAGAATTTAAAAAAACTAAAGATAGTAAAATTAATAATGCGACAAAAAGCAAAAATATTAAGAAGATTACTAATATTAAGAATGATAAAATCAAACAATCTCTATTAGAGTTAAATAAAATATTTAAAACAAGATGAAAAAAATATTAATAAAAACGTTAGTAATATTATTTTTTTTTATTAGTTTTAACGCAACAGCAGAAATTAAACACATTAAAGAAGGCAATGTTGATGCAAAAGTAAAACTTGTTGTATTCGAGTCTTTAACGTGTAGTCATTGTGGAGATTTTCATAAAGATATTTATCCAAAGCTAAAAACTGATTTTATAGATAAAAATTTAATATTGATCGAATATAGAAATTTTCCCCTAGATATTGCTGCATTTAATGCTGCAAAAATTGCTCATTGTAGGAATGACGGAAAATCAGAAATACTTCATCACTTATACAACAATCAAAGTAGCTGGGTAAGAGGAAGTACAATTGAGGATCTGAATAAAAATTTAAAAAGAGTAGTTCAAGAATCTGACTTTAAATTAGATTTCGATAATTGTATTGCTAACTCAAAAATTGAAGATTTTATTTTAGAAGACCGAATCGATGGGGCAAAAAACTTTAAAATAGAGGCAACTCCAACACTTATAATCAACGGTGAAAAGTTCGAAAATCCGAAAAACTATAAAAAATTAAAAAAATATATTGAAAAACTGATATAACTCATTGAATGGAGTTTAAAAAAATCCAATTAAATGGCTTCAAGTCATTTGCAGAGAAAACAAATTTTCTTATTGAAAAAGGACTTACCGGTATTGTGGGGCCTAACGGTTGTGGCAAATCAAATATTGTTGAGTCTCTTAGATGGTGTATGGGAGAAACCTCTGCCAAGAGTATGCGAGGTTCGGGGATGGAAGATGTTATATTTTCAGGCACATCAAATAAACCATCAAAAAATATTGCAGAAGTAGTTTTAAGTTTAAATAATGATAATAAAGATGGCCCGCATCAATATAATGATTTAGATGAAATAGAAATTAGGAGAAAAATTGAAAAAGACAAAGGGTCAAAGTTTTATATAAATAATAAAGAAGTTAGAGCAAAAGATGCGCAAATGTTTTTTGCAGATCTATCTACTGGAGCTCATTCACCATCAATAATAAGTCAAGGAAGAATAGGAGCATTAGTTACTGCAAAACCGTCAGATAGAAGGGCTATACTAGAAGAAGCTGCTGGAATAGCCGGACTTCATGTAAGAAGGCATGAAGCTGAAATCAGATTAGGAGCAGCAGAAAATAATCTAAAAAGAGCAGATGAACTTAGACGACAACAAGAAAAACAATTAGCAAATCTAGAAAAGCAAGCAGAAGAAGCAGCAAAATATAAATTAATTTCTGAAGAAATTAAAAAAGTAGAGGCAGGTCTATATTATTTAAGACTTTTAGAAATTGATAAAGAAATTAGTTTAGAAAATGAAGTGAATAGTGAAGCAGATATTAAAGTTGAGGAATTTAATAAACAAATTAATGAGTTAGAAACAAAAATTAAAAATGAACTTGATAGAGTAGAACCAATTAGGCAGAAAAATATTGAGAATTTGTCAAAGATACAAAGATTAAATCTTGAGCTTAAAGCTTTAGATGAAGAAAGTACTAGGATAAACGAAGAAATAAATACAATAAAGAATTCTATTAAAGTTATAGACGAAGATATAGATAGAGAAAAAAGTATTGTAATTGACGCTAATTCAAATGAAAAAAGACTTACTGAAGAAAGAAATATCTTAATTGATACAGACTCAAAGTACTATGAAACTGAGAAACTATCAAATCAGGACTTGGAGAACTCAAAGTCAAAATTAAAAAATGAACAAGACAGAATGGATGTATTGCTCGAGAGCTTTAGTGCAGAGTCTTTACAAAAAAATAATGAAATTATAAATAATATAAAAAACCAAATTGAGGAAGTTAAAAAATTAATTTCGAAAAATAGAAACCACCAAACATTGAAAATTTTAGATGAGTGCATAATTAATTTATCTTATTTAACAATGAAAGTTAAAAATTTTGAAAGCGATAATACTATTTCAACTTTAACTTCTAAAAGTGATCAAATAAAGAAATTACAAGATGAGTACGCAGAAACTTATAGTAAAAACCAAAATATAAAAAGAGAATCTGTAAAAAGAAAAGAGAGAATAAGTATTATTGATCAGGAATTTGAAAGTTGGCAAAATCTATTAACAAATTCTGAGAAAATGGTTAAAGAATTAAACACTAGAAAAAATAAGTTAGAAGAAAAATTAAATGCACTAGAAAAGCAACCTCAATTTCAAGCAGAAAAAAAAGGAAAGATTTCTGAAAATTTAAGAATTTCAGAAAATGAAAAAAATGAGAATGAAATTTTAGTTGAAAAAATAGATAATAGTATTGCAGAAATTAGAGTTGAGCTAAATGATACAAAAGAAAGTTCAATTGAAATAAGAGAAAAAAAAGCAAGCTCTGGAGCTACAATTGAAGGTCTTAACAAAAGAAGAAATGATCTCTTGGAAAGGGTTATGACAGAGTTAAATGTGGAGGAAGATAAGATACTTGATTATTCAAATCTTGACAAAATTGACGGATTTCCAGATTTAGTTACACAAGAGGAACTGCTAGATGAAAAAAAAAGAGAAAGAGAAAAGCTTGGTTCTGTTAATTTAAGAGCCGACGATGAGACTGAAAAATATAAAACCGAAATAAAAAAAATGGAACAAGACAGACAGGATCTTGTTACAGCAATTTTAAAACTAAAGGAGAGTATTACGGAATTAAACAAAAAAGGTCGGGAAAGACTATTAGATGCTTTTGAAAGAGTTAATAGAAAATTTAACGAAGTTTATACAAAGTTATTTAATGGAGGTAGTGCTAAATTAGAGCTAGTAGACTCAGATGATCCACTAGATGCAGGTTTAGAAATGCTAGTAAGCCCTCCAGGTAAAAGACTTCAATCCATTACTCTACTTTCTGGTGGTGAACAAGCTTTAACAGCACTATCTCTTATATTTGCAGTTTTTCTGACTAATCCATCACCTATTTGCGTACTAGACGAGGTAGATGCACCACTTGATGATGCGAACGTTACTAGATTTTGTAGTCTTCTTAATGAATTAACAAAAATTACATCCACAAGATTTATAATAGTAACTCACCATGCATTAACCATGTCAAAAATGGATAGATTATACGGGGTTACAATGCCAGAAAAAGGGATTAGTCAATTAGTTGCTGTTGATCTTCAAAAAGCTGAGAGCATGGTAGCTTAAGCGGATGGTTGAAGAGGATTTCAAAACTCGCCTTAAAAGTGCAAAAAATAGAGCAAAGTCTAAATATTTAGAAAATAAAGAGCCTAAGACCTCAGGAATGGGCCACGCTTTTAAGATGAGTACAGAATTAGTTGCTGCGGTAGCTGTTGGGACAATTATTGGGTTTATTTTAGACAATTGGTTTGGTACTAAGCCTTGGTTAATTTTAATATTTTTTTTTGTAGGAGTAATTGCAGGTATTATGAATGTAATTAAATCAGCAAAAAAAATGCAGAATAAGTAAGAGAATATAATGGCATCAAATCCAATGTACCAATTCAATGTTTATAGAATTGGACCGGAAATAAAATTAGGCTCTGTTGATATTTCTTTCACCAACGCAAGTTTATTTATGGCTATAAGCTCATTAGCTATTTTGATAATTTTTAATTTAGGTGCTAAGAAAAAAACTTTAATACCTGACAAATTACAACTATTGTCAGAACTCAGTTATACCTTTGTGGCCAAAATGATTAGTGATACAGCTGGATCAAAAGCAAAACCGTACTTTTCTTTTATTTTCTCACTTTTTATGTTTGTTCTATTTTGTAACATGTTCGGAATGATACCTTATGCGTTTACAGTCACAAGTCATATTATAGTTACATTTGTATTAGCAGCTTTTATCTTTATTGGAGTTACAATTATTGGATTTATGAAACATGGATTAGGATATTTAAAATTATTTGTTCCTAGTGGTGTTCCAATGGTATTGCTTCCGTTAATAGTTGTTATTGAGATTATCTCGTATTTGAGTCGGCCGATTAGCTTATCTGTAAGACTTTTCGCAAATATGATGGCTGGTCATACGATGATGAAGGTATTTGGCGGTTTTGTTATTAGCTTAGGAATTGTTGGTGGGTGGCTTCCACTAAGTTTTTCGGTTGCTCTTACAGGTTTGGAGATATTAGTTGCTTTTCTTCAAGCATATGTATTTGCAATTTTAACATGCATTTATTTGAATGATGCATTAAATTTACACCATTAATAAAAAAAGGAGGAAGAATGGAATTAGAAGCAGCAAAAATGATAGGAGCAGGTTTAGCAGCTATTGCACTAGCAGGTGCAGGAGTTGGTATTGGAATTATCTTTGGTAATTACTTATCTGGTGCTATGAGAAATCCGTCTGCAGCTCAAAAACAATTCCCTAATTTATTATTAGGATTTGCTTTAGCTGAAGCTACAGGATTATTTGGACTTGTAGTTGCGTTGATTATTTTATTTGCATTTTAGTTAATGTTAAAAAAAATAATTATTTTAATATTCGTCACATGCTTTGCATGTTTTAATACAGTGTTTGCTGCTGAAAGTGGTGGTATGCCTCAACTCAATCCAGAGTTTTGGATATCTCAAATATTCTGGCTTATCATCACATTTGGAATACTTTTTATTGTTCTAACCAAAGTTATATTGCCAAAAATCAGCGACAACTTAGAAACAAGAAAATCGCAAATACTAGAAAATATTGAAACTGCGGATAGACAAAAAGAAGAAAGTCAGAAAAAAATTGATGAATATGAAAAAATTATTTTGGACAGCAAAGTTAAAGCTAAAAATTATTTTAATGAAGCCAGGGAAAAAATATTAGACGATATCAATAAAAAAAGAGCTGCATTAGAAGAAAATCTTGATGAAGAAATTAATTCCGTTGAAAATGAGCTGTCTGAATTTAGAAATAAATCAGGAGATAAGATAAATAAAATAGCAGCTGAAACATCAGCAGAATTGATAAAAGAGCTAATTGGTGAAGAAGTAAATAATAGCAGCATTGCTGCAATAGTAGAAGATCAAGCAAAAATAAGTAAAGAGAGAAAAGATGTCATTTGATGCAACATTTTGGGTAGCAATTTCGTTTTTTATATTTATCGGACTTTTGGTATATTTTAAAATTCCACAGAACATAAACAATCTCCTTACAAAAATGATTGGAGATATAAAAAAAGAAATTGATGAAAGTGAAAAGTTAAGGATTGAGTCAAAAAAACTCTTAGATGAGGCTCAGGCTAAACTTAACTCTGTAGAGGGAGAAACCAAAAAAATACTCGATCAAGCCAAAACTGAGTCAGAACAGCTTGTTATTAGCATGAATGAAAAGTTTCATAAAAGTTCTGAAATAAAGAAAAATTTAACGCAAACAAAAATAAATCAGATGAAAGAGACAGCAATCAAAGAAATCAAAGATAGATCAATTAAAATTGCACTAGAATCTGTGAAAAAGATTATGACTACAACAGTTGATAAGTCCAAATTAGATAATCTTTTTGAAAAAAATCTTGAAGAAGCAAAGTCTGAATTAAAAAAAATTAATTCATAACTTAATTACGTTACATTTACTCAAAATAATATAAAATCTGTATTATGAATTCGATAGTAATTGGATCAGGTTTTGGGGGTATGGCAGCAGCATTGAGATTAAAGGCTAAGGGTCATGATGTGACTCTGATTGAAAAACATAAAGATTTGGGTGGAAGAGCAAGAGTTTTTAGAAAAAATGGATTTACATTTGACGGTGGTCCAACTGTTATAACAGCACCTTATTTGATTGATGAATTATTCCAGCTTTTTAATAAAAACTCAAAAGATTATTTAGAAATTAGATCTCTCAAAACTTGGTATCAATTTGTTTTTGAGGATGGTTTCAAATTCAACTACTCAGGTAATGAACAAGAGATGATTGATCAAATAAAAAAGATCAATGAAAAAGACGCTGAGGGTTATAAAAATTTAGTAAATTTTACAAAAAAAATTTTCGATAAAGGATTTATTGAGTTGTCAGATGTGCCATTTGATAAACCCTCATTCATGTTAAAACAAATACCCTCATTATTTAATCTAAAGAGTTATAAATCTGTTTATGGTTTAGTTTCCTCTTACATAGAAAATGAAAAATTAAGAAGATTGCTTAGTATGCATCCACTGTTGGTAGGTGGTAATCCTTTTACAACAACATCAATATATGGATTAATTTTATATCTAGAAAAAAAATGGGGGATTCATTATTCAATGGGGGGTACTGGTCAAATAATAAATGGTATGGAAAAACTAATGAATGAAGAAGATATAAAAATATTAAAAGGATACGAAGTAAATAAAATCTTATCAAATAAAAATAAAATAACTGGCGTTGAACTAAGCAACGGGGATAAAATAGAGGCAGACAATGTCATTTGCAACGCTGATCCACCTGCAGTTTACTCAAAATTAGCAAACACAAATAGTAGTAATTCTATTTTCAATTGGAAAATGAAAAGAATGGAATATTCAATGGGTTTGTTTGTGTATTACTTTGGAACTAAAAAAGTTTACGAAGATGTTGAACATCATACCATCAAATTTGGAGATAAGTACAAGGAACACTTGGATGATATTTTTAACAATAAAAAATTAAATGATGATATTAGTTACTATTTACATAGACCAACAGCTACTGACAAATCTATGGCGCCTAATGATCATGATTGTTTTTATGTGTTAGTGCCAGTTCCTAATAACCAATCTGGTATAGATTGGTTTATTGAGGGTGATAAAATGAAAAAATTAGTTATTAAAAAAATGGAAGAAAGTTTACTGCCTAATCTAAGCGAAAATATTATTGAGGATTTTTATTTAACACCAGATTATTTTGAGAAAGAGTTAAATACAAAATATGGATCAGGTTTTTCTATTCAACCAAAATTTACCCAATCAGCTTATTTTAGATTTCATAATAAATCAGAGATTTTTGATGGTTTGTATTTTGTTGGGGCAGGCACTCATCCTGGAGCAGGTGTACCAGGAGTACTATCTTCAGCAAAAGTCTTAGACAAAATTTTGTGATGGAGAAAAAGAGTTTTCTATCAATATACGCAAAATCATTTTACTGGGCTGGTTTTTTTCTTCCAAAAGAAACTTATTTGAAATGTTCTAATTTATATGATTTTTGTAGAACTTTAGACAACATAGCAGACGATGAAGGAATAATTGATGTTAAATTAAGAAGATTTTTAAACTTCAAAAATAATTTTATCAATAAAGAATTTAGGAATTCAATAATAAAAAATATGTGGGTATTAATGGATGAATATAATATTTCCACAAAAATTGTAGAAGACTTATTCGATGGTGTGAAGTCTGATATTCAAAATGAAATAAGATTAAATTCAAAAAAGGAATTATTAATTTATTCATATAGAGTAGCAGGAACTGTTGGATTAATGATGGCAAAAATTTTAAGTGTCACTAGCTATAATTCTCTTAAATCGGCTATAGATTTGGGAATAGCTATGCAACTAACAAATATTTCTAGAGATGTGATAGAGGACTCTAAAAAAAAAAGATTTTATATAAAACATAATTTTGAAACCATAAAAGAAACATTAGCTACTGCAGATTTATTTTATGATAGTAGCTTTTCATCAATAAAAGATATTCCATTAACTCTTAGATTTTCAATTTTAGTTGCAAGAAGAGTTTATAGACAAATTGGAAGAAATATTGTTAAAAAACAAACTATTCAAAATTATAATAAATCAGGTAAAATTTTTGTTACTAAAAGCGGTAAGATATTACAAACAATATTATCTATATTTGATCTAGTAAAACTATCATTGATTAAAAAACATAATCACCTTAGAGATAAAGAACACAAATTAATTAATGAAGAAATAAATTTAAATGAAAGATTTTGATTTTATAATAATTGGTGGAGGTTGCGCAGGATTATCTTTGGCATATGAATTAGAGATAAATAATAAGTTAAAAGATAAAACATTAGCTATTATTGAGCCAAGAAATGAATATAAAAAAGATAAAACCTGGTCTTTTTGGAAGACATTCCCACACAATTTTGAGGACTGTGTTAAAAAAAATTGGAGACATTTTTCCATAAATGTGCCTGAAAAAACTAGGCATCTAGAGTGTGATAATTACCCATATCAAAGTATTGATAGCGGGTTATTTTATGAAAAGATAAATAATAAATTAAGAGAGAATAAAAATATTTCATTTCACAAAAATGATCAAAATATTAATTTTGATAGATCTTTAGTATTTAACAGCGTTTCAAATTTAAATAGTCAAAATAATGGTCTTTGGCAACATTTCTGTGGAGTAGAAATAGAGACTAATAAGGAATTTTTCGATGAGGAAATGATGAATTTAATGGATTTTGATTGTGATCAGCGAGGAAGTGTTCATTTTTTTTATACACTTCCATATTCAAAAAAGACAGCATTAGTTGAAACAACTTGGTTATCAGAAATGAATGACGACTCCCAAAAAGATTATGATCAGCAAATAAAAGAATATATTGAGAATAATCTAAAAATAAAAGATTATAAGATTACTTATAAAGAAGTGGGTGCAATCCCTCTTTTCTACCCAGTAATTAGCCAAGTTAAAAATAAAATTAATATTGGAACAGCTGGAGGTATGACAAGGTTAAGTACTGGTTATACTTTTCTAAATATTCAAGAACAAAGTAAATATATAAGTGAAAACATCGAAAACATTAGTAAATTGAAAACTTTTCAAATTAAAAAGAAATATCAATTTCTCGATAATATTTTTTTAAAAGTTCTGAAAAATAATCCAAGCAAAATGCCGAATATTTTTTTTAGGATGTTTAATAATAAATCTAATACTGTTATTAAATTTTTATCGAATAGAAGTAATTTTTTTGAAGATTTATCAATAATATTAAAAATGCCTAAATGGGTTTTTATAAAAGCACTTTTTTAAATTAAATGATCAAAATTAATTTTTACCACTCTTTAATTTTTTTTAATTTATGTATTTTTTTATCTGGAATAGAATACCTAAGAGAAGGTAGTTTTTTAATAATTTCATTATTTTTAATTTTAACACTTGGAATATCTCATGGTTCTCTGGATCATATTAAAGGTAAGAGACTTATCAAATATTTAGGATATAAATCTATGACTATTTTTTATTTAGGATATTTGTTTATTGGTGTAATCACAATATTGATTTGGTTAGTATTTCCAAAATTATTACTTCTTTTATTTTTAATTGTTGCAGCTTATCATTTTGGTAAAGAGGACTCCGAATTCATTAATCAAAAGGAAAAATTTGAATTAATTTATTTTTTAAAAGGATCGTTAATAATTACATCACCCTTGTTTTTCCATAAAGAGGAAACACTCGCAATTTTCGAGACATTAAATTTTAATATTTCAAACAATTTAATAATATCTAATGAGATATTATTCATACTTATACTTTTATCTTTGGTCTCTGGGGTTATTTTGTCATTTAATAAAAGTTTTGAAGCAAGGTCATTACTGTTAATGGATTATTTATCAATACTAATCCTAAATTATTTTCTTAATCCAATAATTGCTTTTACAATTTACTTTTGCTTTTTACATTCTATTAGGCACTCGATTTCTTTGATTAGAGAATTAAATAAAAATTTAAAAAAGGGTTTGCCAGTATTCATCAAAAAAGCCTTTCCACTAACAATTTTAACGATTTTAGGATATGTTGTTTCAATATCAATTCTGAATAATTATAACGAATTTAATGAAACTATATATCGAGTAATTTTTATTGGATTGGCCTCATTAACTTTTCCACATATATTGCTCGAATATTTAATTGAAAAAAATGAGCAATAAAAATATTAATTTAATTGGTTGGATTTTATTCATTATTTCTGCATTGGGTTTTATCATATCAAGTGTAGGAAGTTTTTGGGCTATGTTTGGCAGTCTTTTTTTTCTAATTGCATGCATTGTTTTTTTAATTCCTTTTTTTCGAAAGGATGAAAGTGAAAAATAATCATCTTAAAATACTTTTAGCAGCTCCAAGAGGTTTTTGTGCTGGAGTTGATAGGGCAATTGAGATTGTAAAGAAAAGTATAGAAAAATATGGTGCCCCTGTTTATGTAAGACATGAAATAGTTCATAACAAACATGTGGTAGATGGTTTAAAAAAAATTGGTGCAGTATTTGTTGAAGAGATTGATGAAATAGAGGATAAAACAAGACCTGTTATCTTTTCAGCTCATGGTGTCCCAAAATCTGTTCCTCAAGAAGCTGAAAGTTTAAATATGATATTTGTTGATGCAACGTGCCCACTAGTATCTAAAGTTCATAGAGAAGCAGAAAATTTAAATAAAAAAGATGTTCAAGTTTTGCTTATAGGTCATAAAAACCATCCTGAAGTAATTGGCACAATGGGTCAAGTAGCGAGTGGAAAGATTGATCTTATTGAAACTATAGATGATGCAAAAAATTATCAAAGAGGTAAAAACGACAAACTTGCTTATATTACACAAACAACATTATCGGTTGATGATACTAAAGAAATTATAAACGTTTTAAAAGAACGCTTCCCTGATATTCACGAGCCTAAAAAAGATGATATTTGTTACGCAACAACAAATAGGCAAGCAGCAGTGAAAAAAATAGCAAAAGAGTGTGATAATTTGTTTGTGATTGGTAGTAGGAATTCTTCTAACTCAGTTAGGTTGGTGGAGGTAGCTAAAAATAATGGATGCAAAAATGCTGAATTAATTCATTCAGAAAGTGCTTTTCCACTTGAAAAAATATCTAAATGCAAAACAATAGGTATTTCATCAGGTGCATCAGCTCCTGAAGTATTAGTTAACGAATTCATAGAAAATATTAAAAAAAAATTTACTGTAGAAATAGAGGAAGTTGAAATAGTAAAAGAGGACGTGACATTTAAAATTCCAGGAAAATTAAATTAATGGCTGTATATACAAGAATAAATCGTAGCGATTTAAGTCTGATAGAAAAAAGTTTTATAATAGGTAAAATCCAATCATTTTCTGGTATTAAAAAAGGAATTGAGAACACAAACTATTTAATAAAAACAGATAAGAGAAAAATAATATTAACCATTTTTGAAAAGAGAGTTCAAAAGAGAGATTTGCCTTTTTTTATGAACTTGATGTTTGGTTTATCAAAAAATAAAATCAAATGTCCTGAGCCAATAAAAAATAAAAAAGGTAAATATTTATTCAAAATTAAAAATAAAACTGCATGTTTAGTTAGTTTTTTAGAGGGAAAAGACAAAAATCAACTTACAAATAAAGATTGTTTTCAAGTTGGAAAAAATGCAGCTCTGTTACATTTAACTGCTAAAAAATTAAGATTATATAGAAAAAATTCTTTATCGGTAAATTCGTGGGGACCTTTATTGAATAGAATAGATAAAAGAATTAATAAACTTTCAAGTAATTTAATAGATGCTATGCGAACCGACTTAGTCGACATCAAGAAAAAATGGCCAAAAAATATGCCCAATGGAATAATACACAGTGATCTTTTTATTGATAATATTTTTTTCTATAAGAAAAAATATTATGGGTTTATTGATTTTTATTTTTCTGCAAATGATTTTCTAGCTTATGAATTAGCTACATGTGTGAATGCATTATGTTTTAAAAAAAGAAATAAAATTTTTGTTTTAGATAAAAGTAAATCTTCTCAATTATTAAAAGGTTACCAATCTGTCCGAAAATTAAATTACAAAGAAAAGAGTAATTTCAATACTTTGTGTAGAGGTTCAGCTCTGAGATATCTTCTTACCAGATCATATGATTATTTAAATACTCCTAAAAAAGCATTGATAAAAATAAAAGACCCAAAAGAATATTTAGATAAATTAAATTTTCACAGAAAATTAAATTCATTTAAGGATTACAGCTAATGATAAAAATCTATACTGATGGTTCGTGTTTGGGTAATCCAGGAAATGGTGGATGGGCTGCTATTATTATTGATGATAAAAAAAAAATTCAGATAAAGGGAAGTAAAAAAGATACCACAAATAATCAAATGGAATTACTTGCTCCAATAAAAGCACTTAAAAAAATTCCTAAAGGAAGCAATGTTCAGATTTTCACAGACTCTAAATATGTAAAATCAGGAATAACAGAGTGGATACATAATTGGAAAAAAAATGGTTGGAAAACTGCAAATAAACAACCTGTAAAAAATAAAGACCTTTGGACTGAATTAGATCAAATGACTAATGTATTTCAAATAAAATGGAGTTGGGTCAAAGGCCACTCTACAGATGTTTTAAACAATGAGGTAGATTTAATTGCTAGAGAAGCTGCAAATTCTTAATACAATCAATTAAAGAAAATCTAAATAATATCTAAGATACCATCTGCTGAGGATATACCACAATTTTTAGTTTCTTTTTCCTCTTGAATGATATGCACTTTAAGATTTTCTATAACCATTGCATAACGGCTTGATCTCATGCCCATACCTTTTGAGTTTCTATCAACTTCAGCGCCTATTAGCTTAGTAAATGACAAATAAGGATCAGCTAACATAGTTATATTTTCTCCTATATTATTCGCCTCACCCCAAGCATTCATTACATAAGGGTCATTTACAGCTAAGCAAAATATTTTATTAATACCTTTATCTAAGATTTGTTGAGCATTTTTAACATAACCTGGTAAATGAAATTTAGAGCATGTAGCTGTAAATGCACCAGGTAAACCAAATAATATTAATTTTTTTGATCCTAATACCTCAGATATATTTTGCTCCTTAGGTTCACCATCAACTAAATGGAAGATTTTTATATCTGGTATTTGATCATTAACTTTTAGCTTCATAATTTATTTTTAACGAAATTTTTTACTGCATCTGTATCATTTTTTAGTAATTGAAAATTTTCCTCTTTACTATGAACATATTGTAGCTCTTTAGGTAGCTCTTCATGTTTATTTATAGCCTTATCTGTAGCAGCTGGAAATTTACATGGATGTGCAGTAGATAAAACTACACAATCACTAAAATTTAGCTTATTTGCAGCTCCTACTCCAACTGCAGTATGAGGATCTAATATGACACTACTTTTGTCAAAATGTTGTTTTATAATTTCTAAAATTTCATTTTCATCACAACTTTCTGAAATAAAATCTTTTTGGATAATGTCTAAGTTTGATTTTTCTATTTTATATTCATTATTTTTAACTTTTTTCATTATATCTGATGTAATGCCAGAATTAGAATTATTCACATAGTAAATTAATCTTTCAAAATTACTTGCTAACTGAATATCCATACTTGGAGAAAGTGTTTCTTTAACTTTTTTTGAAACATAATCACCTTTAGAAATTGCTCGATGCAAAATATCATTCTCATTAGTTGCAACAATAAGTTTATCTATAGGCAATCCCATTTCTTTTGCAAGATAACCTGCAAAAACATCTCCAAAGTTTCCTGTTGGTACTGAAAAAGAAATTTGTTTGTCACTATCAAGTTTAAAATAAGTATAAAAATAATAAACAGCTTGAGCTATAATTCTTGCCCAATTAATAGAATTAACCCCTGACATATTGATTGAATTTGAAAAATCTAAATCTGAAAACATTTGCTTAACAATATTTTGGCAGTCATCAAAATTTCCATCGATTGCGATATTGAAAACATTTTCATCTTCAACTGTTGTCATTAATTTTCTTTGAACTGGCGAAATTCTATTATTAGGATGTAAAACGAAAATATTTAAATTTGATTTACCTCTGATTGCATCAATAGCAGCTGCCCCTGTATCACCCGAAGTAGCCACAACAATGTTAATTTTTTTATCATTTTTACTTAAATAATATTCATACAAATTCCCAATAAATTGCATAGCAACATCTTTAAAAGCTAATGTTGGTCCATGAAAAAGTTCTAACAATTTTAGATCGCCAAGATTTGAGATTTTAATAACTTCTTTTTCTCTAAAAGTTGAATAAGATTTTTCAATTAACTCAGAAAGATCTTTTTTAGATATAAAATCAGATGTAAACAAATTTATTATTTCAGTAGATAAATCCTTGTAATTAAGATTTTTGAGATCTGACAATTCATCTGAGCTAAATTTTTTTAAAGATGTAGGCACATAAAGTCCCCCATCATCAGCTAAACCTTTGATAAAAACCTCTTCAAAACTATATTCTTTAGAATTATCTCTTGTACTTACATACTTCATGAATTTTTTTTACCATTTTCCTATAAAATAAATAGGATTATTTATTTTATGATCTGGTCTACCAAAAATAAGACAAAAAGCAAAAATAAGTAAAAAATTGAGTAAGAAAATACCTTTTTAGCCTTCTTAATTTCAAATTTGTTTTTTTTGAATTTAAGAAGATCGTAACAGACATAGTTGTAATAAAATGTCAGTAATAAAGAAACAATTAGAAATGTTTCACCAACAAACCCTATATAATAAGGCAAAATTACTATCGGTAACATTATTAGTGAATAAACAAATATATTCTTCTTTGTCTCTTCAATTCCATTAGTGATCGGAAGCATTGGGATTTTAGCTTTTTGATAGTCGTCTGCTTTATAAAGGCTAAGAGCCCAAAAATGAGATGGGGTCCAAAAAAATATTATTAAGAAAAATGTTATTGGTTCAAATGTAAGCGAGTTAGTAGCTATTGTCCAACCAATAACTGGTGGTAATGCGCCAGATGCTCCTCCAATAACAATGTTTTGTGATGTTTTTCTTTTTAACCAAATTGTATAAACAAAAACGTAAAATGCTATCGTTATAAATAATATTATAGCTGATGTTAAATTTGAAAAATAATAAAGTCCGGCTACAGAAATAATTGATAGCAATGTACCAAATAAAAGAGCATGATCCCTGTTTACTTTTCCAGTAGGAATTGGTCTAAGACAAGTTCTTGTCATTAATTTATCTAGATCAGCCTCATACCACATATTTAAAGCACCAGCAGCTCCTGCTCCCATAGTTACAAAAAAAATGGCAATTATTGAATTTAGAAAAGAAACCGAAACTGGAGCTGTTAATAAACCTACAGCACAAGTGAAGATTACCAAAGACATTACTCTTGGTTTCATTAATAATAATAGATATTTAAAATAAGATAAAAAACTTATTGAAACTGATTTTTTTTTAATTGTATTTGTGGTCACTATTACTCAACATTCAGTGAAACAAATATTACAAGTAATATTACACCCGCTATTAAAATATGGTTTCCAAGATCAAATATACCTACTTTGCTATTTTTCTTATCTATTAATCTTCTACGCAAAGGAATTTGATCATAAGGATTTATTGAGACTTTGTCTCCTTGTTCTTTTTGATTTTCAACTTTTACTGAATAGCCAAACCAAACAATATAAATAAAAATTACAAAGAGTATTAAAAAGAAAGCTAAATAACCGTATGCATCCATTTTAAGCTCCACCTCCAACTACAAAATAAAACAGTCTTGAAAATAATGTATACTGAAATTCAGCTGCCATTAAAAATATGAAGCAAGCTATAGCTGTCATTGGCCATAAAAGAACATTTACTAATGCATATCTTTCCCAAAAAAGGTGCATGAAAAATGCCATTATAAGTCCAGCTTTTAAAAACATGAAAAATAAGATTAATGACCATCTCAACATTCCTTGGAATTGATACCAGTCGACCATGTAAGAAAAAAAACTAAGCACGAATAACAAAGTCCAAATCCAAAGATAAATTCCAATTTTATGTGTGGAAGCTTCCTCTTTTTTGTGTGTTTTTTCAATATTATTTGTATTTTCCATAATTTATTTTACCACAAGTAAAAGAATGCAAAAATAAAAACCCATACAAGATCTACGAAGTGCCAATAAAGACCTAAAATCTCAATTTCTACATAATCGCCCTTTAATTTTGTGAACCATCCTTTTTTACCTTTTTCGTAGTGGCCAGCAAACACTTTATAAGTATATATAAATAAAAAGATTACTCCGATTGATACGTGGAAGCCGTGAAAACCAGTTATCATAAAGAAAAATGATCCAAATTGAGCAGCTCCGAATGGATTTTCCCAAGGTCTCACACCTTCATGAATTAATTTTGACCACTCATAAGCCTGCATTCCAACAAAAGTTAAACCGCCGAGCGCAGTCGCTAATAATAGCCATCCACACATTTTTCTATTTTTTTCGTACCCATATTTAACAGCGATAGCCATTGTTCCACTACTGGTGATCAAGACAAAGGTCATAAGAGCAATCAGTAATAAAGGAACAGGTACACCAAATGCTTCAAGAGCAAATACTTCACTAGGATTTGGCCACTCGACAGGAGTTGAACCCCTTCCTTTCATGTATGAAATTAAAAAACAACTAAAAACAAAAGTATCACTTAATAGAAAGATCCACATCATGGCTTTACCCCAATGTACACCTTTGAACATTGTTTGGTCTGACGCTGTATCAGACGCCATTCCCTTAAACCCTGGTTTAAGTTCGAAGCCGTCTATTTTTGGTTCAGACATTTATTTCTCTTATGTTTTTTCTACTTCTGTATGTATTACTTCACTCGGAGCAGTAGTTTGTGGAATATAATCCTCCTTAGCCCCTGGAACACTAAAGTCATATGGCCATCTGTGCACGACCGGAAGTCTGTCACCGAAATTACCATGTTCTGGTGGAACAGTAGAAGTGTACCATTCTAGTGAATTAGCTTTCCAAGGATTTTGTTCAGCCTTTTTACCTGTTTTTAATGTTTTAATTATATTGAAGATTAAAATAAATTGTGCAGCGCCAACTATGAATGCTGCAATACTAATAAATTCATTCATTCCCACTGCTGATGTCATATATGGACTATCATACATTTCAAAATATCTTCTTGGAACTCCAATAAATCCTAAATAGTGCATCGGGAAGTAAATGGAGTAAGCACCCAAGAAAGTAATCCAGAAATGCCATTTTCCAAGACCTTCGTCTAACATTTTCCCCGCGACTAATGGGAACCAGTGATAAACTGCACCCATAATTACCATCAACGGTGCAATACCCATTACCATGTGGAAGTGCGCTATCACAAAATAAGTATCTGATAATGGAACATCAACTGATACGTTTCCTAAGAATATTCCAGTAATTCCACCATTAACAAATGTTACTATAAAACCTAAACACCACAACATAACTACGTTAATTCTTATATTTCCTCTCCATAAAGTTAGTATCCAGTTATAAACCTTCATGGCTGTTGGAACTGCAATAATTAATGTAGTTGTTGCAAAGAAGAAACCAAACCAAGGGTTCATTCCGCTTACATACATATGGTGTGCCCAAACAAAGAAACTTAATGCTCCAATTCCAACAATTGCCCAAACCATCATTCTATATCCAAAGATATTTTTTCTAGCATGAACAGAAATTAAATCTGAAACTATCCCAAAAGCAGGAAGTGCAACAATATAAACCTCAGGGTGTCCAAAGAACCAAAATAAGTGTTGGAAAAGAATTGGGCTTCCACCACCATATTCTAGAACTTCACCAGCCTTTAATATTGTTGGCATGAAGAAACTTGTTTGTAAAACCTTATCTAAAGTCATCATTATGGCACTTACCAATAATGCTGGAAATGCTAACATTGCAAGCACCGTAGCTGTAAAAATACCCCAGACTGTAAGAGGCATTCTCATTAATGTCATTCCTCTAGTTCTAGCTTGAAGAATTGTAATCATGTAATTTAGTCCACCCATTGTAAATCCAATTACAAAAAGAGATAAAGAAATAAGCATTAATAAAATTCCCATACCTGCTCCAGGAGTACCCTCTAAAATTGTTTGAGGAGGATATAAAGTCCATCCAGCTCCTGTTGGACCACCTGGCACAAAGAAACTTGCCATCAAAACTGCAACGGCAACAAAAAACATCCAAAAACTTAACATGTTCACATATGGAAAAACCATATCTCTTGCTCCAACCATTAATGGTATTAAATAGTTACCAAAGCCTCCAAGGAATAGCGCGGTTAAAAAATAAACTACCATTATCATTCCATGCATGGTTACGAATTGATAATAATGTTCTGCAGTCATGAAACCAGCTAACTCTGGAAAACCTAGTTGAAGTCTCATTAACCAAGATAAAATTAATCCAACTACTCCAGTAAAAACCGCAGTTAAAAAATATTGAACACCAATTACTTTTGCATCTTGGCAAAATACCCATTTCTCAATAAAACTGTGTGGATGGTATAATTCTTGTTCACCAATTTCTGAAGGTCTTACATAATCTATGTCAGGATTCACTGAACCTGTTGAACCATCCATTACCTCTGATGATTGTGCTTGATAAGATTTATTATTATCGTATTCGTCTGACATATTTTTATCCCTTATATATATATTTTTTTAAATTATTAAATTGTTATTTTTTAGCTAATTTGTTCCCATCTACGTTTAATTTTTCATATCTAGCAGATAATTGTTCAAAA
Organism: uncultured Pelagibacteraceae bacterium; assembly: GCA_902577075.1. GTDB lineage: Bacteria > Pseudomonadota > Alphaproteobacteria > Pelagibacterales > Pelagibacteraceae > Pelagibacter. Next base: position 54,506 of record CACGXV010000001.1, on the reverse strand, counting down.
GTTTCTTGCTCTCCTAACCAAGCTTCGTAATCAGCTTTATCCTGAACTTCAACACCACCTCTCATAGCATAGTGTCCAACTCCGCAATACTCTGCACATAAAACTTCATATTCTCCAACTTTGTTAGGTTCAAACCAATAAAAAGTTACTGTCCCAGGCACAGCATCCATTTTTGCCCTGAACTGAGGCACATACCAGTTATGAAGTACATCTACAGATCTTAATAAAATTTTTACAGGTCTATTATTTTCTAAATTTATTACATCACTTTCTACCATTATGTCATCTTTACCAAATGGATCATCTGGATTGATGCCAAACGGATTATTATCAGCTATGTTCCTGACTTGAGTTGTTCCTAATTTTCCATCTTTACCTGGTAATCTGTACTGCCATCCCCACTGCCATGCCATTACATCAACTTCGATTGCATTCTTTGGTACATTTACATATTGATTCCATATTATAAGTCCAGGCGCTAACAGAGCAGCAACTCCTAATGTTGTTGCCCATGTTAAAATTTTTTCTAATTTTTTGTCTTCAGGTTTATATTCTGCTCTTCTACCCTCTTTATGTTGGTATCTAAAAACGCAATAAATCATGAATAGACAAACAGCTACGAAAACTCCTCCACCTACCCAGAAAGTAAGTGTGATTGTATCATCCATTCCTTTCCAATTAGATGCTATGTCTGTCCAATACCAAGGTGTAAAGATATGAAATAGTATCGATCCGATGATGACTAGTAAAAATATAATTCCTGCATGCATAGTGCCTGTATAGAATAATAATTTTATAAATACCTATGACAAAATGTCATAAAACATATTAATTATACTAATATAATCAATATATTTATGTTCGGTAAATTAGGTATTTTAATAACAATACTTGTCTTAGTTCTAGCATTCTATTTTGTAATTTCTTTAGGAGCTGGAAGATTTTCAAAAGGAGATGCTAAACCTGAAACGAAGAAATATCTTAGATCAGTAAACATTTTGCTAATAATTATTGCAGTGTTTGGATCTGTGTTAGTTTTATTTCTTTAGAATTAGTCTAAGCAATCAAAGATTTACAAAATTCAATTATAGTATCATTGTATGCAAACATTATTGTAAAAAATACTAACCAAACAATAAATAAGAATAACCAGTATAAAGAAAGCGCATTTATACTTTTCTCTTCTTTTTTGTATTCACTCTCCTCTGATTTAAAAATTCTTGAACTTACTTTACCCCAGAAAAAAAGTCCTCCTAACAAATGTATGCCATGCAACGCAGTGAAGAAGTAATAAGATGAGAAATAAGTATTAGTTGAAACAAAATTTCCAGTTTGCATTAATTGATACCACAGAGCTAATTGAAGGAATAAAAATATATAACTTAGTCCACCAACATAAATTAAATTCATTTTAATTGAACTTGTAATTCCATTTTTTAAATCTTTACTAATCTTATTAAAAAATATTGTTACTAAAATTAAAACTAATGTATTTATCCAAAGTAAATTTGTTTTAAGAATAAAAGTCGTATCCTGTTCAGGTGGAAGTGAGTAAAGGTAACCAGTGAAAATTAAACTAAATAAAGTTGTGCTCACTCCAAATATAATTATTACTGCTGACATTTGATTTGATATTTCAAATGTTTTGCCTGAGTGGCCACTGTCTATAACTGCTTGGTTTTGTTCCCAAGGTTTCTCGGTTAATGCGCCAAATAATTTCTTTATCAAAGACATATTATTTATATAGTCCGAATATATAATTTTACAATAATGAAATTAAAAACCTCCATTGCAGTATTAACAGGATGCTTAACTATATTCTTATTTTTAATGCTTCCCGTCTTTTTATCAATGAAAGAACAAAAAGATCAATCAGTCGCAGCATTCAAGGGCTCAGATTTTGAGCTTAAAGATATGAATAATAATATAATAACTCAAGAGTCCTTTAACGGACCTTTGACTGCAATTTTTTTTGGTTTTACAAATTGTCCTGACATATGTCCAATGACATTAAATAAAATGGATATAGTTATGAATAGAATTAAGAAAAATAAAAAAAAAGATATAAAAGTATTTTTTATTAGTGTTGATCCAAAAAGAGATACTCCTGAAGTAGTAAAAGATTATCTCAGCAATTTTGATAATAAATTTGTTGGAATTACTGGAGATCCAGGTGAAATTTTTTTACTTTCACAATCTTGGGGAATAATTAGCCAAAAAATATTTTTTGAAAATGGTGATTATAATATTGATCATAGTTCACCTGTAATACTTTTAAAAGATGGAAAATATATTGCCAAGATTTCTCACAGAGACGACATTAAAAAATCTATCAAATTGATAAATAAATATTTATAGATTTAAGATATAATTAAGAATTGATATTGAAGATATAACTGCTGTCTCTGACCTCAATATATTGTCATTGATCTTAACTGATTTTACATCTTTAAAATTTAAAATATCCTCTCTTTCCTTCTCAGAAAAATCTCCTTCGGGTCCAATCATAATACACAAAGGTTTTTTGTTTTTTTTATTTAGTTCAATTTTTTTGTTTTTAGAATTAAGATCTGTAAATATTAGATCCATTATACTTTGATTTTTCTCTAAAAAAGTTTTCAAATTTTGAGTTTTTTCTAGATACGGGGGGTTCAATCTATTTGACTGTTCTGTTGCCTCAATTATTATTTTTTCCAATCTTTCAGAATTAATTTTTCTAACAATTGTCCTATCAAAAATTATAGGGAAAAATTTTGTAACTCCTAATTCTGTAGCTTTCTGAATCATAAAATTTGAATAATTTGATTTAATAGGTGAAAATGCTAACCAAATATCCAGGGAATTTTCTTCTCTTCTTAATTGTTCCTTAATGCTAAATTCTACCTTTCCATCATAAATGTTGTCTATTTTGGCTAACCATTCACCAGTTTTATTAAATAAAGAAAAATTTTCTCCAATTTTCAATCGCATGACTTTCGTCAAATAATGTGATTGTGGTTTAGCAAGTGAAGAAGTTAAATTAAGAGATAAACTTTCAGAGAAAAATATTCTAATATTACTCATATCAAGAAAGTAATTTATGAAAAATATTAAAGCAATAATTTTCGATGCATATGGAACTCTATTTGACGTAAATTCTGCAGCTGAAAAGTGTAAAGATAAAATTGGTATTAAATGGGAAAATTTCTCAAATTATTGGAGGACTACTCAGTTAGAATACACTTGGCTTAGAAGTTTAATGAGCAGGCATAAAGATTTTTGGAAAGTAACAGAAGATAGCCTAGATAAATCAATGAAAGTTTTCAATATTAATCCAGATATGAGAACTGAATTATTGGATCTTTATAAAATTTTATCTCCATACCCTGAGGTAAAAGAAACCTTGAAATTATTGAGAGAAAAAAATTATAAACTGTCAATACTTTCAAACGGCACCCCTACTCTTCTTGATGAATTAGTGAATAGAAATAATCTCAATGATATTTTTGATGATATTATGTCTGTAGAAGAAGTAAGTATTTTTAAACCAAGTTCAAAAGTTTACGATATGCCAATTAAAAAATATAACATTAAAGAGAAGGAAGTTGCTTTTTTAAGCGCAAATACTTGGGACGTTTCTGGAAGTGGCAATTACGGTTTTAACGCAATTTGGGTCAATAGAAACAATGCAATTTTTGATAATTTAGATTACACACCAAAAAATGAAATAAATAATCTCAAACAGTTGCTTGATATTGTTTAGGCAAGATACTACTTTAATACTATGACAAATATTCTAGATCTTATCGCAAGAATTTTAATTTCAGCATTGTTCCTTCTTAATGGTTTTTTTAAAATTGGTAATTATGATGGAACTATTGAGTGGATGGAGAGCTTTGGATTGCCTGGAATTTTAATTATTCCAGCAATAATACTTGAGATAATTGCACCAATATTAATTATACTAGGATATAAGGCAAAAATATCCGCTGGTTTATTAAGTTTATTTTGTATTGCAACAGCTGTAATATTTCATGACGATTTTTCTGACCAAATGCAACTTGGATCATTTTTGAAAAATATAGCTTTAGCAGGTGGGTTTTTATTTATTTTCATAAATGGAACTAAAGATTTTAGCTTAGATAAAAAATTCTAAACATAAAATGTCAAATATTGAAGTTAAACAAATTATCGAACCTATACCAGCATCTGACGGTGCTGGGGTAAAATTAAAAAGAAGCATTGGTGTAGAGCCTAATTACTTTGATCCATTTTTAATGTTAGATGAATTCGGATCAGAAAATAGTGAAGATTATATAGCTGGTTTTCCGCCTCATCCTCATCGAGGCATAGAAACGGTAACATATATGTTAGCTGGAGACTTTGAGCACAAAGATAGTACAGGCGGTGAAGGTAGAATGACTGCAGGAGATGTTCAATGGATGAAGACAGGAAGTGGAATAATTCACTCTGAGATGCCTGCAATGAAAGAAGGTAGGTTACATGGGTTTCAATTATGGATCAATATGCCAGCTAAATTAAAAATGAGTAAACCTAGCTACATCTATATAGATGCTGATCAGATGCAAACTCACCTAGATGAAGAAAAAATAGTCAAAGTGATAGCTGGTAAATTTAGAAAAGCTGAGGGACCTATAAAAAAACATAATGTTGAACCTATTTATTTTGATATTGAATTAAATAAAGATAAAGAGTTCAATTTTGATTTACCCTCAACTCACAATTCATTTATTTATTTAATTAAAGGAGAAATAAAAATTGGGAATCAACAGCATCAAAAAATTGAAAATTCAAAACTAATTCTTTTAAAAATGGGTGAGAAACTTAAGGTTTATGGCTCAACTAATGCTAAGTTCCTTTTGATTGCTGGAAAACCAATAGGCGAACAAATTGTAAGAGGTGGCCCTTTTGTCATGAATACTAAACAAGAAATCTTGCAAGCAGTCGAGGATTATCATAAAGGTACATTTGTAAAATAAAATTACTTTTGTAAAAATGAAATCAATTAAAGTAACAAATACAGGTGGTCCTGAAGTTCTAGAGTTAGAGGAGATTACTTTAGATAAACCAGGTGCTGATGAGGTTCAGATAGAGCATGTGTCAATTGGATTAAACTATATAGACACTTATCATAGATCAGGTTTATACCCTCTTCAACTTCCTACAGGAATTGGTTTGGAAGCGGCAGGTATAATTAAAGAAATTGGTTCAAATGTCTCTAATTTTTCGGTTGGAGATAAAGTTGCTTATGCTGCAGCTCCATTGGGTTCTTATTCAACTCACAGAAATTACCCTTCAAAAAATATTGTTAAAGTTCCAGATAATATTGATTTAGAAATTATATCGAGTGCTATGACAAAAGGTATGACAACTTTTTATTTATTGCACAAAACCTATGTTCCAAAAAAGGGAGAAACAGTTTTATTTCACGCAGCAGCAGGAGGTGTTGGACAATTCTTTTGTCAGTGGGCAAAAAGTTTAGGATTAAAAGTTATTGGAACAGTTGGAAGTCAGGAAAAAATAGAAATAGCAAAAAAGTATGGATGTGACGAAGTAATCAACTATTCAAAAGAAGATTTTGCAAAAAAAGTCATGGAACTTACAGATGGCAAAGGTGTTTCTGTCGTTTATGATGGTGTAGGTAAATCAACTTACGACAAATCAATTGAATGTTTAAAGTTAAGGGGTACCATGGTTTCATTTGGTAATGCATCTGGAGCACTTGATCCTATTATTGTTTCAAAATCTCTGCAACCAAAAGGTATATATTTTGTAAGGCCGGCAATGAATCAATATTTTACAAATAGCGATGAAATAAATGAGGCAGCCAGTATGTTATTTAAACAAATTTCATCAGGAAATGTAAAAATAGAAGTTTATAAAAAATATAAATTAGAAGATGCTGTACAAGCTCACAAGGACTTAGAGGGCAGAAAGATCACTGGACCAGCAGTAATTATTCCTTAAACTGGACATCCATATCTGACAGATGAAGTTTTAAAGCTTTACCTGAAATTTGTATTTCTCTAATAAAAAAAATAATTGAAATCATCATAGATAAACAGCATGATCCAAAAATTACTCTTGCAATAATTAAACTGTCTAAATAAAGAGCAAACACTGTAAGCATATTAAAAAGAAAACCAAATGCTGCTGACATGATGGCAAACTTTAATACTCCTATTCTACTATTTAAGTTTATAAGTTGATCTTTCCACTCTGGTGGGGTGTGTTTTTCGAAAACATATTCATCATGAATTTTTCTGATAAGTCCACTAAGGGTATGAAACCTATTGCTGTAGACGCTCATTATTAGAGGTATTGCAGGAAACATTAATGCAGTAACAGTGTAATCTATATTCATTCGAATCAATTTGATTATGAAACTCTGCTTTGCTATTTACAAGTAAATTATTATGCAAAACATTAAATTATTAGTTGAGCTTACAAGATTAAACAGGCCGATAGGTTATATGCTTTTATTTTGGCCTTGTCTATGGGGTCTTACAATTGCTTATGATTTCAATTCTAGCTTAGAAATATTTTATTTTTATTCTTTTCTATTTTTAATGGGTTCAATACTAATGAGATCTGCAGGATGCATTGTAAATGATATAGTAGACAGAAATTTTGACAAAAAAGTTGAACGCACAAAAGATAGACCAATAGCATCCGGGAAGGTTTCCGTTAAACTCGGAATTATATACTCAATAGTTTTGTGTGGATTAGCATTTTTAGTTTTAATTAATTTTAATATATTCACGATATCTATGGCACTCTTGTCTATGCCACTTGCATTTACTTACCCTCTGATGAAAAGATTTACTTACTGGCCTCAATTATTTTTAGGCATTACCTTTAATTATGGACTTGTTCTTGCCTGGATATCAACAAATAACAGTATATCCCTGGTTCCAATTATGTTTTATATCGGGGCCATATTTTGGACACTCGGTTACGACACAATCTATGGATTTCAGGATATTAAAGATGACGAGATCATAGGAGTAAAATCTACATCAATAAAATTTAAAAATAACCCAAAATTATTTATTTCATTATGTTACTTATTTTTTTTTCTATCCTTAATAATAGTCGGAATACTTATGAATTTTAAAATATTTTATTTCATTACTTTGATAGTAACTTTTTTACATTTAAATATTTATCAAATTAAAAATCTTAATGTTGAAGATCCACATCAGTGTCTAAAAAAATTTAAAAGTAATAATTTTTTAGGAGTAATTATTTTTTTTAATATTTTAATTGGAAAAATAATTTAAATGACAAATTTAGAAATACTTAAAAGACTATACAAAGATTATACTAAAAATTACTTAAACAAAATTTTATTAGCAGTTTTCTTTTCAATTTTAGTTGCAGCAAGTACATCTGCAACAGCATGGTTATTGGACCCAGCAATCGACAAAATATTTTTAAACAGAGATCAAAGTTTATTGTTACTTATTCCGATTTTTATAATTATTGCTTTTGCAACAAAAGGCATCTCACTCTATATGGCTAAGGTAATAATGATAAATGTGGGAGAGGAAGTTAAGAAAAAAATACAAATTGATATGCTTTCATCTTTTATTAAAGCTGATACAGAATATATAGAAAATAAACATACAGGAAAATACATTTCAAATTTAAATTTCGACGTGAATCAAATAACAATGATGTTAAGTACATCATTTTTAAATTTCTTTAAAGATGGTCTTACTTTAATCGGCCTTTTAACTGTAATGTTTTTGCAAAATTGGAGACTATCTTTGATTGCAATAATTATGATACCCCTTGCATCTATAACAGCGAAGAAATTGGGTAAAAGAATTGGAAAGGTTGTAACTGAAGCTCAAGAAAAATCTGGAGATTTAAATAAATATTTAATTGATTTATTTAAAAACCACAAAATAATTAAAATCTTTCAAAGAGAGAAATTTGAAGAAGATAGATCGGAAAAATTTGTTAATGATTTAAAAGAAAAATCAATAAAGATATCCACTGTATTTATTAGAGCTACTCCTATAATGGAAATCCTGACTGGAATAATGATAGCTTTATTAATATTTTATTCTGGAAAGTTAATTATGAATGACCAATTAAGTCTAAATAATTTTTTCTCTTTTTTAGCTGCTATGATGTTAGCTTATCAGCCCGTTAAGTCACTTGCCACAATTAATGTAGGTGTTGGACAAGGTTTGTCCGCTGGAAAAAGAATACTACCAATCATTGATATTAAAAATTTGATTAGCTTAAATGAAGATAAATCAAAAATTGATTTTAAAAATGGAGACATAGAATTTAAGGACGTAAATTTTAGCTATTTATCAAATTTAGAAAATAAAGTGCTTCAAAATATAAATATTAAAATTAACGGGAAAAAAATGACTGCACTTGTTGGTCAAAGTGGTTCTGGTAAATCATCCTTACTAAGTTTAATACCTAGAATATATGATCCAAAATCTGGGAGTTTAGAAATTGATGGTCAAGATATTAAGAATGTTAATTTATTTTCACTCAGAAAAGAAATATCAATAGTAGATCAAAATGTAACTCTATTTGATGATACAATTTTTAATAACATAAAATATGCAAAACCTGATGCAGTTGATGAAGAAATTTTTAAAGCTGCTGAACAATCTATGTGTTTGGACTTTATTGAAAAACTTGAAAACAAATATCAAACAATGATTGGTGAAAATGGGGTAAAATTATCTGGGGGTGAAAAACAGAGACTTTCGATTGCGAGAGCTTTTTTAAAAGATAGTAATATTATTCTCTTGGATGAAGCCACATCCTCGCTTGACTCTGAAACTGAAGAAAAAATTCAAAAGGCTTTAGATAAATTAATTTTGAATAAAACAACAGTTGTTATTGCACATAGACTTTCAACTATTCTGAATTCAGATAAAATATATGTGATGGATAAAGGTAATGTTCTAGATTCAGGCAGTCATGAAGAGCTTTTGAATAAATCTGAAACCTATAAAAATTTTTATAATAAGCAGATTAATAAAAGTTAATGTTATTTATTTATAATTTTTTTTTATTTATATTATTATTAATTTCACCACTAGTTTTATTTATTAGAATTTGTTTAGGAAAAGAAGATAAGATTAGATTTAAGGAAAAATTTTGTTTTTTTTCGAAAAAAAACCATGTAGACGGGATAGTTTGGTTTCATGGTGCGAGTGTTGGGGAAATCTTAAGTATAATGCCAATTATAGAAAAATTTGAAAGAGATATTACAATAAAAAAAATTTTAATTACCTCATCAACTCTAAGCTCATCACATATATTTTCTAAATACAAATTGAAAAAAACAATTCATCAATTTTACCCATTTGATTTAAATTTTTTAACTAATTTTTTTATTAGTTATTGGAAACCGAAATTGGCAATCTTTGTAGACTCGGAAATTTGGCCCAATATGTACTGTAACTTAAGTGAAAGAGGTGTTCCATTAATATTACTTAATGCAAGAATAACTAGAAAATCTTTTAATAGATGGAAATATTTCCCAAAGTTTTCAGAAAAAATATTTAAAAGAATAAATGTTGCATTACCTCAAAACCTAGAAAGTAAAAGATATTTAAAATTACTTGGAGTAAAAAATATTAAACATGTAGGTAACCTTAAGTTTTTTGGAACATCGCAAAAACCTCATAAAAATATTAAATTAAGAAATAAATTTCTTAAAAAAACAATTTGGTGTGCCGCAAGTACACATAAAAGTGAAGAGTTATTTATTGGAAAAGTACATAAAGAGTTAAAAACAAATATTAAGAATTTATTAACTATTGTAATACCTAGACACATTAATAGAAAAAAAATTATAGCAAACGAGCTGGAAAATATTGGTTTAAACACAGAATTTCACACACTATCCAGAAAATTAAAAAGAAATACTGACATATATATAGTTGATACATATGGAGATGCCTTAAAATTTTACTCATTATCAAAGTTAACATTTGTTGGAGGATCTTTAATTTCGCACGGTGGACAAAATCCTTTGGAACCTGCTAGAGAAGGAAACTACATTATTTTTGGTCCAAATGTGCATAATTTTGAAGATGTATATCGAATGTTAGAAAATTTAAAAATTGCTACAAAAATTCATTCAATTAAAAATATAAAAAAAATTTTTCTTAAAAAAATTGATTTTACAGAAAATAAAAAAGTTAATAAAAAATTAAAAATTTTGGGCAACAAAATTATAAGTAAAAATATTTTAGAAATTAAGAAATTTATCTAATGAAGATAAAAAAACCATTATTCTGGGATAACAAAAATTTATTATCATTATCTTTAACGCCATTTTCATTAATCACGTTTATTATAAATTTTTTTAAAGGATTTAAAATTAAAGTAAAATATAAAATAAAAACAATTTGTGTAGGAAATATCTATGTAGGTGGTACAGGAAAGACTTCTCTTTGTATAGAAATAAATAATATATTTAAAAATAGATTTAAAACTGTGTTCATCAAAAAAAATTATTTTGATCAACATGATGAAAGAGAAGTGTTAAAAAATCATGGAACGGTTTTTTTTGATAAAGATAGAAAAATAAGCATGATCAAAGCAGAAAAAATTAACAAGAATACACTGGCTATCCTAGATGATGGACTTCAAGATAAAACGATAGACTATAATATATCTTTAGCATGCTTTAATTCTAGCTATGGCACCGGAAATGGATATTTATTACCGGCTGGTCCCCTAAGGGAAAATTTATCAATTTTAAAAACGTATTCAGCTATTTTTATTAATGGAGAGAAAAATAATAAAAAGCTTTTTTCAACCTTAAAGACATTTAATAAAAATATTTTTTTTTCAAAGTATGTACCTACAAATTTAAACAGATTGAATAGGAAGAGGAAATATTTATATTTCTGTGGTATAGGAAATCCAGAGGAATTTGAGAATACACTTAAAAAATACAAATTTAATATAATAAAAAAATTCATATTCCCTGATCATCATATTTTTAAAGATAAGGAAATTGAAGAAATTAAAAAAATTGCTATAGAAAAAAAACTAGAGATTATCACTACTGAAAAAGATTACAAAAGATTAAGTAAAATAAATAAAAAAAATATTAACTATTTAAAAATTAAACTTAAAATAAAAGATAAAGATAAATTTGTAAGTTTTATTAAAAGCGAACTATGAAAAAAATAATATATTTCATTGAATTTTTAATAGTAAGTTTATTTTTTATCATAAGTAAATTATTGGGTTATAGATTAGGATCAAACTTCGGATTTTATATTGGTAAAACTTTTGGTAACATTTTTAGAAAAAAAAATTCTATTATTCAAAATTTTCAAAAATCAAAAATCTCAATCAATTCAAGTGAAGACGAATTTGCAAAAAATGTATTAGGAAATTATGGTAGAATTTTATCAGAATATCCTTTTCTAAAAGATTTTAGAAATAATAAACTAGCAAAATTTATTGAAATTGACGGTTTTAATAATTTAGAACAAATAAAGAAGAATAATAATCCCGTTGTATTTATATCGGGTCATTTCAGTAATTTTGAATTAATGGCTATGCAAATTGAAAAATCGGGTATTAATTTGGCGGCAATATATAGACCTTTAAATAATACATTTTTGAATAAAAAAATGGAATTTATCAGAAAAAATTATATTTGTAGAAATCAAATCAAAAAAGGTAGATCGGGAACAAGGCAAATTTTATCAAATCTCAAAGAAGGTAGCTCAATTGCATTAATGATTGATCAAAGAGTTACAGAAGGTATTAAAATAAATTTTTTCGGACATTTGGCATCAACAACAACTATACCTGCACAAATAATAAAAAAATATAAATGCGATGTAGTTCCAATATACATTGAAAGGAGAAGAAAACACTTTTTTAAAATGTATGTGTCGCAGCCCATAGCAATAAACTCAGAAAAATCTCAAGAAGACATTTCTATACATCTAAATAAAATTTTAGAAAAGATGATTACAAAAAACCCTGAACAATGGATTTGGACACATAACAGATGGAAAAAGTAACTTTAACTGTTTATTTTTTCTTTTTTTTTAGATGCTTCAACATATGAAAAGTAAGCTTCTTGTTCCTCAACATTCCAATAATTCAAATTTTCTAAAGGAATTTTCTTACCTGATATTGCACATATTACATAGTCTCCATCTTCAATAATTTCGAAATTGTTAGAGAGATATTTTAATTTTGCTAACTTGTTCATAATTTATAGGATATATATTTAAATATATGAAAATTGCAATTCTAGGAAGTGGTGGTAGAGAACATGCTATTGTTGATAAAATATCAAAATCTCCAAAGGTAAATAAATTATTTTGTATTCCAGGAAATGCTGGAACAGAGAATATTGCTGAAAATATAAATTTAGATATTTCCAATTTTAAAGACATAGCAAAGTTTATAGAAGAATATAAAATAGATTTGGTTATTGTGGGTCCAGAACAACCTCTTGTCGACGGCATTGTTGACTTTCTCTCAAATAAAGGAATAAAAGTATTTGGTCCTAACAAAAATGCTTCACAGCTCGAAGGTTCCAAAATATTTACAAAAAAAATATGTGAAAAATACAATATACCCACTGCTAAATTTGGAGTTTTTGAAAACTCTGTAGATGCACACAAATATTTGGAAACTGTAAATATGCCTATTGTCGTAAAAGCAGATGGATTAGCAGCAGGTAAAGGTGTTTATATATGTGGGAATACTGAAAGTGCCAAAAATGCTGTTAATGAAATATTCAAAGGAAAATTTGGGTCAGCTACCCAAGTTCTTATTGAAGAATTCTTGCAGGGAGAAGAGATGAGTTACTTTGTATTATCAGATGGTAAAACATTTAAAAAATTTAATACAGCACAAGACCATAAAAGAGTTGGCGAAGGTGACAAAGGAAAAAATACTGGGGGTATGGGAGCTTACTCACCATCAGGTCTTATTAATGAGGAATTAGACTTAAAAATTATTGAGAATATTGTAAAACCAACTTTTGCAGCAATCAAAGAAATGGGTGAAACTTATAAAGGATTTCTTTACGTTGGCCTAATGATCAAAAATAATAATCCATATCTGGTTGAATATAATGTGAGAATGGGAGATCCAGAGTGTCAAACTATTTTACCCTTATTGAAATCTGATTTTTTAGATTTGATACTTTCATGTTGTGATGAAAATTTAGATAGTCAATCAATAAAGTGGGATAATAAAAACAGTATATGTGTTGTATTGTGTTCTAATGGATATCCAGGAACATATAAGAAAAATGTAGAGATTGATAACTTAGATAAAATTACTAACACTGATACTATTGTTTATCATGCAGGAACAAAGATGATTAATAAAAAAGTTTGTTCAATTGGAGGGCGAGTACTTAATTTTGTAACTATTTCTGATGATTTAAAAAAGGCAAGAGAAATTGTAAATAAAAGTATAGAAAGTTTAAATTGGAATAATGGTTTCTATCGAAAAGATATAGGTTTTAAAATTATCGATAGATGAGAGTTATTTCTGGAGATCTTAAGGGTAAAAAATTATTAATCCCCTTAGATAAATCAACAAGACCTCTAAGAGATTTGGTTAGAGAGTCAATTTTTAATATTTTAGATCATTCACCTAAAGTTTCTGTAGAAATAAAAAATTCAAAAGTCTTGGATTTATTTTCTGGAACAGGATCATTTGGAATTGAATGTTTATCTAGAGGAGCAGAAAGTGTAACCTTTTTTGAAAATTATGTTAATTCATTGAAAATATTAAAGACAAATATTTTAAATCTTAAATTAGAAAATAAGACTAATATCAATAATGTTAGTGCTTACAATTTAGAGAATTTAAATTTAAATAATGAAATATTTAATATAATTTTTTTGGATCCACCTTTTAGAGACAAAAAAATTAAAATATTAATAAATCAAATTAAAAAAATAAAAATTGCTGATAAAAACTCTTTATTGATTATCCATCGTAACAAAAAATCAGATGATAAAATTTCGGAATATCTAAATATATTAGAGCAAAAAAGTTATGGGCTATCAAAAATATTTTTTTGTAGTTTGTTTTAAATAAGTATTTTAGACGTTTCTGTTTTTATTAACTCAACTGATGGTTGATCATATGGATTTACTTTCATTAATCTTCCTAAAAGAATTGTTTCTAATACAAAAAAACAAAAAAGTTCACCTAAGGCTTCTTCATTTCTTTTCAGAACTTCAAAACTCCTGAAAGGAATTTTTTTTCTTCTAAATACTGTCTTAGTAGCTTGCATTTGAGCTTGAATGATTTGATTTAAGTCTTTATTTTTTAAAATGCTAAATTTATCAAACAAATTTTTATTCGATAATCTAATAGATTTATCATTTCTTATTCCAAAAAATGTAAAAAAATTATTTTTAGGCCCATCTAAATATAATTGAAGTAAACTATGGTTATCTTTTGGCATAGATGAGATTATTGGAAAAATTCCTTTATTTTTTTTTCCTAAACTTTCAGCGGTAAGTTGTTGATACCATTTAAATAAATTTTCAGAACTTTCATCATAGTTTAAAATTACTGAATTTTTTTTGCCATTTGATATACAACTAAAAATGAAATTAACGTTGTAAATCAATTGGTTTAGAAAGTTTTTATTCTCTATTAAATGATTTATTCTTTTAAATTTTTTTTCGTTGAGTCCTAACAATTGAGCTGGCAACATTCCTACTTCAGATAAAACAGAGTATCTACCCCCTATATAATTTTTATGTTCAATAATCTCCGCCTTTAATTTTTTTGCTAGTTTATTAAGAAAGCTTAATTTATTTTCAGTTATAATAATATTTTTATTCTTTCTTTGAGAATTAAGTATTAAATTAAAATTTGATATAGTTTCAAGAGTATTCCCGGATTTAGAGACTACTAAATTTAAAACTTTATTCTTTGATTTTAATTCCATTTTGTTATTTAGATTGTTATAAAATTTAATTTTTTTTTTAATTTTAAATTTAAGAAAGTCATATATCGCCTCGGTACCTAAAATAGACCCACCCATCCCAATTAAATTTATAAAACTATATTTTTTAAATTTGTTAATTTTTATATTATTAAAACTATATTCATAATTTTGGCTAAAAGAGTTTAATAATGAAGAGCTTTTGACTATTTCTTTTTTTAAAATATTATTTATTTTTTTTTTGAATTTTATATTTTTTTTTTGTTTGAAATTTTTAAATATTATATTTTTTGAGAACATCAATTTATTTAATTTTTTTTAAAATTGAGTTCTCAATAGTTGTAGATTTTTCATTTGAGGGGGAAATTTTGCCATCCCCACTATTTTTAAGCAATTTTTTTATGTTAGATTGTTCACTTTCAACATCTTTAGTTGATTTTACACTTGCCTCTCCAGGTTTTGGTAATTTTTCATAGTCTGGTGGCATTGTTAAGGGATTTTTTTTATCTATTAAAAATTCATCTCCTTGATCGGATCTTTTTTTTCCTTGTAACGCCTCTCCTAACCCACAAGAATATAGAAAAAGAAGTAAGAATAACAATTTATTTATTTTAATAAATTTATTCATTTACTTTTTTATAACTTATTAATTCAATCAAAATAAGCAAAATAATACCAATAGAAATAAATATATCAGCTACATTAAAAATAAACCAATGATATCCATTATAATTCAGGTCTATAAAGTCTGGCACTGCTCTGAAATACATTCTATCAAATAGGTTTCCAAGCGAACCTCCAAGGATCATTAATAAAAAATAATACTTGATGCCTTTTTCTTTGAATAATAAGTAAAAGATTATAAAATTAATTAAAACAATAAAAGCAGTCACGATATTGTAAAAAAATATTTGATCTGAAGATAGCATTCCAAATCCAATTCCTTTGTTCCAAATAAGATAAAAATTTAAAAATGAGTTTATATAAATGTCTACTTTGCCAGTGTCCTCTAATATATTAAGGATTAAAATTTTAGATATTCTATCTAATAAAAAAATTAATAATAAAATCGAAGTGCTAATTACTATTTTTTTAATATTTTCATTTTTCATTGAACAGTTAAATGTCCATGTTTCTCACATACTTTCTTGCTGATTTTCCAACAAACTGGACACTTATATCCAATAGCTTTTGAACTAATTACCTCAATTTCTTTTTCTAGTTTATCGTCTTTCAAAATTTCAGCAGAAGATGTTATGCAAATTTCTGAAAAATCTTGGTTTTGAGCTACACTAAACATATCTTTGTCTTTAATTTTTATCTGAATATTAGCCTCTAAACTTGAACCTATGATTTTTTCTGCTCTTTTACTCTCTATACTAATGTTTGCTTCATCTCTTATTTGTTTAATCTTTTGCCATTTATTATTTAATTCCTCATTTTTCCAATGATCTGGGATTTTAGCAAATTCTTGTAAATGAATGCTTACCTCTTTGTCTTCTTTGGATATTAAATGATAAATTTCCTCAGTTGTAAATGACAATATTGGTGCAAACCATTTTAATAAACACTCTAAAATTACTTTAAGTATTAAAATACAATCTGATCGTTTTTTTGATTCTTTTGGATCACAGTAAAGAAGATCTTTTCTTATATCAAAATAAAACGCTGACAATTCTACAGTACAGAAATTAAGTAATTCTTTATACAGATTGTGAAAATTATAAGACTTAAAATATTCATTAAAACTTATATTAATCATATACAATCTATGGAGCATATATTTTTCAAGTTCAGGCAAATTATTTAAGTCAATAGTTTCAAAATCTATTTTTGAATAATCATCGAGCATGTTTCCTAAAAGGTATCTGAAAGTGTTTCTTATTTTTCTGTATGACTCGGAATGCTGATCTAAAATTGAATAATCTATTCTTAAATCTTCAGCATAATTTGATGATGCAACCCAAATTCTGAGAATATCAGCACCATATTTTTTTAAAATATCTTCCGGAGCTATTACATTTCCTGTCGATTTAGACATTTTTAGACCTTTTCCATCAACAACAAACCCATGTGATAAGATACTTTCAAAAGGTGCTCTACCTCTAGTGCCACATGACTCTAACAACGAAGAATGAAACCATCCCCTATGTTGGTCTGAGCCCTCCAGATACATTGATGCAGGCCATTTTAAGTCTTCTCTTTTTTCTAACACAAAAGAATGTGTTGAGCCACTATCAAACCACACTTCTACTATGTCTGATGATTTAGTAAAATCCTCTGCTTTATATTTATCTCCAAGAAGTCTCTGAAAATTTTCTTCAAACCAACAATCAGAACCCTC
The DNA here is from genome assembly GCA_902577075.1 of uncultured Pelagibacteraceae bacterium. Classification (GTDB taxonomy): domain Bacteria; phylum Pseudomonadota; class Alphaproteobacteria; order Pelagibacterales; family Pelagibacteraceae; genus Pelagibacter. The sequence continues at coordinate 37,215 of CACGXV010000001.1, read as the reverse complement.
TTTTTCATAAATTGTTGCAATATTTTCAAAGACATCATCATCTATCAAAATTTCTCCATCTTTTTTTGAGATAAATATTGGAAGAGGAACACCCCACACTCTCTGTCTAGACACACACCAATCTGGCCTTGTCTCAATCATTGACTTGATTCTTTCTTTACCTTTGGCGGGATAAAAAGTTGTATCCTCTATAGCTTTTAGAGCTTTATCTCTTAGTTTGTGACTTTCCATTGAAATAAACCATTGGGGTGTTGCTCTATGTACTAATGGAGCTTTGGATCTCCAAGAATGTGGATAGGAATGAGTAAGTTTTCCATTAGATAAGAGGGTTTTTGTTTCCTTAAGCTTTTCTATTACAATCGTATTAGCTTTAAAAATATGTGTCCCTTCAAATATTGGTATATGTTTTGTGTATTTACCGTCATCATCAACTGTTTCAACTGCCTTAATCCCGTTGTTAATACACAAATTAAAATCATCAGGTCCATGACTAGGTGCACAATGAACAATACCTGTTCCCTGTTCGGTTGTAACAAATCTTGCCTCAAGCATTGGAACATCATAATCATATCCAATTTTATGAAATGGATGACCACAAATAGTTCCGTCAAATTCTTTTCCTTTAAATTCATAAAGTATATTTATTTTGCATTCTGTATCTTTTGAAACGGACTCCAAAAGCTCTTTAGCGATTACTATTTTTTGATTTAACAATTTATCTTTGTTGTTTATCTCACATAAAACATAATCTAAACTTTGATTATAGGCTAAAGCCTTATTTGCAGGTATAGTCCATGGTGTTGTCGTCCAAATTATAATATTTGATCCAATAATTTCTTTTATATTAGAACTTTTAACAATAAAAGCAGTATATATTGTATCCGATACATGATCTTGATATTCAACTTCTGCATCTGCTAGAGCAGTTTTTTCAACAGTTGACCATAAAACAGGTTTGTATCCTTTGAATAAACTTCCCTCTTTTAAAAATTTGCCAAGCTCTCTTACAATTTGAGCTTCAGCATCAAAACTCATTGTAGAGTAATAGTTTTCCCAGTCTCCAATAACTCCAAGTCTTTTAAACTGATCTTTATGGATTTCAATCCATTTACTTGCAAAATCTCTACATTCTTTTCTAAACTCTATTATTGGAACATCATTTTTATTTTTTTTATTTTTTTTATATTGTTCCTCAATTTTCCATTCAATTGGCAAACCATGACAATCCCATCCTGGAACATATACCGAGTCCTTACCATCCATTTGGTGGAACTTAGTTATTATATCTTTCAAGATTTTATTTAAAGCTGTACCCATATGAATGTTTCCATTTGCATATGGTGGGCCATCATGTAATATAAATTTTTCCTTACCTTTGCTTTGTGATCTTAGTTTTTTATATAAATTTATCTTTTCCCAAAATTTTAAATATTCAGGCTCTTTATTGGGTAGATTTGCCTTCATAGAAAAAGCAGTTTTAGGTAAATTTAAATGCTCTTTGCTCATAAATTTTTTTTAGCTTTCAAGATATCCCTTCTAATTTGTTTTTTTAACTCACTGATACCTTTAAATTTTCTCTCTCCTCTAATAAATTTTATAAATTCTACAGACAAATTTTTATTATAGAGGTTTCCTGAAAAATTAAAAATGTTTACCTCTAAAAGTATTTTTTTTTGATTAAAAGTTGGCCTAAAGCCCAAATTTGCAATACCTTTAAATACTTTTTTTTTATTTTTAATTCTAACTCTTACTGCATAAACTCCTGGTTTTGCTATAACATAGTTTTCAATATCTATATTACAGGTTGGAAAACCAATTTTTTTTCCCATCATTCTACCTTTTTGAACAGTACCCTCAATCTCCCAATTTCTTTTTAGAAAATTATTTGCTTTTGCTAGATTTCCTTCTTCAAGCAACTTTCTAATTATAGTTGATGAAATAATTTTTTTATTTTTTATTAAAGGATTTGGTTTTACTAGATTATAACCAAAAATATTTTCGTATTTTTTAAGTAATATAACATCACCCTCTCTGTTGTTGCCAAATCTAAAGTTATTACTTACAAATATAAATTTAGAGCTTAATTTTTTTGATAAAATATCTTTAATAAATTCCATGCATGTAATTTTTGAAAATTTTTTATCAAAAATTTTATTAATTATAAAATCAACTCCAAATTTTTTTAAACAAACGACTTTTTGATTAAAATTTGATATTCTATAATTTTTTATTTTACTATTAAAAAACATTTTAGGAATTGGATCAAAAGTGACGACTCCTATTTTCAATTTATATTTAGTTTTATATTTTTTTGCTAATTTAAATAACTTTTGATGTCCTGAATGCAAACCATCAAAGTTTCCAATCAAGATAATAGATTTTTTAAACTTCTTCGGAATAGTAAAATTATTAAAAATCTTAATTTGCTTTACCATTTTAATTCTTTCTGGAAATAATTAATTTTTGCATCATAGTTTTTAAGTACATTTACAATTGAAGATTTTAAAATTTCTTGTCTATGTATACCACCAGTAATTAATAATGAATCAAAATTTTGAATGACTGCTCCTTTTATATCTGTATTTAAATTATCACCAATACATAATACTTTTTTGTCTTTTACATTTGCAGCAAGTTCATAAATAGGTGGATGGGGTTTTCCAAAATATATTACTTCTCCATAAATTTCTTCAAATGATTTGGCTATAGAACCAGCACAGTATTCTCTTTTATTTCCCCTATCAACTATTAGATCAGGGTTAGTGCATATCATTTTTTTTGATATATGTTTTGATAAAAATTTTTTATAATAATCTAAATCATTCTCATATTCCTCAAAAAGACCTGAACACAATATATAATCCGAATCATCTATGTCTGTAACTTTTTTATCTTCAAATTTTTTAAATAAATCAAAATCTCTAGGAGGTCCTAAATGAAAAAATTTTTTATTATTAAATTTTTCTAAAATATATCTTAGAGATGCTTCTCCTGATGTAAAAACAGTTTCAGAAAAATTTTTTAGTCCCATATTTTTCAATGTATTAATTACAGTAAGATTAGGCCTTGGAGCGTTAGTAAGTAATATAAATTTTTTTTTATTTTTTGACAATTCTTCAAGAACTCTAACTGCATTCTCATAGAGTTTTATTCCGTTATGAAGTACTCCCCATATATCAATGAAAAATAAGTCATATTCACTGGCTATTGATTTTAAGCCTGAATCATCTAAATTTTCGCTCATATTTGAGATATAGCTTAAAAATCTCTTAAATTCTTGGATTTTCTACTTCATAAATTTAAAGCAAGATCTTGAAATAATAGGCACATACATCTATATGAATTCTAATTTAAAGGAGTATTTATGAAGTTTAAACCGTTACACGATAGAGTTTTAATCGAAGTATTAGATAGCAGTGAAAAGACTGCTGGTGGAATTATCATCCCTGATTCTGCACAAGAAAAACCACAAGAGGGTAAAGTAGTTGCTGTTGGTGGTGGATCCAAAACTGAGGATGGAAAAATAATACCAATGGATGTTAAAGTTGGTGACAAAGTTCTTTTTGGCAAATGGTCAGGAACAGAAGTAAAAATTGATGGTAAAGAGTACAGCATAATGAAAGAGTCCGACATTATGGGTATCTCAACTTCAAAATAATATTTAAAAAGGAGATATTATAATGGCAAAAATAGTAAAATTTGATTCAGATGCTAGATCATCAATGCTAAAAGGAGTTGATATACTAGCTAACACAGTAAAAGTTACACTTGGTCCTAAAGGTAGAAACGTAGTTATTGATAAAGCATATGGCGCGCCTCGAACAACTAAAGATGGTGTTTCAGTTGCAAAGGAAATTGACCTAGACGACAAATTTGAAAATATGGGAGCACAAATGGTTAAGGAAGTTGCTAGCAAAACGAATGACGAAGCTGGTGATGGAACAACAACTGCAACTATATTGGCTCAAGCAATTGTAAAAGAAGGTTGCAAATACGTTACAGCTGGAATGAATCCAATGGATGTAAAAAGAGGTATAGATGCTGCTGTAGACCATGTAAAAGAAAAGTTAATCTCCTCAGCAAAAAAAGTGAAAGATAGTGATGAGATTGCACAGGTTGGGACAATTTCATCAAATGGAGACAAAGAAATTGGAAGCATGATTGCAAAAGCAATGCAAAAAGTTGGTAATGAGGGTGTAATCACAGTTGAGGAAGCCAAAAGCATAGAAACAGAACTTGATGTTGTTGAGGGTATGCAATTTGACAGAGGTTATTTATCTCCTTACTTCGTGACAAATGGTGAAAAGATGACAACAGAGCTAGAAAACCCTTTAGTTCTTTTACATGAGAAAAAATTAACAAATCTTCAGCCAATGGTTCCACTTTTAGAAGCTGTGGTTCAAGCAGGAAGACCTTTAATGATAATATCTGAAGATGTTGAAGGCGAAGCACTTGCAACTTTAGTTGTAAATAAATTAAGAGGTGGTTTAAAGGTGGTTGCAGTAAAAGCTCCTGGATTTGGCGATAGAAGAAAAGCAATGTTAGAGGATATTGCAATTTTAACTGGTGGTCAGGTTATATCTGAAGATTTGGGTATTAAACTTGAAAATGTTAAAATTACAGACCTTGGATCGGCTAAAAGAGTAAAAGTTGATAAAGAAAATAGTACTATCGTAAGCGGTACTGGAAAAAAATCTGATATTGAAGCAAGATGTGCTCAAATCAAACAACAAGTTGAAGAAACAACATCTGATTATGATAGAGAAAAACTTCAAGAACGTTTGGCTAAATTAGCTGGAGGAGTTGCGGTAATTAAAATCGGTGGTGCAACTGAGGTAGAAGTTAAAGAGAAAAAAGATAGAGTAGAGGACGCACTAAACGCTACACGAGCTGCGGTTGAAGAAGGTATTGTAGTAGGTGGTGGGTGTGCACTTTTATATGCTTCTCAAGACTTAGATAAATTAAAAGCTAAAGGTGCTGACCATAAAGCAGGAATAGATATTGTAAAGAGTGCACTTCAGGCTCCAATTAGACAAATATCAACAAATGCAGGTGTAGATGGATCAGTTGTTGTAGGAAAACTTTTAGAGGCAAATAAGGTTTCTCAAGGTTACGACGCTCAAACAGAACAATATGTTGATATGTTTAAAGAAGGAATTATCGATCCAGTAAAAGTTGTAAGAACAGCTTTACAAGATGCAGCCTCAATTTCAGGATTATTAGTTACAACTGAAGCTATGGTTGCTGACAAACCTGAAGAAAAGGACGCCGCTGCAGGAGGTATGCCTCCAGGAGGAATGGGTGGTATGGGAGGAATGGGTGGAATGGGAATGTAATTCCTTTTCAGTCTAATTTCTTAGAAAAATTTAAAACCCCCGAAAGAAGTTTTCGGGGGTTTTTTTATTTACCTTTTTCAAGGTGGACGAAAACTTAATTTAACAAATTTATGTAGTCTTTTTCTAACGAACCACATGTCTTAAATTTATAAATTTTTCAGGTTGTATTCAATGAAACTCTAATTTTTTTCTATCTTAAAGTGAAATTTTGTTAATTTTTTTTTGTTTTCAATCTGAGGTTTAGATGTATAAGAACATCGAACTATGAAACAAAATATCAGAAATATTACCATCATCGCACATGTCGACCATGGAAAAACAACATTGATTGATAATTTGATGAAACAAAGTGGATCTTTTAGAGAAAATGAAGTCATAGACGAAAGAGTAATGGACTCTGGTGAACTCGAAAAAGAAAGAGGAATTACAATTCTAGCTAAACCTACTTCTATAAATTGGAAAAATACTAGAATAAATATCATCGATACTCCTGGCCACAGAGATTTTGCAGCAGAAGTTGAAAGAGTTTTAAGTTTAGCAGATGGAGCATTATTACTTGTGGACTCTGCTGAGGGAGTTATGCCACAAACAAAATTTGTATTAAGTAAAGCCTTAAAGCAAGGTTTAAAACCAATAGTTCTTATTAATAAATTAGACAAGAACGATCAAAGAGCTGATGAAGTTTTAAATGAGACTTTTGATTTATTTGTTAGTTTAGATGCAAATGAACAGCAATTGGATTTCCCAGTTTTATATGCAAGTGGAAGATCAGGTTGGGCTAGTGAAGATATTGATGGGCCTCGAAAAAATCTTAACCCTCTACTAGATTTGGTGCTAGAACACGTTAAACCTTCTGAATTTGATAGATCTAAACCTTTTGCAATGTTATCAACATTGCTTTATGCAGATAATTTTTTAGGAAGAAGCCTTGTAGGAAGAATATCTCAGGGAACTGCTAAAGCAAATCAGCATATAAAAGCGATTAATTTAGAAGGTAAAAAAGTAGACGAAGGAAGACTCACAAAAATCTTTAGATATGAGGGTACAAAAAAAGTGCCAATCGAAATTGGAGAAGCGGGCGATATTGTAGTAATAGCTGGATTAGAAAAAGCTAATGTAGCAGATACTATTTGTGACTTGGAGGTAAATGAGCCAATAAAAGCAACCCCAATTGATCCACCAACAATGTCTGTAAAAATTACAGTAAATAGTTCTCCACTGGCTGGGACAGAAGGTAAAAAATTGACCAGTACTCAAATCAGAGATCGATTGATTTTAGAGGCTCAAAATAATGTTGGAATTACTTTTTCTGAAAATTCAAACAAAGATGCGTTTGAAATAAGTGGAAGAGGAGAATTAATGCTGGAGATTTTGTTAACACAAATGAGGCGAGAAGGCTTTGAGATGACAGTAAGCCCACCTAAAGTTTTATTTAAAACTGACAACAATTCCAAAAAACTAGAGCCATTTGAGGAAATCACCATGGATATTGATGAGGAGTATTCATCTAAAATTATAGACTCTATGAACAGAAGAAAAGGGAAATTAATTGAACTTAAAGATACTGGAAAAAATAAAAAAAGATTAATTTTCCAAGCTCCAACTAGAGGATTGATGGGGTATACAAGTAGATTTCTAACTTTAACTAAAGGCACAGGGGTAATTAACAGAATTTTTCATTCTTATGGTGAGTTTGAGGGTGATATGGAGGGAAGAAGAAATGGCGCTTTGATATCTATGGATCAAGGTAAGGCAGTAGCTTTTTCAATTTTTAACTTACAAGCTAGAGGAGAAATGTTTATTACACATAACGATCCTGTTTATGCTGGAATGATAGTGGGCTTAGCACCAAAACCGGGTGATATGATAATTAATGTTATGAAGGGTAAAAAACTTACAAATATGAGAACACAAGGAACAGATGAAAATATAGTTCTCACTCCCGTTCGAAAAATGTCTATAGCTGAACAATTAAGTTTGCTTAATACAGATGAGGCTCTAGAAATTACACCAAAATCATGTAGGCTTAGAAAAGCGATTCTTGATCCTCACGAAAGAAAAAGAAGTGAAAAAAATAAATTAAACACTTAATTCATCATCTTATCAATTAGATATAAACTTAAGGCTATACAAGGACCTATACCGAAAGCAAACATTAAAGTTCCTACCCCAAGAGTTCCACCTAAATACCACCCTACTGATGCAACTGAAATTTCTATAAAAGCTCTGACGGCTGCAATTGGTAGATTAGTTTTTTTTTGTAATCCAGTCATTAAACCATCTCTTGGTCCTGGTCCCAAATTTGCAATCAAATAAATTCCACTACCTACTCCAACTATCATGACACCGAGGACTGCCATTAATAGTTTCATTATATAAGTTTCAGGAGTTGGAATTATTGCAATTGTTACATCTAACATAACTGCAATAATTACGATATTAAATATAGTTCCAAGACCTGGCTTTTGTTTTAAAAAAAACCATAAAGACAAAACAACAACACTTACAATGAAAGTGACAACACCAATTGATAATCCTGATTTAATTGAGATTCCTTGTGCCATTACAGTCCATGGAGAATTTCCAAGAAATGAAATAACTACTAATGCTTCACCAAAACCGAACAATATTAGGCCAAAACAAAGAAAAAATAACGTTGATAATTTTGGCTTTAAATTAAAAGTTTCATCAGAACTCCATGCAACTTTTGGAATTTTTTTGATAGTAAGGAACATATAATTCACTATTATTTATACTTTCTTGTACTAAAATCTATGAAAATGAAACATTTTATATTGGTAATAATAATTTTTACAATCGCTTCTAAAGCTATGGCGCACAGCAGCCACTATAAAGGTCTTAAAAAAATTGAGATGGATGTTCTTAGAAATAATGAAGTTATCGGTAGCACTAGCTACTTTTTTGAATTTGATGAGGACTTATTTGTGGTTAAAAATTATACCAATTTTAAAGTAGAATTATTTGGAGTAAAAGTTTTTTCAATATTAAGTGAAACTATAGAAAAGTATAAAGATGATAAACTTATTTTTTTTAAATCAAACACATTCCAAAATGATAAAGAAAAATATGTTAATTTAAAATATCATAAAGCAAAAGGTAAATTCATTATTGATGGTTCATCATTTAAGGGAGAAGTGGATGTAGATTGTACTATTGGTAATTGGTGGAATCATAAAATTTTAAAAGCTAGCAAACAAATTAGTCCTCTATCTGGCAGCATTAAAAAACAAACTGTAAATTTAATTGGAATTGAAAATATTGTTATAAATAATAAAGAGTATTCAAGCGAACATTTCAAAATCAAATCTAATGATAAAAGTCTTGATGAAGACAAGAAATTTGAATTTGATGTTTGGTATAATCCAAAAAATAATTTAATTTTAAAGGTAACTTATAACAAAATGGGTAAATGGGAATATAGATTAAGGAGTTTTGAATAATGGCTATTTGGGGAAGTTTAATTGGTGGAATGATAGGTTTTTCACTTGGTGGACCATTTGGAATGCTTTTAGGATCTTTAATAGGTGGAAAAATGTCAAGATCTCAATCTGGAGGAGGATTTAGATCATTTGCACAGCCACAACAAATTTTCGCACTTTCTTTAATTGTTTTGTCAGCCAAACTAAGTAAGGCAGATGGGCAAGTTAGTCGTGAGGAATTAATTGCAGTTAAAGATAAATTGAAAATACCTGATAGTGAATTAGATCAAGTTGGAAAAATTTTTAATAAAGCTAAAGAGGAAAGCACAGGATACGAGCCATACGCGAGACAAATTGCAGAAGTCTACAAAGGTAATTTAAATATTCTAGAGGAGGTAATAAACACTTTATTTTATATTGCAGAGTCAGACGGACACGTAAGTGATAAAGAATTAGAAATGATTGAGGATATAGCAAGAATATTTGGATTAAATGATGTTCAAATAAATGGAATAAAGGAGAGTAGAAAATCATCAGACAAGCTTAATCCTTACATTGTGTTAGAAAGCAAACCTGATGATTCTTTAGATACAATTAGGAAACGTTATCTAAAACTTAGTAAAGAGCATCATCCAGATTTATTAATGAGCAAAGGTGTCCCTCAGGAGGTTTTAGATGAAAGTAAAGCTAAAATGAGAGCAGTTAATTCTGCTTGGAGCCAAATACAAAAATTAAAGAATTAATCCTAATAAACTAGCCATAAAATACATAGAAAATATAAAAGCGAAGACCACTATAAAATACATAATGGTAACTATTTTGTCTCTTTTCCTTCTTTGTCGTACAAATGGCTTGTCATCTAGGTCGCAAATGTCTCTTACGCCTAGTACTTTGTAGTCACAGGTATACCGCCAAATCGAGTTTGGCATTCTTGGATCAGTTTGATTGTAGTATTGGATCCATTGAACTGAATATTTAAATAAAAGATAGCTTACTATTAAAAGAAGACCACTAGTAAACATTATACTATCATCTAAAATTGTTCTGACTCAGTTGACCCTTCCATTGCAGTGGTTGAACTCTTACCTGAGCTAATTGTATTTGAAACAGCATCAAAATAAGATGTACCTACTTCTCTTTGGTGTTTTACACTTGTATATCCATCTTTTTCCCTTGAAAATTCATGCTGTTGAATTTTAGAGTATGCAGTCATCCCTTCTTTTTTATATTTTTCTGCTAATTCAAATATTGCAATATTTTGTGTATGGAAACCAGCAAGTGTAATGAATTGAAATTTGTAACCCATTTCTCCAATTTTTCTTTGGAATGATCCAATTTCCTCATCTGACAGATGTTTCTTCCAATTAAACGATGGTGAACAATTGTAAGCTAACATCTTGCCAGGATATTTTTCGTGTATCGCATCTGCAAATTTCTTTGCTTCTTCTAAATTCGGTGTTGCTGTTTCACACCATATTAAATCTGCGTATGGTGCATAAGCAAGACCTCTGGAAATTGCTTGCTCTATTCCATCTTTTACGTAAAAGAAACCCTCAGGAGATCTTTCGCCAGTTAAAAAGGGTCTATCATTTTCATCAAAATCGTTAGTAATTAATTTAGCAGCATTAGCATCAGTTCTTGCAAGTATGATGAGAGGGACATCTGCAATATCTGCTGCTAATCTTGCTGCTTTAAGGTTTCTAACCATAGTTCCAGTTGGAACTAAAACTTTACCACCCATGTGACCACATTTTTTTTCACTTGCCAATTGATCTTCAAAGTGAACACCTGCGGCACCTGCTCTAATAAATTTTTTTGTTAATTCGAATACATTTAATGGACCACCAAATCCAGCTTCTCCATCAGCTATTATCGGTAGCATATAGTCAGTTCTTTTACTTTTATCCATGTCTCCATCTATCATTTCCATATGTTGAATTTGATCAGCTCTCATTAAAGAATTGTTCATAGTCTCAACTAATTTTGGCGCACTGTCATATGGATATAATGATTGGTCAGGGTACATTTCACCAGCGCTATTTGCATCAGCTGCTACCTGCCAACCACTTAGATAAATTGCTTTTAAACCAGCTTTTGCATGTTGAACTGCATGGTTTCCTGAAAGTGACCCTAAAGTGTTTACATAGTCTTCTGTGTTTAGAAGTCTCCAAAGCTTTTGGGACTGCATTTTGCACATTGAATACTCAATTTTAATTGATCCCCTTAATCTTTCAACTTCTTCAGGTGTGTAATCTCTTTTAATACCTGCAAATCTTTGTAAATCGTATGAAATATTTTCAGCTGACACTTAGACCTCTCTCTTTTTGAATAAATGACTAAAAATTACTATTTTTTACTTTGAGCTATATTCTTCAGTAAATTCGTTCATTCCACTTGATCCCCAATCGCAATGATCGTCTCTAATGTAGATACCTTTGGACTTATGCTCAGAATGCTCTTCTTTGTTAGTAATTTGGTAGTTATTTTCTATATTATTGATTTTGTTTTTTTCCATGTAAACTTTATAATTTACAATATTTACAAAATCTACAATTAATTACATTTTCCTTGTAAAATCGAATAATTTTATGTAAATTTAAATTTACAAAATTTACAGGTAGTAAAATGAGTCAAATTGATACAAAAATCGGCCCAAAAATCAAAGCTTTTAGAAGGCAGTTAGGTATACAAGCTAACAAACTAGCTGAGGAAATGTCTATCTCTCCAAGTTATTTAAATCTAATCGAAAGTGGAAAAAGAAAAATTGATGGTGATTTACTATTAAAGGTTTGTGATAAACTTAAAATTGAACTTTCAGATTTAACAAGTAAGACGGATATTAATCTAGAAAACAATATATCTGAATTGTTAGGTGATGAGCTTTTTGAAGATCTAGATATCTTGGGACCAGAAGTAAAAGATTTGGTTAATACTAATCCAAAAATTGCTAAAGCTTTAATTAAACTCGGGGATAATTTTAAGCAAAAAGATCATGAAATTTTTAATAAGCTAGAAAATATTTCAGGTAAAATTATTGATGGAAGAAAAAATGCATTCCCTGGAGAAGTAATTTCTGACTTTTTACAAGACAATAAAAACTTTTTTCCAAAATTAGAAGATTTTGCAAATAAAATCTTTGATAAGGTAAAACAAAATAACAGAACAAGATATATAGCTCTTTGTGATTTTCTAAAAACTGAGTATGGTATAACAGTGAAAGATGTAATTCCAAAAGAAGGAAAACCATTTTCAAAAATATACAAAGTAAAAGATAAAGAATTATTATTGTCTGATTATCTTTCACTTGAAACAAAAAAACTTTTTGCTGCAGCACAAATTTCACAAGAAGGAGCATCAAAAGAAATTGACGAATATCTATCAACATTTAGTTTTCCAACAAATGAATCTAAAAAGTTAACTAGAGTTGCTCTTTTAAATTATTGTGGAGCGGCAATATTAATGCCCTACTCTCTTTTTCATAAAGAGTGCAAAGAATTAAAATATGATCTTGAACTTTTACAAAATACATTTGCAACTTCGTTTGAACAAGTTGCACATAGAGTGACTTGTTTACAAGATCCTAAGCTTCCAGGAATACCCTTTCATTTTTTAAGAGTGGATGTTGCTGGAAATATCTCAAAAAGGTTCTCATTATCAGGTATTGAAATACCGAGATATGGTGGCGCATGCCCGAGATGGAATGTTTACTCGGCTTTTTCAAGACCTGGAGTAATTCAAGCAGCAGTAAGTAAAATGACAAATGGAGAAAAATATGTTTGTATAGCAAAGACAGTTGAAAAAGGTGTTGGAAGATATGGACAGAAGAAAAGTATGTTATCTATAGGTCTAGGATGTGAAGCAAAATATGCAAAAGAATTTGTGTATACTGAAAATTTAGATTTAACTGATAAAAAATCGGAGTTGCCTATAGGCGTATCTTGTAGAACATGCGATAGACTTGATTGTTCGCAAAGAGCATTTCCACCTCTCCACAAAAAATTTGATGTAGATATCAATTCTAGAGGAGTTTCTGTTTACGTAAATGAATAAAAGGTCAATTTTTCTTTAGCTTTTGCCTTTTTTTAGAAATTAATTGAGTAAGGGAATCCACCATAAGATCTGAAGCTTTAAAAATTTCATTAGGTTTGAACTCGTATGACATATTTTTTTCGTCATCTGTCTTATCTTCAATAACTATTCCTTTTTCAGGAGAATTATCCTTTATATAAATTAATATTAACCATTCATCATCTAAGGACTCATCCCATTTAATAAATATTTCCCCAGTTTCAAATCTTTTGTCTATACATCTAAATATTGACATATGTCTTGTTATATATCTTTTGTTCAACTGAAAAACTAAACTATTTGCACTTCTGTAAAAACTTTCTAAAGCAAATTCAATTTTTTGTCTTGCTAAATTATATTCTTTTTCTTTTTGAAGTAGTACCGACCTATCATCGCCTTCATCAGTTTTTACACCAAGTGCCTCAACTCTTTCCCTAATTTTTTGATCTCTAATCAATCTATATTTGTTTTTAAGATTTTCTATTCTTTGTTGTAATTCTCCATAATCTTCTCTTTTTTCTTTAAGAGACATCTTCTCTAGTTTTTCAAGTTCTTTTACTTCCCTTATTCTGAATTTTTCAATCTGTCTCTGAATTCTTAATTCTTGCAGAAATTTCTTTTGTCTTTCTGACTGTTCTTTTCTTAATAAAGCTTGTTCTTTTCGTAAAAATAATTTTAAATCTTTAGCTCTTAATTTTTCTATTCTTTGTTCATCTTTTAATTCTTTTTCTTTTAGTTTTAATTTTTTTTCTTCGATTAAAATTTTGTGCTTCTTGATTTTTTCTTTTTCTATTTCTCTTTTCTCTATCTCTAATAATTTTAATCTTCTTTTTTCATCCTTTCTCAGTGTTTTAAATTCGTTTATTTTTCCATCTATAGATTCAAAAAATTTTGAAATTCCTCTGTCAATAGCAAAAATATCAAATTTTACTTTCACATTTAATTTTGATTTAAGACTTTCCTCTAATCTTACAGATTTGGTAACTAAATTATTTTTAATTTTTTTTTTAAGAAAAGTTTTTTTCTTTAGGATCTTCTTTTTTTTTAATTTTATAACTTTTTTCTTTTTGTTGGCTATTCTTTTTGCTTTTACTGGAATTTTTCTTTTTTTTTTTACTTTTTTTAATTTATTTTTTTTATTTTTTTTCATTAATGCTGTTTAATTATTTATCAGTAATATTTTAATAAATATAGTCCCGAGTATTAGGAACAGAGATATTATCTTTTGATAATTGTAACTGAAATACAACCTGATCTCCCCATTTAAATGCCATTTCACAACTAGCTAAGTAAAATTCCCACATTCTGAAAAATTTTTCATCAAACATGTTTAAAACGGTATCTTTTTTTGATAAAAATCTCTCTTTCCAATTTCTTAGTGTATGAGCATAGTGCATTCTTAATACCTCAACATCGGATACAATAAGCCCAGATTTTTCGATAGGTTTTGCAACCTCACTTAAACTTGGCGTATAACCACCAGGAAATATATACTTTTGTATCCATGGTTGTGGATCTCTCGGTGGCATAGAAGAACCAATAGTATGAATTAAAGCTATTCCTTTATCATTTAAAAGCTTAAAGACTGTATTAAAATATGTTTCATAAAATTTTCTTCCTACATGCTCAAACATTCCAACACTAACCACTCTATCAAATTTTTCATTTAGCTGCCTGTAATCAATAAGTTTAAAATCTACCTGATTAGATAAATTCATTTCTTTTGCTTTATTATTGCTATATTCAAATTGATTTTCTGACAATGTTATTCCCGTTACATTAGCATTCGTTTCTTTTGCTATTGCTATTGCTAATGTGCCCCAACCGGAGCCAATATCTAAAACTTTTTGATTAGACTGAATATTCAACTTTTTTATAATATGATTAATTTTATTATTTTGAGCTTGCTCAAGCGTATCGTTATCATTTTTAAAATATGCACAAGAATATTGCCTGTTATTATCTAAAAACAAATCGTAAAGTTTTTCAGAAATATCGTAATGATGGGCAACATTTTCTTTTGATTTTATAATTTTATTTATATTTGTAAGATATCCAACAGTGCCTCTTAATTTTTTTATTATTGCTCCATAAGTATTTATATTTCCCCTGCCAATGTTTTTGAAAGCTAAATCTAAAAATTCGGTAAGTGTTCCATTTTCTATTACTAGGGATCCATCCATATAAGCTTCTCCAAAGTATAGGTCTGGATATAAAAGTAGTTTTTGCATTAATTTTTGATTAAGCAACTTTATAACTATTGGTTTGTCCTTACTAGGTTTTCCAATTACATATTTTTTTGAATTTGAGTCAATAAGCTCAAAGCCATCATATTTAAATAAATTATTTAAAAAATTTACCAAGCTCATTTTATGCAGCTTTTAACATCTCCATATTAAAATTATTTTTTTTCAAATTGGATATAAGATCATTTTTTTGCTCTTCATCTAATAATTTTAATGGTGGCAAAAGGTTTTCATATATTGAATTTTTTTGTGCCATTAAAGTGTGAAGACCCGAAATTAAATTATATTTATCAAAGGACATTCGTACATCACATAAATTTTGATTAGATGATACATTTAAATTATTGTGAAAATTATCGAAAACTTCTCTTGCTAAATGACCTGTAACATTTGTAGTTGCTGTAATTATGCCACTGCATCCTAATTCTAAACCTTTTAATAATTTTGCTTCGGATCCAGGAAAAATTGAAAAGTTTTTTATTTTTAATACTTCGAATAAATTATAGCTACTATCTTTGACACCAATAATTTGTTTAGGAAATTTTTTAACTAA
Organism: uncultured Pelagibacteraceae bacterium; assembly: GCA_902577075.1. Lineage (GTDB taxonomy): Bacteria > Pseudomonadota > Alphaproteobacteria > Pelagibacterales > Pelagibacteraceae > Pelagibacter. The sequence goes on along the minus strand of CACGXV010000001.1, from coordinate 21,572 downwards.
ATTTTGAACGCATTGAACACTAAATTTGTACCCACAAAGCTTCTCAAAATTGTATAGAATAATTTTACAGTCATTTATTTCACTAATAATTTTAGAATAAAAATTAATTACCTCCTCATCTCCATATTTATAATAAGCTGGCGGCATAATTAAAAAATTATTAAAACCCATCGACTTTGATATTTTAATTAAATTTATTGTGTCGATTAAAGAATTAAGGCCGGTTCCTATGATAAATTTAGTTTTATATTTACTATTTGGTAACTCATTTATTAATTGGATTTTTTCACTCAAAGATATCAGTTGTGATTGACCAGTGCTTCCAAAAAAAACAACTCCATGACAACCCATATCAATAACATTTTCAGCATGTTTAATGGTATTTTTTATATCTAAAGCAAGATTATTGTCCAAAACTGACAAACCAGCAGCATATATACCTTTTATTTGTTCCATAGCTAAAATTTATATAAAATTTCAAATTAGTAAAGGTTATAAAAAAAGAATGAAGATACTGATTATACAAAATCGAATGGGTATTGGTGATATGGTAATATTTTTACCCTTTATTCAAGCTATCTCTAAAAAATATAATACTCCAGTTACCCTTCTAATTAAAGAAAGTACAAAAGCTGAGGAATACATAAATAATTTAAAATACATAAAAGAAATAATTTATTTAAAGAGAGATAATCAAAATAAAAATCACAGCGGTCTTTTTGGTTTTTTTAGGCTCAAAAAAGAAATTAAGCAATACTTCTTTGACAAGGTTTTTATTTTTAATTCATCGCTAAGGTATAGACTAGTTTGTAAACTTGCTGGTATAAAATCTATTTATCAGTATCCATTATTTGAAAAAAAAGGACAGCATGTAATTGATGCTGCTCAAAAATTGATGGAACAAATTAATTTAAAAGTTGAGAGTAATCCGCAAATAGAGATTGATAAAATTTCTATAGAATTAACTCAGAAAAAACTATCTATTTCGAAAGATAAAATGAACATAATATTAGGTATCGGTGGATCTGGCCCAACAAAAAGGATCCCTGCTGTAAAATTTAAAAAATTTATTAATTTAGTTCTTAATGATTATAATTGTATGTTTTATTTAGCTACTGGTAAAAAACAAGAAGAACAAGAAATACTTAAAGATATATTATATTCTTACAAAGAAGTTTGTGTCCCATTAGATAATTATTCAATATCAGAAATCTTACCAATTATTAAGAATTGTAAAATTTCAATTTGCAATGACTCTAGTTTTAGCCACCTTTCTGCTGCTTTAAATATTCCTACAATTGTTTTAATGAGTGATACTCCTTTATTATATGGAAGTTATAGCCCAAAAATGTATCCCGTAATTCCTGATGGTATGGATAAAGTTTCCCATGGCACAAAAGGGAAAGAAAAAATAAATCCAGAAAAAATCTATGAAAAATTTAAATCTATAGTTAACTAATATTTTTTATTACTATTTCTTTCGCCTCATTAACAATTGACGCTAACCTAGATAGCTCAGGGCTTACATCAGGATGAATTTTTTTCATTATAGATTTGTAAGATTTCATGACTTGGTCTTTGCTATATTTGATCCCTGGTTTTAAATTTAAAATTCGATAAGCCTCTTCTAAAGATATACTCTGTTTGTTAGCTGTTTGGTTAAAAGTATTGAAATTAAATCTTCCTGAATTTCTTAATACCCTAAAAAGTCCCCATAATCTTAGAAGTTGAAATAAAGATATGCCAGCTTTAGTTTTTATTAATGGTAATATCGCAAGTACGAAAGGTAACGAAAATATATATCGTCCTGCATAGGCCATAATTACAGCTAATACTATTGCTGAAAAAATAATTAATATTCTAATAAATCTTGAAATTTTTTTTGCTGAAATCCTAGCAAACCAAGTCAGAAGAACATATACAACGACAAAAATGATAAGTGTTATAAAAAAAATATTCATATATTAATTTAATTCACTATGAAATTACCACAGCTTGAAAAAAAACCAGAAATAAAATCTTGTCACAATACCACATGGACCGATGATTATAGTTGGATACATCAAACTGATATTCTAGAAGTTTTGAAAGATAATTCAAAACTTTTGCCTGAAGTTAGAAAATATTTAGAAGATGAAAATAAGTATTTTTCTTATCAAATGAAAGATACTAAAAATATTCAAAAAAAACTTTTTGACGAAATAAAAGCAAGAATCAAATTAGATGATGAGTCGTTGCCTTACAAAGATAAAAAATATGAATATTGGACTAAGACTACAACTGAAGGAAATTATTCAATTAAATTGAGAAAAAAAATTGGTAAGGATAAAGTTGAAGAAATATGGAACGGAGATCGGGAAAAAGATAAACTAAAAACAGAGTACTTTGGTTTAGGAGATCTAGAGGTTAGCTTTAACGATAAATATCTTGGATATTCTTTAGATTTAAAAGGTTCTGAGTACTACACAATTTATATAAGAGAAATCAAATCAGGAAAATTAATAACCGATAAAATTGAAGAAACAAGTGGAAGCATAGAATTTAGTTTAGATGATAAATATATTTTTTATTCTAAATTAGATCAACATCATAGACCAAGAACTATTTATAGACATAAAATTGGATCATCAGTAAAAGAGGATTTATTAATTTTTGAGGAAAAAAGCGAGGCATTTACTTTAGGTATTGGATTAAGTTCAGATGAAAAATATTTTATAATTACTAGCTCTGATCATAATACTTCTGAACAGTATTTTTTTAAAGTAGATGAAATTATTCCAAACCCTAAACTAATTCAGGAAAGACAAAAAGGTATTATTTACTCTATAAATTCATGGAATAACTTTTTTTACAAACATACAAATGAGAATGCTGAAGATTTTAAAATTGATAGATGTGATGATTTAATAAAACAAAAATGGGAACCATTTATTAAAGCTAAAGATGAGGTTTTAATTGGAGGTTTGGTATTTTTAAACAATTGGATAATAAGATCAGAAACATCAAACGCACTTGGTAAAATTATTTTAAGAGATCCAAAAACTAGCCAAGAAGAAGAAATCATTTTTAGCGATGAAGAGGTAATTGTACCAAGCATATCTTTGACTCAAAAAGATAAAAATACAGATCAAGTATATCTTTCATACTCCTCTCCTAAAACACCAGGGAGAACCTTTTTATATAATTTGAAATCAAAAGATAAAACACTTGTTAAAGAACAAGAAATTCCATCAGGACACAATCCAGATAACTATATTGTAGAACGTATTGAATGCCCTTCACATGATGGAAGAATGGTTCCATTAACCATTACCAGACACAAAGATACTGTATTGGATGGATCATCGAATCTTTTACTTTACGGTTATGGATCGTATGGAAATTCAATGTCTCCAGGATTTTCTTCTACTCGTTTAAGTTTAATAAATAGAAATATAATTTGGGTAACAGCACATGTTAGAGGAGGAATGGAGAGAGGGATGAAATGGTGGAAAGAAGGAAAACTTTTAAATAAAAAAAATACTTTTGAAGATTATATTGCTGCTGGAAAATACTTAGTTGAAAAACAATATACTTCAAAAGGCAAAATAATAGGCATGGGTGGTTCTGCAGGTGGGCTACTAATGGGGGCTGTTGTAAACCAAATTCCAGAACTATTTTTAGGAGTAATTATGGCTGTTCCATTTGTAGACTCATTAACAACAAATCTTGACCACTCACTCCCTTTGACTGTTGGGGAATTTGATGAATTTGGAAATGCAAAAGATAACAAAGAGCATTTTGACTATATTTATTCATACGCTCCATACAACAACATCAAAAAAATGGATTATCCAAATATTTTAATTACAACAAGTCTTAGCGATAACAGAGTTCTTTTTGATGAACCAGCAAAATTTACTGCAAAATTAAGAGATTATAAAACAGATAATAATTTATTACTCTTAAAAACTGAAATGAACGCGGGTCATGGTGGAAAATCAGGAAGAGATGGTGCTATAGAGGAAATAGCTATTGATTATGCTTTTGCATTAAAAATAGCTGAAAAAAATTAAATTTTTTAGCATTGAATTTTTAGGATTAGTCACCATATAAATTTTGTAAGTCGCCTTATGGGGCTTACATTAATTAACTTGCTTAAACAAAAGGAGTAAATATGACAAGTAAGGACTTATCTATCTTTAACTCACTAAGACCGTTTTCAATTGGATTCGACGATATGTTTGACCAATTTGAAAATATGCTTGGTAATGGTGGAATGACAATGCAATCTAATTATCCACCATACAACATCAGAAAAACTGGTAAAGATAACTATTCTATTGAAGTTGCATTAGCTGGTTTTAATAAAAATGATGTTGAAGTAGAGTTTGAAGACAATCTATTAACTGTGAGAACTAAGCAGTTTAATAAGTCAGAGGACAAAAATGAAGATGGTGAAATAATTCATAAAGGAATTTCACAAAGACAATTTGCAAGATCCTTTACTATCGCAGATGATGTGAAAGTAAACGGGGCTGAACTTAAAGATGGTCTTTTGACAATTGCTTGTGAAAGAATTTTACCTGAGCATAAGAAAAAAAGACTTATTGATATCAAGTAAATAATTTAAACCTTGCTTGTGGGGTTCACCCCACAAGTTTAAAAACATCCGCTTGAACTAAAAGCTATAATAGTGCCACTGGCATTTACTTCAAATCTTCTCTCGCAAGGCATCCCATACTTTTTAGTTTTATAAATTAAAACTTCATTGCCTGTACTATTTATAATATCCTCGGTAGGAGCCCCCAGTTCCAACTTCATCTTGTTGACATCTTCACCAACAAATAATCCAAATTTTTTATTTTCTTTTTCTGCAACTTCGTCAGTTTTATTTTTGATAGTCTGGCAAGCAGTTGTTAAAAAAACAATTGATATTAATGTTATTATAAATTTTAATTTCATTATCTAAATATATTACCAAAATGTGTCCAAAGATTAACTTAAAAGTTGAATAATTAATAAGTTTTCACTCAAAAATCGATTTATTTATTGTATTTATAGAGCTTAATTCTTTATTTTTACAATTAAGATCAAGATTCTAATGAATACAAAACTTACAATATCAAACATTTCAAAAACATATCCAGGATGTATAGCAAACGATAACGTTTCATTAGAGTTTGGAAGTGGAAAAATATACGCTTTATTGGGAGAAAATGGTGCTGGCAAGTCTACACTTGTCAGAATTTTATCTGGAGTAGTAAAACCAGATGAAGGAAAAGTTTTTTTGAATAATGAAAATATCAAACTTAACTCTCCTCTAGATGCTAAGAAAAATAATATTGGGATGGTTTTTCAACATTTTAATTTATTTGAAACTTTATCTGTTTTTGAAAACTTGAGTATTGATAGTAACGAAAAAAATGAGGAGCTTAGATTCTTGGTGAATGAAATCTTAAAAAAATATAATTTTAAAATTGATTTAGATATTCCAGTTTTAAACTTATCAGCAGGTCAAAAACAAAAAGTTGAAATTATAAGATGTTTAATTAGAAATCCTAAAGTATTAATAATGGATGAACCTACATCAGTTTTAACTGAACAGGAAACTGAGGATCTTTTTATTTCATTAAAAAAATTCTCAGAAGAAGGAATTTTAATAATTTATATAACACATAAACTAAAAGAGGTACTTTCGCTCTGTGATGAAGTAGCAGTAATGAGGAAAGGCAAAGTTGTATCTGTAAGCAGTACAAAAGAGGAAAAAATTGAGAGTTTGGCCAATAAAATGGTTGGAGAAAATCTAAGTACTATAAGAAAAAAAATTAAAAATTTAAAATATAATGAAGAAATTTTAAAAATCTCAAACTTAAATTTTAGAAGTGATGATCCTTATGAAACAAATTTAATAAATTTAAATTTTTCTTTAAAAAAGGGAGAATGTTTAGGGATAGCAGGAATTTCAGGAAATGGTCAAAGTGAATTATTTCAAATTTTGAGTGGAGAAATAATTACAGATTATACCTCTATAAAATTTAGAAACAAAGAAATTGGCAAGCTCAATCCGAGAGAAAGAAGAGAATATCTTATGGCTTTTTCACCAGAGGATCGTATTTCACAAGCGGCAGTTCCAGAATTAAAGATATACGAAAATGTTGCTTTAAATAATTTTAAATCTTCTAACTTTTTTGAGAGGGGATTAGTAAACGAAAAAAAAATAAAAGAACACTCAAAGAAAATACTATCTAATTTTTCTGTAAATACAGATAATGTTGAAATGAAAAGTCAATTTTTGTCAGGAGGAAATCTTCAAAAGTTAATTATTGGAAGAGAATTGATTACTTCTCCAGAGCTCTTGGTTTGCTTCAATCCAACTTGGGGGCTTGATGTCGGTGCTATCAATTATATTCATGAAACTCTTATAAATATCAATGAACAGGGTAAATCCTCAATATTAATTTCTACAGATAACGACGAACTTTTAAGATTAAGCGATAGGATATGCGTAATTTATAAAGGTAAATTATCTAAAATCATGGATATAAATGAAGTTACTCCAGAAAAATTAGGAATTTTGATGGGAGGAGGTTCAATTGATTAAAATTGAAAAACGTAATGATGTTTCTCCCTCAATTTACTTTTTAACACCAATTTTAGCTATTTTTCTTACCTTATTTGGTGGGGGAATTATTTTTTATGTACTGGGTTTCAATCCTATAATAGCTTTAAAATTTTTTTTTATAACACCAATTTCTGACTTATACGGCTTTAGTGAACTTTTGGTAAAAGCAACACCGCTTTGTTTAATAGCAATTGGTTTATCTTTTTGTTTTAAAAGTAATAATTGGAACATTGGAGCGGAAGGACAGCTCATTTTTGGGGGAATTGTTGGTGGTGGTGTAGCTTTATTATTTTATGGTCATGATGGTTTTTATGTTTTACCAATAATTATTTTATCTGGCGCAATCGGAGGAATGATATTTGCAATGATCCCTGCAGTTTTGAAAACTTATTTTAATACAAATGAAATATTAGTCAGCTTAATGCTAGTTTATGTAGCTAAATTATTATTAGATTACTTAGTGGTCGGTCCTTGGAGTAATCCTGAAGGTTTTAACTTTCCTGAAACAAGACAATTTAGTGAATCTGCAAGGATGCCTATTTTATTTGATGGTTTAAGAATTCATGCTGGAATTTTTATCACTCTAATGACTGTATTCTTAAGTTGGCTAATTTTATACAAAACATATTTGGGTTTTCAAATAAAAGTTTCAGGTTTAAGTTTAAAGACAGCAAAATATGCAGGCTACAAAGGGGAAACCATGATAATTATAGTTTTTATGATCAGTGGAGCATGTGCAGGTCTTGCAGGAGTTGGGGAAATAACTGGACCAATTGGTCAGTTACATAGAAATATTTCACCAGACTATGGTTTTACAGCAATAATTGTTGCTTTCTTAGGAAGGTTAAATCCAGTTGGAATTATATTTGCTTCACTAATTGTAGCTCTAACTTACCTAGGTGCAGAAACAGCACAGATTTTTTTACAAGTACCCAAATATACAGGTCAAGTTTTTCAAGGGATGATTTTATTCTTTCTTCTTGGATCTGATTACTTGCTATTTTTTAAAATAAAATTTTTAGGTCTTAAAAAAAATGAGCTTTGATTTAAATTTTATAGGTATATTGATTGGTGCAATTATGGCATCATCAGTCCCATTAATACTTGCTGCATCTGGAGAGTTAATAACTGAAAGATCCGGTGTTTTAAATCTTGGTGTCGAAGGAATGATGATTATTGGAGCAATCTCAGGATTTGCATTGATGATTATAACGGACAACTTATTTTTTGCAGTAATAGGATCGATGCTATCAGGTTTAATTATCTCAATCATTTTTGGGATACTAACACAATCGCTTCTCACAAATCACGTTGCTACAGGACTTGCATTAACTATTTTTGGTATTGGGATGTCGGCAATGATAGGAAAGAATTTTGTTGGAATACCAGGAAAAGAATTTCCCTTATTATTCGTAAATCTTAAGGAAAATATTCCTTTTTTTGGACCAATTTTATTTGGACATTCAATTATATTATATTTTGCTTTTTTATTACCCTTTATAACAAATTATTTTCTGAAAAAGACAAAAATTGGATTAATAATAAGAGCAGTGGGAGACTCGCCCACCTCGGCATCTAACCAGGGTATTAACGTAATCTTAGTAAGATATAGTTGTATTCTTTATGGTGGAGCTATGTGTGGATTGGCAGGTGCTTACCTTTCATTAATTTACACTCCACAATGGATTGAAAATATGACTGGAGGAAGAGGGTGGATTGCACTTGCATTAGTAGTTTTTGCGACATGGAGCCCTATAAAAGTTTTGATAGGCGCATTAATATTTGGTGGGATTACAATTTTACAATTACATATGCAAGCTATTGGGTTTAGAATTCCAGTTCAATTATTAAGTGCATTACCATACATCATGACGATTATAGTTTTAGTTATAATTTCTCGTGACAGTAGAAAAATTAAACTAAACACTCCAACGTCATTGGGACAAATCTTCTATAAAGAAAAGTGATGTTAGCTATTCCAAAATAATTATTTTTTTTTATTAGAATCTTGCCTAGTTTGTAGTATCACAAAACAAAATTTAAAGGGGAATCAAATGTATAAATACTTTTTAAGATATATAATTTCTGTATTATTTTTGCTCGGCTTAAGCGTACAAGCTAATGCAGATTTTAAAGTTGGTTTTGTTTATGTCGGACCCACTGGGGACCATGGATGGACATACCAACATGATGAAGGAAGAAAAGCAGTAGAAGCTGCTGGAATAAAAACTACTTACGTTGAAAGTGTACCAGAAGGTGCAGATGCGGAAAGAGTCATAAGGCAGTTAGCACAATCTGGACATGACCTAATTTTTACTACAAGCTTTGGGTATATGGATCCTACAAACAAAGTTGCTAAAGATTTTCCAAACGTAAAATTTGAGCATGCAACTGGATACAAAAGAGAACACTCAAATGTTTCCACTTACTCTGCAAGATTTTATGAAGGAAGAACTTTGTTAGGTCACATGGCAGGAAAGATGACAAAAACAAATGTTATTGGATATATTGCTTCCTTTCCAATACCTGAAGTTATTAGAGGAATTAATGCTATGACACTAGCTGCCCAAAAAGTAAATCCTGATATTAAAACAAAAATAGTTTGGGTATTTACTTGGTATGATCCAGGTAAAGAGTCTGAGGCGGCTCAAGCTTTAATTGATCAAGGAGCGGATATTATAATGCAGCATACTGACAGTACTGCACCTGTTCAAGTAGCAGAAAAAGCAGGAGTTTGGTCATTTGGTCAAGCAAGTGATATGCAAAGATTTGCGCCAAAATCAATATTAACGTCTATTATCGATGATTGGGCACCTTATTATGTCGAAAGGTCTATTGCAGCAAGAGATGGTACATGGAAACAACAAGATACTTGGCATGGATTAAAAGAAGGAATGGTTGCTATGGCTCCATATAATTCTGCTATGGGAAGTGATTTAGTTAAGGAAGTAGAACAACTTCAAAAAGACTTAGCGTCTGGAAAAACCCATTCATTTACTGGTCCAATTTATGATCAAAAAGGAAACATTCTTGTAGCTGAGGGTTCAGTAGCAGATGACGGGATGTTAGCTGGTATGAATGTTTATGTTAAAGGAGTAGAAGGAGATATTCCGCAGTAATTTCTTTTTTAAAATTTAAATTAAGGCCAGCTTTGTCTGGCCTTTTTTTTATTTTTTATGAATGTTTTTTTTTTAAAGCTTCTATATCTACTTCATCATAATGCTCTGACGGCTGAACTATCCAAGGATCATTTTTTAATAAAATTGGACAAAAGTCAGGGGTAAAAGAAGATGATTTTTTTTTCCACAGACATGCTGTCTTTATCTCTTTGATATAATTTTTGATTGGATCGTATTCTTTCAACCAATCTATACTTTTATTCAGTGTTAAACCCGTATCTGACAAATCATCAACCAACAAAACTTTTTTAAAATTTTTGTTAGTTGCAATTGCACTAATATCTCTGGCAAAAATTAGTTCTCCTTGTTTATTTTGAACAGTATCACCAGAATAACTTTGGATAACAACATAGGCAGTTGGTAATTTAAAAATTCTGGATAAAATATCTATGATTGGAGCCGCACCTCTCATTATACCAACTAGAACGGTTGGTTTATAATTTTTTTCTATCTCTAGAGCAAGTTTCTCAACTGCAGTTTTATATTCTTCATATGTAATTATTAATTTATCAGCCATAGAAATTTGGTATCATAAATAAAATTATTAAAAAAGGATAAATATGAAAACATATTGGATAAGTCTATACTTAGAAATCTCAAACCAAGATAATCTAAAAAAATACGGAGAAAAAGCTATTCCTGTAATAAAAAGTTATGGAGGAAAACCAATTGTAAGAGGTGGTAGATTAACATCATTTAGTAATACAAATATTGTCCGAACTGTTATTTGGGAGTTTCCAAGTTATGATGATGCAATGTCCTGCCATGAATCAAATGATTATAAATCTGCCTGGTCGTATGCTGAGAGTACTACTAAAAGAATTATGTTCATTGTTGAAGGAGTAGATCAAGAAGATATTTGATAAAGTAAATTTTGAATATATAATTATATAAAAGGAGAATTATGAAAGGTTATGTTGTATGCATGTGGGAAAAAATTACTAGTGAGGAGAAACTAAAGGAGTATGCGCTAAAAGCTACATCTGCTGCGGAAAAATACTCTGGCAAATTTTTAATTAGAGGTGGAAAAAATAGAACAAATGAAGGAATGGACTCTCCTAGAACAACCGTTCTTGAGTTTACAAATTATAAAACAGCGATAGAATTTTATGATTCCCCCGAATATCAGGAAGCGCTCAAGGTTATTAAAGATAATGCTGTGAGACATCATCAGATAATTGAAGGTATTTAATATTGTACAGGATCATCATCAATAGAACGCCATAAATACCAAGTGGCAACTGAACAATAAGGAGAGAATCTCTTTTTTAAACGATTTACATAACTCATAGGTGGTAAGTAGTTTTTTTTATAGTTATTAGAAATTGCTCTGAGTAGACCAATATCTTGAACAGGCCAAATGTTAGACCTGTTATAAGTAAATAGTAATATCATTTCTGCTGACCATCTACCTATTTGTCTTAATTCTGACAAATAAAGAATTGCTTCTTCATCACTCATTGTTTTGATAATTCTTGGATTAAAAGTTTTACTAATAAATTTTTTTGCTAACTCTTTTATACCTCTTACTTTTTGTCTACTTAAACCACATTTTTTTAATCTATTTGAAGTAATGCTATTTACTACTTTTGGATTTATCTTTCCTTTACACTCTTTTTTGAACTTTAAAAAAACTGAGTTAGCAGCAGCTACGCTAATTTGTTGACCAATTATAGATTTGCACAATGATAAAAAAATATCTCTCCTTGAGGTTAAAGTTTTATCTTTATACTTTAATATAAGTTTCCTCATTATTTTATCTTTTGAGAGATGTTTAATTGCTTCTGACCAATATCTGGGTGTTTTATTCATTTTTAAAAATTAAGTTTGGTTTTTTTAAATATATTTCTCTTCTAAATATTATGATTGAAGATAAAATTACTAATATAGCGCCAATCAAAGTCTTGTATGATGGTATTTCATTCCAAACAAAATACCCAAAGAAAATAGCAAACACTAAACTTAGGTATTTTAACGGTGTAACCAAAGAAACTTCTGAAAGTTTATATGATTGACCTAAAAGTAAATTTGCAACACCTCCAAGCAAACCAATCATACACAATAATATAAAATCGAAAAAAGTTGGCATAACCCAACCAAATGGAACAGTTAGTAGTCCTAAAATTGTTATTGCAATTGAGAAGTAAAATGAAATTAACCAGACAGGTTCTGTAGTAGACAGTTGTCTTATTGCAATAGCTACGTAAGACATTCCTAAACAAAAAATAATTGGAAAAACATAATTAAAATTTAAAGATGAAATTCCAGGTTGAGCAATAATTATTACACCTAAAAATCCAATAAAGACTGCCAACCATCTATACTTACCAATTTTTTCTGATAAAAAATATATTGACATTATTGTTGCAAATATCGGTGCTGCAAAAGAAATACTCACTACAGTGGCCAAAGGTAAGTTTCTAAGAGCAATAAATATTGACACTATTGCCATTAAACCAGCCATGCATCTTGCAAAATGTAGTTTAGGTCGATCTGTTTTATAAAAGCCTTTATAATTTTTTTTTGGTATTAAAAAAAGTATGGGTATTAATCCACAAAAACCCCTGAAAAAAAGAACTTCTCCAACTGGATAATTTTCAGACCATTTTACAAGTACATCCATCATTGAGAATGCACAAACAGAAAGAACCATGTATAAAAAGCCTAATTGATTTTTAGATAACATGGATTTAATTATATTATTATTATAGCATTAATCTATGGAAATAGCAGTTTTAGCTTTGGGATGTTTTTGGGGTCCAGAAAAAAAATATGGACAACTAGAGGGCGTTTATAGAACTGAGGTTGGATACTGCGGAGGTAATAGTCCAAATACAAATTATAGAGAGGTTTGCACTGGGACAACAAATCACGCAGAAGCTGTAAAACTTGAATTTGATCCTAAAATAATTTCTTATGAGGAAATTATAAAAAAATTTTTTGAATTTCATGACCCAACAACCTTGAATTCTCAAGGACCTGATTTTGGCACACAATACAGAAGTGAAATATTTTATCTTAACGATGAACAAAAGAAAATTGCTCAAAAAGTTATAAATGAAGAAAATATAAGATTATCTGGAAGAGTAGTTACCAAACTTTCTGAATTAAAAAATTATTGTGCTGCAGAGGAATATCATCAGAAGTATTTAGAAAAAAGATAGAATGTCACTTGTCTCATCTGATTGGTTAGAAAAAAATTTAAATAGTGTAAAAATCATAGACTGTTCTTGGCATATGCCAGGAATAAATAGAAATCCTTATGAAGAATATTTGAGTGAACATATTCCAGGAGCAATTTTTTTTGACTTGGACAAAAACTCAGAGCAGAATACCGAATTACCTCATATGCTTCCAACAAGAGAAAAATGGGAAGAAATTGTGTCTTCTTTAGGTATCTCAAATCAAGATAGAATAGTAATTTATGATAATTCAGATGTGGTGAGTTCATGTAGAGGTTGGTTTAATTTTATTTATTTTGGTCATGATAAAGATTTAGTCAGCGTTTTGGATGGTGGGTTAAAAAAATGGAAAATAGAAAAAAAAATTACAACCAATGAAAATACAAATATTTTAGAGACGAAATATTTTGCTAGAGAAAATAAACATCTTGTTAAAAACATTGACGAAATCAATGACAACATAAAAACAAATAATTTTAAAGTTATTGATGCGAGAAGTAAGGAAAGATTTGATGGAACTGTGCCAGATCCAAGAAAAAATGTTAGAAGTGGATCTATACCAAATTCTCTATGTCTTCCATTTAAAGAAGTTATTAACGCTAAGGACAATACGTTTAAAAATAGATCTGAAATTTCAAAAAAATTCGACGAAATAATTGATTCTAATGATAACAATAGAGTTTTTTCATGCGGTTCTGGTATTACTGCTTGTGTTTTAAGTCTTGCATATTCCCTGGTAAATAATACATATTCTCCTACAGTTTATGACGGGTCATGGGCTGAATATGGAAAATTGTAGAATATGAAAAGATCAACAAAAGTAACAACTATTATTGTAATATTTTTTATGATTATCGCTGGTGTAATCATTGCAAGAACAATGATTGGTAATCACTTTAAAAAAAAATTTAGCAAAAGACCACCGCCAGGGATAATAGTTAAAACTGTTGAACAAAGAAAATTCCAAAATATAATTGAAACGTTTGGAACAGCTGTTCCAATAAAAGTTAAGTCTTATAATATAGAAAAGTATGAAATTTTAGAGGAGATAAAATATAACACTAAAGTAAAAACTGGAGATATTGTAGCAAAATTAAAAAATAGAACTATTAAAGCACCTTTTGATGGTGTAATAGGTAAAAGAAACTTTTCAGACGATATTAATGTTTCAGAAAGCTCAGTTGTTATCGATATTGAAGATGCATCTTTTTTATTTATTGATGTTGATGTACCAGAAATATTTGCTCCATTCGTAAAAAAAGGATTAGGTGTTGATGTAAGATTTTCTGGAAATAAAGAAAAAATATATCAAGGTAAAGTAGACTCAATTGCAAGTAAAATTGATGTAAGCAATAGATCTCTTAGACTTAGAGTTAAACTTCAAAACTCAAATTCTGAAATCTTGCCAGGAGCATTGATGGAAGTTTCTATAAAATACAACGAGAGAGATTCTTTAGGAATTCCTGATACAAGTGTAATCTTGGAGGGTAATAAAGTTTATATTTATAAAGTAGATGAAAATAATGTTACTAATAGAGTAGAGGTTATAGTTGGCAATAGAAGTCAAGGATATCTTGAAGTCAAATCTGGATTAAATAAAGGTGATGTAGTTGTTGCTGAAGGTCTTAAGAAAGTAAGGCCAAATGGCAAAATAAAACCTATTAAAGATGGAGCTAAAAAAGGTAAATCCGCTTGGGGAAAAAAAGACAAATCCAATAATTCAGAAGCAAAAAAAAGTAAGTTTGACTGGATAAAGAATTTGTTTGGTAAGTCGGATTCACAAAAAAAAGAAGATAAAAAATAAATAATTAAATGTATTTAACTGATGTAAGTATTAGAAGACCAGCATTATCTTGGGTGTTATCTTTAATATTGGTTGTTTTTGGTACTTTTGTTTTTTCAAAGTTGCCTGTTAGAGAACTTCCATCCGGTTTACAACCACCTGTAGTTCAAGTTCAAGTGAAATATGCTTCGGCTTCAGCTCCTATTGTTGATGAAGAAGTAACTCAGGTAATTGAAGAAGTAATTGGTGGAGCAGAAGGAATAAAAAATATTGATGCAAAATCAGAGAATGGAAAAAGTACTATAAATATAGAGTTCGATACAGATATTGATCTTGATAATGCTGCAAACGATGTAAGAGAAAGAGTAGCTAGAATAGTTGGAAAACTTCCCTCAGAGGCGGATGCGCCTAGAATACTTAAACAATCTGCGGGTTTTACAACAACAATGTGGCTAGCATTATCCTCAGAAACATGGACAGACCTTGAACTTGGAGATTACGCGGAGAGGTATTTGGTTGATCAGTTTTCAAGCATTAAAAATGTTGGTCGGATAAGAACTGGCGGATTAAGAGAGCTCAGCATAAGAGTATGGATTGATCCAATCAAGTTGGCAGCGAATAATCTAACAATACAAGAGGTTGAGAGATCACTTAGAAATGAAAATGTGAGATTACCAGCTGGTACTTTAGAGGCAGAAAATATTGATCTCACAATTAATATCGACAAATCTTATAACGACTTGGAAAAACTGAAACAACTTCCGATAAAGAAGGCTAAAGATAACGTTGTAAGATTATCTGATGTTGCAAATCTTGAATTAGGTCCAGTAACTGAAAAAGTTTTATTTAGAGCTCAAAGCAAAGGAGCTTTAAATTTAAAAACTATGGGAATAGGAATTTATGCAAGAAGTGGTGCATCTACCGTAGAACTATCCAAAGATATTAATAAAAAAATTGAAGAAGTTAGGAAAACTTTACCAGGAGATTTAAATTTAGAAATAGCATTCAATAGAGCAACATATATCGGTGAAGCTATCAATGAAGTTTATAAAACCTTAATTATTGCATTTATATTAGTTGTAATAATAATTTATTTATTTTTAGGAAACCTTAAAGCAGTAATAGTACCGGCTATCGCTCTTCCAGTAAGTTTGATAGCAACCTTTTTGGGTTTATATATATTTGACTTATCAATTAATATATTTGTCTTATTAAGTTTTATTTTAGCAATTGGAATTATAACAGACGATTCTGTTATAATGACTGATGCTATATATAGAAGAATCGAAAATGGTGAAACGCCATTAGTAGCAGCATACAAAGGTTCAAAACAAATTACTTTTGCTATTATTGCAACAACTCTGATATTAGTTGCAGTTTTTTTACCTTTAATTTTTATAGAGGGAATTGCTGGTACTTTATTTAAAGAGACCGCTATTGCCTTATCATTTGCAATAGTTGTCTCATCGTTCGTTGCATTAACACTTTCTCCAATGCTTGGAAGTAAGTTTCTTGATAAAAAGAAAAAGTCAAATTTTCTGACGAAAAGGTTTGATAAATTTTTCCAAGGTTTTTTAAATTTTTATTCAGAAACTTTAGTATTTTGGATCAATAGAAAAAAAACAATTATAACGTTTATTATTTTAATCATTGTTGGCTCGGCCGCTTTATATAATTATACAAAAAAAGAACTATTACCAATGGAAGATAGAGGTGTATATTTGGTAATTGGTTTTACAGATGAGGGCAGTTCTTTTCAGTATACTCAAAAAAGAGCCGAGGACGTTGAAAAAAGACTGATACCATTACTAGATAAGGAAAATAGCCCATACAATAGATTTCTTATGATTGTCCCAGGATTTGGCTCTGAAAATAGTTTTTTAATCATTTCACTTTTAGATAATTGGAAAAATAGAAAGCAAAGCTCTCAAACAATTATGAGACAAGCTATAGGTAAAATTGTTACTGTGCCTCAAACACTGGCTTTTCCTATATCTCCTCAATCTATAAGGGTTTCGAGTTACAATAAGCCTGTCCAAATGGTTATTTATGGAAATACTTACGAAGAGCTAGAACAAATTCAAAATCAAGTTATTAGAATGCTTAGGAAAAACAGAAATTTATCAAGATTAGAGTCTGATTACAGTAGAAATAAACCGGAAGTAAATATAAAGATTAATAAAATAAAAGCAAAAGACTTGGGGATATCTGCAGAGGCTATTGGACAAACACTAGAGACATTATATGGTGGCAAAATAGTTACAAAATTTAATCAACTTGGCAAAGAGTATCCTATAATTTTACAACAATACTTAGAGGATAGAAAAGATAAGGAAAGTTTAAGTAAAATATTTGTTAGATCAGAAAAAACTGGAAACTTAGTTTCACTTTCAAATTTAGTAGAATTTAATGAAAAGGGAACTGCAAGTAAATTATCAAGGTACAATAGGCAAAGAGCTGTGACGATATCTGCAAATATAAGTGAAGGATATACTTTAGCTGAAGCAATAAGATATCTTGAAGAGACAATGACTAAAGTTGCGCCTGATAAACAAATTACTTGGAAGGGTAAATCAGAAGAATTAAAAGAAACAAGTAACGAACTTTATATAATTTTTGCCCTAGCTTTATTAACTGCTTATCTCGTAATGTCTGCAACCTTTAATTCTTTTATTCATCCTTTTATAATTATTTTAACTGTCCCACTCGCAGTATTTGGTGGTTTAGTATTTATATTATTTTTAAATTCATCAATAAATATTTTCTCACAAATTGCGCTTGTAATCCTTATAGGGATTTCAACAAAGAATAGTATTCTTATAGTTGATTATGCAAATCAATTAAGAACTAAGGGTAAAGATATTGAGAAAGCTGTAAAAGAGGCTTGCAGTTTAAGATTTAGACCAATAATTATG
This sequence comes from uncultured Pelagibacteraceae bacterium, assembly GCA_902577075.1. Lineage (GTDB taxonomy): Bacteria > Pseudomonadota > Alphaproteobacteria > Pelagibacterales > Pelagibacteraceae > Pelagibacter. The sequence continues at coordinate 3,909 of CACGXV010000001.1, read as the reverse complement.
ACATCACTAAGTACTATGATAGCAATGTTGCCTTTAGTTATTGGTAATATTGGACCTGGAGCAGGAGAAGGTTCTAGGCTCGCAGTTGGAGCAACAATACTTGGTGGAATGATAATTTCTACGTTCTTTACTTTGTATGTTACTCCTACTATGTATTTAACTCTTGCCAAGAATACAAAGAGAATTGATGCTGTTGATATAGAGCTAAAAAAACAGCTAAATTAGAATAAAATATATTTTCTAGTAGTTAGTGAGTTTTTACATTTATTAAGTTGACTTTTGTATTTCTTTGACTGGTTTTCAACCTTCTTTGCTAGTAAAATAATTCTCTGTTTATTTTTATAATTTTTATAATTCCCCCATCCCTCATGATAAGCTACATACTGCCTAAAAGCATCGTTTTTAGGTATTTTGAGTATCTTTTCAGTTTTATTTGTATACCAACCAATAAAATCTACGCTATCCTTGAACCTCGTTCGGGTAGCATATTTATTTCCAGTTTCCTCTTTATATTGCTTCCATGTACCTTTTACAGCTTGAGAATAGCCAAAAGAACTGGATGGTCTTTTATATGGAATTACTTTAAACAATTTTTGTCTAGGTGGTTTGGCCAACCAATCAAAATCTGACTCCATTTTAATAATTGCAAGTTGTAAATAAATAGGTGTTCCCCATTTTTGTTCAGATTTTTTTGCATGTTTATACCAAAGATATCTTTCGGAAAAAATTGAACAACCATCAGCTGTATTTTTAGGTATAGAAGAGCATGCAGAAACCAAAATTAGAATTATAAATAAATATAATTTATTATTTCGAATCACTCTTTTTATTATCTATTTTTTTTTCTCCATATCCAAGGATATTCGAATTTCATTTGCCACAGTCCTAAAGAAAGATCTTTTGCATATTTTTCATATTTACTGAATTTTCCTTTAGAATATTTTGGGTAATCAAACGCATAGCCATTCTTGACCATGTAAACTGATAGGCTCTCGTTATCTAAAAAACACTCTCCTAATAACCTATTGAATTGATCTTTATTTTTTTCAATTTTACAATCAATAGATCGATTTCCTATTTTTTCAACTAATTTATCTTTTGACAATATTCCACAAAAAATATCCACTTTATTTAAAGTACATATTTGTTTTTTTCCAAAAAAATAACTTTCTGGAGCATCAATTCCACTGAAACGAATTTTTTTATTATTTATTTTGACCGTATCACCATCTGTAATAACTGCTTTTCCAGAAATTATTTTAAAATTAGTATTTAAAGAAAATGAAATATTTATATTTAATAGAATAAAAAAAAAACTAACTAAAGTCAGTTTTAGCTTTTTCATTTAACTCATCCATCTTTTTTCGTAATTCCTCATCTGATATATTTTTTTCTTTTAGATCTTCTTTGATTTTTCTAAAAACATCTTCATCGCCTGCTTCAGCAAAATCTGCCTTTATTACTGATTGAATATATTCTTTTTCTTGATCTGAATTGTAACCAAGTATTTGAGATACCCATTCTCCTAAATATTTATTTCTTCTTGCGCTAACTTTAAATTGAAGCTCTTGATCATGAGCAAATTTCTTTTCAAAACTTTTTTTTCTATCCTCAAATGAACTCATTGTAACAAAATAAAAAGATTTAGCTTTATGTCAATCAAATTTAATTTATATTTGTATTAAATTTATGAATTATTTAATTCTTGTAAGACATGGGCAAAGTGAATGGAATCTAGAAAATCGTTTCACAGGCTGGGTAGATGTAGATTTAGCCGCTAAAGGTAAGCTTGAAGCTTGTAAAGCAGGAGAATTAATAAAGAAATTAGGTATTGAATTATCTTATTTTTACACATCTTTACAAACAAGATCGATTGAGACTCTGAATTTAATATTAAATACTATGAGAGTAAAAAATCAGGAGATTATAAATGCATGGGAATTAAATGAGAGGCATTACGGAGCTTTAACAGGTTTAAATAAAGATGAAATGAAAAAGCTTTATGGTGAAGAAAAAATTCATAATTTTAGAAGGTCCTGGGATAATCCACCAGAGGCTCTTAAAAAAACAAGTCCATATCACCCATTAAATATTGATATATACAAAAATGTTCCAAGAGACAAGATCCCTGATACTGAGTCGTTAAAAAATACTTACGAAAGAGTAATACCCTTCTATAAAAAGAACATAGAGCCAAAATTAGATAAAAATATAATTGTTTCAGCTCATGGAAATTCAATTAGATCATTGTGTAAATATCTATTTGATTTAGACAACAAAAAAATTTCGAGTCTAGAAATACCAACGGGTAATCCTTTATTAATAAAAACTGAAAAAGGAAAAATTAAAAATGCTAGTTACTTAGATAAAGATAGAGCAAAGGACCTTTTAGTTTTCTAAATAAATAATTTTTCATATATTTCAAAATCGGTTAGATGCTTAAACTCCCCTTTATGTTCATAACCATAAAGTTTGCTCTCTCTTAAAAGAGTATCCCATATTTCAGATATAGGAAAATAATTTAGTTGCTTATGAGAAATTATATCTTTGTTGAATATTTGACATCCTGTATATTTAAAATTATTAATTTTTTCTTTAAATAAAATATTATTTTTTATCTCAAAATCTCCATTAAATCTTTGATCAAAACACGATGCATTATTTACAACCAATAAAATATTTTTAATTTTTTTTTCGAAATAGATATTTTCCATATTTATAACTGAGCTTATGAAATTATCATCCCAAATTGTATCTGGATTAATAACTAATACATCCTCTTCATCAGATTTATTAATAAGGCTTAAAATTCCACCGCCTGTACCTAAAATTGTTTCACCATCATCAACAATTTCTATATTTATTGGAAAATTTTTACTTTCAATAAAACTAATTATTTTTTCTTTTAAATAAAATACGTTTATTTTAATTTTGCTTATTTTTATTTTTATTAAAAATTTAATAGTATTTTCTAATAAAGTTTCATCTTTATAATTAATTAAAGGTTTGGGTATTGTATCTGTTATTGGTTGAACCCTCTTACCAAACCCAGCACAAAGAATTAAAGCAGTTTTAACTTTCATATCAATTTTCTTTTTTTATCAAAATTTTTAATCAAAAGACAATTTAAGTCATTAAATATGGGGTTTTTGCTTGTTCTAAGTTCAATTAGTTTCCAAGCATACGGTATAAGTTTGAGATATTTTTTTTTTTTATCTCTCGTAGATAAACGAGAAAATATACCAATTATTTTCAAGTTTCTAAGTACAGATAAAATCTCAAAATCGTTTTTGAATTTTTTATAATCTAAATTTTTATTTTTTTTTAAGAATTCTTGAAAAATAAAATCCTTGATTTTTGTATTTGTTTTAAACCTTACATCATCAATTAAAGAAGCTAAATCGTATGCAATATTACCATATACTGCATCCTGACTGTCGAGCAGTCCTAAACCCTTTTTAGTTATCATTATATTGGATACGTGAAAATCTCTGTGTACAAAAACTTTCTTATGGTATGAAATATTTCTTAATAATTTTTTAAATATTTTTTTTAACTCTTTTTCTAAAAAATGTTTTTTTTTACCTTTAAAGTATTTTTGTAAATACCAATCTATAAATAAATTAGATTCATCTAATAGCATTTTTGTGGTGTAGTTCGGAACTTTGAAGTTTGTTTTCAAAAATGTTTTTTGTTTTTTAATTTTTATTTTATTTATTTTTGACAGTAGATCTAAAATTTTTATATAGTAATTTTTTTTGTTAGTTTTATTATTTTTAAATTTTTCAAAAACTGTTAAATCTCCGAAATCTTCTATTTCTATATAATTTTTTTTATAATTTTGAGATATTAAAGATGGGGCTACCACTTTTTTTTTAATTAAAATTTTGTTAATTGCATCATAATCTA